>NZ_FNJL01000027.1 GCF_900104515.1 Paracidovorax cattleyae
CCGGTCTGGTTGGAGTCGTCGTCGATCGCCTGCTTGCCCAGGATGACCAGTTGCGGCTGCTCCCTGTCCACCAGGGCCTTCAGGATCTTGGCCACGGCCAGCGGCTGCAGCTCTTCCGAACTCTCCACCAGGATCGCGCGGTCCGCGCCGATCGCCATCGCCGTGCGCAGCGTCTCCTGGCACTGCGCCACGCCGCACGAGACCGCGATCACTTCCGTGGCCACACCCTTTTCCTTCAGCCGCACGGCCTCTTCCACCGCGATCTCGTCGAACGGATTCATGCTCATCTTCACGTTCGCGATGTCCACACCCGTGTTGTCCGACTTCACTCGGACCTTCACGTTGTAGTCCACCACGCGCTTGACGGGGACCAGGATTTTCATGGGATGACCTCGTTGGATAAAGAATGGAAGAAAAAGAAGGAGATGCAGGTGGAATCGGCACGCCCGGTCACTCGGATGCGATGCCCTTGTCGCGGATGATCCCGCCCCACTTGGCGTAGTCCTGCCGCACGCGCTCGGCCATCTGCGCCGGGTCCTGGAAGTGCGCGATCGCGCCTGCGCCCAGCAACCGGTCCTGCACGTCCTTCTCGGCCAGGATCTGCCGGACCTCGCCGGCCACGCGGTCCACCACCGCCTTCGGCGTGCCGCGCGGTGCCATCAGGCCGCCCCACGACACCGCGTCGTAGCCCTGGAAGCCCTGCTCGGCGATCGTCGGCACATCGGGCAGCATCGCCACGCGGCGTGGCGAGCCCACGGCGAGGGCGCGCAGCTTGCCGGCCTGCACGTGCGGCAGTGCGGCCACCAGGTCGGCATACATTACCGGCACCTGGCCGCCGATGGTGTCGGTGATCGCGGGCACGCCGCCCTTGTAGGGCACGTGCTGCATGTCGAAGCCGCCCATCTGCTTGAGCAGTTCCATGCTCAGGTGGCCGAAGCTGCCGGTGCCCGAGCTGGTGTAGTTCATCGGCGTCTTCTGCGCCTTGGCGTGGGCGATGAGCTGCGGCAGGGTCTTCACGTCGGGCAGCTGCGCGGGGTTGACCACCACCACGATCGGCAGGTCGTACACCGTGGCCACGGGCGTGAAATCCTTGAGCGTGTCGTAGCCGGTCTTCCTGTAGAGGTGCGGCGCCAGCAGCGTGGGCGTGGCGAGCATCATCAGCGTGTAGCCGTCGGCATCGGACCTGGCCACCTGCAGCGCGGCGATCGAGCCCGATGCGCCCGGCCGGTTGTCCACCACCACGGCCTGCCCGAGCCGCTCGGCCAGCTTCTGCCCCACGATGCGCGAGGCCGTGTCGGTGGGCCCGCCCGCGGGGAAGGGCACCACCAGCCGGATCATCTTGCCGGGCCAGGCGCCGGCCGGCGCGGACGGCTGCGCCCCGGCGTGGCCGGCCAGCAGCAGCGCCAGCGGCCCGGCGGCGGCGAGGCCCAGCAGCGTGCGGCGTTTGGCGCGGGCCGGGGGTGTGGCGGGGAACAAAGGCATTCGTCGGGTCTCCGGTTCGGTTCTGGGTGCGATGGGGAAAGGTGGGAGTCAGTCCAGCCTGGCGCCAGCCGACTCGACCAGGGCCTTCCAGACCGGCATGTCGCGGCGGTAGTTGGCCTGGAAAGCCTCGGGGCTGTTCATGAGCGGCATGAAGCCCGCGCCGCGGATGCGTTCGAGCAGCTTCGGGTCGCGCGCGATCTCGCGCAGGTGCGCCTGGAGCACGTCCATCACCTCCTTGGGCAGGTTCGCGGGGCCGCCCATGGCGACCCAGCCGAAGACGGCATAGGCATCGTCCGTCACGCCCTGCTCGTGGATGGTGGGCACCTGAGGCAGGATGTCCATGCGCTGCGTGCCGGTCACGCCGATGGCCTTGAGGCGGCCGGAGTCGATGAAGGGCTTGGTGTTCTGCGCGCTGGAGAAGCACAGCTGCAATTGCCCGCCGATCAGGTCCTGGATCATGGGCGCCTCGCCCTTGTAGGCGACGTGGGCCATGTCGGCATCCTGCGTCTTGCTCATGTAGGCGCCGCCCAGGTGCGCATACGAGCCCACGCCCCAGGAACCGTACGAGACCTTGCCGCGGTTCGCCTTCACGTAGGCCAGCAGTTCCTTCATGTTGCCGGCAGGCACCGAGGGGTGCACCACCAGCGTGACGGGCGCGGCCGCGATCTGCGTGATCAGCGTCAGGTCCTTCTGCGGGTCGTAGGGCAGCTTCGTGTAGAGGAACTGGTTGATCAGCATCGAGGTGCTGAGCGAGAGCAGCAGCGTATAGCCATCGGGCGCGGCCTTGGCGACCGCGTCGGTGCCCAGGATGCCGGCGGCGCCGCCCCGGTTGTCCACCACCACCGGCTGGCCCAGGCGTTGCGAAAGGGCTTCGCCCAAGCTGCGGGCGATGATGTCGGTGGCGCCGCCTGCGTTGAACGGCACGATGAGCCGGATGGGCTTGGCGGGCCAGCCGGCCTTCGGGGTCTGGGCGGGGGCCGTGCCCAGCCAGCCGGCGCCGCCGAGCGCGGCCATGCCGTGCAGCACGGCGCGGCGGTTGCATCGGGAACCTGTCATGGTGTTGTCTCCGGGGTTCTCTGTGGAAAATTCGGCCCCGGTGCGCCGCCTCTGCGGGCGGCCTGGTGCACCGGGCCGGCGGGAAAAATCAGGGACTCGGTGGTGCCTCCGGCAGCGTCAGCACACCGCGCTGCTGCAAGCCCTGCAGCGTTTCATCGCTCATCTGCAGCAGCCGCTGAAGCACCTCGCGCGTGCCCTCGCCCAGCGTGGGCGGCGCATGGCGGATGGGCAGACGCTGCCCGTCGATGCGGTACGGCGGCGCGAACACGGGCGTGGTGCCTGCCACGGGGTGCGGCATGTCCTGCAGCAGGCCGCCGCGCCGCGTGCGCTCGCTGGTCAGCGCCTCGTGCAGGCCGGCCACCTTGCCGCAGGGAATGCCGCAGGCCGACAGGCGCTCCAGCAGCACGTCGCGCGGGAAGGTGCGGATCAGCTCCGTGAGCATCGGGCCGATCACCTGCCGGTTCTTCGCGCGCTCCACGTTGGTGGCGAACCGCGGGTCTTCGACGATGTCGGGCCGCTCGATCACCTGGCGGCAGAACTTGTCGAACTGCGCGTTGTTGCCCACGGCGATGATGAGCGGTCCGTCGGCTGCGTCGAACATGCCGTAGGGCACGATGGACGGATGCGCGTTGCCGTAGCGTGCGGGATCGCGGCCCAGCTGCATGGCGTCGAGCCCGTAGTAGCCGGTGACCATGAGGCCGCAGTCGTAGAGCGCCATCTCGATCAGCCGCCCCCGGCCGGTGCGTTCCCGCCGGAACAGCGCCGCCAGCACGGCCTGCGCGGCATACATGCCCGTCATCAGGTCCACCACGGCCACGCCGAACTTGAGCGGCGGCTGCGAGGCCTCGCCATTGAGCGCCATGAGGCCCGCCTCACCCTGGACCACCAGGTCGTAGCCGGGCCGTTTCGCCTCGGGACCGGTCACGTCGTAGCCGGCCACCGCGCAGTAGATGAGGTCGGGCCTGATGGCCTTGAGCTGCTCGTAGCCCAGGCCCAGTTTCTCGGCGCCGCCGGTCTTGAAGTTGTGGATCACCACGTCGAACTGCGGCAGCAGGTCGTGCACGATCTTCGCACCCTCGGGGCTCTGCAGGTCCAGCGTGATCGACCGCTTGTTGCGGTTCATGCTGTTGTAGTAGGTGGTCTCGGTCTTGCCGATGCGCATGCCCCAGTCGCGCGTGTCGTCGCCGCGGCCGGGATGCTCCACCTTCACCACCTCGGCGCCGAAGTCGGCCAGCACCTGGCCGCACAGCGGCCCGGCGAACACGCGCGAGAGATCGAGCACACGCACGCCCTCCAGCGGAAAGTCGATGCCGTCAGGCGATGCGGCGTCAGGGGTGGTGGCGTTCAATGTCTTGTCTCCAGTCATTCGTTCATTGTGGTGCGGCGGGCGGCGTGGCCGCAGCCCCCTGCGCGACCCGGCACCGGGATGCGCGTCAGGCCGCAGGGCCGCGCAGGCGCACGTAATCGGGCGCGCGCTTTTCCAGGAAGGCGGCGATGCCCTCGCGCGACTCTTCGGTCTCCTGCGACAGCACCATGCTCTGCGCTTCGCTCTCCAGTTGCTCTTCGAGCGTGGCCTGGGGCGCCGCCAGGCAGAGGGTCTTGATGCGCGCCATGGCCTGCTGCGACCCGTTCGCCACGCTGGCGGCCAGTGCCAGCGCGCCCGCCAATGCCTCACCCGGTTCGGCCAGGCGGTTGACGGCGCCGAGTGCATGCAGGCGCTCGCCCGAAATCCGCTCGCCCGTCAGGCACAGCTCCGTCAGCACCTGGCGCGACACGAATTCGGCCAGGAAGGCCGTCGCGCCGCCGTCAGGCGTGAGGCCCACCTTCACATAGGCCACGGAGAAGACGGCATTGCGCGCCGCCACCAGCATGTCGCAGGCCAGCGCGAGCGACAGGCCCGCACCGGCCGCCGCACCCTCCACGGCCGCGATCACCGGCTTGCCGCTGCCGCGCACCGCACGGATCAGGTCGTGCAGGCCTTCCAGCCTGGCGCGGCGCTCTTCGATGGGCAGCTCGCGCCGCTTCGCCAATTGGCGCAGGTCGCCGCCCGCGCAGAAGTGGCCGCCTTCGCCGGTGAGCACGATGGCGCCCACCACGGGATCATCCTGCGCAGCGGCCAGCGCCTCGGTCAGCGCGGCGTAGAACGCGGGCGACAGGGCATTGCGCGCGGCGGTGTTGTTGTTGCTGAGCACCAGCACGGCGCCTTCGCGGCGCTGCAGCAGGGGCGCGGTCGTCTCCGTCATGGGATGGGGTCCTTCTTCGTCTTATGCCGGTTGGCCGAGCGCGATATAACGGGCCAGGTGGCGGTCTTCATCGCCCAGTTGGTGGTCGATCATCACCAGCCGCTTCGCATAGTGCGCCAGCGGCAGTTCCCAGGTCATGCCGATACCCCCATGCATCTGGATGCTTTCCTCGGCCACGAGTGTGCCGATGCGGCCGATGCTGAACTTGGCTGCCGAGAGCGCCCGCTCGCGCGCGGTGCGGTCCGCGCCGTCGATCGCGGCCGCGGCGTTGATGACGGCCGAGCGGGCCTGCTCCACCTCCAGCAGCAGATCGGCCATGCGGTGCTGCAGCGCCTGGAAGCTGCCGATCGGCACGCCGAACTGCTTGCGGGTGCACAGGTACTCCAGCGTGTGTTCCTTGGCCACGTCCATCGCGCCCACGGCCTCGGCGCAGAGCGCCAGCAGGCCCCAGCCCACGGCCCGCTCCAGCAGTGCGGCGCCCTCGCCTTCCGCGCCCAGCAGCGCCTCGGCGCCCACGGCCACGTCGGTGAAGACCAGTTCGGCCGTGCGGCCGCCGTCGATCCGGCCATGGCCCCGGCGCGAAAGCCCGGCGGCATTGCCAGGCACGAGGAACAGCGAGATGCCCGCCGCGTCGAACGTGCCGCCGGCCGTGCGGGCAGAGACCAGCAGCCAATCGGCGCTGTCGCCGAACAGCACCACGCCCTTGGCGCCGTCGATCACCCACCCGCCTTCCTTGCGACGCGCGGTGGCCGCCACGCGCGTCGGTTCGTAGTGCCCGCCCGGCTCGTCGTGCGCCAGCGCGGCCACGGCCTCGCCGGCCATCAGCGGCGCCAGCACGGTGTCTTTCTGCACCTCGCTGCCGGCCGCCGCCACGGCGCGGCCCACCACCAGGGCGCCCAGCAGGGGCTCGGCCACCAGGCCGCGGCCCAGCCGCTCGAACACGACGCTGACGTCGAAGCCCGCGCCGCCGAAGCCGCCATCGGCCTCGGTGAACAGCGCGCCGATCGCGCCCAGCTCGGCGAAGCCGCGGTACAGCGCGGGGCTGTGGCCCTGCGGGCCGTAGGCGGCGTGGTTGCGCTGCTCGATGCCGGACTGCCCGGCGATGAAGCGGTCCAGCGTGTCCGCCAGCATGCGGCGGTCTTCGGTGTGTACAAAATTCATCACAACCCCAGGATCATCTTGGAGATGATGTTTTTCTGGATTTCGTTGGAGCCGCCGAAGATCGACAGCTTGCGGTAGTTGAAATAGTTGGCCGCGGCGGCAGCGGCGCCTTCCGGGCCCACGGCCAGTTCCTCGTGGCCGGCGTGCAGCGCCTCTTCCTGGAAGGGCAGCGCGTACGGGCCCATGGCGCGGCGCGTGAGCGAGAGGATCTCCTGGCGGATCTCGGTGCCGCGGATCTTCAGCATGGAGCTTTCCGCGCCCGGCACGCCGCCGCCGGCCACTGCGGCGATCACGCGCAGGTTGGTGGTCTTCATGTTCTCCAGGTCGATCTCCACGCGGGCGAGGCGCGCGGCGAAAAGCGGGTCCTGCGCGAGAGGCCGGCCGTTGCACTGCACGGTGGCGGCCACACGCTTGAGCTTCTCCAGCGCGGCCACCGAGAAGCCCACGCCCGCGATGTTGGTGCGCTCGTAGGTCAGCAGGTACTTGGCATAGGTCCAGCCCTTGTTCTCCTCGCCCACCAGATTGACCGCTGGCACGCGCACGTCGGTGAAGAACACCTCGTTCACCTCGTGCTCGCCGTCCAGCGTGATGATCGGGCGCACCTCGACGCCGGGCGAGCGCATGTCCACCAGCAGGAAGCTGATGCCCGACTGCGCCTTGGCCTCGCGGTCGGTGCGTACCAGGCAGAAGATCATGTTGGCGTGCTGGCCCAGCGTGGTCCAGGTCTTCTGGCCGTTGACGACGTAGTGGTCGCCCTGCCGCACGGCCGTGGTCTTCACCGAGGCCAGGTCCGAACCCGCGCCCGGCTCCGAATAGCCCTGGCACCACCAGTCCTCGCCGCTCAGGATGCGCGGCAGCCAGTACTGCTTCTGCGCCTCGTTGCCGTATTTGATGAGCACCGGGCCCAGCATGTTCACGCCGAAGGGCACGATGCGCGGAGCGCCCGCCAGTGCGCACTCGTTCTCGAAGATGAACTTCTGCACGGCGTTCCAGCCCGGCCCGCCGTACTGCTCGGGCCAGTGGTTCGCGAGCCAGCCGCGCGCGTTCAGGATCGCGTGCCAGCGCTCCATGTCGGCCTTGTCCAGGCGCAGGCCGGCGCGCACCTTGTGCGAGAGGTCGGCGGGCAGATGCTGTTTCAGGAAGGCCTGCACTTCGTCGCGGAAGGCTTCCTCCTGGGGGGTGAATTGCAGATCCATGAGGTCTTTCGTCGATCGCTCGTTCTGTCGTTCGGTCAGTGCGCTTCGGCGGCGGCGCGGTTCAGGCTGCCGAAGTCGCGGCCCTCGGCCACCAGCTTTTCCAGCAGCGGCGCGGGCTTCCAGAACAGCGGGTCTTCCTGCGCGAATTCGCGGATGTCGGCCAGGATCTTCGGCAGGCCCACCGTGTCGGCGTAGTGCATCGGCCCGCCGCGGAAGCGCGGAAAGCCGTAGCCCGAGAGGAAGGTCACGTCCACGTCCAGCGGCCGCAGGGCGATGCCCTCCTCCACCACCTTCGCGCCCTCGTTGACCATGGCGGCCATGTAGCGGCGCATGATTTCTTCCGGCGTGAAGCTGCGCGGCGCGACGCCCTGCTTCGCGCGCTCGGCATCGACGATCGCCAGCACTTCCGGATCGGGCTGGCCGGTGCGGGCGCCCTCCGGGTACAGGTAGAAGCCGCGCCCCGTCTTCTGGCCGAACCAGCCGCGCTCGCAGATGCGGTCGGCGATCTCCACATAGCGCGCCTTCGGGTCGCGCGTGGCGGCACGGCGCTTGCGCGTGGCCCAGCCGATGTCGCCGCCCGCCAGGTCGGTCACCTGGAACGGGCCCATCGGGTAGCCGAAGCCGCGCACCGCCGCGTCGATCTCATAGGGCGACGCACCGTCTTCCATGAGGTAGTCGGCCGCCTGCTTGTACACGGCCAGGATGCGGTTGCCGATGAAGCCGTCGCACACGCCGGCGCGCACCGGCACCTTCTTCATCGTTTTGGCCAGCGCGAAGGCCGTGGCGACCACGTCGGCGCTCACCTTCGCCGGCACCACGATCTCCAGCAGCTTCATGATGTTGGCCGGGCTGAAGAAGTGCAGGCCGATCACGTCCTGCGGGCGCTGCGTGGCCGCGGCGATCGCGTCGATGTCCAGGTACGAGGTGTTGGTGGCCAGCACGGCCCCAGGTTTGCAGACGCGGTCCAGCTCGCGGAACACGGCTTTCTTGACCTCCAGGTCTTCGAACACCGCCTCGATCACCAGATCGGCCGCGGCGATGTCTTCGTAGCGCGTGCTGCCGGTGTAGCGCGCCATCACGGCGGCCTTGGCGTCGGCCGCCATGCGGCCCTTGGCGACGAGCCCGTCGTAGACCTTCTCGACGTGCGCGCGGCCCCGGGACAGCGAGGCGTCGCCCTGTTCGATCATGGTCACGGGCAGGCCGGCATCCAGCGCCGACACGGTGATGCCCGCCCCCATGGTGCCGCCGCCGATGACGGCGATGGACGCCACCGGGCGCGGCGCGGCGGCTTTCGCCTCGGGCACCTTGGCGACCTCGCGCTCGGCGAAGAAGGCATGGATCAATCCCGCGCGCTGCGGGCTCGCCAGGCACTCCATGAAAGCCGCGCGCTCGCGCTGCATGCCCTCATCGAAGGGCAGCTCCACGGCGTTGCGCACGCATTCGACGATCTTCTGCGGCGAGAACAGGCCGCGCGATTTCTTGGCGGTGTCGGAGGCGAGCGCGTCCAGCTCGGCCAGCGCGGCGGCCTTGTCGGCGATGGCGACGTCGCGCGTGCGGCGCAGCGGCGCCTGCGCGGCCTGCAATTCCTGCACGCAGGCCAGGCCGGCGGCGACCGGATCGCTGCCGTCCACCAGACGGTCCACCAGGCCCGCGCCGAGGGCTGCCTTGGCGCTTAAAGGCTTGCCACTCAGCATCATCTCGGCGGCCGGCTTCACGCCCATCAGGCGCGGCGCGCGCTGCGTGCCGCCCGCGCCGGGCAGCAGGCCCAGGTTCACTTCGGGCAGGCCGAGCTGCGCGCCCGGCAGCGCCACGCGGTAGTGCGCCGCGAGCGCCACTTCCAGCCCGCCGCCCAGCGCCGCGCCATGGATGGCGGCCACCACGCGCTTGCCGCAGGATTCGATGCGCTGGCAGACCTCGGGCAGCGAGGGCTCCACGGGCGGCTTGCCGAATTCGCGGATGTCCGCCCCGGCGATAAAGGCCTTGCCTTCGCCCACGATCAGCACCGCCTGCACGTCGGCCCGCGATTCGGCCTCGCCGATGGCGGCCATCAGGCCCTGGCGCACCGCAGCGCCCAGCGCGTTCACGGGCGGGTTGTCGATGCGGACGACGAGAACGTCGCCCTGCAGGCGCGTTTGCGCGGGCGAAGCGGTAGCCGCTGCTGAGGTCATGCCTTTGTCTCCTGGATAGCTGTTCCAGGACATTCTTGCGGCGACAATGTTTTCTGACAATCCCATCATCCATTGACAGACTGTCAAAGGATTTCAATCAATCCGCCGGAACGCTTCCATGGATCTGCCCTCGCTGACCCTGCTGGTCGAGATCATCGACAGCGGCAACCTGAGCCAGGCGGCGCGCAAGCTGCGCATGACCCGCGCGAACGTGAGCTATCACCTCACCAAGCTGGAAAAGGCCGTGGGCGTGCAGTTGGTGCAGCGCACCACGCGCCGGGTGGAGCCCACCGAGATCGGCCTGCGCCTCTACGAGCACGGCCGCACCATCCGCAACGAGCTGATGGCCGCGCAGGAGGCCGTCACCACGCTGGGCCAGGGCCTGCAGGGCCGCGTAGGCATCAGCGTGCCCAGCGGCTATGGGCAGATCGTGATGGGCGACTGGCTGATCGAATTCAAGCGCATGTACCCCGGCATCGTGCTGGACGTGCTGTTCGAGAACCGCGCCGACAACCTGCGTGACGAGGTGGACATCGCCATCCGCGTGGTGCAGGAGCCGCCCCTGTCCCTCGTGGCGCGCAGCCTGGGCAACGTGCGCTACCTGGCCTGCGCCTCCGCAGACTACGCCCGCCGGCACGGCCTGCCGCGCACGCTGCATGCGCTGCGCGCCGGCCCCGTCATCACCGCCGGCGTGACCGGCCGCCAGTTGCGCCTGTCGGCCTACCAGGGCGCCGAGCGGCACGAGATACTCCTGGAGCCCACGCTGATCTCCGAGCACTTCCCATTTTTGCGCCAGGGCATCCTCGCCGGGCTGGGCGTGGGTCTGGTGCCCGACTACGTGGTGCAGGACGCGATCGCCACCGGCGAGGTGCTGACCACGCTCGACGAATACCGCCTGAGCATCTTCGGCACGCACATGTACCTGCTATACCTGCCCAACCGCCACCAGACGCGCGCCGTGCGGACCTGCATCGATTTCCTGCTGGGCAAGGCACGGCATGCCGAGGGGAAAGCGGCCGTGGACACCGCAGCCGGAGAAGGCGGAACGGAACCCGCGCCGGCCACCGCCGCGGCGTCGGCACACATGCCTGGCAGCCCTTGAGCAGCGTGGCGCTGGAAAAAACCCCGCCGTGTCGCCACGGCGGGGTTGTAGCGTCTTTGCTGCCGGCCGCCGGAAAGCAGCGGCCGGACAGGGAGCATCAGCCCTGCGCGTTCTGCAGCGCGGCGATGCGCTCTTCGATCGGCGGGTGGGTGCTGAACAGCTTGCCGATGCCGCCGGCGATGCCCATGGCCTGCAGGCCCTTGGGCAGTTCGGCCGGGTGCATGCCGCCCAGGCGGGCCAGCGCGTTGATCATCGGCTGGCGGCGGCCCATGAGGCGGGCGGCGCCCGCGTCGGCGCGGAACTCGCGCTGGCGGCTGAACCAGGCCACGATCATCGAGGCCAGGAAGCCCAGCACGATGTCGAGCACGATGGTGGTGACCATGTAGCCGATGCCGGGGCCGGAGCTGTTCTCGTCGTTGCGGCGCAGGAAGCTGTCCACCGCGTAGCCGATCACGCGCGAAAGGAACACCACGAAGGTGTTCATCACGCCCTGGATCAGCGTCATCGTGACCATGTCGCCGTTGGCGATGTGGGCCACCTCGTGGCCGATCACGGCTTCGACCTCCTCGCGGGTCATGCCCTGCAGCAGGCCGGTGGACACCGCCACGAGCGCGTTGTTCTTGAAGGCGCCGGTGGCGAAGGCGTTCGGGTCGCCCTCGAAGATGCCGACCTCGGGCATGCCGATGCCGGCCTGGTCGGCGAACTTGCGCACGGTCTGGACGATCCAGGCCTCGTCGGGCGAGCCCGTGCCGTCGATCACGCGCACGCCGGAACTCCACTTGGCGACGGGCTTGCTGATGAGCAGCGAGATGATCGCGCCACCGAAGCCCATGATGAAGGCGAAGCCGAGCAGCGCCCCCAGGTTGAGGCCGTTGGCCGTCAGGTAGCGGTTGACGCCGAGCAGGCTGGCGACGATGCCCAGCACCACCACGACGGCAAGGTTGGTGAGCAGAAATAGCGCGATGCGTTTCATCGAAGGTTCTCCACGAAGGGGAAGCGTTGGGTGCAGGGGGAAGAAACGGCCTGGTACCGGACCCGACACGACAGTAATTTGGGGATGTCGGCCGGGCGTTCAAGCCGCCGTCTCAGCGCGGAGGGACCCCTGTTGTGTACTGTGATGCGGGGCGTGCGCTGCGGAATACGGAAGAGTCATCATAGAAGCAAAAGTTCTCGTTTTCGGCCCACCAGCCGGGCACCCCCAGCACCGGAAGGGGTGTGAAGGGCTTGGCTTCCAACAGCGCCGGCTCCAGGCAGCCGGCCATCCAGCCGTCCACGTCAGCTACTGTTTCAGGAGCATCCGGCACCAGCAGCACGTGGGCGGTGAGCGGCTTGCGGGGCGCGGCGAGCTGCTCCAGCAGGGCGTGGCCGAAGATTTCCAGGCGCGCCTGCCGCCACAGCGGACGCAGGTCCGTGAACAGCCGGCGCCATGCGCGCGCGGCGAGTGCCTCCCGCAGCATGGCCGGCGCGAACAACACCGCGCCGTTCTCGTCGAAGACCGTGATCGCATCCCGCAGCGGGCCGCGCACCGCGCCGACGCCCTGCGCGGCGATCGCACCGGCCTGCAGGGCGTTGAGCCACGCCTTGGCGCGGGGGTAGCGCAGCCAGGCCAGGCCGTTGAGGAAGTCGTGCAGGTTGTCGCGGGTCGGCACCTGTCCCGTACGGAAGATGAAGGCCTCGTAGGCTTCGCCGGCCGGCAGGCACTGCTGGGCGACGAACCGCCGGCCCGCAGCATGCCCTGCCGCCAGGGCCTGCCAGACGGGCAGCCCTGATCGCACGGCGGCAGTTGCCGCCAACCCCGCGCCGCGCAGGGGGGCCATCCAGGGGCGGTCCCAATCCACCGCATCGACCATCCGCGCGGCAGCAGGCAGCGGGGCCTGCAGGACGCGAAGGCCGGGCGGCTTCATCAGGCCGGCGGGTTGGCCACCGCTCGCCAGGCCAGCGCCTCTCCCGAGCGCAGCGGCTTGAGCAGCGCCTCGCCGAAAGGGAAGCTCTCTGGCGGCGTCCAGGATTCGCGGCGCAGGGTCAGCGTGCCCTGGTTGCGCGGCAGGCCGTAGAAATCCGGGCCGTGGAAGCTGGCGAACCCTTCGAGCTTGTCCAGCGCCTCCACGCTGTCGAAAGCCTCGGCATACAGCTCCATGGCGGCATGCGCGCTGTAGCAGCCCGCGCAGCCGGTGGCGTGCTCCTTCAGGTGAGCGGCGTGCGGCGCGCTGTCCGTGCCCAGGAAGAACTTCGGGCTGCCGCCGGTGGCGGCCTCCACCAGGGCGAGCCGGTGGGTTTCGCGCTTGAGCACCGGCAGGCAGTAGTAATGCGGCCGGATGCCGCCCGTGAAGATGGCATTGCGGTTGTAGAGCAGGTGCTGCGGCGTGATGGTGGCGGCCGTGAAGGCGTCGCTGGACGCCACGTACTGCGCGGCCTCGCGCGTGGTGATGTGCTCGAAGACGATCTTGAGTTCCGGGAAGTCTCGGCGCAGCGGAATGAACTGCCGGTCGATGAACACGGCCTCGCGGTCGAACAGGTCGATCTCGCTGCCCGTGGCCTCCCCGTGCACCAGCAGCAGCAGGCCGGCCTTCTGCATCGCCTCCAGCACCGGGTAGATCCTGCGCAGCTCGGTCACGCCGGCATCGCTGTTCGTCGTGGCGCCTGCGGGATAGAGCTTGCAGGCGACGATGCCGGCCTCCTTCGCGCGCGCCATTTCCGCGGGCGGGATGTTGTCGGTGAGGTAGAGCGTCATCAGCGGCTCGAACGACACGCCCTGCGGCACCGCCGCCAGGATGCGCTCCCTGTACGCCAGCGCCTGGGCCGCCGTGGTGACCGGGGGGCGCAGGTTGGGCATGATGACCGCACGGCCGAATTGCGCGGCCGTATGGGGCACCACGGTCAGCAGGGGCTCGCCGTCGCGCACGTGCAGGTGCCAGTCGTCGGGCCGGGTGATGGTGAGGGTGTCCATGGAGGCGGATGCGGGAGGAGCGGGGTGTGCGGCAGCGGTCATGGGCGCCGATTCTCCCACCGGTCGCGCCCATAAAAAACCCTGTCCGCCGCGAGGCAGGACAGGGTGAAACCCCAGTCATTGGGGCGAGGGGGGGATCCGGGCCGCAGCGCATCGCTGTTCGGCATGAATGTGATCGTAGGCAGCGCAGCCCTTCCCGGTTGTGGTCCGTGGACGGCTGGGTGCGTAGGACTGCGTGCCATGGGCCCGCGCCCACGGATCAATCGATGGCCGGGAATTCCACGGTGAAGCGTGCACCGCCCTCGGGGCGGTTCTCCACCCGCACGCTGCCGCCCTGGCGCTGCACCAGGGCCTTCACGATGGACAGGCCCAGGCCGGAGCCTTCGCCCCGACGCCCGGGCTCGTGGGGGAAGCGCTCGAAGGGCCGCTCCAGCAGGCGCGCCGGCATGCCGGGGCCCGCGTCGCTCACGCGCAGCACGGCGCGGTCGCCCTCCCCGGCCACCTCGACCTCCATCCAGCTCCCCGCCGCCGCATGGCGCAGCACGTTCTCGACGAGGTTGAACAGGATCTGGCGCATGCGGTCCGGATCCACCATGGCGTGGGGCCCCTGGGCAGGGGGCAGCCGCAGCGCCAGTGCCACGCCATGGTCCTCGATGCGCTGCGCATGCAGCGCCACCGCATCGCGCACCAGCTCGGACAGGTCCACCGCACGGGTTTCCAGCGACAGCTGGTCCGCCTCCGCCATGGACAGCGTGTGCAGGTCGCCCACCAGCCGCCCCAGGTACTCGACCTGTTCCAGCAGCGCGCGGGACTCTTCGGCATCGGCCTCGATCACGCCGTCGCAGATCGCATGCAGGCGCGCGCGCAGCACCGTGAGCGGCGTGCGCAACTCGTGCGAAATGGAGGCCGCATGGGCGCGCCGCTCCCTGGCCGAGCGCTCGAGCGCGTCGATCATCTGGTTGAAATGCCGGACCATTTCCGCCATTTCGTCGTGGTAGCGGCCCGGCTGGGCACGCACCGAGAAATCCCCCATCGCCACGTGGGACGCCACCTCGGCCATCGATGCCAGCGGCAGCGTCACGATGCGCGAAACCCAGAACCCCACCACGAGGCCGATGGGCAGGCAGATCACGAGCCCCACCACCAGGGACCACTTCTCGCCGAACAGCAGGTCCCCGTGCCAGTACTGGCCGTAGATCTCCATCGCCCGCGGGCTGTCTTCCATGTCGCGGTCGCGCAGGCCGTCGAGCTCGACCTGCACGTCGGAGGGCAGGCTGCGGTAGAAGTCGCGGTACTGCACCTCGGAAAACAGCATCACGCTCGCGGCCAGCAGCGCCATCGTCGCCAGCACCGTGGCGGCGATGCACACGCCGAACCGCACCCAGACCCGGCTGAACAGCGACCCCTGCGCGGCCGGCGCGCGGCGCTCAGGCAGCGGCGCCATCGCCGGGCCAGAGCCGGTAGCCGATGCCGCGCACGGTCTCGATGAGTTCTCCCTGCCCAGCCTGCTGCAGCTTGCGGCGCAGCTTGGAAAGGTGGGAGTCGATCACGCGGTCCAGTGCGTCGCTCTCGGGAAGGCAGTGCTCGATCAGGTGGCTGCGGGAGAAGCAGCGCCGGGGCTGCGCCGCCAGGCAGGCCAGCAGCCGGTACTCGGTCAGCGTCAGGGGCAGCGGCACGGCGCGCCCGTCGTCGCCATGGGCGAAGGCGGCGTGCGCCTCCTGGTCGATCTCGATGCGGCCCACGCGGATGCGCTGGGTGGCCCGGGCCGGGGCTGCGGGCTGGGCCTGCGCGCGCCGCAGCACGGCGCGCACCCGGGCGACCACCTCCGGCGGGCTGAAGGGCTTGACCACGTAGTCGTCGGCCCCCAGCCGCAGGCCGACGAGCTTGTCCACGTCGTCGGCCAGGGCCGTCACCATGATCACCGGGGTCTGGCCGTCCTCGCGGATGGCACGCAGCAGGTCCAGGCCATCCATGCCGGGCAGGTGGATGTCCAGCAGCACCATGTCGGGCTTGAGCTGGCGGAACAGCCGCAGGGCCTCCAGGCCATCATGGGCCTGGCGGGCGCGCAGGCCGTCGCGCTGGAGGTAGGCGGAGAGGATGGTGGCGATGCCCGGCTCGTCCTCGACCACGAGAACGAGCGGACCGGAAGCCTGCGGGGCGGCGGGAAGGTTCATGGCGTCGGGAGTGCTGTACGGAATTATCCACAGCCGCCGCCAGGCCTGCCGGGCAAAGCCCCGCATCTCCATGAAGCCTCCATATGCCATGCAAGGCGGCTCAAGCTTGAGACGGTCCAATCCAGCCATCGCCACGGGACCCTCTGCCCCGGCCCCACCCTGCAAATGTAACGCCGCGCGTGCTTCTTCCGTCCCCCATTCCGCGTCCGCTCCGCCTCGGCCTCGCCGCCACGGCGATCGCGTTCCTGGCCGGCTGCTCGGCACCGGACGTCCGCCGCCCGGAGGCCCCTGGCCTGCCCGCCACCTGGACAGCCCCCCTGCCGGGCGGCGCCGCGGCGCCGGAGTTCCACGCCTGGTGGAAGGCCTTCCACGACCCCGTCCTCAACGCGCTGGTGGACGAGGCGCTGCAGAAGAACCTCGACCTGGCGATCGCCGCCCACCGGTTGCGGGAAGCCCGCCTGCAGGCCGGACGCGCGGCGGTGCAGTTCCGCCCCTCGTTCGGCGCGGGCGCGCGCACCCTGCAGGACATCGAAGCCACCGACAGCTATTTCCATGTCAGCATCGACATGGTCTGGGAGCTGGGCCTGTTCGGCGCCGCCGAAAACGCGCGGGAGTCGGCCTCGGCGGACCGCGACGCGGCCGTGGCCGACGGCCAGGGCGCGCGCGTCGCCGTCGTGGCCGAGGTGGTGCGCAATTACCTGGACCTGCAGGCCGCGCGCCGGCAGCTGCAGCTGCTCGACCGGCAGGCGGCCCTCGACGAACGGGCCGCCCGGCTGGCGGAAGTGCGCCGGCGCACCTGGACCGGCGCGACCGACGAGGTGGCCTCGGCCGGCGTGCAGCGCGCCCGCACCCGCGCCGCCCGGGCGGAGCCCGAACAGGCGCGCGCACGCGCGGCCCAGTCGCTGGCCGTGCTGCTGGATCGCGTCGCGCCGGACCCGGCCTGGAGTGCCGGCCCCGCCCGGGTACCCACCCTTGCGCCCTTCGCCTTCACGGCGCTGCCCGCCGACCTGCTGCGCACGCGCCCCGACGTGCAGGCCGCGGAAGCGGCCGTGCGCAAGGCCGCCGCCGACGTGGGCATGGCCCGCTCCGAGCTGTACCCGCGCATCGCCATCACCGGCTCGCTGCTGTACGCCTACAACATCACGCGCAACCGCCGCACCACCAGCGACAACGTGCCCGCCATCGGGCCCACCATCGATATCCCGCTCTTCGACTGGGGGCGCCGGCGCATGCAGGTGGACGCACAGCAGGAGGCGCTGCAGGCCGCCGCGCTGTCCTACCAGCGCACGGTGCGCAGCGCCGTCGCCGAAGCCGAGGGCGCACTCTCCGCCCTGGCGGCCCAGCAGGACCGGGCGGACGCCCTGGCGCAGGCGCAGCCCGCGCTGGCAGAGCGCGTGCGGGCTGGCGGCGTGCAGGCCCGGCTGGGGCTGGCGAGCGAATACGACGGGCTCGCCGCGCAGCGCGCGGCCCTGCAGGCCGAGGCCGAATGGGCCACGGCCCAGGATGCGCGCTCGCTGGCGTTCGTCGCGCTGTACAAGGCACTGGGCGGCGCGCCGCTGCCTCCCGCTCCGGCCGATGCCGGGGCGGACGCCGGCACGGACGCGCGCCCTGCTGCGCCCTCCGGAGAGGCGCCATGATCGCCCTGGCCCGCAAGACGCTGATCCACGAGTGGCGGCGGTTCGTGCCCGCGGTGTTCGCTGTGGGCTTCTCGTGCGTGCTGCTGGTGGTGCAGGCCGCCCTGGTGCTGGGCATCTTCGGCAGCGCGGCGCTCTACGTGCGCGCATCGGGCGCCAATCTCTGGGCCGGCTACCCCGGCACGCAGAGCGTGAATTTCGGCCGGGCGATCGGCAGCGACGTGGATTTGCGGCTGTCCATGGATCCGGCGGTCGTGGCCACCGAGCCCTATCTCTGGGTGGACGCGGACTGGCGCAGCGCGCAGGCCGGCAGCGGCGGGGTGTCCATCTACCTGTCGGGCATCCGCACCGCGCCGGACGGCATGCTGTTCTCCCACCTGCTCACCGGCTGGCAGCGTGCGGCGCTACGGGCGCCCGGCGCCGTCATCGTGGACCGGGCGGACCTCTCCACGCTGGGGACCGGCGTGGGCGGCACCGCCTGGATCAACGCGCACGAAGTCCACGTCGTGGCCGCGGTGGACGGGCTGCGCGGCCTGGGCGGGGCGAACGTGCTGTCGTCGATCGACACCGCCCGCGAGATCGCGGGCACCGGTTCCGCCACCGCGCCCACCTACGTCGTGGCCCGCACCCGCACGCCGGAGCAGGCCCGGGAAGTGCAGGCCCGGTTCTCTTCCGGGGCCCCGGGCTTCGGCCCCTTCGAGGTCTGGACGGCCCGCCAGTTCGCCCGCCGCTCCCAGCTGTACTGGCTGCTGGACACGGGCGCGGGCGTGGCCGTGCTGTTCATGGTGGGCATCGTCTGCCTCGTGGGCACGGTCGTCACCAGCCAGTCGCTCATGGGCGTGGTGGCCGGATCGGCCCGTGAATACGCCGTGCTCAACGCGCTGGGCGTGAGCCGCCGCTCGCTGGGCCGGCTGGTGATCGAGCAGGCCTGCTGGATCGGCGGGCTGGGCCTGCTGCTGGGCGCCGCCGCCAGCGCCGGCCTGCTGTGGCTCGCCACGTCGCAGGGCGTGCCGGTCGCGATGACGCCTGCCACCGCCCTGGCCTGCGCGGGCCTGGTCGCGCTCGTCGCGCTGTTTTCGGGCCTCCTGGCCATGCGCGGCCTCATGGCCGCCGATCCTGCCCTGCTGCTGCGATGAACGCCCACGCCCCCCGCTTCCCTGCGCCACCGCCCGGCGGCGCCCCCAGCCTGCAGGCGGTGGACCTGCAGAAATCCTTCGTCTCCGGCGTCGTGCAGGTGCCGGTGCTGCGCCAGCTCTCCCTGTCCATCCTTCCCGGGGAGCTCACCCTCATCTCCGGCCCTTCGGGCTGCGGCAAGAGCACGCTGCTCTCGCTGCTGTCCGGGCTGCAGCAGCCGGACGCAGGCAAGACCTACGCCCTGGGGGAAGACCTGGGAGCGCTCGGCCCGCGCGCGCTGGAGCGCTTCCGGCTGCAGCACACGGGCTTCGTGTTCCAGGGCTTCAACCTCTTTCCCGCGCTGACCGCCCTGGAGCAGGTGCAGCTGCCCCTGGGCTACCTGGGCCTGGACGCCGGCGAAAGCGCGCGCCGGGCACGGCGCGCCCTCGACGAGGTGGGCATGTCGCAGCGCGCGCACATGCGCCCGGCCCAGCTGTCCGGGGGCGAGAAGCAGCGCGTGGCCATCGCCCGCGCCATCGCCAAGTCGCCCCAGCTGCTCTTCGCCGACGAACCCACCAGCGCACTGGATGCCGACAGCGGCCAGCGCGTCATCGACATCCTCCACCGCATCGCACGCGCCCACGGCACCACCGTGCTGTGCGTGAGCCACGACCCGCGCCTCGTCCGCCATGCCGATCGCGTGCTCGGCATGGAAGACGGTGCCATCCGCAGCGACTGGCGCCAGCCGGACGCCATCACCCCATGAAACGCATCTCCCTTCCCATAGGGCCGCGCACCGTGCGCGGCGCAGCCTGCGCGGCCTCCGCCCTGGCCCTGGCCTGGCTCGCGGCCTGCACCGACCGTGGCACCCCCGCGCAGATGCCCGCGCCCGAGGCGCCCGCATCCGCACCGGCCGCTGGCGCAGCCAACGGCGTGGCCGTCGCCCGCGGCCGCATCGAGGTGCAGGGCGGCCTGCTCGAACTCTCGCCCCAGCAGGAGGGCCTGGTGGACACCGTCTCCGTGCATGAAGGCCAGGCCGTGAAGCGCGGGCAGGTGCTGCTGCGCCTGTCCGGCACCGGCCTGCAGGCCGAGGCCGACGTGGCGCAGGCGGAGCTGCAGCTGGCGGAAGCGCGCGAACGCGCACGCGCCCAGCAGGTGCCGGCGCTGCGCCGCACCGCCGCCCGGCTCGCCGAAGCCGCCGCCGCCAACGCCGCCGAGCCGCAGCGCGCCGAGGACGCCGCCCAGGCCCTGCGCACCGCCGAATCCGATGCCGCCGTGGCACACGCGGAGGCCGAGGTGGCCCGCAGGAAGCTCGCCCAGGTTCGCGGCCAGCAGGCCCGCCTCGAACTGCGCGCTCCCGAGGACGGCACGGTGGTCCACGTACGCACCCAGGCCGGCCTGCGGTTCGCCACGGCGTCCGGCAGCCATGCCGCCATCACGCTGCTGCCGAACAGGCCGCTGGTGGTTCGGGCCGAAATCAACCAGAGCTACGCGGCCTCGGTGAAGCCGGGGATGCGCGCCTCCGTCACGACCGATGGCGACGTCACCCCCGCGGCCCTGCCCGCCGCGCGGGTGGTGCGCATCAGCCCCGTGCTCGGCACCTCGCGGCTGCAGGAGGACGCCCAGCGCGGCCCGCTGCGGGTCGTGGAATGCGTGCTCGAGTTCGACAGCCCTCCGGAAGCACGCCCCGGGCAGACCGTGCGCGTGAGCTTTCTTCCCCTGAAGCAGGAATGATCCCCATGAAGACTGCGTCCTTTCCCCTGTCCTCGCTCCAACGTTCGTCCTTTCCCGCCCGGGACTTCGCGGCGCCCCCCGCGGGCTGGATCGTCCAGTGCGACTTCGACGGCACCATCAGCACGCAGGACGTTACCGACTCCCTGCTGCAGCGCTTCGGCCAGCCCGGCTGGCAGGCGCTGGAAGACGCCTGGGAGCGCGGCGAGATCGGTTCGCGCGAGTGCATGAAGGGCCAGGTCGCGCTGCTGGACATGGACCGCGCCGAACTCGACGCCCACCTGGAGACCATCGAGGTCGATCCGCATTTCGCCGCCTTCGTGCGCGAGGCCCGGACGCTGGGCATGCCGGTGCAGGTGGTGAGCGACGGCATCGACTACGCCATCCAGTCCGTGCTGGCCCGCAACGGACTGGACGGACTGCCCGTGATCGCCAACCGCCTCGTGCAGGCCGGCCCGCGCCAGTGGCGCCTGGAGTCGCCCTGGGCCAGCAGCAGCTGCGCACGCGCCAGCGGCAACTGCAAGTGCGAGCGCCTGGCCGAGCAGCGCACCCTGCACGGGCGGGTGCTGTTCGTGGGCGACAGCACGTCGGACTTCTGCGTCTCCGGCCGCGCCGACTTCGTCTTCGCCAAGTACAAGCTCATCGCCCACTGCGAGAGCCGCGGCATCGCCCATGCTCCGTTCGGCGACTTCTCCGATACGCTGGACCTGCTGCACCACCTCGACGCACTGGCACCGCGCCAGCTGGAGGTGGCATGAACGCGGCCGCAGCGACCCTGCGCGCCATGGACGACAGCGCCCTGGCCCACCCCGCCGCCGCCCCCGCGCCCCTCCATGGCACCGAGCACGAGTACCTGCTGGAGGGCCACGGACCGCTCGCCACCACCGGGGTCCTGCTGATCCACGGCCTCACCGGCACGCCCAACGAGATGCGGCTGCTCGCCAAAGGCCTGCACCGAGCAGGCTTCACCGTGCTCGCCGTGCAGCTCGCTGGCCACTGCGGCACGCAGGACGACCTGATCGCCACGCGCTGGCAGGACTGGGTGGCCAGCGCCCGGCGCGGCGCGGACCGGCTCATGCAGCTCACCGGGCAGCCGATCGTCGCCTGCGGCCTGTCCATGGGCGCGCTGCTGGCGCTGGCCCTGGCCATTGATCGGCCGCGGCAGGTGGCCGGCGTGGTGGCGCTCTCCACCACCTTCCGCTACGACGGCTGGAGCATGCCGGCCTATACGCGCCTGGACTTCCTGCTGCCGCTGTTCCGGGCCCTCGGCATCGGCCGCCGCAGCGTCTTCATGGAAGCGCCGCCCTACGGCATCAAGGACGAGGCCTTGCGCGAGCGCGTGGTGTCGCAGATGCATTCGGGCGACAGCGCGGCCGCCGGGCTGCCGGGCAACCCCTGGTGGTCGGTGATCGAGCTGCGGGCGCTCTCCGCCCACGTGCGGCGCAACCTGGGCGCGGTGCGCGCGCCCTGCCTGGTGATGCACGCCCGCAACGACGACATCGCCGCGGCAGGCAACGCCCAGGACATCGTGCGCGGCGTGCGCCACGCCCCGGTGGAGCTGGTGCTGCTGGACGACAGCTACCACATGATCACCATCGACCGCGACCGCCGCACGGTGCTCGCGCGCACGGTGGCCTTCGCGGAGGCGGTCGCGCAACAGCGGCAGCAGGAGCCATGGCGCCAGGAAGGCGCTGCGCCATGACGCCAACGGACGGCGGCGGCATCACGCCGCTGGTGGCCCTGCTGTGGTTGCTGAACATGCTGGTGGACACGGGTGGGCAGCTGGCCTTCAAGGCAGCCGCCACGGCCGACCCGCGCGCGGGCAGCGGCCTGGCACGCTGGATCTGGATGGCTCGCCGGCCCTGGATCTGGGTCGGCATCGGCTGCTACGTGGCAGAATTCCTGGTCTGGCTGGCGTTTCTTTCCCTCGTGCCGCTGTCCGACGGCGTGCTGCTGGGCTCGATCAACATCGTGGCCGTGATGATCGCCGGGCGCTTCCTGTTCCGCGAAAAGCTCTCGCCGATGCGGGTGGCAGGCATCCTGCTGGTGTCTGCGGGCGTGGCCGTCGTCGGCCTGAAGGGGTGACGCCATGCGACGCTTCTACGCCATCGGCTTTCTCGTCCTGGTCGCCTTCGACACGCTCGCGCAGATCAGCTTCAAGGTGGCGGGCGAACACGCGCTGCCACTGGAGTTCTCCAGCGCCTGGCTGGCACGGGTGTTCGGCCAGCCCTGGATCTACGGCGCCTTCGTGGGCTACGTGGGCGCCTTCTTCACCTGGATGACGCTGCTGGAGCACGCGCCCATCGGCCCGGCTTTTGCGGCATCGCACCTCGAGGTCGTTTCCGTGCTGGCGCTCTCGGCCGTCCTGTTCAATGAGCCCATCGGCTGGCCGCAGCTGCTGGGCGCCGCGCTCATCGCCGCCGGCATCGCCTGCCTGGCCCGCAGCGAGGCCGAGGAGCAGGCGCCGCCAGCCGATCCCCCGCCCTCGCCCCATGGTGCCTGAGGCGCCACCCACCGCCGGCCTGCCGCTGGGCTGGCGCGACCTGCTGCCCGGCGGCGATGCCGACCTGGGAGGCGCGCTGGCGCGCTTCCTGGTCGTGCCGGCCGTGCAGATCGAATGCTCCGGCACCGCCGCGCTGGTGGTGGCGCTCACGGCCCTGCGCGAGCGAGAACCCGTGCGCGACGAGATCATCGCCCCGGCCTACACCTGCCCCCTGGTCGCCCTGGCGGCCGCGCACTGCGGCCTGCGGCTGCGCGTGTGCGACCTGCGGCCCGCCAGCCTGGACCTGTGCCAGGAAGCACTGGCCGCGCTCTGCGGTCCGCGCACCCTGGCCGTGCTGCCCACCCACCTGGCGGGCCGCGTGACCGACGTGGCCCCGGTACGCGCCATCGCCCATGCAGCCGGCGCCCGCGTCATCGAGGACGCGGCCCAGGCCCTGGGCGCACGGGAGCAGGGTGGCACCTGCATCGGCACCACGGGCAGCGACATGGTGTTCTTCAGCATGGCCGTGGGCAAGGGCCTCACGATCTACGAAGGCGGCGCGCTGGTGGTGGCCGACCCCGCCCTGCGTGCGGCCTGCGTGCGCGCCGCCTGCACGGTGGCTCCCTGGCGCCGGGGTTGGGAGCTGCGCCGCAGCGCCGAGCTGCTGGGCTATGCCGCGCTCTACCGTCCGGTCGCCCTGCCGCTGGCTTATGGCCTGCCGCTGCGCCGGGCACTGGCCCAGGGCGACCGCGTCGCCGCGGCGGGCGACGATTTCGACGATGCCATACCGCTGCACCAGGTCGGCCGCTGGCGCCGCGCCGTGGGCGTGCGCGCACTGGCCCGCCTGCCCGCCTGGCTGGCCGAGGGCGAGGTACGGGCACGGCACCGCATGGCTTCCCTGCGCGAGCGCGTTCCTGA
The DNA here is from genome assembly GCF_900104515.1 of Paracidovorax cattleyae. Classification (GTDB taxonomy): domain Bacteria; phylum Pseudomonadota; class Gammaproteobacteria; order Burkholderiales; family Burkholderiaceae_C; genus Paracidovorax; species Paracidovorax cattleyae. The sequence goes on from NZ_FNJL01000027.1 coordinate 23,408, forward strand.
ACTGCAGGTGATCGAGGACAGCCGCGCCGTTCAGGGCGCGCAGGGCACCTGGCCCACGCTGCTGGTGCTGCTACCCGACGCCACACGCCGCGAGGCCGCCATCGCCGCGCTGTGGGGCCGGGGCCTGGGCGTGAGCCTGCCCTTCGTGCATGCGTTGCCCGACTACCCGCGCTATGCGCGGCACGTCGCACCGGGCCCGCAAGGGCGCTGGCCACACGCCCGGGATTTCGCGGCGCGCGTGCTCGCCGTCGGCAACAGCCCCTGGCTGGACGACGCCGGCTTCGACCGGATCTGCGCGGTGCTGCAGCAGGTGGTGCAGACCGGTGGATGAGCCGGCCCGCTGGATCCACGCACCGTCAGCCGTCCGTCTCAAGCATGCCGAGCAGCCACATGTTGAACGCGGCCTGCGCAGCCTGCCAGGCCGGCAGGTCGGCGTGCTCCGTGCCGGTCTGCTGTCCGTCGCCAGCGCTCAGCCACCGCTTCCACGCCGTGGCGTAGCGGTGGGTGGAAACGTCGCCCGTCACGTCGCTGGCCACGACGCAGTTGCGCAGGCCGGCGATCACCGCCGCGGCATGCCGCGTCTCCAGCGTGCCCTGGTCCCAGTTCGTGCGCACCACGCGCGGGGAAAACACATCCTTGTCCACGCTGAAATACGTAGGCACCCGCTGCCGCTCGAGCATGCGCGCCAGTTCTCCGACCAGGGCGTCCGCATCGGGGAATGCGCGGAACCGGTCCGCGATGCCCAGCCAGCGCGCCCAGCGCGTGTCCACGCCGCTGCTCCAGTACGTCAGCCGGCCCGCGCGCAGCGGCGCGATGTAGTTCTCCCACGCATGGCCCGTGCCGATGTCGCCCGAGGTAATGCCCACCACGTGGACATGAGAGACCTGGGGCAGCAGCGCCACCCGCCGCACCCAGGATCCGCAGTGCACCCCGAAGGGAAAGCGCATGTTGTCCGGGTGGTTGTCCAGCACCACCACCCGCAGCGGCTGCGCCGCGGAGAAGCCGTGGGCGGCGATGCAGCGCTCGATGAGCGGCCAGCTCAGGTGGTGGAAGTCGCCACTGCCCATGAACACCGTGCCGTGCGCCGCCACCGGCGGCATGGCCAGCTCCAGCGCCTGCCGGAACGCGCGCATCGTGCCCATGCCGCAGCCGAAGCGGATGCGCTCCTGCCACGCCGGCGCCAGCGGCAGCCGGACCTCGCCGGGCAGCGTGCCCACGGAGCCGTCCACGTCGAGCACTACCGGGGGCCGCGACGCGCCGTTCATGCCGCGTCCTCCACGCTTTCCTTCCAGCGCCGGTCGCTCTCGAAGTGGCCCGAGAAACGCCGGGCCAGCGCGCGCAGCAGGGGGTTGCGCACATAGACCGCGTGCCGCGTCCAGGTGAAGCGCGCGCCCAGGCTGCGCTTGACCTCGGGATCGGTCCAGCCCGCGATGTAATGGGTCAGGCCCCGCTCGAGCGCATATTCCAGATTGACCATCCAGCTCACGAAATACAGGTTGACCTCGCGCGCGGCGGGGTAGGACAGGCCGATGTACTTGTCCACGAGGCGCCCTGCGTGCTCGTAGCAGAGGTTCCATCCCAGCAGCGCGCTGGTATCGGCGTGGCGGTACTCGAAGACGATGCCGCCGCCGCCCCCGTCGCGCAGCAGCGCGGCGAAGAAATCCCGGGTCAGCCGGTCGAAATGCACCTCGCTCTGCGCATGCACGGCCTCGTAGAGCGCATAGCAGGCATCCACCCGCGCGTCGTCGGCATAGGCATCGCCCGTGGGCACGCGCTCGATCCGCAACTGCGACCGGCTGCGCAGCTTGCGCCGCAGATTGCTGCGGCGGCTGGAGGACAGGCGCGCCAGATACTCGTCCAGGTGTGCGAAGTCGATGGGCACGTAGGCCAGCGCCTGGCCCTCGACCAGCACGAAGCCTTGCCGCACGCAGGCCTCGGCAAGCGCCTGGGCATAGGCGTTGTCCTCGTCCGGGAGCAGTGGCGAATCCTGCGGAAGATCCTTCGCGATCACCAGCGCGAAATCACGGCCGGGGCCGGTGCGCAGCGCCGCGGCGACCGCCTCCGGCGCGAGGCCCTGCGGCAGCGGGGCGTATTCCGTCACCGTGGTGCCCGCGAAGGCCGTGCGCACGCGCAGCCACCGCGACCAGCGACCGAACAGCGGCCAGCCGCGCAGCCGCGCCTTGAACCCGTCGTCCGCCGTCGTCAGCAGGTCGAACGGCGCCGAGAACACCGGCACCGGCAACCCCTGCAGCCATGCGAACCCTTCCGGCGGATGCGCGCCGACATGCGCCACGAGCGACTCCGGCTCCAGCCGGTTGCGCCAGCTCATGGTATCGCTGAAGCGCCAGAAACCGGGCGCGTTCCAGTGGCGCAGACGCCGCGCAAGGGCCGCCCCGCCGCGCTGGCGTCGCCCCCCTTCCCGCGAAGCGAGAGAAGGGGGGAGCGGCGAAGCTGCTCGGGGGGTTGGCTCACTTTTTCGCGCGGGTCAGGAGCTGGTCCAGCAGTACCATCGCCTCGTCGATCTCGGGGCGCGAGATCATCAGCGACGGCGCGAAGGTGATCACGTTCTTGTAGTAACCGCCCACGTCCAGCACCAGGCCGCGCTTCTGGCCCTGGTACTCCAGGCTGCCCTCCAGGCCGATGTCCACCATCTTGTCGAGCAGCGCCTTGTTGGGCGTGAAACCGTCCTCGGTGCAGATCTCGGCGCGCAGCGCCAGGCCCAGGCCGTCCACGTCGCCGATTTCCTTGTGGCGCTTCTGCAGCTCCTTCAGGCCTTCGAGGAAGTAGGCGCCGGATTCGCGCACCTGCTTGCCGAAGTCGATCTCGTGCGTCATCTTCATCACTTCCAGGCCCAGGGCCGTACCCAGCGGGTTGGAAGCGAAGGTGGAGTGGGTGGAGCCCGGGGGGAAGATCTTCGGGTTGATCAGCTCTTCGCGCGCCCACAGGCCGGACAGGGCATTGAGGCCGTTGGTCAGCGCCTTCGCGAACACCAGCACGTCGGGCTTGATGCCGAAGTTCTCCACCGACCACAGCGTGCCGGTGCGCCAGAAGCCCATCTGGATCTCATCGACCACCATCAGGATGCCGTGGTCGTCCAGCACCTTCTTGAGGCCCTTGAAGAAGTTCGGCGGCGGCACGACGTAGCCGCCCGTGCCCTGGATGGGCTCGACGTAGAAGGCTGCGTACTCGCACTGGTTGGTCTTGGGATCCCAGACGGCGTGGTATTCGTTCTCGAACTTGCGGGCGAACTCGCGCACGATCTGGTCCGAATACTCCTCGGCCGTCATGCCCTTGGGGCGGCGGAACGGATAGGGGAACGGAATGAACTGCGCGCGGTCGGCGAAGTGGCCGAAACGGCGGCGGTAGCGGTAGCTGGAGGTGATGCTGGACGCGCCCAGCGTGCGGCCGTGGTAGCCGCCCTCGAAGGCGAACATCAGGCTCTTGCCGTTGCTGGCGTTGCGCACCACCTTCAGCGAATCCTCGATGGCCTGGGCGCCGCCCACGTTGAAATGCACGCGGCCGTCGTTGCCCCACTTGCGCCTGGCGTCTTCGGCGATGAACTTGGCCAGCTCGATCTTGGTCGGGTGCAGGTACTGGCTGGCGACCTGGGGCAGCGCCTGCAGCTGCTCGATCATCTTGGCTTCGAGCCGCTTGTTCTTGTAGCCGAAGTTCACGGCCGAATACCACATCTGCAGATCGAGGTACTGCGTGCCGTTGTCGTCCTGCATGTAGCTGCCGTCGCAGCCCGTGAAGATCTTGGGCGGGTTCACGTAGTGGACGGTATCGCCGAAGGAGCAATACTTGGCTTCGTCCGCGAGGAGCTGGGCAGCGTCGATGGTCATGGAGGGAAAAATCCGGAACGAGGAAGGAAGAATGGGCGCGAGTCTGCGCAGCCAACCTTGATCGACTATCGAGCGTTTGTGTGCGATTTGTGCAGATGGTGGAGAACGCGTGGGGAGGCGGCGGCCGGCACAGGCGGAACGCGGCTCGGCCGCGGGCAACCCTTTCTTACAGCATGCCCGGCCGTGGGACATTAGATTTCGCGCCGAGGAGGGGCAACACATGCTGAACACCTGCCGCAAGGTTGTGGTGATGCGAAGCGCACATCCACTGCGCAGCACGTCAAGAGAATAGAACAAGGGCGCTCGAAATCGTGGTACATCAAGCCGCCGTATTTTTGCTTTCCCTGGGCACAGCGCGTATCGCCAGAACAGCGTGCGCCACCTTCGGACTGTGCTTTTTAAAGATTTTTACCGAATTATCCTTCGGCCAAAGAGCCGAGATATTTCCCGTATCGAAAATCCAAAACACACACAGCACAACCTCATGACGACGCTCAAGCAGCTACAGCCTGACGACTAGACCAGTCGCAATACATTTCCACGGCACTCAAATTAATAAATAAGAGGGATTTTTGTGATCGACATATTACAAGACACGCTGTCATCAATCAGCGGCAGTTCAAAGAAAAAAGAACCAACTTACCAAACAAGAATTTTCCAGTTACGAGACATTCCGAATGTCATGCGCTCAAGGCTTGGATGGCCTGTGGCTGCCAGCTTGATGGAAAGATGGTTTAAAGGAGCACCATTTGCGATGCCTGCAGAAATGAAGGAAAGTCGTGGAATATATCCGTTAAAAAATTTGAGCCAAGCTCACCTCGATGAGTCTTTGGTCAACATGTCTTGGGCCCTTCAATTCAACAGGGTCCGTACGGCGATGCAACAGTTGCAGACGACGTGGTCCAGTCCCGCGGGAATCAAGCAGCTAAAAGTGAGAGTGGATCGTGCCGCACCAGCGCATGCCGGCCAGTGCTGGCGATTCGGCAATCTGGGACTTCCCGCCAAGGAACTGGATGATTCTTGCCAAGTGAATTTCCTGCTTTTTGGGAAGATGGGAGACCCCATGGACGACTTCTATGGCGCCATGGGTGAGGCCCAGATAAAGATTGCAGTCTCTGGCATTGTGACATCTACGGAAAACAAAAAGGCATCGATTGAAGTTGATGAACTGGGCTTCTATCTGCGTGATTCCTACGATTTCCAGGACGGCAACAATTTTATTTCTCAACCCCTGGGATGCTGGGGATTCAATGGGGTTGAATGCAATACCTCTTTAAGAGGTGGCATCAATATTGAAGACGAGATCGCGGATATCTCACCCGACACAGCGGCTGAACGTAAATACTTGGTGCAAAATTCAGATTTCCAGAAATGGCGTACGAAAAATCAGCACGGCGGAGATTTCATGGTCTTATCCGATGTGCATCGTGTGCGCCTGCCATTTCCGCAAAAGTTCGAAATTTGACAATGGCAAGAAACAGCAAAAAAATGGGGACTCGGACACTCTGGATGGTCGTCGCCCTTGGGCTGACAGTTTTCGTTTGGTATGCCAGCAAGCCCGTCTTCAAAGGCTCAGAAACAAGCCCAATGAATGTTTATCGCGTCGAATACTATGACGTTTCACCCATCCAACGCATCGCGCACTACAAAATGAAGATTCCTTCATTTGTAAGGCTGTACCGCATCCAGCCTGAAACCCTATTGGGCGAGAGTGAGATTGTCGATCTCTGGATGAACGGCACACTTCACTGGTGGACCGATCCTCCTGCACATGCCGTAGTGGTTGGTAGCAGTGTGGTGTTCGAAAACATACCGGCAGAGTGTCCGGCAACTGCCAGTTGCCCACGCTGACCGTCAACGCGCCCACGCTTTCCTCAAATGCTCTCGCTCCAGCACCTGACCGATGAGACCCACCGGACGCCGGCCATCTCGAAATCGAACGCCTATCGCCAAGCCACAAGAACCGCACGGAAGCCGCTACTGCGGCATGGCAATGATGCAATCCGGCCTGAACCTGCGCAGTGCCTCGCTCTGCTTCCTGGTGCTGGTCCATGCAGGCGCTTCTGCGCAGCCCATGAACGCCGCACCCCCGTCCCGGTCCATCGGCCCCCTGGGTGCCATCACCCTGCCACGCGCCGTGGAACCTTCACCCGGCAGCGATGCCGACTGCTCCGATCGGGTCATCGACGAGCCGCGCGTTCGTTACTTCTGGGACCATGCCGTGGAGGGCCCCGCCTCCGACTTCCAGCGCGACTTCGATCTGGCGGACTGTACTGCTTCCCCACGGCTGCATCTGCGCAAAGGGGCACGCGGCGTGCTGCGCCTCCATGGCGCCACGGGATGGGGAGTCCTGGAATGGAAAGGCGCCACGCGCTATTTCCGCTGCGCTGCATGCGAAGGCATCCTGGCTCCTGGCTTCGTCGCAGGGGCGGCGAAATGAGGCAGCGGCACGCTGTCCACCTGCTGCTCGCGCTTCTTGCGGCCTCCCAAATGGCGCCATCAGCGGCCAGCCCGGCGGCAACGGAGCCGGGCACCATGACCGCGGCACAGACGCCATTGCAGCGCATCACCATCCCCGGGCCCCATGCCCACGGAACCCAAGGCAGCGATGCCGACTGTTCCGACATGCGTATCGACGCCGCACGTGTGCGCCACTTCTGGAACCACGCCATCGAGGGCACGGCGGAGGAATACCGGCGTGGCATCGACCTGGCGGACTGCGAAGCCTCGGCGGAGGTGCAGTTCCGGCAGGGCGGCAAGGGAACGCTGTCGCTCGATGCGGCCACCGGCTGGGGTGCCCTGGAACAGCAGGGCACTACACGCTACTTCTACTGCGCCGCATGCGAAGGCATCCTGGGCCGGAATTTCCGCCCCGATGCACCCCGATAGCGCGCGGAGCGCACCCACCATCGCCCAGAGCGCTTCCGCAAACTCGGAAACGCGCACGCCGCTTCGCGCCGCATGCCCGCCCGCGCCCTCGTTCACCCTCCAATGGAGCACCATGAATCTGCGTACTTCTTCCTGGATGCTGGGGGGCACCGCCCTGTTGCTGCTCGCGGCGGGACTGGGCTTCCTGCGACCGGGCACGGCCGAGGAATCCTCCGGCACCCGCGAGGCTGCCGAAGCCGCCCAGGCGGCCCGCCCCCTGTCCGCGGACCTGCTCCGGGAATACAACCGGGCTGGCCGCCTGGACGGATTCGTCCGCCATGCGCTTTCGCAGCCTGAGGCGGGGGGCGTGTTCTATGCCGTGCAGGCGCTGCGCCGGTGCCATGGCATCGCGGGAACCGGGGCTGCGGCACCCGGCCCGGCCTCCAGCGCGGCCCGCGCGGCGGCAGAGACCCTGCGCCAGCGGTGCGCGGGCCTCTCGGCAGAGGACACGGGCGACCGGCGCATCGTCCGGCTCGCCGCGGACGGCCTGCGCCGCAAGGATCCCTTGCTGGCCATGGCCCTGCGTGCGGGCAAATCCGCCTACCAGGCCCCCGACCGGCGCCAATCCCTGCTGTCCGACCTGCTGGCGGCCGGCGACCCGCTGCTCGTGCAGGACGTCGCCACGCGCCTCGCGGTCCGCACCGACGCGGGCTCGGGCATGCGCGGCTACCGGTTCGAGGGTGTCTTCTTTCCGCAGTCGCAGGACGACACGATGGAACTCGCCTTCTACCTGCTGCCGTGCGGACTGGGCCTGGACTGCACGCAGGCCACCGACTGGGACCTGCTGGCCCGCTGCGCCAACGGTTTCGAATGCACCGCGAGCCGGCAGGAGCATGTGCGGGCCGTGCTGCGGGACCGTCCCGGGGCCTACGAGCGCACGATGGCGCTGTACCGGCGCATGCTCGACGCGATCCGCGCCGGGCGTATCGACGCCTTTGCCTGATGCGCGGGCATGGCGGCTTCGCATGTCCGCGGAGTCTTTCGGGCAGCGCGTCCCGCACGCTCCGGGCCGTGGCGAGCGTGCAATTCCCGACATTGGAAGGAACTGCATTCCTGGCTATTTCATCGATCTGCTCCTCGCGGCTCCAGGGCGTCCAGGCGCCTGGCGCGCGGGACCCCGCCGGCGCCCAGACCCTGCTCGCGCAGGTACTGACGGCACTGCTCGAAGGCCTGCTCCGGAAGCTGTCCAAGCATGCCAGACGCCCTCGCCACAACCCTCGGAACAGGGCGGCGGCCCGGCCTCGGGCGAAGGCACCCGCAGCGGTGGCAATGGCGGTGGTAGTGGCGGCAGCCCGTCCAGCGCCGCGCAGCCTGCGGCAACGGGCGACCTCGGATCCAAGAGCGTGGACGAGGCCGAGGCACAGGTCCACCCCAGATTCCTGCCCGTGCTGCGCGGCGACGAGCAGCAACAGGACGCCAAGGTCCGGACCCAGGCCGACTTCGGCCGTGCGGTGGACGAGACCGCCAAGGAATACGGCCTCTGCATTCGGAATCGGGGGCCTTCACCCAGGGCTTCCGCAAGGCGATGCAGCACGAGGGCGACCTCGACCGCGCCGGCGAGAAGAACACTCGATCGGCCTGGGCCAGATTTCCCGCAGGTTCCTGGATGGCCGCGAGTGAGTGGTCGGCCGACGGCCCCGGCAACAGCCGCGTCGGCGGCCAGAAGGTGTCCTCCGAGCAATACGAGAAGAGCGTGACCGTGCAGCTGCGGATGGCGGCGTCCAACATGGCGCAACGCATCGCCGACCATGGCGGCCTGAAGCAGGGCCTGCCTTACTACGTCTCGGGCGATGCCACCCCTGCCAACCCCAAGGCGCAGGAATACCTCCAGCACATCGACGAGGCCCTGCGCAACCCCGAGGTGGTGAACCCGGGCCGCTGAGCCCTAGCCGCCGCGCGCCAGCACGGGCGCGATCGCACGGCCCGTGTGGGTGCCCAGGCGCACCACCTCCTCGGGCGTGGCGGCGGCCACGATGCGGCCGCCGTCCTTGCCGCCTTCGGGCCCCAGGTCGATGATCCAGTCGGCCTCGGCGATCACGTCGAGGTCGTGCTCGATCACCACCACGCTGTGGCCGCCATCGACCAGCCGGTGCAGCACGCGGATGAGCTTGTGGACATCGGCCATGTGCAGGCCCACGGTGGGCTCGTCCAGCACGTAGAGGGTGTGCGGCGCCTTCTGGCCACGGCGCCCGACCTCGTCGCGCACCTTGGTCAGCTCTGTCACCAGCTTGATCCGCTGCGCCTCGCCACCCGACAGCGTCGGGCTGGGCTGGCCCAGCGTGAGGTAGCCCAGGCCCACGTCCTTCAGCAACTGCAGCGGATGCGCGATGCTGGGCATGCTGGCGAAGAACTCCACCGCCTCGTCCACTTCCATCTGCAGCACGTCGCCGATGCTCCTGCCGCGCCAGGTCACGGCCAGCGTCTCGGGGTTGAAGCGCGCGCCATGGCAGGCCTCGCAGGGTACCTTCACGTCCGGCAGGAAGCTCATGGCGATGGTGCGGATCCCCTGGCCTTCGCAGACCGGGCAGCGGCCCTCGCCCGTGTTGAAGGAAAAGCGCCCGGCCCCATAGCCGCGGGCCTTCGCCTCCAGCGTTTCTGCGAAAAGCTTGCGGATGGTGTCCCAGAAACCGATATAGGTGGCCGGGCAGCTGCGCGGCGTCTTGCCGATGGGGGTCTGGTCCACCTCCAGCACCCGGTCCACCGACTCGAAACCCGCCAGTCCCGTGCAGCCGACCAGCGGCGGCGCCTTGCCGGAGTCCATGGCGTCACGCCCGGCCTTGGTGGAGCGCTGCTGCACCCAGGCCTGCACATTGGCCAGCAGCACGTCCCTCGCCAGGGTCGATTTGCCCGATCCGCTCACGCCCGTGACGGCCACGAGGCGATGCAGCGGCACGGTGGCCGTCACGTTCTGCAGGTTGTGCAGGCTTGCGCCGCGCACCGTCAGCCAGCGGATGGCGGCGCGCGCTCTCGCATCCTCCAGCGCAGCGGCTTGCAGGGCCGCGGCCTGCGCGGCCCGCTTCCTGGCTGCGGCGCTCTGGCGGCCCGTGGGTGCATCGGCCGGCCGGGCCGGCGCCACGGTTTCGGCGTCCACATCGGCGGGCTGCATGCCACGCCGCGCCTGCAGCGGGTGGCGCATGGCGTGCAGCAGATAGCGGCCGGTCTGCGAATCCTCGGCGGCCTGGATGTCGGCCACGCTGCCCTGCGCCACCAGCCGCCCGCCGCGCTTGCCTGCGCTGGGTCCGATGTCGATGATGTGGTCGGCGCGGCGGATGGTGTCCTCGTCGTGCTCCACCACCACCAGGGTGTTGCCCTTGTCGCCCAGCTTGTGCAGGGCGTTCAGCAGGACCTGGTTGTCGCGCGCATGCAGGCCGATGGTGGGCTCGTCCAGCACGTAGCACACGCCCTGCAGGTTGCTGCCCAGTTGCGCGGCCAGGCGGATGCGCTGCGCCTCGCCGCCCGAGAGCGTGGGCGCTCCCCGGTCCAGCGTGAGGTAGGACAGGCCCACTTCTTCCAGGAACTCGAGCCGGCTCCTGATTTCCGGCACCAGGTCGCGGGCGATCTCGGCCTCGCGGCCCGAGAGCTGAAGGCCGTCGATCCATTGCCGCACCTCCGCCACCGACAGGCGGGCCACCTCGGTCACCGGCGTGCCGGCGAACAGCACGGCCCGCGCCACCGGGTTGAGGCGCGTGCCCTGGCAGCTGGGGCACACGGTGTCGGCCACGTCCTCGGCCTCGGGTTCGGCGAAGGTCTGCTCGCGGCCCCGGTCCTTGTCGTCCTGCACCGAATCGTCGAAGACCTTGCGCTGCTCCCTGGTGATCTTCACGCCCGTGCCCACGCAGTCGGGGCACCAGCCGTGCTTGCTGTTGTACGAGAAGAGTCGCGGGTCCAGCTCGGCATAGCTGGTGGCGCACACCGGGCAGGCGCGCTTGGTCGAGAACGCCTGCAGCGTGCCGATGCCGGCGGTGGACTGCCCCGCGGCCATGGCCTCCTTCAGGCCGGCGAGGCCGCTCAGCACGTGGACCACACCCTTGCCCAGGTCCAGCGCGCGGGCCAGCGCGGCGCGCAATTCGGACTCCTGCGCAGGCGCCACGTCCAGGCTGGCCACGGGCAGCTCGATGGTGTGTTCCTTGAAGCGGTCGATGCGCGGAAAACCCGTGGTCGGCAGGAAATTGCCGTCCACCCGCAAATGCGTGTAACCGCGCGGGCGCGCCCAATCGGCCAGTTCGGTATAGACGCCCTTGCGGTTGACCACCAGCGGCGCCAGCAGCCCGATGTGCTGGCCCTTGAAGTGCGTGAGCAGCTGCGCGGCGATGTTGTCGGCGCTCGTAGGCTGCACCGGAGCGCCGTCGTGGATGCAGTGCTGCACGCCCAGTTTCACGTACAGCAGGCGCAGGAAGTGCCAGACCTCGGTGGTCGTGCCCACCGTGCTCTTGCGGCCGCCGCGCGACAGGCGCTGCTCGATCGCCACCGTGGGCGGAATGCCATAGACCGCGTCCACCTCGGGCCGGCCGGCCGGCTGCACGATGCTGCGGGCATAGGCGTTGAGCGATTCCAGGTAGCGGCGCTGCCCTTCATTGAACAGGATGTCGAAGGCCAGCGTGGACTTGCCCGAGCCCGACACGCCGGTCACCACATTGAACTTGCCGCGCGGAATGTCCACCGACAGGTTCTTGAGATTGTGCTCCTTGGCGTTCACGATCTCGATGGCGTTCCTGCCCGCCATGCCCTGCTCCGCCTGCGCGCCGCGCTGCTGCCTGCGCAGCGCCGCGGCTTTCTCGTGCACCGAATGGCCACCCTCGCCCAGCGCCAGCTCGTAGTCGCGCAGGGCGGCGCCGGTGTGCGACGTAGGATGCTGGTGCATGTCCTCGGGCGTGCCTTCGGCCACCACCAGCCCGCCGCCGTCCCCGCCCTCGGGGCCCAGGTCGATCAGCCAGTCGCTGGCGCGGATCACGTCCAGGTTGTGCTCGATCACGATCAGCGAATGCCCGGCATCGAGCAGCTTGCGCAGCGCGCGCATGAGCTTGGCGATGTCGTCGAAGTGCAGGCCCGTGGTGGGCTCGTCGAACAGGAACAGCGTGCCCTTCTTCGCGAGTGGCTGGCGGCTGCTGCTGGCGCTCCTGGCGGCCTCGGCCAGGAATCCCGCGAGCTTGAGCCGCTGCGCCTCGCCGCCCGAGAGCGTGGGCACGGGCTGGCCGAGCTTCACGTATTCCAGCCCCACATCGACGATGGGCTGCAGCGCGCGGATCACGTCGCGGTCCTGCGCGAAAGCCTGCGCCGCTTCGCTCACGGTGAGTGCCAGCACGTCGGCCACGTTGACCGCGCGGCCACCGCGCTCGATCGTCACTTCCAGGATCTCCGGCCGGTAGCGCTTGCCGTCGCAGTCGGGGCAGCGCAGATAGACGTCGGAGAGGAACTGCATCTCCACATGCTCGAAGCCCGAGCCGCCGCAGGTCGGGCAGCGCCCGTCGCCCGAGTTGAAGCTGAACTTGGCCGCGGTGTAGCCGCGCTGGCGCGCCAGGGGCGCCACGGCAAACAGCTCGCGGATGGCGTCCCAGGCGCCGACATAGCTCACGGGATTGGAGCGCGCCGTCTTGCCGATGGGAGACTGATCGACGAACACCACGTCGCCCAGTTGCTCGGCGCCCAGCAGCCGGTCGTGCACGCCGGGCGACTCGGTCGCCTTGCCGAAATGCCGCAGCAGTGCCGGTGCGAGCACGTCCTGGATCAGGGTAGATTTGCCGGATCCCGACACGCCCGTGACGGTCACCAGCCGCTGCAGCGGGAACTCCACCGACACGTCGCGGAGGTTGTGCTCGCGCGCGCCCTCCAGGATCAGGCGCGGTGTGGACGCCGCCACCATGCGCTTCACGCCCGCGCCGATCTGCCGCCGCCCGCCCAGGTACACGCCCGTCAGGGTGTCGGAGCGGCGCAGGTCGGCAGTGGTGCCGTCGAACACGATCTGCCCGCCGCGCTCGCCCGGGCCCGGGCCCATGTCGATCATCCGGTCGGCCGCCAGCATCACGGCCGGGTCGTGCTCCACCACCACCAGCGTATTGCCCGCATCGCGCAGGCGCAGCATCGCCTCGGTGATGCGGTGCATGTCGCGCGGGTGCAGGCCGATGCTGGGCTCGTCCAGCACGAAGAGCGTGTTCACCAGCGAGGTGCCCAGCGCGGTGGTCAGGTTGATGCGCTGCACCTCGCCGCCGGACAGCGTGCGGCTCTGCCGGTCCAGCGTGAGGTAGCCGATGCCCACGTCGCACAGGTACTTCAGGCGCGTGGTGATTTCCTCGTGCAGCAGCTTCAGGGCCTGCGCATCGCCTCCGGCGCCGGCGTCGCCTTCCGGCAGCGCCATGCGCGCGAAGAAGCGGCGCAGCCGCTCGATGGGCAGCAGCATCAGGTCGTGCAGGGTGAGCCCGGGCAGGGCCTCCAGCTGGGCACGGTTCCAGGCCACGCCCTGCGGCATGAAGCGCCGGGACGGTTCGAGCACCGCATCGGCGTCGTCCTTGCTGCCCACGCGCCACAGCAGGCTCTCGGTCTTCAGGCGCGCGCCGCCGCAGGTCGGGCACGGCGTGTAGCTGCGATACTTGGACAGCAGCACCCGGATGTGCATCTTGTAGGCCTTGCTCTCCAGGTACTCGAAGAACCTCCGGATGCCATACCACTGCTTGTTCCAGTTGCCGTCCTTGTAGCCCGGCGTGCCGTCGATCACCCAGCGCTTCTGCTCTTCCGTGAGCTTGTACCAGGGCGTGTCGCGCGGGATGCCCGCGGCCTCCGCGTGGCGCATGAGGTCGTCCTGCGCCTCCTTCCAGGCCGGGGTCTGGATGGTCTTGATCGCGCCGGCGCGCAGCGTCAGCCGGTCGTTGGGAATCACCAGGCCGTAGTCCACGCCGATCACGCGCCCGAAGCCGCGGCAGGACTCGCAGGCGCCCACGGCGGAATTGAACGAGAACATCGACGGGATGGGCTCGGCATAGCGCAGATCGCTGTCCGGGCAGTGCAGCCCGGTGGAAAAGCGCCACAGCTCGGGTTCGCCGTCTTCCTGCAGGCGATAGACGTTCAGCCGCCCGGCGCCGCGCTTGATCGCCACCTCGATGGCCTCGACCACGCGGGCGCGCTCTGCATTGCCGAGCCGGAACCGGTCGGCCACCACATCCAGCACTTTCCGGGGCCCGGTCGGCGTGCCGACTTCACGCTCGGCCTGCACCTTCGTGAAGCCGCTGGCGGACAGCCACTGCTCCACCTGCTCGGCGGAGGTGTCCGCCGGCAGCTCGACCGGGAAGGTCAGCACCACGCGCGGGTCGCCCGCCTCCGCGCAGCGGCGCAGGAGTTCGGCATAGATGGTGTCCGGCGTGTCGTGGCGCACCGGCTGCGCCGTCTGCCGGTCGAACAACTGGGCCGCACGCGCGAACAGCAGCTTCAGGTGGTCGTTGATCTCCGTCATCGTGCCCACGGTCGAGCGGGAGGAGCGCACCGGATTGGTCTGGTCGATGGCAATGGCCGGGGGCACGCCCTCCACCTTGTCCACGGCCGGCTTGTCCATCCGGTCGAGGAACTGGCGCGCGTAGGCGCTGAAGGTTTCCACGTAGCGGCGCTGGCCTTCCGCGTAGAGCGTGTCGAACACCAGGCTGGACTTGCCCGAACCGCTGGGGCCGGTCACCACGGTGAGTTCGCCCGTGCGGATGTCGACATCCAGGTTCTTCAGATTGTGCTGGCGCGCGCCATGGATGCGGATCAGGCCCTGGGTCATCGGGAGGAGCTTTCGGAGGGGAGGCGGGCCATTCTAGGAAAGGAAGATGGCCGTCCGGAGTCGGAGAGTGGCTTATCCATATGGGGTGGTTCCGCCCATTGACAACCGCGCCCGCATGGCAATCCCATCCGCCCAGGGTTGTCACCCCTTGTCACCATGGCAGCGTTCGGGCATCTTCCGCGGACCTTTTGCTCTGCAGCAACCCACGCCCTTTCCGGAGATTTCCCCATCATGGCCCATTCCTGGCAGACCACCGGCGGCGCCCTGGCCCTCGCGGCCGCCTCCCTCTTCTCCCCTGCGGCCTGGAGCCAGCTGCTGGTGGGCCAGACGGCAGGCTTCACCGGCCCGGTGTCGTCCGGCGTGCAGGAAACCACCGAAGGCGCGAAGCTCTACATGGACGCGGTGAACGCGCGGGGCGGCGTGAACGGGCAGAAGATCGAGCTCATCTCGCTCGACGACAGGTTCGATCCCGCCCAGACGCTCACCAACGCGCGCAAGCTCATCGAAGAGCAGAACGTGCTCGCGATGTTCCTCACCCGCGGCACGCCCCACACGGAAGCCATCATCCCCCTGCTCGACAAATACGACGTTCCGCTCGTGGCCCCCTCCACGGGCGCGATGGTGCTGCACCGCCCCGTGCGCCGCCACGTCTTCAACGTCCGCGCTCCCTACCAGCGCGAGGCCGAGAAAGCCATCACCCACCTGGCGTCGATGGGCATTTCCCGGATCGCGGTGGTCATCACCGACGACAGCTTCGGCGCCGACGGACTGGCGGGCGCGCTCAAGGGCTTCGAGGTTGCGAAGCTCAAGCCCGTGCTGCAGGAGCGATTCGACCGGACCAGGCCCGACTTTTCCGCCATCGCGCCCAAGCTCGTGCAGGCCCGGGCCCAGGCGGTGCTCATGGTCGCATCGGGGGCCGCGACGGCCGAAGGCTACGCCGCCTTCCGGGCAGCCGGTTCGAGCGCCCAGCTCGTCACGCTCTCCAACAACGCATCGTCCGGGTTCGCCAGGAGCCTGGGCGCGAATGCGCGCGGCGTCATCGTCACGCAGGTGTTCCCGAACGAACGGGCGACGAACTACACGCTGGTGCGCGAAGCGCACGACCTGGCCAAGGCCCAGGGCAAGGAGGTGAGCCCCGCCATGCTCGAGGGCATGGCGGCCGCCAAGGTGCTGGTGGAAGGATTGCGCCGCGCGGGCGCCAGGCCCACGCGCGAACGCCTGCAGGCGGCGCTGGAGGGCATCCAGAAATTCGACATCGGCGGCCTGGAGGTCAACTTCAGTCCCGAAGACCACACGGGCCTGGATTTCGCCGACCTGTCCATCATCGGCACCGACGGCAAGTTCCGCCGCTGATGGCCACGCAGGGCCTGCAGGCCCACCATGCAAAAAGCCCGCGATGCGGGCTTTTTCACTGGGGCGCCAGGGTGGCACAGGCGCCATCGGACTGTGGCCGGAAGCGGACTCACCGGGCACGGCTGGCAGCGGACGCCGCCGATGCCGGGGCCGCAGCAGGCGCGGCAGTGTCCGGAGCATGCACGGCATCCGCGCCATGCTTTTCCCCGCTCATGTCCACCTTGTCCCCTGCTTTCATGATGACGAACAACGACAGGGCTGCGAACAGAACGAAGCCCACAACGATTTTCCACATGCTTTTTGTCTCCTGACGGGATGGAAAAAAGCCCCACGCCCTTGCGGGAGTGAGGCTTCCTGCTGGATCACCCGGTGCCGAAGGCCCGTGCGGGCTTCCGGCATCTGCGGCGATCAGAAGTTGTGGCGAACGCCGAGACCGAACGTGCGGGGATCGGCACCCGTGGCCAGCGTGTTCGTGCCGTTCACGAAGCCATAGGCGTAGTTGGCGGCGGACTTGTTCTTGACGTACGTGTAGGCAGCGTACACCTTGGTGCGCTTGCTCAGGTTGTAGTTGTAGCCCAGGATCAGCTGCTGAGCGCCGGAGTCAGCCACGTTGTTCCACTTGCTGGCCCAGATGTAGTTGGCCACCACTTCCGAAGCGCCGAAGGCGTACTGGGCAGCGATGCCCACCGAGTTGCGGGTGCCCACCAGCTCGTAGTCGTTGCGCTGGTAGTAGGCGCCGAGCTGCACGGCACCCATCGTGTAGTGGCCGCGCACGCCGGCGTCCCAGTTGTCGCCCAGCTTGGCATAGCCGGCACCGAAGGCCAGGTTGCCGCCTTCCCAGTTGGCAGCGACGTCGTAGGCGTTCTTGGTGCCCGCGTTCACGCCGAAGGGGTTCGTGCGAGCGGTACGCTCGTGCGCGCTGACCACGGCTTCGGCCCAGAAGCCGCCCAGCATGGGGGTGCGGTAGCCAACCTTGTTGGTCTTGCCGAAGGCCACCGAGGTGTACAGCTGGTTGGAGAAGTTGCCGGTGTCGTGGTTGGGCTGGTCCTGCACGCCATAGTCTGCGATGGCGTAGTACGACTCAGGCGTCCAGTTGCCGAGGCGCACCATGCCGAAGCCGCCCGACAGGTTCACTTCGCTCTGGCGACCGAAGAACTGCTGTGCTGCTGCGCCGGTGGAGCTGTCGAAACCGCTTTCCAGCTGGAAGCCAGCCTTCAGGCCACCGCCCAGGTCTTCCACGCCCTTGAAACCGAAGCGGGACGCGTTGTTGTTCACACCGGACTGCGACAGATCACCCACCTTGGAATGTTCGACGCTGGTGTTGACGCGGCCGTACAGCGTCACGCTGCTTTGCGCAAATGCGGCGGTGCTGCCCAGAAGGGCCAAGGCGGCGAGAGCCAGACGATGGGTCTTTTGCATGTGATGTCCTCGGAGACTTTGTTCGGAAGGTGGAAGTAGGCACCGCGCAGGGCTTGTGGCAACAAAATGCAAGTGCAGCTACCAGTCAAATTCTAGATGTAACAACCTCATTAGCACGGTTGAAAGTCGTCTTGATAACGAAGCTGACGCTTAACTGCCACACTTTGGCGCTTTTTCCCCACACTTGGCGGCTGTCTCGCCGCAAATCACAGGGTTTTCATCCAGTGTGGCGCGCCTGTGCATCCAACATGCCCGGGAAAGTCCCGCCGCGGAGTGGCCGGCATTTATTGCGACGGCCTTCCTCCGGTTTATGGATAAGCGGCATATTCCGGCGGGGCGCCGGGCGCACCGGGCCGCACGGAAAACTCGCGGCGCCCGGGAATACCGCCTGCCGGCGGCCGTATTCCCGGGAAGACGTACTCAATCGCCCGCGTAGATGTCCACGTCCTTGGTTTCGCGGATGAACAGCGTGCCGATGATGGCCGTGATGCCCGCAATGATGATGGGATACCAGAGACCGTTGTACATGTTGCCCGTCTGCGCCACGATGGCGAAGGACATGGTGGGCAGCAGGCCGCCGAACCAGCCGTTGCCGATGTGGTAGGGCAGGCTCATCGAGGTGTAACGGATGCGCGTGGGGAACATCTCCACCAGCATCGCGGCGATGGGGCCGTAGACCATGGTCACCAGCAGCACCAGATAGGTCAGGATGACGACCATCATCACCTTGTTCATCTTGGCAGGGTCGGCCTTGGAGGGATAGCCGTCGGCCTTCAGCGTCTCGGCCACGGACTTCTTGAAGGCGGCGTCCTTGGCCTTGGCTTCATCGGCAGGCAGGCCGCGGGCGGTATAGCTCGGGATCGTGGTCTGGCCGATCCGGATCACGGCGGGCGTGCCGGCCGGCGCGGCCTCGTTGTCGTAGCTCACGGAACTGGCCGCCAGCACCTGCTTGGCAACGTCGCAGGAACTGGTGAACTTGGCCGTGCCGGTCGGGTTGAACTGGAACGAGCACTCGGCCGGATCGGCGACGATCACCACCTTGTTCTTCGCCTGCGCGGCGGCCAGGTCGGGGTTGGCCGCTTCGGTCAGCGCCTTGAAGACGGGGAAGTAGGTGAGCACGGCCAGCACGCAGCCCAGCATGATGATGGGCTTGCGGCCGATCCGGTCGGAGAGCGCGCCGAAGACGACGAAGAACGGCGTGCCGATCAGCAGGGCGGCGGCGATCATCAGGTTGGCCGTGACGGCATCCACCTTCAGCTGCTGCGTGAGGAAGAACAGCGCGTAGAACTGCCCCGTGTACCAGACCACGGCCTGGCCGGCGGTCAGGCCGATCAGCGCCAGGATCACGATCTTCAGGTTCTTCCACTGGCCGAACGATTCGGCGAGCGGCGCCTTGGAGGTCTTGCCCTCGGCCTTCATCCGCTGGAAGGCGGGCGACTCCGACAGCGACAGCCGGATCCACAGCGAAACGCCCAGCAGCAGGATGGAGACGAGGAACGGGATGCGCCAGCCCCAGTCGGTGAAGGCCTCCTCGCCCATGAAGGTGCGGGTCCCCAGGATGACCAGCAGCGACAGGAACAGGCCCATCGTGGCGGTGGTCTGGATCCACGAGGTATAGGCGCCGCGCTTGCCGTGCGGTGCATGCTCGGCCACATAGGTGGCTGCACCGCCGTACTCGCCGCCCAGGGCCAGGCCCTGCAGCATCCGCAGCACGATCAGGATCACCGGAGCCGCCACGCCGATGCTGGCATAGGTCGGCAGGACACCCACGATGAACGTGGACAGGCCCATGATCAGAATCGTCACCAGGAAGGTGTATTTGCGCCCGATCATGTCGCCCAGCCGCCCGAACACCAGCGCGCCGAAGGGACGCACGATGAAGCCGGCGGCGAAGGCCAGCAGCGCGAAGATGAACGCGGAGCCCGCGTCCAGCCCGCTGAAGAACTGCTTGGCGATGATGGCCGCGAGCGAACCGTACAGGTAGAAGTCGTACCATTCGAAAACGGTGCCCAGCGACGAGGCCAGGATGACTTTTCTTTCTTCCGGCGTCATCGGCCGGTGAGCGACATTGGTAGCCATGGTGCTTGTCTCCATGAGGTGGTGGTTGCGACTGCTCCGCGCGCCCCCTCCAGGACGCCGCGTGCAACCTGGGTCGCACTATCGAACCGCCATCTGACCGAAGTCTGACAAGCACGGGGCCTCCGGGGAAAACCCTTCCCCGGGACAAACCCGCATGCGGGGAAAGCAGGCGCTACTTCAACCCCGGGGGAAGTTCCGCCACCGCGTCCCAGCGCGAACCTTCGAACCAGGGGTCGCCCTCCAGACGGGCGCGCAGCATGGGCAGGCTGTCCAGCCCCCAGAACAGCTGCCCGTCCACCACGAAGGCGGGCACGCCGAACACGCCCTGCGCGGCGGCGGCGTCGGTGTTCGCGCGCAGCAGCGCCTTCGCGCGCGCGCCCGGCTCATCGCCCGGAGCTTCCGCGCGCCGTTGCGGCGAGAGCACCTGGGCCAGGTCCTCCAGCCGCCCCGGGTCCAGCGCATCGCCGCCACCGAGCCACACATGGCGCAGCACCGTGCCGGCCACGAAGCGGTTGATGGACCCGTCCTCGCTGCAGGCCAGGGACTGGCGCAGCAGGGGCAGCGGATTGAAGGGATGCCGCGCCGGCATGTCCAGCCCCGTACCCAGCGCATGGCCCAGCCACTCGGCATGGCGGTAGGTCCAGGCGCGCTTGGGCGCGATGCCCGCGGGGCCGGGGTTGCCGTGCTGCTGCAGCAGCGCACCGAGCAGCACGGGCCGGTACTCCACCGAATGGCTCAGGCCCTCGAGCACCTGGGGCAGGCGCTCGAAGGCCAGCCAGGCATAGGGCGACACGAAATCCAGATAGAAAACGATGTGCTTCATGGTGCCGTTCCCTGGTTTTTGGCCGGTATCCGCCCGGCCGCTCCATCCCGCGGCCCGGCGGGCGCCAGCCCCGCGCGCTGCAGCAGCGCCGCCCAGATCGCACGCTGCCGGGCCGGCGCGGCGGCGGACCAGGCACGGATCTCGTCCAGCGTACGGAAACATCCCTCGCAATGGTGGCCGCCGGCATCCATGCGGCAGACGCCGATGCAGGGCGACGGCACCGGCGCCCTGCCATCCGCCGCGAAGCCTCCCGCGGCGGAGATCTGCGCGGCGCGCTCCGCGAGCGCCTGGCACGCCACCCGGCTCATGCTGCCGGGGGCGGCTGCACCACGTCCACGACGGGCGCCCCCGTGAGCGCCTCCAGGTCCTTCGGCCTCAGAAGGAAGACGCCGTTCGGGTGGCCCGCAGCGGCCCAGATCTCGTCGAAACGGAACAGGTCGCGGTCGATCAGCGTCACCGGCGGCGTGGCATGCGCCACCGGCGAGACGCCGCCGATGGTGAAGCCGGTCCTGGCCTTGACGAACTCGGCGTCGGCACGGCCGGTCTTGCCCACCAGGGCATCCACCTTCTTCTCGTCCACCCGCCGGTCGCCCGAGGTGACCACCAGCACGGCCACGTCGTCGCTCTTGCGGCGGAAGATGATGCTCTTGGCGATCTGCCCGACGGCAATGCCTAGCGCGTCAGCCGCTTCCTGCGCGGTGCGCGCCGAGTTGTCGAGCATGCGCGGGGCATGGGGATGGCCCTTGGCCTGCAGGGCGGCGGCCACGCGCTGCACGCCCTCGGGCAAGGTTCGGAGTTCGGCACCACACATGGTGAAAGCGTCCTGGTCGTTCGGAAAGGTGGAAGGAAAGCGCCCATCTTAGCGAGCGCGCCACCACCGCGGCGCAGGGTCGCCAGGCCCGGCGGCAGTCCAGGCGCTCAGGCGGCGCGCTGCCGCATCACGGCCGGTCCCTGTTCGGCCAGGTCCCAGAACAGGCCGGCCATGATCTCCAGCGATTCGCGCGTGACGTCGGCCAGGATGTGTTCGTTGGGCGCGTGCTGCGAGCACGCCGGGTAGGAGTGCGGCACCCACAGCGTGGGCAGGCCCAGCGTTTCGGAGAACACGTCGTTCGGCAGCGAGCCGCCCAGGTTGGGCAGCAGCGCGGGGCGCCGGCCGGTGGTGCGCTCCATGGACGCCAGGCCCCAGCGCACCCAGGCATCGTCCGGGTCCAGGCGCGTGGCGGCCATGTGCACGTCGGTGCCGCGCACTTCCACGTCGTCGAAGCCGTGGGCCGCCAGGTGGGCGCAGATGTGGTCGAGGAAGTGCGCCGCATCGCTGCCCACCACGTAGCGCATGTGGCAGTGCGCCCGTGCCGTGGCCGGAATGGCATGGACCGGCATGGCCGGGTTGCCGCAGGTGAAGGCCAGCACCTCCAGGCTGTTCCAGCCGATGACGCGCTCGGCGGGCGTCAGGCCGGGCTCGCCCCAGTCCGGGTCGATCTCCGGGTCGCCGGCGCTGCCGCCCACCTCGATGTCCCGCAGGGCCACGCGCACGCCCTCGGGCAGCTCCCTCGGCAGCAGGCCCGGCACCAGGATGCGGCCCCTGGCATCCACCAGCGTGGCAATGGCGTGGGCCAGGCGGATGCCCGGGTTGCGCAGCAGTCCGCCCCAGTTGCCGGAATGGTGGCCACCGTCGCGCAGGTCCAGGTGCAGGTCGAAGTTGAACACGCCGCGCGAGCCCAGGAACATCGTCGCACGCGAGGCCGACACGCGCGGCCCGTCGGAGGCCAGGAACAGGTCGGCGGCCAGGAAGTCGCGGTGCTGCGCGCAGACCGCGTCCAGGCCTGGCGAGCCGTCTTCCTCGCCCATCTCCAGGATGATTTTCACGTTGTAGCCCAGTACGCCGCCGCGGGCGCCCAGCACCTGCTCCAGCGCCGTGAGGTTGATGGTGTGCTGACCCTTGTTGTCGGCCGTGCCGCGGCCGTACCAGCGGTTGCCGTCCACCACGATCTTCCAGGGCTGCAGGCCTTCGCGCCACTGCGCGTCGTAGCCGCGCACCACGTCGCCGTGCCCGTAGGTGAGCACGGTGAAGGCGGCACCCGGCTCCCTGCGCTCGGCCAGCAGGAAAGGGCTCTTGCCCGGCACGGGGTTGTCCACGATCTGGCAGCCGAAGCCGAGCTGGTGCAGCAGCGGCACGATCTCTTCGCCCAGGTAAGCGTACAGCTGCGGCAGGCTGGCGGCGTCCTGGCTCTCGGTGCGGAAGGCGACGCGGCGATCGAGCGTCTCCTGGAAGCGCCCGTCGTCGAAGACGGCGACGGTGCGCGCGATGGCGGATTCACGGGTCATGAAAGGCTCCAGGGTAGCGGGGCAGAAGGTGGATGCCGGCATCAGGCGAAGGCCTCGCGGTCGATGTCGGGCAGGCCCAGCCCCGGCTCGGGCGACAGGGCGGACGCCAGCAGCATGCGGGTGTAGGGATGCTGCGGATCGGCGAAGATCTGTGCGCGCGTGCCCTGCTCGACGATGCAGCCCCGGTGCATCACGGCCACGCGGTCCACCAGGTGTTCCACCACGCCCAGGTCGTGGCTGATGAACAGGTAGGTGAGGCCGAACTCGGCCTTGAGATCCAGCAGCAGGTTCAGGATCTGCGCCTGCACCGACACGTCCAGCGCCGACGTGGGTTCGTCGCAGACCAGGATTTCGGGCCGCAGCACCAGGGCGCGGGCGATGGCCACGCGCTGGCGCTGGCCGCCGGAGAGCTGGTTGGGATACTGCCGGTGCGTGCGCTCGGGCATGCCGACCAGGTCGAGCATGGCCTTCACGCTGCGCGCCTGTTCGGCCGGCGTGCCCGCGCCGTGCAGGCGCAGCGGCACGCCGACGATGTCGGCCACGGTGCGGCGCGGGTTGAGCGAGGAGTAGGGATCCTGGAAGATGGGCTGGATGCGCCGGGCCAGCGCGCGGCGCTGGCGCGGGTCGATCTCCCGGCCGCCGACCAGCACGTTGCCGGACGTGGGCGGCAGCAGCCCCAGCAGCATCTTGGCCAGCGTGCTCTTGCCGCAGCCGGACTCGCCCACCAGGCCCAGCGTCTCGCCCTTGCGGATGCGCAGCGACACCTCGTTCACGGCCTGGATGCTACCGGCGGGCTGGAACAGGCCGCGCTTTAGCCGGAAGCTGCGGCTGAGCGCGCAAAGCTCCAGCGCGATGTCCTCGGAGCCGCCCACCGTGCCCGCCGGCGGGAGGGCAGAGGCGGCAGTTCGGGGCAGGTTCCACGTCCGGGAGTCGGTCATGGCATTCATGCGGCCTCCGCCAGTGCCGGGGTTGCGGAATGGGCGGCGGCAACGCAGCGCACGGCATGGCCCGGCGCCACCTCGGCGAACGGTGGCGCGACGCTGCAGACCGGCCGGGCCAGGCTGCAGCGGTTGGCGAAGGCGCAGCCCTGCACGTCGCCGATGAGGCTGGGCACCACGCCGGGAATCGCCTGCAGGCGGCTGCCCGGCAGCGTCTTGCCGCGCACGGGAATGCAGCGCAAAAGGCCCTGGGTGTAGGGGTGCGAGGGGTGTGAGAAAAGCGCATCCACGGGCGCCGTCTCGACCACCTCGCCCGCATACATCACGGCCACTCGGTCGGCGATGCGAGCCACCACGCCCAGGTCGTGCGTGATGAACACCACCGCGGTGCCGAATTCCTTCTGCAGCTCGCGGATGAGGCGCAGGATCTGCGCCTGGATGGTCACGTCCAGCGCCGTGGTGGGCTCGTCGGCGATGATGAGGTCGGGCCCGCACATCAGGGCCATGGCGATCATCACGCGCTGGCGCAGGCCGCCCGATAGCTGGTGCGGGTACTGGCGCAGGCGGTCGGCCGCCTGGGGAACGCCGGCGCGCTGCAGCAGGTAGAGGGCACGCTCGCGCGCCTCGGCGGCCGTTGCCTTGCCGTGGGCTCGCAGCGCCTCGCACAGCTGGTCGCCCAGCGTGTACGACGGGTTCAGCGAGGTCATGGGCTCCTGGAAGATCATGGACATGCGCGCGCCGCGCAGCCGCGCCATGCCACGCTCGTTTTGTGCCTGCAGGTCGATGCCATCGAAATGCAGGCGTTCGGCCGACCGCCGCGCCCTGGCCGGCAGCAGGCCCATCAGCGCCAGCGAAGTCATGGACTTGCCGCAGCCCGACTCGCCGACCAGGCACAGCATCTCGCCGCGCTGCACCTGGAAGTCGATGCCGCGCACGGCATGCAGCACGCCGCGCCCGGTGGGCAGGTCCACACGCAGGTTCTTCACATCGAGAAGGATGCTCATAGGGGGGTTTCTCCTCGGGAGCGTTCAATGGCGGCCGTCGGGAGCGGCCACGTCGCGGATGCCGTCGCCCACGAGATTGATGGCCAGCACCAGCACCGCGAGCACCACGCCCGGAATCATGATCACCCAGGGCTGGAAGAACATGTACGCCTTGCCTTCCGCCACCATCAGCCCCCATGAGGGCGTGGGTGGCTGCACGCCCAGGCCCAGAAAAGACAGCGTGGATTCGAGCAGGATGGCATGGGCCATCTCCAGCGTGGCCACAACGGTGAGCGCGCCCATCAGGTTGGGCAGCAGCTCGCGCACCAGGATGTAGGATGTGGAGGCGCCCAGGCTCTTGGCGGCGGCGATGAACTCGGCGTCGCGCAGCTGCTGCGTGGCCGAGCGCGTGACGATGGCGAAGCGGTCCCACAGCAGCAGGCTCAGCAGCACGATCACCACCTTGAGCGAGCCGCCCACCAGCGATGCCATGGCCAGGGCCACCAGCACCACGGGCATGGCCAGGCGGCAGGTGATGACGTAACTCACCACCGCATCCACGCGGCCGCCGAAGTAGCCGGCCAGCACGCCCAGGGTGGTGCCGATCAGCCCGGAGACGAGGGCGGTGACGAAACCGATCACCAGCGACACGCGCGCGCCGTAGAGCAGGCGGCTCAGGTAGTCGCGCCCCAGCTTGTCGGTGCCCAGCACGTGCTCCCAGGTGCCGCGCTCCTGCCACACGGGCGGGATGAGGCGCTGCGTCACGTCCTGCGCGAAGGGGTCGTGCGGCGCCAGGCAGGGCGCGAACACGGCGGCCAGCACGGCCAGGCCGAGCACGATGCTGCCCAGCAGCAGCCCGCGGTGGCCGGCCATGCGGCGCAGCGCGCGGCGCCAGGCCGGCACGGGCAGCGCGGCCAGCGCCGCGCTGCCGGACAGGGGTAGAGAGGTCGTCGTCATGTGAGGCCCTTCTCAGCGGGTGCGCATGCGCGGATCGAGCGCGGCGTTGAGCACGTCGGCCACGAAGGTGAGTGCGATATAGAACGTGGCGATGATGAGCACCACGGCCTGCACCACGGGGTAGTCGTTGCGGGCGATGGAGTCCCAGGCCAGCTGGCCCAGCCCCTGCAGCGAATAGACCGACTCGATGACTACCGAGCCACCCAGCATGAAGCCCAGCTCCACCGCCGCCAGCGCCACCACGGGGATGATGGCGTTGCGCAGCGCGTGCTTGAACACCACGCGCGCCGGCGACAGGCCCTTGGCGCGTGCCGTGCGGATGTAGTCCGATCCCATCACGTCCAGCATGCCGGCGCGGGTCAGCCGCATGAGCGAGGGCATGGCGTAGTAGCCCAGCGCCACGGCCGGCAGCACGAAGTGCAGCCAGCTCGTGTTGCCAGCCACGGGCAGCCATTTCAGCCCCACGGAGAACACCACGATCAGCGCCAGCGCGAACCAGAAGTTGGGCATGGCCTGGCCGATGGTGGCCACCAGCAGTGCCAGCCGGTCCACCCAGGTGTCGCGGTAGAGCGCAGCGGCCACGCCCAGGGGAATTGCCACGGCCACGGCCAGCAGCAGCGACACGGCGCCGAGCTTGAGCGTGATGGGCAGGCGCTCGCCCACCAGTTCCATCACCGTGTTCTGGAAATAGAACGAGCGGCCGAAGTCCAGCTGCAGGGCTGCCCCCAGCCAATCGAAGAACTGGGTGGTCATGGGGCGGTCCAGGCCGTACTGCACGCGGATCTTCTCCACGTCGGCGGCGCTCGATTCCGGTCCGGCGATGGCCGTGGCCAGGTCGCCGGAGAGGTGCAGCAGCAGGAAGCTCACCACCGCGACGGTGAGCATCACGGCCAGCGCCACCGCCAGCCTGCGCAGGATGTAAGTCAGCATGGCTTCTCAGCCGCTCACTTCCAGCGGGCCTGCGCGAAGCGCGGCAGCTCGTCGGGCCAGGCGTCGAAGGCCAGGTCCTTCGTGAAGGCGTAGTTGGTCGAGTACGAGAAGATCGGCGCCCACATCGCCTCCTTGGTGATGCGCTCCAGCGCCTGGCCGTACTTGGCGAGGCGGTCGGTCTTGTCGGTGCTGCTGTCGGCGGTCTGCAGCAGGGCGATGGTCTGCGGGTCCTTGGCCGTGTCGTCCGGCCCGCCCTTGAAGAAGTTGCCCACGAAAGCGGAGGCATCGCTGATGGAGTACGAGCCCCAGGCCTGGAAGGTGAGCGGAGCGCGGCCGGAGCGGACTTCGGTGCGCAGCGCCGGGTACTGCACGAAATGCAGCCGGGCGCGGATGCCGACCTTGCGCAGGTCGCCGATCAGCGCCTCGGCATACTCGCGCTCGCGGTAGGCCCACAGGTCGGTGTCGAAGCCGTTGGCGTAGCCGGCCTGCGCCAGCAGTTCTTTGGCCTTGGCCGGGTTGTACTCGTAGCGCGCCACCTTGCTGGTCACGCAGCCCACCTGCATGCGGAAGCACGGCGCATACACGGGCTGGCTGCCGCCGCGCACCAGGCTGTCGGCGAAGCCCTTGCGGTTGATGGCGTAGTTCACGGCCTGGCGCACGCGCACGTCCTTGAAGGGCGCGGACTCGGGCGTGGTGCCCACGTTGTTGATGGTGACGAAGCCCAGGCGCATGGTCTCGCCGCTGAGCACCGACACCTGGGGCATGGTCGCCTTCATGGACTCG
Source organism: Paracidovorax cattleyae (assembly GCF_900104515.1). Classification (GTDB taxonomy): domain Bacteria; phylum Pseudomonadota; class Gammaproteobacteria; order Burkholderiales; family Burkholderiaceae_C; genus Paracidovorax; species Paracidovorax cattleyae. The sequence continues at coordinate 50,515 of NZ_FNJL01000027.1, forward strand.
GCCTGGTCGGCCGGCACGCGCCAGATCCAGTCGATGGCGCCGGTCATGAGCTGGGCGACGCGGGCCTCGGGATCACGCACCACGACGAACTTCACCGTGCCGATCAGCGGCTGGCCCACGGGGCTGTCCTTGAAATAGTCCGGGTTCTTGACCATGGTCACGCCCTGCCCCGGCACCACGGCCGTGATCTTGTAGGGGCCGGTGCCGACGGGCGCCTTGCTGAAGCCTTCCAGGCCGACCTTCCTGAAGTAGGCCGCGGGATAGATGGGCGTGGGGCCGGCCAGGTATTCGAGCGCGGCGGGAAACGGTGTCTTGAGCTGGATGCGTACCTGCAGCGGGCCCACGACCTCGACGTTCTTGATCCAGTCGGTGTTCTGGCGCGTGGCGATCTTGGCGTCCGGTCCGTTGACCACATTGAAGGTGAATGCCACGTCCTCGGCGCCCAGCGGATCCCCGTTGTGGAACTTCACGCCCGGGCGCAGCGTGACAAGCAGCGCCGTGGGGGACTCCCACTTCCAGGCCGTGGCGAGCAGGGGCTTGTGCTCGCCGGTCCTGGGGTCGCGGTAGATCAGCGTGTCCCAGGCCATGTTCGCCAGGATCACGCCCTCGCGCATGTTGTTGTGGTACGGGCTCACGTTCTCGACCTCGTTGTCCGAGGCATAGACCAGGGTGTCGTTGGCCTTGCCCGCATGGGCGCCGGTGGCGAGGAAGGCAGCGAACACGGCTGCACCGCCGCAACGCACCAGAGTGGGGGAAAGATGGCCCATTTCGGAAACTCCTTCGTCAGACAAGCAACGGAACGTGTGTCGAGGAGCAAGAATGGGACACAAAGGCCGTTCGCACTATTACCGTTTTCGCAGCCCGGCGATGCCGTTCCGGCAACGGAGCGTCCCTGCGCGCACCACCGCCGGGAAAGCTCCGCCGGCTTGCTGGCACGGTGCGTGCAACCATGCCGGGCCATGAACCGCTCCCCGCTCATCGCACGCCAGTTGCAGGACACGGCGCTGCGCTACTTCCTGGAGGTCGTGCGCTGCGGCTCCATCAGCGAGGCGTCGGCGCGGCTGTCCGTGGCGGGCTCGGCCATCAGCCGCCAGATCGCCCACCTGGAGGACGTGCTGGGCGCGGCCCTGTTCGAGCGCCATGCGCGCGGCATGGTGCCCAGCTCGGCGGGCGAACTGCTGGCCACGCACGCCCTCAAGTCCGCGCACGATGCCGAGCGCGTGGTGCAAGAGATCCAGTCGCTGCAGGGCATGCGGCGTGGGCGCGTGCGCATCGCATCGGCCGAGGGCTTCGCCATGGAGTTCCTGCCGCGGCTCATCAGCGACTTCCACCGGCAGCACCCGGGCGTGCAGTTCCACCTGAGCGTGCATGCGCCGGGTGAATGCACGCGGCGTGTGCTGCTCAGCGACGCGGACATCGGCATCGTGATGAGCCGCCACACCGAGAAGGACATCAAGGTCGAGCACCTGCAGCCTTCGCCGGTGGGGGCCGCCATGCGCCAAGGGCATCCGCTGTCGCGCTTCCGGCAGATCAGCCTGTCGCAACTGCTGGCCTACCCCATCGCCCTGCCCGAAGCCGACACCACCGTGCGCCAGCTGTTCGACATCGCCTGCAGCCGCCAGCGCCTGGCGGTGGAGCCGGTGCTGACGAGCAACTACATCAGCGCGCTGTTCGGCTTCCTGCGCCACCGCGAGGATGGGGTGACCATCTGCGGCGAGATCTCCGGCCGCAACCAGGTGGACCGGGGCGAACTGGCCTTCGTGCGACTGCGCGACAAGGGGCTGGACTTGCGCAACATCGAGGTGCAGACGCTCATCGGCCGCACCCAGCCCAAGGCCGTGCAGGCCTTCCTGGAGCACCTGCGCCAGGGGCTGGGCGGGACCGGGCTGCGTTGAGCGGCGCCAGCGGACCGCGCTCCATCCGGCGGGCTCAGCCGGCGCGCTTGTTGAGCAGCGCCGTGGCCGCGCGCGAATTCGGCTTGCGGCCGAGGAAGTCGCTGATGTAGGCGCCCGCATCGACCAGGGCATCCAGGTCGATGCCCGTCTCGATGCCCATGCCGTGCAGCATGTACACCACGTCCTCGGTGGCCACGTTGCCCGTGGCCCCCTTGGCGTAGGGGCAGCCGCCCAGGCCCGCCACCGACGTGTCGAACTGCCAGATGCCCATCTCCAGCGCGGCCAGCGTGTTGGCGAGCGCCTGGCCGTAGGTGTCGTGGAAGTGGCCGGAAACATCGTCCACGGCATAGTGCGCGAGCGTCGCCTCGATGGCGCGCTGCACCTTGTGCGGGGTGCCCACGCCGATGGTGTCCGCCACGCCGATGTGCTGTACGCCGATGCCCTTCATGAGCCCGGCCAGGTAGCCCACGCGCTCCGGCGCCACCTCGCCTTCGTAGGGGCAGCCCACGGTGCAGCTCATCGCCCCGCGCACATGGATGCCCGCGGCGCGTGCGGCTTCCACCACCGGGGCGAACCGCTCGATGCTCTCGGCGATGCTGCAGTTGATGTTCTTCTGGCTGAAGGCTTCGCTGGCGGAGCCGAACACCACGATCTCGTCGGGCCGGTCCAGCACGGCCGCCTCGTAGCCTTTCAGGTTGGGCGTCAGCACCGAATAGCGCACGCCCGGACGCCGCTCGATGCCGGCCATCACCTCATGGTTGTCCGCCATCTGCGGCACCCACTTGGGCGAGACATAGCTCGTGACCTCGATCTCGGTCAGCCCGGCCGCCTGCAGCCGGTGCACGAGACCGATCTTGACGCTGGCCGGCACGGGGGATTTCTCGTTCTGCAGCCCGTCGCGCGGGCCGACGTCCACGAGCTTGGCGCGGGTGGGAAGGGATGGCATGGTTGGGTCCTCGAATGCGAATGGAAATTCAAGCAGGGGTAAGGCGTGCAGCGCCCCAGGGCAGGGGCATGCCCATCAGTAACCGCGTGCGGCATCGACCTCGCCCGACACCGACAACTCGCCCCGGTGCAGGGCGGCGATCTTGCGCGCGATCTGGGCGATGCTTTCCGCACGCAGCGTGCGCGCCGAGGTATGGGGCGTGACGGTGACGCGCGGATGGCTCCAGAACGGATGGCCCGCCGGCAGCGGCTCGGTGCGGAAGACGTCCAGCGTGGCACCGGCGAGATGGCCGCTGTCCAGCAGGGGCAGCAGGTCCTCTTCCACCAGATGCGCTCCCCGCGCCACGTTGATCACGCAGCCTCCCGGGAGCAGGCGCGAAAGCGTCTCCCGGCGCAGGATGCCCGTAGTGTCGGGTGTGAGGGGCAGCAGGTTCACCAGCACGCGGCTCGCCGCCAGGAAATCCTGCAGCCCGTCGGCTCCGTGGAAGGTGCGCACACCTTCGATGGCCTTGGGCGAGCGGCTCCAGCCCTGCACCGGGAACTCGAAATGCGCCACGGCGCGCGCCACGCGCTCGCCCAGCACGCCCAGCCCCATGACACCGACGGGAAAATCCTGCCGCAGCCGCGGCTTGCGGAAAGCCCAGCGGCCTTCGCGTTCCGCGGCCTCGTAGGCATCGAATTCGCGGAAATGGCGGATGACCGCATGGCAGACATATTCCGCCATCTGCACGGCCATGCCGGCGTCGTCGAGCCGCACGATGCGGCAGCCCTCGGGCACGCGCAGCTTCAGCAGCGCATCCACGCCCGCGCCGATATTGAACAGGGCCCGCAGCCGGGGCTGCTCGTCCAGGAACCGCTGGGGCGGTGCCCACACCACCGCGTAGTCGGCCTGGGGCGCTCCGGGCTCCCAGACCGTGATGCGGGCATCGGGCAGGGCAGCGCGCAGGCCTTCCAGCCAGGGCGCGGGCGGCGTATCGGTACAGCAGAAGAGGATGTCGGTCATTCCACGGAGCCTATCGCAGAGGACATGGTCCGCGCTGTCACACAGGCTTTCGGCGCACCGTCATGCCGCCGCGGCCAGGCGCAGCAATTCGGCCCCTTCGGTGACCTGGTCTCCGGGTGCATAGAGCAGTTCCTCGACCATGCCATCGGCAGGCGCGGCGATCGTGTGCTCCATCTTCATCGCCTCCATCACGGCCAGGGCCTGCCCCTTGGCCACGCGGTCGCCCGCGCGCACCGCGAAGGACACCACCTTGCCGGGCATCGGGGCGGTGAGCCGGCCGCCCTCGGCCTGCGCCTCCCCCGCATGGGCCAGCCGGTCGATGACCGTGAGCTGCGCGGCGCCGCGCGGCATGAAGACGTGGCGCGACTCCCCTCGGGCATGCACCGTGGCCCGCGTGCGCTCGCCGGCGAAGGACAGCTCGATGGTGCCACCCTCCCCTTCCTGCTCGCCGGCGCGCCCGAAAACGAGAGGCCCCTCGGCCAGCACGGTCCCGCCGGCCTCCACCCGGAGCCGATGGGCCTCGCCGGGCAGGTAGGCGAGCGTCGCGGAGGCCGGCTGCCCGGCGCATTCCACCTCGAAGCGCCGGCGGCTGTCCCCCCATCCCTGCCAGCCGTCCCGGCGCCCGAACGGATCGCCCGGCTGCTCGGCGGCCTGTTCGGCCAGCAGCGCATGGGCCACGGTCGCGGCCAGTGCCAGGGGCAGCGGGACCGGCGACTGGTGGAAGAGCACCGCCTGCTCGCGCTGGATGAGCGCGGTGTCCAGGCGGGCCTGCGAGAAGGACCCGGTGCGCAGCACATGCCGCAGGAACTGCACGTTCGTCGCCAGCCCCACGATGTGCATGCGCGACAGCGCTTCATCCAGCCGCGCCAGTGCCTGCTCGCGCGTGTCGCCATGCACGATGAGCTTGGCGATCATCGAGTCGTAGAACGGGCTGATCGCATCGCCCTCGCGCACCCCGGCATCGATGCGCACCGTGCCGCGCTCGAAATGCGTGCAGGGGCCATGGCGATAGACGGCCAGCCGGCCGGTGGCGGGCAGGAACTGGTTGTCCGGGTTCTCCGCGCAGATCCGCGCCTCGATCGCATGGCCGGAAATGCGCAGCTGATCCTGGGCCAGCGGCAGCGGCTCGCCCGCGGCCACCCGCAATTGCCACTCCACGAGATCCTGGCCGGTGATCGCCTCCGTCACCGGGTGCTCCACCTGCAGCCGCGTGTTCATTTCCATGAAGAAGAAATCCATCGCGCCGCCCTCGCGCTGCTCGACGATGAATTCCACGGTACCGGCCCCCACGTAGCCCACGGCCCGCGCCGCGGCGACCGCAGCCTGCCCCATGCGCGCCCGCATCTCCCCGGTCATGCCCGGTGCGGGCGCCTCCTCCAGCACCTTCTGGTGGCGGCGCTGCACGGAGCAGTCGCGCTCGAAGAGGTACACGCAACCGCCGTGCGTGTCGCCGAACACCTGGATCTCGATATGGCGCGGGCGCTGCACGTATTTCTCGATCAGCACCGCGTCGTCGCCGAAGCTGTTGATCGCCTCGCGCTTGCACGACTCCAGCGCCCCCGCGAAATCGGCGGCCTTCTCCACCGCCCGCATGCCCTTGCCGCCGCCCCCGGCGCTGGCCTTGATGAGCACCGGGTAGCCGATGCGGTCGGCCTCGCGCTGCAGCAGCGCCGGATCCTGGTCTGCGCCGTGGTAGCCCGGAACCAGCGGCACACCGGCTTTCTCCATCAGCTGTTTGGACTCGGCCTTGAGGCCCATGGCCTGGATGGCCGAGGGCGGAGGGCCGATGAAGACGAGCCCCGCGTCCCCGCAGGCCTGCGCGAACTCCTCGTTCTCCGACAGGAAGCCGTAGCCCGGATGGATGGCCTGGGCCCCCGTGTGGCGCGCCGCCTCGATGATGCGCTCCCAGCGCAGGTAGCTCTCCTGCGGGGCACTGCCGCCGATGTGCACCGCTTCGTCGCAGGCTGCCACGTGCCGGGCAGAGGCATCGGCATCGGAATACACGGCCACGGTCTTCACGCCCATGCGGCGCGCGGTGGCGGCCACCCGGCAGGCGATTTCTCCGCGGTTGGCGATGAGGATCTTTTCAAACATGGGAGGCCTCCGCGGAGAAATCGCCTGCGCACGCTGCGCGTGCCATTCCATTTGCAGAAACGCCTGTCTGGCAGGCGTTTTCACCGCGGTTGGCAATCAGTATCTTGTCAAACATCTTTGCGTCTCACTCCAAAACCGGGCCGCCCGCGGCCCGTGCCGCGGACCCGCCCGCACTCGTCTCATGGCCGGGGCATCAGGCCCTGGCCGCAGGCCGGGAAAAGAAAACAGAGAGCCGCCGCAGCACGGCGCGCAGGAACTTCAGCAGCACCACCAGCACCAGCACGGATAGCGCCACCATGCAGGCCAGGGCAATGCCGAAGGCCACCGGATGCTGCGTGGACAGCCAGACCACCACCACGACCAGGCCGTCCTCGAAGAACGACAGCAGCCAGTTGGACACGGGCTCCGGCGACGTGTTGGCAGCGGCCCGCGCGGTCATCTTGGTGGCCAGCGCCGTGGCGGACAGCGAGCCACCCAGCAGGCCGGCAGCCAGCGCCATGCCGCCGTTGTCCGGGCCGAACACGCCGGCAGCCAGCAGGGCACCCGCGGGCACGCGGATCACGGCATGCACGGCATCCCACAGGCTGTCGAACCAGGGCACCTTGTCGGCAACGAACTCCACGCACAGCAGCAGCCCGCTCACCATCAGCACGACCGGATGCTGCAGCATGCGCAGCCCCTCCGGCAACGCCAGCCAGCCGGCCGCGCCCATGCCCCCGACCAGGAAAACCACCGCGTAGAGCCGGAAGCCGCTGGCCCAGCCCAGGGCCGCGGCCAGCGCCAGCAGGCCCGGCATGTCCAGCACGCCCGTGGCGCGGCGCGCCTGCTCCGCCACGGCCTGCGCCGTGCCCGCATCCACGTGCAGGCCGGCGGCGTGCAGCCACTGGACGATGTGCAGCCAGAGGGCATCCATGGCGGCGGGCCCGGGCGGGCAGGCTCAGCCCTGCGCCGGCAGCCACGCCGGCTTGCGTTTCTGCAGGAAGGCCTGGACGCCCTCGCGCCCTTCGCCGCTCGCCCGGATGTCCGCGATGGCGTCCACCGTCGAGGCGATGAGTGCATCGTCGATGGGCCGCCCGGCGATGTCCCGCACCAGGCGCTTGCCCGCGGCCACCGCCTGCGGCCCGGCCGCGGCGATCGCCTGCAGGACGGCATCGAGCCTCTCGTCGAGCTGCTCGAAATCCACCACTTCGTGCACCAGCCCCACGCGCAGCGCCTCCAGCGCACCGAAGCGTTCGCCGGTCACGAAATAGCGGCGCGCGGCGCGCTCGCCCATGGCCCGCACCACATAGGGCCCGATGGTGGCGGGTATCAGTCCCAGCCGCACCTCGCTCAGGCAGAACGCGGCCGTGTCCACCGCCACTGCCACGTCGCAGGCGGCCACCAGCCCCAGGCCGCCGGCATACACATCGCCCTGGATGCGCGCGATGGTCGGCTTGGGGCAATCGTTGAGGGTGCGCAGCATCGCCGCCAGCCGGCCCGCGTCCGCGACGTTCTCCGCGCGCGAATAGTCGGCCATCCGGCGCATCCAGTTCAGGTCCGCGCCCGCGCAGAAGGCCGGGCCTTCCGCGGCGAGCACGATGGCGCGCACGTCCTCCTGCCGGCCCAGCGTCTCGAACGCGCGGGTCAGCTCGGCGATGACCTCGTCGCTGAACGCGTTGCGCACCTCCGGCCGTGCAAGGGTGACGCGCGCGATCGCTCCGGACTGGCCGATGTGCAGATGGCGGTATTCGGTGGTCGTCATGGTGGATTCCTCCTTGTGCTGTCAGGATGGGCGAGCCCGGGAGCGCTCACATGCGGAAAATGCCGAACTTCGTGCCCTCGACGGGCGCATTGCGCGCGGCGGCCAGGCCCAGCGCCAGCACGCGGCGCGTGTCCGCGGGGTCGATCACCCCATCGTCCCACAGCCGCGCCGTGGCGTAGTAGGGGTGGCCCTGCTCTTCGTACTGGCGGCGGATCGGCGCCTTGAACGCCTCTTCCTCCTCCAGGCTCCAGCTGCCGCCCTTGCCTTCGATCCCGTCGCGCCGCACGGTGGCCAGCACGCTCGCGGCCTGCTCGCCGCCCATCACCGAGATGCGCGCGTTCGGCCACATCCAGAGGAAGCGTGGTGAGTAGGCGCGGCCGCACATGCCGTAATTGCCGGCGCCGAACGATCCGCCGATGACGATCGTGAACTTCGGCACCGCCGCCGTGGCCACCGCGGTCACCATCTTGGCGCCGTTGCGCGCGATGCCTTCGTTCTCGTACTTGCGGCCCACCATGAAGCCGGTGATGTTCTGCAGGAACACCAGCGGGATCTTGCGCTGGCAGCACAGCTCGATGAAATGCGCGCCCTTCAGGGCCGCTTCCGAGAACAGGATGCCGTTGTTGGCGATGATGCCCACGGGCATGCCCTCGATGCGGGCGAAGCCCGTGACCAGCGTGGTGCCGTAGCGCGCCTTGAATTCGTCGAATTCGCTGCCGTCCACGATGCGCGCGATGATCTCGCGCACGTCGAACGGCTTGCGCGTATCCACCGGAATCACGCCGTACAGCTCCTGCGCCTCGAACGCAGGCGCCTGCGGCGCCGCAGCGCCGGCGGCCGGCGCGCGCTCGCGGTTCAGGTTGCGCACCGCATGGCGCGCGAGCTGCAGCGCATGCAGGTCGTTCTGCGCGAGATGGTCGGCCACGCCCGACAGGCGCGTATGCACGTCGCCGCCGCCCAGGTCCTCGGCGGTCACCACCTCGCCGGTGGCCGCCTTCACGAGCGGCGGGCCGCCCAGGAAGATCGTCCCCTGGTTCTTCACGATGATGGACTCGTCGCTCATCGCCGGCACGTACGCCCCGCCCGCCGTGCAGCTGCCCATCACCACCGCGATCTGCGCGATGCCCTGCGCGCTCATCTGCGCCTGGTTGTAGAAGATGCGGCCGAAGTGGTCCCGGTCGGGAAACACCTCGTCCTGGTTCGGCAGGTTGGCGCCTCCCGAATCGACCAGGTAGATGCACGGCAGGCGGTTCTGCTGCGCGATCTCCTGCGCCCGCAGGTGCTTCTTCACGGTCATCGGATAGTAGGTGCCTCCCTTCACCGTGGCGTCGTTGCACACCACCATGCAGTCCACGCCGCTCACCCGGCCGATGCCCGCGATCAGGCCCGCGCCCGGCGCCTCGTCGCCGTACATGCCGAGCGCAGCCAGCGGCGCGATCTCCAGGAACGGGGAGCCCGGGTCCAGCAGTTCGCGCACACGGTCGCGCGGCAGCAGCTTGCCGCGCGCGGTGTGCTTGGCGCGCGCGGCTTCGCTGCCGCCCAGGGCCACCTGGTCCGCGCGGTCGCGCAGATCCTGCACGAGCACGCGCATCGCGGAAGCATTGGCCTGGAAATCGGCCGAGCGGGGATTGAGGCGGGATTCGAGGATCATGGAAGGACGGGAGGAAGATTTCAGGCAGTGGCGCGCTCGGTCAGGCAGAGTTGTTCCTTCATGGCATCGCGGATCTTGAATTTCTGGATCTTTCCGGTCACCGTCATCGGGAATTCGGAAACGAACCGGATGTGGCGCGGCACCTTGTAGTGCGCGATCTGGCCCTGGCAGAACGCCCGGATGCCGTCCTCGGTGGGCTGCTCGCCGGGTTTGGCGATGATCCAGGCGCACAGCTCCTCGCCGTACTTCTCGTCGGGCACGCCCACCACCTGCACGTCCTGCACCTGCGGATGCCGGTAGAGGAACTCCTCGATCTCGCGCGGATAGATGTTCTCGCCGCCGCGGATCACCATGTCCTTGATGCGGCCGACGATGTTCACGTAGCCCTCGGCATCCATCGTGGCCAGGTCGCCCGTGTGCATCCAGCCCTGCGCGTCGATCGCCTCGCGCGTCTTCTCCGGATCGCCCCAGTAGCCGTGCATCACCGAGTAGCCGCGCGTGCACAGCTCGCCGGAGCGGCCGCGCGGCACGGGCTCGCCGGAATCCGGGTCGATGATCTTCACCTCCAGGTGCGGCTGCACCAGGCCCACGGTGGACACGCGCTTGTCCAGCGGCGTGTCCGTGCTGCTCTGGCAGCTCACGGGGCTGGTCTCGGTCATGCCGTAGGCGATGGTGATCTGCTCCAGGTGCATGTCGCTCACCACGCGCTTCATGACCTCGATGGGGCAAGGGGAGCCTGCCATGATGCCGGTGCGCAGCGTCGAGAGATCGAATTCCGCGAACCGCGGATGCTGCAGCTCGGCGATGAACATGGTGGGCACGCCATGCAGCCCCGTGCAGCGCTCGGCCTGCACCGTCTCCAGCACCGCCAGCGGATCGAAGCCATCGCTCGGATACACGATGGTGCTGCCGTGGGTCAAGCACGCAAGGTTGCCCAGCACCATGCCGAAGCAGTGGTAGAGCGGCACCGGGATGCAGAGCCGGTCTTCGGGCGTGAGGCGCATGCATTCGCCGATGAAGAATCCGTTGTTCAGGATGTTGCGGTGCGTGAGCGTCGCGCCCTTGGGAAAGCCGGTGGTGCCGCTCGTGAACTGGATGTTGATGGGGTCCTGCGGATCCAGCGTCTTCGCCACCGCGTCGATGCGGGCGTCCTGCGCATCGCCGCGCGCGAGCAGCTCCGAAAACCGCAGCATCCCCGGCTCTTCGGTGCCCTCCTGTTCCGGCGCATCGATCCACACCACGGTGCGCAGGTGCGGCAGGCGCCGCGCGGCCAGTTGCCCTGGAGCCTGCCGGCTCCACTCGGGCGCCAGCTCACGCAGCATGCCCAGGTAATCGCTGGTCTTGAAGCGGGCCATCGCCACCAGCGCCTTGCAGCCCACCTTGTTCAGCGCGTACTCGACCTCGGCAGTGCGGTAGGCAGGATTGATGTTGACCAGCACGAGGCCTACCTGCGCCGTGGCGAACTGCATCCGCACCCATTCCGCGTTGTTGTGCGACCAGATGCCCACGCGGTCGCCCTTCTGCAGACCCAGGCCCAGCAGCGCGCCGGCGAGGCGCCGCACCTCGGCATGCAGCTCCGCATAGGTGTACCGCTGTCCCTGGTGGCGGCTGACGAGGGCTTCCCGGCCGGGATGGCGCGCCGCCATGCCGGCGAAGAAATCCCCCAGGGTCTGCTCGATCAGCGGAATACGGGTGTCGCCGCGCACATGGCTGGCGGCGGACGAAAGGACGGACGGATCGGACGGCTGGGTCACGGCAGTTGTCTCCTGGTCATGCGGTCTCTGGCGGACCGGCGGCCGGCGGTGTGCGGCATATGCGGGACAGCATGCCGGCGGACGCGGCCGCATGGACCAAGCATACGCCCCCGGGCCGCCGTCCGGGCCACCGATCAGGCCACACAGGTTGCAATTCGCGCCACGGGGCCGCACACTCCCTGCATGACGACAAAGCCCCCGGCACCTGCCAGCGCCGCGCCGCAGCCGGTGGCAGCCACGCCCATGGCCTTCGTCGATGCCATCGTGCATGCCTACGTCCAGCGCGGCATGAACCCTGCCAATGCCCTGGCCACGGCACAAATCCCGCCACGCAGCCTGCAGAACCCGCAGGCCCGCATCACTGCCCTGCAGATGGAGGCGCTGTCCGCCGCCGCCATGCGCGAGCTCGACGACGAGGCCCTGGGATGGTTCTCACGGCGCCTGCCCTGGGGCAGCTACGGCATGCTGGCGCGCGCCTCCATCAGCTCCCCCACGCTGGGCATCGCGTTGCGCCGCTGGTGCCGCCACCATGCGCTCCTCGCGGACGACATCGGCCTGCACCTGGACGCCGACGGCGGCACCGCCACGCTGTCGCTGTCCGAGCACCACGAACTCGGCGTGCTGCGCGAGTTCTGCACCGTCTCCGTGCTGCGCAATGCCCTCGGGCTGGCCTGCTGGTTCATCGACTCCCGGCTGCCGCTGCTGGATGCGGCCTTTCCGTTCCAGCCGCCGCCGCACGCCGCGGTCTATCCGCTGCTCTTCGGGGTGGCTCCGCGCTTCGGAGCCCCCCAGGCCCTGCTGCGGTTCGACGCGCGCTACCTCGACCTGCCCCTGCAACGCGACGAGGACGCGCTGCAGCTGATGCTGCAACGCGCCCTGCCCCTCACCGTGCGCCAGTACCGCCGCGACCGCCTGCTGGTGCAGCGCGTGCGGCAGGCGCTGGCCCACGCACCGGAGCTGTCCCACAGCGCGCAGACGCTGGCCGCCGCACTGCACGTCTCGCCCCGCACCCTGCACCGCCAGCTCCGGGAGGAAGGCGCCTCGCTGCAGACCCTGAAGGACGAGGCCCGCCAGTTGCGCGCGCGGGATCTGCTCCAGCGCACGGACCGGCCCGTCAAGGCCGTGGCCCAGGCAGCCGGCTTCGCCAGCGAGAAAAGCTTCATGCGCGCCTTCCGGCAGTGGACGGGCATGTCCCCGACCGCCTACCGGCAGCACCAGCGCGCCTACAGGCCGTAGCAGCGTCTCAGCCCGCCATATTCGTAATAGCGGCTGCCGCCCGCATGGCGGGCCCCTTCGCAGGCCGCGGGGAAATCCACTTCCTGCTCGTTGAACAGCATCTTCACCAGGACCATGCCGCCCGCGTCGCGCACCACGTCCCACTGCACGTTCGTGGTCATCGGGGAGACATCCTCGCCGCGCCAGGGATTGCCGGCATAGGCATAGGTCTGCGCGCGCGGCACGGGCGTGGAGGCATTGCGCAGCCCCAGGCGCGCGGTGAACGGAATCATCACTTCCGCATGGGTGAAGCGCAGCCGTGCCACCCGCTCCATCCGGCCCTGCGCGATACGGCCCACCTCGTCGAAGAAGTCCTGCAGCAGCCCCTGCGTGAAGCGGGTCGTGACGCCGCCATACTCGGTCGCGGCCGGCCCCTTCCCGTAGAAGTCGTCGATGTCCTGCAGGTACGCGAAGGTCGGCGCATGCTCCGCCGGCATGTACGCGCTGAAATCCACGCCGCCGGTCTCCTGCCGCATGCCCGGCGCGATGATGTAGAGCTCGTAGAGCAGCGCTGCCGCGTCCACGATGCCCTGGATCTTCGTCTTCCCATCCCCGGTCAGCGTGCTCGTGAAGCGGCCGTCCGCGCTCGCGAAGGTGTGGGTGCCATTGTTGGAAAAGCTGTAGCTGCCGGCATCCAGCCTGTCGATGAACGCCGCGGTGAACAGGCGCTCCAGCACCGCCCTCGCATGGGCCCGTACATCGGGCGCGGCACGCGCCGCCGCCACCCTGGCCGCGGCCTCCGCACCGTAGCCGGCGGCATCCTTGCCTGCCGCGTAGCGCTGGTAATCCAGGCTGGCGGCCAGCACCGCGGCATGCACGGCGGAGCCGTCAGGCACTGCATCACCCGTGGCCGACAGCTTGTGCGGATAGAGCTGGTAGCGGTCCACCACGCCAGGCACGATCGCTCCGGCCACGGCAGGCGCGGCGGCAGCCAGGGACGCGGCGAAGAACTGCGAGCTGTCCACCGCCCGGTCCTGTCCGGAATGCAGTACCTCCACCTGCCGGGGGCGCCCCTGGAAGCTCTGCCCGCCGAACAGCCCGGCATCGCGCTGCACCAGCCGCGCCGCCAGCTGGCGGTGCTCGGCGATGCCCACCTGGGTCAGGTTGCCATAGCCCGGCGTGCCGATGCCATCGACGCCCCAGCCCAGCAGGAAGTTGGCCCGCATGATCTTCTCGACATCCGGCCCGAGCTGGCGGCCCAGCGGCGTGAGCGCTCCGTCGGCCTGCGCCCGCGCCCAGAGATTCAGCACCGCATCGTCGTACTTGAGACTGGACAGGCCCCGCGAACCATGCCGCGCCACCAGCTCGGCATACACCTTCGAGAAGCCCGGCGGAGGTGCCTCATAGCTGTCCACGGACTGCCGGGGCTGGTAGGCGGTCTTGGTGGCATAGGCACCGGAAGACGGCCCGGGTGCGAGGCTCCCGCCACCACCGCCTCCGCAGGCAGCGAGCGTCAGGGCAAGAAGCAGGGCCGGAACGGCCAGGCGGAGCGGAAGGCGGGCGGTGGGCATGGCAGAAGGAAGCGGGCGCGAAGCCGGCAAGGCTACGCCCGCCATGCGACAGCTCCGTGAATGCCGCGGCCAGGCGCCCACGCCTCAGCCCATGCCGAGGCATGCAGGCAACTGGCCCATCGCGCCGATCACCTGCACGGCCCCGGCCGCCCGCAGGGCCTCGGCGGGATCGTGACCCCAGGCTGCCGGGCTGTAGCCCACCACGGTGGCCCCTGCGGCCACGCCCGCCGTGACTCCCGTCACCGTGTCCTCGACGACGAGGCACCGGCCGGGCGCCACACCCAGCGCCGCGGCCGCAGCCAGGTACACATCCGGTGCCGGCTTGGTGCGGGGCATCTCGTGCCCGCTGAATACGCGCCCCTGGAAATGCGGCAGCAATCCCACCTTGGAGAGTTGCAACTCCACCTTGTGCCGGTCGGCGCCGGATGCGCAGGCAATGCGCCCCGACGTGTGGGCGTGCGCGGCCTCCACGGCCCGCAACGCGCCCGGAATGGCCTCCAGCTCCGCAGCCAGGGCGGCATTGCGCCGCTCGTAGAAAAGGGCCATCCACCCGTCCGTCAGCGGATGGCCCGTCTCCGCCTCGATGCGTGCAGCCTCGCTGCGCACGGCCTTGCCGATGAAGATGCGCATGCACTCCTCGAGCGTGAGTGTCCATCCGGACTCCTCCAGCATGGCACGCAGAACGCGGTGGGTGATCGGCTCGCTGTCCACCAGCACGCCGTCGCAGTCGAACAGCACGGCATCGAACGGCGGAAGCGCCCGGAGCGGGGCGGAAGGGGGCTGCGGCAGGGAGTCGTGTGACATGGCAGATATCCGTTGAAAGTGCGCGCCAAAAAAAGCGGCGCCCACCTGGAGCGCCGCAAAGCACACTCGAATCTACCGCATGCAGGCCTGCCGCCTGCCAGGCCGGCACCCGATGCGCCGTCTGTCACATAAAGGGACGGCAAGGCCGCGCGTGGCCCGAACACCATGAAGCGCCCGGCACGGCCTGCCGTGGAAACGCCGAATAACGCGGATGCAATGCATTGTCGGAAGAACCCCGGCGTTCCCCTACCCCACCGGAGTGGGGTTTTTGTGACCCCACGGCATGTCCGGCTCGCGTAGGCTCACTGGCCCGGCGAAGATGCGGCTCCGCGCCACTGCCGCTTGGCTCCGAAGAAAGCCCCCATGTTCCCTGTTCCCGAATCCCGTCCATCGTCCCCCTCCCGCCATGGCCTCGTGGTGGATGACCATCCCCTGGTCGCCCGGGGCATGACGGAGTTCCTCCGCCTGCACCCGCGGCTGGATACGGCCCGCCATGCCCACAGCATGCCGGAGGCGATGCGCGCCATCGCACAGCACGGGGCCCCCGCCGTGGCCCTGGTGGATTTCTGGCTCGCCGACGGCGCCACGGCACCCTTCATCCGGGACCTGCTCGCGCTGGCCCCGCAGGCACGCGTACTGATGATGAGCGGCGACCATCACCCGGCCATCGCCATCAAGTCCCGTGCCAGCGGAGCGCATGGGTTCATCCACAAGCAGGAATCGCCGGCAACATTCACTGCGGCGGTGGCGGCAGTGCTCGACGGCGACTGCTGGTTCGCAGCCACCACGCCAGGCTGCACCGTGGCTGCGTCGTCCCGGGAGGTGTACGTCGATCCTGCAGACATGGGGCTCACGCCGCGCCAGGGCCAGATCCTCTCCATGGTGCTCGAGGGCCGTCCCAACAAGCCCATCGCCAGCGCGCTGCACGTGTCGGAGCACACCGTGAAGGAGCATGTCACCGTCATCCTGCAGAAACTCGGCGTGCGCAATCGCATCGAGGCGATCGCCAAGCTGCAGGGCGTGCGGCTCGACATCTCCTGAGCCGGTGGCGCAGCTCAGGACTTCTCGTCCAGCCAGCGCGCCAGCACGGAATGCAGCGCCTCCGGCGCGAGCGGCTTGCGGAAGAGAAGGTAGCCGTCCTCCTGCGCCTGCGCCAGCGGGGCGGCGTCATATTCGCCGCTGACCATTGCTCCGCGCGCGGAGGGAAACCGTTCGAGCAGCGCGCGCAGCACGTCGAACCCGCGCTCTCCACCGGCCAGGCGCTGATCGCACAGCACCACATCCGGCGCCTTGCCGGATGCCGCATGTGCCATGGCCTGTGCCGCCGTCGCGGCCACCGCGACACGCAGCCCCCAGGACTGGAGCAGTTCCGCAACGGCGCGCGCCACCTGCGGATCGTCTTCCACCAGCAGGCAACTGCCCGACAGCGAGCCCAGCCGCTGCTGCCATGGCGGGACCGGCACCACAGCGGATCCCGTCGGAGCGTTCGCGCTCCGCGCACCTTCCGCCGTATCCATCACCAGCCAGAAACACGAGCCGCGTCCCGGCCGGGACTCGAATCCGTACTCCGCATCGATCAACTGCGCCGACCGGGCCACGACCGACAGCCCCAGCCCGTGGCCGGCGATCTCCTGCGTCCAGCGGGCCTCGCCCCGGTAGAAGGGGGCATAGATGCGGTGCCGGTCTTCCGGCGGCACGCCCGGGCCGGTGTCCCAGACCTCGATGCGCCAGACCCCGCGCCGCATCCGCGCACCGATCAGCACGCCGCCTGCGCGCGTGTAGCGCAGTGCGTTCTGGACCAGGTTGAAAACCATCTGCCGCAGCAGCGCCGCATCGGCACGCACGACGGCCGGGCGGTGCCGCGGCAGATAGACCTCCAGCCGCAGGCCCCGATGGCGCGCATCCGGGCCGAACACCGTGGACACGTCGCGCAGTACCTCCGTGAGGGAGACATCCTCCTGCACGACGGCATAGGCCCCGGACTCCAGCCGGGACAGATCCAGCAGCGCATTGAAAAGGAACGTCAGCGAGCGGGCGCAATCCTGGATCCCCTCCAGCACCGGCACCAGTTTCGCGTCGGCATTGCGCTGCTGCGCCGACTCCACCAGCAGTCCCATCGCATGCAGCGGCTGGCGCAGGTCATGGCTGGCCGTGGAAAGGAAGCGGCTTTTCTCCTCCAGCGCGTGCTCGGCCTGCTCCTTGGCCGCGCGATAGCGCTCCGCCATGCGGAGCCTCTGCCGCTCCATCTCCACCTGCTGCACCGCAAATCTTCGGGAGCCCCAGGCATGCCGCGAAATCACCGAGCCATACAGGATCATCAGAGGCAGCATCGCCTGCCACCGGGTCGGGAAGTACCAGACCACGGCCAGCAATGCCGGCGCATAGGCGCATGCGAAGAATGGCACGAACACCCTCGGAGAAGGTGCCAGGAAGGTGGTTCCGGAAGCGATCACCGCGCAGATCACCAAATAGACGACCAGCCGGAACTCCTGCGACGCGGAATGCATCGTCAGGAAGATGGGCACGGTCCACATCAGTCCGTTCAACGCGGCCAACGCCTGGAAGACCCTTTCCCAACGCGGCACGAGATCACTGTCCGGCAGGTGGGCGTCGCGCCGGAAACGCCACTGCAAACCCCACATCAGGCATGCGAAGACAGCGAAAACGGCCCACCAGGCCAGTACCCGGTCGGGATCCAGCCCGCTGCGGGCATAGAGCCACGTCAGCACGCCGGGAATGACCACCCCTGCAACCTCGGACACGCCGCGCGACGCGAACGAGTCCAGCAACCGGCGGCGCACCGCCAGATCGAGACCGTCACCGGATGCCTGGGCATCGTCGCCGCCGGCGCCGCGCCACGCATCGGGATAGAGACTGTCGGAAGCGATGGGCATCGTATGGCAGGTAATGGATGAAGGGTGTGCGATCAGGACCGGCCGACAGGGGACAGGCTGGCATCAGCCGCGCGGAAACTCGCCATCCACATAGAACCAGCGCCCGTCCTCGCGCACGAAACGGCTGCGCTCGTGCAGGCGGTGGGCACGCCCCCCCGCGTCGCGCCGGCGGGCCACGAACTCCACCTCGGCCCGGTCTTCGCCCAGGCGGCGGTGCTCACGCACCTCCAGTCCGAGCCAGCGCACGCCCGGCTCGAACTCCACCGACGCAGGCCGGTACTCAGCGGCCCAGGTGGCACGCAGGTAATCTGCATTTCCCTGCACGAAAGCGGTGTACCGCGACCGCATCAGGCTTTCCGCATCGGGCGCGGGGCAGGCATCCCGGTGGTCGATATACCGGCCACAGCAATGCGCATAGGACAGCGGCGCGCCGCGTCCGGAAAGCCGCCCGCAGGGGCAGTCGGAAGGGGATGAGGAAAAACGGGACACGGCCACCATCTGCAGGGAAACGGGTCCGCATTCTTGCAGATGCGCCACCGATGGCACACTCGCTGCCGGCGCGGCACGTATGCCGGGCCCCTTCTTTTTCCTGGAGATCGACGATGTGGGCTCTGAGCGTGCCTTGGTGGGAATTCATCCTGCGCGGCGTGGTGGTGTATGCATTCCTGCTGATGTTCCTGCGCCTCACGGGCAAGCGCCAGACGGGACAGTTCGCGCCGTTCGACCTCGTGCTGCTGCTCATCCTGTCGAACGCGGTGCAGAACTCCATGAACGCAGGCGACAACTCGCTGATCGGCGGGCTCATCTCGGCGTCCACGCTCATCGGCTGCCACGTGGTACTGGCACGGGCCACCTTCCGCTTCCCCCGGCTCGCCCACCTCGTGGATGGCCGCCCCCAGACCCTGGTGGAAGACGGCCGCGTGGACCGGCTCCTCATGCGCCGCGAACTCCTGTCCGCGGAAGACCTCGCCGCGGCCCTGCGCGCCGGTGGCTGCCTGCACCTGCACGAAGTGGAGCGGGCGACCATCGAGACCAACGGCCAGATCACCGTGGTGCTGCGCGAGCGCGGCAGCGCCGGCGGCGGGGGCATTGCAGACCGGGGATAAGGCGCCGGCGATTCGTGATCGCCGGCGGCAACACCTTCGCCCTGCCGGACCGCCTGCGACGGCGGGTGCGGCTCGCCCCGGGGCGCGCGCTCAGGCCAGTGCGCGGGTGATGAGGATCTTCTGCACGTCGCTGGTGCCCTCGTAGATCTGGCACACCCGCACGTCGCGATAGATGCGCTCCACGGGAAAGTCGTTCACCACCCCGTAGCCGCCCAGTGTCTGCATGGCCGCGCTGCACACGCGCTCGGCCATCTCGCTCGCGAACAACTTGGCCATGGCGGCCTCCTTCAGGCAGGGACGCCCCGCATCCCGCAGGGTCGCCGCGTGCCAGATCAGCTGCCGCGCGGCTTCGATCTGCGTGGCGCAATCGGCCAGCCGGAATCCCACGGCCTGGTGCTGGAAGATCGGCTGGCCGAAACTCTCGCGCTCCTTCGCATACTGCACGGCCACGTCGAAGGCACTGCGCGCCATGCCCACGCTCTGCGCCGCGATGCCGATGCGCCCCCCTTCCAGGGCGCCCAGCGCGATCTTGTAGCCCTCGCCCTCGGCGCCGATCCGGTTCTCCACCGGAATGCGGCATCCCTCGAACAGGATCTGTGCCGTATCGCTGCTGTGCTGGCCCAGCTTGTCTTCCAGCCGCACCACGACGTAGCCGGGCGTGTCGGTAGGCACGACGAATGCGCTCATGCCGCGCTTGCCGGCGTCGCGATCGGTCACCGCGATCACGATCGCCACCTGCCCGCTCTTCCCACTCGTGATGAACTGCTTCACGCCGTCGATGACGTACTCGTCCCCCTGCCGCACCGCCGTGGTACGCAGCGCCGAGGCATCCGAGCCGACATGGGGCTCCGTCAGGCAGAAGGCGCCCAGCATCTCGCCGCGTGCCAGTGGCTCGAGCCACCGGCGCTTGTGCGCCTCGCTGCCATAGCGCATGAGGATCGCATTGACCGGGCAGTTGGTCACGCTGATCGCCGTGCTCGTTCCGCCGTCGCCTGCCGCGATCTCCTCCAGCACCAGCGCCAGGGAAAGGTAATCCAACCCTGCGCCGCCATGCTCCTCCGGCACGCAGATGCCATATGCCCCCAGGGCCGCAAGGCCCCGGTGCGCATCGCGGGGAAACAGGTGCTCCTTGTCCCAGCGGGCCGCATGCGGCCACAGCTCCGTCTGCGCAAAATCGCGCACCGCGTCGCGGATCATCTCCTGGTCCTGCGTCAACAGCATGTGCTTGTCTCCATATCGTTAGAAAGAAAAAAAGACGATGCCGGCCGGATGCAGCATCCCATCTTCATTGCGCCGGACGGTGGATGTCCGGCCGCCGGGCGCTGCGCAACCAGTTCGCCAGGCGGCGCCCTTGCCATATGCAGGGCTTTTCCACGCAGTGCCAAGAAAAAGCGGCCATGGCGAAAGTCAGCCCCAGGGAAAGCACGAGGCAGACAGGCAAACTCCACCCTCGGCGCAGGCATATTTCCGTGATCGCCTGCTGGATCGGGAAGGCATAGATATAGACGCCATAGGAGAAATCCTCGCGCGGGAAACCGTTCCATCGCCAGCGGTGCACTCCCGCGCGGGCCAGCCAGAAAGTACCGGCCGCCACCATCGCCCATACCCCCAGCTGCACCTTTCCCGCACTGGTGGCGACAGACGCAATCCATGCACCGCAGGCGGCTGCGATCAACATCCAGGCGTGGGTGCGCACCCGGTACGCCGCGCAGGAGCAGCCCAGCAGGAACAGCACGCCGAGCGCGGATACCTCGGACGCGCCGAACAACTCGGACAGCCAGGCAGGCGCCGCAACACCGGCGCCCATGCAGCGGGCCAGAAACCACCATGCCGCCATCGACAGCGCCCCCACCGGAAAGACCCAGCGCCGCCGCAGGCCTGCCGCCACGCCAGCCACCGACAGCACGAGGTACATCAGCAACTCATAGCGGATCGACCAGAGCGAGCCGTTCACAGCCCGGGCGAAAGGATTGGATTCGAACACGCCCGGCAGCACCTGCACCGTCGCGATCCCCGCCGCGTTGTTGAAAAAATTGAGCCATGTGCCCGGATGCGTCCAATACTCCGTGGTCGGCAGTCGCGTCATGGCCCAACCCACGACGAACACGGAAAACGCACTCGCAACGACCAATCCCGGAAAGATGCGCGCCACGCGCTTCACCCAGAAAACGCCCAGCGCGGGTTCACGCTCCCAGCTTTGGAAGACCAGGTAGCCGCTGACGAAAAAAAAGCAATAGACCGCCAGCGAACCCAGGGTGTGCCCGGGGAAGGGAACCGGCAGCGTCAACCGGTAGAGAAACTCGCCGTGCGACAGCAGCACCGCGACGGCGGCCGCCAGACGGATCAGATTGAAGCGATTGTCCCCATGGGACACCGGCGCGCTCACGCGGCCACCTTCGCCATCCTGGTCCGGTCGGCACTCACCATTGCGCCGCCCTTCTTCCATCATGGTGCAGCAGCCGCCCCCGGTCACCCACAGTGACGCTCTCCAGAACGCCCCGCATGCGCCCGACACTCTCGGCCACTTCCAGCATGCCTCCGGGCCCACCCATGTCCGTACGCACCCAGCCCGGGTCCAGCGTGACGAGCGTCGCCTGGGGATAGTCGTGCTGCGCGGCCGCCACGGCCATGTTCAGCGCGGCCTTGCTCGTGCGGTACAGCCACGACCCGCTGTCGGGCACACTGCCGATCAGCGACATCGAGGAGGAGAGGAACGCGAACACGCCACGCGCATCCTCCACCAGGGGCGCCACCTGCGGCAACGCCTGCATCGCACCGAGCACATTGGTATGCATCACCGCATCGAAATCCTCCTGCGTCGGCGGCGTGAGTGCTCCAGGGCGGCGGATCACCCCGGCCACGTACAGCGCCAGGCCGATCTGCTCGCCATCGAGCTGCCAGGCCAGGCCGCTCACGCTGGCCGGCCGGGCCACGTCCACCGTCAGCGCCTCGGCGCCCAGCGCACTCACGCGGTCGCGCCCGGCCTCGTCGCGCACCGTTGCGATCACGCGCCTTCCCGCCTCGCGGTACTGGCGCACGAACTCCAGGCCGATGCCCCGCGACGCCCCGATCACCAGCACCGGATGGCTGGAGCGATCCTCCGACACGGCAGCGCTCACGCCAGTTCGATCGCCATCGCAGTGCCTTCGCCGCCGCCGATGCACAGCGTGGCCAGCCCACGCCGCTTGCCGCGGGCCTTCAGCGCATGGATCAGGGTCACGATGATGCGGGCCCCGCTCGCACCGATCGGATGCCCCAGCGCACAGGCCCCGCCGTTCACATTCACGATGTCGTGCGCCACGTCCAGTTCCTTCATGAGCGCCATCGGCACCACCGCAAAGGCTTCGTTCACCTCCCAGAGATCCACGTCCTGCACCGTCCATCCAGCCTTGGCCAGCGCCTTCTGCGTGGCGCCCACGGGCGCGGTGGTGAACCAATTGGGCTCCTGCGCATGCATGGCATGGCCCGCGATGCACGCGATCGGCGCCGCCCCGAGGCGGCGGGCCGTGGATTCGCGCACCATCACCAGCGCCGCGGCGCCGTCGTTGATGCTCGAACTCGATGCCGCCGTGATGGTCCCGTCCTTCTTGAACGCCGGCTTGAGCGCGGGAATCTTGTCCAGGCGCACCTTGCCCGGGCCCTCATCCACCGACACCACCGTCTCGCCGGCACGCGTCTTCACGGTCACCGGCGCGATCTCCGCCGCAAACGCGCCGGACTCCGTGGCCGCCTTCGCGCGCTGCACGCTCGCCACGGCGAACGCATCCTGCTGCTCGCGGGTGAATCCGTACTTCGCCGCGCAATCCTCACCGAACGTTCCCATTGACCGGCCGGGTTCGTAGGCGTCCTCCAGCCCATCCAGCATCATGTGGTCGAAGATGCGGTCGTGGCCCAGCCGGTAGCCGCCGCGCCCCTTCTGCAGCAGGTAGGGCGCATTTGTCATGCTCTCCATTCCGCCTGCCACGATCACCTCGTGCGAACCTGCGAGGAGCATGTCGTGCGCGAACATCGCCGCCTTCATGCCCGAGCCGCACATCTTGCTCAGCGTGACGGCTCCTGTGCCCTGGGGCAGCCCTCCCTTGAACCCGGCCTGGCGCGCTGGCGCCTGTCCCTGCCCGGCCATCAGGCAGTTGCCGAACAACAACTCGCCGACGCTGTCCGGTGCGATTCCTGCGCGCTCCACGGCGGCGCGGATCGCCACGCCCCCCAGGTCATGGGAGGCCAGGCCCGAGAAATCGCCCTGGAACGCCCCCATGGGCGTGCGCGCGGCACCGATGATGACGATGGGGTCTTGCTGCATTCGGAGTCTCCTGTGAAAGTGCTGGATGCTTGGTAAGGGGGGTCAGGCCGGCGAACCCGCGCTCGCGCCGAAGCGCCTGTCGGGGTCGTAGGGAAACACGTCGTACATGTGCCCGGCCTGGATGCGCTCCTTGTGCGATTGCCAGAAGACCGGATCGAGCAGGTCCGCATGGTGGCGCATGAACACGTCCCGCACGGCATCGTTGCCCAGCAGGAAAGGACCGAAGGTTTCGGGAAACACGTCCCGCGGCCCCACGGCCCACCAGACCTCGCCCGACAGCTCGTCCTCTTCGTTGCGGGGGGCCGGCACCCTCTTGAAATGGCAATCGGTGAGGTACTCGATCTCGTCGTAGTCGTAGAAAACGACCTTGCCGTTGCGGGTGACGCCGAAGTTCTTCCACAGCATGTCGCCTGGGAAGATATTGGCAGCGACGAGATCCTTGATCGCATTGCCGTACTCGACCACGCTGCGCTCCATCTGCTGCCGCGCACGCGCGTCGTCCAGGCCGGCGTCGAACGCCTCCTGGAGATAGATGTTCAGCGGGATCATGCGCCGTTCGATGTACACATGCTTGAGGATCACCTCGACATTGCCGTCCCCGTCGCGGTCGCTGATCTCCAGCTGGCTGGGCGCGAACCTCTCGATCTCGGCGATCAGGTCGTCCTCGAAGCGTTCCCGCGGGAACGCCACTTCGCTGTACTCCAGCGTGTCCGCCATGCGGCCCACCCGGTCGTGCTGCTTCACCAGCAGGTACTTGCCCTTGATCTGCTCCCGGGTGGTGTCCTTCTGCGGCGGGTAATAGTCCTTGATGACCTTGAAAACGAAGGGAAACGACGGCAGGTCGAATACCAGCATCACCATGCCCTTGATCCCCGGAGCGATGCGGAAACGATCGCTCGAATAGCGCAGGTGGTGCAGGAAGTCCCGGTAGAAAAGCGTCTTGCCCTGCTTGGCCAGCCCCAGGGCGTTGTAGAGCTCCGCCCTCGGCTTGCGGGGCATCAGGCTGCGCAGGAACTGCACGTAGGCGCTGGGGATCTCCATGTCCACCATGAAATACGCGCGCGCGAAGCTGAACAGCATCTGCAGGTCGTCGTCGCCGAACAGCGCCGCATCGATCACGTAGCGGCCACCGGCGCCATGCAGGATGGGCAGCGCGAAGGCGAGCTCCTGGAACCCGTTGATCACCTTGCCCACCAGATAGGCGCCCTTGTTGCGGTAAAACAGGCTGGAGAGCACCTGGATCTGGAAATTCGCACGCCACTTGGCCGGTCCGAGCCGGGGGCGCATCACTTCCGCCACGCGCCCGGCATCGCGCGCGAGGTCCTCGAACTCCCCCTGCAGCTGGAAGTTGTCCACCAAGCGCACCAGCGTTTCCTGCAACGTCTCGGGCGAGGGGTAATAGGCGCGGTAGGTCGGCCGCGCCCCCGGCTCGTCGTTCTCGAGATACTCCGTGCTGATCGCCGGCCGCACGAAAATGAAGTCGTTGTGGAAATGCGTGCGGTGCAGGATCTTGGTCGTGACCGAATTGAAGAACGTCTCGGCCAGTTCAGGCTGCCGGTGCCCCACCAGCAGCCCGATGTAGTGCAGCTTCACCTGGTGCCACACGTCCATCGGCTGCGCCCCTGCGGAAAACTCCTTCTCGAGCCTGCGCACGCATTCCTTCACGCGCAGGTCGTAGAACTCGATGCGCTCGCGCTGCGCGCGTTGCTGGCTCGACCAGTCGGATGTCTCGAAGCGGTGCTTCGCACGCGCGGACTCCGCACGGAACAAGCGGTAATGGCGATTGAAGCCATCCATCATCGCCTGCGCGATGCCGTATGCGGCAGGAGAATCGAGACGCCGTGGGAACATGGCTGCTGGCTCCATCGACAGGTGGCAGGAAAACCGATCGTCCCGCCTATCCCCGCAGACGGTTGGCCACGCCCTGGATCGCCGCCTTGTACACGGAGTCCAGTCCCTGGATGCCCGACACCGTCATGTTGAGGTTGTTGATCAGTCCGTCCTTGAGTCCATAGCACCAGCCGTGCAGCGTCACCTTCTGCCCCCGGCCCCAGGCATCGGCCATCACCGTCGTCTGCGCCACGTTCACCACCTGCTCGATGGCATTGAGTTCGCACAGCACGTCGAGTTGCAGTTCCACCGACGTGGCGGCGATCAGCTCCCTGTGGCGGTCCCGAACATCCTTGACGTGCCGGATCCAGTTGTCGGCCAGCCCCACGCGAACACCCTCCAGTGCCGCGCGCACGCCACCGCAGCCATAGTGGCCCACGACCATCAGGTGCTCCACCCGCAACTGGTCCACCGCGTACTGGATGGTCGAGAGACAGTTCAGGTCCGTGGGCACGACCACATTCGCGACGTTGCGGTGCACGAACACCTCGCCCGGCTCCAGCCCTGTGATCTGGTTGGCGGGCACCCGGCTGTCCGAGCAGCCCACCCACATGTACCGGGGCTTCTGCTGCGCCATCAGCTCCGTGAAAAAGCCAGGACGCTCCCGTTCCATCCGTGCGGCCCATGCGCGGTTGTGGACGAACAGTTCATCGATGCTGGGAGCGGTCATCAGTATTCTTTCTGAAGCGTTGTACAAAAGTCAGGCGGTCTCGGCGAACAGTTCCCGGCCGATCAGCATGCGGCGGATCTCGCTGGTCCCGGCGCCGATCTCGTAGAGTTTCGCATCCCGCCAGAGGCGGCCGAGCGGATATTCGTTGATGTATCCATTGCCGCCGAAGATCTGGATGCCTTCGCCAGCCATCCAGGTCGCCTTCTCGGCGCACCACAGAATGACCGAGGCACAGTCCTTGCGCACCTGCCGTACGTGCTCCGTGCCGAGCATGTCCAGATTCTTCGCCACGGTGTATGCGAAGGAACGCCCCGCCTGGAGCACGGTGTACATGTCAGCCACCTTGCCCTGGATGAGCTGGAACTCGCCAATGCTCTGGCCGAACTGCCTGCGGTCGTGAATGTAGGGGACCACGTTGTCCATCACGGACTGCATGATGCCCAGCGGACCGCCCGTGAGCACCGCCCGCTCGTAGTCCAGCCCGCTCATGAGCACCTTCGCCCCGCCGTTCACCTGGCCGAGTACCTGGGAGGCTGGCACCTCCACGTTCTCGAACACCAGTTCCCCGGTGTGGCTGCCTCGCATGCCCAGCTTGTCGAGCTTCTGCGCAATGCTGAAGCCCTTCATGCCTTTCTCGATCAGGAAGGCGGTGACGCCCCGCGCCCCGAGCTCCGGTTCGGTCTTGGCATACACCACCAGCGTATCGGCATCCGGGCCGTTCGTGATCCACATCTTGTTGCCGTTGAGCAGGTAGTAACCGCCCTTGTCTTCAGCCCGGAGCTTCATGCTGATCACATCCGACCCCGCGCCGGGCTCGCTCATTGCCAGGGCACCCACATGCTCGCCGGACACCAGCTTCGGCAGGTGCTTGCGCTTTTGTTCCTCCGTGCCGTTGCGATGGATCTGGTTCACGCACAGATTGCTGTGGGCACCATAGGACAACCCCACCGACGCGCTGGCGCGGGAGATCTCCTCCATCGCCACCATGTGGGCGAGGTATCCCATCTGCGCACCACCGTAGGCTTCGGAAACGGTGATGCCCAGCACTCCCAGCTCGCCCATCTTGCGCCAGAGATCCATCGGAAACTGATCGTCCCGATCGATCTCTCCGGCGCGCGGGGCGATCTCGGCCTGCGCGAACTCCCGCACGGCATCGCGCAGCGCATCGATGTCCTCACCCAATTGGAAGTTCAGTCCGGGCAACGAGAAAATGCTCATAGGGTGTCTCCTTGAATGGTGGCAAAGGCTGCCGTCGCCTTGCATCCGGCCAAGGCATGCAGCACGGCAAACGCAATGACGTTTACGTAAACGTCAATTATGAAGCATTCCGGCCGTTGGCGGATTTCTCCACCTTGGATAGGAGCGCGCGCGCCTCCCTTTCGTGTTCCCGGATCTCATCGAGGTTGGCCTGCAGGTCCGCCATCTGCTCCTCCAGCTGCTGCCGATGGCTCGCCAGCACATCCAGGAACTTCCGCAACTGCACACCCGTGTCCCTGGGACTGTCATACAGGTCGATGATGGACTTCGCCTCGGCCAGCGACAGGCCCAGACGCTTCGCACGCAGCGTCAATCGCAGCCGCGTGCGGTCCCTGGCAGAGTAGATGCGGGTGCGGCCTCCCGGCCCGGAGCGCTCGGGCTGCAGCAGCCCCATGTCTTCGTAGAAGCGCATCGCACGCGTCGTGAGGTCGAACTCTTTGGCGAGATCGCTGATGGTGTAGGTGACAGCCATGGACAGGGACAGCAGAAATGAGGAGGACGGCAGAGGGCGCGCATCGCCTCATGTTGACGCGCACGTCAATCGTACCGTAGCCAGCGCCAAAGCCCGTTGCGGATGCGCCTGGCTCCGGACGCACACATTCCTGGTGCGACACGAAGGCCGCAATGGAAGTACAAGGCGGAGAAACTGTTGCGCCGCCCGAAACGGATGGCACGTCGTTGCGACGTGCAGCGGCTGCCATGCGCGCAAAAGCGCAGCGGCTTGAATACAAAAGCAAAAAGCAAAAAGCAAAACGCCCTCAGACCGATGAAGATCTGAGGGCGGATTGGGCTGTAGGAGCCTGACGATGACCTACTTTCACACGGGAACCCGCACTATCATCGGCGCAAAGTCGTTTCACTGTCCTGTTCGGGATGGGAAGGAGTGGGACCAACTTGCTATGGTCATCAGGCATAAAGGGTTGCTGTCCTGGTTTGTGGTCAGGACGGCGAATTCATAGAGCGAATCAGCTTGTTTGTTTGATTGCGTCACTTGGCATAACAACCTTGACGGTGTTGTCAAAGTTATAGGGTCAAGCCGCACGAGCAATTAGTACTGGTTAGCTTAAGCGCTT
>NZ_FNJL01000028.1 GCF_900104515.1 Paracidovorax cattleyae
GCCCGCCCCGAGAGCCCCGCGAACTCCCGGTACAGCGGGCGTTCGTGCAGTTCCTCCTCCATGGCCGGGTCGCTCAGGTTCCACCACAGTTGCAGGCAGTGGATGCGCAGCATCGTCTCCACGGCGAACGGCGGGCGTCCACCCAGTGCCTGGTGCGCTCCGCGCGCATGCGGCTGGATCAGTGCCACCAGCGCCGCCCACGGCACCACCCGGTTCATCTCTTCAAGGAAGATCTCCTTGCGGGTCTTCTTGGGCAGGGGATCGAACCCCAGCATCTGCTGCTCTTGCGTCATGCCCGCCATCTTGCCTGCTGCTCACTGCACCCGCCAGTCCGTGATGGGGTTTTGCAGACCTTCCCTAGCGCTTTACCCCGAAGCCGATCTTGAGGGCTTTGAGATCCAGATGGGCCTCGGCCAGCAGCTTCTTGAGCCGGGCATTCTCGACCTCCAGCTCCTTCAGGCGCCGGGCTTCCTCGGCATTCATGCCGCCGTACTTGGCTCGCCACTTGTAGAACGTGGGCTCGCTGAACCCGCCCTGCCGACAGACCTCCTTGACCGCCGGGCCCGCCTCAGCCTGCTTCAGGAAACCGATGATCTGCTGCTGCCGTGAATCGACTCTTCCTCATGTCCGTCATTCTCCAAGTTGACGGACCTCACTTCCATTCAGTTGGTACGGCTAGAGGGGAGCACGTCACTCTGCCCAGCGGGGCAGTTGATTCGACCTGGACTGATATCCTGCCGTCGCCAGCAACATCTTGGCCGCGCCCAAACCTAATCAGGTGCTGCCGCGCACGACAAGTTCGTAGTCAAGAGACACGCAGTGCCGTGCGGGCGGTATCCCGTGCATCAACCCCAGCAGCATGGCGGCGCCGGCGCAGCCTACCTCGCCGCGCGGGGTGCGCACGGTGGTGAGGGGCGGCACCATCTGGTCGCTGCCGGCCAGGTCGTTGAAGCCGGCCACCGCCACCCGGTCCGGCACCGGCACGCCGCAGCGGCTCGCGGCCAGCAGGCCGCCCTGGGCGATATCGTCGTTGCAGAAGAAGATCGCATCCACGTCCGGAACGCGCCGCAGCGTTTCCTCGAAGAGGCGTGCTCCGAGCCCGATGGAAGAGCCCTCGGGGCTCAGCGTTTCCAGCAGCGGGTCGTAGAGCCCGGCCTCGCGCAGCGTGCGGCGGTAGCCCTCGGAGCGCTGCAGCGTGCGCGGGTCGAGCTGGGCGGCGCAGAACGCGATGCGCCGCCGGCCGCGCTCCAGCAGGTGGCGCGTGATGGCGGCGCCCGCTTCCAGCTGGGAGAAGCCCACGCAGTGCACACCCGGCGCATCGCTGGTTTCCATGAGATGCACGCACGGCACGCCGCTGCGCGCGATCAACTGCCGGGACGCCTCGCTGCGGTCGAAGCCGGTCACCAGCAGGCCCGCGGGCCGGTGGGGCAGGTAGGTGCGCAGCAGCACCTCTTCCTCGGCCGCGTCGTAGTGGGTCACGCCGATCAGCGGCAGGAAGCCCTGCGGGAACAGGGTGCGGTGCACGGCTTCCAGCAGGTCCACGAACAGCGTGTTCGACAGCATGGGCACCAGCACGAGTACCTGGGTGGTGCGCTGCGAGGCGAGGGCGCGCGCGGCCGGGTCGGGCACATAGCCCAGTTCCTGCGCGGCGGCCTGCACGCGCTCGGCCAGGGCCGGGTCCACGCTGCGCTCGCGGCGCAGGGCGCGGGACACGGTGATCGGGCTCACGCCGGCCAGCCGGGCCACGTCGTCCAGGGTGACGCGTCCGCTGGCGCGGCGGGCCCGTCGGGGGCGGGGCAGGGCGGAATCGTTCAAGGGTTAATCCGGATCGGTCTGCGTGCCATTGTGTTCTAGGATAGCGCTATCTTGCTCAGGGTTAACGACAGGGCAAGGCGGTTTATCTCATCCATTCGACGGAGACGACGCGGCAGGCTTCCAAAAAGAGGCCTCCGCGATTTTTATGAACTCAACGGATAGCGCTATCCAGAGCAGACACCTGCCCGCCGTGGTGGTGATGGGCGTCTCCGGCTGCGGCAAGTCCAGCGTTGCAGCCGAGGCCGCCGCGCTGCTGGGCTGGACCCTGCACGAAGGCGACGCCTACCATTCCCCCGAGAGCGTCGCCAAGATGCGCTCGGGCCAGCCGCTCACCGACGAGGACCGGGCCGGCTGGCTGGACCGGCTCGCCGGCCTGCTGGCGCATGCCGTCCACCCCAGCGATGGGGCGGAGCAGGGGGGCATCGTGCTGACCTGCTCGGCCCTGCGCCGCCGCTATCGCGACCCCCTGCGCGCCGCCGCGCCAGGGCTGCGCTTCGCCTTCCTGGAGCTGGACTACGACCAGGCGCTCGCGCGGGTCAGCCACCGGCCGGGACACTTCTTCTCGCCCACGCTCGTGGCCGACCAGTTCGCCACGCTGGAATCGCCGCGCGGCGAACCCGGCGTGCTGGCGCTGGACGCCACGCGCCCCATCCACGACCTGGGCAGCGCCATCGCGCACTGGATGGGCGGCGACAGCGCGGCCGCCCCGAATTCCCATACCACCGGCGCTTCGTCCGCGCCGGCCTCTTCCGGAGACACCCCATGAACGACCACCCCGGCGCGGGCGCACCCGCGCGGCGCAAACCGGCGCTCCAGCGCATCGCGGAACATTGCATGGTGGCGGCCCTGGCCGGCATGGTCGTGGCCGTGTTCGTGAACGTGGTGCTGCGCTATGCGTTCGGCACCAGCATCGTCTCGTACGAGGAAATCTCCCGGCTGCTGTTCGTCTGGCTGGTGGCCGTGGGCTCCATCGTGGCCGCCTTCGAAGGCAAGCACCTGGGCTTCGACATGCTCACCGCGCGCCTCGCGGGCGCGCCGCGCAAGGCGCTGTTCCGGGTGAGCCAGGCTCTGGTGGCGCTGTGCATGGTGCTGCTGCTCAAGGGGTCGTGGGAACAGGTGGTGGCAGGCATGGAGAGCTACAGCACCGTGCTGGGCTACCCGCTGGCGCTGGGCGCCGCCGCCACCCTCGTGCTGGCGGCCGGACTGCTGGTGGCCCTGGTGCTCGAACTCGTGCGTGGCCGCCCCGCCGGCGACGATGCGGGCGGCGACGCCACGATCGAGTGAAGGAGCCGTCCCATGGTCGTCACCCTCATCTTCCTGGGCGTGCTCATCGGCGGCATGGCCATCGGCATGCCGATCGCCCAGGCGCTGATACTCACCGGTGTCGCCCTGATGTGGCACCTGGACTTCTTCGATTCCCAGTTGCTGGCGCAGAACCTGCAGGCGGGCTTCGACAACTTTCCGCTGCTGGCGGTGCCGTTCTTCATCCTGGCCGGCGAGCTGATGAACGCGGGCGGGCTCTCGCGCCGCATCATCGATCTGGCGCGCGCCTTCGTCGGCCACATCCGCGGCGGCCTGGGCTTCGTGGCCATCGGCGCGGCAGTGCTGCTCGCGTCGATGAGCGGCTCGGCCATCGCCGACACGGCGGCGCTCGCCACCATCCTGCTGCCCATGATGCGCCAGCAGAACTACCCGGCCAGCTACAGCGCCGGCCTGCTGGCCTCCGGAGGCATCATCGCGCCGATCATCCCGCCCTCGATGCCGTTCGTGATCTACGGCGTGACCACCAACACCTCCATCAGCAAGCTCTTCCTGGCGGGCGTGTTCCCGGGCCTGATGATGGGCGTCTTCCTCATCCTCGCCTGGTGGTGGATCGCCCGCAAGCACCAGCTGCCGGCCATGGAGCGCGTGGCCTGGGGGGCGCGCCTGCGCGCGCTGCTGCACAGCTTCTGGGCCATGATGATGCCGGTCATCATCCTGGGCGGGCTCAAGGGCGGCATCTTCACGCCCACCGAGGCCGCCGTGGTGGCTGCGGTGTATGCGCTCATCGTCTCGATGTTCGTCTATCGCGAAATGAGCTGGGCCCGGCTCTACGAGGTCTTTCTGGCTGCGGGCAAGACCACCGCGGTGGTGATGTTCCTCTGCGGCGCGGCCACCGTCACCGCCTACATGATCACCCTGGCCGACCTGCCCAACCTGCTGGCCGACAGCTTCGCGGGCGTGATGGGCCACCCCGTGCTGTTCATGGCGCTCATGATGCTGTTCCTGCTGGTGGTGGGCACGGCCATGGACCTCACGCCCACCATCCTGATCTTCGGCCCCGTGTGCGTGCCGCTCGCCGTCAAGGCCGGCATCGATCCGGTGTACTTCGGCTTCATGTTCATCTATGTGGGATGCATCGGCCTCATCACGCCGCCCGTGGGCACCGTGCAGAACGTGGTGGCCGGCGTGGGCCGGCTGCGCATGGAGACCGTCATCCGCGGCACCACGCCGTTCCTGCTGGTGTACGTGCTGCTGCTGATCCTCTTCGTGCTTTTCCCGCAGATGGTGACCGGGCCACTGCGCTGGCTCCACTGAGCCGTATTCCGCATCCCTTCCATTCATTCCAGGAGACAAACCATGCGCATCCGTTTCGCCCTCGCCACGCTCGTGGCCGCCATCGCCGCCAGCGGCGCGTCTGTCGCCCAGGCCCAGGATTTCAAGCCGCGTATCGTGCGCTTCGGCTTCGGCCTGGTGGACAACTCCAACCAGGGCCGCGCCGTGCGCTTCTTCGCCCAGGAAGTCGAGAAGGCCACGGGCGGCAAGATGAAAGTGCGCGCCATCGGCAACGCCTCGCTGGGCTCGGACACGCAGATGCAGCAGGCGCTCATCGGCGGCGCGCAGGAGATGATGGTGGGCTCCACCGCCACCCTGGTCGGCATCGTGCCCGAGATGGCCGTCTGGGATACGCCCTTCCTCTTCGCCAACGTGAAGGAGGCCGACGCGGTGCTCGACGGCCCCGTGGGCGAGAAGGTGAAGGCCAGGCTCGAACCCAAGGGCATGGTCGGCCTGGTCTATTGGGAGAACGGTTTCCGCAACCTCACCAACAGCAAGCGTCCCGTCACCAAACTGGAAGACATGGGCGACATCAAGCTGCGCGTGATGCAGAACAACGTATTCCTCGACAGCTTCAAGGCCCTGGGCGCCAACGCCGTGCCGCTGCCGTTCTCCGAGCTGTTCACCGCACTGGAGACGCGCGCCGTCGATGGCCAGGAGAACCCGTTCAACACCGTGGTGTCGAGCAAGTTCTACGAAGTGCAGAAGTACCTCACCGTCACCAACCACGTCTACAGCCCGTGGATCGTCACGGTGAGCAAGAAGTGGTGGGACACCCTCAGCCCCGCCGAGAAGAAGGTGCTGCAGGACGCCGCCGTGAAGAGCCGCGACTTCGAACGCAAGGACACGCGCGAGGAAGCCGCCCAGGCCCTGGCCGACCTGAAGGCCAAGGGCATGCAGGTCAACGAACTGCCCGCAGCCGAAGCCAACCGCATGCGCGATAAGCTCACCTCGGTGAACGCCGGCATCGCCAAGTCCGTGGGCCAGGAAACCTGGGACGCGGTGCAGGCGGCCGTCAAGCAGGCCCGCGGCGGCCAGTAAGGCGCAGCGGCGTGGGCGGGGAAAGGCGCGCACGAGCTGGTCGCACGTTGCGGCCGCATGCGGCCGCGGCCATCGCACCGGCCTACACTCGCGGGTCATACGAAAGGCGTACGATTCCTGGCAGGGGAGCCGCGGCCCCTCGCACGTTTTCCCGTCCCCTTCCCACGTCGATCCTGCAAGGCACCGCCCCACACACCGCCATGCCACTCCACGATACCGTCCACTCCGTCACCGAACGCATCCGCGAGCGCAGCGCGCCCACGCGCGCGGCCTACCTCGCCCAGCTCGATGCCCATGCGCAGCGCGACCGCGGCGCCGACCGCCTGGGTTGCGCCAACGTCGCCCACGCCTTCGCGGGCATGCCGGGCAACGACAAGTTCCGCGTCGTCGCCGAGCGCGCGCGCAACATCGGCATCGTCAATGCCTACAACGACATGCTATCGGCCCACGCGCCGCTGCGCCACTATCCCGACCTCATCAAGGACGTCGCCCGGCAACACGGCGCCACGGCCCAGGTGGCCGGTGGTGTGCCGGCCATGTGCGACGGCGTCACGCAGGGCACGCCCGGCATGGAGCTGTCGCTCTTCAGCCGCGACGTGATCGCGATGGCTACGGCTGTCTCGCTCTCCCACGACGTCTATGACGCCGCGTTGATGCTGGGCGTGTGCGACAAGATCGTTCCCGGCCTGCTGATCGGCGCGCTGCACTTCGGCCACCTGCCCACGGTGTTCGTGCCGGCCGGGCCGATGACCTCGGGCCTGTCCAACAATGCCAAGGCCAAGGTGCGCGAGCAGGCCGCGCAGGGCCTGGTCGGCCGCGATGAGCTGCTGGCCGCCGAATCCGCGGCCTACCACGGCGAGGGCACCTGCACCTTCTACGGCACGGCCAACAGCAACCAGATGCTGATGGAGGCCATGGGCCTGCATGTGCCCGGCACCGCTTTCGTGAACCCCGGCGAGGCGCTGCGCACCGAACTCACCCGAGAGGCCGCCCGCGCCGTGCTCGGCCAGCCCGGCGCGCCGTGCGCGCCCATCGGCCGCATCGTGGACGAGCGCTGCATCGTCAACGCCATGGCGGCGCTGCTGGCCACCGGCGGCTCCACCAACCACCTGATCCACTGGGTGGCTGTGGCCCGCGCCGCGGGCATCGCCATCGGCTGGGACGATTTCGCGGCCCTGTCGGCCGTCGTGCCGCTGCTGGCGCGCGTCTATCCCAACGGCAGCGCCGACGTGAACCAGTTCCAGGCCGCGGGCGGCCCGGGCTATGTGATCCGCGAACTGCTGGACGCCGGCCTGATGCACGAGGATGTGCTCACCGTGCGGCCCGGCGGCCTGCGCGAATACACCCGGCTGCCGGTGGAAGACGCCGCCGCGCCCGGAGCAGGGCGGCTGTCGTGGGCGCCCATCGGTGCCAGCGGCGACGACGGCGTGCTGCGCCCCGCGGACGCACCGTTCAGCCCGACCGGCGGCCTCAAGCTGCTCGAAGGCAACCTGGGCCGCAGCGTGATCAAGGTGTCCGCCGTGCCGGAAGACCGGCACGTGGTCGAGGCGCCCGCGCGCGTCTTCGGATCGCAGGCCGAACTGCAGAAGGCGTTCCAGGCCGGCGAGCTGGACCGGGCCTGCGAATCGCACCCGTCGCACGGGCTGGTCTGCGTGGTGCGCTGGCAGGGCCCGCGCGCCAACGGCATGCCCGAGCTGCACAAGCTGACGCCGCCGCTGGCGGTGCTGCAGGGCAAGGGCTACCGCGTGGCGCTGGTCACCGACGGCCGCATGAGCGGTGCGTCCGGCAAGGTGCCTGCCGCCATCCACGTCTCGCCCGAGGCCCTGGCGGGCGGCCCGCTGGCACGCCTGCGCGATGGCGACCTGGTGCGGCTCGACGCCGTGGCCGGCACGCTGAACGCGCTGGTGGAACCCGCGGAGTGGGCGGCGCGCGAGCCGGCCACCCGGCCCGATGAACTGGCCCGGGCCGACGCCCACGGCTGGGGCCGCGAACTGTTTGCCGGATTCCGGCGCAATGCGCTCAGCGCGGAAGAAGGAGCCTGCACATGGCTGTGAACGAACGCAATGCTTTGACCGCGCAGGACGTGATGCGCGACGCACCGGTGATCCCGGTCATCGTGCTGACCGACGTGGCGCATGCCGTGCCCATGGCCCGCGCGCTGGTGGCCGGCGGCATCCGCATGCTGGAGGTGACGCTGCGCACGCCCCAGGCCCTGGCCTGCATGGAAGCCATCGCCAAAGACGTGCCCGAGGCCGTGGTCGGCGCCGGCACGGTGCGCAGCGCGGCCGATGCCCAGGCGGCCGCCCGGGCGGGCGCGCGCTTCGCCGTGAGCCCTGGCTTCACGCCCGCCGTGGGCCGCGCCTGCCGCGACCTGGGCCTGCCGCTGCTGCCCGGCGTGGCCACCGGCAGCGAGATCATGATGGCGCAGGAAGAGGGTTTCAACGCCCTGAAGTTCTTCCCCGCCGTGCAGGCCGGCGGCCTCGCCATGCTCAAGGCATGGCAGGGCCCCTTCGGCGACGTGGTGTTCTGCCCGACGGGCGGCATCCAGCCGAGCAATGCGGCGGACTTCCTGGCGCTGGGCAATGTGGCGTGCGTGGGCGGCTCGTGGCTGGTGCCCGGCGACGCGCTGGCCGCGGGCGACTGGGCGGGCGTCACCGAACTGGCCCGGGCCGCCGCGGCATTGCGTCCGGCACGCTGACGGCAGGAAAGGAAATGTCGCCGGCCCGCGCGGTTGGCGATACTGTCGCCATGAAAACCATCGACGAGATGCTCAACCTCGAGCTGCTCACCCCCGAGCAGCACCACCAGATCGACGCCTGGATCGCCCAGGCCGATTCGCCGGAGGACATCCTGCGCATGCCGGCGCCGCTCTGGCAGGCGGTCGAGCGCGCCAGCGAGGCGATGGGGGTCAATGCGGATCTGCTGCGTCCGCCGGCACTCGACGCGGGGCGCACCCTGTAAAGCGTGCCCCGAGGCTTCAAGGACCGTTTCAGCGCAAGCCGGTGCCGGCGCCCACGTCGCTCTTGCGTTCGATCAGCTCGATCTTGTAGCCGTCCGGGTCCGTCACGAAGGCGATCACCGTCGAGCCGCCCTTGACCGGCCCGGCCTCGCGCGTGACGTTGCCGCCCGCGGCCTTGATCTTCTCGCAGGCGGCGTAGGCGTCCGGCACGCCCAGGGCGATGTGGCCATAGGCCGAGCCCATGTCGTAGCTCTCGGTGCCCCAGTTGTAGGTGAGTTCGATCTCGGCCTGGCCCGGGTTGCCGCCGTCGAAGCCCAGGAACGCCAGCGAGTACTTGTACTCGGGGTTCTCGGACGTGCGCAGCAGTTGCATGCCGAGCACCTGGGTGTAGAAATCAATCGAGCGCTGGAGGTTGCCAACGCGCAGCATCGTGTGGAGGAATCGCATGCGCCGATTGTGCCGCGAGATCGACAACCCGGCGCTCAGCCCCCCACGGGTACGGTGTAGTTGAGCGTCATGCGACCGCCATCCACCGTGACGATCTCGCCCGTCACATAGCTGGCGGCGTCGCTGGCCAGCCAGGCCACCACGTCGGCGATTTCGCCGGGCTCGCCCAGCCGGCCCATGGGCGTGCGGCTCATGATGCGGGCGCGGGCCTCGTCGCTGGTGAGCACGGCCTGCGCGGCCAGTTCCGTCGCGATGGTGCCCGGCGCCACCGCATTCACCCGCACGCCGCGGCCGGCCAGCGCCAGGGCCATCACGCGCGTGAGCTGGTTGATGCCGCCCTTGCTCACGTTGTAGCTGGCGATCGTGGGGATGGCCAGCACGCCGTTCACCGAGCTCATGTTCACGATGGCACCGCGGCCCGCCGCCGTCATCGCGCGGGCCACCGCCTGGCCCACCAGGAAGGAGCCTTTGAGGTTCACGCGCAGCACCGCGTCGAAGTCCTCCTCGCTCACTTCCAGGAAATCCGCCGCCCGGAAGATGCCGGCGTTGTTCACCAGCACGTCGATGCGGCCGTGGGCCTCCAGCACGCGGGCGACCAGCCCGTCCACCTGGGCCTTGTCGCCCACGTCGCAGCGTAGGTACAACGCCTGCGGAAGCTCCGCGGCCAGGGCGCTGCCGCGCGCGTCGTCCACGTCGGCGACGACCACCCGCGCGCCTTCGCGGGCGAAGCGCCGCGCGCAGGCTTCGCCGATGCCCTGGGCGCCTCCGGTGACGATGCAGACGCGGTCCGCGTGGCCGAAGGAGACCGCGCCGGGAAGGGAAGGGGGCATGGAGGAAAGTTGCATGGCGCGATGGTAGCGGGCTCAGCCCGCGAACCCGTAGGGTGCGAACCGGCTGTGGTGTTCGTCCACCTTCAGCGCGCGGCCCAGGTACGGGAACGCGCGCTGGGGGCAGGCTTCGCGCTCGCATACCTTGCATCCCATGCCGATGGGCGTGGCCGCTTCAGCGGCCTGCAGGTCCAGGCCTTTGGCGTACACGAGGCGGGAAGCATGCCGTATGTCGCAGCCGAGCCCGATGGAAAAAGCCTGGCGCGGCGAGCCGTAGCCGTGCTGCCCGCGCGAGACCGTGCGTGCGATCCAGAGGTAGCGCCGGCCGTCCGGCATGGCCGAGAGCTGGGCCAGGATGCGCCCGGGCTGGCCGAAGGCCTCGTACACGTTCCACAGCGGGCAGGTGCCGCCCGTGCGGCTGAAATGGAAATGCGTGGCCGATTGCCGCTTGGAGATGTTGCCCGCCCGGTCCACCCGGATGAAGAAGAACGGCACGCCGGGCGCGCCCGGCCGCTGGAGCGTGCTGAGGCGGTGGCAGACGGTCTCGAAGCCGACCTGGAAGTGCTGCTGCAGCAGCTCGATGTCGTAGCGCAGCGCTTCTGCGGCTTCCAGGAAGGGGCCATAGGGCAGGAGCAGGGCGCCAGCGAAGTAATTGGCCAGACCGATGCGGGCCAGCTTGCGCGATGCGGCATCGCCATCGAACCCGGGCGCGCCGGCCAGTTCATCGATGGTGCCGGCCTGCTCCAGCAGCGCCAGTTGGGTGCCCAACTGGAAGGCCCGCTGCGAATCGTCCAGTGCCGCCGCGAGCTGCAGGATCCGGCGCTGCGGAGAAAAGCTGCGCCTGGTCTGTTGCGTGTCGTCCGCCCATTCCACGCGCACGCCGTGCCGGCCGAGCCGCTGGACGAGCCAGTCGGTGAGGCGCCCGCCTGCGGCGTGCGCCCCGGCCGCCAGCGATTCGGCTGCCCGGTCCAGCGCATCGAAATGATTCTGGTGCGCGAAGAAAAAGTCCCGGACCCGCTCGAAGGGCATGGCCACAGGTTCCGCGGCGTCCGAACGCCCGTCCCCGATGCGCAGCGACAGCATCTCGAGGCGCTCCATGGCCTCGAGATGGCGGTGGTGCAGGGCCAGCACGGCGCGCCCGAGCGCCGGCATTTGCGCCGCGACCTCCTGCAGTTCGGGCAGCGCGACCGGCTCCGCGGCGCCCGCGAGCGCCTGCCGGAGCCCGGCCACCAGCCGCGCCTCCTCGTCCTCGGAAAACTCCTGCACATCGACGCCGAGCACTCTGTGAATCTTCAGCAGCACCGACACCGTCAGCGGTCGCTGGTTCTGCTCGATCTGGTTCAGGTAGCTGGGAGAGAGCCCGAGCGCCTGCGCCAGGGCAATTTGCGACAGCCCGCGTTCGGCTCGCAGCTTGCGCAGCTTCACACCCATGAATGTCTTCTTCATCGCGCGTCTTTCAGGAGTTCGCAGTATTCGCAATCGTGGCGATTGCATTCGCAAAAATTCGCTTTTTCAGCCCTGTCATTGGGATGGCATTTTGCGTAAATTGCGAACCATGACAACACCCCAAGGAACGGTCGAGCTGCGGGAACTGGTCCTGCCGGCGCTTGCCAACCACCACGGCACGCTGTTCGCGGGCCAGGGCTTGCAGTTGCTGGCGAAGGCTGCGTTTCTGGCGGCACGCAGCCTTGCACAGCGCGAGGTGGTGATGGCGGGAGTGACCGGCGTGGACTTCCTGGCCCCTGTGGCCGTGGGGCAGCAGCTTCTGCTGCGTGCCTGGGTCAGCCGGATCGGCCGCAGTTCCATGACCGTGTGCGTGACGGGCCTGGCCGACCTGCCGGGCATACCCGCGGAAGAAGTCCTCAAAGGGGTGTTCGCAATGGTCGCGGTGGACACCGCCGGCCGTCCCGCGCCCATCGACCGTTCCTACCTGAACCTGGAGACACAACCATGAGCACCACGACCGCAGAGGCCGGCAATGTCGCCACCTTCAAGCCCAAGAAATCCGTCGCCCTTTCCGGCGTCACCGCCGGCAATACAGCGCTTTGCACCGTCGGCAAGACCGGCAACGACCTGCATTACCGCGGCTACGACATCCTGGACATCGCGGAGGTGTGCGAGTTCGAGGAAATCGCCCACCTGCTGGTGCACGGCACGCTGCCCACGCGCGCCGAACTGAAGGCCTACAAGGCGAAGTTGAAGGCCCTGCGCGGCCTGCCCGATGCCGTGGTCGGGGCGCTGGAGTCGCTGCCCGCCGCGGCCCATCCCATGGACGTGATGCGCACCGGCGTTTCCGTGCTGGGCTGCGTCCTGCCCGAGAAGGACGACCACCACCTGCCCGGGGCCCGCGACATCGCGGACCGGCTCATGGCCTCGCTGGGATCGATGCTGCTCTATTGGTACCACTTCACCCACAACGGCCGGCGCATCGACGTGGAGACCGACGACGACTCCATCGGCGGCCATTTCCTGCACCTGCTGCACGGCGAGAAGCCCGGCGAGGCCTGGGTGCGTGCCATGCACACGTCGCTCAACCTGTATGCCGAGCACGAGTTCAACGCGTCCACGTTCACGTCCCGCGTGATCGCGGGGACGGGCAGCGACATGCATTCGGCCATCGCCGGGGCCATCGGCGCGCTGCGCGGCCCGAAGCACGGTGGGGCCAACGAGGTGGCGTTCGAGATCCAGAAGCGCTACGACAACCCCGACGAGGCGGAAGCCGACATCCGCCGCCGTGTCGAGGCCAGGGAGGTGGTGATCGGCTTCGGCCACCCGGTGTACACGGTGAGCGACCCGCGCAACGTGGTCATCAAGGGCGTGGCCCGGCGGCTCTCGCAGGAGGCAGGCTCGACCAAGATGTACGACATCGCCGAGCGGCTGGAGTCGGTCATGTGGGAAGTGAAGAAGATGTTCCCCAACCTGGACTGGTTCAGTGCCGTGAGCTACCACATGATGGGCGTGCCCACGGCGATGTTCACGCCGCTGTTCGTGATCGCGCGCACCAGCGGCTGGGCCGCGCACGTGATCGAGCAGCGCGTGGACAACAAGATCATCCGGCCCAGCGCCAACTACACCGGTCCGGAGGACCAGAAGTTCGTTCCCATCGACTCGCGCAATTGAGCCTGCCTTCAGGCTCGGGCCTTCCTGGCTTCCGATTTTCCCCATGATGAACAGACAACATCGCAAACCTCTGCCGGGCACGGATCTCGATTACTTCGACGCACGAGAGGCCGTCGAGGCCATCCAGCCGGGCGCCTGGGACGGGCTGCCATATACCGCGCGCGTGCACGCCGAGAACCTCGTGCGCCGCGCCGATCCCGCCCGGCTCGGCGGCTACCTGCGCCAACTGGCGGAGCGCCGGCGCGAGACCGACTTCCCCTGGTTCCCGGTGCGCGTGGTATGCCACGACATCCTGGGCCAGACCGCGCTGGTGGACCTGGCCGGCCTGCGCGACGCGATCGCTGAGCAGGGGGGCGACCCGGCAGCCGTGAACCCGGTCGTGCCGGTGCAACTGGTGGTGGACCACTCACTGGCGGTGGAGTGCGGCGGCTTCGACCCCGACGCCTTCCGCAAGAACCGCGAGATCGAGGAGCGCCGCAACGAGGACCGTTTCCACTTCATCGAATGGACGAAGAAGGCCTTCGCCAACGTCGACGTGATCCCGGCGGGCAACGGCATCATGCACCAGATCAATCTGGAGAAGATGTCGCCGGTCGTGTACGTTCAGGATGGCGTGGCCTTCCCCGACACCTGCGTGGGCACCGACAGCCATACACCGCACGTCGATGCGCTGGGCGTAATCGCCGTCGGCGTGGGCGGTCTGGAGGCCGAAAACGTGATGCTGGGACGTGCCTCCTGGATGCGCCTGCCCGACATCGTGGGCGTGCAGCTCACGGGCCGGCGCCAGCCGGGCATCACTGCCACCGACATCGTGCTGGCGCTGACCGAGTTCCTGCGCAGGGAAAAGGTGGTGGGGGCCTACGTCGAATTCCACGGCGAAGGCGCCGAAAGCCTGTCGGTCGGCGACCGCGCGACCATCTCCAACATGTGCCCCGAGTACGGGGCCACCGCCGCGCTGTTCGCCATCGACGAGCAGACGCTGGACTACCTGCGCCTCACGGGCCGCGACGAACGCCAGGTGCAGCTGGTCGAGACCTATGCCCGGACGGCCGGGTTCTGGGCCGGCAGCCTGCGCGGCGCGCAGTACGAGCGCGTATTGCACTTCGATCTCTCGACCGTCGTGCGCAACATGGCCGGGCCCTCGAACCCGCACCGCCGCCTGCCCACCTCGGCGTTGGTGGACCGCGGCGTCGCCGGCGCCAGCCAGCTCGAGAGGGCCCGCGCCGAGGAGGCCGAGGGCCGGATGCCGGACGGTGCCGTCATCATCGCGGCCATCACCAGTTGTACCAACACCAGCAACCCGCGCAATGTGATCGCCGCCGCGCTGCTGGCGCGCAACGCCAACCGCCTGGGCCTGGTGCGCAAGCCCTGGGTCAAGACTTCGCTCGCGCCCGGATCGAAAGCCGTGGAGCTGTACCTGAAGGAAGCCGGGCTGCTGGGCGACCTGGAGGCACTGGGCTTCGGCATCGTCGCCTTCGCCTGCACGACCTGCAACGGCATGAGCGGCGCCCTCGATCCCCGGATCCAGCAGGAGATCGTCGACCGCGACCTGTACGCCACGGCGGTGCTCTCGGGCAATCGCAACTTCGACGGCCGCATCCATCCCTGTGCGAAGCAGGCTTTCCTCGCCTCGCCGCCGCTGGTGGTGGCCTACGCGATCGCGGGCACGGTGCGCTTCGACATCGAGAACGACGTGCTCGCGGTGGTGGACGGCAATGACATCCGCCTGAAGGACCTCTGGCCCGACGACGAGGAAATCGACGCGATCGTTGCCCGGGCCGTCAAGCCCGGGCAGTTCCGTGCCGTCTATGAACCCATGTTCGCGATCCGCGTGGACGATGGCAAAAAGGCTGCGCCGCAGTACGATTGGCGCCCCCAGTCCACCTACATCCGCCGTCCGCCGTACTGGGACACGGAGGGCGTGGGCGCATTGGCGGCCTTCCCGCGCACGCTCAAGGGCATGCGCCCGCTGGCGCTGCTGCCGGACAACGTCACGACGGATCACCTGTCGCCGTCGAACGCCATCCTGCCGGACAGCGCGGCCGGCGAGTACCTGCGCCAGATGGGCCTGCCCGAGGAAGACTTCAACTCCTATGCGACACACCGGGGGGACCACCTCACGGCCCTGCGCGCCACCTTCGCCAATCCGCAGCTCGTCAACGAGATGGCGGTGGTCGGCGGCCAGGTCCGACAGGGTTCGCTGGC
Source organism: Paracidovorax cattleyae (assembly GCF_900104515.1). Classification (GTDB taxonomy): domain Bacteria; phylum Pseudomonadota; class Gammaproteobacteria; order Burkholderiales; family Burkholderiaceae_C; genus Paracidovorax; species Paracidovorax cattleyae. Next base: position 15,010 of record NZ_FNJL01000028.1, read on the forward strand.
CCGCATCGAACCCGACGGCCGGGTGACACGGATGTGGGAGGCCATCGAGACCTATCTGAACCGCCGCCAGCCGCTGATCATCATTGCGGGTGCCGACTACGGCCAGGGGTCGAGCCGCGACTGGGCCGCCAAGGGCGTGCGCCTGGCGGGCGTGGAGACGGTGGTGGCCGAAGGCTTCGAGCGCATCCACCGCACCAACCTGATCGGCATGGGCGTGCTGCCGCTGGAATTCAAGCCGGGCGTGAACCGCCTCACGCTGGGCCTGGACGGCACCGAGACCTACGACGTGGCCGGCAAACGCAGCCCGCGCGCCGAGCTCATGCTGGTCATCCACCGCAGGAATGGCGAGACGGTGCAGGTGTCCGTGACCTGCCGGCTGGATACGGCCGAGGAAGCCTCGGTGTATGAAGCGGGCGGGGTCCTGCAGCGCTTCGCGCAGGACTTTCTCGCGAACCAACCCACAGGAGCGTAGATGGCTTTCGCACCGCAGATCAGGATTCCCGCCACCTATATGCGTGGCGGCACCAGCAAGGGTGTGTTCTTCCGCCTGCAGGACCTGCCCGAGGCCGCCCGGCAACCCGGCGCCGCCCGCGACGCGCTGCTGCTGCGCGTGATCGGCAGCCCCGACCCCTACGGCAAGCAGATCGACGGCATGGGCGGGGCCAGCTCGTCCACCTCCAAGGCAGTGATCCTCGCGCCATCATCGCGGCCCGGCCACGATGTGGACTACCTGTTCGGGCAGGTCTCCATCGACAGTGCCTTCGTGGACTGGAGCGGCAATTGCGGCAACCTGTCGGCTGCCGTCGGCCCTTTCGCGATCGCGAGCGGGCTGATCGCCCAGGCGCGCATCCCGGAAAACGGGGCATGCACCGTGCGGATCTGGCAGGCCAACATCGGCAAGACCATCGTGGCGCATGTGCCCATCGCCCATGGGCAGGTACGGGAGACGGGCGGGTTCGAGCTGGACGGCGTGACCTTCCCGGCGGCCGAAATACCCATCGAATTCCTGGATCCGGCGGACGAGGGGGGAGAAGGAGGGGAGGGCGGCGCCATGTTCCCGACCGGCAATGTGGTGGACGACCTGGATGTGCCGGGCGTGGGCACCTTCCGCGCCACGCTCATCAACGCGGGCATTCCCACCATCTTCCTGAACGCGCAGGACATCGGCTGCACCGGCAGGGAGTTGCAGGGCGCGATCAACGAGGACAAGGCCGCGCTGGCGCGCTTCGAGCGCATCCGCGCCTGGGGCGCCGTGAAGATGGGCCTCATCAAGGACGTGAACGAGGCCGCGACACGCCAGCACACACCGAAGATCGCTTTCGTGGCGCCGCCCGCGGACTACGTGGCGTCCAGCGGCAAGCCCGTGCAGGCGGGAGAGGTGGACCTGCTGGTGCGGGCCCTGTCCATGGGCCGGCTGCACCACGCCATGATGGGCACGGCGGCCGTGGCCATCGGCGCGGCGGCGGCCGTGCCCGGCACGCTGGTCCACCTGGCCGCCGGCGGCGGCACGCGCAATGCGGTCCGTTTCGGCCATCCTTCCGGCACGCTGCGCGTGGGGGCCGAGGCCCGGCAGGATAACGGCCAATGGACGGTCACCAAGGCCCTCATGAGCCGCAGCGCCCGCGTACTGATGGAAGGCTGGGTGCGACTGCCCGGCGACAGCTTCTGAACCTGCCGGAACACACCTTATGTCCACCCGCAAACAACTCAAGCAACTCGTCGAGGCACGCAGCGGCCTGCTCGTGCCCGGCGCCTTCAACGCGCTCTCTGCCCGGGTGATCGCCGACCTGGGCTTCAAGGCGATCTATGTCACCGGCGCCGGCGTGACCAACATGTGGTTCGGCATGCCCGACCAGGGCTTCATGGGCCTGGCCGAGATCGCCGACCACACGGCCCGCATCCGCGATGCGGTGGAGGTACCGCTGCTCGTGGATGCCGACACCGGCTTCGGCAACGCGCTGAACGTGGTGCACACCGTGCGCACGCTGGAGCGCGCGGGAGCCGACTGCATCCAGCTCGAGGACCAGGTCGCGCCCAAGCGCTGCGGCCATTTCTCGGGCAAGGAGGTGATCGGCACCGAAGAGGCCGTCAGCAAGATCAAGGCCGCCGTCGATGCGCGCCGCGACCCCGACCTGCTCATCATGGCGCGCACCGATGCCGCTGCCACGCACGGGTTCGAGGCCGCCGTGGAGCGCGCTCAGAAATTCGCCGAGGCGGGTGCGGACATCCTGTTCGTCGAGGCCGTGACGCAGGCCGAAGAGGTGCGCGCGCTGCCGCGACGCCTGTCCAAACCCCAGCTCATGAACATGGTGATCGGCGGCCGGACGCCCATCTTCGACGCCGGGCAACTGGGCGAGATGGGCTTCGGCATCGTCCTCTACGCCAACGCCGCCCTGCAGGGCGCCGTGGCAGGCATGCAGAAGGCCCTGACAGTGCTGCGCGACGAACGGGAAGTGCAGGAATCGGGCGGACTCGTCACCCCGTTCGCCGAGCGCCAGCGCCTGGTGGGCAAGCCCGAATGGGATGCGCTGGAGAAGCGCTACACCTGAACGGCAGGCTGGCGCGCCAGTTCGATGAAGGCCCGGACATAGTCGATGGCGGTTTCTGCCTCGCGCGCGCCCAGGAAGATCTGCTTGGCGATGCCGCGCGCCCCCAGCCGCACGGGCACCACGTCCATCCTGGCCGCGTATTCCTCGACCAGCCAGCGCGGCAGGGCGGCCACGCCGCGGCCGCTGGCCACCATCTGCAACATGATGTCGGTGGTCTCGATGGCCTTGTGGCGCCGGGGCGTGACGCCCGCCGGCAGCAGGAACTGGTTGTAGATGTCCAGGCGCTCGATATCCACCGGGTAGCTGATGAGCACCTCCCCGGTCAGTTGCTGCGGTTTCACCCAGGCCGCCGAAGCCAGGGGATGGTTCCCGGCCACGACCAGCACCTGCTCGTAGTCGAACACGGGCTCGAACTTCAGGCCGGGCTTGTACAGCGGATCGGGCGTGACCAGCAGGTCGATCTCGTAGCCGAAGAGGGCGCCGATGCCGCCGAACTGGAACTTCTGCTTGACGTCCACATCGACGTCGGGCCACGCGGCCAGGTAGGGCGAAACCACCTTGAGCAGCCACTGGTAGCAAGGATGGCATTCCATGCCGATGCGCAGCGCGCCGCGCTCGCCCTGCGCGAACTGGCCCAGCCGCTCTTCGGCAAGATGGAGTTGCGGCAGCACCCGGTTGGCCACCGCCAGCAGGTACTGGCCCGCCTGCGTCAGGCGCAGGCTGCGGCCTTCGCGCAGCCAGACATCGGTGCCCAGCTGCTGCTCCAGTTTTTTCATGCTGTGGCTCAGGGCCGACTGGGTGAGGTTCAGCACGCCCGCGGCGGCCGTCAAGGACCCCTGTTTCTCGACCTGCTGGACGATGCTGAGGTGGATGCGCTCAAGCATTTCAATGATCCTGATTCATGGATTGTTGAAATAAAACCATTTTACTTCATTGGTTGAGATCCATAGCATCCCCCATCGAAGCATTCACAGGAAGGAAAAACATGACGCGCCCACTTCGCCTGGCCGCAGTCTCCGGCGGGCTGCAATCTCCCTCCAGGACCGCCACGCTGGCAGAGCACCTGCTGGACCTGATCGCGCAGGACGTACCTTGCGAACAGCACCTGGTCGAGCTGGGCCGGCTCGCACCGCAGTTCGCGGGCGCGGTCCGCCGGACCGAGCTGCCCGATGCGGTGGAGCGGGAGCTCGCGACCGTCGAACAGGCCGATGTCCTGGTAGTGGCGACACCGGTGTACCGCGGCTCCTACAGCGGCCTGTTCAAGCACTTCTTCGATTTCATCGACCAGGACGCCCTGATCGACAAGCCCGTCCTGCTGGCGGCCACCGGCGGCAGCGAGCGCCATGCGCTGGTGATCGAGCACCAGCTGCGGCCGCTGTTCAGCTTCTTCCAGGCGCGTACGCTGCCGCTCGGCGTCTATGCGACCGACAAGGACTTCTTGGACTACCGGCTACGGGACGAAGCCCTGGCGGAGCGGGCGAGGCTGGCCGTCGAAAGGGCATTGCCGTTGCTGGGGTTGGCGCGCGCAGCCAGGCCCCTCCCGATGGAAGAGCTGGCCGAAGCCTGAAGCATGAACCCACCCATCACCCAAGAACCTGCCCACTGGAACTGCGATGCACCAGGAACTCCAATTCACGCTCAAGAGCATCTGTTTCGATGAGGACTACCAGCCATCGGACAGCACGCGCATCACCACGAACTTCGCGAACCTGGCCCGGGGACCGAACCGCCGGCAGAACCTGCGCAACACGCTCAGGATGATCGACAACCGCTTCAATGACCTCGCGCACTGGGACAACCCGGCGGGCGATCGCTATGCCGTCGCGCTGGAGATCGTCTCCGTCGAGATGCGCATCGGCGCCGCCGGCGGCAACGGCACGTTCCCGTTGATCGAGATCCTGAAGACCAGCATGCTCGACAGGCAGACGAACCAACGCATCGACGGCATCGCGGGGAACAATTTTTCCTCGTATGTCCGCGATTACGACTTCAGCGTCCTGCTGCCGGACTACAACGCCGATCGTGCGGAGTTCGGCACCCCGGACGACTTCGGGGACCTGCATGGAAAGCTGTTCAAGCAGTTCGCCCGATCGGACGCCTACAGCCAGCACTTCAGCAAGCCACCCGTCATCTGCATCAGCGTGTCCACCAGCAGGACGTACGAGCGGACCGGCAACCGGCATCCCGTGCTGGGCATCGAGTACCGACAGGACGAGCTGTCCTCGACCGACCGGTATTTCGCCAAGATGGGGATGCAGGTCCGTTTCTTCATGCCCCCGAATAGCGTGGCACCGTTGGCGTTCTACTTCCACGGCGACCTGCCGAACGACTACACGCCTCTGGAACTGATCGGCACCATCAGCACCATGGAGACGTTCCAGAAGATCTACCGCCCGGAGATCTACAACGCCAACTCGGCCGCCGGCGCGCTCTATCGACCGAGCCTGAAAAACCAGGACTACTCGCTGACGCAGATCGTGTATGACCGGGTCGAGCGCAGCCAGCTGGCGGTCCAGCAGGGCAGGTTCGCGGAGGAGCACTTCATCAAGCCGTACAGGAACGTGCTGGACCGATGGGCGGCCGCCTGCCCGCTCTGAATGCCGCCCGCCCCGACCATTTCTCTTTATTTGAAAGGATTCCCCCCCGATGTTCGAAACCTCCATTGCCGGCAGCCTCCCGAAGCCCGCCTGGCTGGCCGAAACCCACAAGCTCTGGCCCCAGTGGAGGGCCGAGGGCGAGGCATTGCGCCAGGCCAAGGCCGACGCGACGCTGCTGTGGATCAAGGCCCAGGAAGACGCGGGCCTGGACATCGTGTGCGACGGTGAGCAGTCGCGCCAGCACTTCGTGCACGGCTTCCTCGAGCAGGTCGAAGGCATCGACTTCGAGCACAAGGTGAAGATGGGCATCCGCGACAACCGCTACGACGCGATGGTGCCGCAGGTGGTCTCGAGCCTGCGCCTGAAAGGCCGCGTGCACGCCTTCGAGGCGCAGCTGGCGCGCGCCCACACGAAAAAGAAGCTGAAATTCACCCTGCCGGGCCCGATGACCATCGTCGATACCGTGGCGGACCGCTTCTACGGCGACAAGGTGAAAATGGCTTTCGCGTTCGCGGAACTGCTCAACCAGGAAGCGCTCGCCCTGCAGGCCGATGGCGTGGACATCATCCAGTTCGACGAGCCCGCCTTCAATGTGTACATGAAGGATGCTGCCGACTGGGGCGTGCAGGCGCTCGAGCGCGCGGCGCAGGGACTGACCTGCACGACGGCCGTGCACATCTGCTACGGCTACGGCATCAAAGCCAATACCGACTGGAAGAGCACGCTGGGCGACGAATGGCGCCAGTACGAGACGGTGTTCCCCGCGCTGGCCCGAAGCCGCATCGATCAGGTGAGCCTGGAATGCATCCATTCCCACGTGCCGCCCGACCTGATGCGGCTGCTGGCCGGCAAGGACGTGATGGTCGGTGTGATCGACGTGGCGAGCGACGTGGTCGAGACGCCGGAGGAGGTGGCCGACACCATCGGCCGCGCCCTCGAGTTCGTGCCGAAGGAGCGGCTGTTTCCATGCACCAATTGCGGACTGGCCCCGATGGGGCGCGACGTGGCGTGGCGCAAGCTCCAGGCGCTGGCGGAAGGCTCGAAACTGGCGAAAGAGCGGCTGGCCACGGCGTGAAGCCATCGGGTCATCGCTTCGGCGAGGCGCCAAATAGATGCTCTCGGCAGGCGCCTGCCCTCTGTGCATTGCGCCGGGCCAGTGCATCCTGCAGTGCGGCATGAAAGCGCTCGGCCGCTACGTCGAGCGGCCAGGGCTCCCAGGGTGTGTCGCCGTATCGGGCCGCCAGCGGGTCGATGCCCATCACGGGCGCATCGATGCGCAGAATGTCGCGTACCTCGCCATGCGTCCAGCCTACGCAATGCACGGCCTCGGTGGCTGCGGCGGCCAGATCCGCCGCCTTGTGCAGCCGGTGGCCCTCCGGCGTCCAGTCCGGCAAACCGTAGCGCTGCGCGACCGCCTGCATGAGCCGGTCCGCCACGGCGCGGAAGGGTTCGCCCAGCACGGCCTTCAGCGGCGAGATGCAATCGAACCCCAGGAAACCTTCTTCCGCGTCGTGCAGGATTTCCTGCAGTTCTTCCCCGGCGCTCAGCGGCCCCGGAGCGACGGCTCGCCGGAGCTCCAGCACCAGCAGCGAATGCTGCGCGACCGACAACGGCAGCGGCCACGCCGACTCGCCGCCCCAGCGGGCCGTGCGCGACAGCCGCACCGCCAGGTCCCTGTCGGTCCACGCGCCAGGGTCCGGATCGATCAGGTCGAGGTGCGCGCCGGAGGGCAGTCGCATCCAGGCGCGGGGAAGCAGGGAGCCGGAATTCATGCCTGCATTGTGCGGGGCAAATTCAGGACCGGTCGGGCGGTGCCTTGGGGTCGAGCAGATGGGCCGCCTGGCTCGACCCGGTCGAACGGAAATACCCCATGACGGTCGCAACGCTGCGGTGCCCCGTCATGGCCATCGTGTCGGCCAGGGGCACGTTCTGGGACGCCGCCTCGGTGACGAAGCCCGACCGCAGCGAATGCGCGGAGTAGTCCTCGGACAGCCCGGCGGCCCGCGCGCGTTCCTTGACGATGTCGCGCACCGCGGCAGGGGACAGCGCACCCGCCAGCCTGCCGCCCTTCAATACCCGCCGGAACACCGGCCCCTCCGTGATGCGCGCGGCTTCCACCCAGGCCTGCAGGGCTTCTCCGGCCATGCCGGCGATGGGTTTGTAGTTTTCCGGCCGGTCCGCCGCGTGCTGGTTGGTCTTGGAGTGGGCCAGCACGAACGTGAACGACGACACCCCGTGCCGCCGCAGGTGCTTCATGTCGGCGCCGGCAACTTCCGAACGGCGCCGCCCGCCGCTGGCGAACGCGAAAAGAAGCAGGGCGCGGTCCCGCAGGCCCTTGAGCGTTGACAGGTCGCAGGTTTCCAGCATGGCCATCAGCGGGTCCTTCGTCAGCGCGTCCTTCTTCCGGGGCAGGTCGCCACGCTTGCCGTAGGCCCGGCGAGTCTTGGCCAGCAGGTCGCGGATCTTCGCGTCCTGGCAGGGATTCTCGACCTCCTTGAGTTGGTGGGTTTTCGAGAGCACCGCGATCCGGTGCACCAGCGTGTTGAGGGCCATGGGGCCCGGCTTGCCCTTGAACCCGGCCTGCACCAGGACCGCATCGATCGCGGGCGGCAATTCGTGGAGCAGCCCGTCGGCCGAGCTACGCTGGGCGTGGTCCACGATGAACTGCAGCACCGCGGCCGGCGGCACGGGGAGCGTGATCGGCTGCCCATAGCGCAGGTTGAACCAGGCCGCCCAGTACCGCAGGGCAGAGCGGTAACTCGCCAGGGTGTTGGCCGACTCGCCTTCGCGCATCAGCTCCTCCACGGCCTGCGCAGTCGCGTCGGACAGCATTTCCGGCTGCAGCGCGGGCAGGTTTCCCGGTTTGGGCAGGGGCATGGGCACGCGAGAACCAGGCGATTTGCGTGTTTTCATACATACAATGTATTGTTTTATACATTACATGTCACGTCACTCACGATAAGAACCTCTTATCGTGGGTAATTGCAGGAAGGGGAGAGGACGATGCCAGCCAAAATGCTGAGAGGACCGCGCGGTGTGCAGATGGAAGAGGTCTGGGCGGCGGCCGATGCGGTGCTCGCGCTGGGCGAGCGCCCCACCGTCGAAAGGGTGCGGCACCAACTGGGCAGGGGGTCGCCGAACACGGTGGGGCCCATGCTCGACAGCTGGTACGCGACGCTGGCCAGGCGGCTCCAGGCGCCGGCAGACACCCCGGACCCCGCGGAAGGTGTCGAGCAAGCCTTGCCCGCACCCGTTGTCCGGGCGGCGAAAGCGCTGTGGGCCCGGGCGCTGCAGCAGGCGGACGAATCGGCGGCCGCCCGTCTCGCCCAGTCCCGCGCCGGACTGGATGCACAGGCCGAAGCCCTGCGCCTGATCCAGGACGAGCTGGCGCGGGAAAAGCAACGCCTGGACGACCGTGGAGAGGCCTACGTGGTCGCCCTGCAGGCCCGCGACGCCCAGATCGCCGAAGCGGCGCGGCAGGCCCGGGAACTGCAGCAGCAATTCCTGGCCTGCCGGCAGCAGCTGGACACGGCCCGTTCCGACAACGCCCAACTGCGCAAGACCGCGGACGCGGACCGGAAACGCCAGGAAGCCCGGGAAGCAGACCACCAGGCCGAACGTGCCCGCCTCGAAGAACGGGCCCAGGCCCAGGAACGCCGGCTCCACGCCGAAGTGGACCGGGCCCGCCAGGAATCCCGGCGGCTGGCGCTCCAGCTGGAAAGCGAACAGAAGAAATCCGCCAAGGCGCTCTCCGATGCCCGGGACCGGGCGCGGGCACTCGAAGGCCAGGTCGGCACGCTGCACGCCGACAATGCCAACCTCGCGCAGGACCTGCAGGCGGTCCGGGATGAGGCCCGGCAACTGCAGCGCAAGCTCGACGATCGCAGCGGCGAGATGCTGGCCATGCTGAGTGAGTTGAGGGACAGGTTGCCGGTCAGCTCGCCTAAAAGGACGGCGGCCTCGACGAGGGTCAGGAAGGCAAAAGGGTGAAGACACTGGGGGTGGCTTGCTGCACGATGGTGAGGACTCCCGAGTCTGCATCGGTTTTATAGTTTGACATAATATACATCGTATCTACCTGATTATCGCCATCGCCAGCGTCGCCGGAATCTTGATCCGCAGATCCCCCCGTATCTACGCCAGGACGCCTGCCGTACTGGCGGCATGAAGCAACTGGCACCCCGCGCGCTGCCCGCTCTGTCGCAGCTCCTGCCCGACCTGGGCAACCCATCACCCGCCGAGCTGGCCCGTTACCTGGGGGTCAGCGTGCGCACCGCGTACGGCTGGAAGGCCCTCGACAGGGCTCCGCGGGCCGTACTGCTGGCCCTTTTTTGGGAATCGAGTTACGGCCTGTCCACGCTGGACTGCGAGCTCCACAACACCGCGATGGTGTGGAAAAACCTGAGTGAATCACAGGGTCTTGAAATGGCGAATTTGCGGGCACGCATCGCCCGACTGGAGCGCATCGGGGACTTCGGCTGCGCCAACGACCCCCATGAAAAAGGGCCGCACGCGGCGGCCCTTTTCGTCAGCGGCGCTTCTTGAAGCGGCCGTTCTTCCCCCGCGGCGGGGTGCGCTTGCGCGTGCGTTTGCGTGCCATGGCTTTCTCCTTTCAGTGGGTGCCTGGTTCGCCCCAGGCGTTGCGGATGAAGGTCCGGCCCTGGGGCCAGTTGGACATGATCACGGCCGCCAGCAGCGCGCCGCAGATCAGGATGATGGTTTCGCGCCCGATTTCCGCAGGCGACGGCAGGAAGGCCGGCAGCTTCACTTCGACCCCCCGCGCCCATCGATGCGCCGGTGGGCCTCCGTGGCCGAATCCCGGGCCGCGGTGGCGATTTCCAGGGCACGGGCAAGGTCAGCCCGGATCGCCCCGTACACGCCCGCTCCGGTGGCGATCATGCCCAAAATCTGGACAAGCAGTTCATGGTTCACGGTGCCACCTTCGGCGCCGTGGCGCCCTTGTCCGGCAGCAGCACGCCGAGGATGCCCGTGGCGGCCACGCCGACCTGCACGGCCAAATCCACCGTGCCCGGCGGCAGGCCGAACACGACGCCGAGCGCCGAGATTGCGGCCCAGGTGGACGGCTCGCGCATGCGGCCGAGGATGTATTGCAGCTTCATCTTTTCCCCTCATCAACCCCATACGCCCGCGCCCGAGTAGTCGGGCACGATGGTTTCGGGCGGCGTGTAGGCGCTGGGGTTGTTGTAGCGCCCGCCCCCCCGTGCTCCACCCAGGCACGGCCGGTGCCGGCGTCCCCGTGTAGTAGCTGCTGTTGTGATCGTCCTGTTCCGGGTGCAGCCATCGGTAGATGGCGGTACCGAACGTGTCTTGCTCATACCCCGGGACGGACTGAACGGCCCGATTGACCGTTTGGTAGGCCACGTTGTCCGGGCTCCATGGCGTGATGGCCGTCGCTGCCTGGCTTCCCCAGGCTGCCAGTTGGTCCACGTAGCCCCCGGTCCCTGCCACGGCCTGCGATATACGCCGCCCGGCCCACACGACGAGGCCCACGCCGGCGGCCACCAGCACCACGCGCACCGCGAGGCCCTGCGCGTCCATCGGTCAGTACCCCATCGCCGCTGCGGCGTTGATGCCGCCGCGCTGCAGGTTGAACATGTAGAGCTCGCTGTCGCTCATCTGGTGCGTGCTGCCGTCCGCATAGGTGCGTAGGCCCGCGGCGCTGACGGTGGACGAGAAGTCACGCGCCGGAGCCGGCGCCGCCGACATCCCGCCCCAGGCCGCGCCGGACGACGATGCCACCGGAGCCGGCGCAGCGGCCACGAATACCGACTCGACGCGCTGCGGCTTGACCTGGTTCACCGGGGCCGGCGACGCCGCCACCTTGTCCGCGACGTGCGCGTTTTTCAGGGCATCTGCGAGCGATGGCATCGTGCCACCCCAGGCCGCCGCCGTGGTGCTGGAGGCATTGCCCAGGGCCGCATTCAGCGCCCCCGCATTGCTGGTCAGCACGCCCGTGCCCGCGGCCTCGCTGGCGGCCTGCCGCTTGCGCATGTAGAGCAGTGCCACGATGGCCGCCGCAGCGGCCACGCCGATGACGATTCGCCTCTCCATCACATGGTCCCGTAAGGTAGTTGCATCGAGTCCCAGGGCGCGTAGTTGCTCGGGTTGTACGCCAGCCCATCATCGGCCACATATGCCGATGGGTTGTTGTAGCGCGGCCCGTCCGAGCCCTGCGGCGTCACGTCCCATGGGGTCTGCGAGCGGCCGTCCCAGGTGCCCAACAGGGGCGTGCTGGAGCCGCTCGACCCGCCGCCACCAAACAGCTTTCCGAGCGCGCCCACGCCAGCGGCCAGTAGCGCTGCGGCGTTGTTGTTGCGCTGCTGCTGCTGGCCGGCATAGACCGGCTGCGCGTAAGCGCGCCGACTCATCATGTAGTAGGCCCCGATGCCGATCACCGCGAGCAGAAGCAGGTTCGTCGGATTGGGGGATGGTGCTGCTGCGCTCATGCGAGATTTCCTCCTGCCTGCTGATACACGCCCATGAGCGCCATCAGGCTGCGCTCCGGTTGGCTGTAGCCCGCGCCTGGCAGGCTGGCCCACACCTTCGCCACCTTCGCGATGGCGGCCGACACTCGGCCCGCGTCCACGTCATTGAGCGCGCCACGCTCCCGGATCAGTTCCAGTGCCGCGGCATCCTGGCTGTCCGGCCCGAAGTCGGGCAGGCCCAGCTTCGCGCGCAGCCCGTCCCAGGTGCGCGCCAGTATCTGATATCGCCCCGCCGCGCTGCTGGAGGTGTTCCGGAATGGCACGTAGATGCGCGGGTGGTCGGCGAACGAATCGAACTTGCCGCCGCCGAAGAGCGTGCGATATCCATCGTCGCCGGTCGTGCCTTCGGCCCACGCGATCATGTCCAAGAAGGCGCGCCGGTTGATCTGCGCCACGTCGGGCGGCACGGCCGCCGGCGCGTAGGTTGTCGGGTTGATTGCCACCATCACATCCTCAAAAAAATTGGTCTGCTGGTCCGGCTCATCGGGCATCGCTGCACCGCTGCCCGGCACCTCCGACCAGGGGGCGAACACGAGCCCGCCCATGTCGCCCGCGCTGGCCACCGCGGGGCGCCGCGCAGCGAATGCCGCCACTCCCAGCACGCCCACCAGGGCCAGCAGCCAGCGGATCATTCGTACACCTCAAAATAGGCCGCCGCATCGAACTGCCCGCCATCGGACGTGCGAACGAAATTCAGCTGCGCCGCGGATGCGGTGCTCGGGACGATGAGGCCCTGCACCGACGTGACTGAGCTCTGCACGAGGATGCGCGCCACGTAGGCCGTCGTCGCCATGGCCGCCGTGAAATTGATCGTGTACTGTCCCGCCCCGGTCCTCGACACGGATGTGACGTTGAAGCCGCGGACCAACGTCCCGTCACCGCGGAAGTAGCCCCACGCCTTGAGCGTCATGTTTGGCACTCCCCCGCCTTGCCCTGCAGTCACTGGCATGCTTCAGCCCTCCACCGTGACCACGTTGGCATTGCTTGCCACGTCGCCGATGGCGAATATGGCTTGCTCTGTCATCGTGCCTACGAGCTCGAACGCTCCGCCTGGCACCACGCGCACGCCGGCCGCCACTGTGGCCGCCTTGCCGAAGGCCAGATAGAGCGAGGCCGCCGCGTCCCGGTTCTGGACCAGCATGTATTGCCGCCCCACCTTCGCCGCGAGCAGTTGCGCACTTGCGTTGGTGACGGTCTTCTGCAGGTTGTCCATCACGGCCACCGGCTGCACGGCACTTGTCGTCGCGACGCTGCCTGACACCACGATGTTCCCGCTCGACACGGTGACCGTGCCGCCCTGCACCTGCACGGAGCCCTGCAGCCCGTCGATGAACTTCTGGTCCCCGATGAAGATGCGCACCGCGTTCGTCGCGCCGCTCATGTCCGTGATGTACAGGCGCTGAAACGGGCTGTCCTCCAGGCCCTGGCCGGCAATGAGGCCGCGCAGTTCGCCCCAATCAGCCTTAATCGCGATCTGCCCCGAAGACGCCATGATCTTCCAGTAATCGCCCGCGACCGTGAGCAGATAGGCGCCGTTCGCGGGCACCGTGAAATCGTAGAACTGAGAGGGTTTGAAACTCATTTTTTGATCGCCGCAAAGGCCACCACGGCCATGGCCGCGATGGCTCCCATGATCATCTTGTCCGTGAGCGCCCCGCGGCCCTTGGCGTCCGCGTAGGCGTCCTTCACGAGGTTCTGCGAATCGGCCAACGTGCCGTAGGCCCGATCCATCGCCGTGTTTCCGAACGACAGCGCACGGCTCAGCGCGTTCTCGCTGGAGCCCACTGCTGCGTCCAGCGCGTTGGCACCGAACGTGAGGGCGCGCGACATGGCCGCATCGCTGCTGCCCAAGGCATCTCCCACGACGTTGTAGGCCATCTGGCTGTTTCGCGTGGCGTTGCTGTCGGCGAAGGCCAGGGCGTCCGCGTTGGCGTCCGAGGCCATTCGCATGGCGTGCTCACCGAAGCCCAGCGCTCCGGCCAACGAATCGTTGGCGAAGTCCAGCGCACCATTTCCGAAGCCGAACGCCCGGTTCACCACGTCCGCGTCCAACGTGGTGTTGTTGGTGGTCGTCGAGTAGCTCACGTTGGAGCCCTCCGCGCTGATTCCGCCCTGCCCGATCACGCGCCGGTTGTCGGTCTGCGACGTGCTCTGATTAGTGCCGCTGCGGCTACCCGGCATCGACGGTGCCCGGCTGCGGCGCGGGCTCCGGCTTGCGCTCGCGCGCCGCCAGTTCCTGGCCCACGGCCTTGGACAGGCGCATGCCGATGGTGATGGTGGTCATGACGGCCGCGATTTCCGGCCCCCAGTCGCCCATTAGCTGCTGCAGGTTCCAGCCGCGCTTGTCGGCCACCGCGCCCCACACCTCGCCCAGTTGCTGCAGGGTTCCGTCATCGAGCACGGCGCGCGGACTCTGCACCTCCAGCACCACGCAGGACACCTCGCGGGCACCCCCGGAGAAATCAGCATCTTGCAAGCTGCGGAAATGAAAGGTTTGCAGTTGGAATGGAAACCTGACACCGGAGGCCGGTCCATAGAAGATGCAGCCCGTTTGATGGCGACTGCAGGGCGCGGCGTTCTGGTCATGGAATCAGGATCTCAAGCGCATGCGATCGCTTTTGCCGATGTCGGGCATGGGCGCATGATTACCTTCGATCCTGCACTGGGAGAATTTGAAGTCGCCCATGGTGAACTGGCACCCATGGTGGATGAAATGGCAAACCACAGGCCGCTGACGAAAGTCGAGGTGCTGGCGCTGGGGTAGGCGCGTGCGGCTACGCGTCGATGATCACGAACGCGCAGTAACTTGGCACGAGCAGGACATAGCAAATCACCGTCCTGCCGAGCCCGGCATATGTCGGCCTGCGCCTCAGAAGGAGTGGGTAAGGCCGACGGTGAACGCGGTCGAGCGTCCCCCCGGCGTCGGCACCGGCGACGACAGCCCGCCGATGCCCGCGAAGGTCATGGTATTGCCCCCCTTGTTGTCGATGCGGCCGACTTCGCCATAGAGGAACGTGCGTTTCGACAGGTGGTACATATAGCCCGCCGAAATCTTGCTGGCCTCGCGGCTGGCGTTCTTCACCTCGTAGTACGAAGCCTGGACCCGCACCGTATGGGGGCCGAACGGCGCGGTCGCCCCGATATTGAAGGTGTCGAAACGGAAACCCGGGATCGCGCCGCGCCCGGCCATCTGCTCGCGCTGGAAGAATGCCAGAGGCCTGATGAAACCGAGGTCATAGGCTGCACCGATATTGGCGGTCTTGTAATCGGCCGCATAGAAGGAAGTGCCGACGGTACGGATGGCGTCCATCTGCTGGCCGTAAGAAACCGAGACGTTCAGGGGACCGCCGGCATACCCGCCGCGCAGGCCCAGGTAATTGCCGCTCTTGCTGGTCGCCGCATTGGCCGCGCTGTTGCTGATGCCGCTGGCGTTGGCTGTCGGCACGGTGCTCGACGGGCGTTCGCCGAAAGCATATTGCACATGGCCGTAGAAACCGCCCAGGGTGCCCGGCAGGAAATACGCCACCGCGTTGTTGACGCGGAAAGCATTCTGGTTGGCACCGGCGGTGGAGACGCCGGGGGTTTCCATCTGGCCGACACCACGCGAGCCGGTGACGTCGAAGGTGTACTGGTTGACGAAGTGCGCGGCGAAGTCGCGGCCCATGCGCAATTCACCGAACGGGCTGCTCAGGCTGATGGTCGAGCGGCGCTGGAAATCGAACCCGGTGGTCGCACTGGCGCCGCCGCCGGTATCGTTCTGCACCGCGCCTTCCAACCGGAAACTTGCCGCCCATCCGCCCCCCAGGTCTTCGGAGCCTCGAAAACCAAGGCGGCTGGTAGTATTGCCGCCGGTCACCAGGCCGACCACATGGCCGGCGCCGCTGGACTTGATATAGCCTGCGCCGGCATCGATAGTGCCGTAGATCGAAACCGACGACTGCGCTGCGGCGCCGCCCGATGCCGAAATGACCGCCAGGACCATGAAAGACTTTTTCACATCGATTCTCCAGAAAGTGGATTCGTTGCAGTCGGGCCGGGGCGGTAGCGAAATCCAGTCATCGCAGTCACCCTATTCCCATTCGGATACGGCTCGAACCAAGGGTCACCGAATTTGAAACCATACGGGTGCCATAAAAAACTGTCAGTTCTTATAGTTGTGGCCCGCCGCCGAACCAACCAGAATTCCGCAATCATTGGAAGCATCGTACATCAGGAGAAAATGAATGTCGGCGAGCCACAGCAGTCGGGAGGGTTATGCGCCCTACAGGGAACATCGCACCTGGTATCGAATTACTGGAAATTCCGCTTCTGATAAAACCCCGTTGGTGATCGCACACGGCGGCCCCGGTTGCACCCACGATTACCTGCTGGCATTCCAGGACCTGGCGGACGACGGGCGCCTCGTCGTCCATTACGACCAGCTGGGCAACGGCCGGTCCAGCCACCTTCCCGAGGCGCCCGCCGGTTTCTGGACGATCGAGCTGTTTCTCGAAGAGCTCGACAACCTGTTGTCGCACCTCGACATATCCGATGCCTACCACCTGCTCGGTCACTCGTGGGGAGGCATGCTGGCGGCAGAACACGCAGTGCGGCAGCCGGCCGGCCTGCGGGCGCTGGTCATCGTGTCTTCGCCCTCCTCCTTCCCGGTCTGGGTGGCCGAGGCGCTGCGGCTGCGCGCACACCTGCCGGCGCCGGAGCGCATCGCCCTGGAACAACACGAGATGTCCGGCAGATTCGACCACCCCGATTATCTGAAGGCCACCGAGGCTTTTTATCGGCGCCATGTCTGCCGCTTGCCCGAGTGGCCCGACGAGGTAAAACATACCTTTGCCGCCATCGAATCCGACCCGACCGTCTATCACACCATGAACGGCCCCACCGAATTCCATGTCATCGGCAGCCTGAAAGACTGGCAGATCGACGCCCGGCTGCATGACGTCGTGGCACCCACCCTGATTATCTCGGGCCATTACGACGAAGCCACTCCGGCTTGTGTAGCGCCTTATGCGGCGCTGATTCCCGGCGCACGTGCCATTGTCATGCCCGACTCATCCCATATGTGCCACCTGGAAGAACGCGGTCCCACCATGCACGCGGTGGCGGACTTTCTGGCGCAGCATGAATCTTGAACGGGAGACCGCGATGATTTCTTCCACGTGTTTCGCCGTGGTGCAGCTTTGCAGCACCGCCGATGTTTCCGCGAACAATGCCGCCATCGCCGAGGCGATCGCCGAAGGCGCCGCGAACGGCGCGCGGCTCGTGTGTTTTCCGGAGGCCGCCAACCTGCTGCTGCGCGATAACCTGCAATATCCGGCGATCTGCGTGCCGGAAGCGGACGACACCACACTGGCGCTGTGCCGCTCGGCCGCACGCCGGGCGAAGGTCTGGGTGCACACCGGCTCTTTGCTGGTGCGCACCGAGGACGGCCAGCGCGTGTGGAACCGCAGCCACCTCGTCTCGCCCGAAGGAGAGGTCGTCGCGCGTTACGACAAACTGCACACCTTCGATGTCGAACTGGGCGGCGCCGGTACCTTCCAGGAGTCGGCCGCGGTGCGTCCGGGCGAAAACGGCCCGACACTCGTGAGCATCGACGCACTCGGGCTGACACTGGGCATGAGCATCTGCTACGACCTGCGGTTTCCCCATCTCTACCGCGCCCTCGCGCAGGCGGGCGCCACCGTGCTGATGGCGCCCTCCTCCTTCTCGGTGGTCACCGGCCCGCTGCACTGGGAAACCCTGCTCAAGGCGCGCGCCATCGAGACCGGCAGCTACGTGGTAGCGGCGGCACAGTGCGGTGAACGCGACGGCGTGCGGGTGTACGGCCACAGCCGCGTCATTTCGCCCTTCGGCGAGGTCATCGCCGCGGCCGGCGACACACCGGCCATCATCTACGCCGACATCGACCCCGAGCGGGTGCGGCAGACCCGCGTGCGCCTGCCCAGCCTGGCGCGCGGCCGCACCCTGGGCGAAATCCGCCATATCCAGGTGCCTGCCGTGGCACCGGGAGGACTGCCGTGAGCCGCCGACAATGGATGGTGCGCCTTGCCCGTGCGCTGCTGACCTTCTGGTGCGTGGTCACGCTGACCTTCGTTGTGCTGCGCCTGTCAGGCGACCCGGCGGTGGCCATGCTCAGCCCGGATGCGCGGGCCGACGAGATCGCACAGTTCCGCAAGACCTGGCATCTCGACGACCCGCTCGGCGCCCAGTACCTGAGTTACCTCTCGCACCTGGCGCAGGGTGATTTCGGCATTTCCTACCAGGACGGCCGCCCCGCCTGGGCCAGCGTCCGCGAAAAACTGCCCAACAGCGTGACGCTCGCGGGCGCCTCCTACCTCATCGCCATCCTGGTCGGCATTCCGGCCGGCATCGTGGCCGCGGTGAACCGCAACGGCTGGATCGACCGCGCCGTGATGTCGCTGTCGGTCTTCGGTTTCGCCATGCCGAGCTTCTTCCTCGGCGTGCTGCTGATCCTGCTGTTTTCCTTCACCCTGCGCTGGCTGCCCAGTTCGGGCGCCGGTGGCTGGCAGCATCTGCTGATGCCGGCCGCCACCCTCGGCCTGTACATCGCCGGCACGCTGGCGCGCTTCACCCGATCCGCGATGCTCGAAGTACTGGGGAGGCCGTACGTGCGCACGGCGCGCGCCAAAGGCGCCAGCCCGCTGCGCTGCATCTTCGTGCACGCCCTGCCCAACGCGGCGATTCCCATCGTCACCGTCATCGGCCTGAACGTCGGCGCCATCGTCGGCGGTGCGGTGGTCGTCGAGACGGTCTTCGGCTGGCCCGGCATCGGCCGGCTGCTGGTGACCGCCGTGTCGGCCCGCGACCTGTCGCTGGTGCAACTGCTGGTGCTGATGCTGGCCTGCATCATGGTCGGCGCCAACCTGCTGGTCGACCTGCTGTATGCGGTGCTCGACCCCCGCGTGCGGGTGCAGCGATGAAACGGCCGAGCGCGTTTCCCCTGCCGGTGGCGGCGGCCGTGGCCCTGCTTGCCGCCCTGCTGCTGTTCGCGCTGTCCGGCGCCGCCCTGGCGCCCGCGGGCGGAGGGCATTTCAACCTGGCGGCCCGCCTGCTGCCACCGGTCGGGTTCGGTGGCGAAACCGGGCATTTCCTCGGCACCGACGTGCTGGGGCGCGACCTGGTCGCCCGCCTGGCATCGGGCTTGAGGGTGTCCCTGCTGGTCGCGCTGGCCGGAACGCTGGTCGGCGCCATCGCCGGCATCCTGATCGGCCTGGCGGCGGCACACCTGCGCGGATGGGTCGACCAACTGCTGATGATGCTGGTCGATATCCAGTCGTCCCTGCCTTTCATCCTGATCGCGCTGACGCTGCTGGCCTTCTTCGGCAATTCGCTGCTGCTCGCCGTCGGCCTGATGTCGCTCTATGGCTGGGAACACTATGCGCGGATCACCCGCGGCATCGTGCTGTCGGCGCGTGCTCAGCCCTATGCCGAGGCGGTGGTCACGTTGGGCGCCTCGCCCTGGCGGCTGTACCGTCGCCATGTGTTCGCGAATATCGCCAGTGCGCTCATCGTCCAGCTGACGCTCACCTTCCCGCAGATCATCCTGCTCGAATCCGCCCTGAGTTTCCTGGGGCTGGGCATCCAGCCACCGCTGGTGAGCCTCGGCCAGATCATGGGCGACGGCCGCGATTCCCTGTCGACCGCCTGGTGGATCTGCGTGGTGCCCGGCATCCTGATTCTGGCGATGACCCTGGCCATCAGCATCGTCGGCGACTGGCTGCGCGACCGGCTCGACCCGACGCTGCGTTCTTCCCAGGCCGCCACACTGGGACCCGCGCAAGGCGGCTGAACCGACATGAACCTGACACGACGCACACTGATCGCCGCGACCGCCGGTACCCTGGGCGGGCTCTCGGCGGGCTGCCGACCCGGCAAGGCCGGTACGGCCACGGCCACGACAGGCG
Organism: Paracidovorax cattleyae; assembly: GCF_900104515.1. Lineage (GTDB taxonomy): Bacteria > Pseudomonadota > Gammaproteobacteria > Burkholderiales > Burkholderiaceae_C > Paracidovorax > Paracidovorax cattleyae. The sequence continues at coordinate 34,584 of NZ_FNJL01000028.1, forward strand.
GCACGGCGCCGCAGGCCCGCGGCGCCCGCCCCGACATCACCATCGCGGTCGAGGCGCTGTGGCGCAACATCGCGCCGGTCAGCGGCATCTCGAATCCGAGCATCCGCATCTTTCCGAACGTGTACGACCGGCTGATCGAGGTCGACTACCTCCGCGATCCGAGCGGCCGCACCCTGGCTCCGCGGCTGGCGACCACCTGGACACGCCAGGACCGCACCTGGACCCTGACGCTGCGCGAAGACGTGCTCTTCCATGACGGCAGCCCCATGACCGCCGAGGATGTCGCCTTCACCCTGTCCGCCGAACGGCTCTGGGGCGCGCATGCCTACGAGCCGCGCGGCCGCACCTATGCCGCCGGTTTCGTTGACGTGCGGGCGGTGGGCAGGTACACGGTGCAGGTCACCACGCGCGAACCCGACATCCACCTGCCCGGCAAGCTGGCCGGTTATATCGGTTATGTGGTGCCCAGGGCCGACTACTTGCGGCGCGGCGTGGACGCGTTCGGCCAGGCCCCCATCGGCACCGGCAGTTACCGCGTCCGCGCCTACAAGAGCAGCGAGGGCGCGGTGCTGGAGGCTTTCGACCGGCACTGGAGCGGGCCGCCACCGGCGCAAAGCCTGCACTTTCGCCTCGTGCCCGAATATGCCGGGCGGCTGGCCGGACTGGCGACCGGTGAGTTCGATTTCATCACCTCGATCCCGACCGACGCCGAGAACCAGGTGCGGGCCCTGGCCGACACCACGCTGCTGGCGCGGCAGATCAACAACTATCCCGCGGTGGCCTTCAACTGCCGGCCCGACCCGGCGGACAACCCGCTGGTGGACGTGCGCCTGCGCCGCGCACTGGCGTGTTCGGTGGACATGCCGGCCATCGCCCGGTCATTGTTCCACGGCGAAACGTTTTTCCCCGATCCCCCTTTCAACTTCCCCGAGTACGGCGACTTCTACGACCCGAAGGCGCGGGGCATGAACCCGTACGATCCACAGGCCGCGCGCCGCCTGATTGCGCAGACGGCCTACCGCGGCGAGCCGCTGATCTGGCACGTGACGCGCAATTTCTGGCCCAACTATGACGCCGCGGCCGAAATCATGGCCGCCATGTGGCAGGACGCCGGGCTGAATGTCCAGGTGCAGTTCCTCGACAACTTCCAGCTGAGCTACAAGCGCCCTTTCCATCTGCTGTCGATTTCCGGCGGCACCAGCTTCATTCCCGGCGATCCCTACCAGCCGCTCTGGCTCGACTGGGGCCCCGACGGCCTGCATTCGACCGCGGCCTGGCGGCTCTGGGAGCCGCCGCGCGACTTCGTCGAACGAGGTCGGGCCTATGCCGCGGCCGTGGCCCTTGCGGACCGGCAGCGCGAAGCCCGGGCGCTGGCACGGCGCTGGGAACAGGAAATGCCGGGCCTCTATCTGTGGCGCTCTGTCGCCAGTTGGGCCCACGCGGGGCGTTTCCGGTGGACCCCGGTGCCCGAGTTCGAAATGCGGTTGTACGGCGGATACCTGCACACATGACAAAAACCCAGATCCCCGAAATCACCCCGGTGCAGACCTGCGGCGAAGCAGTGCTGTCAGTGCGCGGCCTGGGCATCGCCCTGCCAGGTGCCGCCGACCGTTCGCATGCGGTGCGCGACCTGTCCTTCGAGTTGCGGCGCGGCCAGACCCTGTGCCTGGTGGGCGAGTCCGGCTCCGGCAAGTCGATGACGGCGCTGGCCCTGATGGGCCTGCTGGACCCGGCCCTGCGGATCGAGACCGGCCAGGCCCTGTTCGAACAGCAAGATCTGCTGGTCCTGCCCGAGCGGGCGCGGCGCAGCCTGTCGGGCCGGCGCATCGCCATGATCTTCCAGGAGCCGATGGCGTCGCTCAATCCGGCGCAGCGGATCGAAACGCAAGTGGCCGAGGTGTTCCGGCTGCACACCGATCTGCCGCGGGCCGAGGTGCGGGTGCGGGTGCTGCGGCTGCTCGACGATGTCGGCCTGCCCGACCCCGAGCGGCTGGCGCGCGCGTATCCGCACCAGTTGTCGGGCGGCCAGTGCCAGAGGGTGGCCATCGCCATGGCGATCGCGCTGGAACCGGCAGTGCTGATCGCGGACGAACCGACCACCGCGCTGGATGTCGGCAACCAGCGCCAGGTGCTCGAGCTGATCGCCGGGCTGCAGCGGCGGCTGGGCACCGCCGTGCTGTTCATCACCCACGACTTGGGCGTGGTCGGTCAGATCGCCGACGAGGTGATGGTGATGCAGCACGGCCTCGCGGTCGAGAGCGGACCGGTCGCCGAACTGCTCGACCGTCCTCGCCACGACTACACGCGCCGGCTGATCGGTGCCATGCCCACGCTGACGCCGCGCCCCGCGCGCCCCAATACCCGGGCATTGGTGCTGGAGGCCCGCGGACTGGGCAAACGTTATGCGAGCGGTGCCCGCACCGTCGTCGCCCTGGGCGATGTCGAACTGTTGCTGCGGCGCGGGGAGACGGTGGCGGTGGTTGGCGAGTCGGGGTCGGGCAAGTCGAGCCTGGCCCGCGCCGTCGTCGGGCTGATGCCGCTGGACACGGGCACGGTGCGGGTGTCGGGCGAGGCCTTCAGCGGCGTCGATGCACGCAGGCTGCGCGGCTTGCGCAAGCGGGTGCAGATCGTCTTCCAGGACCCCTACAGCGCGCTCGATCCGCGCCAGACCGTCGGCGACGCCATCGCCGAGGGCGCGATCATCCACGGCATGCCGCCGGCCGAAGCACGGCAGCGCGCCGCCGGCTGGCTGGAGGCGGTCGGCCTGAGTGCCCGGGCGGCGCAGCGTTATCCGCACGAATTCTCAGGCGGCCAGCGGCAGCGTATCTGCATCGCCCGGGCGCTGGCGGTCGAGCCGGAACTGCTGATCGCCGACGAGTCGGTGGCCGCCCTGGACGTGTCGATCCAGCAGCAGGTGCTGGCGTTGCTGGCCGAACTGCAGGCCAGGCTGTCCTTCGGCCTGCTGTTCATTACCCACGACCTGCGGGTGGCCAGCGGCATCGCCGACCGCATCGCCGTGATGCACCAGGGGCGCATCGTCGAGACGGCGCCGCCGGACCTGCTGTTCTCGTCGCCCCGCCATGCCTACACGCGCCAGTTGCTGACGGCGCTGCCGAAGCGCCGGGACTGATCCAGGCGAGGGTGAACTCAGGCCCCGTTCGCGTCGAGAGAACGGCGCACCAGTGCGCTGGCGCCGCTGAGCTCGCCCAGCGCCTGCCCGCCGAGCACCTGCCGGCGCAGCGTGCCTGCTAAATCCTGTATGCCTTCGGCCCATGCGGCCAGCGCTTCGGCCTCGGCACGTGGCAGCACGATGACGCCGTCGGCGTCCGCCACCACCGCGTCGCCGGCCTGCACCACCAATCCGCCGCAGGCCACCGGGCGGTTGAGGCTGCCACCCCAGTCGAGCAGTCGGGTGGTGACCGGCGAAGTGCCGGTGCACCACAGCGGAAAACCGCTGGCGGTGATCTCGTCGAGATCGGTGCACGGACCGTCGATCACTGCGCCGGCCGCGCCGGCACGCTGCGCCGCGGCAGTCACGATGCCGCCCCAGCAGCCGTGGCGGGTGTCGCCGAGCCGGTCGACGATCAGCAGGTCGCCCGGCCGCAGCTGTCCCAGCGCATGGTGCAGCAGGGTCGAGTCGGCGCCGGGAATGCACAGGGTGACGGCGGTGCCGACCACGCGGCGCCCCCGCTGCAGCGCCTTCAACCGCTGCGACATGAGGTACCAGGGAACGGCATGCCCGAGGGTCGAGGTATCGATGGTGGCCAGCCGGCGGACCAGCGCCTCGTCCAGCGGCTGCGGTGCGGGGTCGATGCGGTAGCGGGAGAACAATCGGGCGTCGCTCATGCGCCGGCTCCTCCGAGTTGCTGCAGCGCGCCCTGGCGCAGCAGGGTGACGTCCGAACCCACGGTGACGAAGCCGTAGCCGCGCTCAGCCAGCGCCGACAGTCCGTGGCCCGGCAGCAACGTGCCGCCGAGGGCGATCTTCGACTCGCGGCAGCGCCGCTCGGCCTCGGTCCACAGCTCGATGAACTCGGGGCTGTCGTACTCGCCGGGCCTGCCTATGCTGGCGCTCAGGTCGAGCGGGCCGATGAAGAACAGGTCCAGGCCCTGCACCGCGGCCATCGCGGGAATGGCCTCGACGCCGCGGGCCGATTCGATCATGGCAGCCACCAGGGTATGGCGGTCGGCGTGCGCGGCGTAGGTGCCGGCATGTGCGCCCCAGGCAGCCGCCCGCGAAACCGTGTAATGCAGCCCCCGGCGACCGCGCGGCGGGTAGCGGCAGGCATCGACCAGGCGCTCGACCTGCTCGGCGGACTCCACGTTGGGCGCCAGAATTCCCTCGACGCCGGCATCGAGCAGCGGCTTGATGCGGTCCGAATCGACGCCCGGCACCCGCGCCAGCATGGTCGGCGCGAAGGGCGCGGCAGCACGCAGTTGCTCGATCGCCGTCTCCAGGCCGGAAGGCGAATGCTCCAGGTCGATGATGAGCGCTTCGAGCGGCATGTCGGCCAGCACTTCGGTGACCACGGGCGAACCCATGAACAGCCAGCAGCCGGTGCAGATGCGGCCTTCCGCCAGGGACTGCAAGACACGGTTGGATTTCAGCGGAGGTGGCATAAACGTATTCCTGATGGAAGTGGGGGAACGGAAAACACGGCGGACGAGGTCGCCTGCGGCCGTGGCACGCAGATTGCTTCGATGGATGGCGAAAGAAAAAGCGTGGAGCCCTTCCTAGGGATTGCCAGCTTGTGCCCCCGGTTCGCGGGATTTACCCTGCGCACCAACGTGGTGAAAAGGCGGACAACTTGATGCACGCTGGGATGAAAGTCATCGAAAAACCCCTGGTCCACGACGATTCGGCGGTCAGCCTCTGCATCGACCAGACGTTTTCCGCGGCCCGCGAACTCGGATTCGATTCGGCCATCTATGATTTTTCGCCGGTCTCGATGACGCCGGAGGGTGTCTTGATGACGCCCAGCGTTCTCGAATACCGGAATATGCCGGGGCCGATGCGCAAACTCTGGGTCGAACAAGGCATGTACCAGGTCGATCCGGTGCAGGCGCTGGCCTTGCGGGGTTCGGGCGCATTTTTCTGGTCGTATCGTCAGGACGAGGAATCGGTGCTCCAGCCATTGCTCGGCGGTGGTGCGCGCAGCGTTTCCAGCGTTCTGACCGAATGGCGCATGACGCGTGGCGTCACAGTGCCGCTGCATATGCCGGGCAATCGTTTCGCCACCCTGACGGCCATGTGGCAGGACGATCATTTTGCGCAACAGCAGATGTCTCTGGTGGATTCGGTGATGCGGTTGGCGTATATGGCCCATATCCTGAACGATCATTTGCTGAAAGTCTTCACGAAAAACCAGTTGACTCCCCGTGATGTCGCGCTGTCCGACAGGGAGCATGAATGTGTATTGCTGGCGGCCGAGGGCATGCCCAGCAAGCAGATTGCGGCACGTCTGAATCGCGCAGAATCGACGATTGTTTTCCATTTGCAGTCGGCGGCACGCAAACTCGGCGGACGCAACCGTGCGCAGATGATTGCGCGGGCCGCCCATTTTGGATATTTGTCCCGAAATACCGAAATCCGGGCATTGCAGTGAATCACGCCACCTTCCTGGATTCTTCCACGGCGGCCGCTGGAAAAAACTATCAGTTCTGATAGTTGCTGCGGCGCTGGCCTGCGCGCAGCATCGGTGTTCCGAACACCCTCCACAGTCCGTACTGCCGGGAATTAGAAATCAGGAGTCGCCGTGAAACCGTTTTTCGCCGCCCCGGCCGTCGTTACCGCCGCCGTGACCCTGCTGCTGAGCGCCTGCGCGCTGACGCCCCGCGCTGAACGGCAGGCGCGCATCACGCCTTCCACCGACTGCAAAGCCTGGGTGGGCGCCGACCGCAATGCAGAACTGCCCGGCTATCGCATCACCCAGGCGAACGGCCGGGTCGCCTGCGTTCCCCTGCTGCTGACGGCCCACAAGCCGCCGCCGGATTATCGCGGCGATTATGCAGTGGACGAGTTCACCGACGAGAAGCTCAAGGCCGGCTGGTTGTCGTGCAAGGCCGATGCTGCCTGCCGAGCCCGCATCGAAAGGGACATGCAGCGCTGGCTGCCGCCCAACAAGGCCCGCGCCACGCGGGTGACCGGATGGGTCGATCCGGCCGGCAGGATCGACCCGGAAGGCCCGGTGGATCTGCGGGATATCCGCCGGCCAGCTTTCTTCGCCCGCGCGCCTTATCTCGAGAGCATCGCGCAAGCAGATGCGCGAACCAGCGTGGTCGAATTCACCGTGCCGCACGATCCGCTGGAAATCAACAGACTCGGCATGACAGGTGATATCAAGCTGCGCGGCTGGTATATCGAGGGGCTGGGCGTGCCGGATGCGAATGGCGTGAGAAAACGCGCGCTGGTGATTGCCAGTGCCGGCGGTGGTGACCAGATCACCGCCATCCAGGATCCGGCGGATGTCGCCGTCATCGTCGATCCGGCGACGCGGCGTGCGCGCTTCCAGCGTTTTCCCAATGCCACGACTGAAGGTTTCGGCATGAGGACCTGGCGCGAGCATCTCGATGCGCTGAACCGCGCCGGTTTCGACGTGCTGGCTTACGACCGGCGCGGTGAAGGGCTATCGGGCGGCTTCAGCGACACCAACACGCTGGAGCAGAGCGAGGATATCTTCAGAGTGCTGGAGCAGATGGAAAACGGGGCCGGCATGCGCCTGCTGACCGCCAGCGGGGAAGAACTGGAAGGTGCCGTGGCGCGTGGTCGGCTGATGGCAGGCATGAAAGCCCGTGAGATTCCGCTGCTGCTGCTTGGATATTCCCGTGGCTCGATGACCACCGGATGGGCCATGACCAGGAATTATGCCGGCGGCTGCAGCTATGACATGCCGAACGTCGTTTGCAGCCCGGCCAGGCATTTCGACAATATCAAAGGCGCCTTGCTCTATTCACCCTTTACCGCTGGCGCTGCGTATCTGCCCGATGCGCCAGACCTGGCCGACCGCAACCTGTTCCTGGGCGGAATGGCAGCGGAAAACCATGTGCAGTTCTATCCGAACTCGGCCGTACTGGCGCACATGGACCGGTGGCCGGCGGCGTTTTTTGCCAAGGGCCTCTGGGACCGGGCGGAATCGCTGGAAGGCACCGTGGCAGCCTACGACCGGATCCGCGGACTGAAGGAAATCGAGGTGGTCCGCGGGCCGCACCAGCTGTCGATCTGGCCCAAGGCGGAAAGCGATCGCATCCGCGATCGGATGGTCGCCTTCGCGGTCGCGGCGGTCAATGGCCAGAAAAAGCTCCCTGCGCCGGCCGCTGCCTGGAGCGACCTGCGCGGGCTGGTGGCCACCACGCCCGACATCTGGGAAACGTCTTCGCAGCCGCGCTAAGAGCGGCTCACACGACCCAGCGAAGCGGTTCTGGCTAGGCGCTGCATCGCAGACAGTACGAGCAGTACGACAAGATGCAGCAACGACGCCAGAAGGGTCGTGTTAGCCGCGCTAAAAACCATCGCCTGCAGGTGATGTTCTGGTGGGCGGCACCCGCACAGCCGCCTGCGTGCCCCCGCGCCGCTCCACCACCCGCCGTGCGCAGTCCACCAGTTCCTGCACGAACGCCAGCCGCGCCGAGGAGCGCAGCCACAGCATGCCGAAGCGGCGCGATTGGCTGGCGTTGGGCAGGGAGAGGCGCACCACACCCCGGCCGTCGGGCCAGTCCAGGGCCGTGTCGGGCACGACGGCCAAGCCGAGGCCGCGGTCCACCATCATGGCGATGGCCACGAGCGAGCTGAGCTCGAAGCGCTCCTGCGGCACGATGCCGGCCTCGCGCAGATAGCGCTCCACCATCTGGCCGCCGCCCAGACTGCGGTCGTAGCGGATCAGCGGCTGGGTGCGCAGCAGTTCGTGCGCGTCCTGCGCGGCCAGGTGGCGCGGTGCCAGGAGCACCAGCGGCTCCTCGCGCAGCAATGCCCAGCCGAAGGTCTTGGCCAGCGCGAAGCTGGGGTGCAGGCACACGGCGGCATCCAGACCGCCCTGCTGCACTGACTGATAAAGCTGCTGGGTGGTGCCTGACTGCAGGAAAACCCGTACGTGGGGCAGCCGCCCCGAGAAATCCGCCAGGATATCCGGCAGCAGGCTGTGCAGGGCCGTGTTGATGGTGCCGATCGCCAGTTCGCCGGAGGCGCCGGTGTCGTTCACATGGGCTCTGGCCTGGTCCAGTTCGCGCAGCAGGACCGGCGCGCTGCGTGCGAGGCGGTGGCCCGCGGGCGTCGGGGCCACGGTGCGGCCCGCGCGCGCGAGCAGCGGCACCTGGAATTCGCGCTCCAGGCTGTGCATCTGCTGGGCCACGGCGGCGGCGGTGAGGTTCAGCCGCCGCGCGGCTTCCGCCATGGAGCCGGTTTCGACCACCAGCATGAAACTCTGCAGGTAGCTGGTTTCCATAAAGCAATATTTTCTATCTTCTGAAGAAATATTGCATGTGTTTATCTATGCTTTCCGCGGCCCAACAATAGCTGCATGAGAAGCAAGCTGTTCGTTCCGGCATCGCGGCCGGAGCTGTTCCCGAAGGCGCTGCGCAGCGCGGCCGACGGTGTGTCGTTCGACCTGGAAGATGCCGTGGCCGAGGCGCGCAAGGACGAGGCGCGCGCGCTGCTGGGCGACTTCCTGCAGTCGCTGGCGCCGGATGCCGGCGGCAAGACACTGATCGTGCGCGTCAATGCGATGGATACCCCGCATTTCGAGGCCGACATCGCCGCTTCGGTACACCCGGGCGTGCACCTGATCAACCTGCCCAAGCCGGCGAGCGCCGCCGCGGTGCAGCAGGCGGCCCAGGCCATCGCCGAGGCCGCCCGCGGCCGCGGCATGGCGCACACGCCGGGCCTGCTGCTCAACATCGAGACGCCGCGGGCGCTGCGCACCGCCGCGGAACTGGCCGGCGCACACCCGAGCGTGCGGGCGCTGCAACTGGGGCTGGGCGACCTGTTCGAGCCTTTCGGCGTGTCCCGCCGCGGCCGCGAAGCGATCGCCCAGGCCATGTTCGCCGTGCGCATGGCGGCGGCGGAGGCCAACATCGATGCCTACGACGGCGCCTTCGCAGACATCCAGGACGCCGCGGGCTTCCAGGCCGAGGCGGAGTTGTCCCGCGGCCTGGGATTCGCGGGCAAGACCTGCATCCATCCCAGCCAGATCGCGATGGCGAATGCGGTGTACGTGCCCTCGGCCGCCGAACTGGAAGCCGCACGGCAGGTGCTGGAGGCCGCGCAGTCCGCCGATGCCCGGGGTGTCGGCGCCTACGTGGTCGGCGGGAAGATGGTGGACAGGCCCTTTGTGCTGCGGGCGCAGCGCACGGTGGAAGCCGCACGCGCCGCAGGGCTCTGCTGACCTGCCGCACCCGGCCCGGCCGGGCCCCGAATTGCAGGCAACCCATAACGACACAGGAGACACACGACATGGCCCAACCGATTTCCCGCCGCGGCGCGCTGCGGCGCACCTGCGCGATGGCGGCAGCCGCCGCACTGGCGTCCACCGCCCTGCCCGCATGGGCGCAAGGCAGCTACCCCAGCCGCCCCGTCACCATGGTCGTGCCCTACCCGCCCGGCGGCTCCAACGACCTGTTCGCCCGGCAGGTGGCCAGGGAAATGGGCGACCTGCTGCGGCAGCCGGTGATCGTGGACAATCGGGCCGGGGCCAGCGGCACCACCGGCACCGCCTTCGTGGCCAAGGCCGCGCCCGACGGCTACACGCTGGTGGCGGTGTCATCGAGCCTGACCACCAACGCCGCGATGCAGGCCAGCCTGCCGTTCGATCCCGCCCGGGACCTGCAGCCGGTGGCGATGCTCGCCAAGGGGCCGCTGGTGGTGGCCGTCAACAACCAGTTCCCCGCCAGCAACCCCGCCGAGCTGTTGCGGACCATCGCGGCCCACCCCGGCAAGTTCAACTACGCGACCTCGGGCACGGGCAGCGTGAACCATTTTGCGGGCGAGTTGATGCGCTCGATGGTGCCCGGCATGGACATCGTGCACGTGCCCTACAAGGGCCAGGGGCCCGCCGTGACGGACGTGATCGGCAACCAGGCGCAGATGCTGGTGTCCAGCGGGCCGTCGATCCTGCCGATGGTGCGCAGCGGCAAGCTCAAGGCCGTGGGCATCACCAGCCTGGCGCCCAGCCCGATCGCCCCGGATCTGGTGCCGATGTCCACCGCGATTCCCGGCTACCAGTTCGAGCTGTGGTGGGGCCTGCTGGCGCCGGCCGGGGTGCCGGTCGCCACCGTGGCGCTGCTGAACCAGGCCGTGAACCAGGTGCTGGCCAAGCCCGGCATCCAGGCCGCTTTCCTGCGCGAGGGTGCCATCGCCACCCCGCTGTCGCCTCAGCAGTTCGGTGAAGTGATCCGGCAGGACCTGGCGCGCTGGAAGCAATTGGCCAAGGCCCGCAATATCGTCGCCGACTGACCGGCTGAACCAGGAGGATGGATTCCATGAGTTTCGTACCAGGCGGCCGCCAGGGCCCCCCGGGCCCGTTGAGCGGCGTGCGCGTGCTCGACCTGAGCGCCTATATCGCCGGCCCCTACGGCTGTTCGCTGCTGGCGGACCAGGGCGCGGAGGTCGTCAAGATCGAACCGCCGGACGGCGACAACCTGCGCAAGTACCCCTCCACGCTGGAGGCGGAGAGCCGGGCCTTCCTGGGCGTGAACCGCAGCAAGTGGGGCATGGTGCTGGACCTGAAGCAGGAGGCCGACCACGCCGTGTTCCTGCGCATGGCCCGCGAGGCCGACGTGCTGGTGCACAACTTCCGTCCGGGCGTGCCCGAGCGCCTGGGCATCGGGTTCGAGCGGCTGGCGCAGCTCAATCCGCGGCTGGTGTATTGCAGCGTGACCGGCTATGGCAGCCGCGGGCCGCTCAGGGCCAAGGCAGGCTACGACCAGGTGCTGCAGACCATGACGGGCATGTGCGCCATGCAGGGCAAGGCCGGCGAGCCGCCGGAGATCCTCTACGGTTCGGTCGTGGACTACTACGCGTCGGCGCTGGTGGCCGGCGGCGTGGCCTCGGCGCTGTACGAGCGCGAGCGCAGCGGCCTCGGCCAGCACGTGGGCGTGTCGCTGCTGCGGGCAGCGCTCACCATGCAGTCGGCGCGCCTGGTGTGGGCGGACGGCGAGCCGCGTGAGGTAGGCCGCGACATGCGCTCGGGCGGCATCACCGGCCTGCACCCCACGCGCGAGGGGTACCTGTACCTCTCGGCCAATACGCAGCATTTCTGGGCCGCGCTGTGCCGCAAGACGGGCCTGGACGCGCTGGCGGCCGATGCTCGCTACGACACGGTGCGCAAGCGTGCGCAGCACCGGGACGAACTGGTGCCCCTGCTGCGCCAGGCCCTGGCAAAGCGCAGCGCACTCGAATGGGAAGAGTTGTTCGGCGAGGAGGTGCCGTGCGCGGCCGCCCGCGCGGTGGAGGACATGTTCGCCCATCCGCAGGTGGAGGCCGAGGGCATGATCACCCGCTTCGACCACCCGGTGCTGGGAGGCTATCGGGGATTCGCCGGTGCGGTGGAGTTCGGCCGCACGGCCGGCCCGCAGGCCTTCGCCGCGCCGACCCTCGGCCAGCACACCGATGCGATCCGCCAGGGCCTGCACCCGGGCGAGGCTCCATGAACACGGGAGCGGCCCTGCAGGATCTGCCGGAGTTGCCGGAACTGCCGGCCGGGGCCTGCGATGCCCACCTGCACGTGTTCGACGGCCGCTTTCCCGTGGCGGCGCCCCGGGCGATGCAGGCTGCGGCCACGGCCCGCGACTACCTGCGCCTGCGCACGCGCCTGGGGCTGACCCGCGCGGTGGTGGTGCAGCCACGGGCGCACGGCGTGGACAACCAGGCCACCCTGGACGCGATCCGCGAACTCGGTCCGGAGCGGACCCGGGGTGTGGCCGTCGTGCGCCCGGAGATCACCGACGGGCAACTGGAGGCGCTGCATGCCGGTGGCATCCGCGGGCTGCGCTTTTCCCTGCATTCCGACCGCGACGCCGCGGTGGCGCTGGACATGCTGCACCCGCTGGCATCGCGCATCCATGCTCTGGGTTGGCACCTGCAACTGCACTGGCGCGCCGACCAGATCGTGGCGCAGCGCGACCTGCTGTGCGGCCTGCCCTGCCCGCTGGTGTTTGACCACATGGCGCGCGCGGGCGGTCCGGGGCGCGAGGAGCGGACGGCGTTTTCGCTGGTGCGGGACCTGGTGCAGGCCGGCCGGGCCTGGGTCAAGCTGTCGGGCCCCTACCTGAACAGCGCGCAGGGCCTGGACACAGGCTATGCGGATTGCGAGGCACTGGCGCAGGCATGGGTGCGCGAGGCGCCAGACCGATTGGTCTGGGGCAGCGACTGGCCTCACGTCACCGAGGGCGAACGGCGTCCCGGCCCCGAGCTGCTGCTGCGTCTGCTGGCACGCTGGCTGCCCGATCCGGCCATGCGCCGGCAGGTGCTGGTCGCCAATGCCTGCGCGCTGTACGGATTCGGCGACTGAGATTTTTTCCATCAAGAAAGGACCGAGGAGATGAAGAAGATGAAGAAAACAATCTGGCTGGCGGCCGCTTTCGCCGCCCTGGCCCATGGCGCAGTCCGGGCCGCGCCCTATCCGGAGCAGCCCATCACGCTGGTGGTGCCGTTTTCCGCGGGCGGGGGCGCCGACAACGCCGCGCGCATCCTGGCCAAGGGCCTGGGCGAGGTCTCGGGGCAGAGCGTGATCGTGGACAACAAGCCCGGCGCCAGCGGCTCCATCGGCGGCGCGGCCGTGGCGCGGGCCCGGCCCGACGGCTATACGGTGCTGTTCGATGCCTCGTCGTTCGCGATCAACCCGGCGCTGCGCAAGCTGCCGTTCGATCCCGCCAGGGATTTGGTGGCGGTGTCGCAGATCATCAGCGTGCCCAACATCCTCGTGGTGGCGCCCTCCTCTCCCTACAACACGCTGCCGGACTTCCTGGCCGCGGCGCGCGCGAAGCCCGGCAAGCTGACCTATGCCTCCTACGGGCCGGGCAGCCTCGCGCAGATGGCCGTCGAACTGCTGCGGATCGACGCGAAGTTCGATGCCGTGCACGTGCCCTACAAGGGCGGCGCGCCGGCCATCATGGACGTGATGGGCGGGCAGGTCGATGTGTACTTCGCGAACGCGGCCTCCAGCCTGAGCTACGTGAAGAGCGGCAAGCTCAAGGCCCTGGCCGTCTCCTCCGCCGCCCGCATGAAGGAACTGCCCTCGGTGCCCACCGTGCAGGGAGCGGGCATCAAGGGCTACCAGGTGATGGAGTGGAACGGCCTGTTCGTGCCCGCGGGCACGCCGCCGGCGGTGATCGCGCGCCTGCAGGAGCTGTCGCAGAAGGCCCTGGCGCTGCCGGACGTGCGCAGCAGCCTGGACGCACTGGGGCTGGCACCGGTGGGCAGCTCCGCCGCGGAATTCCAGAACTTCGTGAATGCGGAGCGCAAGCGCTGGGACACGGTGGTGAAGACCAACGGCATCACGGCGAACTGAGGCCGGCAGCGCGCCGCACCGGCGCGCGGATATGCTGTCCGGATCTCCCTTCTCCGGAGTCCTGGATGCCCTCTTCCACCCCCATGCCGCCGCTCGGGCGGCGCGCGTGGCTGCTGCTCGCGGCCTCGGCCCTGGCCACCGCCTGCACCACGTCCCCGGACCGCTTCCAGGGCACGTTCCTGCAGCCCTGGAAAAGCTACGAATCCCTGTCGCCCGAGGAATGGCGCCGCCGCCTGCGGGCCACCCGGGCACTGGGCTGCGACGAGATCGTGCTGCAGTGGAGCGCCACGGAGGGCGGTGCGCACCCCTGGGCGCTGCCGGACGCGCTCATCGCGATGCTGTTCGACGAGGCCGGGCGCGAGGGCATGGGGATCCGCGTGGGCCTGCCCTGCGACGAGCGGTGGTGGACGGTGCTCGCGTCGCGCGAGCCCGGCGCGCTGCCAGCCTTCCTCGCGGCCACGCAGGCGCGCTGCCTGCAGTACCTGGCGGCGGCGCCCTGGCCCCGCCAGCAGGGCTTCCGCGGCTGGTACCTGCCCTATGAACTGGACCAGTACAACTGGGCCACCGCAGAGCGCAGGGCACTCCTCGTGCCCTGGCTCCAGGCCATTGCCGCGGAGGCCGGCGGCCACGCACCGCTGGCGGTGTCCACGTTCTTCAGCAAGCTGCAGACGCCGGGCACCCTGACCGCGCTGTGGACGGACATCCTCGACAAGGTGGCGCTGCGGCCCATGCTGCAGGACGGGGTGGGCGTGGCCGGCATGGGCAACTATGCGGGGCTCGAACCGCTGCGCGCGCTGCTGCGCCAGCGCGGCGTGCCGTTCGACCTGATCATCGAGCTGTTCGAGCAACTGCCTCCCGAGCCGGGTACGGGTGATGCCTTCCGCGCGCGCGCCGCCACGGCCGCGCGGGTGCGGGCGCAGATGGAGGTTGCGCGGACGTATGGCGCGGAGCGGGTCATCGCCTTCGCGATCGATCCCTGGATGCTCGGGGACACCCCGGAAGCCCGCCAGCTGTGGCAGGAATGGCAACAGGGCCGTTGAGCTGGCGCAAACAGGGGGGCCGTAGGCCGACGGGCTATTGTCTTATCAATAAAAACTATCGAAAATCGATAGAACACAGAAATTGACAAAGCCATGGGCCCCGCAGACACCACCGCCGATGCCGCACCGGGCGCGCAGGACACCCGCTCTCCGTGCGCCATCGCCGCCCGCCATGCGGACGCCGTGGACCGGGAGGGCCGCCTGCCTGCCGAGGCGCTGGACAGCCTGCGCTCCCGGGAGTGCCTGGGCCTGCTGGTGCCGCGCCGGTACGGCGGGCCGGAATGGACCCTGCGCGCGGTGGCGAATCTCTGCCGCGCACTGTCGCAGTCGTGTGCGTCCACCGGACTGATCTTCGCGATGCACCATTCGCAGGCGGCGGTGGCGATACGGCAGGCCGGCGAAAGTGCCTGGCACCAGGGCCTGCTGGCGCGGATGGCGCGCGAGCAGTACGTGGTGGCCTCCGCCACCACGGAAGGCGCCACGGGAGGCTCCATCCGCACGAGCGCCTGCTTCCTGGACCGCCGGGGCGACGCCCTCCACCTGGACAAGCAGGGCTCGGTCATTTCCTATGCCCGTGCCGCCGACGTGATCCTGGTGTCCGCACGGCGCGCGGAAGACGCCGCCCCTTCCGACCAGCAACTGGTCGCGGTCATGCGCGGGCAGTTCCGCCTGGCGCCCCAGGGCCGCTGGAACCCCATGGGCATGCGCGGCGCCTGCACCGACCGGTTCGATCTCCATGCCCAATGCGGCGCGGAGCAGGTCTTCGACGGCTCCTTCGCGCGGGCGATGTCCGAGTCGATGCTGCCGACCTCCCATATCCTGCTGGGCTCCGTCTGGCTGGGCATCGCGGTGTCGGCGCTGTCGCGCGCCCAGGCCTTCCTGCGCATGCGCAACCGCAGCGGCCAGCCGCCCAACCCCGTCGCCAGCCTGCGGCTGGCCGAGGGCGAGAGCCTCGTGCAGCAGTTCCGTGCCCTGCTGGCGGCCAACGTGGCGCTGTACGAGGATGCGGCGGACCGGGCCACGGCCCACGAGCGGCTGGTGAGCTACAACGCATTGAAGGTGGGTGCGTCCGAGCTGGTCGTGCGCATCACCGACATCGCGCTGCGCATCTGCGGCATCCAGGGCTACATGGACGATGCCGGCGAGTTTTATCTCAGCCGGCACATCCGCGACGCCCACTCCGCGATGGTGATGGTCAACGACGACCGCATTCTCGGCAACATCGCCCCGATCGCGCTGGGCGTGCCGCTCGGGCGCGATGTATGAGTCCGCTGTCGCCTTTCCCTCCCCGCCTCGTCCACCGATACCGCCCTTTTTCACCATGACCCCTTCCGAAATCGAAGCCCAGCTGGCCGACATGATCCAGGCCGCCGTGCTCAAGAAAGTCGCTCCAGATACGCTGCTGCTGGAGTCCGGCCTGCTCGACTCGGTCGCGGCCGTCGATCTCATGCTGGCCATCGAGGGACGCTTCGGCTGCACGGTGCCGATCACCGAGGTGGAGGAGCACCTGCGCTCGCTGCGCACGCTCTCCGCCTACGTTGCCGCCCACTGCTGAACGGGCTGCGAGCCGCCATGCATTTCGATTTCGATTCCGGAGAGTTCCGGGATACCTCCGTGCGGCCCGATGCGCTGGCCGTGATCGCCCACGACCGCAGCCTGAGCTGGCAGGCACTGGCCGCCGAGGCCGCCGCCTGGTGCGGCCAGGCCAGGGCCCTGGGCCTGGCGGCCGGCGCGCCCATCGTGGTCCGAGGCCACAAGGAGGCAGCGTTCATGGTGGCGCTGGCCGGCGCGCCGATGCTGAAGGCCCCGTTCGTGCCGGTCGATGCCGTCTATCCGGCCGAGCGGCTGCGCAGCATCATCGCCACGCTCGACGCCCACCTGATGTTCGACGCCGCCACCGGCCGCTTCGAGGTGCTGCGCCCCGGCCCGGCCCCGGAGCTGGCGGAGAAGGATCTCGGCTACATCATGTTCACCTCGGGCACGACCGGGCAGCCCAAGGGCGTGCAGATCGGGCGCGAGGGGGTGCGGGGCCTGATCGACTGGATGCGGCTGGATTTCGATCTCGGTCCGGCGCCGGTCTTCCTCAACCACACGGTGTTCAGCTTCGACGTGTCGCTCTACGACGTGTTCGGCATGCTGGCGCTGGGGGGCAGCATCCTGATGCTGGACCGCGCGCGCGCGGCCGCGTCGCAGGAGGTGTCGGCGCTCATCGCGCGCCACCGGGCGACGACCTGGGTGTCAACGCCGTCGTTCGCGCAGCAGCAGTTGATCAATCCCGCGTTCTCCCAGACCGCCCTGCCCTCGCTGCGCACTTTCCTGTTCTGCGGGGAGCCCCTGCCGGTGCCGCTGGCGCGCCAGTTGCGCAAGCGCTTTCC
Organism: Paracidovorax cattleyae; assembly: GCF_900104515.1. Lineage (GTDB taxonomy): Bacteria > Pseudomonadota > Gammaproteobacteria > Burkholderiales > Burkholderiaceae_C > Paracidovorax > Paracidovorax cattleyae. The sequence continues at coordinate 51,497 of NZ_FNJL01000028.1, forward strand.
CGGCGTGCCGATCCTCAACACCTACGGGCCGACCGAGGCCACCGTGGCCACCACGCTGCTGCGCGTGGACGACGCGCTGCTGGCCACCGATGCGGTGATGCCGATCGGACACGCCAAGCGCGATTCGCTGGTGTTCAGCGACGGCGGCGAGCTCTGCATCGTGGGCCCGCACGTGATGCGGGGCTACATCAACCGGCCGGACCTCAACGCCACCCGCATGTTCGTGCGCGACGGCCAGCGCGGCTTCCGCACGGGCGACCTGGGCACGGAGGCGGACGGCGGCATGCTGTTCTGCCAGGGCCGCATCGACGACCAGATCAAGCTCAACGGATACCGGCTGGAATTGCTGGAGGTGGATGCCGCGCTGGCCACGCTGCCGGGCGTGCGCGCCGGGGCCGCCGTGGCCCTGCGCCGGCCGAACGGCACGGTGGCGCGCCTCGTCGCCTTCGTGGAGACGGGCGACGAGGGGCCCGGCCTGCCGGCGGAGCTGGAAGGCTGGAAGGACCTGCTGGCCGCCCGGCTGCCGCACTACATGCTGCCCACCGAGCTGCTGCCCTGCGCGCGCCTGCCGGTGTCGGTCAACTACAAGATCGACCGCGCGAAGCTCGCGGAGATCTACCAGGCCCTCAACGCCTGACGCTGTCCGTGCGGCTGGGCTGCATGGCGAGCACCGGCCGGGCCGAGGGCCCGGTCAGGAACAGGCTGAGGTGGTCGCCGGCCTGCAGCGGCGGCAGCGCCCGGGCGGCCGTGGCCGCCGCATCGCCGCAGCGGGCCGATAGCTGGGCCTGCACCGGGTTCACCTGCCGCGCGGCCGAGGCGCCCGCGGCCACGTCGCGGAAGACCGGCGTGCCCGCGGGCGACAGCAGCAATTGCGCCGTGCCGCAGCCCTCCACGAGGTTGTAGAAGCGCAGTTCGGCCTTCAGGGCATCCTGCGTGTCCGTGGTGTCGTCGATGGGGGTGACGGCGTATTTGCCGCCCTCGCGGCGCAGCACGAGCGTGCTGAAGCTGCCGGGCCGCACTTCCAGGCTGGCCGCGGGCCGGCCGTCCACCACCACGGAAAACGCCTTGCCGCCGCCCACGATGGCGTAGCTGGTGGCAGGCGTCTCTCCGCCGATGCGCTGCGCCTCTCCCTCGGCCACGCGCACCAGCCGCATGCCGGGCAAGGGGTTGGCCACCCGCACGAAGGCGGCACCGGCCGGCGGGCGCGCGGCATAGAGCTGCGACAGCACGCCTTCCTGGGCGCCGGCACCCGCCGCGGCGAGGCCGAGGGAGCACGCTGCCGCCAGGCGGCGAAGAGAGGGACGGGAAACAGGCATGTACGTATCCGTGGTCAGAACTGGAAGTAGAGGAAGCGCGTTTCCCGGTGCAGGTTGGCCAGGCACAGGAACAGCACGGCCAGGGTGGCTGCGAGCCACGCGGCGTTCGGCCGCCAGCGCATCCATGCCGGCCGGGCCTCCTGCGGTCGCGCGAGCGCGGGCGAGAACTGCCCGAGGATCTGGTGCGAATTGGGCGCCAGCCAGACGATGGCCAGCAGCAGCGCCAGGTACACGACCAGCAGGTGCCTGCCGGCAAGCACGCGCCACGGCAGTGCGCCATCCAGGGTCAGCCCCAGGGCCCCGCCCAGCGGCTCCACGCCCCGCAGGCCGGCCATGCCGCGCAGCAGGTCCAGAGCATCCTGCACATGGGCCGCGCGGAAGAACGCATGCGCCACCATCACGGCCACGAAGGTCAGCAGCACGCAGAAGGCGCGCCACAGCCAGCGGCTCCACGCCCGGGAGGGCACGATGCGCCCGCCCGCCACGATGCGCCAGGCGTGGTTCACGCACAGGTAGCTGCCGTGCAGCAGGCCGTAGATGAAGAACTGCAGGCCCGCACCGTGCCAGACACCGGCCAGGCCCATGGTGTAGAGCGTGGGCACGGCGATCATCATGGCGAAACCACCCGGCGTGCGGCTGCCCGCAGAGCCCACGGCCAGGCCCCGCCGGTTGCGCCACCGCGACAGCTGCATGGCCATGGGGTAGTACAGGTAGGCGGTCAGATAGCGCGTGAGCGTCATGTGCCAGCGCGACCAGTATTCGATGATGCAGGGTGCCTTGAACGGCGAGTTGAAGTTCAGCGGAAAGCGGATGCCGAACATCTTCGCCAGGCCCAGGGCCATGTCCGAATAGCCCGAGAAGTCGAAGTACAGCTGCATGGCATAGGCCAGGCTGGTACCCCAGGCGCCCCAGAACCCCAGTTGCGCAGGCGCGGCGAACCCCGCATCGGCAAAGGGCGCGATAGTGTCGGCCAGCAGCACCTTCTTGGCCAGGCCGATCACGAACAGCGTGCCGCCGATCGACAGGCTCTCCGCCCGGAAGCGATAGCTCTGCGCATCGGCGAACTGCGGCATCATTTCCTTGTGGTGCAGCACCGGCCCCGCGATCAGGTGCGGGAAGAAGGTGACGAACAGCGTGTGGTTGAGCAGGCTGGGCGCCTTCACCAGCCCGGCGCGGCAGTCGAGCAGGTACCCGATCTGGGTGAACGTGAAGAACGAGATCCCGAGTGGCAGCAGGATGTCCTCCACCGGCCCCTGCCCCACGCCCCACTCGCGCAGCAGGCCGAGCAGCGCGGCGAAGTACTTGTAGTGGAACAGCAGCGCCAGGTTGCAGGCGATGCCGAAGGCCACCGTCCACCACTGCATGCGGGGCCGGGGTGCACTGCGCACGATGAGCAGGCTCACCAGGTAGTTGAAGGCGATCGAGGCCGCCAGCAGCACGACGAAGCGCGGGTTCCACCAGCCATAGAACACGAACGACACCACGCAGAGCCACAGGGCCGCCCACCGCAGCCGGACGGCGCCCAGCGCGTAGTAGCCCGCCAGCGCCATGGGCAGGAAGAGGAAGAGGAACAGGTAGGAGTTGAACAGCATGGCGGATCGGTCAGGGCAGCTCGGCCAGCGCCCGCCGTTCCTCGGCGCTCAGCGGCAGCGAGAGCGAGAGTTCGGAGAACTGCCACACCACGAGCCGCACGCCTGCGGGCCAGCGCTCCTGCCGCGCCAGCGCCGAGAGCATCGCGCCGGCGAAGTAGCCACCGTCCTGGCTCTGGTTCCAAACCTCCCGCCCCAGCCGGCGGCCCAGGCGCTCCGCGAAGTCGCTGCGCAAGCCGTTGGAGTCGCCCAGCAGCAGCACCTCGGCCTGCGGGCCTTCGTCCAGCAACCCACCGGCGTGGACCGGCCGCACGCGCTCGGGAACGACACGCTCCACGGGCGGGCGCCAGCTGTCCGGCGCATGCGCCAGGCCGGCCAGCACGATGAGGTCGCCCATGCGCGGCTCCGGCGCCGTGCCCCGCTGTGCTTCGAACACCTGGCCGCCCGGCCCTCCCAGGAGCGGCAGCGCCACCTCGGCCGCGCGGGCCGCCGCGGCTTCTGCACCCTGTGCCGCCATGTGGACGTCCGTGCGGTAGAAGGCCTGGGGCAGGCTGTACAGCACCGGGCGCAGATCCGCGTAGGGAACGCCGCCGGCAGCCAGAGCCTGCTGCCAGGCATCCAGCCGGGCCTGCAGGGGCCGGGATACCTCCAGGCCGCACAGGTGCGCGGATTCGATGCGCGACTTGTCGGGCACGACGGCGACCACGATGCGGATGCCCGCCTGGCCGAGCCGACCCGTCCAGTGGCGCATGAGTTTCAGGCGCTGCGAGAAGGCATCGCCCTGGCCGGGCTGCGGCTGCAGGCCGTCGCGGTAGAACAGCCAGCCGGGACAGCCTTCCCGCACCTGTGGCCCCAGGTCTCCCAGGAGCCGGTAGCGCAGCGCGGCGCTCCACAGGTCGATGCGGTCCTGGCCAGGCAACGTGCCCAGTGCCCGGTTGAGCTGGTTGCCGGCGCGGCCGTCCACCCAGTGGTCCGGCTGCCATTCGGCAGGATCGATCTGCATCCGGGCCAGGCGCGCCGCGCTCCAGGCACAGCCCGCGGCCAGTACCAGGGCCACGGCGATGGCGAACCATCGGTGGCCGGCCCAGCGGTCGCCGTCCGGGGGCGTCTGCGGTGCGTCCATGGCTCAGGCGCCCAGTGCGGACTGGAGCCTGCGGTTCCAGTCCGCGTCGCTGATGAGCGCCGGCCCGTCCCAGAGTCCGCGGGCATCGGGTCCCAGGTGGAAGTTGGGCTCGAACAGCTGCCAGACGAGCACCTGCGGCGGCTGCCTGCGGAAGCCTTCCGATTCCAGGTAGTCCATGAGAACGGACCAGAAGCCCACGTCGCCCGGCTTCCAGTTCACCGAGACGCGCCGGTCGAGCAGGTTCGAGAGTTTCTGGGCGAAGCCGAAGTACGGCTGCACCATGCTGTTGCCCGTCACGTGCACGGGCGCCGGGATGTCGGCCAGCAGGCTGTCGGCCTCCACCGCGCGGCGCACGGTGAAGGTCTCCCGCCCTACGGCCTTGCGCTGCTCCGGCGAAAGAAAGCGGTCCGCCAGGTCGCCGTAGCGGCGCTCATTGGAGAAGCTGCCCAGCGGCAACCCCGTGCCCGGGTCGCCGGCCAGCTTCGGCACCAGGCTGCGGATCAGGTCGGCGGTGGCCTGGGCCGTGGCGTCCGCCGCGGGCTGGGCCCAGTGCTGGTCCGTGCGGTAATAGACCGGCTGGCCCGCCGCGCGCAGCGCGCGCAGGGGCGTTTCATCGTCGAAGGTGGGAATGTCCGCGGCGCGCATTTTCTCGGCGATGCGCGCATACCGGGTGCGCATGTCGGGCGCCAGGGCCATGCCGTCGGGCAGCTTGTCCTCGTAGATCACCATCTTGTCGGGCAGCACGGGCGCCACCAGCAGGATGCCTTTCGCCGCCAGCCTGCGACGCACGTCGGCCACGCGCGCGACCGTGGCATCGATGCCGGCCCAGTCCGGCGTGGCCGCATTGCCCCAGCCTGCGAAAAGGTAGTTGTCCCTGCCCGTCACGGCCAGCGTCGCCGCCTGCTGCTGCGCGGCCGCGGGCAGCGCGAGCGCCAGCGGCCAGGCCAGCAGGGAGCGCCGGCGCAGGGAGCCGCCCGTGGCACATACCGGGAAAGCGGACGGAATCGTCGTCATGGCGAAGGTCTCAGTAGGAATAGGACAGGTTCATGAACACGCCGCGCGCGCGGCTCGCGTCCCCGCCGCCGAGGTTGGCGCGGTACTGCAGGCTCCAGTCGATGTGCGAGCGTTGGGCGGTGTAGCGGTCGCCCGCGAGCCAGTAGCGGAAATTCACGCCGGGGCCGGCCGACACCGACCAGGAGCGGCCATTGCCCGCCAGGTCGAAGGAGCCGAAGCCCGCCACCGGCACGCCGGAGGCGCGGTTGCGGTTGGAATACCAGTCCGCGGCCACGCTGAGGTGCGGGAAGATGACCAGGCGGTCGCTGTAGGGCGTGAGGAAGCTGCGGCCGGCGCGCACCTCCCCGGCGACGAAGCCCTGCCCCCGCTTGAGGCGGCCCTCGCCGGCGGCCAGGACATCGCCCGAGGTGTTGCGCACGGCATAGCGCACGGGCGTGTCCAGCAGGGTGTAGCCCGCCTGCAGGTAGCCTTCCATCGTGAACCAGTCGCTCGCGTCCAGGCGCAGGCCCGTGCCGTCGTAGAAACCGTAGAGCAGGTAGGCCTGCCAGCCGCCGGTGCCCCGGCCTGACTCGTAATTGACGGCGCTGGCCTGGTTGTTCAGCTGGCAGCGCACGTCGTCCGCCGCGGGGTTGAGCGCTCCGCTGCGGGACGCACGGCCCAGCAGGAACTGCCGCTCGATGCCGAACGTCAGGTTGGCAGACGCCGAGGGGGTCAGTCGCGCGCCGATCGCCCCCGTGGTGGACGGCAGGCCCGACACGCCGCGGGTGCGAGTCTCGGCGACATCGATCGTGCCGCCGCAGGGATTGCTCACCACCTGGGCGCCGGTCACGTCCGTGCCGCTGCGCAGCGTATTCGACACCCGGCCATAGACGTCGAAGATGGTGTTGCTCGAATTGAGGAACTGCGGCGGCCTCCAGTACACCTCGGCGGTGGAGAAGAACGAATCGCCGGGCACCGACACCGGCTGCCCGACCAGGGCATTGGATGCCGAGCGGGCGCCGCGGTAGCCCACCGAGGCATTCACGCCCCACTCGCGCGAGAAATTGCCGACGGCGCTGCGCGTGTCGAACCGCTGCTGGGCATCCAGCGGCAGCTTGCCGGCGTCCGCGTCGTCGATGGCCTGCCGCAGCATGGCGGCAGCCGCGGGCCGGTTGCCGGTCGCCGCGGTGGCGTAGGCCTCGTCCAGCACGTTGGTGGCCGGGGCCTCGCCGGTGCTGCGCGCGGCCACGAAATCCTGCAGCGACAGTTGCGGCCGGTCTTCGGCGAGGTACAGGTACGCGCGCTGCCGCAGCAGCGTGGCGTCCGCCGGTGTGGCCTGCAGGGCGGTGTCCAGGCGCTGCAGCGCCTCCTGGCGCTCTGCGCGGTCGCCCGCGGCCAGAGCGATGGTCAGCAGGTTCCGGTTGGCGGTGTTGGCCGGCTGTTCGGATACGGCCCTGCGCGCGAGCGCGATGGCGTCCGCATAGCGTTTCTGCCCGTAGGCCGCATAGGCGCGCGCGGCGGGATTGTCGGTACCGGGCGCGTCCCAGGGCTGCAGTTCGCAGGTGGTGCCGTAAGGCGTTTCGCGGCACATCTGCAGCGGCGCATAGGCCGTGACGTCGCCCGTCACGGCCGATCGGCCCCACCGCGTGGCCTCCGCGGCACGTGCGCGCCGGGCGGCCGCCTGCGCATCGTCCGCGGGCAGCGGGTCGAGCAGCGCGAGCGCCTGCGCGGGCTGCCCCGCGGCCAGGGCCAGGTCCGCGCCGATCAGCCGCGTATCGCGGCGCTGCGCATCGTCGATCCAGTCGTGGCCCAGCACCGCCTGGATGTCTTCCCGGGCGGCATCGGAGCGCCCCAGCTGCTGGCGCAGGTAGGCCCGCAGCAGCTGCACGGCGGTGTTCTCCTCGTCCACCTGCAGCGCTGCCGAGGCGGCCTGCTCCGCGCCCGCGATGTCCTGCGTGCTCTGCAGGATGCCGATGAGCAGCATCTGGTGGCTGGGCACGTCCGGGGCCAGCCGGACGGCCTCGCGGGCGCCGGGTACGCCCTCGAGCGGCTTGTTCCGGGCGATGGCGTCGTAGGCCTGCTGCGCGTACCGGTTGGCGATGGCCTGCCGCGCGAGCCGCACGCGGGCCTCGATGTCGTTGCGGTTCGGCGCGCCCAACGCCAGGGCTTCACCCCCCGCGCGGATGGCGTCCTCGTAGCGCTGTCCGTCCTGCAGCGCATCCAGCCACAGCAAAACCCAGGGGCCCTGGCTCGGGTCCAGCCGCACGGTCTCCTCGGCAGTGCGTGCCGCCTGCGCGTAATCGCCCCGGTTGTATTGCTCGTAGGCCCGCGTGGCCACGGGAAACCCGAGGCGGTAGGCCTCGGTGGTGGCCGCGCCCTGTGCGGCGGGCTGCGGCCGCAGGTTGGCCACGGCCGCTTCCAGTTCGGGACTGGATGCCCCCCGCGCCACCGCCTGCTCCGCGGCGCGCAGCGCATCCTTGTTGCGGCCCAGCTTCTGCAGCGCATAGACCTGCAGCAACTGCAGCCGGGCGACGTCGGGCCGCAGCCGCAGCGCCGCCTCGGCCCGCTGCAGCGCGCGCTCGTAGCGCCCACGCGCATAGGCCCGGTAACCTTCGTTGGCCAGGCGCCACGCCCGGCCGCGCAGCACGGGGCCGCGGGCGGCCTTGCGCTTGCGCAGCGCGGGGCGCGGCTCTGCCGGGGTACCTGCATCGGCGTGCACCGGGGACGCGCGCTCGGCCCTCCCCTCCGCGCGCCGGGCGGGCCGCTCCGTCTCTGCGGGCAGGAACACCGGAGGCGGCCGGTTCGACACGGCATAGAGGCGGGCCGGCCACCACGGCAGCGGCGGCGGCATGTCCACGACGATGTCGGCCTTGCCCGGGCGCGGGGTATCTGCATCCGCCTCGCGGTCCACCGGCCCGCGCCCGGCGCCCGGATCGCCGTGCAGCGCCAGTTCCAGCCGCATGCGCCGCGCCATGGCGTCGCGCGGATCCAGCAGCGTGTGGGCGGCGTGGACCACCGGTTCCGGCGGCAGGTCGGGCAGGCGGGAGGGGCGCGGCAGGCTGAGGCTGTAGCTCATGGCAAGCCGCAGCGGCGGATCGTCCTGGCTGCCCTCCATCTTCGCGGCATGCTGCAGGCCGGCCGTGGCCATGGCGGGTGCAACGGGCCACAGGGCGGCCAGGGAAACCGCCAGGATCGTGCGATGGCTCAGTCGGTTCATGCGGGTCGGGCCTGCAGGGAGGCGTGGGATAACTCTGCGGCATGGGCCGCCTCTTCGCGCTGGAAGGAGATCGCCTCTTCCAGCGTGCCCTCGTCGAGCCAGCCGTTCTCCAGCAGGATGGTGCCCAGCGGCCGGCCCGAAGCGCTCTGCAGCTGCAGCGCCTCGTCGAGGTGTGCCTCGTCGATCGCGCGCCAGGACAGCAGCACCTCGCCCAGGCGCCTGCGGCGCTGCACCAGTTGGTCCGCCGAGGGGAAGTCGTGCATCGTCTTGTCCCAGACCAGCCGGGTGCCGAACAGCTTGTTGGACAAGAAGAGCCGCCAGGCACGCGCCGCCGCCATGGCGTTGATGCAGTTGCCCACGATCATGCGCGGCATCGACAGCAGGCCGTGCTCCCAGCCGTACATGCTGGTCACGAAATAGGCGCGCTGCACCACCCGCAGGAGCAACGCGAAGGCATTGAGGCCCATCACCGTCATCAGCCATCCACCGGGCGAGAACACCGAGGGGTAATAGACCGTCCACCACCCCATCGCGTCGGCGATGAAGAACAGCAGGAAATTGAACATCAGCAGGTAGCCCAGCATGGCCATGAAGGACGTGACCAGCCCCTTGCGGTCGCGGAACAGCAGGTACTTGGTCGCCAGCGATCCGCTCCAGCCCACCTGCTCCCAGCCCTGCAGGCCGATGCCCAGCGTCCAGCGCGCCTTCTGCCGGTAGGCGGTGCGGAAGGTGTCCGGGAAGAATTCGCGCACGCCCAGGGGCATCTGGATGGTGCCGGTCTTCTCGCGCCCGAGGCCGAAAAAGGCCACGCGGCGCGTGACGTAATCGACGTCGAACTTGCCGAAGATCTGCTTCATCCCCATGCGGCTCAGGCGCGTGCCGATGTCGTAGTCCTCGGTCAGGCTGTCCACGTTGAAGGGCTGGTTGTCCATGGCGCGCGCCAGCTCGTGCAGCGCGCGGTGCGAGAAACACGTGCCCACCCCGGCGGACGGCACCATGCTCGACATGCTCTCGCGAACCACGAGGTCCTTGCTGTGCCACTCCGCGAATTCGTCCATGTAGGTGCCGGCGACGATTTCGAACCAGCTGCGCTCCAGCGAGGTGACCGGCAGCTGGATGAAATCCATGCGCGGCAGCAGGTAGTTGTAGTACCTGAGCTCCAGCGGGTGGAGCACGTCCTCGCTGTCGTGCAGCACCACGCCGGCGAAGGGCTGCGGCATGTGCTGTTCATGCCGGAAGAGCGCCTGCACGATCCAGTTGAGGCAGTCCGCCTTGCAGGTCGGCCCGTCGTGCGGCACCTCCACGCGCACCAGCTGGCGGTAGCGGCGGCGCATGCGCTCCACCTCCGCGATGGTGCGGGCATCGTTGCGGTAGGTGCCGACGAAGATCGTGTAGTCCTTGTATTCCAGCGTGGACACCATGTTGCTCAGCATGGGCGCGATCACGTCGTACTCCAGCCATGCGGGCACCATGATGGCCATCGGCTGCTCGGGCCGGTCGCGCAGCTCCTGCGCCGTCAGGCGCTTGTACCGGCGCCGCACCATCACGCTGCGGTAGGCCTGCCGCGTCCAGTACCACACGTCGATGAACAGGTCATCGATGCTCGACAGCAGGATGACCACGCTCACGACCGCCGTGAGGATCTCCAGGCAGCGGTAGTAGTCCGCGAAGAAGTAAGGCCAGTACAGCGACATGCCGGCTCGGTCCGTGCAGCGGGCGGCCTCAGGACGACCTGCGCTGTTCCGCGCGGCGGCGGGCGCGGTAGGCGGCCACGAGCACCAGCAGCAGCACCAGCAGAAGGATGCTCAGCAGCGGCACGCCCCAGGACAGGTAGCGGCGCCATTCGTAGAAGGCGCTCTCCCCCGCGCCCGGAGGCAGGCTGGCCGACGGATTGCTGCTGTCCACCCAGCTCACCGGGCCTTCCGCACCGATGAGCGCGATATCGCCACGATTGAGGACGAAAGGTTTCTGCACTGCCAGCGTCTGCTCGCCCAGCGGCTGCCAGACCAGGCCGTGCTGCCCGTTCGAGCGGCTGACCTCCACCGCGCTCAGGCGGGCCAGCCCGTCCACGTCCAGCCAGGGCGCATTCCGCCCATTGATGCGCAAGTGCGCGTCCTGGATCTGCACTTTGGGCTCCGTGCCCTGCACCGGCACCTGCAGCGCGAGGAATGGCCGGCCGGGCGCGAAGGGCTTGCCCTGCTCCACCACCGCGAACTCCGCGCGCACCGGCGTCACGCCCGCCGCGACGGCGATGCGGATGAGGCGCGCCAGGGATTGCGGAGCATCCGCCAGGTACGAGGCCGGCACGGCGACCACGGGGGTGCCCGACATCAGGGGCAGCAGTCCGACGAAGGTGCCATCGGGCTCGGAGTCGCCGGCGCGCACGTAGCTCGTGGGCAGCACGTTGACCGGGAAGCCCTGCGGGGTCTCGTTGCAATCGTTGGAATACGGCTGGCGCTGGACGGACACGCGCACCACGTTGCTCAGGCCCAGGGCATAGCCCGGCACGCGCGCATCGAGCCGTTCGGGGCGGCCGTCGGCCTCCAGGCGCCTGGCCGAGAGCAGCACGTTGTTCCAGAACACCGAGGCCACCGGCCGGGTGGACGAGGCCCCCGGCGCCGCGGCGATGTCGATCACCAGATCGGACGGCATGCGCCCGTTCACGGCGACGGCCGCGAGCGGCAGCGAGGCCGTCCAGTCGCCGCGGGACACCACGTCGAAGCTGGCGTCGCTGCCGAAACCGGCAAGGCGGATGACGGTGCGGTCCTCGGACTCCGGGGCATCGGCCCGCGCCACCGTGGCCTGGCGTGTCACCAGGATGTTGCGCCAGACCTCCGCGAAGATGCCGGCCGCCTGGGCGCCCGCGTCCTCGGCCACGGCGATCACCGGGCGCGCGCCCAGCGTCGCCAGCCGGACCTGGTGGGACGCCAGCCCGCCGGGGGCCGCCACGGTCTGCAGGTTGCGCCAGGCCGTGAAGGCGCGCGCGCCGTCGGCGTCGCCGGCCAGCTGCGCGCCCAGTGCGTCCAGCGCCTTGCCGATCTGCTGCTGCAGTGCGCCGTCCGCCACCGCGATGTCGCCGGTGGCGGACACCGCGCCCAGCACGACCAGGGCGCCGATCTCGGCATCGTCCCTGAGCACATGGCGGGCATTGCCCGCAGCCAGCCCCGCGAACGCGGGCAGGGACGCGAGCCCGGAAGGCACCTGCCAGCCGGTGGTGTCCACCGTGTCGCCCACCACGGGGAAGGCCTTCACCACCACGCGTCGGTTGGCCTGCTCCAGCGCCGTGCCGATGCGCCACGCGGTGTCGTAGGACGCCCTGGAGAGGTTGCGCGAGGCCACCAGCAGCGTGGGCCGCGGGGGCAGCGTTACCCAGGCATCCGCCAGGCTGGTGAGCGCTCCGCTGCTGAAACGGTAATTGAATCGCGTCTCCGCCGCGACCGACAGCACGTTGCCCGTGGCCCGCTCCACCTCGCAGATGCGGCGCGCCACGTTGTTGAGCCAGTTCACCCCCAGGCGCAGGAATCCGTTGGTGCGCACGCTGGTGTCCACCTTGAGCATCTGGCTGGCGTCGCCTTCGGGCGATTCGATGCGCCGCGAGAAGACCGGCCGCCCGTTCACGGACAGCAGCATCGACGTGCGGCCCTCTTCCGCCTTGTAGTAGCGGCCATTGAAATCGATGCTCGCCTCCGCGAGCGGCAGAGTGCGCGGCACGGGCAGGAAGAACTCCTGCCTGGCGTCGAACCCGTTGAGCAGCACCGCATCGGTGAACCCCAGGTCGGACAGCGCGAAGCTGCGGGTGACCCAGGTATCGCCCTGCAGTCGCTGCAGCGCATCGCCCGCGGGGCTCGCCATCGCGAGAAGCGGGACACTCAGACCCATCATGCAGATCAGTCTGGAAGCGCGCGGCAGGCGCAGGAGGCTGGGGACCATGGAAATGCTCCGGGGTGACACGGGAAGGGAAAGGTGAAGGGGCTGCGCAGCCCGGCTCAGGGCGCGAACTCGTCGAACGGGCGCCCGCACAGCGCATCGACGATGCGGCGGCATGCCTGCCCGTCGCCGTAGGGATTGCTGCGCCAGCCGAACTCCGCGTGGAACGCCGCGTCGTCCAGAAGCCGATGGGCTTCCTGCAGGATGCGCTCGCGCGATGTGCCCACCAGGCGCACCGTTCCTGCGGCCACGGCTTCGGGGCGCTCGGTGACGTCGCGCATCACCAGCACGGGCTTGCCCAGGTAGGGTGCCTCTTCCTGCACCCCGCCCGAGTCGGTCAGGATCAGGTGGGCGCGGCGCATGAACCAGACGAAATCCAGGTAATCGAGCGGCGGGATCAGGTGGACGGAGGGCAGTCCGGAGAGCGTCTCCGTCACCACGTCGCGGACGTTCGGGTTCAGGTGCACGGGATAGACGATCTGCACGTCGCTGCGGACCGCGAGTTCCGCCAGCGCGGCGCAGATGCTGCGGAATCCGCTGCCGAAGTTCTCCCGGCGGTGCCCGGTGACCAGCACCAGCCTGCGGCCTGCGTCGAGCCAGCCGTAGCGGCCGGCCACGGCAGCGTCGATGCCGGGGTCGGCATCGAAACGCGCGACGGTGGCGGCCAGCGCGTCGATCACCGTGTTGCCGGTGACCCATGTGCGGCCGGGTACATGCTCGCGTACCAGCGCATCGCGGGCGATGGGCGTCGGAGCGAACAGCCAGGTGGCCATGGAGTCCACCACGCGCCGGTTCATCTCTTCCGGGAAAGGCGACTGCAGGTCGCCGCTGCGCAGTCCCGCCTCCACATGGCCGATCGGAATGCGACGGTGGAACGCCGCCATGGCGCAGGCCGCCGCGGTGGTGGTATCGCCATGGACCAGCACGCAGTCGGGACGCACCGAGGCGAGCACGCCGTCCACGCTGCCCACGAGCCGTGCGAACAATCCATTGAGGCCCTGGTCCGGGCGCATCACGTCGAGATCGTGGTCCGCCTGCAGATCGAACAGCGACATGACCTGGGCCAGCATTTCCCGGTGCTGTCCCGTGACGCAGACCGTGCTCTGCAGCCGGGCTTCCTGGCGCAGTGCTGCCACCAGGGGGGCCATCTTGATGGCCTCGGGCCGGGTTCCGAAAATCGACAGGACGTGCATTCGAGGTGTCAGCAGGTATGCGGGCACAGGCGACTCCGCGGCTTTCGCGGCGGCGCCCGCACAGGCAGGAAACTGGAGGCAAGGCGCGTGGTGCGCCCCGGGCGGGACCGATCTGCGTCGTCTGACCCTCGATGCGTCGATGTTAGCAAATGTCTCCAGGGGTCAAACGGATTTTCAATAGATTTAATGTTGTCGATAGTCAAAATTGTTGGCCAGGCGCGACTGTGCACGGTCAACGCCCAACGCGGGTAAATTGGCTGCCGGTCCCCTCCCCTCTTCCCACCCACCGCTGCGCCTGCCCGCGCGCCGCCGCCCATGCCCTCCACGACAGCATCCGCATCCGACTTCCATTCCCCCGGCGTGCTCCGCCTCCGCCAGGATCTTGCGCTGGCCCTGCGCGCCGCGGCCCGCCATGGCCTCGGCGAAGGCGTCTGCAACCACTTCAGCGTGGAGCTGCCAGACGGCTCGGGCCGCTTCCTGCTCAACCCGCGAGGCCTGATGTGGAGCGAGGTGTTCGAGAACGATATCGTGCTCGTGGACGCGCAAGGCGCGGTCCTCGCCGGGCGGCATGCGGTCGAACCGACGGCGATGTTCATCCACGCGGCCCTGCACCAGGCAGGCCGGCATGCCTGCGTGCTGCACACGCACATGCCCTTCGCCACGGCCCTGACCCTGACCGGCTGCGGGGGCCTGGACACCGCGCTGTCGCAGAACGCGATGCGCTTCCATGGCCGCGTGGCGATCGACCGGCAGTACAACGGGCTGGCCCTGGATGACTCCGAGGGCCGGCGCATCGCGGCGGCCATGGGCGGCTGCGACGTCGGCTTCCTGGGCAACCACGGCGTGGTGGTGTGCGGCGCGCGCATCGACCATGCCTACGACGACCTCTACTACCTGGAGCGGGCCTGCCAGGCCGAGGTGCTCGCCCGCTCCACGGGCAGCCCGCTGCGCCCGGTCGACCCGTCGATGGCCGCCGAGGTGGCGCGGCAGACGCTGGGCGAGCGGCTGCAGTCGGAGCTTTTCTTCGAGGCGCTGCGGCGGACGCTGCCGGCATCGCTCGCTTCGGGGGCCTGACGCGGGGCCGGACCCCGGGCTCCAGGCAGCCTGCCGGCGAGGTGGCTCAGCCGCTGCCCGCCACCGGCCATTCCAGTTGCCGGCCGCTCTCGAACCGGCGCTCCCGGCCCGTGACCGGATCGGTGAAGGCGATCGCCCGCGCCAGCAGTTGCAGCGGCCGCGAGAAATCGCCCTCCGGCGGATCGTTCACCTCCGGATAGAAGGCGTCGCCCCGCAGCGGCAGGCCCAGGGCCGCCATGTGGACCCGCAGCTGGTGGCGCCGCCCGGTCACCGGGGACAGGCGGTAGCGGGCCCAGGCGCCGTCCACGTCCAGCACCTCCATGCGGGTGAGGCTGTTGGCCTCGCCCGGCACCTCGTGCATGCGGAAGAATTGCGGGCTTTCCTCGATCCGGCTGGCCCGCTCCCGGGGAAAGGCCACGTCGGCACGCCAGGGAGCGACGGCATCGTAGGTCTTGTCCACCGCCCGGTCGCGGAACAGTGCCTGGTAGCGGCCCCGCGTGGCGCGCTGCACCGAGAAAAGCACCAGGCCTGCCGTATCGCGGTCGATCCGGTGCACGGGCGAGAGATCGTCCAGGCCCAGGCGGCGCTTGAGCCGCACCAGCAGCGTGTGCTGCAGGTAGCGCCCGGTGGGCACGACGGGCAAAAAGTGCGGCTTGTCGGCCACCACCAGGTGCTCGTCCTGGTAGAGCACCGCTTCCTCGAACGGGATGGAGGCCTCCCGCGCCAGTTCCCGGTAGTAATAGATCCGCAGACCCGGGACGAACGGGCGGCCGGGGGTGACCGGGTGCCCATGCTCGTCCATCACCTCGCCGCGCTCCATGCGCCGCAGCCATTCCGCCCGGCCGACCACGGGCAGCCGCCCGGCCAGGAAGTCGATCAGCAGGCCGCCGCCCTGGCTGGGCGTGACCACGCAACTGGGGCTGACGCCCTCGCGCACCGGCAGGACGCGTGGATCGTGGGAGTTGTGCATGGGCGCGCATTCTAGGCAGGGGCGGCTTTCCACCATCGCCTTGTAGGACGGGGGCGCGTGGCACATGGGATGCCTGCTGTCGCCGGGGCGGCCCGGCGCACACTAGGATCGGACGCAGGCTTTCATCGTCCCGATCCACGCTCCGCTGCCATCCCATGCGCTCCATCATCCTGCAACCACACCACCGTTCCCGGGCAGCACGCCGGCAGCACGGGCGCGCCCTGAACTGGCTCCTGGGCCTGCTGGGCGCCCTGGTCGCCGTGGCACTGATCGCCCTCGCCATCCTGCTCACCTTCGACTGGAACCGCGCCCGCCCCTGGATCAACGAGCGCGTGAGCGCGGCGACCGGGCGGCATTTCGCGATCGAGGGCGACCTCTCGGCCCGCTGGCACTGGCCGCAGCCGGCCGACATGGAAACCGGCTGGCGGCGCTGGGTGCCGGGCCTCACGGTGCAGGCCGAGCGCATGGTGCTGGGCAACCGGGCGGACTTCGGGCGCTACGGCGCGGTGGGCATGGAGGCGGACAATGCCGACGCCCGGGTGGTGGAACGCCGCGCTTCCGCGGCGTCTGCGACCGCTTCGGCCTCCGGGTTGCCGGCCTCGCTCGCATCGGCGCCGGCGTCGACAGCCAGCGTTCCCGAGGCCGCCCGGGCTGCTGAATCCGGGCCTGTGCCTCCTTCCATGGCCACGGTGGGCCGCGCCACGGCGTCCCTGAAGCTGCTGCCCCTGCTGGTGCGGCACGTGTCCATCGGCACACTGGCGATCCAGGCACCCGACGTGGCGCTCGCTCGGCGTGCCGACGGCAGCAACAACTGGACGTTCGACCGCCCGGCTCCCGACGGCGAGGCCCGCCCCAATCCCTGGACGGTGAACGTGGCCCGGCTGGTGGTCAACGATGGCCGGCTGGCGCTCTCGGATGCGCAGAAGGACTTGGCCTTCGTCGCGCACCTGGCCACCGAAAACCAGCCCGGCCCCTACGGCGTGCGCTTCGACGTACGCGGGCGCTATGCCAAGGCGCGCATCGAAGGCAGCGGCCAGGCAGGCAATGTGCTGTCGCTGCGGCAGCAGGACGTGCAATACCCCCTGCAGTTCAAGGCACGGGCCGGCACGGTGCGCGCCGAGGTGGAGGGCACGCTGGCCAATCCGCTGGCGCTCGCCGGCATGGACCTGCAGGTGCTGCTGCAGGCCGAAAGCATGGCCGACCTGTATCCGCTCACCGGCCTCGTGCTTCCGAACACGCCGCCCTTCCGCACCAAGGGCCACCTGGTCGGCAGCCTGGAGCCGGGCCACGCGGTGTGGGACTACCGGGACTTCACCGGCACGGTGGGGCAGAGCGACCTGCGCGGCCAGCTCACCTACACCTCCGGCCAGCCGCGCCCGCGCCTGGCGGGCGAGATGGCGTCGCGGCAATTGCGGCTGGCCGACCTGGGGCCCGTGGTCGGAGCGCCGTCCGGCGAGCGGCCGCAGGAGAAAGGCACGTCGAAGCGCGCGGGCAAAGTGCTGCCCGATGCCGCCTTCGCCACCGACCGATGGAACGCCATGGACCTGGATCTGAAGTTCAAGGGCGAGCGCATCGTGCGCGACGAGAGCCTGCCCATCGAGAACCTGGACGTGCATGCCCGCATGGACAACGCGCAGCTCACGCTCTCGCCCCTGCGGTTCGGCGTGGCACAGGGCAAGATCGATTCCAACGTGGTCCTCGACGGCCGCGAGCCGCCGCTCAAGGCCCAGTTGCGCGGCAGCGTGGACGGGCTGCGCCTGTCGGCCCTCTTCCCCAAGGTCGAGCTGATGGAAAAGAGCTTTGGCCGGCTCGACGGCGCCATGGCGGTGAACGGCACGGGCAACTCGATCGCGAAGATGCTGGGCACCAGCAACGGCGAGGCGCGCGTCTATATCCGCGACGGCCGCTTCAGCAAGCAGATGCTCGACCTGGCGGCACTCAACGTGGGTAGCGTCGTGGTGGCCAAGCTGTTCGGCGAGAACAAGGAGGTGCAACTGCGCTGCGCCGTGGCGGATTTCGGCATCAAGGACGGTATCGCGCAGACCCGCTCGGTGAAGCTCAACACCGAAGAGGCCGTGGTCGAGGCCATGGGCACGCTCGACCTGGGCCGCGAATACATGGACATCTACATCAAGCCCGAGTCCCTGAAGTGGAAGTTCTTCTCGCTGCGCACACCGCTCTACGTGCGCGGCAATTTCGCGGACCCGAAGGTCGGCGTGGAAGCCGGGCCGCTGCTGCTGCGCGCGGGCGCCGCCGTTGCCGCAGTGGCCGTGGCCCCGGTGGCGCTGGCTCTGGTGCCGGTCACCGTGCCGGCCGCGGAGGACGACGAGAACTGCGCCACCCTGCTCGCCCATGCCGACCGCAACGTGCAGGCCGGCAAGGCCGGGGCAGCCCCCAGTCCGGCGGCATCGGCCCCTGCCCGGCCCGCAGCATCGGCCGCGCGCTGAAGGCCGGCGGGTTCCGCCCTAATGGAAGTCCCGGCTGCCTTCCAGCGCGGGGGCGAGCCGGCCGAGCAGCGGCGTCATGTCCTTGCAGCGCTGCAGCACCAGGTGGCGCACCACGGCGGCGCCCGGCTCGGCGCCATCGGGGCGGTGGCACTGCCAGATGCCCTCCACGGCCAGCAGGCGCGAGCGCAGCAGCGGGTTGCGCCAGGTCTCCACCAGCGCGGGCCAGACGATGACGTTCACCGTGCCGGTCTCGTCCTCCAGCGTGACGAACATCGTGCCCTTGGCCGATCCCGGCCGCTGGCGCACGGTGACGATGCCGCAGGCGCGCACGCGCCGCCCGTGCGGCACGGCCTGCAGCGCCTGGGCACCCTGGATGCGCCAGCCGGCCATGCGTTCGCGCAGCAGCGCCATCGGGTGGCGGCGCAGCGTGAGGCCGGTCGCGGCATAGTCGAAGACGATCTCCTCCCCCTCGGGCGCCTCGGGCAGGGCCAGCGGCGCTTCATGCACCGGGGCATCCTGCAATAACGCCGGCGCGTGCCGCTGCGCGGCCGCATCCCACATCTGCTGGCGCCGGTGGCCCGCCAGGGAGCGCAGCGCATCGGCCGCCGCCAGCGCCTGCAGGTCCTGCCGGTCCTGCCGCGCGCGCAGGGCCAGGTCCTGCACATCGGCGAAGGGGCCTGCGGCCCGCGCGCGCATGAGCCGGGCGGCCGCCTCGGGCCCGTACCCTGCCACCAGGCGCAGGCCCAGCCGTACCGCGGGCTGCCCCTGCTGCAGGCCGGGCAGAGGCTCTGAGAGCCCTTCGAGGATGCTGTCCCAGTCGCTGCGCGCGGCATCGGCGGGCAGCACGCGCAGCCCGTGGCGGCGTGCATCCTGCACGAGTTGCGAGGGCGTGTAGAAACCCAGGGGCTGCGAATTGAGCAGGGCCACCAGGAAACATGCGGGCTCGTGGCGCTTGAACCAGCTGCTCGCATAGGCCAGCAGCGCGAAGCTGTAGGCATGGCTTTCGGGAAAGCCGTATTCGCCGAAGCCCAGCATCTGCTGGTAGATGCGCTGGGCGAAGTCGTCGGAATACCCGTTCTTGCGCATGCCCTCCATCAGCGCCTGCTCGAAGCGGTGCACGCCGCCGCGCCGCTTCCAGGCGGCCATGGAGCGGCGCAGGTCGTCGGCCATGCCGGGCGTGAAATCCGCCGCGATCATCGCGATCTGCATGACCTGCTCCTGGAAGATGGGCACGCCCAGCGTGCGCTCGAGGGCAGGCCCCAGTTTCTCGTGCTCCAGCACGAAACCGTCTCCCCGGGCCACCCTTTCCCTCGCCTGCAGGTACGGATGCACCATGCCCCCCTGGATCGGCCCGGGCCGCACGATGGCCACCTCCACCACGAGGTCGTACAGCTCGCGGGGCTTCAGGCGCGGCAGCATGCTCATCTGCGCGCGGCTCTCGATCTGGAAGACGCCCACGGTGTCGGCGGCGCAGATCATGTCGTAGGTGGCGGTATCCTCGCGCGGGATGTCCGCCAGCTCCCAGGCCTGGCCGCGCAGCGCGGCGCGCAGGTCGAGCGCGCGGCGCAGCGCGCTCAGCATGCCCAAAGCCAGCACGTCCACCTTCATGAGGTGCATGTCGTCCAGGTCGTCCTTGTCCCACTGGATGATGGAGCGCCCGTCCATGCTCGCGGGCTCCACCGGCACGAGGCGCGTGAGCTTGCCTTCGGTAAGCACGAAGCCACCCACGTGCTGGCTCAGGTGGCGCGGAAAGCCGCGCAGTTCGTCGGCCAGTTCCAGCCACAGCGCGGCCGTGTGCGCCGCAATCGGCGCCCCCAGGCCGGCGGCGAGTTCCTGCAGGCGCCCGGCGGCGATGTCCTCGTCGAACCAGTGATGGTCCTTGGCAAAGGCATCGACCACGGCCGGCGCCACGCCCAGGGCCTTGCCCACGTTGCGCAGCGCACTGCGCGTGCGGTAGGTGATGACCACGGCCGCGATGGCCGCACGCTCGCGGCCGTACTTGCGGTAGATGTACTGGATGACCTCCTCGCGCCGGTCGTGCTCGAAGTCCACGTCGATGTCCGGCGGCTCGTCGCGCTCCTTGCTGATGAAACGCTCGAAGAGCAGGCGGGTCTTGGTGGGATCGACCGCCGTGATGCCGAGGCAATAGCACACCGCCGAATTGGCCGCCGAGCCCCGCCCCTGGCAGAGGATGCCCAGCCGGCGCGCCTCCCGCACGATGTCCTGCACCGTGAGGAAGTACATCTCGTAGCGGCAATGGGCGATGAGCTCCAGCTCTTTCGCGATCTGCTCGCGCACCTCCGGGGGCACGCCTTGCGGATAGCGCTCCTGCGCACCGGCTTCCGTATAGGCTGCCAATGCCTCGCCCGGTGTCATGCCTGCGGGCACGTTCTCGCGCGGATAGCGGTAGCGGATCTCGTCGAGGCTGAAGGTGCAGCGCGCCGCCACCTCCAGCGTCGCCGCGAGCAGCGCGGGTGGATAGATGGCAGCCAGGCGCATGCGCGGCCGCAGCCGGCGCTCGCCGTGGGCCTGCAGCGCGAAGCCGCAGTCGGCCACCGGGCGGCCCAGCCGCACGGCGGTGACCACGTCCTGCAGGCGCTTGCGCTGCAGCACATGCATGTGGACATCGCCGGCCGCCACCAGGGGCAGGTCCAGCGTCCGGCCGGCGCGCTCCAGCGCATCGAGCCAGGCGGCATCGTCCGGCGCCGTGTGCAGCTCCACCGCCACCCAGGGACGGATGCCTTGCGCGCGCAGCGGCGCGCAGGCCCGCGCCACCGCCGCCTCGACGCCGTCCGGGTCCAGCGCGGACAGCCGGTCCCGGAGCGGGGCGACCAGCACCTCGCAGCCCTGCAGGCGGGCAAAGTCGCTGTCCGCGGAGACACGGTATTCGCCCTTGGGAGCGGTGCGCCGCGCATCGCTGATGAATTCGCACAGGTTGCCCCAGCCGGTTTCGTCGCGCGCCAGGGCCACGAGCCGCACGTCACCGCAGGCGAACTCGCTGCCCACGACGAGCTTCAGGCCGCACTCGCGGGCAGCGGTGTACGCGCGCACGACGCCGGCCACCGAGCATTCGTCCGTCAAAGCCAGCGCCGCATAGCCGAGCTCGGCCGCGCGCTCCACGAGTTCAAAGGGGTGCGACGCCCCCCGCTGGAAGCTGAAATTGCTCAGGCAATGCAGCTCTGCATAGCCGGGCAGCAGGCCGGACTCCGGGGCGCCGCGCTCCTCAGGTTCAGGAATCGACTCCGCGCTCATGCATACACCCCGTGCCAGAACCACTGCAGGTGCCCGCTCGCGCCGCCCCCCTGCCACTGCCGGTAGATCCAGACCGTTCCCACAGCCGCGTTCGACGCCACGAAGTAGTCCCGGCGCTCCGCGCAGCCGTCCCACCAGCCGCCATCGAACCGGTGCGGCCCGGCCAGCAGGCGCAGCGGCCCTTGCAGGCAGGGGCGGTCGCCCTGCAGGGCCAGGGGCCGGGGTGGATGCACCAGCCAGCCCGGCCAGAAAACGGCGTCGGCGGACGTGCCCGCGGCCTCGCACGGCGAGACGGCCGGGACCGCACCCCGGCGGCGCTCCACCACCTGTCCCGGCAGGTGCTGCGGCAGACGCTGCGAGGCGGCTTCCCACCGCTGCATGCGCTCGGGCCGGTGGTCGGCCTGCAGCACGGGCACGCGCACCTGCGCGAGGCCCCAGCGGGCGGACATCCGCTCCACCCACTGGTGCCAGCCCTCGCCCTCCCCGCCTTCTTCTGCGTCCGGCGGCAGCAGGCTCTCGCTGGCCTGCGGCAAGGCGGCCGTGTCGGCCGCGCGCAGCACGAGGCGGTTCACCGGCGCCGCCAGGGGCCGGCGCGCCAGGTGTTCGGCCAGCAGGCGGCGCAGGTGGGCGAGGTCCTGCGTCGCCTCGGCCGTGCGCACGGCCAGATGGTCGCCCGGTGGAAGCACCTTGCCGTCGAGACGGCGCAGGTCGTGGCGCCACGACAGCTCCAGTGCGAGCACGCCCCGGTGGCGCGCCTGCAGCCAGTCGCGCAGCGCGCCGAGCAGGCGGTTCGCGGTCCACAGCAGCTGCTCGGCCGATGTGGCCGGTGCGGGCAGCTCGGCCGGCAGCTCGAAATGCTCGGGCAGTTCCAGCCACGGCAGGGGAAGGGGCGCGTCGCCCCAGGCCTGGTCCAGTGCACGCAGCGGCTCGGCGCCGAACCGCCGGGCCGCGCCGTCGCGCGGCAGCGCGCGCACGGCGCCCCAGGTGCGGCACCCCATGCGCTCCAGGCTGGCGGCATGTGGCCGCAGGGCGCTAAGCGTGGCGAGCGGCAGGCCGTGCGGCAGGCGGCGCGGCAGCGGCCGGCCCTCTGCCTGCAGCCGCAGCAGGGCCAGGGCCTGCAGGGCCGTGGCCGCCTGGGCCAGGGGGGGCTGATCCGCACGGGAGGACTCTTCGCCAGGGCCCGGACCGCCATCGGCCGGATCGGCCGGGGCGCCCTGCGGAGCCGTCGATGAAGAAAAGTCCCCGCGTCCCTGTCCCAGCAGGTCCAGCAGGTGGGCACGGCCGCCCCAGAGCCGCTCGGTGCAGGACACCTCCAGCAGCACGGCTTCGTCCAGCAGCGCCACGCGGGGCGTGAAGCGCAGCGCCCACCAGCCGGCCGCCGCCCCGGGCATGCCCGGGGGCAGTTCAGCCTGCAGGGACGGCAGTGCGACCCAGTGCATTGCCGGCCTCCGGTAGCTCGCCGCGCGCCCGCAGGCGCGATGGTGCGGTGCGCGCCGCCATCCCTTCCCTCCAGGCGGCCAGGTGCCGCCGCTTCGCCCCGCTCGTGGCCTCCAGGGCCATGGACAGGGCGGGGGCATGCGCTGGCACGGCCAGCGGCGACAGCAGCGGCGCGCCACGGCGCTTGAGCACGTGCACCTGCAGGGCGCCTTCGCCCTCCCCCGGCCGCACCCACAGCCGCAGCGGAGCGGGCGATGCCTGCAGCCGCCGGGACTCGGGGCGGAAGATCCACAGCAGTGAGCCGCGCTGCGCCACCGCCAGTTGCAGGCGCCTCAGCATGTCGGGACGGGCGGCCGGCAGCCAGGCCAGTACGGCCAGCACATCCCGGCAGCGCAGCGCCTGCTCGCAGGCCCAGGCAGCCGCGGCATCACGGCCATCCGCGGGCGGCGCCACCCAGCACAGGCACCCCGCCCGCAGGCCCGCCGCATGCAGCACGGGCACGAAAGGCTCGAACGGCGGGGCCACCAGCACCACCTGCCCGGGGCGCGCCGCCGCACCGGCCAGCGCCGGCAGCAGCAGCGGCCACTCGGGCCGGCCCTGGCCCGCCAGCAGCACTTCCGACATCGCGCCCCGCGGCCAGCCGCCACCGGGCAGTTGCGCATCGAGCGCCGGATGGCCCGAGGGCTGCACGCGTGCTCCGGCCCCTTCGTCGGCCGGGCGCAGCGAATCGCCCCGCCACACGCCCGGCACATCCACCCACGCCGCGCCCATTCCCGGGCGGGAGCGGGCCGGCGAAACCGGCGGTGAGAGGGAAGCGGATGCGGCCATGGCGTCTTGCTGAATACTGTTCAAATATACAGCATTCATTCCGGAGTGCCAGCAGGGTCATCGCCCTTTCCGTGCCGCAGCATGGCAGGCCGCATGGGTCGCCCCTGCCCGCTTCCGCGCTCACGGAGGCCCCGAAAAGCCGCCGCAGGCAGGCGAACCTTCAGGCCGTTGTCAGGCGGTGGACAACAGCAGCGCGCAGTGCGCGCACCACTCCGCGACCGCCGCGTTCGCCGGATCGGCAGGGGCCTGCGCGCCCAGCTCCGGCCAGCGCCGCTGCGTGGCATGGACGATGCTGCCCAGTTGCCAGAGCGCCTCGCCGCGCACCAGCGCCAGCTCCGCCAGTCCCTGGGGATCGCCCTGCAGGTGCTCCCGGATCTCGCCTTCCTGGCCTGGATGGCCGCCGGCCTCCACCAGCGATTGCTGCAGCGCCTGCAGGCGCTGCTCGACGAAGGCCGCGGGATGCCGGCTGCCACGGTCCAGCACGGAGGGTGGCAGCTGCGGGCGCAACCGGGCCCAGTGGTCGAATGCGCCGCCCAGCGTGTCCAGCATCCGGCCGGCCTCTTCCGGGGGCGGCGACAGGGCCACGGCGGAGCCGCCGCCATCGGCGAGCAGCGGCAGCAGCAGCGCGGACAGCCCGGCGGGGAATTTCCGGTGGTTGAGCCGCAGGCTCAGCGACAGGCGCTGCGCCGCCAGCGCGCTGTACTTCTCGAAGAAGGCGGCAGCCACTTCCGACAGCATCAGGATCTGCCCCATCGGCGAAATGTCCGGCCCGCGCAGGCCGCGCGGATAGCCCGTGCCGTCCATGCGTTCGTGGTGCTCCAGGACGGCCGCCTCCACCGGCGCCGGGTAGGCCCCCTGGGCGCGCAGCAGCAGCATGGCGGTGATTGGATGGGCGACGAGGTGCTTGCGGTCCGGGCCGGTGACCTTGTGGTCGGGGTCGCTCCACATCGGGTCCATGTGCATCACCCCGATGTCGTGCAGCAGGGCGGCCTCCGCCAGCAGGGCCGTCTCGCGCGCGGCCCATCCGAGACCCAGGGCGAGATGGACCGCCACCATCATCATGCGCACGCTGTGCGCGAACAGCTCCGGCCGCTGCTCGCGCATGACCGTGAGCCGGAAGGCCATGGGACCGGGCAGCAGCATGCCGCGCAGCGGCGCGAGCAGCGGTTCCGGCCCGCCGTGCGCCCGCGACAGCAGTTCCACCAGCCTGCAGCCTCCCTCGGAGCCTCCCCCGCACTGCTGCAGCGCCGCGGCCTCGATGGCGGCCGCGTCCACGGTGCACTCGGTGCCCAGCAGGCCATCGATCGGATCGCGCAGCGTGTGGCGCACCAGCCGGTCGTACAGGCGGCTGTCGATGCGCGTGCCCTTTTCCACGAGCTTGATGCCGCTGTCGGTGTAGATCGCATCCCGGGTGACCACGGGGCAGCGCTCGGCCATGTCGGTCACGCTGCGCAGATAGTGGGTGCCGTCCCGGGCCAGTTCCTGCGCAGCGGCCAGTGCCTGCTGTGCGGCGGCAGCAGACACCGCGGCAGGCGCGCCGGGATCGCGTCGGTCGTTATCGTTGTTCATGCCCGCCTGAATATACGGCCCCGCGGTGGCCCGCAGGCGCAAAAAAAGCCTGCGGGCGCACAGCCGGCAGGCTTTCCAGGGTTGCCGGCTGAGCGCCGGCCAGGGCGGAGACCCTCCGCCCCGGTGCATCAGCCCTGGGACTTCTGGTAGCTGGCGATGCCGTCGGTGATTTCCTTGTGGGCGGCATCGACGCCCTCCCAGCCGAGCACCTTCACCCACTTGCCCTCTTCCAGGTCCTTGTAGTGCTCGAAGAAGTGGCTGATGGCCTTCAGGCGCACGGGGTTCACGTCGTCCACGGTCTTCCAGCCCTCGTACATCTTGAGGATCTTGGTGGTGGGGACGGCCAGCACCTTGCCGTCCACGCCGGCCTCGTCCTCCATCTTCAGGATGCCCAAAGCGCGGCACGGCACGACCACGCCGGGGTGCAGGGGGTACGGCGTGATCACGAGCACGTCCACCGGATCGCCGTCGCCGGACAGCGTCTGGGGCACGTAGCCGTAGTTGCAGGGGTAGTACATGGCCGTGGTCAGGAAGCGGTCCACGAAGACCGCGCCGGACTCCTTGTCCACTTCGTACTTGATCGGGTCGGATTCCGCGGGAATCTCGATGACCACGTTGAAGGTTTCGGGAAGCTTCTTGCCGGGGGTGACGTTGTTGAGGGACATGGTTGGGATGGTGGTGGGAATGCGATGGATGCGCTGCCGACTTGACGGCCGCGCAGGGCGGCCGCAGGTGGCGCATTCTAGAGGGTGTTATGAACTTCCCGCTGCGGCCAGCACCCGCGCGGCGGCGGGCAACATGAGCACTGCAAACACCAGGAAATGCAGTCCGCTGAGCACTTCGGGCAGCCGCTCATAATCCCGAGAAAGCCTGCGGAACCTCGCCAGCCAGCCGAAGCTTCGCTCCACCACCCAGCGCCGCGGCAGCAGCACGAAGCCCTTCTTCGCCTCGGGCAGCTTCACGATCTGCAGCTCGATGCCGTTGTCCCGTGCGGCCTCTGCTGCCGCCTCGCCCGTGTAGCCTTGATCCGCCCAACCCCGCTTCACCGAGTGGCCCGTGGCCTGCTGTACGTCTTCG
>NZ_FNJL01000023.1 GCF_900104515.1 Paracidovorax cattleyae
GTCAAGGGTTTTTTCGCTTCTGCGGTCCAGGAAAACATGGCGTCTGGCTAGAAAAGATCAAACTGGTCGGGCGCTTTTTGCGCGGGCTGGCGGCTCCGGCCGTGGAAGGAAATGGCCCGTTCGTACTGCTTGTCGGTGAACTGGAAGATATGCACTTTGCCCCCGGCCGGCAAGGCCTGCTCCACCTGTCGGCAGAGCGTGTCCACCTGGGCCTGGCTGGTGCAAAAGCGCAGGTAGACGCTGAACTGGCTCATCTGGAAACCTACGTCCAGCAAGGCATTGCGAAACCCCGTGGCCGCCTTGCGTTCCGCCTTCGTGATCACGGGCAAATCGAACATCACTACCATCCACATCAGTCGGTACCCCGTCAGCATGGTTGCAATCCTGTCGCATGCGTCCGTTCAGCGTCACTTCAATCGGGATCGAAGCTGCCCGCCAGCGATAGCGGCAATCCGGGCAGGGGAAGATCGAGTCGAAGCCGTTCCCCCAGATACACCTGGGCCAGTGAAGTCGCCATGCGCTGCATGCACACCATGACGGGTGTCACGCCCTGCAGGGTCTGCATGTCGTCGTACAGCACGCGCACCAGGGCGCGCTTGGTTTCGGGCGTGACGTGGGCCTCTCCGGCCCGCAGCAATTGCCAGACTTTGAGGTCCACCATCGGCCGAAATGGCTCCATCAGGTCGTCCACCAGCCGCATGGGATTGGCGTCGTTGCTGTGGTGCAGGCCCAGGCTGGGGTGCAGGCCGGCAGCCACCACGGCCCGGGCGGTGGCGGACCGTAGCACGGTGTAGCCGTAATTGAGCAAGGCATTCAGGCCATCGCCGTCCTGGTCGCGCCGGAAATCCGCACCGAACAGCAGGCCCCAGTAGCGCCGCGCCCCCTGCCCTTCGATGTTCTCGGGATCACCGCTGCGCACCTTCCCCACCAGGGCCAGCAGCGGTGCCGTGGCGGCGCCTGCGGCCTCCAGCGCGGCGGCTTGCTGTTCCAGCTTGGCCTTCACCACGGTGGCCCAGAGGCGCTTGAGCAAGGGCAGGCCAGCGGCCAGTTGCGCTTCGATGCGCTTGGCCTGCACATGGTGGCCGTCGATGGACAACAGCATGCCGACAGCATTGTGGTTGGCGCCACAGAGCACGAACGGAGCCCCGCGCTCGGCCAGGGCCACCAGCAGATTGTTGGTGTAGCTCAGGCCGTGGGCGTTGGCAATGACGGCGGCAATGTCATCCAGGGGGATCTGGCCGAGTTCCTTGCGTTCGCCCTCGGTGTCTCGCACGACGAGGAAGCCCCGATGCAAGAAGAGGTGCCGCCGGTCGTCCGCGATTTCGACGATGCGGCCGACCATGGCGCGTCAGCCCTTGAACCCCGGATCGCGGAGTTCGCCGATGGGGGAGATGGTGACTTGGCGGGCCCTGGCTTTTTGGAAGGAACCAGCCATCTTGGAGACATAGGGCAAATCGCCGCTTCTGTTGCGGGCATCCACGTTGGCTTGGTTCACCTCTGACATGAAGACCTGTCCCGCCGCAGACATCTTCGCGATGCGCAAAATTTGCAGGTTCCCATCACCTGTCTCCAGCCGCACGCTATCGCCAATCACCAGTCGCATGGCCAATGCCCGCCCATTCTGGCCTTGGGTCGGATGCCGCAACTGCCGCAGCCCTCCCTCCCGCACGATGCGATACGCATCGAAGGTGGAGATCACCTGCCCTTCCCACTTGCCCTTGTCATTGATGGTGATCTCGATGCAGTAATTGCTGCCGCCCACATAGCCCTTGTAGGGCAGCGGCCGGCCTTCGGCATCGACTCCATGACGCTGGGGTTGGCGGGGCTCGGCGATGCGGATCAGGTTGCTGATCTCGCGCCCGGCACTGCCGTCTGCCTTGCGGCGCTGCCTGATGCGGCCGTCGCGCTGGATGCCGTAGCTGGTCTCTTCCATCATGGCGCCTTCGAAGCCGTGGTCGGGCTTGTGGCTGACCCAGATGTGGCGCACGGCGCGTTCCACATGGGCGCGATAGGTGGGCCAGGGCAGCGGCATGTCTTCAACCAGGCGTGTCAAACCATCTTCACGCGCCTGCGCATTGGCCTGGGCGAAGCGCTGCATCATGCGCTGGTCGGTCACGCCGATCACGCAGGCATCCACTGCATGGTGGCGGTGGTCGTTGCGGTTCTTCTCGCCGTCCAGGCCCAGCACATCGTTCAGGCCGAACTTGCCGCGCAGCAGTGCCGTCATCTGGCCCGGGATCACGCGCGTGGCACTGCCGGGGCACACCAGCCGCAGGTATTCAGCGGCCACGCGTGAGAGGTAGCGCGTGTCGTTGAGCGCGCGGGCCAGGAAGTCCTTGTCTTCGCCCAGCCAGCGTTCGTAGCCGTCGGGCGCGAAGCGGTAGCGCTTGCGCAGCGGCATGCGCTCGGCGCGCTGCAGGATGCCGTCATAGCTCCAGCCATGGGCCTCGAAGTCGGCGCGGGCCTCCCAGGGCGTGCGGTTGCGCTTGATGCGGTTGGCTTCGCGCAGGGCCACTGTCCGGTTGTTCAGGCTGTCGTCCAGGGTCATCGAGAACGGCAGGATGTGTTCGATCTCCACGCGCTCGCCCAGCAGCATGGCGGCGCTGATCTGCACGCCGCTGTAGGGACAGCGGCGGTCTGCCGCATCGTGGCTCAACTCTTCCCACAAGATCCACTTCTGGATGTCGAGCGTGCGCACGCGCTCTTCGCTGATGCCCAGCACCTCGGCGATGGAGCGGCGGATGCGCGCGTTGCGCTTCTGGTTGTCCGCCTGCCGCTGCTGCGCTTCCAGCTTCTGCTCACGGCTTTGCTTGAGGTCGCGCGCCAGTTCGATCACCACTTCGGCCGGCCGGCCATAGCGGCACATCAGCGCATTGACCACCACGCGCACCTGGTTCAGTCCGATATGGACGGTGGGGTTGGCGATCTTGCCGTAGCGCTCTTCGTCGTTGCGTGGGTTCTCCTTGGCAAACGCTACATGCCGCTGCAAGGCGCGACCGTAGTAGGGCAGTTGCTTGAAGGCGAAGACGGGCTTGATCTCCCCGGTGGAGGCGATGGTGCGCTCGCCGATGCGTTCCACTTCGTCCGCATCGTGCTCGAAGCTGAAGCCCAGATCGCTATGGTGCGCAAAGCCTGCCGCCTGCACGGCCTTGTCGTAGGTGATGACGTCGCGCTGCAGCTCCGGCACGATGCGCGCAAGCGCCGTCCGTCCCAGGCTGCCGTAGCCTTCCGGCAGGCCGGCATTGGCGATGGCCTGCGCCCGCGCCTCGTCCACGCCCGTGTGTTCCTGCAGCCAGGCGATCAGGCGCGGCTCGCTTTCCTCGGTCATCAGCTGCGTAACGATCTCGTCCTGCAGCGCGGTGTCGAATCCGGCCCACAGCGGGCCGAACAAGTCCTTCTTGCCCAGCGCCGCAGTCGTGGCATTGCCCTTGAGGCCATCGCGCTTGGCGTCTTCCAGGTTGAAGAGGGCCGAAAAGCCCAGCGCCTTGCGCATGGCGGTGAAGGTCACCTTGGCCTGCTTCTCCAGCAGCGCCACGATCTGGTCGCGCTGCGCCAGGGTCAGCGCCTCTTCGCGCAACTCGTCATGCAGCACGCGCAGATGATTCACTTCCTGGTAGATGCGGAAGCGCTGCGTGCTGGGCAGCGCCAGCAGGGCGCGCGGCTCCTCGGGCACCAGTGTGCAGCGGCCGGGCTGCACGGGTCGCAGCTTGCGCTGGTGCAGCAGGATGTCGC
Source organism: Paracidovorax cattleyae (assembly GCF_900104515.1). Classification (GTDB taxonomy): domain Bacteria; phylum Pseudomonadota; class Gammaproteobacteria; order Burkholderiales; family Burkholderiaceae_C; genus Paracidovorax; species Paracidovorax cattleyae. The sequence continues at coordinate 3,733 of NZ_FNJL01000023.1, forward strand.
GCAACTCGGCGCGGGCCGCTTCGTTGAACAGCGCGGGGATGAATGCCGCCTGAGCGGCCCACAGTGCGTCGAATTCCTGCGCCACCATGGCTCGATCGACATACAGGTCATAGCGCTTGTCGATGCGTTTCTTGCCCTCGTCGGTAGTGAAAGGCGTTTCGCGGTAGCGGGCGCGCACGCCCTGGCCTTTCACGCCCTCGGGCTTGCGCTCCATGCGCACCTTCCAGAACCACTCGCCCACCGTGCGGCAGCCGGATTCGTGCATCTGCGCCCGCAACGTGCCGATGGCTTGCTTGAGCGCGCCGCTGTCGCTGTCCTTGCGGTCGGTCTTGCGGTTGCTCTGGAAACCCCGGCGCTGGTTCAGGTGGAACAGGGCCCGGCCGAATTCTTCCGGCTTGAGCGCGACCTCCAGCCCGCGGGCGCGCAGCTCGTAGGGATTTAGCTTCTCAAGTGCCTTGCGGGCTACCTCTTCCTGCGGAAAGAACCCATGCCGTTCCAGCGCGGCCAGCATGCGGGCCTTGCGCTTGAGCAGCCGATCACGCCGCCGTCGCATGGCGCGTGCGGCCCGGCGGGTGACGGCGAGGGACGATCCATCCTTGGGGTTGCGGCCATCGCTGAAGATGCGCACGCCAGCCTTGACGATGGCCGACGGACTGCCCGCAGTATCCAACCGGAAAAGGGCCCATCCCAGCGATGTGGACCCCAAATCAAGAGCAAGCCGATAGTGAACGCTCCCCCCAAGCATGTTCATAAAATTATTTCCTATACGACACCAATTAGACAGTATAGTTCCAACCCATCTACTCAAAGAAAGGCATTCAAATGCTGAAAAGAAGAGTTGTCAGCGCATGGTTTGATCAGGCTCTGCCATGCGCGGTGAAGAACTCAGCCTCATTTGGTGCAGTTAATACATGTCATTTCCCCATTTGGCAAATTTCAAATGCGAAGGTGTCGTGTATTTCCGGCTAGTGCGCATATCCCAGTGCTCTACGGCCAGATGCGCGATAGACTAGTGACACTTATCACTGGGATATGCGCTCTGGACGCTAACAAGCTGAAAGATGCACCAAATGGAAGGCCCCGCATGCGGGGCCTTCGTCTTTTCCAGAGCCCAGCGCGGGGCTCGCAGTCTCAAAGATTCGGCGCCAGCAGCCGCGCCAGCACAGCCTCTTCCATGCCCCGGCGCCCGGCCATGTCGTGCAGCTGGTCCTCGCCGATCTTGCCGACGTTGAAGTACGTGCTCTCGGGGTGGCCGATGTAGAAGCCGCTCACGCTGGCGGCGGGGGTCATGGCCAGGCTTTCCGTCAGGCCCATGCCGATCTCCTCGCACTGCAGCACGCGGAACAGGTCCTGCTTGGCGCTGTGGTCCGGGCAGGCGGGGTAGCCGGGCGCGGGGCGGATGCCCTGGTACTTCTCGGCGATCATGTCGTCGTTGCTCAAGGCTTCACCGGCCGCATAGCCCCAGAGGTCGGTGCGCACCCGCTGGTGCAGGCATTCGGCGAACGCTTCGGCGAGGCGGTCGGCCAGGCTCTTGAGCATGATGGCGGAGTAGTCGTCCAGCGCGTCGATGAAGGCCTGTTCCTTCTTCTCCACGCCCAGGCCGGCCGTCACGGCGAAGAGGCCGGCGTAGTCGGCGGTGCCGCTCTCCTTGGGCGCGACGAAGTCGGCGAGGCACCGGCTGGGGCGCATCACGCCGTCGATCACCTGCTTTTCGGTCTGCTGGCGCAGGCCGTACCAGGTCATGGCGACTTCGGTGCGCGATTCGTCGGTGTAGAACTCGATGTCGTCGCCCACGCTGTTGGCGGGGTAGAGGGCCAGCACCCCGCTCGCGCTGAGCCAGCGGCCTTCGATAAGCTTCCTGAGCATGACCTGCCCGTCGGCGAAGACGCGGCGGGCCTGCTCGCCCACGACCTCGTCGTCGAGGATGGCGGGGTACGGGCCGGCCAGGTCCCAGGTCTGGAAGAAGGGGCCCCAGTCGATGTACTTTGCCAGCTCGGTCAGGTCGAAATTCTTGAACACGCGGCGGCCCAGCAGGCGCGGCTGCGGGGGTTGGTAGGTGCTGAAGTTGACCGGCGTGCGGTTGGCGCGCGCCTTGGCCAAGGGCCACAGGGGCGTCTGCTTCCTGTTGGCGTGCTGCTGGCGCACCTTGTCGTAGTCGGCGTTCAGCTCTTCGACATAGCTTTGCGCGCCGTCGCCCAGCAGGCTCTGCGCCACGCTTACGCTGCGCGAGGCGTCGGGCACATAGACGACGGGGCCTTCGTAGTGCGGAGCAATCTTGACGGCGGTGTGCACGCGCGAGCAGGTGGCCCCGCCGATCAGCAGCGGGATCTTCTTGACGCGGAAGTGTTCGTCCTTCTGCATCTCGCCGGCCACGTACTGCATTTCTTCGAGGCTCGGCGTGATGAGGCCCGACAGGCCCACGATGTCCGCGCCCTCGACCTTGGCCTTGGCGAGGATCTCGTGGCACGGGACCATCACGCCCATGTTCACCACCTCGAAGTTGTTGCACTGCAAAACCACGGTGACGATGTTCTTGCCGATGTCGTGCACATCGCCCTTCACGGTGGCGATGACGATCTTGCCTTTGCTGCGCACGTCGCGGCCGGCGAGTTCGTCCTGGCGCTTTTCCTCCTCGATGTAGGGAATCAGGTGCGCCACGGCGGACTTCATCACGCGCGCGCTTTTCACCACCTGGGGCAGGAACATCTTGCCGGCGCCGAACAGGTCGCCCACGATGTTCATGCCGTCCATGAGCGGGCCTTCGATCACGTGCAGCGGGCGGCCGCCCCTGGCCAGGATCTCCTGGTAGGCCTCTTCCGTGTCTTCCACGATGAAGTCGGTGATGCCGTGCACCAGCGCATGGGCGAGCCGCTCGCGCACCGGATGGTTGCGCCATTCGAGCTTCCTGCTCTCGTCCTTGGCGCCGCTCTTGGCGGTCTCGGCGATCTCGACCAGGCGTTCGCCCGCGTCGGGCCGGCGGTTGAGCACCACGTCTTCCACGCGCTCGCGCAGCGTGGGCTCCAGGTCGTCATAGACGCCCACCATGCCGGCGTTGACGATGCCCATGTCCATGCCCGCCTTGATGGCGTGGTAGAGGAACACGGTGTGGATGGCCTCGCGCACCGGGTCGTTGCCGCGGAAGCTGAAGGAGACGTTGGAGACGCCGCCCGACACCTTGGCGCCCGGCAGGTTCTGCTTGATCCAGCGCGTGGCCTCGATGAAATCCACCGCGTAGTTGTTGTGCTCCTCGATGCCCGTGGCCACCGCGAAGATGTTGGGGTCGAAGATGATGTCCTCGGGCGGGAAGCCCACTTCATCGACCAGCACGCGGTAGGCGCGCTCGCAGATCTCGATCTTGCGCGCATAGGTGTCGGCCTGACCCACCTCGTCGAAGGCCATGACCACGGCGGCGGCGCCGTAGCGCTTGACGAGGCGCGCCTCGTGCCTGAACTTCTCCACGCCCTCTTTCATGCTGATGGAGTTGACGATGCCCTTGCCCTGGATGCAGCGCAGCCCGGCCTCGATCACCTCCCACTTGGAGGAATCCACCATGATGGGCACGCGGGCGATGTCGGGCTCGGAGGCGATGAGCTGCAGGAAGCGCACCATGGCGGCCTTGCTGTCGAGCATGGCCTCGTCCATGTTGATGTCGATCACCTGGGCGCCGTTTTCCACCTGCTGGCGCGCCACGGCCAGGGCCTCTTCGTACTGGCCGTTGAGGATCATGCGCGCGAAAGCCTTGGAGCCCGTCACGTTGGTGCGCTCGCCGATGTTGACGAACAGCGTGCCCTCGCCGATGGAGACCGGCTCCAGGCCGGACAGCTTCATGGGAGGAAGGGAATGGGGGGCGGACATGGGGCTCACCTGCGCGGACGGTGGGAAAGGACAGGTGAGCGTCGTTGGCATCGAATCTTCGGCACAGGCTCCGAGCCTGACGGCGCGCCCGCGGCGGTCGTGACCGACGCCGGCGGACGGGCCGCTGCAACGCTCCTCGGAGGGCGGGCGGATTTTAAACGGGGACGGCGGTGCGCCGCCGGGGAGGCCTCTGCGCCTAGCGCACAAGCAGGCTAGCGCACAGGCAGGAACTGCAGGAAGGTGCCGCCCACCAGGTTCTGCACGTAGCTGATGGCCGCGCGGCGGTACTTCTCGGCCACCACGGCGGCCAGCAGGTCGAGCCGCGCGATGATCTTGCCGAACTCGCGCTCGAAGCTCACGTTGCGCACGCCGGGCGCCATCTCGTCGGCCAGCAGCAGCGGCCGGCCGTCGGGGCCCTGCCGCTGGGCAATGAGCCAGACGGCGATCTCCACGTTGCGCGCGGCGTTGTAGAGGTGCTGCGCGTCCAGCCCGTCGATCAGGAAGAAACGGGTCTTGCTGCCGTGGGCGGTGACGATCATGTCGGCCGTGGCGTGGATGACCGCGGCCACCCGGTCGCCCGTGAACTCGGGGCTGAGCGAGAAGGCCAGCGCGGCGATGTCGCGCCGCCCCTGCAGCGGCGCCCAGGGCTGGCGCTGCTCGATGGCGTCGCGCACGCGCTGGCCGGCCAGGATGCGGCCCGGCAGCTGGTCCGGCGCCTGGCCCTTGCGCCACTCGGCCGGGTTGCGGCGGTAGAGCTTGTCCATCAGCAGGTAGAGGCTGTCCAGGTTGGCGCGCATGCCCAGCGTGGCCATGCGGTTCACGTCGGACTGCGCCAGTTCCGTGGGCTCGATGTCGGCAGCCTGCACCTCGCCGCGCTCGGTGTGGGCCGGCGTCCCGCAGCCGGCCAGCAGGGCACCGGCCAGCGCACAGCCCTGCCCCAGCAGGCAGCGGCGGGAAAGGGGGGAGTCGGCCTTCGTCATCACGTCGGGATTATGGGCAGGCGCCGGGCACCTCCTGCCCGGTGCCGTGCTGCAGCGCACCAAATGCAGGCGTTCCCCCGGCGGGACGCGGCACAGCGAACACCCTCCTTCTGCGGAAGATGGGCCTTCCGCCCGGGAATTCTGCTGGACCGGCAATGCTTTCCTGCTCCTGTTTTTGAGTCTGGCACGCAAATCGCTTTGACGTGGCCACTGGTCTGACCTGTCAGGCCACCGAACCAACGAGCCCATGCACCGCATCCCCTCCTCCGTCGCGCAGACGCTGCAGCAGCAGATCCTGAGCGGCCACTACGCCAGCGGCAGCCCGCTGCCCGCGCAGCGCGAACTGGCGCAGCGCCTGGGCATCAGCCGGGCCTCGCTGCGCGAGGCACTGTCGGTGCTGGAGACGCTGGGGCTGGTGGACATCCTGCCCGGCCGGGGCGTGATGGTGCGGGGCCCGCATGCCAGCGGCGAGCGCACGCACCGCGCCTTCGCCACGCCCGAAATGGGCACCCTCTCGCCGCGCCAGCTGATCGAGCTGCGGCTGGTGCTGGAACCTGGCTGGACGGCCCTGGCCGCCGTCCGCGCCGACACGGGCGCGCACCACCAACTGCAGTGGCTGCAACAGCAGCAGTCCGACGCGCTGCGGCGCAACGATCTGCTGAGCGCCGCCGAGGCGGACCTGCATTTCCACCTGCTGCTGGCGCAGCTGTCGGGCAACCCCGGCCTGATCGCCATGGCCCGGCAGTTGGAACCGGCCATCGCGCACAGCCTGCGCCTGCCGTTCGCCCGCACGGGTGCCGACGACGAGCCCGCGCGCGAGCACGACGCCATCGTGCAGGCGCTGCGCGCGGGCGATGCCGCCGCCAGCGCCCAGGCCATGCACGCCCACCTGCTGTCGGCGGCGCGCCGCGGCGGCATCGACATGGATGCGCCGGAGCCCCCCGCGGCCGGCGCACCGGTTTCCTTTCGACTCGTTCCCCCCTCCCCCCGTTCCCCGAAGGAGTTTTCCCAATGACCCGCACCGCCACTTCCCCCTCGACCGCCCGCCGCGGCGCCCTCCGCGCCCTGCTGGCCGCCACCGCCTTCGCGGCCGCAGCCCTGGGCGGCGCGGCGTCCGCCCGTGCCGACGTGCTGGCCAACATCCAGAAGGCCGGCGTGGTCCGCGTGGCCATTCCGCAGGACTTCCCGCCCTTCGGCTCGCTGGGCACCGACCTGAAGCTGCAGGGCTACGACATCGACATGGCGAACCTGGTGGCCAGGGAGCTGGGCGTGAAGCTGGAGCTGGTGCCCGTCACCAGCACCAACCGCATCCCCTACCTGACCACCGGCAAGGCCGACCTGGTGATCTCCAGCCTGGGCAAGAACGCCGAACGCGCCAAGGTGATCGACTTCACCCAGGCCTACGCGCCTTTCCCCAAGAGCGTCTATGGCCCCAAGGAGGCCGTCATCAAGGGCCCGGCCGACCTGGCGGGCAAGACCATCGGCGTGACGCGCGGCTCCACGGAAGACCTGTCGCTCACCAAGCTGGCGCCGGCCTCGGCCACCATCAAGCGCTATGAAGACAACAACGCCACGGCGCAGAGCTACCTCACCGGCCAGGTACAACTGGTGACGCTGGGCAACATCGTCGCCAACGCCGTGAACGAGCGCACCAAGCTGCGCCAGCTGGACGCCAAGTTCGCCGTGGAAGACACGCCCTGCTACGTGGGTGTCGCCAAGGGCGAGGACGCGCTGCTGCAGAAGGTGGACGCGATCATCTCCAAGGCCAAGGCCGACGGTCAGTTGAACAAGATGTCCGAGCAGTGGATGAAGATGCCCCTGCCGGCCAAGATGTAAGCCACCGGACCGCTGCGTCCGCAAGGCTTGTTGAACGCACCAAGAGCACAAGAAGGCCTCCATGGCATACGCATTCGACTTCGGCGCCGTCTTCGACTACAGCGGCCAGCTGGCGCAGGGCGCCGCCTTCACGCTGGGGCTGACGGCGGCCGGCGCCGTGCTGGGCGGCGTGATCGGCGTGGCAGGCGGTGTCTGCCGCGCCTGGCGCATCGCACCGCTGAACTGGCTGTTCAAGCTGTACGTGGAGGCCATCCGCAACACGCCCTTCCTGGTGCAGCTGATGTTCGTGTTCTTCGGCCTGCCGTCGCTGGGCCTGCAGCTCAATGAATGGCAGGCCTGCCTGCTGACCACCGTGGTCAACCTGGGCGCCTACCTCACCGAGATCGTGCGGGCCGGCATCCAGGAAACGCCGCGCGGCCAGCTGGAGGCCGCCAGCGCGCTGGGCATGGGCCGCTGGGCCTGCTTCCGGCACGTGGTGCTGCGGCCCGCGCTGCAGAAGGTGTGGCCTGCGCTCAGCAGCCAGATCGTCATCGTGATGCTGGGCACTTCGGTGGTGTCGCAGATCGCGGCGCAGGACCTGACCTTCGCCGCCAATTTCATCCAGTCGCGCAATTTCCGCGCGTTCGAGACCTATATCGTGGTGACGGCGCTCTACTTCGCGCTGGCCCTGCTGCTGCGCCAGGCGCTGGCCTGGATCGGGCAGCACGTCATCGTGGCGCGCCGCACGCCGGCCGCAGCCCCGTCCACGCCCCGCCCCGCCGCCGCACCGGCCGGAGACGCCGCATGATCGCCGACATCCCCCTGCTGCCCATCCTGCTGAAGCTGGCCGAAGGCCTGTGGGCCACCCTGCTGCTGTCGCTCATGGCCTTCGCGCTGGGCGGCGCGGCCGGCCTGGCGGTGCTGTTCGCCCGCGTGGGCCGGCACGCCGGCCTGCAGCGCGTGAGCCGCACCTACATCCAGGTCTTCCAGAACACGCCGCTGCTCATGCAGATGTTCCTGGTGTTCTTCGGCGCGTCGATGGCGGGCTTCGACGTGTCGGCCTGGACGGCCGCCGCCATCGGCCTCACGCTCTACACCAGCGCCTACCTGGCCGAGGTGTGGCGCGGCTGCGTGCAGGCCATCCCGCGCGGGCAGTGGGAGGCGTCGTCCAGCCTCGCCATGGGCTACTTCCAGCAGATGCGCCACGTGGTGCTGCCGCAGGCCGTGCGCCTGGCCATCGCGCCCACCGTGGGTTTCTCGGTGCAGATCGTCAAGGGCACGGCCGTGGCCTCGATCATCGGCTTCGAGGACCTCACCAAGCTCGGCTCCATGCTGGCCAACGCCACCTTCCAGCCCTTCCTCATCTACGGGCTCGTCGCCGCCGGCTACTTCCTGCTGTGCTGGCCGCTGTCCGCCTGTGCATCCCATCTGGAGAAGAAACTCTATGCCGCTCGTTGACGTCTGCGCCGTGCACAAGTACTACGGCGACAACCATGTGCTCAAGGGCGTCGATCTGCGCGTCGAAAGCGGCCAGGTCGTGGCCATCATCGGCCGCAGCGGCTCGGGCAAGAGCACGCTGCTGCGCTCCATCAACGGGCTGGAGTCCATCAACGACGGCCAGATCGTCGTCGATGACGCCGTGCTCAAGGGGTCGCAGGCCACGCCCGCGCAGTTGCGCGCGCTGCGCCTGAACGTGGGCATGGTGTTCCAGCAGTTCAACCTGTTCCCACACCTCACGGCCGGCGAGAACGTGGCGCTCTCGCCCGTGGTGGTCAAGGGCGCGAAGAAGGCCGAGGCCCGGCAGCTGGCCCGCGAGATGCTGGCCAAGGTGGGCCTGGCCGAGAAATACGACGCCTACCCCGACCAGCTCAGCGGCGGCCAGCAGCAGCGCGTGGCCATCGCCCGCGCCCTGGCCATGCAACCCAAGGTGCTGCTGTGCGACGAGATCACCTCGGCGCTGGACCCGGAGCTGGTCAACGAAGTGCTGGCCGTGGTCAAGCAACTGGCGACCGAGGGCATGACGCTCATCATGGTCACCCACGAAATGCGCTTCGCCCGCGACGTGGGCGACCAGCTGGTGTTCATGCACCAGGGCCGCGTGCACGAATGCGGGCCCGCCAGGGAATTGTTCGCCCAGCCGCGCACGCCGGAACTGGCCGGCTTCATCGGCGCGGTGCAATGAGCGGGGGGGTGGTGTTGCCGGTGCAGCCCCTCACCGCCGAAGCCTTCGCGCCCTACGGCCAGGTGATCGCGCTGGGGGGCAATGGCACCCGTCAGATCCCCATCAACGACGGCCGCTGCATGCGCCACCACGACCTGGCCCGGCCCGTCGCTGCCGGACCCGGCGCCGTGGCCTTCAGCCTGTTCGATGCCACCGCCACCGCGCTGCCCGCGCGGCTCACGCTGATGGAGCGGCACCGGCTGGGCAGCCAGTCCTTCGCGCCCTTCGGCGCCGTGCTGCAGATGGTGGCCGTGGTGGCCGATGCGGCCGTCGCACCCGAAGCGCTGGGCCCGGAGCACCTGCGCGCCTTCGTCACGGACGGCCGGCAGGGGCTGCAGCTGGCCCCCGGCGTGTGGCACCACCCGCTGCTGTCGCTGCAGGCCGGCCCCTGGCTGGTGGCCGACCGCATCGCGGCGGAGGTGGATTGCGATGTGGTCCCGATCCACGCCTGGGGCATGGACTGCAGGCTGTAAGGCGGAACGCTGCGCTACACGACCGCGGCCTCGCGGGCAGCGGACGAGGCATGCACCCGCACGATGTCCTCCGTCACCCGCAGGAATGCATCCACGTCCTGCGCCGTGTGGCAGTGCAGCGGCGACACGCGCACCGCCCCCTTCAGGCCGAACGACTCCAGCATGCGCCGCGAATACAGGCTCGCCACGCTGCGCTCATAGACAGTCACGCCACGCAGCCCGTATTCATGCACCGCCTGGGTGCAGTCCACGCCGTCGATGCCGATGGCGATGATGAGGTCGCGCAGGGTGAGGTCCGGGTGGTCCAGGAACACCTGCACGCCGGGCATGCCGCGCAGGCCGTTGCGGGCGCCGCCGTCGCCGTCCAGCAGGCGCGCCAGCAGGGCGCGCTCGTGCAGCATGATGCGTTCGATGCCGGCCGCGAACAGGGCCCGGCGCGGCGGCTCGCCGGCATCCGCGCCCGCATCCACGGCGGCGGCCAGCTCCGGCAGCTCCTTCAGGGCCTGGCAGCCCAGCCAGCAGACGTAGTCGGCGATCTCGGTCACCACGGCGAACTGCCAGGGCGAGGAGCTGCCCAGGTCCCAGAAGCCTTCCGGCTTGGCCGACAGCTTGTGGTGCGGTAGCGCGGCAGCGCGCTCCGACAGCCAGGCCAGGCCCGAGCCCCGGCAGCCGAAGAACTTGTAGGGGGCGAGGTTGATGCCGTCCACCGGCGTCTTCTGCAGGTCGATCAGGCCGTGCGGCGCGTGCTGCACGGCATCCACCACGATGTAGAGGTCGGGCTTCACGGCACGTGCCGCGGCCACGATGCGCTCCAGGTCGAGCTTGGCGCCCGAGATGTTGGAGGCGTAGATCACGTTCAGCAGCGTCGTGCCTTCGTCCACCAGCCGCACGACGGCCTCCGCGTCCACCCCGCCCGTGGCCGGGTTGCTGGGCGCCACGCGCAGTTCGCGGCCGGTCTCGCGCGCATAGCGCTCCATGGCATCGTAGGACGAGGGATGCTCCAGCACCGTCGTGACCATGTTGGTGCCCGGCACATTCAGCGCGATGGCGCGCACCATCTCGAACATGGCGCCCGAAGCGGTGAGCGCGGCATGCACGCTGCCGCCTTCGGCGTTGAGCACCATCCGCAGGTCGTCGGTACCCGTGGCCTGGATGGCCTGCAGCTCGCGCGCCACGGGGTGGATGCGCTCGGTGTTGTCGGGCACGGCATCGATCTGCGCGAAGCGCTCCACCGCCGCCTTCAGGCGGAACGAGCCGCCCGCGTTGTCGAAATAGAGCCGCGGGCGGCCCGCGTGGTCGTGCTCCACCTGCAGGAAGCGGCCGCGCACCTCGCGCATCACCGCCTCCGGGAACAGCAGGCCCTGCGGGTAGCGGGCCGAGATCGCATCGTGGCCGGCCATCACACGCCCTTCTTGCTGGGGTTGCGGTAGGCCTCGCGCACGGCCTCCGTCATCGGGAAGTTCAGGTTCACGTTGTTGGGCGGGATCGGCTGGGTGAACCAGCGGGCGTAGAGGCGCTCCATCTCGCCGCTCTTCATGAGCTGCGTGACGGTCTCGTCCACCAGCGCCTCGAACTGCGGATCGTTCTTGCGGAGCATGATGCCGTAGGGCTCCTGGCGCAGCACCACGTCGCGCAGCATGCGGTACTCGCCCGGGTTGGGCGAGGAGGCGATCAGCCCGGCCAGCTGCACGTCGTCCAGCACATAGGCGTCGGCCCGGCCGTTGGCCAGCAGCAGGAAGGCGTCGGCCGTGTCCTTGCCGCTCAGCTCGCGCACGTCCAGCGCCTCGGTCCGCTTGTAGGTGCGCAGCAGCTGCACCGAGGTGCTGCCGGCCACGGTAGCCACGGTCTTGCCCGCGAGATCCGACAGGGAGTTGATGCCCGAATTCTTTTTCACCGCCACGGTGATGCCCGCCACGAAATGGCTGGGCGCGAACGCCACCATCTGCTGGCGCACCACGGAATTGGTGGTGGTGGCGCAGTCCAGGTCCACCGTGCCGTTCTGCATCAGCGGAATGCGGTTGAGCGAATTGAGCAGGGTGTATTGCACGCGCAGCGCCGGCAGGCCCAGCTTCGCCTTCACCGCATCGACGATCTTCAGGCAGATGTCGTTGGAAAAGCCCACCGGATCGCCGCCGCCCCTGGGGCTGTACGAGAACGGAATCGAGCTGTCGCGGTTGCCGATGTGGATCACCCCGGTCTGCTTGATGCGCGCCAGCGTGTCGATCTCCTGCGCGCCGGCGGCGGCGCCGTGGGCCAGCAGGCAGGCGCCCAGCACGGCGGCCAGGGACGAAGACGAGAAAAGGCGGCGAGAGGTCATGGCGGGCACTCCTGGATGAAGGCGGCTGCGGACGGAAGGACAACCATGGGCGGTCAGCGCCACGGCCGGGATGCAGCCCATTGTGAAAGCCGTGTCATTTCTCGAAAAGCGATTTTTTGTGCTCGAATCGCATGAACAAAAGCGATGAATCGAGACCGCCATGATGACCTTCAAGCAGCTGGAAGCCCTGTACTGGATCGGCCAGCTCGGCGGCTTCGCGCCTGCCGCCCGCAAATTGCACACCACGCAGTCCGCCATCTCCAAGCGGGTGCACGAGCTGGAGCAGATCTTCGACACCGCCCTGTTCGACCGCAGCCAGCGCAGCGCCCGCCTGACCGAAAAAGGCGAGGAGATGTTCATGCTCGCGCGCAAGCTGCTGCGCGAGCGCGATGCGGCGGTGGAGCAGTTCGGCAAGCCCGGGGTGATCGAGCGCCGCCTGCGCATCGGCGTGACGGAACTCACGGCCATGACCTGGCTGCCGCGCCTGGTGGCACTGGTGCGCGCGCACTACCCCAAGGTCACGCTGGAGCCCGACGTGGACGGCAGCGTGCCCCTGCGCGACAAACTGCTGGCCGACGCGCTGGACCTCATCATCGTGCCCGACGCCTTCGCCGACAGCCGCCTGCCCGCCAAGCCCGTGGGACAGGTCGAAAGCGCCTGGATGTGCCGTCCCGGCCTCGTGCAGCCGCCCGCCCCCGGCCGCCCCGTGCGCCTGCACGACCTGGCCGCCCACCGCCTGCTGGTGCAGGGCAACGCCTCCGGCACCGGCCGCATCTACGACGGCTGGATGCGCGAGCGCGGCGTGGAGCCCGCGGACACCCTGGTGGTCAGCAACCTGATCGCGCTGGCCGGCCTCACCATCTCCGGCCTGGGCGTGAGCTACCTGCCCCGCCAGTGCCTCGCCCCCCTGGTCGCCGCCGGCATGCTGGCCGAGATCGACGTGCAGCCGCCGCTGCCGCCCGTGCCCTACGTGGCGATGGTGCGCGGGGACCAGCGCAGCGCGCTGGTGGGGTCGGTGATCATGCTGGCGCAGTCGTGCTGCGATTTTGCGCGGGTGTTCCAGGCGGGGGCGGACATGGCCCCTTCTGGCACGGGCCCGTAGCAGGCCGGCGCGGCCCCTGCCGCCACCCAGCCGGTCAGCCGCCGTGGTTCACCAGCCCTTGCAGATGGGCGAAGCCCGCCGCTTCCGCGAACCTGGGCAGTGTCCATACCGCCCCATTGACGCCCCATGTGCCATCGGCGACTTCCTGCAGGATCACCGAACTGGCGAGCCGGCGCATGTCCTGTGCCGGCATCGATCGCTGAAACGCCTGGTGCAGCGCCTGCACGTACACGGCCCGCGAGGCGTCATCCAATACACCCGTGGGCAGATAGACCCAGGCCACGCAGGGCAGCAGCTGTGCAGTGAGGTCGGCGCCGCCGCAGGTCCAGGCGCCGGAAGCGGCTTCTTCGATCAGCACCCAGCACAGCATGCGCTTGCGTGGATCTGCCGGAATCTGCTCGGCCAGCGCCGCAGCCTCGTTGATGCCGCGCACAAGCGCAGCGCGCGCCTCGCCGGGATAGGAGTCCTTGGGAATGCGAACGATGATGTGGGGCATGGTGGTCGATGGCAATGGGTTGGGTAAGCAAGACACCGCCATTGCACCTCGCCCGCCGCTAGACTGCGAGTGTCCGTTTGGACATTTTTCCAGCCAAATCCGCCATGCACGACTTCACCCTTCTCGTGCTGCCCGGCACCTATGCCGCCAGCGTCGCGCTCACGCAGGACATGCTCCAGGCAGCAGCGGCGCTGGCGCCGCGCTGCAAGCTGCCGCCTCCGCGGTGGCGCGTCGTGTCGCCCGATGGCGGGGCCGTGCCGCTTTCCGGCGGGCTGGGCATCGCCACCACGCGCATGCCCGTGCGCGCGCCAGCCGATCCGTCCACCTGGGTCGTGCCGGGGCTGAGCGTGGACAGCCCCGGCGACGTCGCGGCCCGTCTGTCCGGCCCGGCCGCCCACCAGGCCGCCGGGCGCCTGGCCCGGCACGTCGCTGGCGGCGGCACGGTGGCGGCCTCCTGTTCCGCCGTGTTCCTGCTGCAGGCCGCGGGCCTGCTGCGCAAACGCCGCGCCACCACGTCGTGGTGGCTGGCGCCGGAACTGCGCCGGCTCCAGCCCGACTGCGCGGTGGATGCCGACCGCATGGTGGTCAGTGACGGCCCGGTGACCACCGCCGGGGCGGCCTTCGCGCAGACGGATCTGATGCTGCACCTCATCCGCGTGCGGTTCTCCGCCGCCCTGGCCGACGCGGTGGGCAAAGTGCTGCTGATCGACGGCCGGCAGGCGCAGTCGCGGTTCATGGTGCCGGCCATGCTGGCCGGCGGCAACGAGCTGATCGGGCGCCTGACCGCGTCCATCGAATCTGCGCTGCCCCATCCCCCCAGCGTCAGCGAACTGGCGGATGCCTTCGCCATGTCGCCCCGCACGCTGGCTCGCCACGTGCGCGCCGCCACCGGCCAGAGCCCCCTGGCCCTGGTCCAGGCCGTCCGCCTGAACCGGGCCCGCCTGCTGATCGAGAACAGCCGGATGCCGGTGGACCTGGTCGCGCAGGAGGTGGGGTACATCGATGCGACGGCATTGCGGCGGCTGATGCGCCGGGGTGCCGGGGCCAATCCCAGCGCCTTTCGCACCAGGGAGAACTGGCGCTGATCCCCACCCGCTACCGAAGGCGCTGGCACCGTCCTCGAAATCAAGCTGAAAGTCGAAACCATGAACGCTGAATCACTGAGACGCTGGATGGCAGGCGCGCTCCTGGCCGTTGCGGCAGGAAGCGCACCCGCCGCCACCCGAACCCTTTGCACCGTCGCAGCGGAGGCCTCCACCGGCAAGATCCTCGTGCAGGAAGGCGACTGCACGACCCGGGTCACGCCGGCCTCGACCTTCAAGATCGCGCTGAGCCTGATGGGCTTCGATGCGGGCATCCTGCAGGACGACCATGCCCCTGCCTGGCCTTTCCGGCAGGGCTATGCGGACTGGGGCGGGGAGCCCTGGCGCCAGACGACCGACCCGGCCCGCTGGATGAAGTACTCCGTGGTCTGGTTCTCGCAGCAGATCGCCGGGCAGCTGGGCGAGGCCCGGTTCCAGCAGTACACCCGCGCCTTCCAGTACGGTAACGAGGATGTCTCCGGCGAGGCCGGCAAGCACAACGGGACATCCGGCGCCTGGATCAATGCATCCCTGCGGATTTCTCCGCTGGAGCAGGTGCGCTTCATGGAAAAGATCGTGAACCGGCAGCTGCCCGTCAAGCCGCAGGCCTACGAGATGACCGGCCGCATCACCCGCATCGAACCCGGCGAGCCCGGCATCGAGGTCCACGGGAAAACCGGCACCGGCTCGCCCGGCATGGACGGGCGGTACGACCCGGCACGTGCCTACGGATGGTTCGTGGGCTGGGCGACCACGGCGTCCCGCACGGTGGTTTTCGCCCGCCTGATCCAGGACGACCAGCCCACGGCCCCCAATGCGGGGCTGCGTGCGCGCGACGGTCTCCTGAAGGAGCTCCCCACCCTGATCCATGCCAGCGATGCACCGCGCCATTGACGTCCTCGCCCACCACCAGGCCGCGCAGGACTGAGGGCGCGGGAGTCAGAACACCAGCCCGCCCGCCACGTCGATCGTCGTGCCCGTCGCCCAGGCGGCATCCGGCGAAACCGCGAATGCGACGGCGGCCGCGATGTCGGCCGGCAACCCCGTCCGGCCCAGGGGCGTCTTCGCGACCAGGGATGGAGCAAGGTCCTCGGCCAGGTGGGCATTGCCGTCCGTCTCCACGAAGCCGGGCGCGATGCCGACGACCCGGATACCGCGGGGACCCAGCTCGATGCCCAGCGAACGCGTCAGCACGTCCACCGCCCCCTTGGTGCTGGCATAGACATGCAGGGCGCCCCCGGGGCTCTTCGCCACGCCGGAGCTGATGTTGACGACGGCACTGCCCGCCGGCATCACGCGGGCGGCCGCCTGCGTTGCCAGCAGGAGCCCGCGGACGTTGAGGTGGTAGTGCGCATCGAATTGCTCGGCCGTGATCGTGTCCAGCGCACCGGCGGCGTAGATGCCGGCGTTGTTGACGAGGATGTCGAGCCGGCCGAAATGCGTGATGGCTGCCTCGACCAGGGGCCCGATCTGTTCGGGTCGCGCCAGATCGGCCTGGACGGCAATGGCACGGCCGCCCGCCTCGGCGATCCGCCGCACCACGGCCTCCGCATCGTCCGCCGCCCTGGCGTAGTGGACGACGACAGCCGCGCCTTCTGCGGCCAGCCGCAATGCGATGCCCCTGCCGATGCCTTTGGAGGCCCCGGTCACGAGGGAAACCTTGCCTTGGAGAACTGTCATTTCCGGATATGCCTTTGCAAGAAACGCCGCGTCGGACGACACGGCCTGGCTCGCAGGTTAGGCCGATGGTTGATCCAGAAAAACACGGTTATGCTCATACTGGTTTGAAGCATAGCTTCATGATCTGCGCACGGCATCTCCCTCATGTCACCCGACCTGCTCCCTGCCATCGCGTCGTTCGCCCGCGTGGCGCACCACGGCAGCTTCACGCGCGCCGCGGCGGAGCTCGGCGTCTCGCCTTCCGCCCTGTCGCAGTCCATGCGCACCCTGGAGGCCCGCCTGCAGGTGCGGCTGCTGGAGCGCTCGACGCGCCACGTGCGCCCGACCGAAGCGGGCCAGCGCTTTCTTGACGAGGCCACGCCGGGGCTGGCGTCACTCGCCGCAGCCATCGGTGGCCTGGATGAATCCCGGCAGCATCCTGCCGGCCAACTGCGCCTGAACGTTTCCCATTCGGCGGTGATGTCGGTGCTGCAGCCCCATCTGGCGGCCTTTGCCGATGCCTGTCCGGACATCGTGCTCGAACTCCATTGCGACAACGCGCTGCTCGATCTCGTCGCCAGCGGCTTCGACGCGGGCATCCGGCTGGGGGAGGACCTGGTCGATGGCATGGTCGCCGTGCCGCTGGGGCCCCGGCAGCGCCTGGCCACGGTGGCGGCGCCAAGCTATCTGGCCAGGCGCCAGGCGCCGCTCACGCCGGATGCCCTGCGCGATCACCGCTGCATCCAGGTCCGGCTGCAAAGCGGCATCTACCGGTGGGAATACGCGCGCGACGGCCATGACTTCACGATCGAGACGCGCGGCCCGGTCGTGACCAATGATGGTGCCACCATGATGGCCGCGCTGCGGGCCGGTGTGGGCATCGCCTGCCCCATGGAGGCCATGGTGGCGGACGAGATCGCCGATGGCCGGCTCGTGCCGCTGCTGGAGGCCTGGTGGCCGGCGTTTCCCGGCTATTACCTCTATTACCCGACCCGCGTCCACGTGCCGCGCAAGCTGCGGGCCTTCATCGACTTCCTGCTCCTGCGCTGCAATCGCTGAGATCCCGCCATGCACCACCCCATCGACATCCTCGCCCACCACCAGGCCGCCTGGGACCGCCAGGCCGCACAGGGCTGCGAATGGTCCGCCCCGGTCGGCCCCGAAGCCATCGCCGAAGCGCGCGCCGGACGCTGGCAGGTCCACCTCACGCCGGGCCCGCTGCCCGCGGGATGGCTGGAGCAGGTCGCCGGCCTGCGCATCCTCTGCCTGGCCGCCGGAGGGGGCCAGCAGGCCCCCATCCTCGCGGCGGCGGGCGCCGAGGTGGCGGTGTACGACGCCTCGGCCGGCCAGCTCGCGCAGGACCGCGCCGTGGCCGAGCGGGAGCGGCTGGACCTGCGCTGCGTCCAGGGTGACATGCGGGACCTGGGCGTGTTCGCCGATGGCAGCTTCGACCTGATCTTCCACCCCATCTCCAACTGCTACGTGCCGAATGTGCGGCCCGTGGGGCGGGAGTGCGCGCGCGTGCTCGTGCCCGGCGGCACGCCAGGACGCAATCAACTGGCCCGTTCGGGCCGCCGCGCCAACAGACCAGACAGCGTCCGCAGCCCCGCCTGCAGACACCCACGGTCCTGAATGCTGCCCAGCGAGATCCGAATGGCATTCGCATGCACCGCTCCGCCGCCCATGGCGAAGGCCTCCGCCGGCATCACCGCGATGCCTTCGCTGCGGGCGGCCCGCGCCAGCTGCGAGGAACTCCAATACCCCGGCAACTCCAGCCATACATGCAGGCCGTCTCCCGCGCCGCTGTACCGCCCCGCCAGAAGATCCCCCGCCATCCGGTGGCGCAGGCGCGCTTCCTTGCGCACGCCCCCCATCAGCCCGGCCGCCGAGCCGTCGAGGATCCATTGCGTGGCCAGTGCGGCCGTCAGGGGCGCGGCCATCAGCGCGAAGGCCCTCAGCGCGGCCAGGAAACGTTCGCGCTCGTGCAGGTCACGCATCAGGACGAAGGCGACGCGCAGGCCGGGCGTCAGGCATTTCGACAGGGTCGAGAGGTAGGTCACCCGTTCCGGTGCGAACGTGGCAATGGGTGGCGGCGGGGCATCGGCCAGGAGCCAGTACGGGTCGTCCTCGATGATGCGCACATTGCAGCGCTGCGCGATGCCGGCCAGGGCCTTGCGCCGGTGTTCCGGCATGGTGACGGCGGTCGGGTTCTGCAGTGTCGGGTTGAGATACACCAGCCCGGACCGGTGCTGCCGGCACGCCTGCTCCAGCGCCTCGGGCACCATGCCGTGCCCGTCCGCTTCCACCGCCACGATGCGCCGGCCGAATTGCGCCGCGGCCGCCAGCAGGCCGGGATAGCTGGCGGGCTCCGCGAGGATCGCATCGCCCGGCTCCGTCAGCGCCAGGACCAGTGCGGCGATGGCCGCTTGCGCGCCGGGGCAGACGACGACCTGCCCCGCCTCCACATCGCCCAGCATCGGTGCGATCCATCGGGCCCCGGCCCCACGGTCGGCCTCGCTGCCGCCGCCCGGGTGGTAGGTCATCAGCAACCCGGCATCCGCCCGCATCAGGACCTGCGACACGCCCTGCCTCAGCAGCTCATCGAAGTCCACGCCCTCCGGTGGCGGGGGGATGTTCATGCCCAGGTCGAGGATCGGGGTCCATTCGACCTTCGGCGCCGCGACATAGGTGCCCCGGGCGCCGCGCCCCTCCAGCAGGTGGCGGCGCCGGGCTTCGTCGTAGGCGCGCGTGATGGTCGTGAGATCGACGCCCAGCCGTGCCGCCAGCAGGCGCTGCGGCGGCAGGCGGTCGCCCGGGGCCAGGGATCCGTCCGCCACCGCGGCCTGCAGGGCATCCGCGATCTGCAGGAAGCGGGGCCCGCCCTGCGCGGCCAGTCGCGGCAGCCAGAGGGGCGCGTTGTCGTCTTGCATGGCTGGGATGGATGGCAGCGTGGGCCGTGGATGTATGGATATTGCTTCTGCGTACCATGTCCCGGAGCGGGCGGCGGCGGCACCCCTGCATTCTCCCCTGCCGCCACCCATGCACCGTATCAGGCCGCCGGCCCGGAAGCTCCCCAGATGATCGATTGGATCCCCGTAGTCTTCATTGTGTTCAAAGTGCTCGTGTTCGGCACGTGCATGTTCTTCGCCATCAAGTGGCATTACGACCAGGGCGGCAAGAGGATGGACAGGCGCGCGCTGCTGCTGACCACCTGCAAGCTCGGTGCTGCCTTCCTGCTGGCGCTGGCGGTGGTGCTGTGGTTGACGTTCGCCCTGGCCAGGCATCTCGGGATGGACCTGAGCCTGCCGTGATGGCCGAGGCCGGGCGGGGCGGCCTGCCAGGCAGGGGGTCTATGCCCTCCCGCCATGCTCCATGTCCAGCAAGGCCTGAAGCGTCACCGCCGTTGCGTCGTCATCTAGGCGGGTCCGGTGTGCGATGCCCAGCGCCCTGGACAGCGGCGGGCGCAATGGCCGGGTACTGATGCGGGCATCGGGCTGCGGCGCGCCTGCTTCGTGGGGCAGCAATGCGGCACCGTAGCCTGCGGCCACCAGGCTCTTCATCGCATCGTTGTAATTCAACTCGATGCGTGCCTTGGGCCGCTCGCCGCCGGCGGCGAACCATTCAGCCGTCTGGCGCGATAGCCGCGTGCCGCTGTCATTGGCAATCAGCGGCCGGGCAGCGAGCCAGGCCGGCGTGACATGCCGCGGCGGCTTCCAGGCAGCCGGGATGAACGCCAGCACCGGGTCCTGGCGCCAGGCCTGCACCTGCAGGCCGCGCAGCACCGGCTGCGGCAGCGCGACGATGCCGATGTCCAGGCTGCCGGCCGCCAGGCGCACCAGGGCTTCCTCGCTCGTCATCACTCCGACCTGCACGTCGATCTCCGGATGCCGGGCAGCCAGGGTTTCCAGTGCCCGGGGCAGCAGGTGCGCCAGTGCGCCCGTGGATGCGCCCAGGCGCACGCGACCGCCTCGCGCAGCGATCTGCCGCTCCACGGACTGCAGAAGATCGTCGGCCTCGGCCAACAGCCGTCTCGCCCTGTCGATCAACAGACTGCCGGCCGACGTCGGCTTGGCGCCGGCCGACGTGCGGTGCAGCAGGCGTGCACCCAGGCGGGCTTCCAGCTGTGCCACATGCAGCGTCACCGTGGGCGGCGCCAGGTGCAGCGCCTTCGCGGCTGCGGCGAAGGATCCGAGATCCGCCACCGCCAGCAATGTGCGCAGACGGTCGAGATTGATTTCGCGCATGGCTTGACGGCGTACCGCCTATTCAGGATTCATGAATCTCCAGTTTGCCAGATTCAACTGACCTGCATGCGTCTTGCGTTGCACCATGCGCCCCACACACCCACGGAGCACGCAATGACCCCCCATGTATTCATCGACGGTGACCAGGGCACCACCGGTCTGCAGGTACGCCAGTGGCTCGCAGGCCGCGACGATCTGCGCCTGCTGCAGTTGCCGGCCGAGCAACGCAAGAGCGCCGTGCACCGGGCCGAAGCGCTCAACGACTGCGACATCGCTTTGCTGTGCCTGCCGGACGACGCCGCGCGTGAAGCCGTGGCGTGGGTACGCCGGCCCGGCGTGCGCATCATCGATGCCAGTTCGGCGCATCGCACTGCTCCGGGCTGGGTCTATGGGCTGCCGGAGCTGGAAGCGGGCCAGGCCGATCGCATCGCGAATGCCCGCCGTGTCAGCAATCCGGGCTGCTACCCGACCGGCGCGTTGATGCTGCTCAGGCCGCTGATCGACGCCGGCTTGCTGCCGGCCGACTACCCGGTGGCCATCCATGCGGTATCGGGCTACTCGGGACGGGGCCGCACGGGCCTTCAGGACCATGAAGGCGCGAACGCATCGACCGCCGTGCCGTTCCAGGTCTATGGCCTCGGCCTGCACCACAAGCACGTGCCGGAGATCCGGCAACACTCGGGCCTGGTGCATGCCCCGGCGTTCGTGCCGGCCTATGGCAACTACCGGCAGGGCATCGTGGTGACCATCGCCCTGCACCTTCGCCTGCTGCCCGCCGGTGTGACCACCGGGCACCTGCACGCCGCGCTGCAGGCGCGGTACGCCGGCCAGCCTTGCGTCGAATTGCAGCCGCTGGCTGACGACGCGGACGCACAGCGGCTCGACCCCCGTGCGCTCAACGATACCAACCACGTGCGACTGGCGGTGTTCGGCCAGCCCCGGCAGGAGCAGGTCCTGCTGACTGCGGTATTCGACAACCTGGGCAAGGGCGCCGCGGGTGCGGCGGTACAGAACCTCGACCTGATGCTGGGAGGGTCGGGATTCAATCCATCCGGATGTTGCGGTCCTTGATCAGCGTTCCCCACCGCGCCATTTCCTTGTCCAGGTGCGTGGCCAGCTGCGCGGGCGTGCTGCCGATGGGCTCGGCGCCGATGGCGTCGAAGCGGGCCTTGGTGTCCGGCTGCTTCATGGCGTCCAGCAGGGCGGCGTTGAGCCTCTGCACGATGGGCGCGGGCGTGCCGGCCGGGGCGAACACGGCGAACCAGGGCGAAACCTCGTAGCCGGGCACGCCGGCCTCGGCGATGGTGGGCACGTTAGGCAGCGTGGCCGAGCGCTTGGCGCTGGTGACGCCCAGGGCGCGCAGCTTGCCGGACTGGATGTGCGGGGCGGCGGAGGTGATGCTGTCGAACATCAGGTCCACCTGCCCGCCCAGCATGTCGGTCATGGCCGGGCCGCTGCCCTTGTAGGGCACGTGCAGCAGGTTGAGCCTGGCCATGGAGGCGAACACTTCGCCGGCCAGGTGGATGGAGGTGCCGTTGCCGGCCGAGGCGTAGGTGAGCTTGCCGGGCTCGCGCTTGGCGTGCGCGATCACGTCGGCCACCGTCTTGTCCGGGCTGTTGGCGTGCACCACGAGCACGTTGGGCACGATGGCCAGCAGGCTGACGGGCGCGAAGTCCTTCACCGGGTCGTAGCTCAGCCTGGCGTAGAGCGCCTTGTTGGTGGCCATGCCGATGGAGGTGATCATGATCGTGTAGCCGTCGGCCGGCGACTTGGCGACGGCGTCCGCGCCGATGTTGCCGCCCGCGCCGGGGCGGTTCTCGATCACGAAGGGCTGGCCCAGGGTGCGGCCGGCACGCTCGCCCAGGGTGCGGGCGATGACGTCCATGGCACCGCCGGGCGGGAACGGAACGACCCAGCGGACGGGCTTGGAGGGCCATGCGGCGGCGTCGGCCTGCTGTGCATGGGCCGGCGCGGGCAGCACGCCCGCCAGGGCGGCCGCGGCGGTGGCGGCGGCACCCGCAGCGAGGGCCAGGGCGCGGCGGCGCGTGGGAGTGTGGGCGAACGGCAGGGCCTGGGCGCGGATGGATGGCATGGGACTTGTCTCCGGATTTATAGGGCGCGATGAAGGATTGGAGGGATGAAAGGGCAGCGCTGGCGTCAGTCGGCCGGTGCGGCGGAGGCGGCCGCCTGGCGGCCCATGTCCACGTGCACGGGCGCGAGGCCTTCGCGGGCGCGGTCGAAGCGGTGCAGGGCCTCGGGCAGCACCTCCACGCCGAAGCCGGGGCCGTCGGGAAGCTGCAACGCGAAGTCGCGCACGGCCATGGGCGTGGCGACGATGTCGTTGACCAGCAGTTGCGGGCCGAACAGCTCGCAGTTGTGGTGCGTGCCGGGCAGGGTGGCGAAGACGTGGGCCGATGCGGCGCTGCCCAGCGACGTTTCCAGCATCGTGCCGCCGTACCAGCCGATGTCCGCGGCCTCGGCCACGGCGGCGACGGCGCGGGTGCGCAGCAGGCCGCCGTGCTTGGCCACCTTCAGCGAGAAGACGTGGCAGGCGCCCTGCCGCGCCAGCAGCATGGCGTCCTGCGGCGTGCAGACGGTCTCGTCGGCCATCACCAGCGCGCCGGCGGGCAGGCCGGCGGTGAGCTGGCGCAGGGCCTCCACGTTCCACTGGGCAACGGGCTGCTCGATCAGGGTCACGCCCGCGTCGATGAGCTGGGGCACGTAGCGGCGCGCGGTGTTGCCGTCCCAGGCCTGGTTGATGTCCACCGTCATGTCGGCGCGCCCGTCCAGGCCGCGCGCGATGCGGGTGACATGGGCCACGTCGTCCTGCGGGGCGCGCGCGCCGATCTTGAGCTTGAAGATGCGGTGGCGGCGGGCCTCCAGCATGCGCTCGGCCTCTTCCACGTCGCGGGCCGAATCGCCGCTGGCGAGCGTCCAGGCCAGCGGCAGGCTCTCGTGCCGCTTGCCGCCCAGCAGCTGCCAGGCGGGCAGGCCCAGGGACCGGGCCACGGCGTCGATGGCGGCCATCTCCACGGCGCTCTTGGCGAAGCGGTTGCCCTTGCAGACGGCGTCCATGCGCGCCAGCAGTTGCTCGAAGCGGCCTGCGTCCTGCCCGGCCACCGCGGGGCCGAGGTATTGCGTGATGGCGTGCAGGATGGTTTCGGGCGATTCCTCGTTCCACGAAGGACCACCGATGGTGGCGGCCTCGCCGAAGCCGCAGGCGCCGTCCGCCAGCCACAGCTGCACCACCACCGGGCTCTGGCGGTGGATCGCGCCGAACGAGAACTTGTGCGGCCGGATGGTGGGGATGTCGAGGATGCGGGCCTCGATGCGCTCGATGCGCAGGCCGGCGGAGGGGATGGCGGTCATGGGCGCCACCTTATCCCGGGAAAAGCCTGCGATCCAATGGTATATATGACATGATTCATTCGATACCATCGAACGATCATCCGCACCGTTCGCCCCCCAACAACACCCATTCCCCAAGGAGCCCCCATGGAGCTGCGCCAGCTGCGCTATTTCCTGAGCGTGGCCGAGACCGAGCACCTCACGCAGTCGGCGGACGCGCTGTTCGTCACCCAATCCACCCTGTCGCACGGGCTGCGGCAGCTGGAGGCCGAACTGGGACTGCCGCTGTTCGACCGGCTGGGGCGGGGGCTGAAGCTCTCGCAGGCGGGCATGGCATTCCGCAGCCACGCGGCACGCGCGCTGCAGGAACTGGAGGCCGGCCGCATGGCGCTGGCCGACATGGCGGGGCTACAGGCGGGCACGCTCACCGTCGGTGTGATTCCCACCTTCCTCACGCACCTGGTGCCGGATGCGGTGGCCGCCTTCAGTGCGGATTACCCGGGCGTGCAGGTGGTGGTGCGCGACCTGCGCGGCGGCCCGATCGAAGAGCAGTTGATCGCCGGCCGGCTGGACGTGGGCATTTCCTTCCATCCCGCGCACCGCGAGGAGATCGAGGCCGAGCCGCTCTTCGAGGAACGCCTGCAGCTCGTGGTGCACGCGGGCCACGCGCTCGCACGCCGCCGCAGCCTGCGCATGCGCGAGCTGGCCGGCGTGCCGCTGGCGCTGCTGCCGCAGAGCTTCGCCACGCGCCGCATGATCGACGCGGCCTTCGCGCAGGCCGGCGTGGCGCCCGTGGTGCGGGTGGAGATGGAGTCGGTGGACGCGCTGCTGCACGCCTGCCGCAGCGGGCCACTGGCCACCATCGCGGCCGAGCGGGCGGCGGGCCAGGCCGGGCCGGGCATGCGCGCCATCACGCTGACCGAACCCGCCACCGTGCGCCGCGCGGGCGTGCTGTGGCGCCGGGGTGCATCGCGCAGCGCGGCAGCGCGGGAGTTCGTGGCGCGGCTGCGGCCGATGGTGGGCGCCACTACCGTTGCTGCCAGCCGGCCGGCCACGTGCCGGACAATGCAGCGATGAACGACTCCCCCATGCAGAAGACCGACGGGGCATCCCCCGAGACCACCGCAGCGCCCATCCAGGAGGCACGACTTTGGAGCGACGGACGCTGGACGGCCGAGGTGATCAAGAACGAAGACGACGACGGCTGGGCCGTGGCCATGACGCTGCGCGGCGAATCCGAGCCGGCGCTGGTCGGCCCGTGGACGATGGGCCGCGACAAGAAGAACCCCAAGCCGCTGGACGTGGCGGCCTTCCACACGCTGGTCAAGACCGCCTCCGAAGTGCTGCGCCGCCACGAGCAGCAACTGCACGCGCAGCTGCACAAGGAGGTGGCCGTGGGTTCCGGCGCCGACTTAGTCCGGGTGGCGCTGCGTATCGTGCCGGATGAGGAATATCCGTACGCCATGCTGACGGCGCATGACGCTTCCGGCCAGCTGCTGGGCGAGGCGCGCGTGGAGGCGAACTTCAAGCTCAGCCAGGGCAGCGCGCTGGCGTGGATCGAGAGCGATTATTCGTCCAGGGGGCGGTAAGAGCGGTTGAAAGCCCGGAGCGCGGCGAAGCGTCAGGACTGCGGCGCCCCGCGGGGAATGCCGTCGATGGGGCATTGCGGCGTGCCCACGGTGCCGCGCGTGACGGCCTCCGCCGTGCGGCGCGCGGCGGCCGGGTCGGTCACCCACTGGCGGTAGAAGCCGTAGGGGCAGTCCGCCACGCCCTGGTCGCCCTCCCCCGAGTTCAGCAAGCCGGTGTAGCCCCGGTGCATCAGCTTGAACAGGTGGTTCTCGCTCTGGCCGTGGCGGCGGAAGTCGCGGATCAGGTGTTTGGAGAGCGCGGCGTACTGCACCCCCATTTCCTCCTCGCCGCATTCGCCCAGCGTGCGGCCGTCGAAGCCGATCAGCGCGCTGTGGCCGAAGTAGCTGTACACGCCGTCGAAGCCGGCCGCATTGGCCACGGCCACGTAGCTGTTGTTGGCGAACGCCATGGCCTTGCTCATCAGGATCTGCTGCTCCTTGGCCGGGTACATGTAGCCCTGGCAGCGCACGATCAGCTCGGCGCCCTGCATGGCACAGTCGCGCCAGATCTCGGGGTAGTTGCCGTCGTCGCAGATGATGAGGCTGATCTTCAGGCCCTTGGGGCCGTCGGTGACGTAGGTGCGGTCGCCGGGGTACCAGCCCTCGATGGGCGTCCACGGCATGATCTTGCGGTACTTCTGCACGATCTCGCCCCGGTCGTTCATGAGGATGAGCGTGTTGTAGGGCACCTTGCGCGGGTGCTCCTCGTGCCGCTCGCCGGTGAGCGAGAACACGCCCCACACCTTGGCCTTGCGGCAGGCGGCGGCGAAGATTTCGGTCTCGTCGCCGGGAATGTGGGCGGCGGTGTCCATCATCTCCTGGCTGTCGTACATGATGCCGTGGGTGCTGTACTCCGGGAAGATGACCAGGTCCATGCCCGGCAGGCCGGTTTTCATGCCGACCAGCATGTCGGCGATCCTGCGGGCGTTGTCCAGCACCTCGGCCCGGGTGTGCAGACGGGGCATCCTGTAGTTGACGACCGCGACGCCGACGGTGTCGTCGCTGCTCGAAATGTCGCCGTGGATCATGGCGCGGGCTCCTTGGGTAGGGAATGAATGAACGGGATGGGCGGCCGTCCTGGCGCAGCGCTTCAGTGGCTGATCATCCAGGGGCGTTTCGACGGGAATGCCTTGGCGCCGCCCGGCGCGGTGACCGTGGCGCCGCGCTTGCCTCCACCGCCACTGCTGCAGCAGCCGCACCCCGCGGGGTGGCGCAGCCGGCCGTAGCTGCCGGCCTCGGACTCGCGCGAGGAGCGCGGCGCATGGCGGGCGCGCTCGTTGGTGTCGTGGGCGCGGCGCTGCTCCGGGCCCAGGCAGGCCAGCCGCGGCGCGCTGGCGAACACGCGGGGCGACGGCGCGCCGCATTCCGGGCAGGCGGCGGGCTCGTTGCGCTGGGCCAGGCCGCGCAGCGCGTCGAAGCCGCCGCATTCCGCGCAGTGGTAGTCGTAGGTGGGCATGTGCGGGCCTCGTCCGTTCGCTTTTTTCTCAGGCAAGGTCGGGCGACAGGGGCATGTCGATGCTGCCGTCCAGCATCTTCACGGGGCCGCTGGCGCTCGGGTTGATGTCGAAGTCGAAGATCTGCGTGGGCAGCCAGAGCGTGGCGCAGGCGTTGGGCACATCGACCACGCCGCTGATGTGGCCCTGCACCGGGGCCGTGCCCAGGATGGAATAGGCCTGCGCGCCGCTGTAGCCGAACTTCTTCAGGTACTCGATGGCGTTCAGGCAGGCCTGGCGGTAGGCCACGTTCACGTCCAGGTAGTACTGCCTGCCGGCCTCGTCCACCGAGATGCCCTCGAAGATCAGGTAGTCGTTGTAGGTGGGCACGATGGGGCTGGGCTTGAAGATGGGGTTCCTGATGCCGTACCTGGCCATGCCGCCCTTGATGAGCGTGACCTTCATATGCACCCAGCCGGCCATCTCGATCGCGCCGCAGAAGGTGATCTCGCCGTCGCCCTGGCTGAAGTGCAGATCGCCCACCGACAGGCCCGCACCGTCCACGTAGACGGGGAAATACACCTTCGCGCCGCGCGACAGGTCCTTGATGTCGCAGTTGCCGCCGTGCTCGCGCGGCGGCACGGTGCGGGCTGCTTCGGCGGCGGCCTTGTCGCGCGCGTCGCCGGTCATCCTGCCCATGTGCGCGGTGCCGGGCGACGGCGGGTTGGCGAGGCCGGCGGTGGGGTCGCTGTCGATCAGCGCCTGCTCGCGCGCGTTCCACTGGTCGAGCATCGCCCGGTCGGGCAGGCAGCCGATCAGGCCGGGGTGGATGAGGCCGGCGAAGTTCACGCCGGGAATGTGGCGCGAACTGGTGAACATGCCTTTGAAGTCCCAGATGGACTTCTGCGCCTCGGGGAAGTGCTCGGTCAGGAAGCCGCCGCCGTTCTTCTTGGAGAAAAAGCCGTTGAAGCCCCAGAGGCTGTCCTGTTTGGCGCCGATGTCGAGCAGGTCCACGACGAGCAGGTCGCCTGGCTCGGCACCCTTCACGCCCACCGGGCCGGAGAGGTAGTGCACGGTGGTCAGGTCGATGTCGCGCACGTCGTCGGCGCTGTCGTTGTTCTTGATGAAGCCGCCGGTCCAGTCGAAGGTTTCCAGGATGAAGTCGTCGCCGGGGTTCACCCAGCAGGCCATCGGGATGTCGGGGTGCCAGCGGTTGTGGATGTTCTCGTTCTCGGTGGGCGACTTCGTGAGGTCGACTTGGATGAGGGTGTCGGTCATGGCGGGCTCCTTGGGGGTGGATGGTGGTCAGACGGAGAGGTAGGACTTGATGCGCTGCTGGTCGGTGCCGGCGCGGGTGGTCTCGTGCACCAGGCGGCCGCCTTCGATGACGAAGAGCCGGTCGGCCACGTCCATCGCGAAGCTCAGCACCTGCTCGGACACGACGATGGTGAGCTGGCGCATCCGGCGGATCTCGTTGAGCGCGCGGGCGATGTCCTTGATGATGGAAGGCTGGATGCCTTCGGTGGGTTCGTCGAGGAGCAGCACCTTGGGGTCGGTGACGAGGGCGCGGGCGATGGCGAGTTGCTGCTGCTGGCCGCCGGAGAGGTTGCCGCCCTTGCGGCGGCGCATGTCCCAGAGCACGGGGAAGAGCGCGTAGATCTCGTCGGGGATGCGTTTTTCCTTGGCGTTCTCCAGGCCGGTCTGGATGTTCTCTTCCACGGTGAGGGTGGGGAAGATCATGCGGCCCTGGGGGACGTAGGCGATGCCTTTGGCGACGCGGCGGAAGCTCTCGTCGCGCGTGACGTCCTGGTCCGCCACGCGGATGCTGCCGCTCTTGGTGGGCAGCACGCCCATGAGGCTTTTGAAGAGCGTGGTCTTGCCCATGCCGTTGCGGCCCATGATGGCGACGGTTTCGTTGGCGCGGCCTTCGAACGAGATGCCGTGCAGGGCCTCGCTCTGGCCGTAGGCGACGTGGAGGTCGGTGACTTTCAGCATGGGATCGCTCCTGGGGGGTGCTTTGGGGTGCTTGGTACGTCGTCGGCGCGGATGTGCTTGCTCTGCGTTGTTTCAGTCGCCGTCGCTGCAGAGTCCTTGATGTGCGGGATGGGAGCCCGGGCCGGGATCGCCGGGTGGCCCCTTCCGCGAATGTCCCCCGGCTTCGCCTCCTCCTTTATTTCGCTGCAGGGGCCACCCGGCACTCCCGGCCTGTTCACCGCTCTGCCTTGCCGGCCATGGAGAAGGCGCGGCGATGTTTGCCCGTGGTGGCGGCATGCCCCGCGCAGCGAAATCAAGGAGGAGGCCGCAGGCCGGGGGACATTCGCGGATCGGGGCATGCCGCCGCCACGGGCCACCCCGAACCCACGCGCCATGCGGCCTTCGTTCGGACACCAGGGCAATGAAGGCAACCGTCGTTCGCACTGCATGCTCAATGCCCCAGGTACACGTCGATGACCTTCGGATCCGCCTGCACCTTGTCCATCGGCCCCTCGGCCAGGATCTTTCCCTGGTGCATCACCGTCACCTTGTGCGCGATGCGCTTCACGAACTCCATGTCGTGCTCGATCACGATCACCGCGCGGTTGCGGCAGATGCGCTCCAGCAGCTCGGCCGTCAGCTCACGCTCGCGCGCGCTCATGCCCGCGATCGGCTCGTCCAGCATCAGCAGCTCGGGCTCCTGCATCAGCAGCATGCCGATCTCCAGCCACTGCTTCTGCCCGTGCGACAGCAGCCCGGCCTCCGTCTCCAGGCGCTGGGCCAGGCCGATGTCCTCCGCCACCGCCTGCACGCGCTCCCTCACCGCATCCGTGCAGCGAAAAGCCAGCGCGCCGAACACCGTGCGGCCCGTGGGATACGACACCTCCAGGTTCTGGAACACCGACAGGTTCTCGTAGATGGACGGCGTCTGGAACTTTCGGCCGATGCCGAGGCGCACGCGCTGGTGCTCGGCCATGCGGGTCAGCTCCTCGTTCTTGAACTTGATGCTGCCGCCGGTGGCCCGCGTCTTGCCGCAGATGAGGTCCAGCAACGTGGTCTTGCCCGCGCCGTTGGGGCCGATGATCACGCGCAGCTCATTGCGGTCCACGTAGAGCGTGAGGTTGTCGATGGCCTTGAAGCCGTCGAACGACACCGTGAGGTCTTCCACGGCGAGGGCGAAGTCGGTATTGCTCATGCAAAGGCTCCTGCGCGGTGGTGGAGGTTCAGACGCCCTGGTGGCGCGTGCCCTGGGGCAGCGGAGCAGGTGCGGCCGGTGGCAGGGGTGCAGCGGTGGAAGCCTCCGGCTCCCCGGCAGGTGCGGGCCACGGTGCGGGTGCCGGCACGGCGGCACGGCGCAGGGCCTCGCGGCGGCCCTTCCACCAGGGCACGATGCGCTCTTCCCACAGGCCGGCCAGCCCCATCGGGAAGGCCATGGTCACGCCGATGAAGAGCGCCGCCATGAGGAACAGCCACAGGTCTGGAAAGCTCTCGGAGAAATACGTCTTGCCCGCGTTCACCAGCAGCGCGCCATACACCGCGCCCACCAGGCTCATGCGCCCGCCCACGGCAGCGTAGATCACCATCTCGATGGATGGCACGATGCCCACGAAGCTCGGCGACATGAAGCCCACCTGCAGCGTGAACAGCGCGCCCCCGATGCCCGACAGCGCCGCCGCCAGGCAGAAGGTGAAGACCTTGAAGTTGGCCACGTCGTAGCCCGAGAAGCGCACGCGGTCTTCCTTGTCGCGCATGGCCAGCAGCAGCGTGCCCAGCTTGCTCGTCTGGATGTAGCGGCACAGCACGATGGACGCCACCAGCAGCGCCACGCACACGTAGTAGAGGATGACCTTGGCGCTGTCGGTGCGCGTGTCCCAGCCCCAGAGCGTCTTCAGGTCGGTCATGCCGTTCACTCCGCCCGTGTAGCCCTGCTGGCCGATGATGAGCACCGTGCAGATCAGCGCCACCGCCTGCGTGATGATCGCGAAATACACGCCGCCCACGCGGCGCTTGAACATGGCGAAGCTCACGATCCAGGCCAGCAGCGTGGGCAGCACGACCACGGCGGCCAGCGCGAACGGCAGGCTCTTGAACGGCACCCAGAACGAGGGCAGCGCGGTGATCTGGTTCCAGTCCATGAAGTCCGGGATGCCGGGGGTGGACTGGATCCTGGTGCTGATGGGGTCGGATGCCTCGAGCTTCAGGAACATGGCCATGGCGTAGCCGCCCAGGCCGAAGAACACGCCCTGCCCCAGGCTCAGCACGCCGCCGTAGCCCCACACCATCACCAGGCCGATGGCGACGAAGGCATAGGTCAGGTACTTGCCCACCAGGTTCAGGCGGAAGACGTCGAGGGCCAGCGGCAGGACCACGGCCAGCAGCACGGTGAGCAGCACCAGGCTGGCGAGCTGGTAGCGCTGGACCCAGGCTTTGAGGGCGTTCATGGGAGGACTCCGGTGGATGCGGAAAGGACGGGAGCGCGCCGGTTCAGCGGCGGACCTTGGAGGCGAACAGCCCCTGCGGCCGCACCATCAGGATCAGCACGATCAGCGAGAGCGTGATGACCTTGGCCATGGAGCCGGCCAGGAAAAACTCGGTGATCGACTGCGTCTGCGCGATGCCGAAGGCCGACACCACCGTGCCCAGCAGGCTGGCCGCGCCGCCGAAGGTGACCACCAGGAAGGCATCGACGATGTAGAGCGAACCCGAGGTGGGCCCTGTGGAGCCGATGGTGGTGAAGGCCGCGCCCGCCACGCCGGCGATGCCGCAGCCGATGGCGAAGGTGAGGCGGTCGGTCTTCTTCGTGTCGATGCCGATGGCGTTGGCCATCACGCGGTTGCTCACGGTGGCGCGCACCCGCAGGCCCCAGCGGCTCCGGTGCAGCGCGATCAGCACGCCGGCCGTCACCACCACGGTCAGGGCCAGCACGAACAGGCCGTTGACGGGAATGTCCAGCCCCTCGGCCGGCGCCCAGGAGCCCATCAGCCAGTCCGGCAGCGTGGGGCTCACTTCCTTGGGGCCGATGAAGGTGCGGAAGCACTGCTGCAGCGCCAGGCTCACGCCCCAGGTGGCCAGCAGCGTATCCAGCGGGCGCTTGTAGAGGTGGCGGATCAGCCCCCACTCCACCAGCCAGCCGGCCACGAAGGCGAAACCGAAGGCCGCCACGATGGCCAGCGGGAAGTAGAACGGCATGAAGCCGGGCGCGTACTGCGCCGTCAGCGTCGAGCCCAGGTAGATGGTGTAGGCGCCGATGGTCATGAACTCGCCGTGCGCCATGTTGATCACGCCCATCTGCCCGAAGATGATCGCCAGCCCCAGGCCCATGAGCAGCAGCACCGCGAACAGGCTCAGGCCCGCGAAACCCTGCATCAGGCCGATGTTCATCATCTCGGAGAAAGTCATGGTGCAGCTCCTGCGTGCAAGCCAAGGGGGAAAATGCGATCTGCGCCGGCACCAGCCGCCGCAGCGGCCCGCACCGGGCGCGGCATCGAAGGCCTTCGCGGCCAAAGGCCAGAGACACCGAGGAAGGGCCGCCCCGCACCGAAGGTGTCGTCTCCCTCCCGAGCAGCGAGAGAGGGAGGAAGGCGCGCAGCGCTTCAGGGGGTGGCTTACTGATAGCCTTTGGGGAACGGATCGGGCTTGATGAGCTCGGGCGACTCGGACACCACCTTGAACGTGCCGTCCGGCAGGCCCTGGGCGATGCGCGACTTGCTCCACAGGTGGTGGTTGGCGTCCACCTTCACGTAGCCTTCGGGCGCGGTCTTGAGCTCGATGCCGGGCGATGCGGCCACCACCTTGTCCACGTCGAAACTCTTGGCCTTCTCCACCGCGGCCTTCCAGAGCCAGGGGCCCAGGTAGCCGGCCTGCGTCACGTCGCCGATCACCGCGTTGGGGCCGTATTTCGCCTTGAAGGCGGCCACGAACTTCTTGTTGTTCTCGTTGTCCAGCGACTGGAAGTACTTCATCGACGAATAGAAACCCGCGAAGTTCTCCCCGCCCACGCCGGTCATCTCGTCCTCGGTGACCGACAGCGTCACCAGCAGCTGCTTGTCGCCCGTGATGCCGGCGGCCTTGAGCGCCTTGTAGAAGGCCACATTGGAGCCGCCCACCACTGCCACGAAGATGCAATCGGGCTTCTGCACCTTGATCTTGTTCATCAGCGAGCCGAAGTTGGTGCTGCCCAGCGGGTAATACTCCTCGCCGACGACCTTGCCCTTCTGGAAGTTCTCGATGTGCTTGCGCGCGATCTTCATCGAGGTGCGCGGCCAGATGTAGTCCGAACCGATCAGGAAGAAGGTCTTGGCCTTCTTCTCCTTCTGCGCCCAGTCCAGGCTGTAGAGGATCTGCTGGGTGGCCTCCTGGCCCGTGTAGATCACGTTCTTCGACTGCTCCAGGCCTTCGTAGAAGGTGGGGTAGTACAGCAGGCCGTTCTCCTTCTCGAAGATCGGCAGCACCGCCTTGCGCGAGGCGCTGGTCCAGCAGCCGAACACGGCTGCGCAGTGGTCGTTGATGAGCAGCTTCTTGGCTTTCTCGGCGAAGGTGGGCCAGTCGGAGGCGCCGTCTTCCTTGATGACCTTGATCTTGCGGCCCAGCACGCCGCCCATGGCGTTGATCTGGTCGATGGCGAGCTGCTCGGCCTGGATGGAGCCCGTCTCCGAAATCGCCATCGTGCCCGTGGCCGAATGCAGCTGGCCCACCGTCACCTCGGTGTCGGTCACGGCCAGCTTGGTCGTGTTGACCTGCGCCGTGGGCTGGGCATGTCCCCAGGCCGGCAGGCCGGCGATGGACGCGGCGCCCATGGCCTGCAGCAGGCGGCGGCGGCCCGCGTCGGCGCTGGCCAGGGGAGAAACGTTCCGGGGGTCGAGGGGGTGCTTCATGAAGGCGCTCCTTGCGTCTGGCAGGGTGGAAGGCGGCGGTGGTGTCGCACCGGATGGACGACAGGTGCCGCGCTGGAATGAAGGTTAGGGAGAACCCTGCGACGCGCCCATACGTCAATTAACGTAGTGGCCTGCGTACGGCGCCGCCCGCACCGCGCCAAGAACGTTTCTTGCATGCGGTCCGGGCATGGCCGCCCTCCCCACCGCCACCCCTTCCGAGGCACCCGCCGCGACGCAGACGATCTTCCGCTTCCGGCGCGAATACAACGCCTGGGTGGCCGACGAGTCCATGGAGGACTATGCGCTGCGCTACACGCCCAAGGGTTTCCGGCGCTGGAGCGAATTCCGCGTGGCGAACACGGCGTTCGGCTCGCTCTCGTTCCTGGCGCTGGAAGCCATCGGCGGCGCGGTCGCGCTGAACTACGGCTTCTCCAATGCGATGTGGGCGATCCTCGCGGTGGGCGTGCTGATCTTCCTTACCGGCCTGCCGATCGCCTATTGCGCGGCGCGCTACGGGCTGGACATGGACCTGCTCACGCGCGGCGCGGGCTTCGGCTACCTGGGCTCGACCATCACCTCGCTGATCTACGCGGTGTTCACCTTCATCTTCTTCGCACTGGAGGCGGCCATCATGGCCCTCGCCCTGCAGCTGGTGGTGGACTGGCCGCTGCAGTGGTGCTACGTGCTCTCGTCGCTCGTCATCCTGCCTCTGGCCATGCGCGGCATCACGCTGATCTCGCGCCTGCAGGCGTGGACGCAGCCGCTGTGGCTCTTTTTGCTGCTGCTGCCCTTCGTGTGGATCGCGCTGGCGCAGCCGCAGCTCTACCGCGATTTCGCCAGCCTCTCGGGCCTGCGCAGCGGCAGCAGCGGGTTCGATCCGCTCATGTTCGGTGCGGCCTGCGCGGTGATCTTCTCCCTGGTGGTGCAGATCGGCGAGCAGGTGGACTTCCTGCGCTTCCTGCCCGAGCGCACCGCGGCCAACCGCTGGCGCTGGTGGAGCGCGGTGCTGGTGGCCGGGCCGGGCTGGATCGCCATGGGCATGCTCAAGATGGCGGGCGGCGCCTTCCTCGCGTTCGCGGCACTGCAGTTCGAGGTGGGCGTGCACCGCGCGGCCGAGCCCACGCAGATGTTCCTCGCGGGGTTCCGGCAGGTGATGCAGTCCCTGGGCCTGCCCGGCATGGCGGTGGCGGTGACGGTGCTGTTCGTCGTGGTCTCGCAGATCAAGATCAACCTGACGAATGCGTATGCGGGGTCGCTGGCCTGGTCCAACTTCTTCGCACGCGTCACCCGCAGCCACCCGGGGCGCGTGGTGTGGCTGGTGTTCAACGTGGGCATCGCCACGCTGCTGATGACCCTGGGCGTGTTCGGCGCGCTGGAGAAGGTGCTGGCGGTGTACAGCAACGTGGCGATCGCCTGGGTTGGCGCGCTGGTGGCCGACCTGGTCATCAACAAGCCGCTGGGCCTGTCGCCCCGGGGCATCGAGTTCCGCCGGGCGCACCTGTACGACTTCAACCCCGTCGGCCTGGGCGCGATGGTGGTGGCCGCGGCCGTGGCCTGCTGCGCCTATGCGGGCCTGCTGGGCGAGGCCGCGGCGGCCTTCTCGCCCTTCATCGCGCTGGCCCTGTCGATGGCGCTGGCGCCGCTGTTCGCGTGGTGGACCGGCGGGCGCTACTACCTGGCCCGCCCACCGGCCACCGACTGGGCGCCGGGCGAGCTGGTGCGCTGCGCCGTGTGCGAGAACCGCTTCGAATCCGAGGACATGGCCCGCTGCCCTGCCTATGGCGCGGCCATCTGCTCGCTGTGCTGCTCGCTCGAGTCGCGCTGCCACGACCGCTGCAAGACCGGCTCGCGCGCGGCCGACCAGTTGCGCTCGCTGGCCGCGCTGCTGCTGCCGCGCGCCTGGGCGGCGAAGATGAACTTCCGGCTGGGCCAGTACCTGATGGTGTTCGCGTCGCTCTGCGCGGTGGTCGCCTTCCTGGTGGGCGTGGTGTACGTGCAGGAAGGGCTGGAGACCCCCGCGCAGTTCCTGCGCACGCCGTTCCTCAAGGTCTACGCCCTGCTGGCGCTGCTGGCCGCCGTGTGCGCGTGGTGGGTGGTGCTCAGCACCGGCAGCCGGCGCATGGCGCAGGACGAATCCGAGCGCCAGACGCAGCTGCTGCTGCAGGAGATCGAGGCGCACAAGCGCACCGACGCCGAGCTGCAGGCCGCGCGAGACCGCGCCGAGGCCGCCAACATGGCCAAGACCCGCTACGTGGCCGGCATGACGCATGAACTGCGCTCGCCGCTCAACAGCATCCTGGGCTACACCCAGATCCTGCAGAAGGCCCCGCCGGACGCCCACGCGCTGCGCGACGCGCTCTCCACCATCGAGCGCAGCGGCCGGCACATGCATGCGCTGATCGACGACTCGCTGGAACTGGCCCGCATCGAGGCCGGCCGGCTGCGCCAGGCCCTCGCGCCGCTGCCGCTGCCCGAGCTGGTGCGCGACGTGGAAAGCATGCTGCGCCCGCAGGCCGAGGCCAGGGGCCTGGCCTTCGCCGTGGAGGTGCTGGGCACGATGCCCGAATGGATCCGCGCGGACGCCAGGCGCCTGCGCCAGATTCTGATCAACCTGCTCTCCAACGCGGTGCGCTTCACCCACCAGGGCGAGGTGCGGCTGCGGCTGGACTTCCGCGCCCATGTCGCGCGCATCGAGGTGATCGATACCGGCATCGGCATCGAGCCGCAGGATCTGGAACGCATCTTCCTGCCGTTCGAGCGCGGCAGCGCAGGCCGCCGCGCCAGCGAGCCCGGCACCGGCCTGGGCCTGACCATCACCCACCTGCTGACCGAGCTCATGGGCGGGCAGCTCAGCGTGCGCAGCACCGTGGGCGAAGGCAGCACCTTCACCGCGCGCCTGTACCTGCCCGCTGCCGCGCCCGACCCGGCCTGGCAGCCCGCGCAGGCCGCCCTGCGGCCCGTGGTGGGCTACCGGCCGCCGCGGCGCACCCTGCTGGTGGTGGACGACCAGCCGCTGCAGCGCCAGCTGCTCGCGGGCCTGCTGGTGCCGCTGGGCTTCGACGTGCGCGAGGCCGCCAGCGGGCGCGAGTGCCTGGAGATCGTGCGGCAGTCGCCCCCGGACCTGGTGCTGCTGGACATCAGCATGGACGACCTGGACGGTTGGCAGACTGCCGCGCTGCTGCGCGAGCGCCTGCCGACCGAGGCGCTGCCCATCGTCTTCGTCTCCGCCAACCAGTTCGACAACGACGGCGCGCGCGTGGCCGCCCACGGATGCCAGGGTTTCGTGGGCAAGCCGGTGGTGGAGTCGGAGCTGCTGCAGGCGCTGCAGTCCGCGCTCGGCCTGCAGTGGCTGCACGACCCGGCGCCGCACGGGGTGCCCCGCGCCACCGGTGCCCGCCCGGCGCACGCCCATACCGCGGCGGCTTGCGCGGGACCACTGCCGGAACCGCTGCGGGAAGCCCTGCACCACCTGGCCCGCTCCGGCCAGGCCTCCGCGCTGCGCGCCCGGCTGCATGCGGCCCGTGCCGACCATCCCGGCCATGCCGCGCTGCTGGAGCAACTGGATGGCGCGGCCGGCCAGCTGGACTTCGACCGGCTCACCCGGCTGCTGCGCGAACCCGAAGACGACGATACCGATGAATCCGCCTGACCCCGCTCCCGTTTCCCCATCCCCCGCCGCGCCGCAGCGCGCCATCCTGGTGGTGGACGACGACCTCGCCACGCTGCGCATGCTCGGCGACGCGCTGGCCGCGGAGGGCTACGCCGTGCTCGCTGCCCGCGACGCCGACGAGGCGCTCGAGCGCTTCGACCTCGCCGTGCCCGACGGCGTGCTGCTGGACGCCCTCATGCCCGGCACCGACGGCTTCACGCTCTGCGCGCGCATCAAGGCCACGCCCCCGTGGTCGCATGTGCCCATCGTGTTCATGACCGGCCTGTCGGAGACCGAACAGATCGTGCGCGGCTTCGCGGCCGGCGGGGTGGACTACGTGGTCAAGCCCCTGCGCCTGCCCGAGGTGCTGGCCCGGCTGGCCACGCACGTCGCCAACGCCCGCGCCGCCCGGCTGGCGCGCGAGGCGGTGGACGTGGCCGGCATGGGCGTGGTGGTGCTCGACGGCCAGGACCGCATCGCCTGGCGCTCGCCCCAGGCCACATGCTGGCTGGAGGCCGCCTTCGCCGACGGTGCCGCGCCGCCGCGGGCCATGGAACGCTGGCTGGCCGAGGCGCAGCGGGCGGGCGAAGGCGCCACCGGCCTGGAGCCCGGACAGCGCCTCATGGCCCGCCCGCTCGGGGCCAGCGGGCTGGGCGAAACCATGCTGCTGCTGTCCGTGCAGGCCGCCGGCACGGCGCCTGCCGCACGCCTGCCGCGCGTGGACCTGACGCCGCGCGAGACCGAGGTGCTGTCCTGGATCGCCAAGGGCAAGACCAACCGCGACATCGCCGACATCCTGGGCATGAGCCCGCGCACGGTGAACAAGCACCTGGAGCACATCTTCGAGAAGCTCGGCGTGGAAACACGTACTGCCGCGGCCGCCCTGGCAGGACAGTGGCTCCAGGAATGACGCCGGATCAGCCCCGCGCCGAGGCCGGCAGGCCGAACACCCGGTCGAAGAGCCAGTTGAAGACGAAGGTGTAGCCCAGGAAGAACAGCAGCAGGCCCAGGTCCATCACCAGCGCCTGCCATAGGGTTACGTCGAACCACCAGGCGAAGAGCGGCACCAGGATGAGCGCCAGCCCGCCCTCGAAGCCGATCGCATGGGCCACGCGGCGCGCCACGCTGCGGCCGCGCACCGCCTGCCGCGACTCCCAGCGCTCGAACGCCCAGTTGAAGCCGACGTTCCAGACGATGGCGATCACCGAGCACGCCACCGCCACGGCGCTGGAATGGCCCGCGCCCTGCCCCGTCAGCATGGCCAGGCCGGCGGTCGCGAAGGCGATGGCGATCAGTTCGTAGAGCGAGACATAGACCACGCGGCGCCAGGGGCCCTGCAGGCCCGGGGCTTCACG
This sequence comes from Paracidovorax cattleyae, assembly GCF_900104515.1. Classification (GTDB taxonomy): domain Bacteria; phylum Pseudomonadota; class Gammaproteobacteria; order Burkholderiales; family Burkholderiaceae_C; genus Paracidovorax; species Paracidovorax cattleyae. The sequence continues at coordinate 42,238 of NZ_FNJL01000023.1, forward strand.
GGCGCCAGCGGATGCGGAGACGGCGGCGGAAGAGGAGGATGGCACGGACATGCGTCGCACTTTATGTGTGCCGGGCTGATACATAAAGTCAGCTTGTTTCAGTTTTTCTGATAGAACTACGGCCATGACATTTTCTTCCGACAGCGTGAACGTATTCCTGGCGGTGCTGGACCACGGCTCGTTCTCGGCCGCCGCCCGGGCGCTCTCGCGCGTGCCCTCGGCCGTGAGCATGACCATCGCCCACCTGGAGGCCGAGCTGGACGTGCAGCTCTTCGACCGCAGCGGACGCGAGCCGCGCCCCACCCCCGCCGCCCGCGCTCTGGAGCCGCAGGCCCGGCTGCTGGGCGCGCAACTGCGGCAGCTCAACGCGCAGGCCCTGGCCCTCACTCAGGGACTGGAAGAGCGCCTGACCATCGCCATCGCGCCCGAGCTGCTGGCCGGCCCCTGGACCGAGGCGCTGGCCGCGCTCACTGCCGAATACCCCCAGCTGCAGGCGGAGGTGCTGGCCGCCCCGCAGGCCGACGCCATGGCGCTGCTGCACGCGGGCCGCGCCCAGCTGGCGCTGGTGTTCGAGCGGTCCAGCCTCGACGGGCGCGAGGGCTTCCAGGAAGTGGGCAGCGAAACGCTGGTGGCGGTCATCGCGCCGCAGCACCCGGTCATGCAGGCGGCCGCCGGCGCGCCGCTGAGCGAGGTCCACCTGACCACCACGCGCCAGATCGTCGTGGCCGGCCGCGATCTCGCGCAGACCGACCCGCGCTTCGTCTTCGCACGCCACCACTGGCGCACCGACAACCACCTGGCCGCGCTCAGCCTCATCGAGGCCGGCCTGGGCTGGGGCTGGCAGCCGCGCGAGCTGGTGGAGCCCCGCATCCAGGCCGGCACGCTGGTGGAAATGCCGTTCGACAACCTCACCAACGGCGTGGAGCTGTGGGTGGACGTGGTGTGGTCCCGGGAGCGGCCCCAGGGCCTGGGCGCGCGGCGCTTCGTGGAGCGGCTGCGCCAGGCCGCGCCGGCCTCCGGGGCGCGGCAAGCCGCGGGCAGCGGAGGCTTGCAGAAATTACATCCCGCAAAACAAAGGCGCAAACCAGCACCATAGACTGGACCGTTTCCGTACCGTGGATGGATCCATGCCTGCGCCGCAAAAAATCAACTACCACCATACCGGCCCCTATGACCGGGTCGTTTTCCAGGAAGAATTCACCCGCCAGTTCGGCACCAGCGGCAGGTACAACGCCGCAGCCATTCCCGACATGCTGTCCCTGCTCGGCATGATCGAGCGCGACACGGCCATCAACGACGTGCGCCAGGCCGCCTACATGCTCGCCACCGTGATGTGGGAGACCACGTCGCCGGTCACCGTCACCAAGGTGGCGACCAACAAGAAGGGGCAGCCCCTGGTGGACAAGAAAGGGCAGCCCGTCGTACTCAAGCAGAAGAAATGGCTGATGACCATGGCCCCCGTGGCCGAGATCGGCCACGGCAAGGGGCGGCAGTACCACGAGCCCGTCAAGGTCAAGCTGCTGCCGGATGGCGGAGCGCGCATCACGGAGCAGGACGGCGACCCGTTCTCCGTCACGGGGGCCGGGGTCATCTCCCCGCTCACCAAGGGTGCCAAGATGGGCACCAAGGACGGCGGCGCAGCGGCCAAGTCCTACGATGCCGATGACGGCGTCGAGCAGGCCTATTACGGGCGCGGCTACGTGCAGCTCACCTGGTGGTCCAACTACGCCAGGGCGGGCATCGCGCTCGGCCACGGGCTGGGGCTGCTGACGGACCCTGAACAGGTCAAGACGCCCGAGACCGCCTATGCCCTGATGTCCTACGGCATGCGCACGGGCGGCATCTTCGCGAACGGGCGCAAGTTCTCGCTCTACTTCTCGGGGGACACGACCGATTACGTGTCGGCCCGGAAGATGGTCAACGGCAGCGACCATGCCGAAGACATCGCCAAGATCGCCCGGAAATTCGAGGCGGCCCTGCTGAAGGCCCGGCCGAACGCCATCACCACACCCACACCCACACCTGCCACCGCCACGCCATGACACGCTGCACTGCCCCGACCCCGCGCGTCCCCAGGACGGCCCGCGTCCTCCATGCCCTGCTGTGGCTGGGCGCCTGCCAGTTCGCGGCCGCCGCGATGCCGCCCGACACGACCACCCGCTGCGGCTGGTTCGACAACCCGACGCCGGGCAACGCGACCCTGGTGGACAAGGACGGGGAATGGACCATCGGCATGCAGGGAGGCCACCAGGCCGAAGGCGACTGGCCGACGTTCCCCAAGGCGCGCTGGGTGGCGACCGGCACCGGCAGCGCGGGCTACGGCTGCGCCTGCCTGAAGGTGAGCGCCCGCGCCGATACCCAGGAGGTGACGCACATCTTCTCGGCACGCTCGCAGGCCCTGTCGGTCTGCCGCAAGGACAAGGCGCTGGCGGGCAAGGAGCCCGAGAACCCCCTCAAGTGAACCCGGCGGCCGGGTGACCGGGCCGGCAGATGGCCGCAGGGCGCTCTCCGGTGGGGCGGCCTGGCCGGCCATGTTCGCCCTCCGTGGCTGAAGTAGTTGAGATCAAACCAGTCCCTGCATCGCGATACATCGAGATTCAGGGTGATCCTGGGGACCGGCAGGGAGGTCGGTACGCTCTCAGCATATTGCGGAGCGGCATCACAAAAAAACGAGACCCATGGCCGATAACTCACTGATCTGCCGCCGCGAGGGCTGCAGCACACCCGTCCGGATCTCCGATGCGGGTGCCATCAACCGACTCATGCTCAAGCTGCGGCAGCTCTACGTCCAATCCACACAGGCGGCCGATGAAGCTACCCGATACTGGGCAGACGTCGCCACCCAGTCTCGGAGCCCTCTGGCGCCGCTGGCCCACGTGCCCGGCGTGTTCGCCGCACTGTGGACCCATGACGTTGCACCCACCACGGCAACGGTACTGGGCACTGCCGGATATGGCTTTGCAGCGCTGCCGAAGAGCCTGATCCACTTTACGACGAAGGCAGGGGCCGCAGGCATCGCGCGAACCGCCGTCATCCACTCCAGCAAATTCGGCGTGCATGGGTTTTTCGGGCCTGGCGTGTACATGGCCAGATTCGGCCGCCCTTTGAACATGATGATCAAGGAGGCCGCGACGATTCCGATACACCTTTCGACCCCAGCCGGCACCGTCCGTATCCTTCCTTACCTTGTGTACGTGCGGTGGGGCTTCAACGGTGTGAGGATGCTCTGATGAAACGCCCTCGCCTTTCTACCGTCTTCGGCTGGTGCGCCGTCCTCTTCGGCTGGATCTGCTGGGTGCCGGCCTACTTGCAGGGCAATTGGTGGTGGATGGTGGTTTCCGTCATTCCGTATGTGATTTACCAGGCGTTCTTCAACAAGGACGGGCAGGAGGACAGCGGCTGAACTGCTCGAACAGGTCCGGTTGCGAGCCACTCGCCAGCTTGGCGCCACCGGGGACACCCGTTCAATACGGTCGCCGCACAGCTCGCGGCTCGCTTCACATGGCCCCGGCGAACAGCCCGGGCGCAGCGTCGCGGCAATGCGACAGCGAATGAGAGTAGTTCTCAACCTGGTGTTACAGTTCGGCGCCTTCACGGCCGAGTTGCACACCGTTGTGCGCTGACCCGTTCCCCGCCCATTCCGCATCCCCTCGCCGGAGCCGCCTCCGGCCTGCTGCACATGCCCGCTCTCTTGTCGCCCTCCATCCCGGCCACCGTGGCCGCAGCCACCTCGCGCCCTGCCATGCTCCGCCGCGCCCCGCTGGTGCAGGCCGTGCTGGCGCTCGCCGCCACCCTCTCCGCCCAGCACGCGGCCCATGCGCAGGAGCCCGCCCCGGCCCCGGCGGCCACGCTGCAGGAAGTGCGCGTGCAGGATGCCACCGATGGTTCCGGCTACCAGGGCGCGCAGCGCCAGACCGCGGCCACGCGCACCGACACGCCGCTGATCGAGACCCCGCAGGCGGTGCGCGTGGTGCCACGCCAGCTGATCGAAGACCTGGGGGCGACGCGCCTGGCCGACACGGTGGACTTCGTGAGCGGCGTCACCCGCATGAACGACTTCGGCGGCACCTGGGACAACTACGCGATCCGCGGCTTCAGCAACACCGAAGGCGGCTCGCTGCTGAACGGCTTCGCTTCCGGCCGCGGCTATGGCCCGCAGCGCGACGCGGCCACCATCGAGCGGGTGGAGTTCCTGAAAGGCCCGGCCGCCGCGCTCTACGGCAGCAGCGAGCCCGGCGGCACGCTCAACGTGGTCACCAAGAAGCCGCAGTTCACCGCCGCGCGCACCGCCGGCCTGCAGATCGGCACGCTGGGCATGCGCCGCGCCACGCTGGATCTGACCGGCCCGCTCACGCAGAACCTGGCCTACCGGCTGAACGTGGCAGCCGAGGACGGCGCCAGCCGGACGGGCCTCGTGGACAACCGCAAGTACGTGGTCGCCCCCGCCTTCGCCTGGACGCTGGGCGCCGACACCGTGCTGCAGTACGAGGCAGAAATCATCCGCATCCGCACGCCGCTGGACCGCGGCATCGTGCAGGTGAACGGCAACGCCCTGGCCCTGCCCGCCGACCGCTTCCTGCAAGAGCCCGACCGCGGCAACCTGCACGTCAATGGCGACACGCACCAGCTCACGCTGGACCACGACCTGGGCGGCGGCTGGCGCACGCGCGTCGGCGGCACCTACCGCGAAACCGATCTCTACGGCAACGCCGTGGACTTCGGCACGGGCCAGATCGGCCTGCTGGGTGCCGACGGGCGCACGCTGTCGCGCACGGACAGCTGGCGCACCCTGCCATCGCGCGACGTGTCGGTGCAGGCCGAGCTGGAAGGCAAGTTCAGCACCGGCAGCCTGCGCCACACCGTGCTCGCCGGCCTGGAATCCTGGCGCCTCTACATGGGGCAGGACATCCGCTATTCCGCGCAGAAGTACCCGATCGACATCTACAACCCCACCTACGGCAACGTGCCGCGCGGCCCGCTGGTGCAGGGCTACCTGCAGGACGACCGCCTGCGCGCCACCGGCCTGTTCCTGCAGGACCAGATCGACCTGACCCCGCGCTGGAAGCTGATGGCCGGCCTGCGGTTCGACCGCTTCCACGAGGACTTCGTCAACTGGATGGAGAACGCGCGCCAGAACCAGCAGCACTCGTCCGCCACGCCGCGCGTGGGCCTGAGCTACATGGTGACGCCGGACAGCTCGGTCTATGTCTCCTACGGCCGCTCGTTCCGGCCCAATGCCGGCACCGACGCCGCAGGCAATTCCTTCGATCCGCAGAAGGGCAAGGCCTGGGAAGCCGGCGCGAAGTGGCAATCGGACGACCAGCGCCTGAACGCCTCGGTGGCCGTGTTCGACATCCGCAAGACCAACGTGCTCACGCGCGACCCCAACAACGGGAACTTCAGCGTGGCGGCGGGCGAGGTGCGCAGCCGCGGCCTCGAGGCCGACGTGGCGGGCCGGCTGGATGCGCACTGGCGCCTGACGGCCAATGCCGCCTTCACCGACACCGAAGTGCTGCGCGACAACAATCCCGCCCTCGTGGGCAAGCGCCTGCTGGGCATTCCGCGCGTGAGCGCCGGCCTGTTCGCCATCCGCGAAGACCGCCTGGCATCCGGCGGGCGCTATGGCGTGGGCGCCGGCCTGGTGCACGTGGGCGAGCGCACCGGCACCGCCACCGACACCTACCGGCTGCCCGCCTACACCACGGCGCGCCTCACGGGCTACTGGCAGATCGACCCGCGCACCCGGCTCACGCTGGACATCCACAACCTGTTCGACAAGCACTACGCCGCCGCCTCGTGGAACGCGATCGCGGTCATCCCGGGCATGGGGCGGCAGGTGGTGGCGGGGGTGCAGGTCAGGTTCTGACGCGCCGGAGTGCCGTGGAGGGAATGGCTCATGCCTGCCTTCGCAGCGCCAGCGCCTCGCGCTCCAGAAAGCGGTAGAGCTGCGCATCGTCGGCATACCCGACGTTGAATCGCAGCCAGGGCGCGGGCCGCAGGTCGCTGCGGAACAGGTCGCCGGGCGCCAGCAGGAAGCCATGGTCGATGGCGCGCTGCGCCAGGGCGCGCATGTCCACGTCGTCCCGCTCGAAGCGGGCCCACAGGAAGGGGCCGCCCGCAGGCTCCATGAAAAGCTGCATGTCCGCGGCCTGCAGGCCCCGGCAGACGGCCTGCTGCGCCTGCTGCAGGCGCTCTGACAGGCGCTGCAGGTGGGCGCGGAAATGGCCGTCCACCAGCACGGCCAGCAGCAGTTTCTCGTTCAGCTCCGACGTGGTCAGGCTGCTGACCATCTTCTGGAAGATGATCTTCTCTCCCATCTCCTCGCTGCAGGCCACGAAGCCCGCGCGCAGGCCGGGCGAGACGGTCTTGGAAAAGCTGCCCACGTGGATCACGCGGCGCAGCTGGTCCAGCCGCGCCAGGCAGGTGGAGCCGGCCGGCTCCAGCCCGGCCATGGCCTCGTTGTCCACCAGCGTGAAATCCATCTGCTCGGCCAGGCGCAGCAGCTGGTAGGCCACGGCGGGGCTGATCTGGCTGCCTGTGGGGTTGTGCAGGTTGGAGGTGGTGAAGAATGCCTTGGCGCGGTGGCGCTGCTGCAGCGACTGCAGCGCCGCCAGGCTGGGCCCCTGCAGCGTGCGCTCCACGCCCACCAGCTTCAGGCCCATGGAGCGTAGCATGGCGAACAGGTTGGTGGAGCCCGGCTCGTCCACCAGCACCACATCGCCGGGCTGCAGCAGGCATTTGGCGACCAGCAGCAGCGCCTGCGATGCGCCGTGCGTCATCACGATCTGGTGCGGCGCGGCCTCGATGCCGCGCTGGCCCAGCAGGGTCTGGATCTGCTGGCGCAGCGGCAGGTAGCCGTAGGGCGTGCCGTAGCGGGCCAGGCCCGTGGGCGCCTTGCGCGCCAGTGCCGCCATGGCCCGCCGCACGCCGTCGGCATAGAGCCATTCGGGCGGGATCCACCCGCAGCCGGCGTTGCGCAGGGCGCGGTCGTCCTCGTACACGTGCTTGAGCAGCCAGAGCGAATCCACCGACGTGCGCCCCTGGAACGGGCGGCGGCGCTGCGCCCGGTCCACCGGCAGCGCGGCCACGAAGTAGCCGCTGGCCGGGCGCGCCTCGACATGGCCTTCGGCCACCAGCCGCTGGTAGGCGTTGGTCGCGGTCATGGTGCTGATGCCGCAGGCCTGCGCCAGCTTGCGCACCGAGGGCAGGCGCTCGCCGGCGGGCCGGCGGCCCGTGGTGATGTCGCCCAGCAGGGCGTCGTACACCTGCCGCACCAGCGGCTGCGGGCTGTCGGGGTCGAGATGGATCATGGCGGGCTCGGACGGTGGAAGCGATCAGGCGATGCACGCAAGCTGTGCGCGGTGGGCCCCCAAAAAGGGGCGCGGCGGCAACTGTTCTACAACAGGCCGTGCCAACTGTACATACACATTTCTTGCATTCGGTGCCTCAATAGCGTCCAGCCAGCCGTCCTCGATACGGCCCGAACCCGCCACCCAGGAAGCCCCGCATGCACACCAAACCGTCCTCCCCCGCCCTGCCGGCCCGCCGCCGCGCCGCAGCGCGCGTTGCGCGCTGGGCCTGCGCCGTCACGGCCGCACTGGCCTGCGGCCTGCCGGCCGGCGCATCCGCGCAGCCCGCCGCAGCCGCCGGGACGCTGCGCATCATTCCCGCATCGAACATGACCGTGCTGGACCCGATCTGGACCACCGCCTACATCTCGCGCAACTTCGGCTACATGATCTACGACACCCTGTTCGGAACCGACGCGCAGGGCCGGATCCAGCCGCAGATGGTGGGCAAATGGAACGCGTCCAGGGACAACAGGACCTGGACCTTCACGCTGCGCGACGGGCTGGAATTCAGCGACGGCAAGCCCGTCACCAGCGAGGACGTGGTGGCCTCGCTCAAGCGCTGGGCCAGCCGGGACACCTTCGGCGGCCAGCTCGCCAGGGCCATCGACCGGTACGAGACGCCCGACGCCAGGACCTTCGTAATCCAGCTCAGGGAGCCCTTCGGCCTGGTGACCGAAGCGCTGGGCAAGCCCTCGTCCAACGTGCCCTTCATCATGCCCCGGCGCGTGGCCGATACGCCCGGCGACGTGCAGGTCAAGGAAACCATCGGCTCCGGTCCCTACCTCTTCAAGGCCGACGAATTCCGGCCCGGCGAGAAGGCCGTGTTCGTGAAGAACGCGAAGTACAAGCCGCGCGCCGAGGCGCCCTCGGGCACGGCCGGCGGCAAGAACGTGTACGTCGATCGCGTCGAATGGCTCTTCATCCGAGATGCGCAGACGCAGCTCAACGCGCTGCTCAACGGCGAGGCGGACATCCTGGAGCAGCCCGCGTTCGAGCAGTACGCCGTGCTGCGCGCCAGTCCGCAGATCGAACTGGTGGACGCGCAGCCCGCGGGCAACCAGTTCATCCTGCGCTTCAACTTCCTGCATGCGCCGTTCAACAACGAGAAGATCCGCCGCGCCGCCATGCTGGCGCTGGGGCAGGAGGCCTTCCTGCGCACCCAGGTGGGCGCGCCCGGCCTCACGCGCCTGTGCAAGAGCATGTTCCCCTGCGGCACGCCGTTCGAATCGGACAGGACGGGCGAATACACCGGCGTCTCCAACCCGCAGAAGGCCCGCGCGCTGCTGCAGGAGGCAGGCTACAAGGGCGAGCCCGTGGTGCTCATGCGCCCGGCCGAGAACGGCACCATCGGCAAGCTGCCGCTGGTGGCCAAGCAGCAGCTGGAGCAGGCCGGCTTCAAGGTCGATCTGCAGAACATGGACTGGCAGACGCTGGTGAGCCGCCGCGCCCGCAAGGATGCGCCCGGCGCCGGCGGCTGGAGCGCCTTCCTCACCGCCTGGACGGCCTCGGACATCCTGAACCCGCTGACCATGTCGATGATGAACGCCACGGGCGACAAGGGCTGGTTCGGCTGGCAGGACGACCCCACGCTCGAATCCATCAAGAAGCAGTTCGCCGCCGCCGCCACGGACGCCGACAAGAAGAAGTTCGCCGAAGCCGCGCAGCTGCGCGCCTTCGAGACCGTCACCCATGTGCCCGTGGGCCAGTTCAGCCAGCCGGCGGCGGTGCGCAAGGGCGTGAGCGGCCTGGTGCCGGCCGGCGCCCAGGTGTACTGGAACATCCGCAAGCCGTAAGGCGGGGAGCGCAACCATGCTGGCCTTTCTCGGCAAACGCCTGCTTTCCACCCTGCCGGTCGTGCTGGTGGTGGCCATCACCGTCTTCATGATCGTGCGGCTCACGCCGGGCGATCCGGCGGCCATCATCGGCGGCAACAGCGCGACCAGCGAAGACCTGGATCGCATCCGGGCGCAGCTGGGCCTCACGCAGCCGCTGTGGACGCAGTTCCTGCTGTGGGCGGGCAAGGTGCTGCAGGGCGACCTGGGCTTCTCGTTCTTCCTGAACAAGCCGGTGCTGGAACTGATCGCCCAACGCGTGGAACCCACCCTGTCGCTGGCCGCAGGGACCCTGGTGCTGGCCGTGGCCATCGCGCTGCCGCTGGGCACGCTGGCCGCGTGGCGCATGGGCAGCTGGCTCGACAAGGCGGTGATGGCGTTTTCGGTGGCGGGCTTCTCGGTCCCGGTCTTCGTGATCGGCTACGTGCTCATCTACCTGCTGGCGATGAAGCTGCAGTGGTTCCCCGTGCAGGGCTACCGGCGCATGGCCGACGGCCTGGGCCCCTGGGCGCGCCAGCTGGTGCTGCCCTGCCTCACCCTGGCCGTGACCTACGTGGCCCTGCTGGCGCGGGTGACGCGCGCGGCGGTGAGCGAGGCGCTGACCGAGGATTACATCCGCACCGCCCGCGCCAAGGGCATCAGCGAGCGCGTCGTGCTCAGCCACCACGCGCTGCGTAACGCCGCCGTGCCGGTGGTCACCGTGATCGGCGTGAGCGCCGCGCTGCTGCTGGGCGGCGTGGTGGTCACCGAGACGGTCTACGCCATTCCCGGCCTGGGCCAGCTCACGGTGGATGCGGTGCTCAACCGCGACTTTCCCGTGCTGCAGGGGGTGGTGCTGTTTTTCGCGCTGATCTATGTCGCCGTGAACCTGCTGGTCGATCTGAGCTACCTGGCCCTCGATCCGCGCATCCGCTACTGACCGGCAGGAAAACGCCCCGCTCAAGACCTGGAGCCCCTCCCATGAACCCCACCACTTCCCGGACCCGCCTGCTGCGCCACGGCGCCGTGCGCGGCGGCGCCGCCGTGCTGGCCGTGCTCGCGCTGCTGGGCCTGCTGGCGCCCTGGCTGGGCACCATCGACCCGGCGGCGATGGACGCCTCCTTCATCAACGCGGCGGCCGGCGTCTCTGGCGCCGTCACCCTGCCCGACGGCGCGCAGGTGCAGCACACCTTCTGGATGGGCAGCGACAGCGTGGGCCGCGACATCTGGAGCCGCGTGCTCTACGGCACCCGCATCTCGCTGATGGTGGGCTGCTTCACCGCCGCGCTGGCCGTGGTGCTGGGCTGCACGCTGGGCATGCTGGCAGGCTACTTCCGCGCGGCCGATGCGGTGCTGATGCGCGTGATGGACGGGCTCATGGCGATTCCCGCCGTGCTGCTGGCCATCACCCTGGTGGCCATGCTGGGCGCCACGCTGCCCACCGTGATCCTGGCCATCGCCGTGCCCGAGGTGCCGCGCGTCACGCGCCTGGTGCGGGCGCTGGTGATCGGCCTGCGCGACGAGCCCTTCGTCGAGGCCGCCCGCGCCCTGGCCACGCCCAACGCCACCATTCTGTGGCGCGACATCCTGCCCAACGCGCTGGCGCCGCTGATCGTGCAGGGCACCTTCATCGCGGCGTCGGCCGTGCTGACCGAGGCCATCCTGAGCTTCCTGGGGCTGGGCCTGCCGTCCGACGTGCCCACCTGGGGAAACATCATGGCCGAAGGCCGGGTGCTGTTCTCGCAGGCGCCGGGCAACGTGCTGTGGCCCGCGCTCTTCCTGGTGCCGACGGTGCTGGCCATCAACCTGCTGGGCGACGGCCTGCGCGACGTGCTCGATCCCAAATTCTCCCGCCGCGCGTGAACGCGTGCATGCAAGCCACGGAAGGCCCCACGCCATGAAACCCCACCCCCAACAACGCGCCCTGGGCGAAGCGCTCGCCGCCGGCACCGGCACCGGATCCGACGCCCTGCGCACCGTGCTGGACGTGCGCGGCCTGCAGGTCGCCCTGCCCGCAGATGCCGACCGGCCGCATGCCATCGCGCACCTGGACGTGCGCATCGAGGCCGGCCGCACGCTGTGCATCGTGGGCGAATCGGGCTCCGGCAAGTCGGTGCTCGCCACCACCGTGATGGGCCTGCTGGCCAAGGGCCTGGCGATCACCGCAGGCGATATCCGCCTGGGCGGAGAGACACTGCTGCAGGCCGGCCGCTACGTGCCCGAAAAGCGCCTGCGCGCGCTGCGCGGCCGGGCCATGGGCATGGTGTTCCAGGAGCCGATGACGGCGCTCAATCCCGTGCTGGCCTGCGGCGAGCAGATCGACGAACTGCTGCGCACCCACACGGCCGAGGGCGCGGCCGAGCGCAAGCGCCGCATCCTGCAGGTGTTCGCGCGCGTGCGCCTGCCCGACCCCGATCGCATCTTCGGCAGCTACCCGCACCAGCTCTCGGGCGGCCAGCGCCAGCGCATCGTGATCGCCATGGCCATCATCCTGAAGCCGCGCCTTTTGATCTGCGACGAGCCCACCACCGCGCTGGACGTGACCACGCAGGCCGAGATCCTGCAGCTCATCGCCGAACTGCAGGCCGAGCAGGGCAGCGCCGTGCTGTTCATCACGCACGACATGGGCGTGGTGGCCGAGATTGCCGACGAGGTGATGGTGATGCACCGCGGCGCGCTGGTGGAGCACGGCCCCTGCGAGCAGGTGCTGCGCCGTCCGCGCGAGGCCTACACCCGCATGCTGCTGGCCGCCGTGCCCGGCATGACGCCGCCGCCCGCACGCGCTCTGCCCGGCGGCAGCCCGCTGCTGCAGGGCCAGGGCGTGGGCAAGACCTACATCCGCCGCGACTGGCTGGGCCGCGCCCGCCGCAATACCGCGCTGCAGGACGCGAGCGTGGCCGTGCACCGCGGCGAGACCGTGGGCGTGGTGGGCGAATCGGGCTCGGGCAAGTCCACCTTCGCGCGCTGCATGATCCGCCTGATCGACCCCAGCGAAGGCCGCATCGCCTGGGCCGGGCGCGAGGTCCAGTCCCTCCCCGAAAGCCGCCTCAGGCCGCTGCGCTCGCGCGTGCAGGTGGTGTTCCAGGACCCGAACCGCTCGCTCAACCCGCGCCGCACGGTGGGCTCGTCGATGATCGAAGGCGCCATGAATTTCGGAATGGACCGCCGCCACGCGCAGCGCATGGCCGAAGAGCTGATGGACCGCATCCAGCTGCCGCGCACCGCGCTGCAGCGCTATCCGCACCAGTTCTCGGGCGGGCAGCGCCAGCGGCTGGCCATCGCCCGCGCGATCGCCTGCCAGCCCCAGGTGCTGGTGGCCGACGAAGCCGTGTCGGCGCTCGACGTGTCGGTGCAGGCGCAGATCCTCGACCTGCTGCGCGAGCTGCAGCGCGACCTGGGCCTGGGCATCCTCTTCATCACCCACGACCTGCGCGTGGCCGCCCAGCTGTGCGACCGCGTGATCGTGATGAGCCAGGGCCGCATCGTCGAGGAAGGCGCCACCGCCGCCGTGTTCGGCGCGCCCGCGCACGACTACACCCGCCGCCTGCTGGCCGCCGCGCCCCGCGCCGAGCTGGCCGGTGCCGCGGCCGATGTAGACGCCGAAGCCGGCGCCGATCCGCGTCCCTTCGCTGCGGCCGCCTGATGCCATCCCTTTCCTTGTCACGGCGCCGCCTGCTGCCCGCCGATGCGGCCTGGCGCCGCGCCTTCCTGCGCGGCGGGCGCGACATCGCCGGCGCCGCGCTGGGCACCGTGGCCATGGGCCTGGTGACGGGCGTGGCCATGCGCAACAGCGGCCTGGGGCTGGAACTGGTCCTCGCCATGTCGCTGCTGGTGTTCGCCAGCGCCTCACAGCTGGCCTGCCTGCCGCTGATCGCCGTGGGCGCGCCGCTCTGGGTCATCGCCGCCACCGCCTGGGTGCTGAACCTGCGCTTCGTGGTCTTCAGCGTGCATTGGCGGCGCTACTTCGGTGGCCACGGGCGATGGCGGCGCATGCTGCTGGCCTACCTGGCGGGCGACCCGATCTACGCACGCTTCGTACAGCGCTTTCCGCAGCCCGCTCCGGGCGGGCGGTCCACGCCCGAGCAGCAGGGCTACTTTCTGGGGCTGGCGCTGACCAACTGGGCAGCCTGGCAGGCGGCGTCGCTGGCCGGCATCTTCCTGGCCGACGCCATTCCCACCGCCTGGGGCCTGCGCTTCGTGGGCGTGCTGGCGCTGCTGGCACTGGCGCTGCCCATGCTGGCCGACCGCGCCGTGCGCTGCTCGGCCGCCGCTGCCGCCGTGGTGGCGCTGGCGACCGCGTCCTGGCCCATGGGACTGAACGTGGTGATGGCGATCGCCACCGCCTTTGCGGCGGGCCTCTGGGCCGATCGCCGCTGGAACATCCGCTGATGCCGGCCTTCACCGATGTCCATGCCTGGCTGGCCGTGCTGGCCCTGGTGCTGGTCACCGTGCTCACGCGCAGCTTCTTCCTGCTGCCGCACGGCGAGCCGCGCCTGCCCGGCTGGCTGCGCCAGGGCCTGCGCCACGCACCCGTGGCCGCGCTGCTGGCCATGGTGGTGCCCGAGATCTTCCTGGACCAGGGCCGCCTCCCGACGGACTGGCACGATGCACGCCTGGCCGCCGTGGCCGTGGCACTCATCTACCACGCGGCGCGGCGCGGCGACGTGACGGGCACCATACTGGCCGGCACGGTGACGCTGCTGGTGCTGCGCCTGGGGCTGGGGTGGGCGTGAGCGCCGCACGGCAGCCAAACGACGACAAACGACGACAACATCAACGCAAGGTATGCACATGAGCTTGGCAATGGGTTGGGACGAATGGGCCGCGCACGATGCGGTAGGACTGGCCGGACTGGTGCACCGGGGCGAGGTGACACCCGCCGAACTGGCCGCCCAGGCGGCGGCCGGCGTGACGAAGGTCAATCCCGCCCTGGGCGCGGTGGTCGAGGTCTTCGCCGATGCGGTGGCCGATCCGCAGCAGGCCGGCATGCAGCCCGGCGGCCCGCTGGCCGGCGTGCCCTTCTTCATGAAGGACCTGGGCCCTACCCTGGCCGGACGGCTGCAGGAGCAGGGTTCGCTCTTCATGCGCGGCAACCGCCCCACCGAAGATGCCTGGCTCACGCAGCAGATGCGCCGGGCAGGTCTGAACCTGATGGGCCGCACCACCACGCCGGAGTTCGGCGTGTGCAGCTCGGCCGAGAACCCGGCCGTCTATGTCACGCGCAATCCCTGGAACACCGGCTACACCACCTGCGGCTCGTCCGCGGGCACGGCGGCCATCGTGGCGGCGGGCGTGGTGCCGATGTCGCACGCCACCGACGGGGGCGGCTCCATCCGCATCCCCGCGGGCTTCAACGGCAACATCGGCCTCAAGCCCTCGCGCGGCGTGTTCTCCATCGCACCCCACGCCTCGGACATCACGGGCTACGTCTCCACCCAGGGCTGCCACAGCCGCACGGTGCGCGACACCGCCGCCTTCGTCGATGCCTGCCGTGGCGGCGCGCCGGGCGAGTTCATGCCCTACTGGACCGCGCCCGAACCCTACACGGAACTGATCCGGCGCGACCCGGCCCGGCTGCGCATCGCCCTCTCGCACGAATGGGGCGACTACCGCGCCACGCCCGCCATCGTGGCGGAACTGGAAAAGGCCGGCCGCTTCCTCGAAAGCCTGGGCCACCAGGTGGATTGGGCGCTGCCGCAGGTGGACCTGCGCGCCGCCTTCCGCGCCCAGACCACCTGCTACATCAGCAACTTCGCCCAGGTCATCAACGGCCTGCTGGAGCGGCGCGGGCTCGAGCGGCCGCCCGCCGACCTGATCGAGCCGATCAACATCCGCATCTGGGAGGCGGGCCGCGGCCTGCCCTATGCCGAGCGCCACCGCATGCAGACCGTGTTCAACACCACGGCGCGCGGCTTCGGCGCCTTCTTCGAGGCGTGGGACATCATCCTCACGCCCATCACCGCGCGGCCCACGCCGCCCGTGGGCACCACCGAATACCTCACCACCAGCGACAACCCCGACGTGCTGGACTGGTTCGACAACCTCTGGCAATTCTTCGCCTACACGCCGCTGTCCAACCTCTGCGGCATTCCGGCCATCTCGCTGCCCATGGGCGCGCAGGACCACGGCCTGCCCTTCGGCATCCACGCCCAGGCCCGGCAGGGCCACGACGGCCTGCTGCTGCAACTGGCGGCGCAGATCGAGCGTGCGCTCGGCGGGCGCTGGAACGATGGCCGAAGGCCGGGGGTGCACGTGGCGGCTGCGCCATAGAGAGAGCGGAGAGCGCGGCCCGGCAGTAGCGCGGTTCTCCCACGGCAGGGCACGCAGGAGCCGGGTACAGTGGCCCATCGCCCAGGAGACACCCCACCGATGGAATTGTGCCCGCCCTTCTCCCGCATCGACCCCGCCCTGGCCCGCCAATGGGCCGGCTGGCAACCGAAGGAGTTCGCCAGCGTGCCCGCGCGCCGCAAGGATCTGCCCAGCCTGGACCTGAAGCGCTTCGACCCCGGCGCCAAGCCGTTTTCCTCGGGCGAGAAGGCCATGGACAAGGCTGCCGTGGAAGCGCTGGCCGAGGAACTGGACGCCCTGCAGAACCTGTTCTATGCCGACCGGCGCTACAAGCTGCTGGTTCTGCTGCAGGGCACCGACACCTCCGGCAAGGACGGCACCGTCCGCGGCGTGTTCGGCCGCATGAGCGCCCTGGGCGTGCGCGCCGTGGGCTGGAAGGCCCCCACCGAGACCGAGCGCGCGCACGACTACCTCTGGCGCATCCATGCCCAGGTGCCCGGGGCCGGCGAAACCGTGGTCTTCAACCGCAGCCACTACGAGGACGTGCTGGTGCCGGTGGTGCAGGGCTGGATCACGCCGGAGCAGCACGCCCAGCGCCTGGCGCACATCAACGACTTCGAGCGCATGCTGGCCGAAACCGGCACGGTGATCGTCAAGTTCATGCTGCACATCGGCAAGGACGAGCAGCGCGAGCGCCTGCAGGCCCGGCTGGACGACCCGGCCAAGCACTGGAAGTTCGAGATGGGCGACATCGCGGCGCGCAGGCAGTGGGATGACTACCAGCGCGCCTACGAAGCCCTGCTGCCGGCCACCCACACGCCCTGGGCACCGTGGACCATCGTGCCGGCGAATTCCAAGACGCACCGCAACCTGATGATCGCCACCGTGCTGCGCGCGGTGCTGCAGAACCTGGACCTGCGCTACCCCGAGGGCGATCCCGCGCTGGCCCACTTCAAGATCGAGTGACACCGCCGCCATGCACGCCGCGCCCTGCCCCATTCCGCCCATTGGAATACATTCGCACCTGTTATGCATCCGCCGCATAACCCGGAAACACTCAGGCCTTGGACAGCCCCGGGGGCCGGGCATACAGTCGCTGGCCTGACCCTACCTCCTACACCCAAGGGAAACATCCGCATGTCGAACACCGCCGGCACCCTCGTCCAGCACCCCGTGCCTTCCTACCTCCAGGCCGACCACCTCGGCCCCTGGGGCAACTACCTGCAGCAGGTGGACCGCGTCACGCCGTACCTCGGCAGCCTCGCGCGCTGGGTGGAAACCCTGAAGCGTCCCAAGCGCATCCTGGTCGTGGACGTGCCCATCGAACTGGACAACGGCACCATCGCCCACTACGAAGGCTACCGCGTGCAGCACAACCTGAGCCGCGGCCCCGGCAAGGGCGGCGTGCGCTTCCACCAGGACGTCACCCTGTCCGAAGTGATGGCCCTGTCGGCCTGGATGTCGGTGAAGAACGCCGCCGTGAACGTGCCCTACGGCGGTGCCAAGGGCGGCATCCGCGTCGATCCCAAGAAGCTCTCGCGCGGCGAACTGGAACGCCTGACGCGCCGCTACACCAGCGAGATCGGCCTGCTCATCGGTCCCTCCAAGGACATCCCCGCACCCGATGTGAACACCAATGGCCAGGTCATGGCCTGGATGATGGACACGTACTCCATGAACGTGGGCGCCACCGCCACCGGCGTGGTCACCGGCAAGCCCGTGGACCTGGGCGGCTCGCTGGGCCGCGTGGAAGCCACCGGCCGCGGCGTGTACACCGTGGGCGTGGAAGCCGCCAAGCTCACCGGCCTGCCCATCGAGGGCGCACGGGTGGCCGTGCAGGGCTTCGGCAACGTGGGCGGCATCGCCGGCAAGCTCTTCGCCGAGGCGGGCGCCAAGGTCGTGGCCGTGCAGGACCACACGGGCACCATCCTGAACAAGAACGGCCTGGACGTGCCCGCCCTGCTGGCGCACGTCAAGCAGACCGGCGGCGTGGGCGGCTTCGCCGGCGCCGAGGCGATGGCGAAGGAAGACTTCTGGAGCGTGGACTGCGAGATCCTCATCCCCGCCGCGCTGGAAAACCAGATCACCAAGGACAACGCCGGCCAGATCAAGGCCAAGCTGGTGATCGAGGGCGCCAACGGCCCCACCACCACCGAGGCCGACGACATCCTGGCCGACAAGGGCGTGCTGGTGCTGCCCGACGTGATCGCCAACGCCGGCGGCGTGACGGTGAGCTACTTCGAGTGGGTGCAGGACTTCTCCAGCTTCTTCTGGAGCGAGGACGAGATCAACGCCCGCCTCGTGCGCATCATGCAGGAGGCCTTCGCCGGCATCTGGCACGTGGCGCAGGAGCACAAGGTGACGCTGCGCACCGCCACCTTCATCGTGGCCTGCCAGCGCATCCTGCACGCCCGCGAAATGCGCGGCCTGTATCCCTGATGCACTGACATCGGCAAGACCGACCGCCCCTGCCGTGCGTGCCCCATCGAGCGTGCACGGCAGGAAGCAGCCGCCAGCGCCCTGCCCGGACCTGGCGGTTTTTTCATGGCATGTCATGCGCCACCATGCCCGTAGCCGTGCCGCCCGCCGGGGAGCCCGGTCCGTCAGACCGATCGGCGGGATGGCACCACCCGCAGCGCCAGGCAGAAGGGTTGTTCACAGGGCGCCCGGCCCTCGTAGGGGCAGCCCGGCTGGTCGCACGGCGGTACCGCGCCCCGGCGAGCGGCGGCCTCGGCCTCCTCGTCCTCCCGGCGCCAGCCGCTGGCCTGCAGCGCCGCCATCTGCAGCCACGGATCAGGACGCAGGGCGGACTGCATCCACTCGCGCCCGTACAGGCCCTGCTGGGGCGGTGGCTGGAACTCCAGGGACAGGAGCGCGCTCGTCCTGCCCTGCGCGCCCGCCTCGTCCCGGACCGGCTGCAGCACCAGCGCGAACACGCCCGGTTCCAGCCGTGCCTGCCGCCCGGGGAACGGCACGGACAGGGCCTGCGCGCCCGCGGATGCCGCGCCGCCCGCCAGGCCCGCGGATGCTCCGGCGGCCGCACCGCGCTCCGCCCAGGCCGACGGCACCTGGAGCGTGAAGGCGAAACCCCGTTCGCCGTCTTCCGCCTGCACGCGGCCCTGCCCCACGCGCCAGGTCTGCAGGGCCGCCGGACCGCCCTGTGCCGATACGGCCGCCCGCAGCGCCCGCGCCATGTCCGCCGTCCAGGGCTGGGCCGACACCACGCGCAGGGCCGGGCCGCCGGCCTCCGCCAGGCGGTGCACCAGCATGCCGAGCAGGGAGCGCATGGGCCCGCCGACCCCGCCGGTGGGCCAGGCCTCGCCCGGGCCGTCCACCGGGGCCATGCCCGCAGCCGGTGCAGGCACGGCCACGCCGGGCAGCCCGGCCGGGGGCCGGCCCGCCCTCGGCGAGCCCTGGCCCGCGCTGCCGGGTACCGCCGCGCCGGGGCGCGGGGCTGCGGCCGGGCCGGGGCCCAGCGCGGCATCCGCACGTGCGCGGGCCTCGGGGGACACGCTCACGCGCTCGGTGGACGGCAGGGGCTGGGGCGCCGCCCCGGGTGGCGGAACCGGGGCCGAGGGGGAGGTATCGCCGCCACGGTCGGTGCCGAGCAGCATGCCCTGCCGCTGCAGTGCGGCTTCCGCGAACAGGCGCGCCAGGGCGCCCTGCGGCGGGAGCGGCGGATCGATGGATGAAGGAGGCATGGCGTTTCCGGAAGACCGGCCGCGCACGGCAGCCTGACGGGATTCTGCGGCCTGGCGGCCGCGAGCGCCATGCCTGCCGGCGCGTGCCTGCGGCGACGCGCCAGCCAGGCCTTACCGCCTCAGGGCGCGGGGGCTTGCAGGGCCACGGCTTCCAGGTGGAAGCGCAGCGCCGCCTGCAGCAGGGCGGGAGGCGCGGTGCCGTCCGCGGATTCACCCGACTTCAGGGCGATGCCCGTGCCGTCGCCCCTGGCCGTGGCGACGCGGCGTACGACCAGGAACTGCTGCGTCCTGCTGCCGGCCGCCTGCGAGTAGCCCTCGCCATCGTGGATGCTGTAGTTCATCACGTAGGCGCGCTGCAAGGTGCCGCTGCTGTTGACGCGCACGCACAACACGCTGCCTGCCAGGGTGCCGGACACCTGGTGCTCGCAGCCGAACAGGCCGTCGCTGCTCGCCAGCAGGCCGTTGCCGTTGCTGGACCCCGCAAGCGGCGTGTCCAGCAGCGCGGCATCGGCGCGGGTGCCTTCGGAGCCCACCGAGGTGAAGGTCCAGATGCCCGCCAGGCTGGACGCCTTCTGCGGATAACCGAAGTTGAAACGGGAGATGGCCTTTTCCGGCTCGTTCGGGAAGGTGATGAAACCGGTCGTCCCGCTGGTGAAGCGGATGGTCACGTTGCCGGGGCTGCCGGCTTCGGTGCCCGACAGCGCGGGGCTGCCGAAATAGCGCCCGCCGGCATACCGGTTCAGGCGCGCCGTGACCTGGTTGTCCGTCACGTCGCCGACGGCAAGATAGAACGTGGGCTGGCCGTTGTTCTCGTAGGCATACATCTGCAGGGCGAGCGTGCCGTTCTGCACGTCCACCGACAGGCCACGTCCCGGCTTGCCATTCACTTCCGATGTCACGACCCAGGTGCCGGCCTGGGGCTCATAGGCGTGCGCGCCCGCAGCGCACGCCAGCAGCGTGACCGCTGCCCATTGCTTGAAAACCAAAGCGCTCTCCTCCACAGAAAGTCACGCCGTTATACCGAACCCGGGAGGAAATGTGAATATTTGTAATCAATTCACCCCGGGTCACGCTCGGCCACTTGATTTGTCAGCAGCGCGTAAGCGTCACGCCCTAGCGCCCGGCGAATCTCTGCAAGAATCACCGCGCCGTGTGCATCTGCGGATCGGGCGGTCTGCGGCGTTGCAAATCCTCGCAATAGCCGGGCTATTGCTCCGGTGTGCGCCTTGCAGCCCATCCCGATCCACAGCGCACACCTTCCGCTCGATTCGTGCAGAGATTCCCTAGCGCCGGCCCGGCAGCATGCGCGTGAGCACGTCGTCGCGCCGCACGCGGTGACATACGGAGCGTATGTCAATTCAGTGTGCCACCCGGCTTTGCCTGCCGCCCCGCTCAGACATGCCACCACGCGGGCAGCAGCCGCCGCACCTGCGCGCGCGCGAAGCGGTCGTCGATGAGGTGCACCACGCCTTCGTCCCCGGGCGTGCGGATCACCCGGCCCGCGGCCTGCACGACCTTCTGCAGGCCCGGGTAGAGGTAGGTGTAGTCGTAGCCCTCTCCGAAGAGCCGGTCCATGCGCTCGCGCACCTGCTCGTTCACCGGGTTCACCTGCGGCAGCCCCAGGGTGGAGAGAAATGCACCGATCAGCCGGCGGCCGGGCAGGTCGATGCCCTCGGCGAAGGCGCCGCCCAGCACCGCGAAGCCGATGCCCTGCCCGTCTTCGGTAAAGCGCTCCAGGAACGCGCGCTGCCCGGCCTCCTGCATGCGGCGCGACTGGCACCAGTGCGGCACGCCGGGATGGCGCTGCGCGAACACCTCCGCCACCTGCTGCAGGTAGTCGTAGCTGCTGAAAAAGGCCAGGTAGTTGCCGGGCCGGCCCGCGAACTGGCGCGCCATGAGGTCGGCGATGGGCTGCGCCGAGGCGGCGCGATGCGCATAGCGCGTGGAGATGTGGCGCGCGATATGCACCTGCAGCTGCGCCGCCTGGAAGGGCGAGGCCACGTCGGTGCGGACATGGTCCTGCGGCAGTCCGAGCAGGTCGGCGTAGTAGTCCATGGGCTGCAGCGTGGCGGAAAACAGCGTGCTCGACTGCGCGGCCTGCAGGCGCGGCCCCAGGAACGGCGCGGGCACCAGGTTGCGCACGCAGACCACGGAACTGCCGGCGGCGCCCTGCGCGGGGCGGCTCACGTCCACGATGGAATGGGCGTCCAGCAGTTCGGCCATGCGCAGCAGCTGCAGCACCTCCAGGTGGAAGGTCTGCAGCGCGGCATCCATCTGCTCCGGATGCTCCGCAAAGTGCTCGCCCAGCGCGACCGAGCACTGCTGCAGCGCCGCCAGCAGCTTGCCGGGGAAGGCCTCCAGCACGGCGTAGTCGCCCGGCTGCTCCCTGTCCAGCGCCACCCGGCAGCGCCGCACGCGGTCGAGGGCCTTCTTCACGGCCGGCACGGCGGCGGCGGTGGCCGAGCGGCGGGCCTGGAAGAGCGAATCCGGCAGCAGTTCCGCGCTGTACATGCGCCGTCCGCGCTCCACCAGGTTGTGCGCTTCGTCCACCAGCAGGGCCACGCGCCACTGGCCGGCCTGCGCCAGGCCGTGCAGCAGGCCGCCCATGTCGAAGTAGTAGTGGTAGTCGCCCACCGCCACGTCGGCCCAGCGCGCGAGCTCCTGGCCCAGGTAGTAGGGGCACACCCCGTGGCGCAGGGCGGCATCGCGCACGCGGGCCTGGTCCAGCGGCGCAGGCGCCCCGCCGCCGGGCGGATGCAGCGCATCGGCCCGCGCGGCCGGCAGCCGGTCGTAGAAGCCGCGCGCGAGCGGGCAGGCATCGCCATGGCAGGCGCTGCCCGGGTATTCGCAGGACTTCTCGCGCGCCACCAGTTCCAGCACGCGCAAGGGCAGGGCCGCCGCGAAAGCTTCACGCGGGCACTGCGCCGGTGCCGCCGCGATGCGGGCGAGCGCATCCAGGGCCACCTGCCGCCCGGAGGTCTTGGCCGCGAGGAAAAAGACCTTGTCGATGCCCGTGCCCGGCGCGGCCTTGAGCAGCGGGAACAGCGTGCCTACCGTCTTGCCGATGCCCGTGGGCGCCTGCGCGAGCAGGCAGCGGCCGGCGACGGCAGTGCGGTACACGGCCTCGGCCAGGGGCCGCTGGCCTGCGCGGAAGCCCCCTGCGAACGGAAAGGACAGGGTGCGCAGCGCGGCGTCGCGCTCCGCCCGGTGGGCCACCTCCTGCACGGCCCAGTCCATGAAACGGCCGCACAGCGTCTCGAAATGCGCCTGCAGCGCCTGCGCCGTCCAGTCCTCGGACAGCACGGTTTCCTTCTGGGTGCCGATGTCCAGATAGACAAGCGACACGGTGAGCCCCGGCAGCCCGCGCGAGGCGCACAGCAGCCATCCGTACACCCTGGCCTGCGCCCAGTGCAGCGCACGGTGGGCGGCCGGCTGGCGGTCGAGCCGGCCCTTGAAGGTCTTGACCTCGTCCACGCGGCCCGCCGCGGCATCGAATCCGTCGGCGCGCCCCCGCACGCGCAGCAGGCCGCACACGCCTTCCAGCGGCACCTCGGCCTCGTAGCCGGAGGACCCGGCCACCCGGCGGGCGGCCACCGCGGCATGGCCCGCCATGCCCTCCCGCGCCGTGGGCGCCGGGGTGAAGCGCAGATCGAGGTCGCCCTGCTTGGCG
This sequence comes from Paracidovorax cattleyae, assembly GCF_900104515.1. Taxonomy (GTDB): domain Bacteria; phylum Pseudomonadota; class Gammaproteobacteria; order Burkholderiales; family Burkholderiaceae_C; genus Paracidovorax; species Paracidovorax cattleyae. The sequence goes on from NZ_FNJL01000023.1 coordinate 65,060, forward strand.
GTGAATTCGCACAGCTCGCGCACGGCGACGGCATAGCCCTGCGGCGGCGCACGCTCCGCGCCGGGCACTCCAGAGTCCGCGGGCTCCATGGCAGGTTCCGCTGTCGTCCGCATGGGCTGGCGCGTCAGGAAGCGGCGGAGGGTGCCACGGCAGGCGCCCATGCAGGCACATGGGCAGGCACAACGGTGTCCGGCACCTGGCCCTCCTCGCCCAGCAGCGCCTGGGCAGGCTCGCCTTCGCTGTGCAGGGGCGTGGCGCGGCACAGCGCCATCCAGACGGCGAAGGGCAGCGGGCACCGGGCATGGCGCGCGGGGCGCAGCAGCTCGAAGCGGCCGGTCTCGATGGGGCCGTGCAGCACCCACACGCCGAAGGGCTCGGGAATTTCCGAGGGATCGGCGATGCCCGCGGGGAAGACGTAGTAGCACTCCTCGCACAGCCACTGGTAGGCCTCGCGCTTGGCTGCATGCCGCAGGTCGGAAAGCAGGTCGGCGCGGCTCGCCTTCACCTCGTGCACCATGGGCTGCAGGTAGGCGGGCACGCTGGTGTGGCGGATCGAGAACAGGTCGGGCCGGGCCATGCGCCACACCCGTGCCACCGCGGGAGGCGGCAGGCAGGCGCCATCGTCGGCGTCCTCCCCGTCCCACAGGCCGGAGAGCGCGGCGCCGCGGCCGGGCGCCAGCGGAGGCAGTGGTGCAGGAACGGGCGGTGGCAGCGCCTCCACGGCGGCGCGCAGCGACAGCTCCCGCCAGACGATGCGGCCCGCCGAGAGCAGTTGCTCCGCGAAGCGCATCGCCAGCCGGTCGTGGGCGCTCAGCGCGCGCGCGTTGCGCTGCCGCGCCTGGGCCAGGCAGGCGATGCCCGCGTCGGTCAGGCGGAGCACCTCGTGCCCGCCCGGCTCCGGCACCAGGCGCAGCATGCCGGCGGCGAGCAGGTCGATCTCGACCGTATCGCGGCAAGGCCAGCCCACGGACCGCCAGATCTGCAGCAGGCGGGTGCGATGGATGCGTTGGAGGGCGATGTCCGGCATGGCGCGATTGGAACACTGATTGTAAATACAGTGCATGGCGCACTCCGGGCCACCCTGCAGGCCGCAAGGGACATTGCCCTACGGCGGCGCGCGCGCGCCGGCGCTAGGGTGGACCCGTCGCGCCCGTTTCCGAACTGCCCGCATGCCCCAGATACACGCACCCACACTCCACCGCGTCCGCCCGGTCCGCCCCCTGCGCCAGTTGAGGCTCCTCGCCTGCGCCACGTCCGCGCTGTGGCACATCGCCACGGGCACGGCGCACGCGCAGGCCGCGGAGGCGCCATCCGCCGCGCTGCCCGCCGCGGCCTCCACGCCGGCCTGGGTGCAGCCGCTGGAGCGCGCGCTGGCGCGGGCGGAGGCGGACAGCGGCGTGCGCATCGGCGTGTATGTGCGCGACCTGGACACGGGTGCCTCCGCATCGCTGCACGGCACGGAGCCGTGGTACCTGGCTTCGTCCGTCAAGGTGCCGGTGGCGATCGCGGTCCTCCGCGGCGTGGAGCGCGGCGACTTCACGCTCGAGACACCCCTCACCCTGCGCGCGGCCGACTACGTGGACGGCGCGGGCCCCACCAACGGACGCGCCGTGGGCACGCCGCTGACCGTGCGCTACCTGCTGGAGCAGATGATCATCTACAGCGACAACACCGCCACCGACATGCTCATCGGCCTGGTCGGCATCGGCACGGTGAACGCGGTGGTGCAGTCGCTGGTGCCCCGGGGCTTCGGGCGCATCACCTCGCTGGCCGACGTGCGCCGCCATGTGTACGGCGTGCTCACGCCCGCGGCATCGCACCTGTCCGGCACCGACTTCCTGGCGTTGCGGCAGCAGCAGCGGCTGCATGGCGACGCGGCGGCACGGTCCGCGCTGGCCACGCTGTTGCGCGTGCCCGAGCGCTCCCTCGCACCCACGGACCTGGCCTCCGCCTACGAGACCTACTACGCCACCGGCCTCAACAGCGGGCACCTCGACGCCTATGCCGACCTGCTGCAGGCACTCGTCGAAGGCCGCGCGCTCGATGCCCGGCACACGGCCTACCTGCTGTCCGTGATGGAGCGCGTGAAGACCGGCACCCAGCGCATCAAGGCGGGACTACCGCCGGGTGCGCACTTCGCCCACAAGACCGGCACGCAGCGCGCACGAACATGCGATTCCGGGCTCGTCACCGTGCCGCGTGCCCACCCGGGGCCGCGCTTGCTGGTGGTGGCCTGCACGCGCGGCGAACCTTCCACGGCCCGGTCCGATCGCGCGCTCCGGCAGGTGGGCATCGCCCTCTGCCAGTCGGGCCTGCTGTCCGACGGGAGACCGCATGAACCACGCTGCCCCACCCTGCCCTCCCACTCCACCGGCACCACGCCGCCGGGCGATGCGCCGGCGGCTCGCCCGCCCGGTGCTGGCGGCGGCGCTGCCCCTGCTGACGGCGCTGTGGACGACGACGCCTGAGCGGGCGCAGGCCGCCCCCGACTGGGCCGAGGCCCTGGGCAGCCAGGTACAGAAGCTCGAACGCGAAACGCCCGGCCAGTTCGGCCTGTACGTGAAGCGCCTGGACACCGGCGAGACCTTCGCCTGGCAGGCCGACCGGCGCTGGTACCTCGCCTCTTCCGCGAAACTGCCGCTGGCGATCGCGGTGCTGCAGGAAGTGCAGCAGGGCCATCTGCGGCTGGACGAAGAACTGCGCGTGGAGGAGCGCGACAAGATCGACGGCTCCGGCGCCCTGGTCTGGCAGCCCGTGGGCACGCAGCACAGCATCGAGACGCTGCTGCGCCGCATGCTGATGGACAGCGACAACACCGCCGCGAACCTGCTGATCCGCACCATCGGCCCGGACACCTTCAACACGCGCGCCCAGGCGCTGATGGGTGCGCGCAACGTGGGCACGCTCACCTCGTTCACCCAGGTGCGGCAGGAGGTCTATGGCGAACTGCACCCCCGGGCGAAAGAGCTCAAGCCCATGGACCTCGTGCGCGTGGCGGCGGCCCCCATGGGCCCGCAGCGGGTGCAGGCGGTGGCGCGCGCGCTGGACCTCAAGACCTCCGAGCTGCAGGCGAAGACCATGGAAGAGGCCTACGACCGCTACTACGCGCGGGGCGCCAACACCGCCACCCTGGCGGGCTACGGCGGCATGCTGGAAAAGCTGGTGCGCGGCCAGCTGCTGACGCCGCCGCACCAGCAGATGCTCTACAAGGATCTGAAGTTCGACACCTATGACGCCTACCGCCTGGAGGCCGGCCTGCCGCGCACCGTGCGCTTCATCCACAAGACCGGCACGCAATACCACCGGGCCTGCCACATGGGCGTGATCGATCCGCAGGAGGGGGGCGCACGTGCGATCGTGGTGGCCACCTGCGCCGAGGGCATGGACGAGATGCGGCAGGCGGGGCGCCTGTTCGAGCAGATCGGGCGCGCGATCACGCGCACGCTGCTGAAGGACCGGCCGACCGCTCAGGCAGCCGAGGCGCACACGCGCAGCACGTCGGCCCCGTAGGCTTCCAGCTTCTTGGCGCCCATGCCGCTGATGCCCTGCAGGTCGGCGAGCGAGGCGGGCTGGCGCTCCGCGATCGCCGCCAGCGTGGCGTCGTGGAAGATCACGTAGGCCGGCAGGTTGTGCTCGCGCGCCACCTCGGCGCGCCAGGCCTTGAGGTTGATGAAGCGCACCTGGGCGTCCGGCCCCAGGTTGGCGGCGGCGGCCGGCGGCGCGGTGCTGCGGCGGGTGCGCCGGGCCGGCGTGCTGGCGGTGGATTCCCGCAGCTGCACGGGCACCTGGCCCTTGAGCACCGGCTTGGAGCCGGGCGTGAGGCTCAGCGTGTCGAAGCTGTGGCCGCTCTCCAGCATCACCTTGTGCAGGCCCACCGCGCCCGTGGCGAGCAGCTGGCGCAGCACGCCGCGCAGCTGCGGCTCGGTGTATTCCCTGCCCACGCCGAAGGTGGAGAGCTTGTCGTGGCCGAACTGCCGGATCTTCTCCGTGTCCTTGCCGCGCACGATGTCCATGATGTGCCCGGTGCCGAAAGTGAGGCCGCTGGCCTCGTGCACGCGGTAGATGGTGGACAGCAGCTTGCGCGCGGCGTCCGTGCCGTCCCACACCGCGGGCGGGTTCAGGCAGTTGTCGCAGTTGCCGCAGGGCTCGGACGGCTCGCCGAAGTAGCCCAGCAGCCGCACGCGCCGGCAGTCCGTGGCCTCGGCCAGGCCCAGCAGCGCGTCGAGCTTGCCGCGCATCACCTGCTTGAACTCCTCGCCCGCCGGGCTCTCGTCGATCATGCGGCGCTGGTTCACCACGTCCTGCAGGCCGTAGGCCATCCAGGCATCGGCGGGCAGACCGTCGCGGCCCGCGCGGCCGGTCTCCTGGTAGTAGCCTTCGATGTTCTTGGGCATGTCCACGTGGGCCACGAAGCGCACGTCCGGCTTGTCGATGCCCATGCCGAAGGCGATGGTCGCCACCATGACGATGCCCTCCTCGCGCAGGAAGCGGTCCTGGTTCTCCTGGCGCACCTCGGGCGGCAGGCCGGCGTGGTAGGGCAGCGACTTGAGGCCCGCATCGACCAGCGCGGCGGACATCTCCTCCACGCGCTTGCGCGACTGGCAATAGACCACGCCCGCGTCCTCGGGGTGCTCGCGCTCGATGAAGCGCAGCAGTTGCGCCAGCGGCTCCTTCTTCTCTTCGATGCGGTAGCGGATGTTCGGCCGGTCGAAGCTGGAGACGAAATGCTGCGCGCCCTCGAGCTGCAGCCGCTCCACGATGTCCTCGCGCGTGAGCGCGTCGGCCGTGGCAGTGAGCGCGATGCGCGGCACGCCCGGGTAGCGCTCATGCAGCACGGTGAGCGCGCGGTATTCGGGCCGGAAGTCGTGGCCCCACTGGCTCACGCAATGCGCCTCGTCGATCGCGAACATCGACAGCTGCCCGCGCTGGTGCAGGCCGTCCAGCAGCTCCAGGAAGCGCGGCGTGGTCAGGCGCTCGGGCGCCGCATACAGCATGGTGATGTCGCCCCGCGCCACGCGCCGCTCCAGCTCCTGCGTCTGCTGCCAGTCGAGCGTGGAATTGAGGTAGGCCGCATCCACCCCGGCCTCGTGCAGCGCGCCCACCTGGTCGTGCATGAGCGCGATCAGCGGCGACACGACGATGGCCACGCCCTTGCCCGCGTCGCGCCGCACGATGGCCGGCACCTGGTAGCACAGCGACTTGCCGCCGCCCGTGGGCATGAGCACCAGCGCGTCGCCGCCGGCGATCACGTGCTCGACGATGGCCTGCTGCGGGCCGCGGAAATGCTCGTAGCCGAAGACGTCGTGCAGGACGAAATGCGCAGGGGACAAGGCGGTGGAACTCTCTGGTGGATGGCATCGGGGTGCCCGCGCGGCAGTGGCGCTGGGCGGGTGCAGGGCAGGCCGGCATCCCGGCGGAGCCGCTGCGCTGCACGCAGGCAAGGTGCCTATTGTGCTCCGTCCCGCAGGCCGGAAGCCCGGCAACCATTCGCAAAAGCTATCACACGCTTCAACGATTGAATTGGACGCGAATGGATGGCGGCCCCAAGATGCCCTCCAGGCCCGGATACAGAGGCCGCCATTCCAGGAGACAACACCATGCGCTTTTCCCTTCCCCGCGCCCTGTGGCGGGCCTGCGGCGCCGCGGCCGCGCTGGCCGCCACCGCGGCCCTGGCCCAGGCGCCCGCCTATCCGAACGCCCCCATCACCCTCATCGTGCCCTTCGCCGCCGGCAGCGGCACGGACGCCGTCGCGCGCACCGTGGGCCAGAAACTGGCCGAGCGCCTGAAGCAGCCGGTGCTGGTGGACAACAAGCCGGGCGCCAACGCCCAGGTGGGCGCCCAGCTGGCGGCCCGGGCCAGGCCCGACGGCTATACGCTGTTCATGACGACGAACACCTCGCACTCGGCCAACCCGGCGCTCTATGCCGGCCTCAAGTACGACCCCATCAAGGATTTCACGCCCGTGGCGCGCGTGGGCGAGCTGCCCTTCGCGCTCATGGTGAGCCCGGCCCTGCCGGTGAAATCCCTGCCCGAGTTCCTCGACTACGCCCGCGCCCACCCCGGCACGCTGAGCTATGCCACGCCCAACAGCACCTCGCTGGTGGCGATGGAGAGCATCAAGCACATCGCCAAGGTGGACATCCTGGGCGTGCCCTACAAGTCCAGCCCGCAGGCGCTCACCGACCTGCTGGGCGGGCAGGTGCAGGCCTACGTGGTGGACCTGGGTTCGGGCAAGACCATGCTCACGGGCGACAAGGTGCGCACACTGGGCATCACCACCGCCCAGCCCTCGCCCCTGCTGCCGGGCGTGCCGCCCATCGGCCAGACGGTGAAGGGGTTCGACCTGACGTCATGGAACGGCATCTTCGGCCCGGCCGGCATGCCGCCTGCCGTGGTGCAGCGCCTCAACACCGAACTGCAGGCCGTGCTGGCCGACAAGGACACGCAGGACAAGCTCGCGCAGATCGGCTTCCAGGTCTGGCCCAGCAAGACGCCCGAGGAATTCGCGCAGTACGTGTCGCAGCAGCTGGCGCACTGGCGCACCCTGATCCAGCAAGCTGGTATCGAACCAACCCCCTGAGCGGCTGCGCCGCTTCCCCCTTCTCTCGGTCCGCTGCGCGGTCCGGGAAGGGGGACGACGCCAGCGCGGCGGGGCGGCCCTTGCGCGGCGTCTGCTGGCCTGGGCCGCGCTAGTTCAAAGGCCTTGGGAGTGGGTGACGCTGCCTAACGCGCCCATCAGACTTGTCCAACGGAACACGAGATGACAGAAGCTTCTTCCTTGGCTGCCCCCCCACGACGCACCGGCCCGCTGGCGGGGGTGCGGGTGCTCGATCTCACCTCGGTCATCATGGGGCCGTTCGCCACGCAGATCCTCGCGCAACTGGGCGCGGAGGTGGTGAAGGTGGAGACGCCCGAGGGCGACAACATGCGGCATGTGGGGCCGATGCGGCATGCGGGCATGGGGCACATTTTTCTGCACGCGAACGCGGGCAAGCAGAGCATTGCGCTGGACCTGAAGCACCCCGAGGGGCGCGAGGCGGCGCTGCGGCTGGCCGAGGGCTGCGACGTGCTCATCAGCAATGTGCGGCCGCAGGCGCTGGCCCGGCTGGGGCTGGATTACGACGCGGTGAGCGCGCGCAACCCGCGCATCATCCACGTGAGCTGCTGCGGCTTCGACCAGGACGGGCCGGACGCCGCGCGCCCCGCCTACGACGACCTGATCCAGGGCGCCACCGGCATCCCGTGGCTCATGCAGCGCTATGGCGCGCCCGAGCCGTCGTACGCGCCCACCACGCTGTCGGACCGGGTGACCGGGCTGCACGCCGTCTATGCCGTGACGGCGGCGCTCTATGCCCGCGAGAAAACCGGCCAGGGCCAGGCGGTGGTCGTGCCGATGTTCGAGGCCATGGCGCAGTTCGTGCTGGGCGACCACATGGCGGGCCTGACCTTCGAGCCGCCGCTGGGCGAGCCCGGCTATGCGCGCCTGCTCACGGCCCACCGCAAGCCCTACGCCACGGCCGACGGCATGCTCTGCGTGCTGATCTACAACGACAAGCACTGGCGCAGCTTCTTCGCCGCGATCGGCGAGGACGGCAGCGGCGGCCTGGCGCACGACCCGCGCTTCGCCACGCACGGCGCGCGCGCCGCGAATATCGACGCCGTGTACGCCGGGGTGGCGCGCATCCTGCGCACGCGCACCACGGCCGCATGGCAGGCGCTGCTGGACGCGGCCGATGTGCCCAACATGCGCATGAATTCTCCCGCCGACCTGTTGCACAACGCCCAGTTGCGCGCCACCGGCTTCGTGCACGACACCGAGCACCCCACCGAAGGGACGATGCACGCCATGGCGCATCCCACCCGCTGGTCCGCCACGCCCCCGGAGCGCGACCAGCCCCCTGCGCCGCGCCTGGGCGAACACACGAGCAGCCTGCTGGCCCGGGCCGGCTACACGCCCGTGCAGATCGACGCCCTGCTCGCGCAGGGCGTCTGCCGCGCCGCCGGAGACGGCGCATGACTTCCACGATCTCTCCCATAACGACCGCCACGACCACCGCCATGACCGACACCACCGCGTCCCCCTCCCGCTACCTGGTGCGCGCCGCCCAGGTGCCCGGCTACCAGCCCGCCAACCACCACCACACCGTGAACCAGCGCCTGATCGGCCCCGAGACCGTGGGCGCGCGGCAGATGGAAGTGCTGCTCGGCACGCTGCACAAGGGCGGCGGCGCGCTGCCGCATGCGCACCCGGGCATCGAGCAGGCTTGCTACCTGCTGGAAGGCACGGCCCGTGCCGAGGTGGAGGGCGAGGCCTTCGACATGGTGCCGGGTGACATGTGCTTCTTCCCGGCCGACCGCATGCACGTCTTCACCGTGACCAGCGACACGCCGGTGAAGCTGCTGGTGATCTACAGCCCGCCCTACGGCGAATCGCCCGACAAGGTGATCCGCCCGTCCGCGAAAGGCGTGTGATGGACTTCGCCCTTTCGCCGGAACAGGAGCAGATCCGGGACGCCATCGAGCGCGTCTGCGCGCCGTTCGATGCCGACTACTGGCTCGCGAAGGACCGCGATGGCGGCTTTCCGCACGACTTCCACCAGGCGCTGGCCGATGCCGGCTGGCTGGGCATCGCCATGCCCGAGGCCTACGGCGGCGCGGGCCTGGGCATCAGCGAGGCCGCGCTGATGATGCACACCGTCTCGGCCACGGGCGCGGGCCTGTCGGGCGCCTCGGCCGTGCACATGAACATCTTCGGGCTGCACCCGGTGGTGGTCTTCGGCACCGAGGAACAGAAAGCCCGCTGGCTGCCGCCGCTGATCCAGGGCCGCGACAAGGCCTGCTTCGGCGTGACCGAGCCCAACACGGGCCTGAACACGCTCAAGCTAAAGACCCGCGCCGTGCGGCGGGGCGACCACTACGTGGTGCACGGCCAGAAGGTGTGGATCAGCACCGCCCAGGTGGCCAGCAAGATCCTGCTGCTGGCGCGCACCACGCCGCTGGAGGACTGCCGCGGCACCGAGGGCCTGAGCCTTTTCTACACCGACCTGGACCGCGGCACGGTCGAAGTGCGCGAGATCGAGAAGCTCGGCCGCCAATGCGTGGATTCCAACCAGGTGTTCATCGACGGCCTGCGCATTCCCGTGGAAGACCGGGTGGGGGAGGAAGGCAAGGGCTTCCAGTACATCCTGCACGGTCTCAACCCCGAACGCATCCTGATCGCGAGCGAGGCCGTGGGCCTGGGCCGCGCGGCGCTGGCACGCGCGGCCGGCTATGCGCAGGAACGCGAGGTGTTCGGCCGCCCGATCGGGCAGAACCAGGGCATCCAGCACCCGCTGGCGCAGTCGTGGATGGAGCTGGAGGCCTCGCACCTCATGGTGCAGAAGGCCGCCTGGCTCTACGACCGGCACCAGCCCTGCGGCGCCGAGGCCAACGCCGCCAAATACCTCGCGGCCGAGGCCTGCTACCACGCCTGCGAGCGCGCCATCCTGACCCACGGCGGCATGGGCTACGCCAAGGAATACCACGTGGAGCGCTATATGCGCGAATCGTGGATCCCGCGCCTTGCGCCCGTGAGCCCGCAGCTGATCCTGTGCTTCATCGCCGAGAAGGTGCTGGGCCTGCGGAAGTCATATTGACATCCCCCTGAGCGGCTGCGCCGCTTCCCCCTTCTCTCGGCTTCGCCGGGAAGGGGGACGACGCCAGCGCGGCGGGGCGGCCCTTGCGCGGCGTCTGCTGGCATGGCCTGCTCCGCGGCCGCTCGACTCGGGGGCGGCGGGTTCCACCTACTGGATCCGAGGGCCCGCAGCGGCTGGCATGATTCCTGGCATGAAACTGCACCTGCTGCGCTACTTCGCCGTGCTGGCCGAAGAGCTGCATTTCGGCCGCGCGGCGGAGCGGCTCGCCATCACGCAGCCGCCGCTCAGCTCGGGCATCAAGGCGCTGGAGGACGAACTGGGCGTGAAGCTCTTCGACCGCAGCAGCAAGCACGTGGTGCTCACGCCCGCGGGCCAGGCCTACCTGGCCGAGGTGCGCGTGGTGCTCGACCGCGTGGCACGCGCAGGCGATACGGCGCGCGCCGTGGCCGCGGGCCTGCGCGGGCGGCTGGACATCGGCTTCACCGGATCGATGGTCTATCGCGACATGCCGGCCATCGTGCGGGCCTTCGGCGAACGTGCCCCGGGCATCGAGGTGCACCTGCGCGAGATGTCCTCGGGCGAGCAGACCGAAGCATTGCTGCACCGCCAGCTGCATGCCGGATTCATCAACGCCAGCGTGGTGCCCGCGCCCCTGCGCAGCCTGCCGCTGGCGCCGGACCATTTCGTGGCCTGCCTGCCGCACGACCATGCGCTGGCCGGTGCGGCGCAAGTGGACCTGCGTGCCCTGGCCGAAGAAACCTTCGTGATGTTCGCGCGCGACGTTGCGCCGGCCAACCACGACAACGTGGTCGCCCTCTTCCACCGCGCCGGCATCCACCCTCACACCCGCCATGCCACGCGCCAGTGGCTGACCGTGGTCGCCCTGGTGGCCATGCGCATGGGCGTGGCGCTGGTGCCCGCCACGATGGCGCAGGCCGCCGTGCAGGGCGTGCGGTTCGTGCCCATCGCCCACCTGGAGCACCCCACGGTGGGCGTGCTCGCATGGCATGAGGCGGCACCGAACCCGGCATTGCAGACGTTTCTGGACGTGGCGGCTGCTGCAGGCAAGGGCGCGGAAGGCAGTCAGCAGGAATTCAGACCGGATTACCCATGAGGCCGGGACGCGGGGCACACTTTCTACAATGGAGGCTTATGCAACCCCTCCACTACACCCGCGCCCAACAACTGCCTGGCATCCTGGCCGAACGCATCGCCATCCTCGACGGCGCCATGGGCACCATGATCCAGCGCTTCAAGCTGGGCGAGGCCCAGTACCGGGGCGAGGGATACAGCGGCCCCGACGGCGCGGGCGACCGGTTCAAGGACTTCCCGCGGGACGTGAAGGGCAATAACGAGCTGCTGTCGCTCACGCGGCCCGACGTGATCCGCGACATCCACGAGCGCTACCTGGCAGCGGGCGCCGACCTGATCGAGACCAACACCTTCGGCGCCACCACGATCGCGCAGGAGGACTACCACATGGCCGACCTGGCGCGCGAGATGAACCTCGCCTCGGCCCGGCTGGCGCGCGCCGCCTGCGACAAGTACTCCACCCCCGATAAACCGCGCTTCGTGGCCGGTGCTCTCGGGCCCACGCCCAAGACGGCCAGCATCAGCCCCGACGTGAACGACCCCGGCGCGCGCAACGTCGATTTCGAGCAGCTGCGCGCCGCGTACTACGAGCAGACCCAGGCCCTGGTCGAGGGCGGTGCCGACGTGCTGCTGGTGGAAACCATCTTCGACACGCTCAACGCCAAGGCCGCGCTCTTCGCCATCGACGAGTACTTCGAGGCGAGCGGCGAGCGCCTGCCGCTCATCATCAGCGGCACCGTCACCGATGCCTCCGGCCGCATCCTCTCGGGCCAGACCGTGACGGCCTTCTGGCACAGCGTGCGCCACTCGCGTCCGCTGGCCATCGGCCTGAACTGCGCCCTGGGCGCCACGCTGATGCGCCCCTACATCCAGGAGCTGAACCGGGTGGCGGAAGATACCTTCATCAGCTGCTACCCCAACGCCGGCCTGCCCAACCCGATGAGCGACACCGGCTTCGACGAGACGCCCGAGGTCACCAGCCGCTTGGTGCACGAGTTCGCAGCCGAGGGCCTGGTGAATATCGTGGGCGGCTGCTGCGGCACCACGCCGGACCACATCGCCGCCATCGGCCGCGCCGTGGCGCCCGTGCCGGCGCGGCGGCTGTTCTACCCCGAAGCGGCCTGATCCTGCCCGGCCCTCCGGCCTGCGCCTCCGTGCCTGGCGGATGGGCTGCTCTCCTACCGCCGGCTCATCCGTGGCACCGTAGGATGCGCACGTATCCCACCCGCGGATCCTCCGTGCGCTCCCTGCGTATCCAACTCACCCTCTTCTGGACCCTGCTGCTGGGCGCCTGCGCCCTGGTGGCGGTCGTCCTCACGGTGCTCTACCAGTCGGGCTCCGGCGCGCAGGTGGCCGCCGGCCGTACCCGCGTGGCACAGGCCTGCAGCGACATCGCCGCCCGCTACGCCCAATCCGTGCCCGGCGTGGCCGCCGACGCCCCGCGCGAGGACCTGCTGCGGGTGCTGCTGCGCGTGGTGCTGCTGGAGGCGCCCCGCGTGGAAGGCGGCGCGTGGAGCGCCAGCGGCGGCATGCTCGCCTACGCCTATCCCACCTACGAAGGCAGCGGCGTGAAAAGCGACGTGCCCTCCGCCGAGGAGCCCCTCATCGTGGAGATGGCGCGCCAAGCCAGTGCCGGGCGCCAGCCGTTGGTGAACCTGGTGCGCGGCAGCCGCGAGGTGCTCATCGTGGCCGCCTGCCCGCTGTCCGCGCACCCGGGCACGGCCGTCTGGACCATGACCCGCGTGCATGCCGGCGCCATCGCCGCGCAGGACAGCCTGCGCGCGGGCATCGCCATCCTGGCCCTGCTGGTGGTGGTGTCGGGCGCCTGGCTCGGATGGATGCTGCAGCGCGGCCTGCGGCAGGTGCAGCGCATGGAGGATGCGCTGGCCCAGGCCGGGGGCGATACCGTGCCCGTGCTGCAGCACACCGGCATCCGCGAGCTCGACCGCATCGTCGATGGATTCAACAGTTTCGGCACCCGGCTGCAGGAAGCGCGCGAGCGCCTGCGCGAGGCGCTCGCCCAGCAGCACCGCGACATGCGCCTGACGGCCCTGGGCCGCCTGACGGCCTCGGTGGCGCACGAGATCCGCAACCCCATCGCCGCCATGCGGCTGAAGGCCGACAACGCCCTGGCGGCGCCCCCTGCCCGCCATGCCGATGCCCTGGCCGCCATCGGCACGCAGATCGACCGGCTGGAAGGCCTGGTGCAGAGCCTGCTGACGCTGGTGCAGCCCCTGCAGCTGGAGCCCCACCCGGTGGACCTGCCCGCATGGCTGCAGGAGCGGCTGGACACCGCCCGGGCCGCGGCCGAGACGCGGGGCGTGCGGCTGTCGCTGCGGGGGGATGCGCCGGCCACGGCCGTCTTCGATCCCGTGCATGCGGCCCGCGCCATCGACAACCTGCTGGACAACGCCGTGCGCCATGCGCCGCAGGGGGGCGAGGCCGTGCTCTCGGCCCGGGTGGATGCCGCCCGTTCCCGGTGCGTGATCGCGGTGGAGGACGACGGCCCGGGCGTGCCCGAGGCGTTGCGCGCCCAGCTCTTCGAGCCCTTCGCCACCGGCCGCACCGACGGCAACGGCCTGGGCCTGGCCCTGGCGCGCGAGGTGGCGCTGGCGCACGGGGGCGACCTGCACTACGCGCCGCGCGAAGGCGGCGGCGCCCGCTTCCTCCTGAAGCTGCCATGGCACGCATCCTAGCCGTCGATGACGACGCGGCCTTCCGCGAGTCGCTGGTCGAAACCCTGCAGGGCCTGGGGCACGAGGTGCACGAGGCCGCCAGCGGCGACGAAGCGCTGCGGCACGCAGGGCGCCACCGCTACGCCGCCATCTTCCTGGACCACCGCATGCCCGGCATGGACGGGCTGGAAACCCTCGCCGCGCTCGCCGCCCGCGTGCCCGAACTGCCCCCGGTGGTGGTGCTCACCGCGTATGCCAGCGGCTCCGGCACCATCGAGGCGATGCGCCTGGGTGCCTTCGACCACCTGACCAAGCCGGTGGCCCGCGCCGCGGTGATCGAGGTGCTGGAGCGCGCCCTGCGCTCCCGCGCCGAGGCGGATGCCACCCCGCCCGCCCCCGCGGCGCGGGCCGGCGCGGACGAGGCGGACGGCGAACTCATCGGCGTGAGCGAGGCCATGCGCGAAGTCCACAAGCGCATCGGGCTGGCCGCCGCGAGCGAGGCGCCCGTGCTGGTGCAGGGCGAGACCGGCACGGGCAAGGAGCTGGTGGCGCGCGCGCTGCACCGGCATTCGGCCCGCAGCGCCGGCCCATTCGTGGCGCTCAACTGCGCGGCCATTCCGAAGGAACTGCTGGAAAGCGAGCTCTTCGGCCACGTGAAGGGCGCCTTCACCGGCGCCGCCACCGACCGGCCCGGCTGCTTCCGTGCGGCCGATGGCGGCGTACTGCTGCTCGACGAGATCGGCGACATGGCGCCGGACGTGCAAGCCAAGCTGCTGCGCGCGCTGCAGGAGGGCGAGGTCACGCCTTTGGGCAGCCACAGGCCCGTGCGGGTGGACGTGCGCGTGGTGGCCGCCACGCACCGCGACCTGGCCGCCACCGTGCGCGAGGGGCGCTTCCGCGAGGACCTGCGCTACCGGCTCGACGTGCTGCAGATCGCGCTGCCCCCGCTGCGCGAGCGGCTGGCCGACATCGTGCCGCTGGCCGAGCATTTCCTGCGCCGCGCCGCGGCGCCGCAGCCGGCCAAGCGCCTGGCGCCGGATGCGGCGCGCGCCCTGCTCGCCCACGGCTGGCCGGGCAACGTGCGGGAACTGCGCAATGCCATGGAGCGCGTGCAGGCCCTGCAGCGCGGCCCCGTGGTGGGCGCGGCCGACCTCGACCTGGGCCCGCCCGCGGGCTCGGCAACAGCGTCCGGCCCCGCCGATGGCGCCCTGCCGCAGGACTGGCTCGACGTGCCGCTGCCCGAGGCCGTGGAGCGGCTGGAGCGCCGGCTGATCGCCCACGCGCTGGAACAGGCCCGCGGCAATCGCTCGCTCGCCGCCCGGCGCCTGGGCATCCACCGCCAGCTGCTCTACAGCAAGCTGGCCCAGTACGGCATGGAATGAGACGGATGGAGACACCGGCGATGTCGCGAATCCGGACAGGGTGTCTTCGCGCCATCCACGCATTTGCGGTGACAGGCAACGCAAGCCATTGATTCATAAGGCATTCCATGCTGGCACGTCTCTTGAGATACCAGGGCTCCACCACCAGAAGGAGTTCTGCCATGCGACTGAATACCTTGACCCGCGCCGGCCTCGCCGCCCTCCTGCTCGCCTGTGCCGGAGCACAGGCCCAGCCCGCCCCCCCGGCCCCCGGCGCCGTTCCGCCGCCCCCCCGTGGCGGGCCAGCCGCCCGGCCCGATCGGCCAGCCTGCCGCCGTGGAGCAGGCCTCGCACAGCGGCGCCGTGCAGCGCTGGCTGCTCAACCCCAACGGCGAGTCCGACGGCCTGCTGCTGCAGGACGGCACGCAGGTCGCCTTCCCTCCGCACCTGTCCGATACCCTGACCTCCTGGCTGCGCGCGGGTGACGCCGTGGACGTGGCCGGCTGGCACTATTCCGGCGTGCCCGTGCTGCGCATCAGCGCGATCAGCTCGCAGGGCCGTACCGTCCAGGAAACGCCCCCGTCCCCGGGCCAGACACCCCCTGCCCCGCCGCAGCGCCCGGCCCTGGTCGAACTGCAGGCCGACGGGCGCGTGGCCGCCGTCCTGCTCAACACCCGCGGCGACGCCCACGGCCTGCTGCTCGACAACGGCGTGATCGTCCGCTTCCCGCCGCATGTGGCCGCTTCCATCGGCGACCTGCTGCAGACCGGCGTCCCCGTGTCGGCCCGCGGCTGGGGCACGCGCAACGCGCTGGGCGCGGCGCTGGAGGCCACGCAGCTGGGCTCCTCCGCCAGCACGCTGCAGGAAGTGTTCCGCGGCCCGGCCGGCGGCCCGCCGCGCATGCCCTGATCCCTTTCCTTTCACCACCCAGCCACAGGAAACCCGTATGACCCAACCCCAGGAAACCGTGGAAGTCTGGTCCCTCGAGGGCCGCTTCCAGCACCTGCTCCACAGCCCGCGCGGCGAAGTGGAGGGCGTGCTCATCGACGTGGACGGCGTTACCGCGCAGTTCACCTTCGGCAAGCATGACGAGCGCGCCGTGCGCGCCGCCGAAGCCCTGAAGCCCGGCCAGGCCGTCGTGTTCGAGGGCAGCGTGGCGGCGCCCCCGCGGCACGGCGAGGCCGCGCACGAGGTCTATATCTTCGAGCGGCTGGTATCGATCGACGGCAAGCCCGCCGCACCCGAAGAGGCCGTGCGGAGCGCCGAAGGCCGCGTGGCGCGCATCCACCACGCCCGCCATGGCGAGCCCAACGGCGTGGTGCTGGACACCGGCGACTTCATCCACCTGCGCCCCGACGGCTATGCGGCACTGCAGCTGCAGCCCGGCGACGCGGTCGAGGCCAGCGGCCCCGCGCGCCCGCTGCGCGGCGCGCAAGGCCACGTGATCGAAGCCCGCACCGTCAACGGCAAGCCCCTCCCCGCCCAGCCCCACCACGGGTGACACCATGACCACCGCCGCGCACCCCGCCATCGCAGACACCGCGCCCTCCCCGCTGTTCGGAGGGCCGGCGCCCCAGGAAAAGCGGCCTGCCGGCGGAAGCGCTCCGGTGGCCGCCGGGGCCTCCCTCACGGCCCTGGCCTGGATGGCGTTCTTCATGGCGGACGTGCGCGACGGGCTCGGTCCGTTCCTCGCCACCTACCTGCAGACCCAGCGCATCGACCAGACCATGATCGGCATCGTGATGTCGGCCGGTGGCCTGGCCGGCATGCTGGCCACGCCCCTGGCCGGCGCATGGGCGGACCGCATCCGCGCCAAGCGGATGCTGGTCGCCATCGCCGCGGTGGCCATCCTCGCCGCGAGCGCGATCGCCTTCGGCACCCGGTCGCCGGGCATGCTGGTGCTGTCGCAGGTGCTCACCGGCGTGGCCGGCGCGCTGCTGGCCGCCGGGCTCGCGGCGCTCACGCTGGGCCTGGCACGCAGCCAGGGCCTGCGCCACCAGACCGGCCGCAACGAGGCCTGCAGCCATGCCGGCAACATCGCTTCCGCGCTGGGCGCGGCGGCCTTCGCGCACTGGCTGGGCGCGCCCTGGATGCTGGTCGTCATGGCGGCCATGGCCGTGGGCGCCCTGGCCTGCCTGATGGCCATCCGCGACCGCGACATCGACCATGTGGCGGCCCGCGGCGGCGGGCCGGATCCGGAAAAAGCGCGCATGGTCCCGGCCCCGGCTGCCGCATCCGCCGGCGCCACGGCCGCCCCCGAAGGCTGGCGCGCCTTCCTGTCGCACCGCGCGCTCTGGCTTTTCGGGCTGGCGTGCGCGCTCTTCCACCTGGGCAATGCGGCCATGCTGCCGCTGCTCAACCAGCGGCTGGCGGCCACGGTGCCCGACTCCGCGCCGCTCCTGTGGACCGGCATCGCCATCGTCGTCGCCCAGCTCACCATGGTGCCGGTGGCGCTGTGGGTGTCGCGCAGCCGCCGCCTCGACCTGCAGGTGTTCATCTACATCGCCATCCTGGCGCTGCCCGTGCGCGGCATCCTGGCCTGGGCGATTCCCGATGCCTGGGCCAACATCCCCGTGCAGATCCTCGACGGCCTCGCGGCAGGCGCCCTGGGCGTGGCCACGCCCCTGATGGTAGAGCGCTACGTGCGCGGCAGCGGCCGCTACAACACCGCCCTGGGGCTGGTCATGACCCTGCAGGGCGTCGGCGCCTCGCTGAGCCCGGCCATCGCCAACAGCGTGGTGGGCGCACAGGGCCGCTTCGGCCTCGCCTTCGCGCTGCTGGCCGGCTGCGCCGTCCTCGCACTGCCCGTGTTCTGTCTGGCCCAACGGCAGGCCGCCCTGCACCCGGCACCGCATTCCGCCTAGGGAAAACGGCGAAAGCAGCGGCGCTGGGGGACTGTCTCACCATCAGCGGGACGCCGCCACGGTCGAGCCGCCATAATGGATGGGCCACCCGTCCATGGCAGCCAGATCCGAGAGGCCCGCATGCCCCCACCGCGTCGATCCCTGCGCAGACCCGTGCGCCTGTTCCCACCGCTCCTGGCGTCCGGCGCCCTGGCGGCAGCCCTGCTCGCCACCTTCCCTGCCCATGCCGCCGCGCCCCTGCCCGAGCCCGACACGCAGGTGCTGCACCTGTCCATCGATGGCCGCGAGGTGGACGTCGCAACCCAGGTCTTCCGCCCCGGCGGGCACGGCCCCTTTCCCCTGGTGATCTTCTCGCACGGCCGCTCGGCCGATCCCGCCGTGCGCGCCGCCCTGCAATATCCCGTGCCCCTGGGCCACGTGGCCTACTGGCTGCGCCAGGGCGTGGCCGTGGTCGCGCCGATCCGGCCCGGCTATGGCGCCACGGGGGGCCCGGACCGCGAGAATTCCGGTGCCCGCTGGCCGGCCGGCGGCACGGGCTGCAAGGGCCTGCCCGACTATGCCCAGGTGGCGGAACATGCGTCGGCCGCCGTCCAGGCGGTGCACGGCTGGGCGCTGCAGCAGCCGTGGGTGCGGCGCGACCGCATCCTGCTCGAAGGCCAGTCCGTGGGCGGCATGGCCACCATCGCTGCCGCAGCGGGCCGCCTGCCCGGCGTGGTCGGTGCGGTCAATTTCTCCGGCGGCGCGGGCGGCAAGCCCGACACCGCCCCCGGCCACAGCTGCCGGCCCGAGGTGCTCACCGGGCTCTACCGCCAGCTGGGCACGCAGGTGCGCGTGCCCACCCTGTGGCTATATGCCGAAAACGACCAGTACTGGGGCCCGGACATGCCGCGCCAGTGGTTCGGCGCCTTCCGCGAAGGCGGCGACGATGCGCAGTTCATCGCGGCCCCTGCGCTGGAGGGCGCGGACGGGCACAACCTCCTGCGGGTGGGGGGGCGCTACTGGCGGGATCCGCTGAACGGCTTCGTCGCGAAAACCGGGCTGCTGTCGCCCTGACGCCTGCAGATACCTCCCTGCCGGATTGACCAGACACTTTCTTCGCATTACAAAAAGTCTCCTTTTGTTGCGTTTCGAATTATTCTGAGTCACGTGTCTGCGCCGGGGCTCTTTTCCGGCTCTGCCTCCCATCGACAACCCTCACCGGAAGCCTGCCATGGACGAAGCGAAACGACGCTCCGATCTCTCTCCCAGCGCCCAGCAGGCCCTGCAGGCCATCGGCTGCCGGGCGGACGGCCTGCTGCTGTCCATCTGCGTCCTCGGCGCGATCGTCGCGCTGTGTATTGGCTTCGTGTACGGCCGGCCCGGCACCGCCGCCATCTGGGGCGGCGCCCTGCTGGCGCTGGCCGCATGGGCTTACCTGGCGGTACGCGGCAGCCTGCTGAGCCGGCTGGCGCTCGTGACGGCCGGCATCGGGCTGGTGGCGCTGCACATCCAGCTCAGCCTGGGCGCCACCGAGATGCATTTCGGCGTCTTCGTCTTCCTGGCCTTTGTGCTGGCCTACCGCGACTGGCGGCCCGTGCTCTTCGCGGCAGTGCTGATCGCCGTGCACCATATCGCGTTCGACCGCCTGCAACTGGCCGGGGGCCCGGTGTACTGCCTGACCGAACCCGACTTCGGGCGCATCCTGGTACACGCAGCGTTCGTGGTCGTACAGACGGCCGTGGAAGTGGCCATCACCTTTCGCACCCGCGCCGATGCGATCGAATCAGCGGAGCTCCAGTACCTGTGCCGCCCCCAACAGGACGGCCAGCTCTCGCTGGACGTGCGCCGCGTGCCGGTGCACAGTGCCGCGGCCCGGGCCCTGCAGGCCGCGCTGCTGCGGCTCAACGGGGTGGTGACCGATGTCCACCAGGCCGCGGCGGGCCTGGCGGCGGCGGCGGGCGAGATCGCCACGGGCAATCGCGACCTCAGCCAGCGCACCGAGCGCACTGCGTCCCATCTGCAGGACGCCGCGGCATCGATGGGCCAGCTGGACGGCGCCGTGCAGCACAGCGTGCAGGAGGCCGTGGCCGCCCGCCGGCTGACGCAGGAAGCCACCCAGGTGGCCGAGCACTGCGGCGGCGTGGTAACCGAGGTGGTCGCCACCGTGCGTGACATCCACTCCAGCGCCGGCCGCATTGCCGACATCGTGGGCGTGATCGACGGCATCGCCTTCCAGACCAACATCCTGGCACTGAACGCCGCGGTGGAGGCGGCCCGTGCCGGCGAACAGGGCCGGGGTTTCGCGGTGGTGGCGAGCGAGGTGCGCTCGCTGGCCGGCCGCAGCGCCGAAGCCGCCCGTGAAGTCCGCGCGCTGATCGCCGCCTCCGTGGAAAAAGCCGAGCGCGGCAGCCGGCTGGCGACGGATGCCGGCGAGCACATGCAGAACGTGGTGGACTGCGCCCGCCGCGCCTCGGAAGTGGTGGGCGCCATCAGCACGTCGGTCGAAGGGCAATCGGGCGAACTGGGCCGCGTCAACGCCTCGGTGACCGAACTCGACCACATGACCCAGCAGAACGCGGCGCTGGTCGAGCAGTCCTCGGCCGCCGCGGCCAGCCTGCTGGACCAGGCGGGCCGGCTCAGGAGCGTGGTGGACGGCTTCCAGTTCCAGCCCGAACGCCTGCTCGCTTCAGCGCGCTGAATCCACGCCGTCGAACTGCAGGTACACCTTGCCCTGCTCGATCCGCACGGGATAGGTGCGCAGGCCCTGCGTGAGCGGCGCGCACAGCGCGCTGCCGTCGCGCACGTCGAAGCGGCCCTGGTGCAGCGGGCACTCGATCTCGTGCCCCTCCAGGAAGCCGTCGCACAGCCGCGCGTTACCGTGGGTGCAGAGGTTGTCGGTGGCGAACACCTCGCCCTCCACCGAGTAGAGCGCCACGTCGTGCCCGGCGACGGTCACGCCCACCACGTCGTCCTCAGGTACCTCATCCAGCGCGGCGGCCTCGGTCCATGCGGTATCGATAGCGGTCATGGGTTGTCTCCTCGGATCAGATCGGGTAGATGATGGAGTTCAGGATCATTTCGCTGTCGTAGATGCATTCCTTGCGAACGAAACGCAGCCCCCCGGGCGTGCGCACCACCACGTCGAGGTAGCGGCCCACGTTGAACACGGTGGAGGGCTGCGACAGCTTGGTGCGGAACACGGCGTAGTTCGCCTCGCATTCCCAGCGGCCCTCGCCGGCCGCACGCACGCGGGGCGCGCCGATCACGTGGCGCTGGTAGTACGGGTCGTGGAACAGCGTCTCGCGGATGCCATAGACGCGGTCCTTCAGCATGCCCTGGCTGTCGAACGAGAGCGTGGCCAGCGGCAGGCCGCGCTCGTGGTTCTCGCGCGGCTGCAGGCGGTACACGCAGTCTTCGGTGAAGAAGCCGGGCCAGCGGTCCCAGTCGGCGGCGTCCAGCGCAGAGGCGTAGTCGGCATAGAGCTGCTGCAGCGCGAACCAGTCGGCGAAGTCGATGGCGGGCGTGCCGGCGGTGCCAGCCGCGGTGGTGGTGGTGGTGGTGGTCGTGCCCATGGCTTTAGTCCTCCTTCTCCATCACGCCGCGCCAGTACCCATACATGCCGCGGATCAGCGTCTCGGTCACCATGTGACCGGTGTCGCCCACGTCGTGGCCGCCCAGTTCCACCAGCGCGCGGTGGAAAGGCTTCTGCTCGAAGCCCTGCTGCGAGAATTCGATCACCTCGCCGTCGTCGGCCGACACGAAACCCGCCGGGCCGAACAGGTTGGACTGGCGCAGCCGGCGCTCGGTCATCTCGTCGGTGTCGTCCTCGTAGCCGAAATGCGTCCACACGAAATCGAACGCGTCGTGGCCCACGGGCTGGATGTGTCGCGTGGAGACGCTGTTGACCTGCTGCTGCAGGATCAAACTGGGGAACAGCGTGGTCATCACCGCCGTGGGGCCGCCCCACCAGGGCTCGGGCACGATGTCGAGAAAGCGCGGATCTTCCAGCTGCATGTCGGCCTTGAAGCTGGAGACGTTCGACACGTCCGACGCCTGCTTCCTGGCCTCGCCGCGCGTGGACGCCATGGCCGCATGGCGGTGGCGCGCATCCATCTTCAACTCCGACTTGTTGTCCGCCCGCCAGAGGCCGAAGGTGACGAACCAGGTGTGCAGCAAACCGGGGTGGTACGGGTCCTTGATGTTCTCCTGCATCAGCTTCCAGTTGCCCGGAATGCGCTGGCGGTTGTAGCCGAGGATCTTGAGCTGGCGGCCGTTGAACATGCGGTCGAAGTAGCCCAGGATCACCGGGCCCATGAAGTCCTCCAGAGATTCGACATCGTGGTCGAAGGAAGCGAACACCACCCCGCCGCGCGTCGCCACCTTCAGCCGCGTGAGGCTGTGCTCTTCGAGCTTGAAATCCGCCGGCATGCCGCCGTGCACCTTGCCGTCCTGCTTCACGCCGCGCCGGAAGGGCACGCCCTGCAGCGCGCCATCGGGCCGGTAGCTCCACTGGTGGTAGGGGCAGACGAACTCCTTGCGGTTGCCGTGCCGCTCGCGGCAGAACCGCATGCCGCGGTGCGCGCAGACGTTCTCCACCACGTGCAGCTGCATGTCCTCGCCGCGCGTGAGGATCACCGAGCGCTCGCCGATCGCCGTGCGCTTGAAGTCGCCGGGGTTGGGCACCTCGGCCTCCAGGCCCACGTAGCACCAGTGGCCCCGGTAGAAAAAGCGCTCCAGTTCGCGGCGGTAGATGTCCTCGCTGGTGTAGGCCGCGAACGGCACACGGTGGGTACCGGGGCTTTCCCAGACGGGCTGCAATGGGAAGACGGGGTGGGGCGTACTCATGTCGTTGTTTCCTTGGGATGGGTGTCAGGGCGTACTGGCGTAGAAAGCGTCGGCATAAAGGTGCTCGGGTGCGATGCCGCGCTGGCGCGCCAGCAGCGACACGGCCTCCACCATCGGCGGCGATCCGCACAGGTAGGCGCGCCAGCCTTCCAGCGAGGGCCAGTCCTGCGCGATCGAATCGGTGACCAGCCCCGTGCGCTGCCCCGGCGCCGCATCGGCCGCAACCACCACGGCATGCACCCGCAGCTGCGGATGCTGCTCCTTGAGCGCGGCGAGCCACTGCAGGCCATAGACGTCGCGCGCAGACCGCGCACCGGCATAGACATGGATGGGATTGGGCATGCCGGCCTCCAGCGCGCCGCGCACGATGGAGAGGATCGGCGCCAGTCCCGTACCGCCCGCCACGCAAAGCATCGGGCCTGCGTACTTGCGCCGCAGATAGGCAGAACCCAGCGGCCCGCTCACGCGTACCGCATCGCCCACGGCCAGCACGTTCTCCACGTGGGTGGACACCAGCCCGCCCTCGACCAGGCGCACATGGAATTCGAGTTCATCGCCGTGCGGCAGCCCGGCCATCGAATAGGGCCGCACCAGCCCCGGGCCGAACTGCAGCTGCGCATACTGCCCTGGCGAGAAATCCAGCGGCTTGGCCGGCTTGAGAAGCAGGCGGCGGATGTCGTGCGTGAGCGTCTCCACGGCCGTCACCGTGGCCTTGAGCGTGCGGGCAGTGTGCACCACCACCTCGTCGGGCTCGGGAATCTCGATGGTGCAGGACTCGCTCAGCACCGTCTGGCAGGCCATCACGTACTGCGCCTCGCCATCGCCGCCCAGCGGCGGCATGCGCAGCGCCTGGCCGGAATCCAGCACCTCGCCAGCGATCACCTTGCAGCGGCAGGTGCCGCACCGGCCGGCCATGCAGCTGTACGACACGGGAATCTGGTGCGCGCGCAGCAATTCCAGCAGGTTGGCGCCGGGCTCCACGGGCAACACGCGGCCCAGCGGCTCGATATGCAACTCCATCGGGGACTGTCTCCAGGTTTTCTGGTATGGCCCCGATCATTCCCGCGATTGGCCCATCAGCCAATAGAATGTCATGAATACATCGCATCACTTCCATGAATAAAGGTGCAGCGTGGAACTGGAAGACATCGACCTGAACCTGCTGGTGGTTTTCCAACAGCTGCTGGTCACGCGCAAGGTGTCGCAGGCCGCCGAGAACCTGGGCCTGACGCAGCCGGCGGTGAGCAACGCGCTGGCGCGGCTGCGGCGCCTGCTGGGCGATGAGCTCTTTCTGCGCACCGCCCAGGGCATGCAGCCCACGCCCTACGCCGACCAGCTCGCGGAATCCGTGTCGTATGCGCTCGCGATGATCCACGGCGCCCTGAACCACAAGCTGGGCTTCGATCCCGCCACCAGCCGGCGCGTGTTCAAGGTCGGCATGACGGACATCGGCGAGATCTACTTCCTTCCGCGCCTGCTGGAGCGCCTGGCCCAGGTGGCGCCGGGCGTGCGCCTGACGACTGTACGCAATTCAGCGACGGATTTGAAGGACGCCATGGAGGCCGGCAAGGTGGACCTCGCCGTCGGCCTGCTGCCGCAATTGAAGGCCGGCTTCTTCCAGCGCCGGCTGTTCCGCCAGCCCTATGTGTGCCTGTTCCGCCAGGGTCACCCGCTGCACAGGCGCCGCCGCATCGGGCTGGAGGATTTCGCGAAGGCGCAGCACGTGGTCGTCGTCTCCGAAGGCACGGGCCACGGCAAGGTGGACGAACTGCTCGAGCGCATGGGCGTGGCCCGCGACGTGCGCCTCACCGTGCCGCACTTCGTCGCCATCGGCCACATCCTGCAGGCCACGCAAATGGTCGCCACCGTGCCCGAGAAGATGGCCCAGAGCATGACCGAGCCCTTCGGCCTGGCGTATGCGCCCCACCCGGCCAAGCTGCCGCAGGTGGCGATCAATCTGTTCTGGCACACGAAGTACCACCGGGATCCGGGGAACCAGTGGTTGCGGGGGGTGGTGGTGGAGATGTTTGCGGAAGGGGAGTGAGGGTGCAAGGCATGAGCCCACCGCATGGCTTGGCCATTGTGCTTCGGGATTTATCGCTGGGGCGCCATTGCGTTTCATTCATCGATTCCCTTGGGATTGACGCGCAGCCGCCGTGCCCCCGTGCCGACCCGGATGACCGGGAGCTACTTGCTCATCAATGCCCAATGAGGAACGAATGGACACGAATCGAGAATTCGCTGCCAATCCCTGCGGGACAGCCGGGCGCCACGGCCACAGACACCCATGGGCCTGCACCTTGGCGGCAGGTCGGCATGGATGAAAGATACCGCCATGTCCTGCCGTGCGCATGCAGCTCATTAACCATCCGTCAATATCTTGCTCAGCGTTCTCCAAAACTTATCGGGTGCAACCGGCTTGTGTAGCAACGCGATGTCACCGCTCATGGCCTCTCGCAAACGCTCCGGCGCAGTATCGCCCGTCATCAAGAGCGCAGGCACCGGGTACGCGTAATGGTCACGCAACGCGAGTATCACGTCTGCACCTGTTTGACGGTCCCTCAGGCGGTAATCGCAAATGATCGCATCGGGCAACCAGTCGTTCACCGCAAGAGCTTGCTCCAAGTTCTCCACCGTACGATCAATGCAGCCATAACTCTCCAACAGAGTATGCATTGCGGCACGCACGGTCTCGTCGTCATCAATCACCAGAATGCGACGACCGGTCAACCCTTGAAACCGGCTGGGCTGTATCCATTCCATTGTCGAGATGCGCGCGTCGGAAGGTGCCAGCGGAACACTGATCCGGAACACGCTGCCGCGTCCGATCCGCGAAGACAGAGTCAGCGGCTGGTCGAGGGAGTGCGAAAGCCCTTCAGCAATGGCCAAACCCAGCCCCAGACCTTTGCGGCGGTCGCGTTCCGGATTACCCAACTGGTGAAACTCGCGAAAGATTTCGCGGTGCTGTTCCGAAGCAATGCCAATCCCGGTATCAAACACCTCGATGGAGAGCCTTTGTCCGCGACGGCGGCATCCGATCAACACGCCGCCCCGCCCGGTGTAGCGAATGGCGTTGCTTATCAGGTTGCGCAAAATCATCTCCAGCAGCCGCATGTCCGTGCGCACTACCGCTTGACTGTCGCGCGACCTGTAGATCAGGCTCTTCGCGTCGGCCAGCGGCGCAAGTTCTTGCTCCAGCTTGTGAAGCGTCGTTTGGATGAGGCATGCAGAAAATTGGGGTTGGATAACGCCCGCCTCGATGAGGGAAAAGTCCAGTAGCGTGTCGAGCATTTCGCGAGAAGCGGCGCTGGCTGCCTTTGCATGGTCAACGACCAGTCTCTGCGAAGTGCCGGCAGGGCCGGAAGAAAGCGCCTCCAGAAAAAACCCGAGCGCATGGACCGGTTGGCGCAGATCGTGGCTGGCCGCCGCCAGAAACCTGGATTTCGCCTGGTTCGCCTGCTCGGCATGCTCTTTCGCCTCGTGGGCCGCCAGCTTCTCCACCTCGAGCCTCTGGATCAAATCCAGGTTTTCGAACCTTAACCGGATGGATTCGCTCAGCCCGCGCCCGATCAGCCCGGCCTGCCCATACTGCCCCACCACATACAGCAGACAGCACGCCCCCATCGCCTGATACATCAGCCCGTCCATCACCAGGAATCGGCCTCCCGCCACCAGTAGCATCGGCACGATCAGCGCTGCAAACAGCAGCCTGATAGGGGAAAGCAGTGAGACCGCATTGCTGCTGATGGCAGCCATCACACCCAGCAGCATGGCCGTGGAGGCGGGCGATGAGGCTTCATCCACCACGATCCATCCCAAGCATCCCCAGATCACCCCCTCATATCCCTTGCCCGCGGCCAGCCTCCTGGTGATACCACGCATCTCGCTGAAGTCGAAACCATGCCGTAGGGTATGGCGGCAGTACAGCACCAGGAGCAGACGGCCGACAAGCACCGCAAGATACCAGGCACCCAGCCAGACATCGTCGATCCGGGCCGTCATCACGCGAATTGCTTCGCCCGTCGAAGCAGACACGGCCGTGACCAACTGACCGCTGGTGAATTCAAACACCACGACCAACAGGGTAGCGAGCAAAAAACCGATGGGCAGCGACTGCGCGATGCCACCCAGCACCAGCTTCAGCCGTTCGGCATAAACAGGCGCGCTGTCTTTCACAGAATCAGTCCGCGCCGACGGGCGACAAAGACCGCCTCCGCCCGGCTCGATACCGTAAGCGCGCCCAGAATGGATTGCACATGCCCGCGCACGGTGTGCTCGGACAGATGCAGGTGCCGCCCGATCATCTTGTTGGAGAGCCCTTGGTCCAGCAGCTTCAGCACCTCGTGCTGCCGTGGCGTCAGCACCAGTTGCCGGCTTCCCACGGTGGACGGCACAACCTCTGCTGGGTCGGTGCCGGTTTCGAGCAGCGCCGCCACGTTGTGCAGCAACTGCTCGGGCCTTGCCGTCTTCGATAGGAAACCCAACGCACCGCGCTCACGTGCCTGCGCTATCCGATCAGGCAGGTCATGGGCGGACACGATGACGATGCGCGTAGCGGGCCATTTTTGTTTGAGCAGGCCAATGCCTTCCAAACCACTCAGGCCCTGAAGCTGCACATCCAGAAGAATCAGCACCGGCGATACCCCTGACATGCCCAGCGCCTGCTCCAGGGAAGCTGCCTCATGGATCTGAACCTGCGGCAGCCCATGGGCCAGCATCATGGAAATGCCGGCGCGAAACAGACTGTGGTCGTCGATGAGAAGAATGGCCATCATGGCCCCCAATTTATAGCCAATCCGATGGCGTGCAGTCCAGAGCCGGGGACCGCCATGCCTGGAACCGCCACCACCAGTCCAAATGGACTATGGGCATACCATCCATAAAAATTTACATTTCATCACCCATGTTGCGCTAATCATGAAGTAGGCAATGGCCTGAATGCCGATCACCCGTCCAAAAGGCCATCGGGACATCCTCAAGCGGTGACTCCAAAGAAGTTTCGGCGGTTACCGACGCATCAAAGATTGAGTGTGCCTCGCAGCGCTGCCCGATGAACCATGAACCATTCCTGCCTTGCCCTCTCTGTCCGCATGCTTGCCATCGCAAGCCTTGCAGGAACACTTGTGAAGGGCTTGAGCGCACGTTGCGTCTGCGCACAAGGACAGGGCCACCGCCGCTGTGGGCGGCATTCATGCATGTGGTCTTCGCGATGGTGACGCCGCAGGCGCTCGCCAGCCTGGCGCAGCCGCGAACGCGCCTGATGACGTCGGCACAGTTCGGCAGCACGCCGCCCCCACTGCGACTTTCCCCGGGGCGCCGTCAGCGTCGAGGCCATCGGTTGCGCCGCCGCCACGCTGACGGTGGCGATCACTGATCCAACCGCCCTGGAGCCAAGCACCGTGCTGGAAGCAGAGAAGCACGTGGCCCATGCCGCCACCCATCTCGCAAAAAAAGACCAACATGACCCACTCGTTCTATTGCGCGCTGGCGACCCGAACCGATCAAGAGGGTGACTGCAGCGCTCGCATGCGCTGGGCCTGGATCGTGGCCCTCCTGCTGGCCTGGTGTGTCCTGGGGGCGCCTGGGCGGGCATTGGCGCAGAACGCGAACGACGAATTCAACCCGGGTGCCAACGTCGATGCCCGCAGCTTCGCCGTGCAGCCCGATGGCAAGGTGCTCGTGGGCGGCGGCTTCATCACCCTGGGCGGGCAGACGCGCAACCGCATCGGGCGGCTCAACGCCGATGGCTCGCTCGACACCACCTTCGCTGGCCTCGGGGCCAACAGCACGGTCCTCAGCCTGGCCGTGCAGTCCGACGGCAAAGTGCTGGTAGGCGGCGCCTTCACCACCCTGGACGGGCAGCCGTGCAATTTCATTGGGCGGCTCAACGCCGATGGCTCGCTCGATAGCTCGTTCGCCGGCACTGGTGCCAACTCCGGTGTCCGCAGCTTGGCCGTGCAGCCCGATGGCAAGGTGCTGGTGGGCGGTAACTTCACTACACTGGGCGGACAGACGCGCAGCTACATCGGGCGGCTCAACGCCGATGGCTCGCTTGACACCACGTTCACCGGCTCCGGTGCCGACGGCTTGGTCTACAACCTGGCGCTGCAGCCCGACGGCAAGGTGCTCGTGGGCGGCAACTTCACTACGCTGGGCGGGCAGACGCGCAACCGCGTCGGGCGGCTCAACGCCGATGGGTCGCTTGACACCACGTTCGCCGATCCGGGAGCCAACGGCCTGGTCTACAACCTGGCGCTGCAGCCCGATGGCAAGGTGCTCTTGGGCGGCGACTTCACCACGCTGGGCGGGCAGCCGCGCAACCGCATCGGGCGGCTCAACGCCGATGGCTCGATCGACACCACGTTCACCAACCTCGGTGCCAGCACCACGGTCCTCAACCTGGCCGTGCAGCCCGACGGCAAGGTGCTGGTGGCTGGCATTTTCACCACGCTGGACGGGCAGCCGCGCAACCGCATCGGGCGGCTCAATGCCGATGGCTCGCTGGACACCACGTTCACCGGCTCCGGTGCCGACAACTGGGTTTTCAGCGTGGTGCCACAGCCCGACGGCAAGGTGCTCGCGGGCGGCTTCTTCACCACTCTGGACGGGCAGACGCGCAGCCGCATCGGGCGGCTCAACGCCGACGGATCGCTCGACGCCACATTCGCCGCCTCCGGTGCCGACAGCGTGGTTTACAGCCTGACAGTACAGCCCGACGGCAAAGTGCTGGCGGGGGGCGTTTTCACCACGCTGGGCGGGCAGCCGCGCAACTACATCGGGCGGTTCAACGCCGATGGCTCGCTCGACACCACCTTCGCCGGCTCCGGCGCGAACGACGGAGTCACCAGCCTGGCCGTGCAGCCCGACGGCAAGGTGCTCGTGGGCGGCAACTTCACCACCCTGGGCGGGCAGCCGCGCGACCGTATCGGACGGCTCAATGCCGATGGCTCGCTCGACACCACGTTCGCCGGCCCCAGTGTCATCTCCAATGTCCGCAGCTTAGCCGTTCAGCCCGACGGCAAAGTGCTGGCGGGGGGCGTTTTCACCACCCTGGGCGGGCAGACGCGCAGACGCATCGGGCGGCTCAACGCCGATGGCTCGCTCGACACCACCTTCGCTGGCCTCGGTGCCAACGGCCCGGTCTTCAGCTTGGTGCTGCAGCCCGACGGCAAAGTGCTCGTGGGGGGCAGCTTCAGCACCCTGGACGGGCAACCGCGCAACCGCATCGGGCGGCTCAACGCCGACGGCTCGCTCGACACCACCTTCGCCGGCCTCGGTGCCGACGGCCTGGTCAATAGCCTGGCCGTGCAGTCCGACGGTAAGGTGCTCGTGGGCGGCTCCTTCACCACCCTGGGCGGGCAGATGCGCAACTACATCGGGCGGCTCAACGCCGATGGCTCGCTCGACACCGCGTTCGCTGATCCCGGAGCCAGCGGCACGGTCTACAACCTGGCGGTGCAGCCCGACGGCAAGGTGCTGGCGGGCGGCCTCTTCACCACCCTGGGCGGGCAGACGCGCAACCGAATCGGACGGCTCAACGCCGATGGCTCGCTCGACACCACGTTCGCTGATCCCGGAGCCAACGGCACGGTCTACAGCCTGGCGCTGCAGCCCGACGGCAAGGTGCTGGTGAGCGGGGACTTCACCACCCTGGGGGGGCAGCCGCGCAGCTACATCGGGCGGCTCAGCCTGCCGCAGGCCGCGCTGCAAAGCCTGCAAGCGACCGCCGACGGCAACGGCCTGCGCTGGATGCGCAGCGGCACCGGGCCGGAGGTGAGCGGGGTGCGCTTTGCAATCTCCACCGTGCCGGACGCGCCCGAGTCGGGCTGGACCGATCTGGGCGCAGCCGTGCGCGTGGCCGGCGGCTGGGCCATCGACGGCCTGTCCCTGCAACGCGGCGTGCCGCTGTGGGTGCGCGCGCAGGGCGCGGCCACCGGGGGCATCTACAACGGATCGCAGGCGCTGGTGCGCTCGGTGCTTGGGCTGCAGTTGCCGTCTGTCGCCGGGGCACCAACGGGCGTCAATGCCGTGCCCGGCAACGGCCAGGCGACGGTCTCCTGGACGGCACCGGCCTTCGACGGCGGCAGCCCTGTCACGGGCTACACGGTCACCGGCCACCCCGGCGGCAGCTGTACGCCCGCGCCTGCGACCGCCACCACCTGCACCGTCACAGGGCTGACCAACGGCACGG
>NZ_FNJL01000030.1 GCF_900104515.1 Paracidovorax cattleyae
CTGGCGCAGCGCAGTGCCACCGCTGCCAGGGAGATCAAGTCCCTCATCGACGACTCCGTCGCCCAGGTCAATGCCGGCAGCCGGCTGGTGCAGGACGCGGGCTCCACCATGCAGGAAGTGGTCGAGAGCGTGCAGCGCGTCACCGCCATCGTCACCGAGATCAGCAACGCCAGCCAGGAGCAGAGCACCGGCATCGCCGAGATCGGCGGCGCCGTCAGCCAGATGGACCAGAGCACCCAGCAGAACGCCGCCCTCGTCGAGCAGGCCACCGCCGCCGCGCAATCGCTGCAGCAGCAGGCCCACCAACTCGCCGATGCCGTCGCCGGCTTCAAGCTCGACGCACACGGCTCCGCCGGCCAGGCGCCGCGCCACCCGGCGCTCGGCGCGCCTCGGTAGGCGCCCGGGAAGGCATTCGCGGCCGTGGCTGGCACGGCAGGCGCCGCAACTGCGGCGATGATGGGGGCATGATGACATCCCCGTCCACTTCGCCCACCCCCGCTGCGGCCAGCGCGCACCGCGCGCCCCTGTCGCCCCGCGCCTGGCTGGCCCTCGCGGGCTGGCTGCTGCTGTGCTTCATCGCCGCGGGCGTCGGCAGCGTGGCCTCGGTGCAGGCGCCGCAGTTCTATGCGCAACTGGTGCAGCCCCCCTGGCCCCCCCCGCCCGGCGTCTTCGGCCCTGTCTGGAGCGTGCTCTACACCCTCATGGGCATCGCCGCCTGGCTGGTCTGGCGCGAGCCCGCGGGTGCGGCACGGCGCCACGCGCTCGCGCTTTTCTGCGTCCAGCTGGCAGTCAACGCGCTCTGGAGCTGGCTGTTCTTCCAATGGCACCTGGGTGCCTGGGCCCTGGCGGACATCGCCCTGCTCGGCGCCTGCGTGGCCGCCACGTTCGTGGCCTTCCTGCGGCTGCGACCGCTGGCGGGCCTGTTGCTGCTGCCCTATCTGGCCTGGATCAGCTTCGCCGCGGCGCTCAGCTACACCCTCTGGCGAATGAATCCCGGCCTGCTCGGCTGATGTGCCCCCCCCCCGGGCGGCAGGCCTTTACAGCGCCTTGCGCAGGTTGGCCGGCGCGATCTTCAGCGCCTCGCGGTACTTGGCGACCGTGCGGCGTGCGCACTCGATGCCCTGCTCCTTGAGCATCTCGGCGATCTGGCTGTCCGACAGCGGCTTGGCCGGGCTCTCCGATGCGACGAACTGCTTGATGAGCGCGCGCACGGCCGTGCTCGACGCATTGCCGCCCGTTTCGGTGCCCAGCCCCGACCCGAAGAAGTACTTCAGCTCGTAGGTGCCCTGGGGCGTCGCCATGTACTTGGCTGTGGTCACCCGGCTGATCGTGGACTCGTGCAGTCCCAGCTCGTCGGCGATGTCGCGCAGCACCAGCGGCCGCATGGCCAGCTCGCCGTGCACGAAGAAATTCTTCTGCCGGTCCACGATGGCGCGCGACACGCGCAGGATGGTGTCGAACCGCTGCTGGATGTTCTTGATGAACCAGCGCGCCTCCTGCAGCCGCTGCTGCAGCGCCTGGTGCCCCTCGCCGCCACGGTTGCCGCGCAGCGCACCGGCATAGATGTCGTGCACGCGCAGACGCGGCATGACGTCCGGATTGAGCTGCACGGTGAACGCATGCGCCGCCCCGCGGCCGCTGCTCTTCTTCACGATCACGTCGGGCACGATGATGTTGCGCTCGACCTGCGCGAAGGCCCGGCCCGGCCGGGGCTCCAGCCGTGCGATCAGCGCCATCGCCGCGCGCGTGCATTCCTCGCTGGCGCCGCAGCCCTGGGCGAGCCGGCGAACGTCGCGCCGCGCCAGCATCTCCAGCGGCTGCTGGCAGATGCGCAGCGCCGCCTGCAGCACCTCGGGCTCCGCGTCGCCATCTTCCTGCTGGGCCCGCAGCTGCAGCGCCATGCATTCGCTCAGGCCGCGCGCGCCCACGCCCACGGGCTCCAGGCTCTGCAAGAGCCGCAGTGCCACCGTGAAGCGGTGCACCAGTTCCTCCACCTGTTCGGGGTCTTCCTTGCCCGCGAGGGCCACGGCCAGCGCCTCCAGCGGCTCGTCGAGGTAGCCGTCGTCGTTCAGCGATTCGATCAGGAAGCGCAGCGCAGCGCGGTCCACCTCCGACAGGCGCAGCGAGAGCGCCTGACGGTGCAGGTAATCGGTCAGCGACTCGTGCTCGCGCGCGAGCTCGGTCGCGTCCGTGTCGTCTTCGTCCCCCACCTGGTTGCGGGTGCGTGCGGGCGCCTCGCCGCCCCACTCGCCGTCGTCGGGCGCCATCTCGACCGTGCCGTCGCCCTCCCAGTCCGGCGCATCGGGGGCCTCCGGCGCGTCCGGGCCTTCGGCCGCACCCTCGCCCGGCGCCGTGGTCGCAGCCTCGGCCGCCCCGCTGGCCGGCGTGTAGAGGGACTCATCCGCACCACGGTCGGCCTCGCTCACCGGCGCATCCGCCTGCGGGAGCCCGAACTCCTCGCGCGGCGCCTCGTCCGGATTGCGCTCCAGGAAGGGGTTCTCGTCGAGCATCTGCTCGACTTCCTGCGACAGCTCCAGCGTGGACAGCTGCAGCAGCCGGATCGACTGCTGCAGCTGCGGCGTCAACGCCAGATGCTGCGAGATGCGCAGCGACAGGCCAGGCTTCATCACATGCGGAAGTGTTCGCCGAGGTACACGCGGCGCACTTCGGCGTTGTCCACGATCTCCGAGGGAGTGCCCTGCGCTAGCACCCGGCCGTCGCTGATGATGAAGGCATGGTCGCAGATGCCCAGCGTCTCGCGCACGTTGTGGTCGGTGATGAGCACGCCGATGCCGCGGGCCTTCAGGAAGCCGATGATGCGCTGGATCTCGATCACCGCGATGGGGTCGATGCCCGCGAACGGCTCGTCCAGCAGGATGAACCGAGGCTGCGTGGCCAGCGCGCGCGCGATCTCCACCCGGCGGCGCTCGCCGCCCGAGAGCGCGAGCGCGGGCGAGGCGCGCAGGTGGTCCACCCGCAGTTCCTGCAGGAGCGCGGTGAGGCGTTCCTCGATCTCCGCGCGCGAGAGGGCTCGCCCGTCGTCGTCGCGCTGCAGCTCCAGCACCGCGCGCACGTTCTCCTCCACGGAGAGCTTGCGGAAGATCGAGGCCTCCTGCGGCAGGTACGACAGCCCCAGGCGCGACCGGCGGTGGATCGGCATGTTCGCCACCGACTGCCCGTCGATGCGGATGTCGCCGCCGTCGCTGCGCACGAGGCCCACGATCATGTAGAACGACGTGGTCTTGCCCGCGCCGTTGGGGCCGAGCAGGCCGACAACCTCGCCCTTCTGCACGACCATGGAAACGTCCTTGACCACCTTGCGGGTGCCGTAGGACTTCTCGAGATGCATCGCCTCGAGGCGGCTCGGCGCTGCCGCCGCCGGTGCCGCCGCGGCGTCCGGTTGGTAGGAAGCCGCCATGCTCACTTCGCCCCGTTGCCCAGTTCGTTGCTGCGGCGCAGCGCGGGAGCGGGCCCCGGTGCCGGAGCCGCCGCGGGCGCCGAAGCGGTCTCCTTGGGTGAGAGCACTGCGCGCACGCGCCCGCCGGGCGTGCCGGACGACGCGGCGCCCGCGGGCGCGGTCTTCTGGCCGTCCACGGTGAAGACGTCGGTGGTGTTGTTGTAGACGATCAGCGCGCCGGCCATCTCGTCGGTGAGGGTGGACTCCCGGTAGCGGCGCAGCTCCGCGCGGCGGATGAGCCGCACCAGGTCGGCCCGGCCGTCGTACTCGATCACCTCGCCTTCGCCCTCGACGAACTCGTCCGGGGCGCCCGGCGCGGTGTCGCGCTTCTGGCGGAAGAAGGCCCGCTTGCCGGGCTCGGCCGTCATGGTGCCGTACTGGAAGCCGTCCGGGTCCTGGCGCACGTCGAGCCGGGTGCCACGCAGCACGATGGTGCCCTTGGTCACCACCACGCGCCCGGTGAACACGCTGGTCTGCTTGAGCTCATCGTGGCGCAGTGCGTCGGCCTCGATGTTCATCGGCTTGTTGCGATCGGCTTTTTCGGCCTGTGCCGGTCCCACGGCAAATGCCATGGACGCCAGCAGGAGGAGGGTGGGTAGGAGTCTGGGTCTCATAGAGGGCACGAATCTTGCAAAGATTGTAGTCCCCCGCTGCGGCAGCGCAGCCGCCGGAAAGGAAAAGCCCGCCGGAGCGGGCTTTTTGCCGGGGCGGAGGGCGGCGCCCTGGAAGGGATGTCAGCCCTTGCGGGCCAGGCCCGCCAGGTATTCCACCACCTGCAGCACGTTCTGCATGCTGCCAGCCATGGTGCCATCGGTGTAGAAGCGGCCGGCCACGCCCATGGAGGGCACGCCCTCGACGCCGTACGCGTCCTGCAGCTGGGCGGCCTTGCGCAGCTGGTTGGACACGGTGAAGGAGTTGTAGACCTCCTTGAACTTGGCCACGTCCAGGCCCTGCTTGCCGATCCATTCGAAGATCTGGTCGTCCTTGGCAAGGGGCAGCTTCTCCACATGCACGGCGCGGAACACCTTGGCATGTACCTCGGGCAGCTTGCCCATGCCCTCCAGGGCGAAATAGAGCTTCTGCTGCGCGGCGAAACTGGAGTTGAAGGCCACCGGGACGCGGCGGATCACGAGATCCTTGGGGGCGGACTTGATCCAGGCCTCGAGCGTGGGCTCGAAGGCATTGCAGTGCGGGCAGCTGTACCAGAAGAACTCGATGACCTCGACCTTGCCGGCGGGCGCATCGGTGGGGGCCGGCTTGGCCAGGCGGGTGTAGTCCTTGCCCTCCTTGAACTGGCGCGCCTGCGCGAAGGCGGGCGTGGCCACCGGCAGCGCGACGGCGGAAGCGGCCACGGCGGTGGCGGCGGAGAGGGAGAACTCGCGGCGTTTCATGGAAAAGGGCACTCCTGGTTACGGTATCTGGAGGATTGGGAGCCGCGCCAGGCGGCAAAGTTCAAGCCGACTTGGGGGCAGTTCACGGAACCCAGCGAAGCGGTTCCGGCGAGGCGCCGCATCGCAGGCAGTACGCACAGTACGACAAGATGCGGCAACGATGCCAGAAGGGTTCCGCGGGCTGCCCTCAGTGCTGCACGCGCACCAGTGCGGACTCCACCCCGGCGCCGTCCAGCTTTTCCTTGAGCATCTCGGCATCGTCGCGCTTGGTGAACGGGCCCACGCGCACGCGGAACACCGTCCGGCCGTTCTGCTCGCGCTCGCTCACGCGGGCCTCCCAGCCCAGCATGGCCAGCTTGGCGCGCTGCGCATCGGCATCGCCCTGGGTGCGGAAGGCGCCGGCCTGCACGAAGTAGTCGAACGGCTCCGCGCCGGTGGCGGCGCGTGCGCGGGCCAGATCACCCAGCGGATCGGCCGACGAGGCACCGGCGGCCGGCTTGCTGGCGGCGGCCCGCGGCATGGAAGCGGCCGCCACTGCGGCGGACGCCGCCGGCGTGCTGGCCGGCGCGGGCTCGACACCCGCGACGGCCGGCGTGCTGGCCGCCGGCGCGGCCGGCCGTGCCGGGTTCTTGCCGTACAGCGGCGAATTCGGGTCCCAGTTCTTGTTGCGCTGGGATTCGAGGGCATCCTGGTCGGAACTGCGGGCACCACCCTTGTTGAGGAAGGGCACCGGCACCTTGGTCACATACACCGCCACGGCGAGCGCCACGCCCAGGCCGACGACGATCCCCAGGATGAAGCCGACGGCCGAACCGCCACGTTGCTGCTTCTTGGTCATATTTGGCTCGAGACTCACATTCTGGCTGGCGCCGACACGCCCAGCACGGCCAGGCCATTGTGCAATACCTGCGCCGTGGCGGCGACCAGCGCGAGGCGTGCGCGCTTGACGGCCTCGTCGTCCACGAGGATGCGCTCGGCGTCGTAGTAGCTGTGATAGCTGGCGGCCAGGTCACGCAGGTAGAAGGTCACGTCGTGCGGGGCTTCGCCTTCGGCGGCGGCCGTCAGCATCTCGGGGTACTTGGCGAGCTGCAGCATCAGGGCCTGGGCCTGCGGGCCTTCCAGGGCCGACAGGTCCACCTCCTTGAGCGAAGCGACATCGCCGCCGCCGGCCTCTGCCCAAGCCCGCAGCACCGACTGGATGCGCGCATGCGCGTACTGCACGTAATAGACCGGGTTGTCGTTGTTCTGCGCCACGGCCAGATCGACATCGAAGGTGTACTCCGTGTCGGGCTTGCGCGAGAGCAGGAAGAAGCGCACCGCGTCCTTGCTGGTCCACTCGATCAGGTCGCGCAGCGTGACGTAGCTGCCTGCGCGCTTGCTGATCTTGACCTCTTCGCCGCCCTTGACCACGCGCACCATGGTGTGCAGCACGTAGTCGGGGTAGCCCTGCGGGATGCCCACGTCGGCCGCCTGCAGGCCGGCGCGCACGCGGGCGATGGTGCCGTGGTGGTCCGTGCCCTGGATGTTCACCACCTTGGCAAAGCCGCGCTCCCATTTAGAGATGTGGTAGGCCACGTCGGGCACGAAATACGTGTACGTGCCGTCCTTCTTGCGCATCACGCGGTCCTTGTCGTCCCCGTAGTCGGTGGACTTCAGCCACAGCGCGCCGTCCTGCTCGTAGGTGTGCCCCTTTTCGACCAGGCGGTTCACCGTGGCCTCGACGCGGCCCGAGGTGTAGAGGCTCGACTCCAGGTAGTACTGGTCGAAATGCAGGTTGAACGCCCGCAGGTCCTTGTCCTGCTCATTGCGCAGGTACGCCACGGCGAACTGGCGGATATTGTCGTAATCCTCGACGTCACCGTTGGCGGTGAATGCGCGATCCTCGGCCTGGACGGTCTTCTTCGCCAGGAAGTCGTTGGCGATGTCCTGGATGTACTCGCCGTTGTAGAACGCCTTGGAGGCCGGGTTCTCCGGATCGGTGGGCCAGCAGTCGTCGCCGGGCTTGAAGCCCTTGGCGCGCAACTGCGTGCTCTTGGCCAGCGTTTCGATCTGCACGCCGGCATCGTTGTAGTAATACTCGCGGTGCACGCTCCAGCCCTGGGTGGCGAAGAGGTTGCAGATCGCATCGCCCAGCGCCGCCTGGCGGCCGTGGCCCACGTGCAGCGGCCCCGTGGGATTGGCGGAGACGAACTCGACCAGCACGCGCTGGCCGTTGTCCTTCCGGTAGCCGAACCGGTCGCCGGCGGCCAGCACCTCGCGCACGATCTCCTGCTTGGCGGCGGCTTTGAGGCGGATGTTCAGGAAGCCGGGGCCCGCGATCTCGATGGCATCGACCCAGCGCGCGAAGGCCGGCGTGGCCTCCAGCGCGGCCTTCAGCCGTTCGCCCAGCGCGCGCGGGTTGAGCTTGAGCGGCTTGGCCAGCTGCATGGCGGCGGTGCAGGCGAAATCGCCGTGCGCGGCCACCTTGGGGGATTCGAAAGCGGCGCGCCCGGCAGAGCCGGGCGAGAGTTTTTCCAGCTCGCCGGCCAGCGCCGCGAGCAATTCCTGTTTGACGGAGAGCATGCGCGGATTCTACGGGCCGGCCGTCATCCGGCCGGGCCCGGCCGGCGTTAAGCTGGACAGCCCCGGTTTCCGCCAGTGGCGGCCGGGGCGGACCACCCCCCTTACATCACCCGCAGGAGCATTACATGAAGAAGCTGCTTTCGATGCTGGCCGCCGCCGGCCTGGCCCTCTCCTTCGCGACGGCCCACGCCGCAGACACCGCGGCCCCGGCCGCCTCCGCACCTGCCGCCGCCACCGCGGCTGCATCCAAGCCGGCCAAGGCGCCGACTGCGCAGCAGGGCAAGATGACCACCTGCAACGCCGAGGCCAAGGACAAGAAGGGTGACGAGCGCAAGGCCTTCATGAAGGAATGCCTCTCGGCCAAGAAGCCCGCCACCCAGCAGGACAAGATGAAGACCTGCAACGCCGACGCCAAGACCAAGGCGCTCAAGGGCGACGAGCGCAAGGCGTTCATGAAGGAATGCCTGAGTAATAAGTGACATCCCCCTGAGGCGGCTGCGCCGCCTTTCCCCCTTCTCTCGCCGCGCTGCGCGCGGCGGGAAGGGCGACGATGCCGGTGGCCCGGCAAAGCCGGTTCCACGGCATCTGCTGGCATGGCCTGCTCCGCGGCCTTCTGGATCTTTGGGGGTGAAGGCCATCTGGCGAAGCATGCCGAAGAGGTTTTGCCCCTCATGCCTGTGCTCGGTGCCTGACTGGCGCCGGCTTGTTACTGGCAATTTGGGACATATCACCGTTTGCCAGTCCGTACGCTCACCGCTTCACCTGGATTGCGCCCGGAAGCCATCATGGTCTCCGGGCGCGTTTCTTTTACCGGGCGCCGACGCCGCGGGCCAGGAAAACGGCCAGCAGCGGGATCACGGCCAGCAGGTGGGCCTCGATCATCACGAGGCGGCGCGTGCTGCGGATGGTGGCTTCGTCGGGCAACGCGCCGGTGGCTCGCAAGGTCTTGCGCCAGCGCAGGAAGCGCATCGTGGGAGCGATGGAGAGCACGCCGATCGCCACGAACAGGGTGACCTTGGCGTGCAGCAGGGGCTGCGACCAGTACCACGCGGAACCTTTCATGCCCCAGGCGACGCGGGCCAGGCCCGTGGCCAGGACGGCCAGGGCCGAGAGGCCGTAGATCAGGTCCACGCGCGCGAGGCGCTCCACGACGGCGGCATTCATCCATTCCTTGCGGCAGAGCGCGGCCTCGCTTGCCAGGAAGACGGCCATCGCCAGGATGGCCAGGAAATGGGCATAGGCCAGCAGGGCTTCGGTAGTCACGCGGCGATCCTTTGCATCGGAAGGGGTGGCGCATGGTAGCGCGCCCCGCCCTCTTCCCGCCGCGCGGCGCTGCCGGCTATTTCTGTGCGGGCAGCGCGTAGGCTCGCACGCTGTCGCCGGGCTTGGTGCCCGTGGA
Organism: Paracidovorax cattleyae; assembly: GCF_900104515.1. Classification (GTDB taxonomy): domain Bacteria; phylum Pseudomonadota; class Gammaproteobacteria; order Burkholderiales; family Burkholderiaceae_C; genus Paracidovorax; species Paracidovorax cattleyae. Next base: position 8,810 of record NZ_FNJL01000030.1, read on the forward strand.
ACCGTGCCCCCCGGCCACGACGACCACGTACTGCCGGCCGTCCTCTCCGGTATAGCTCATCGGCGTGGCCTGCCCGCCCGCAGGCAGGCGGTCCTGCCAGAGGATGCGGCCGCCGTTCAGGTCGTAGGCGCGCACGTAGTTGTCCAGCGCGCCCGAGTAGAACGCCACGCCGCCGCCGGTGAGCATCGGCCCGCCGATGCCGGGTACGCCCATGCGGAAGGGCAGGGGCAGCGGCGAGAGGTCCCGCACCGTGCCATTGCGGTGCTTCCAGGCCACCTCACCGGTGCGCAGGTCCACGCCGGCCACATAGCCCCAGGGGGGCGCCTGGCAAGGCAGGCCGATGGGCGACGTGAACGGCTTCATCGATGCGGCAAAAGGCGCGCCGAAGTTCTCGTTCAGCGCCGGCAGGCTGCCCTTGGGCGGGCCGCCCTCCTGCACGAGCAGGCTGGTGTCATCCTTGCGCGGCACCAATTTGGAGACGAACGCGAGGTAGGTCGGCGTGGTGAACGCCACCTGCCGCTGCGGATCGACGGCGATGCCACCCCAGTTGAACACGCCGAAATTGCCCGGATAGATGATGCTGCCCTGCTCCGACGGCGGCGTGAAGCGGCCTTCGTAGCGCAGGCGGTGGAAGGCGATGCGGCAGGCGAGCTGGTCGAACATCGTGCCGCCCCACATGTCTCGCTCCGAGAGCGGCGGCGGATCGAAGGACAGCGCGGACTTCGGCTGCGTGGCTGCCGTGCGGTCGCCTTTCGCGGCCCCCTGCGGCGCAGGGTGTTCCTGCACCGGCAGGATCGGGGTGCCGGTACGCCGGTCGAGCACGAACAGTTCGCCCTGCTTGGTGGGTTGCACCAGTGCCGGCACGGTCTGCCCGCCCACCTGCAGGTCGATGAGCGTGGGCTGCGACGGCACGTCGTAGTCCCACAGGTCGTGGTGCACGGTCTGGAAGTGCCAGCGCACCTTGCCACTGTCCAGGTCCAGCGCGACGACGGAAGAGGAATACTTCTCCACCGCCGGGCTGCGGTTGCCGCCCCACTGGTCGGGCGGCTGGTTGCCCATGGGCACGTACACCATGCCGAGTGTTTCATCGACGCTGGAAATCGACCAGCTGTTGGGCGAATTGGGCGTGTAGGTACGGCCGGGCGGCAGGGGCGCCGTGTCGTCGGGGTTGCCGGAATCCCAGTTCCAGACCAGGGCGCCGGAGTCGATGTCGAACGCGCGGATCACGCCGGACTGCTCCTTCACCGAGGCGTTGTCCAGCACTGTGCCGCCCACGATCACGAGGCGCTGCGTGACCACCACGGGAGAGGTCGAATAGTAGGCCCCGGGGCGCAGGTTGGGCATGCGCTGCCAGAGATCGATCTGCCCCGTGCCGCCGCCGAAGTTGACGCACACGGCACCGCTTTCGGGGTTGAGTGCGATCACTCGGCCATCGGCCGTGGGCATGAAGAGCTTGGCGCGGCAGGCGGCGTCGGTGGGGCCTTTGCGGGCCGCAACGGGCGGCTGGCGCTGGTCCGCGGCCTGCGTGGCGGGCGCCGCCGGCTGCGTGGTGGTGGGCGAGGCATGCACCGCGGGCTCGGTGCGCTCGCCGCCCGAAGCCACGCCGGCCACGGCATTGAGCGCCGCGGGCGAAGCATCGGCGACGGGATCGCGCGGCGGCTGGTAGGACAGTCCGCGGCAGGTCAGATGCTGCAGCGCGAGCTTGCCCTCGATCTGCGGGTCGTACCGCCAGAGCTGCTTGCCGGTGGTGGCGTCGAGCGCGATCACTGACTGGTGCGGCGTGCACAGGAACAGGCGGTTGCCGATCTTCAGCGGCGTGACCTCGTAGGTGGTTTCCTCCGGATCGCCGTCCTTGCCGCGCACGTCGCCCGTGCGGAATTCCCAGGCCATCTTCAGCTGCGAGGCGTTGTCGGGCGTGATCTGCGCCAGCGGAGAGAAACGCTGGCCATGGCCGGTGCGCCCGTAGGCATGCCATTCGCCGTCGGGCAGCGTGGGCGCCGCCTGCGCCGGGGCGGGCACGGATTCACCCGCCAGCTGTCCCGCCAGTTCGTGCGGCGCGGTGAACCAGGACGCCACCGCCAGCACAGCGGACAGCAGCAGGGCCAGGCCCAGCGCCATGCGCGGCGTGCGCAGCGCGGAAGCCCGCGCCACTGCATCCCCCGAGGCGCCCGGCTGGAGCGTTGCGGGCTCACGCAGCAGGGAGCGGCGCATCCACGGCGTCGCAAGCCAGAGTCCGAGCACGAAGAGCACGTCCAGCCGCGCGGCAAGCGGCCACCAGTCCACGCCCACCTCCCAGACCGCCCAGGCCGTGGAACCCAGCAGGAGCGCGGCGTACACCCAGAGGGCCGCAGCGGAACGCCGCGCGAGCAGCGCGCCCGAGGCCAGCAGCGCGAGCCCGGCGACGAGATAGTAGGGGCTGCCGCCCAGTGCGACGAGCCAGCCGCCCGCACCTGCAACGAGAACGCCTGTGATACCGACGAGAACGCCGGTGATGCGTGCGAGGCCTGCCATTGTGGTTGTCCTTTGTGTCCATGCCCCGGCCGGCCATCGGCGCGACAGTGCAGCGGGATGGAAAAAAGGAACGGCCTGGAGGGACGAATCTAGGCGGGCGGAGCGTGCATGCCCCGTCGGCGCGCGGCTTGCACGCCTGTGGGGCGCGGCCTACACCGCGCGCTGCCGGGCTCAGCGCGCGCCGAACTCCTGCCGCACCCAGTCGTCGATCAGCCCCTTCTCGTACCGCAGTGGATCGGAACCACCGCGTGCCGCCCGCTCCATGAAGGCGGGGTCGCGCAGTTCGCGGCGCCCCGACTGCAGCACCGAACCGTCGGCGGCCAGCCGCTTGAATTCGAGCGCGATGCGCGGCGGATAGATATCGCGCACGGTGCGCACCTGCCCCGCCTGCGGGCCGCGCCAGGGCTCGAAGCCGCCGGCACGCTGCACATCGGTGATCCGCACCTCCAGCCGCTGGCCCTCCGGCAGCGCCGCGGCCGCGGCTTCCGACAGGTACAGGCAGAGCGCGTCCACCCAGGCACGGCGGGCGCGGTCGGTTTCGTGGGCACCCCGGCGTGCATCGCTGAAGCCGGCCGGATCGTCATAGGTCACGCTGACGATGCCTGGCGGCGGCGGGCCTTTGGCCCGGGAAGGCGCCGGTGGGCCATCGCGCCTGGCAGGCACGGCAGCGGCGTCCTGTGCGGGCGCCGGCGCACTGCCGGGCGCGACCGCGCAGCCGGCCAGCAGACAGGCCAGCGCCAGGGCGGTCGGCACCCGGCCTGGAGTGGAGCGTCGAAAGAGATCGGGAGACGGGGCGGGGAATCGGTGCGTCATGGCGAAGGAGGGGTGGGGAGGACGGGAGCGGTGAGCGCATGCGCTGCGCGGCGCCAGAACGCCGGCTGCGCATAGTGGTGCTTGAGGTAGTCGATCCACAGCCGCACGCGCAGCGGCAGGTGGCGGGCATGGGGAAAGACCACGTAGATACCGTTGGGCGGCGCGGCGAAATCCTCCAGCACGGCCACCAGCCGGCCGGCGGCGATCTCGGCCTCCACCTCCCAGGTGCTGCGCCATGCGATGCCCCACCCCCCCAGGCACCAGTCGTGCAGTACCTGCCCGTCGGAGCAGTCGAGGGGGCCGGTGGGTTTGACGTGCACCACGTCGCCGGGCGCGCCGTCCGCATCCGCCGCGGGCATGCGGAAGGCCCAGCCGCGCGTCTGCGATGCGTCGCTCGACAGCATCAGGCAGGCGTGCCGTGACAGTTCGGACGGGTGCCGGGGCGTGCCATGGCGCTCGAGGTAGGCGGGAGTCGCCACGCAGAGCCTGCGGTTGTCGGCGATGCGCACGCTCACCAGCGAGGAATCGGGCAGGTCGCCCACGCGCACGGCGCAATCGAACCCCTCGCCGGCCAGATCGACCACGCGGTCGCTGAGGTTGAGGGAAATGCGCACTTCGGAATGCAGGTCCCGGAACAGCGGCACCAGCGGCGCCACGTGGCGCCGCCCGAACCCCGCCGGCGCGGTGATGCGCAAATGCCCGGTCGCCCGCGCCCCGCCGACCGACACGCTGGCCTCGGCCTCGGCCACGTCGGCCAGCAGGCGCTGGCAATCCTCCAGGAAGGCGCTGCCCTCGTGCGTGAGGCTGATGCGCCGCGTGGTGCGCACCATGAGCTTCACTCCCAGATGCTCCTCCAGGGCGTCCAGGCGCCGACCCATGATGGCAGGCGCCACCCCCTCGGCGCGCGCCGCGGCGGTGAGGCTGCCGCGTGTCGCCACCGACACGAACGACTCGAAGGCCTTGAGCTTGTCCATGGGCAGCGATTATGAGCAGCCTGTAACCGGCGGGCACGCCCGCCCCATCCCCGAACGTCCCATCGGCGCACCTGTCCTGGCGATAGTCATTATGAAAACTCGTTTTTCTGCTACTTAAAACATAGCAAACCAATGGACACGGATGTTGCATTCCGGGAAACCGCTACGCCTGCGCGGATTCGTGCAAAAAAGTCACGGGTTCTGCGATTCGCGGGTGGTTTATGCGGATAAAAAATTCAAATACAGTGACTCCACCGGGGTTCCCGGCCCCTGCACATTCCTTTTCCATCCGACCGAGCCCACCACACCATGACCGATCGCACCACCGTCCACGGCCTGCAAGTGGCCACGTCCCTGCACCGATTCATCGAAGAGCGCGTGCTGCCCGGCACGGGCGTCGATGCCGCCGCGTTCTGGTCCGGCTTCGATGCCATCGTCCGGGACCTGGCTCCGCTCAACATCGCCCTGCTGGCAGAGCGCGACCGCCTGCAGGCCGAACTGGACACCTGGCACAAGGCCCATCCCGGCCCGATCACCGACATGGCGGGCTACCGCGCCTTCCTCGAGAAGATCGGCTACCTCGTGCCGCAGCCCGCGGGCGTGCAGGCAACCACCGCCAACGTGGACGATGAACTCGCCACCCAGGCCGGCCCGCAGCTGGTGGTGCCCATCCTGAACGCGCGCTACGCCCTCAACGCCGCCAATGCGCGCTGGGGCAGCCTGTACGACGCGCTCTACGGCACCGACGCCATTTCCGAAGACGGCGGCGCCGAGAAGGGCAAGGGCTACAACCCGGTGCGTGGCGCCAGGGTGATCGCCTTCGCGCGCAACGTGCTGGACACCAGCGCCCCGCTCGCCGCCGGCTCGCACAAGGATGCGAAGGCCTACCGCGTCGAGGGCGGCCGGCTGGCCGTGGATCTGGAAGACGGCCGGACCACGGGCCTGAAGGACGCGTCCCGGTTCGTGGGCTACCGGGGCGACGCCGCCGCACCGTCGTCCGTGCTGCTGCGCCACAACGGGCTGCACCTGGACATCCTGATCGACCGCTCCACGCCCATCGGCAAGACCGATCCCGCCGGCGTGAGCGACCTGGTGCTGGAAGCGGCCCTCTCCACCATCCTCGACCTGGAGGATTCCGTCGCCGCCGTCGATGCCGAGGACAAGGTGGCCGGCTACGCCAACTGGCTGGGCATCCTGCAGGGCACGCTGACCGAATCCTTCGCCAAGGGCGGCCAGACCGTCACGCGCGGCCTGAACACCGACCGCATCTACACGGCGCCCGGCGGCAGCGGCGAAGTGCGCCTGCACGGCCGCTCGCTCATGTTCCTGCGCAACGTGGGCCACCTGATGACCAACCCGGCCGTGCTCTGGACCGACGCGCAGGGCGCGCAGCGCGAGATCCCGGAAGGCATCCTGGATGCGGTCGTCACCACCGCCATCGCACTGCACGACCTGCAGGGCAAGGGCCAGGGCGGCATCCGCAACTCGCGCAAGGGCAGTGTCTACATCGTCAAGCCCAAGATGCACGGCCCGGGCGAAGTGGCGTTCGCCAGCGAGCTCTTCGCCCGCGTGGAACGCCTGCTGGGCCTGCCGGAGAACACCGTCAAGCTGGGCATCATGGACGAGGAACGCCGCACCAGCGTGAACCTGAAGGCCTGCATCGCTGCCGCGTCGGCCCGCGTGGCCTTCATCAACACCGGCTTCCTGGACCGCACCGGCGACGAGATGCACACCGCCATGCAGGCCGGCCCCATGGTGCGCAAGGGCGACATGAAGGCCAGCGCCTGGATCCAGGCCTACGAGAAGAACAACGTGCTGGTGGGCCTGTCGTGCGGCCTGCGCGGCAAGGCCCAGATCGGCAAGGGCATGTGGGCCATGCCCGACATGATGAAGGCCATGCTGGAGCAGAAGATCGCCCACCCCAGGGCCGGCGCCAACACCGCCTGGGTGCCCAGCCCCACGGGTGCCACGCTGCACGCCCTGCACTACCACCAGGTCAACGTGGCCGACGTGCAGAAGGAACTGGAGAAGACCAGTGCCGATGCCGAGCGCGACAACCTGCTCACCGGCCTGCTGACCATTCCCGTCGCCGCCAACCCGCAGTGGACCGAGGCGGAGAAGCAGCAGGAGCTGGACAACAACGCCCAGGGCATCCTCGGGTACGTGGTGCGCTGGATCGACCAGGGCGTGGGCTGCTCCAAGGTGCCTGACATCCACAACGTGGGCCTGATGGAAGACCGCGCCACGCTGCGCATCAGCAGCCAGCACATCGCCAACTGGCTGCTGCACGGCGTGGTGACCGAGGCCCAGGTGCGGGAAACCTTCGAGCGCATGGCCGCCGTGGTGGACCAGCAGAACGCGGGTGATCCGGCCTACCGGAAGATGGCCGGCCGCTTCGCGGAGTCCGCTGCTTACCAGGCCGCCTGGGACCTGGTCTTCAAGGGCGCCGAGCAGCCCAGCGGCTATACCGAGCCGCTGCTGCATGCCTGGCGGCTGAAGGTGAAGTCCGGCGCGCCCCGCTGATCCGCCGCCACGCGTTCCGAAGGCACCCAAGCGGGTGCCTTTTTTCCATGGCGAAAAAACCTTCCCCGACCACAGGACACCCTGGAGGCCTACAGCAACACAAAACAAACATCAAGTTACAATCAGGGTTTACCCTGACATAGCGCATGAAGTTTCAAGATTTATCCATCGGAAAGCGTCTGGCGCTGGCCTTCGGCCTGCTGACGTTTTTCATCGTGGGCATGCTGGCCGTCGGCACGTGGCGGCTGCAGTCCGTCGCGCAGGACACCGCCACGATGATGAACCTGCCCCTGGCGAAGGAGCGCCTGATCTCGGACTGGTACCGCACCATCTACAGCAACGTATCGCGCCATGCCCTGGTCGCGCGCAGCAGCGATACGGCCCTGGCCGGCCGGTTCACGCAGGAGAACGCGGCAGCCTCCCGCCAATCGACGGAGCAGCAGCAGCAACTGGCCCGGCTCATCTCCGGCCCTGAAGAGCAGGCCCTCTTCGACCAGGCCGGCGTGCTGCGCAAGCAGTTCGTCGACGCACGCGATGCGATCTACAAGGCCAAGGCGGAAGGCCGGTCGGACGATGCCCAGCGCATCCTGGACACCGAGTTCACGCCGTCCGGCAAGGGCTATCTGGATGCGCTCCAGGCCCTGCTGGACTTCCAGCGCAAGCAGATCAACGAAGCCGCCGCTTCGGTGCAGCGCAATTACGAAAGCGGCCGCAATGCGCTGGTCCTGCTCGGCCTGCTGGCCACCGCCGCGGCCGCGGCGCTGGCACTGGGCATCACGCGCAGCGTGACGCGCCCCCTGCACCGCGCCGTGTCGGTGGCGGAGTCCGTGGCGGGCGGCGACCTGACGGCGCGCTCCGCCAGCACGGCGCGCGACGAGATGGGCCAGTTGCTGCGCGCGCTGGACGCCATGGCCACGCAACTGCGTGACACGGTCGGCCAGGTGCGCCGCGGCGCGGATGGCATCGCCCTCGCGTCCAGTGAAATCGCCACCGGCAACCTGGACCTGTCCAGCCGTACCGAAGAGCAGGCCAGCGCACTGCAGCAGACCGCCGCATCGATGGAACAGATGACCGCCACGGTGCGGCAGAACGCGGACAACGCCGCACAGGCCGACCAGCTGGCGCGCTCCGCATCCGACATGGCGGTGCGCGGCGGCCAGGTGGTCGGCAAGGTGGTGACGACAATGGGCGGCATCCACAGTGCTTCGCGCAAGATCGTGGACATCATCGGCGTCATCGATTCCATCGCCTTCCAGACCAACATCCTGGCGCTCAACGCCGCCGTCGAAGCCGCGCGGGCCGGCGAACAGGGCCGCGGCTTCGCCGTCGTGGCCAGCGAGGTGCGCACGCTGGCGCAGCGCAGCGCCACCGCCGCCAAGGAGATCAAGGCGCTCATCGACGATTCCGTCACCCAGGTGGACGCCGGCAACCGGCTGGTCGAAGAAGCCGGCACGGTGATCCGCGACGTGGTGGCCGGCGTGCGCCGCGTGACCGACATCGTGGCCGAGATCAGCGCCGCCAGCCAGGAACAGACCAGCGGACTGGAACAGGTGAACCGGGCCATCGCGCAAATGGACCAGGTCACCCAGCAGAACGCCGCGCTGGTGGAGGAAGCGGCCGCCGCCACGGGCTCGCTGGAGTCACAGGCTTCGCACCTGGTGCAGGCGGTGGCGGTCTTCCGCCTGGCCGAAGAGGGAACGGCACTGCCGCGCCTGCCGGCCTGAAAGCCGCCTGGTTTCTTCCGGGGCCTACACTGCCCGCATGCCCGACGCCGCCCTGCTTCCGGACCCTGGCCGCTGCCCCCTGTGCGGCCAGAGCAACCAATGCGCCATCGAGGCCGGCCAGCCGGCAGCCAGTTGCTGGTGCATGGACACCATGGTGGAGCCTGCTGCATTGGCCGCCGTGCCGGACGCAGCACGCGGCATGGCCTGCCTCTGCCCTCGCTGCGCAGCCGGCACAGGGGCCTCGCCGGACACCGCTGCGGCCATGCCGCCGATATGATCGGCAGACTGTCGTCTTCGCCATTCAAAGGAATCCAGCCCATGCCCACGTACCACATCGAAATGATGGAAGGCCGCACCGTCGAGCAGAAGAAGAAGCTCGTGGAGGAAATCACCCGCGTCTCCGTCGAGATCCTCGGTGGCTCCCCCGAATCGGTGGACATCCTCATCACCGACGTGAAGCGCGAGAACTGGGCCACGGGCGGCAAGCTCTGGTCCGAGAAACAGTGAGCATCCCCCTGAGCGGCTGCGCCGCTTCCCCCTTCTCTCGATTCGCTGCGCGCATCGGGAAGGGGGACGACGCCAGCGCCGCGGGGCGGCCCTTGCGCGGCGTCTGCTGGCGCAGGCCGAGCCTCCCGCGCCTCGGGGCGTTCCCGCCAGCCCCGCCCCGAGGCATCGCATGACGGGTTCGGCGGCGCTGCTGCGCGAGCGCTACGGCGAGCGCTACCGGTGGCTGCTGCTGCTGTCGGTCATGGTCGGCACCATGGCGTCGATCATGTCCTCCACCATCGTGAACGTGGCGATCCCGGACATGAGCCACCACTTCACGCTGGGGCAGGCGCGCGCCCAGTGGGTCACATCGGGCTTCATGGTGGCCACCACCGTGGCCATGCTTACCACCCCCTGGCTGCTGGCGCGCTACGGCTACCGGGCCACCTATGTGGGAGCCATGGTGCTGCTGCTGGTGGGCGGCATCGGCGGCGGCGTCGCCGGCCGGTACGAATGGGTGCTGCTGGCCCGCGTGCTCGAGGGCCTGGCGGCAGGCGTGGTGCAGCCCATCCCGGCGGTGATCATCCTGCATGCGTTCCAGCCGCACGAGCAGGGCCGCGCGAGCGGCATCTTCGGCATGGGGGTGGTGCTGGCGCCCGCCATCGGCCCGAGCGTCGGCGGCCTGCTCGTGGACTGGTTCGGCTGGCGCTCCATCTTCTTCATGGTGGTGCCGTTCTGCATCGCCTCCCTGGTGCTCGCGTACAGGTACGTGCCGGTCAGCAGCCCGGGCGGCGTGGCCGCCGACCGCGCCGGCGCCTCGCTCGACTGGGTCGGCCTGCTGCTCGGTGCGGTGGGAACGCTGTGCCTGCTCAACGGGCTGGTATCGCTGCGCGACGGCCCCGCTCTCATGTCGGCCGTGCTGCTCCTGGCAGCGCTCGCCGCCCTGGCCGCGTTCATTGCCTGGGAGCGTCGCATGCTGGCACGCCAGGGCAGGCCGCTGATGGACCTGCGGCTGTTCGAGGTGCGGCAGTTCGCCATGGGCAGCATCGTGGCGTTCATCTACGGCACCGCGCTTTTCGGGTCCACCTACCTGCTGCCGGTGTTCCTGCAGCTGGGACTGCAGATGTCCGCATCGCACGTGGGCACCCTGATGCTGCCGGCCGGCATCGTGCTGGCGGCCACCATTCCCCTGGTCGGGCGCATGGCCGACCGCCAGCCCACGCACCTGCTCGTGGGCATCGGGCTGGCGCTGCTGGCGCTGTCCTTCGGCCTGATGGCGTTCGCAGGCCTGCACACGGCCCTGTGGCTGCTGGTGGCCTTCGCGGTGCTGGGCCGCATCGGCCTGGGATTCATCCTGCCGTCCCTCAACCTCGGTGCGATGCGGCCGCTGGCCAAGCCACTCATCGCGCAGGGCTCCAGCGCCATCAGCTTCGTGCGCATGCTCGGCGGCGCGGCCGGGGTGAGCCTGTGCGGCATCGTGCTCGAATGGCGCATCGCCGCGCACGGCGATTCACTGCAGAATGCGGTCAGCAGCCCGGAACGCATCGCTGCCTTCGGGGACACCTTCCTTCTGCTCACCGGCCTGTGCCTGCTGGCCCTGGTGGCCGCCTGGCAGTTGCGCCCGCCGCGCGAAGGCTGACCGCACGCCCCGCGTCCAAGGTTTCGCGCCGCGGGAAACCGCGGCACCCCGCGCAGCCCCTCCGATATTTCTCCGTTCCCCATCGACCATGTGCCAGCTGCTCGGAATGAACGCCAACACGCCCACCGACGTGACCTTCAGCTTCACGGGGTTCGCGCAGCGCGGCGGCATAACGGGCGACCACTCCGACGGCTGGGGCATCGCCTTCTTCGAGGACAAGGGCCTGCGCCATTTCGTGGACCACGAACGGGCGGTGGATTCGCCGATCGCCGAACTGATCCGCCGTTATCCCATCCGCAGCCGCAACGTCATCGCCCATATCCGCAAGGCCACGCAGGGCAGCGTGGCGCTGCAGAACTGCCACCCGTTCGTGCGGGAACTCTGGGGCCGCTACTGGGTGTTCGCGCACAACGGCGACCTGAAGGATTTCCGTCCCCGCCTGCATTCGCACTTCCACCCTGTCGGCTCCACCGACAGCGAGCACGCGTTCTGCTGGATCATGCAGGAGCTTTCCAAATCTCATGCCGACGTGCCCAGCGTGCAGGAGCTCACCATCACCCTGCGTGAACTCGCGGCACGCATCGCACCGCACGGTACCTTCAACTTCCTCTTGTCCAACGGGCAGGCCCTATGGGCCCATGCGTCCACCCACCTCTGCTACATCGAGCGCCGGCATCCGTTCTCACAGGCCTGCCTGTGCGACGAGGACCTGAGTGTGGATTTCTCGGCCCACACCACCCCGCACGACCGGGTGGCCGTGGTGGTGACCGCGCCCCTGACCAGCGACGAAGTCTGGACGCCGTTCCGCAGCGGCGAACTCAAGGTGTTCGTGGACGGCGCCTGCCAGGCATTCTGACCGCGGGGCGACGGCAACCCGGGCGGCGCCGGGCGGCACCTACCGGGCCAGGCGGTTTCCGCCCCCATGCCACCAAACCGGTCCACAACCATGCCATTGCGCCCCCGCCTCCATGCCGTCTCTCCCGCCCTCATCGCCCTGATCCTGGCGAGTGCCACGCTGCCGGCCACCGCGTCCGCCGCCGGCGAGCAGCCCGGGCGCATTCCCGCCGTCAAGCTCTACGACACCCCAGACCACCGCGTGGCTTTCGTGAAGGGCACCGTTGCGACCCTGCGCAAGATGCCTGCCCGGGAGTTCTGGCTCAGCGATTCGGTGGAGGCCTGGGAGCAGGACGTGCACCCTGCGCCACGCCGCCAGTACGTGGTCACCCTCCAGGGCGAACTCGAATTCCAGGTCAGCGACGGGTCCACCTTCCGCCTGGCGCCCGGCACCGTGCTGCTGGCGGAAGACACGGGCGGCGCCGGCCACCGCTGGAAAATGCTGCCGGGCAGCAGGCCCTGGGTACGCATGTACCTCCCCATGGCGGGAGAGGACGACGGCTTCGAGCCGTCCCGCTGAAATCCCCTGGCGCCGTTCCGCACCTCAGCCCAGCGGTTTCCACACCGGGGGCTCGGGATCGGGGAAGCAGGGTGACGGGTTTCCCGGCCGCAGCATGGCCTCGCGCTGCCGGCGCCGCTTGATCTCCCGGGGCTTCGCGGCGATGCGGCCCGCGGCGGCGTCGGAGCAATGGCGATGGGACTTGGACATGGCGACCTCCGTCTTTCTGGGCGTGGAACCCCATTGGCGCATCGGAGCCGGCGCCCCGCCCGTCGGACGGGGGCGCGTCCGCCGACCCGACAACGCCCACGGCGGTGCCGGCCCCGCGCTCCCGCTCCCCAGCCACAGGCCAGGAAGCACGCGGAAACCACACTGCGACCCGGTCAAATTGACGCAAGTCAAGACGCCCGATCCGTGTAGGACAGGCGCTGCGCATTCGCTGACACGGCTTCGACCTCCAGGCCGTCGCGGCGGGGTCGGAATGGGCGATACAACGGTTCCAGCGGGCACAAGCCCGCCGTGACCATCCGATCCATCGACCACAAGGAGCAAGCCATGCAACCCGACAACACCACGCCCCCGCCGACCAGCGTCGGCCCCTCCGCAGACGGCATTCCCGTGGAGCACCGGCCAGGCTACGGGGTGCCGTCGCAGGATCCGCGGCCCGCGGCGCAGGTCCCCCTCACGCCCGAGGAGGCCGAGCGCGAAGCCGGCTCCGTCCTGGCCGGGGGCGGCGTCATGGCGGGGGCCGCGACCGGCGCAGCCGTGGGCGGCGCCGTGGCCGGCCCGATCGGTGTGGTGGTCGGTGTGGCCGTGGGAGGCGTGGCCGGGGCAGTGGGCGGTGCCGCCGCCGGCAGGGCTGCCGCCACGGACCCGCAAGGCGTTCCGCAACCCGCAGCGAAGGAGCCCGAGCCCGGCAGCGGGCGGTGAGCGGCGCCCCGGGGGCAGCCGGACCGCGGCGTTGCCGCGCACGAACGCCATCCGGACAGGGTCCGGGTCGTTGCATGAAGAGGGGGAATGGAGATCTGGTGCGGCTGGCGGGGATCGAACCCACGACCCTTGGCTTCGGAGGCCAATACTCTATCCACTGAGCTACAGCCGCATGCGGGCCCTTGCGGCCCAGACCGGGATTATGGCACGGCGTTGCGGCGCGGCTGGCAAATCTTCCAGGGGATGCCTTCGGACAGCGGATCGAAGCCGGCCGGCACGTCGAAACCCAGGCCGCGCAGATAGGCATCCACCGCCGCGCGGCCCGTCTCCGCCAGGCCGACAGTCGTACCGCCCAGCATCCAGACCTGCATCAGGCCGTCAAACAGCGCCTGCAGGCCCACGGCCGCCACGTCCGCCGAAGTCCGCAACTCCACCCCCTGGTCACTCGCCGCCAGGGCCAGCTCAACGGCGAACTGACGGCGGAACTCCAGGCTGGCCTCGACGTGGCGGTCCCGCACAGCGGACAGCTCGCCCACGTATTCCACTCGGAACATCGCGATCTCGAACACGCGGCGCATGGATTCGTCCTTTTCCAGGCTGCGCAATACGAAGTCGATCACGGCCCGCAGGCGCTGCAGCGGAGACATGCGGTTGTGGCCCGCACACTCGTCGCTCGCGCATTCCAGGGGCAGCGTCACGCGCTCCATCATGGCGTTGAACAGGTCCACCTTGTCCTTGAAATGCCAATAGATGGCGCCGCGCGTGGCGCCCGCAGCCTGGGCAATGTCGTTCAGGGATGCGTTCGACACCCCCTTCTGATAGAAAACGTGTTCTGCAGCATCCAACAGGCTGTTGCGGGTGGCGACCGCATCTTCCTTGGTACGTCGGGCCATGTGGGGTGTCTCCTTGTTCTGCAGGGGCTGGCGGCGAAGGACGGGCATCTTGGCCCGCGTCTCCGCGGCCCGGCATTCCACAATTATACATTCATGGTTGTATGTATAATGCCGGCGAAATACAAGGGCCGCTGCATGGTTTTGATGTTGCTCAAGGCCATGCGCCAGCCTTTTCCACCTGCGCCGATCCGGAAGGACTTCCATGTACCGCTTGAGTGTCGAACCTGCTGTCTCCGCCGCCCCGCTCCGCCGCACAGCGCGGTCGGGGCTTTTCTGCCTGGCCCTGCTTGCTGCCGCCACCCTAGCGGCCTGCGGGAAGTCCGGAGACTCCGCCCAGCAGGGCCAGGGCGGCACGCCCCCGCCCCCGCAAGTGGGCGTCGTGACGGTCGCGCCGGGCGACGTGGGCCTGGTGACGGAGCTTCCCGGCCGCCTGGAGGCATCGCGGGTGGCCCAGGTCCGCGCCCGTGCGGCCGGCATCCTGCAAAAGCGCCTCTTCACGGAAGGCAGCGACGTCAAGGCAGGCCAGCGCCTGTTCGCGATCGATGACGCGCCCTACCGGGCCTCACTGGAAAGCGCCCAGGCGAGCGTCGCCCAGGCAGAGGCCAACGTGGCCCAGAACCGCGCGCTGGCCGAACGCTACAAGCCGCTGGTGGCCGTGAATGCCGTGAGCCGGCAGGAATACGACAACGCGGTGGCGTCCCAGAAGACGGCCGAGGCCAACCTGGCCGCAGCGCGCGCCTCGGTCACCACGGCCCGCATCAACCTGGGCTACGCGGCCGTCACCGCCCCCATCTCGGGACGCATCGGCCGGGCACTGGTCACCGAAGGTGCGCTGGTGGGCCAGGGCGAAGCCACGCAGCTCGCCGTGATCCAGCAGATCGACCCGCTCTACGTCAACTTCACCCAGTCCGCTTCCGACGCGCTCAAGCTCAAGGCGGGCCTGGCGAGCGGCAAGTACAAGCAGGCCTCCAAGGGCGCGGCATCGGTGAGCGTGGTCATGGAAGACGGCAGCGTGCATCCGCAGACGGGCAAGCTGCTGTTCACCGACCTGTCGGTGGACCCCACCAGCGGCCAGGTCACGCTGCGCGCCGAGGTGCCCAATCCCGAACGCCAGCTGCTGCCCGGCCTGTACGTGCGCGTGCGCCTGGAGCAGGCCCAGGTGGACAACGGCGTGCTGCTCCCGCAGCAGGCCGTGACGCGCTCCGCCAAGGGCGATACCGTGATGGTCGTGGGCCCGGACAACCATCTGGCGCCGCGGCCCGTGAAGCTCGGCCCGGCCCAGGGTACCAACTGGGTCGTGCTGGACGGCCTGAAGGCCGGCGAGAAGGTCATGGTGGACGGCTTCCAGAAGCTGCCGCGCGGCAAGCCGGGCGACCCGATCGTGGTGCAGCCCGTGCCCTGGCAGTCCGCAGGCGCCGCCCCCGCGGGCGGGGCATCGGCGCCCGCCGCCGGGGCCTCCGCAGCCCAGGCCACCGCCTCCAGCGCCTCCGCCCCCGCGAAGCAGTAACCCCCAGAACACGGAGCGCGGCACATGGCCAAGTTCTTCATCGAACGGCCCATCTTCGCATGGGTCATCACAATTTTCATCATGGTGATCGGGGGTATCTCCATCGCCAAGCTGCCGATCGCGCAGTACCCTGCCGTGGCGCCGCCGACCATCCAGGTGTCGGTGACCTACCCCGGCGCCAACGCCCAGACGCTGGAGGACAGCGTGCTCGCCGTGATCGAGCGCGAGATGAACGGCGCCTCGGGGCTGGCCTACATCGAGACGACCAGCCAGGCCAACGGCACGGGCACGATCGTGCTGAGCTTCGAGCCCGGCACCAATGCCGACCTGGCCCAGGTGGACGTGCAGAACCGCCTCTCGCGCGCCACGCCGCGGCTGCCCTCCGCGGTGACGCAGCAGGGCGTGCGCGTGGAACAGTCGCGTTCGAACTTCCTGATGTTCGCCATGCTCACGACGGAGAACCCCGACGTGAGCATCGAGGCGCTGAACGACTATGCGGCGCGCAACGTCGTGCCCGAGCTGCAGCGCGTGGCCGGCGTGGGCACGCTCACGCAGTTCGGCGCCGAGCGCGCCATGCGCATCTGGGTGGACCCGGCCAAGCTCAAGGGCTTCAACCTGTCGCTCGACCAGGTGAACGCCGCCATCCGCGCGCAGAACGTGCAGGTGTCCGCCGGCAACCTGGGCGACCTGCCCGCCGAGCAGGGCCAGCCGGTGTCGGCGACCATCGTCGTGAAGGGGCAGCTCAACAATGCCGAGCAGTTCGGCAACGTGGTGCTGCGCGCCAATACCGACGGCTCTGCCGTGCGGATGAAGGACGTGGCCCGCATCGAGCTCGGATCGCAGAGCTACAGTACCAGCGCACGCCTCAACGGCAAGCAGGCCGTGGGCCTGGGCGTGCAGCCCACGCCGTCGGCGAATGCCCTGGCGACCGCCAAGGCCGTGAAGGCCAAGCTCGAGGAACTCAAGAAGTTCTTCCCGCAGGGCGTGAACTACGTGGTGCCCTATGACACGTCCAAGTTCGTCTCCGTGTCCATCGAGAAGGTGGTGCACACGCTGATCGAGGCCGTGGTGCTGGTGTTCATCGTGATGTTCCTGTTCCTGCAGAACTTCCGCTACACCATCATTCCGACCATCGTGGTGCCCGTGGCCCTGCTGGGGACGTTCGGTGCGCTGCTGGCGATGGGTTTCTCGATCAACGTGCTGACGATGTTCGGCATGGTGCTGGTGATCGGCATCGTGGTGGACGACGCCATCGTGGTGGTGGAGAACGTCGAGCGGATCATGGCCGAGGAGGGGCTGCCGCCGCTGCAGGCCACGCGCAAGGCCATGGGCCAGATCTCGGGCGCCGTGATCGGCGTGACCGTGGTGCTGATCTCGGTGTTCGTGCCGCTGGCGTTCTTCGCCGGCTCCACCGGCAACATCTACCGCCAGTTCGCGGCGACGATGGCCACCTCGATCGCATTCTCGGCCTTCCTGGCGCTGTCGCTCACGCCAGCACTCTGCGCGACACTGCTCACGCCCATCGACCCCGAGCACCACGCCGAGAAGAAAGGCTTCTTCGGCTGGTTCAACCGCTCGTTCAAAAGCACCACGCACCGCTACGAGAGCTGGATGGGCAAGCTGCTGCGCCGCGGCGGCCGCATGATGATCATCTATGCCGTGCTGCTGGGCGCCGTGGCGCTGGTGTACACGCGCCTGCCGACCTCGTTCCTGCCGAACGAGGACCAGGGCTACATCATCACCAACATCCAGCTGCCGGCCGGCGCGGCGCAGTCACGCACCAGCGACGTGCTGCACCAGGTCGAGGACTTCATGCTCAAGCAGCCGGAGGTCGAGAACATCGTCACCGTGGCAGGCTTCTCCTTCTCCGGCCAGGGGCAGAACGCGGGCCTGGCCTTCGTGATCCTGAAGGACTGGAGCGAACGCTCCGGCGCCGAGCATTCCGCAGCAGCGATCTCCGGCCGGGCCTACGGTGCGCTCTCGGGCATCCGCGACGCATTCATCTTCGCGCTGAGCCCGCCGCCCATCCCCGAGCTGGGCACCGGCACGGGCTTCAACTTCCGGCTGCAGGACCGCGCCGGCCAGGGCCATGACGCACTGGTCGCCGCCCGCAACCAGATGCTGGGCATGGCCGCGCAGAGCAAGGTGCTGGCGGGCGTGCGGCCCGACGGCATGGAAGACGCCCCGCAGATGCAGATCGATATCGACCGCGACAAGGCGAACGCCCTGGGCGTGGGCTTCGACAGCATCAGCAGCGCGCTCTCCACGGCACTGGGTTCGTCCTACATCAACGATTTCCCGAACCAGGGCCGCCTGCAGCGGGTGGTGGTGCAGGCCGATGCCGCGGCGCGGATGCGCCCGGAATCGGTGCTCGACCTGCCGGTGCTCAATGCCCAGGGCCAGACGGTGCCGATGTCCGCCTTCGCATCGACCCGCTGGATCACGGGCGCGATGCAGACCGTGCGCTACAACGGCTATCCCGCCATGAAGATCGCCGGCGACTCGGCCCCGGGCTTCACCACGGGCGACGCCATGGCGGAAATGGAAAAGCTCGCCGGGCAGTTGCCCCCGGGCTTCGGCTTCGAGTGGACGGGCCAGTCCCGAGAGGAAAAGCTCGCGGGCTCGCAGGCCTCGGTGCTGTACGCGTTCTCGCTGCTGGCGGTGTTCCTCTGCCTGGCAGCGCTGTACGAGAGCTGGTCGATCCCGTTCTCGGTGATGCTGGTGGTGCCGCTGGGCGTGCTCGGCGTGCTGCTCGCGACGCTGCTGCGCGGCATGTCCAACGACGTGTACTTCCAGATCGGGCTGGTGACCATCATCGGGCTCTCGGCGAAAAATGCCATCCTGATCGTGGAGTTCGCCAAGGACCTGCAGGCCGAAGGCAAGAGCGTGCTGGACGCGGCGCTGGAAGCCGCCCACCTGCGCTTCCGCCCCATCGTGATGACCTCGCTGGCCTTCACCCTGGGGGTGGTGCCGCTGTTCATCGCCTCGGGCGCGAGCTCGGCGAGCCAGCGCGCCATCGGCACCGGCGTGATCGGCGGGATGATCACCGGCACCGTGCTGGCCGTGGTCTTCGTGCCCGTGTTCTTCGTGCTGGTGCGCTCCTTCTTCAAGGGCAGCAAGCGCCAGCAGGAGCATGACGCGCACCAGGCACAGCTGCACCGGCATGCCACGGATGGGGAATAAGCCCGACCACGAACGGCAGGAGAAGAACACCATGCAAGCAACCTACCGCGCACGCCCCGGCATGCGCCCCCTCCTCTGCGCAGCCGCCGCCGCGGCGCTGCTCGCCGGCTGCAGCTTCATTCCGACCTACGAGCGCCCGGCAGCGCCGGTGCCCGCGGCCTATCCGGCCGCAGGCGCCGCCGCGCCGAACGGCGCCCGGGCCGCTGCAGACATCGACTGGCGCGAGTACTTCGCCGATCCCCGGCTGCAGCGCCTGATCGCGCTGGCCCTGGAGAACAACCGCGACCTGCGCGTGGCCGCGCTCAACATCGAGCAGGCCCGCGCGCAGTTCCAGATCCAGCGCGCGGGGCAGTTCCCCACGGTGAACGCCGCGGTGAACGCAACGCGCCAGCCGAGCACCACGACCGGCCAGTACGTCAACAATTACCAGGTCGGCCTGGCGGTATCCGCCTGGGAGATCGATTTCTTCGGCCGCATCGCCGCGCTCAAGGAACAGGCCCTGGCGCAGTACTTCGCGACCGAGGAAGCCCGCCGCGCCACCCAGATCAGCCTGGTCGCCTCCGTGGCGACCGGCTGGTTCAACCTGCTGGCCGACGAGGAGCTGCTCGACATCTCGCGCCGCACGCTGCAGACGCGGGACGAGTCCGTGCAGCTCACGAAGCTGCGGCTCGAGAACGGCGTGAGCTCCGAGCTCGACTTCAGCCAGGCCCAGGGGCTCGCGCAGTCCGCCCGCGCCACCTATGCGCAGCAGCAACGCCAGCGCATGCAGGACGAGAACGCGCTCGCCCTGCTGCTGGGCCAGCCGCTGCCGCAGGACATCGCGGCTACGCTCGACGCACGCACGCGCCTGGCCGATGCACCCACCATGCCGTCGCTGCCCGCCGGCCTGCCGTCCGACCTGCTGGTGCGCCGCCCCGACATCCGCCAGGCCGAGCAGCAGCTCGTGGCCGCCAACGCCAACATCGGCGCGGCCCGGGCCGCGTTCTTCCCGAGGATCTCGCTCACGGCCAGCGCCGGCACCGTCAGCAACGAGCTGTCGGGGCTTTTCAAGAGCGGCTCCTGGGCCTTCTCGCTGGCACCTCAGCTGGCCCTGCCGATCTTCGACGGTGGCCGCAACCAGGCCACGCTGGATTCCGCGCGCGTGGGCCGCGACATCGCCGTGGCGCAGTACGAGAAATCGATCCAGACGGCCTTCCGCGAAGTGTCGGATGCGCTGGCAGGGCAGGCCACGCTGGGCGATCAGTTCACCGCGCAACGTGCGCAGGCCGCGGCGGATGCCAAGCGCTTCGAGTTGTCCGACCTGCGCTACCGCAACGGCGTGGCGAGCTACCTCGACCTGCTGGATGCGCAGCGCTCGCTGTTCACGTCGGAGCAGCTGGTGGTGCAGACACGGCTTCTGCAGCTGCAGAACCAGGTGTCGCTCTACAAGGTGCTCGGCGGAGGCTGGACGGCAGTCCAGGAGACCCCGGCCGCGGCAGGCGGCACGGCGGCGCCGAACTCCTGAGCCGGCTTTCCACCCCTTCCAAGGCGCCCTGCGGGCGCCTTTTTTTTGGCGTGCCGCCCGATCCGTGGAACGCACGACTCCAACGGACGTGCATGCACTGCATGCCGGAAGACCGCTTGCAGCGTTTCGGCGTGCCGCTACCGTCCCTCTCCCGACCACACCAGAACAGCAGGGAGAAAGCCCGCCATGCGCACGCCATCGTCCACCCCTTCCGGCCATCCGCCTTCCGCAGCGCAGCGTCCAAGCCCCGGGCCTGCCCTGCGTCGCAGGAGCCTCGTCGGCATGGCCTGTGCCCTCGCGGCCTGTGCCGCCACGGCGGGACCGAAGCCCGGCCATCAGGACGACGGCGTGTGGACCCGGCTTTCCAGCGAAGGCGCCCCGTCCGCGCGCAGTGCGCCGGTCACCGCGGCACTCCGGGGCGCCATTTACCTCTTCGGCGGCGTGAAGGACGATTTCCGCGCCGGAACCAACGACTTCCTGAACGACCTGCACCGCTACGACGTGCATGCCAACCGCTGGACGCGCCTGGCACCCGCGGGCGACATCCCCTCTCCGCGCGCCTTCTCCGGTGGCGTGGCCATGCCGCAACGCGGCTGGATCGTGGTGTTCGGCGGTGCCCGCTACGCCGCGGACCTGTCGGACTTCACGCCCCTGGGCGACGTCTGGGCCTATGACGCGCGGGCCGGACGCTGGGAAGCGCTGGCGGGCGTGGCTCCCGGCGGCGCCCCGGCCCCGAGCCCGCGGGCGTGCCCCACGGTCTGGCGCGCCGGCGACCAGCTCTATGTGTTCGGCGGCGTGGAGGCCGGGTTCCGCACGCTCAACGACCTGTGGCGGTTCGATGTGTCCACGCGCACCTGGACGCAGCTGTCGCCCCATGGCGCGCCGGGATCGCCACCGCCCCGCTACTCGGGCGCCGTGACCGGCGAGCCCTGGCGCGGGCAGGTCGCGCTCTACGGCGGCGAGGCCACCACCGGCCAGGGCAGCTCCCTCTTCCTGCGGGACACCTGGACGCTCGACCTGCGGACACTGGCCTGGCGGCAGATCACGCCCGTGCCGGGGGAGGACGTCGATCCACCGCAGAACCACGGGGCGGACGCGCTGCTGGGCAGCGGCCTGCTGCTCGCCGGAGGGGACCAGCCGGGCGGCACCACGGGCTGTGGCGCACAGTTCAACCAGAACCCCACCAACGCGCTGTGGCGCCTGGACCTGAACACGGCCACATGGCGGCGCCTCGCGCCGCAGGGCGACGCCTTTCCCCGAATCAAGCGCACCAGCGCGGCCACGGTGATGGGCGAGATGTACGTGTTCTCGGGCTTCGGCTTCGCCTGCGAGGGCGGCAGCGGCGGCCAGGTCTGGAACACCGACGTGTGGCGCTACACGCCGCCGTACCGTTATTGGGGACACTGAACGGGCTCCTTGACCCAGCGCAAGGGTATTGCGGCTGGCCGTTTTCCCTAACGGCCGGCCCGGGAGGCGCTTCCTATAATCGTCCGCTGGTTCCGCCAGACATACCCACAGAGGCCCCCCTCATGAGCGACACCCCCCACGAAGAAGCGCATACCGGCCCGATCAAGACCCCCCGCCAGCTGCTCTGGACGGTGTTCGTCTGCTTCGTGGTACCGGTCTTCGCCATCATCGGCCTCGTGATCTACGTCACCTCGGGCACCAAGCCGGCCCAGGGCTCGGGCAACCCGGAGCGTGCGCTGGCCGAGCGCATCCAGAAAGTGGGCATGGTGGAGGTGCGCGACGCCAACCGGCCGCTGCGCAGCGGCGAGGAAGTCTTCAAGGGCCAGTGCGCCGCATGCCACGCCACCGGGGCCGCCGGCGCACCCAAGTTCGGCGACGCCGCCGCCTGGGGCCCGCGCATCCAGACAGGATTCGAGGCGCTGGTGCATTCCGCTCTGGCCGGCAAGGGCGCCATGGCCCCCCAGGGTGGAGGCGACTTCAACGACACCGAGATCGCCCGGGGCGTGGCCTACATGGCGAACGCAGCCGGCGCCAAGTTCACCGAGCCGGCAGCCCCCGCCGCCGGTGGCGCTTCCGCCGAAGCCCAGGCCGCCGCCACCGGCGCATCCGGCACCCCGGCCCCGGCTGCCCCCGCGGCACCTGCCATGGCTGCAGCGCAGCAGGCTCCGGCGGCCCCCACGGCCGCAGCAGCCACGGCACCTGCCGCCGCGGTGGCGGCCGGTGCGGGCGAAGCGCTCTACAAGCAGGCCTGCCAGGTGTGCCATGCTGCCGGCGTGGCCGGTGCACCCAAGTTCGGCGACAAGGCCGCCTGGGCCGAGCGCCTGAAAGACGGGATCGACGGAATGACGCGCATCGCCATCGCCGGCAAGGGCGCCATGCCTCCGCGCGGCGGCACCCAGGCATCGGACGCGGAAATCCGTGCCACCGTGGAATACATGGCCAACGCCGCCAAGTAGCCGGCGCCAGGGTTTCCGTCTGCCGTGAAAGCCGGTCTGCCCGACCGGCTTTCTTATTGGGTCTCTGCCGCGGCCGGGATCAGTACCGCAGTTCCGAAGGACGCTGCACATAGCCGTAGCGCCGAGGCAACTCGTCCATGCGCACGTCCGCAGGCGTCCAGAGCCCCTGCTCCACCGCACGGGCAGCCAGTTCCATGTCGAGCGTATGCACGAGGCCGAGCACCCGGCCGTCGAACAGGTAGAGCCTTCCGGACTCGTCGAGCAGGCATTCCTGCACGGCCGAGCGCAGGCCGGTGTGCGCCACGATGGAGAAGTCGGCCCCGCCACCACCGTCCCCCGCCTGTTCGATGCGCCACACCACGGGCGTGGCCTCCAGCTCCACGTACACACGCTGCGGCCCGTTCTGGAAGAACCACCGCCCCCGGGCATCGGGCTCGTAATTGCGGTGGATGAAATCGATCAGCTTGTCATGCTGCAGCACGGCGCCGCGCGACCGGGGAAAAGGGCCCTGCGCCTGCACGGCGTCGTCGCGCATGAACCAGCGCCCGCGCGCGTCCAGGCCCAGCCAGCCATAGCAATCGGGTACGTTGGGCCACTTGGCGATGGCCTGCCTGACGATGTCATCCATGGTCCGATCCTAGCCCGCCACAGCCGACGGTGGCGTAGGTGCGTGCCCCGGCGGACGTGCGGCCAGCCCCGCCTGCCCGGCCAGCCATTCGGCGACGGCTTCGGGCATGGCCCGCACATGGCCGGGCAGTCGCCCGAACGCGAAGCCCACGTGCCCGCCGTGCGGCGGCTGCCAGAGCGTTACATGGGCGCCGGCCTGTGCGGGCCGGGGCAGGCTGTCCGCCGGAACGAACGGGTCGTTGAGCGCATTCACCGCCAGCGCCGGAATGCGCACCGCACCCAGCAGGGGCCTGGCGGAGGCGCGGCGCCAGTAGTCGTCCGCGTCGCGGAAGCCGTGCAGGGGTGCCGTGAACAGATCGTCGAAGGCGTGCAGGTCGCGCACCGCGCGCAGGGCATCGCGGTCGAAGAGGCCCGGGTGCTGGCGCCACTTGGCCAGGGCCTTCGGCACCATGGTGTGCAGGAACATGCGCGTATAGACGAGCCGGTTGAATCCCTGCCCGATGGCACGGCCGCCCGCGGCGAGGTCGAGCGGGGAACATATGGCCGCCGCCGCGTCGGCGGTGCGCGCGGCCTCCAGCCCATGCTCGCCCGCCCAGCGCAGCAGTGCGTTGCCGCCGAGCGACACTCCGGCCACGAGCAGGGGCGCGCGGGGCCCGGCCGAGGCACCGCCGGGCCGCTGCCGTTGTGCCATGCGCCGCAGGATCCAGTCAATTTCCTCGTGGTCGCCCGAATGGTAGGCGCGCGGCGCAAGGTTGATCTCGCCGCTGCATCCACGGAAGTGCGGCACGGCATAGTCCCAGCCGCGGACCCGCGCCACGCCGGCGAACGCCTCGGCATAGTGGCTGCGCGACGAGCCCTCCAGCCCATGGAAGAGCACCAGCAGCGGCCGGGGTGGCCCCGGTGCCGCGGCGGGCGCCTCCAGGAAGTCCACGTCCACGAAATCGCCGTCCGGCGCCGTCCATCGCTCCCGCCGGTAGGCCGGCACGCCGCCCTCGGCGCGGCGCGACGCCAGCGCGGGCCAGATGGTCTGCAGGTGGCCGCCGGGAAGCCACCGGGGCGCTACATAGTCCATGGTGCGGCCTTCCAGGCCCGTCAGTGCAGCACCGGCGGCACCGGGCCGGCCACGGCCTCGTGGACGGTGCCCGGGCTCGCGTGGTGGGCGACCAGACGCCAGCCCTGCGGGGTCTTGTGATAGACGTTGGTGGACTGCACCAGCGCCTCGCGCGTGCTGCCCTCCAACCGCACCTCGACATGCTCGACCACGCTGTGCACGGCGCTGGCCAGGGCCTGCACGCGGTGGACCTGCGCGGGCCGGGCGCGCAGCCCGCCGTGCTCGAACATGGCGGTAAAGGCGGCCCGGATGGCGCCCGCGCCCAGCAGGCGGGGCCCGCCGGGGTTGATGCAGACGATGTCGTCTTCTTCCGCCCAACAGGCCATGAGGCGGTCGATGTCGCCCGCCTGCAGCGCCTCGTAGAACGCGGCCTCGGTCTCGTCGGCGGATCCGCCCACCAGGGCGGCGCGGTAGGGAGTGCGTGTGCTCATCGTGGAGTGTCCTGGCATCGGGGCCCCGGCGGGGCCGGATCGGGAAGTGCGCCATTGTCGGAAATTCGGCCGCGCCGCGCATCCTGCCCGTCGGGCGGCCGATCCGCCACATGCGCCGCCCGCTGACGCGGCAGGCCCGGCGGCTGCGGCAGAATGGCCCGGCGCCGGAGCGGCCAGGGCACGTCGCCCCAACGTTCGCAATCCCGCCCGGCGCCCGCACACCATGAAACGCCTCATCGCCACCCTCGCCGCCGCGATAGCCCTCTCGGGCTGCGGCTACAACGACTTTCAGCGCCTGGACGAGCAGAGCAAGGCCGCCTGGAGCGAAGTGCTCAACCAGTACCAGCGCCGCGCCGACCTCGTGCCCAACATCGTCGCCACCGTGAAGGGCGAGGCCGCCTTCGAGCAGGACACGCTCACCAAGGTAGTGGAAGCGCGCGCCAAGGCGACCTCGATCCAGGTGACGCCCGAGACGCTGAACAACCCCGAGGCGTTCAACAAGTTCCAGCAGGCGCAGGGCGAACTGTCGTCGGCGCTCTCGCGCCTGATGGTGGTGGCCGAACGCTATCCCCAGCTGCAGGCCAACCAGGCGTTCCGTGACCTGCGCGTGACGCTCGAGGGGACCGAGAACCGCATCACCGTGGCGCGCAACCGGTACATCCAGACCGTGCAGGAGTACAACGTGCTCGCGCGCAGTTTCCCGACCAACCTGACGGCCAAGGTGTTCAGCTACGAGCCCAAGCCCAGCTTCACCGTGCAGAACGAGGCGCAGATCAGCACGCCGCCGACGGTGGATTTCTCCCGCCCTGCACCGGCCGCGCCCGCCGCGCCGGCTTCGCGGGCGGGATCGACGCCGCGCTCGGGCAGCTCAGCGCGCGCATCGCAGGCGAGAACCTGCCGGCGCCCACGGGCCACACGCAGGCAGCCCGCGCCGAGCGCGGCGTGGACTGGAACGATTTCGCGATCTTCCTGTTCTTCGGGGTGATGGTCGGCGGCCCGGTGGCCCGCGGCATTTTCGGCAACCGGGCGGGCGGGCTGCTCATGGGCGGCGCAGCGGGCCTCATCGCCTTCCTGTTCACGGCCAGCGTGCTGCTGGCGGCCGGGGCAGGCGCCGTGGCGCTGCTCTATACATGGCTCTTCGGCGGACGCGGCGTGGCGGCCGGCCGCCGCGGCGGATTGCGGGACGGATTCTCCACGGGCCTGGGTACCGGTATCGGCATGGGCGGCTGGAGCGGCGGCCCGGGCGGTGGAGGCAGCAGCGGCAGCGGTGGCTTCAGTTCGGGCGGCGGTGGCGACTTCGGCGGCGGCGGTGCGTCGGGCGACTGGTAGACCTTTCCCTCCCAGGCCGCTTTTCCCCATCAACATCCAGGACCGGATCCGCTCCATGCCCTCCACCTCCCGCCCCCCTGCACCGAAGCATCCTCCGGGACTGCCCGCCCGGATCGTGCGGCTCCTGCGCCACCGCTGGGCAGAAGGCGGACTGCACCGCGCGCTGCCGCCCGACCTGCTCGAACGCCTGGCGCGCCGCGTGGCCGCCAGCGAGGCGCGGCACACGGGGCAGATCCGCATTTACGCCGAAGGCGGGCTGCCGGCGAGCTACCTGTGGCGCGGGGCATCCGCGCGCGAGCGCGCCGTCACGCTCTTCGGCAAGCTGCGCGTGTGGGACACGGAGCACAACAACGGCGTGCTCATCTACCTGCTGCTGGCCGAGCATGCGATCGAGATCGTGGCCGACCGGGCCCTCGCGCGGACCGTGCCGCCCGCGACCTGGAGCGAAATGGCCGCCCGCATGGGCGAGGCCTTCCGGCCCGGACGCTACGAGGACGGACTGACGCAGGCCCTGGAGGAAGTGTCGGCGCTGCTGGCGGAGCATTTTCCGGCCGGCCCGGGCCCCCGCGGAGCCAATGAGCTGCCCGACATGCCTTTGCTGGGTGGCCATGCATTGCTGAAGGGGCGGTAGCCGGAGTCCGGCTCCTGGCATCCCGCCGGTTCGCGAATCGACCACCTGCTGCGCATGGACGCAGGGTGTGCCACACCGGCCGCGCGAGCATGGCGCCATCGCCCGTGCCAGAGCACGGCAGGAAAGTACGCCTCCCATGCATCCTCCCACCAGGCCCTCCGGTAGCGCCAGTCCCCGCGCGCGCAGCCCCCGGCACGACAGCGGCAGCGACACCGAGACATCGCCGACGCGGCGCGTGCGTGCGCGCACCACGGAAACCGGCTCCAGCCTGGCGGGACTGCTGCCGGCACGCCAGGCCGCCGCGGCGCCCTTGTCGGAAGCGGGTCCTTCCCGCCGGCCGCCCCGCGCCGCCGTGCCGCCGCGCACGCCACTCCCCGGGCAGCCTGCGGACAGCGCCGGTGCCAGCACCAGCACTGGGGCTGGCACCGGCACCCAGGCAGCGCCCGCACAAGCCGCCGCAGACACGCAGGCCCCCGAATCCCTGCGCCAGGAACTTGCGGCATTGGGCATCCAGGGGCCGCCCGGCCGTGAGCAATTCGTTCCCCTGGTCATGGCGGCCGTGGCGCACCCGGACCTCGAGCCACGCATCCACCAGGTGGCTGCAGCCCTTCTCGCCCACCAGGAGGGCACCGGGCACGAGGTCGGAGAGGCATTGCGCTCGCTCTGGCTTTTCTTCCAGCTCTGCAGCCCTGCCGCAGCCCGGGTGATCGAACGCATTCTGGTCCCGGAAGGTGTTCCCGAGGCCGGCGGCACATCGTCTTCGGACAACGAAGCCACCGGATCCGACGAGGACGACAGGGGCCTCGTGGGAGACCTGGAGCACCTGGGCGCGCCGCTGGGCATCCAGCTGCAGACCTGGCTGGGCGATGCGGCCCGTACCTCCACGGTGGATCTCCATGCCTTCGACGAGGAAGAAGCCGCCCCGGCCTTCGCCCGGATGCTCGAGCGCCTGCATCAGGAAGCCCTGCCTGAACTCTCGGGCACCGCACGGCGCGAGATGGAAAACCAGGTGAAGACCGCCTTCACGGCGATGACCCGGGATGCCGAGTTGCGCAATGAGGTGTTCCTGATTGCGCAGACCGCCCTGGGCAGCTGCCAGGACAACGTTCTGGAGGGCTTCTCCAAGGTGATGCTGTCGGTGCGAAAGCTCCAGTTGGTGATGGCCGCGCGCCGCGGTCTGCTGAACGAAGCGCAGCTTCACCAGTGGACCAGCCAGCAATTCCGGCTGGCCCTGCTGGAAACCGCCGTGGGCCGCCTCATCAGCGAGATGCTGCAGCGCACCGACATGACCCCCTGGGAGAGGGACAAGTTGCGGGAGGACCCCATGGAGACGCTGGCCCATGCCAAGTCCGCGCTCAGGCAGGCCCTGGAACTTCCGAAGGACACTGTGCAGCACCTGACGAGCGTGGAAATGAGCGTGCTCGACCCGGAACACCTTGAGGCCCTGAAAACCCAGGTGCAGCAACAGGCAGCGGACCCGCAGGCCTACCGCGCATTCATCCTGCAGCACGACACCTGGCGTACCTGCATGCAGGTGCTGCACCCCTCGGTCTTCCGGCCGCTGGAGGCGGCCCGTGATGCGGACCCCTTCCACGAACTGGACATCCCCGAAGACTCCGAGAGCCCTGCCGCCTACGCCTATGCCGAGGCAGGCCGCCAGGTCTACGAGCGCTGGCAGGCTTCGGTGCAGCGTGCCCTGGAAGGCCTTGCGGACCAGGCACGGTACACCCCGCCGCGGCCGCAGCCGCAGGACCCGGGCCCATCGTCAGGACAGGGCGCCGCCTGACCGCTCCAGCCGGCCGGACGCCCCGGACTGCCGGCACGCAGCAGACACTGGCACCCCGCTCCAACGCCGGACCTGCACATCCGACCCAGCGGCAGGATTCCGCCGCATCGCCGCGCGAGGTGGGCAGCGACATGCATGGCAGACCCGCCCCGGACCAGGGTTCCTGGCTGATGGACATGCTGGACGCGACCCGGAGCAGGCTTTCCGGGCATTGCGCGCCGCCACCGACCTCCTGGCGCAGTTCGGGACGCCGCCGAACTCTCGCTGAATCTGGTGCACCAGGAGGAACCGCCGGGTCGGGAGATGAGCCGATGGACCGGCGGGGAGCACGACGCGGCGGAGCTGTGCGGCCGCTTCGACGATGAACCCGGCGCGCCCGCCTTCGCCCGCCTGCTGGCGCGCCTGCGGGAAGCCACCGCAGCGGGATCGTCTTCCGCGACGGCAGCGGAGCGCGCCGCGCACGTGGCCTCCGTGATCGAAGCCATCTCCCGATCTCCCGGAGCACGGAACTGCGCGAGCAGGTGTTCCTGATCGCGCAGACCGCCCTGGGCAGCTGCAATGACAACGTACTGGAAGGCTTCTCCAAGGTCCTGCTGGCCGTGCGCGACCACCAGATGGTGGACGGCATCCGCAGCGGCCGGGTGGATGCCGCTCATTTCCACCGCTGGGCCGGCAGCAGTTGCGGCTCGCGCTGCTCGAAAGCGAAGTCACCCGGTTCATCCAGCGGCAGCTCCTGAGTGCGGACCTGAGGGATGGGTTGCGCAAGCGGTCGAGGACATCCCCGAGGAACTGGCTGGGCAGATCGACTGTTCCGTACGGGCCCGCGCCAGGGAATCGCACTGGCGGCAGGAGGAGGACCGGGTGCTGCGGCAGCTGGCAGGCTTCGACCACCCACGCGGCGAATCGGCCAGTCCCGAGCCGCCCGGCGCCTGAGCCCGAAGCGCCGCGTTCAGGCGCGGCGGGCGGCCCCTGCGGCCTTGTCCGGCACCGGCCACACCCGTCCTCCGCCCACGGCGAAAAACCGCCGCCCCGGCGCAGGCGCCATCGACTGCCCGCCCGTGAACTCGCCGAAGGCGGGCAGCAGCGTGCCGCCGGCATCGGAGCCTTCAGCCGCGTCCGCCACGAAGCACGGCAGCCGCAGCGCATCGCGGCCCGGCCCCCGCAGCACCACGGCGGGATGCACATGGCCGGCGAGCACATGCAGCGCAGCGTGCCGCTGCGGATGGTGGCAGCAGGCGAACGGCCCGAGCGGCCAGGGCTCGTCCACGATCGCGATACCCAGCTCCGCAGGCGGATCGCCCGCATGGCTGTCGTGGTTGCCGCGCACCAGAACCACCTCCAGCGCCGCATGCATCGCACGCCAGGCCGCGAGCGATGCCAGCACGGCGGGCGAGCGCGCCTCGGCCGCATGCAGGAAGTCGCCCAGCACCACGAGCCGCTGCGCGCCCTGTTCCGCCACGAGCGCGGAAAGCCGCGCGAGGTTGTCGCGCGTGGTTCCGGAGGGCACGGGCAGCCCGCGCGCGCGGAACGTGTCGGCCTTGCCCAGGTGCACGTCGGCCACGAAGAGCGTGCGCCCATCGGGCCACCAGAGGGCATGGCCGGCGAGCAGGTGGACTTCGGTACCGGCGAGGTGAAAGATGGCGGATGCGCCTGTCAATTGAAGGGGTCCCTGCACAGCGATGAGAAAGCGCCATTGTCCCGGACCGGCAGGCCGGGTGCCGGCATATGGCCTCAGAGCCGCGGCAGGGGCCGCGCCGGCTTGCGCTCGCGGCGCCGGCTGCGCCCTCCGCCTGCCGCGCCGTTGCCTGCCTCCTCGGCAGAGGTGAGCGAGAAGTCCAGGGTACGGCGCACCGCCTCGGCGGCCTGCTGCATCGCGGTGTCGGCGGGAGGCGCGGCCTCGGCCGCCGCCTCGCGGACCCGGCCGGCCGCCTTCTTCGCCGCGGGCCGGCGCTGCGGCCGCGCAGGTGGGTCGGGTGGCACCACGTCCTGCGCGGGCAGGTTGGCGGCGGCGCCTGCATCGGCGGCAGTGTCCAGTTGCGCCAGCATGCGGGCGATGCGGTCAGCCAGGTGCTCATTGGTGAGCTTTTCCCGGAAACGCTCCACCATGAGCGGGAAGGCGAACGGACTGGGACGGGTCAGCGGCTTCACCACCAGATCCTGCGCCTGCATCCGGCGCAGCGCCGACAGCAACTGCGCCACGTCGAGCTCCTGGCTCAGAACCTCTTCGTCGGCCTGGCGCAGGAGCATGTTGCCTGCGTCGTACTTGCGGAAAACCTCGAAGAACAGCTGCGACGAGGCCTGCAGCTGGCGCGCGCTGCGGCGCTCGCCGGGATGGCTCTGGAAGATGAGCCCCGCCACCCGCGCGATTTCGCGAAACCGGCGCCGGGCCATTTCGGTGGCGTTGAGGCTGGCCAGCACTTCGTGCAGCAACGCGTGGCGGGCCTCGTCCTGCGGGGCGCTGGCGGCCTCGACCACACTCGCGCCGGACGAATCCTCGGCCTCGGCCCGCGCGGCGTTCGCGGTATTGCGGATGACCAGGGCTTCACCGGCCGGCAGCCGCGGTGGGCTGGCATCGCGCCCACGCTCCGGCACGGGCGCGGCATGCACCCGCAGCAGTTCCGGCAGCAGCGCGGACCAGTCGCGCTCGGTCGCCGACAGCAACTCCAGCCCGTAGTCATTCACGGCGATGGAAAACGTGCCGGCCTCACCCTGGGCGGCGCGCCACGCGAACAGGCTGGCCAGGCCGATGTGCGCATGGCGACCCGCGAACGGGTACAGGAACAGGTGCCAGCCTTCCCGGGTGCGCAGAGTTTCGGCGAGCAGCGTTCCGGGCGTCGGCAGCGCAGACCATCGCTGCTGCACGTCCAGCAGCGGCCGCACGCAGCGCAGCTCGGGCGATCCATAGCGCCCCGCGGCCGCCTGCGCAAGCTGCTGCACCACGAAGTCCGCAAGCACGGTGGACAGCGGCATGCGCGATCCGGCCCAGCGCGGCACCGTGGGCCGTCCGCGCGCGGCGCGCCGCACATAGGCCGTCATGTCCTCGATCTTCACCATCTCCAGCACCTGCCCTGCGAAGACGAAGCAATCGCCCGGCGACAGGCGCGACAGAAAGCTCTCCTCCATCGTGCCCAGCCGCGCGCCGTGCAGCACCTGCACGGCCATGCTGGCGTCGCTCACGATGGTGCCGATGTTGGCGCGGTGGCGGCGCGCCAGGCGGGCGCTCGGCATGCGCCAGATGCCCTCTTCGTCCGGCGCCACGCGCTGGTAGTCGGGGTACGCCGCGAGCGAGGGCCCCCCGCGATGCACGAAATCCAGGCACCACTGCCAGACCGCGCGCGGCAGGTCGCGGTAGGCCACGGTGCGGCGCACTTCCGCATACAGCGCCTCGGGCTCGAAGCCTCCACCGAGCGCCACGGTGACGAGGTGCTGCACCAGCACGTCCACCGGCCGGCGCGGACTGGCGCGCATTTCCACCTCGCCGGCCTGCACCGCCGCGCGCGCGGCGGCGGCCTCGACCAGTTCCAGGCTGTGCGTGGGCACCAGAGTGATGCGCGACGGCCGCCCCGGGGCATGGCCCGAGCGCCCGGCACGCTGCAGCAGCCGCGCGATGCCCTTGGCCGAGCCGATCTGCAGCACGCGCTCCACGGGCAGGAAATCCACGCCCAGGTCCAGGCTGCTGGTGCACACCACGGCGCGCAGGCGTCCCTCCTTCAGGCCCGCCTCCACCCACTCCCGCACGCCGCGGTCCAGCGAGCCATGGTGGATCGCCAGCTCGCCCGCCCAATCGGGCCGCGCGTCGAGGATGGCCTTGTACCAGAGCTCCGCCTGCGACCGCACGTTCACGAACACCAGCGTGGTCGTGGTGGACTCCAGCTCGCGCACCACCGCCGGCAGCATGCGCAGCCCCAGGTGCCCGGCCCAGGAGAACCGCTCGGGATGGTCGGGCAGCAGCGTATCGACGACGAGCCGTTTGTCCACCTGCCCCTGCACCAGCACGCCCTCCCCCGCCACCTCCGCGCCCAGGGGCGCCAGCAGCGCATCCCGCGCCTCGGGCAGGTTGCCGAGCGTGGCCGACATGCCCCAGACGCACACCCGCGGATTCCAGCCGGCCAGCCGCGCCAGTGCCAACTGCACCTGCACGCCACGCTTGTTGCCGAGCAGCTCGTGCCACTCGTCGGCCACCACCAGGCGCACGGTGGACAGCAGCTCGCGCGCATCCGAGCGCGCCAGCAGCAGCGACAGGCTCTCCGGCGTGGTCACCAGCACCGTGGGCAGCCGGCGCGACTGTGCGCCGCGTTCGGCACTGCCCGTGTCGCCCGTGCGGGCCCCGCTGGTCCAGCGCGCGAGCGTGGGCTGCGTCGCCGCGAGTTCGTCGAGCGGGGTGCGCAGGGCCTTCAGCGTGTCGGCAGCCAGGGCGCGCATCGGCGTGAGCCAGAGCACGGTGAGTGGTTCAGCCGGCGGAGCCTTGCTTCGCCTGCCGCCGGAAGGTTCAGGGACCGCAACCCGCGCGGCGTCCGCGGCGCCGAAGGCCTGGAGTGCGCCGAGCCATACCGCATAGGTCTTGCCGGCCCCCGTGGTCGCATGCAGCAGCCCGCTGCGACCCTGGGCAAGGGCGCGCCAGACCTCGCGCTGGAAGGGGAAGGGGCGCCAGCCGCGCGCGGCGACCCAGGCTTGCGCGATCGAGCGGGAGCGCGGCACGCGCTGGCGGCTATGGGACGCGGAAGTCATCGGTGTGGCCTGTCTTCCGCATCAGGGGTCCGACCTCGGCAGCAGCCCCTCCAGCGTCTCCAGCGAATCCGCCTCCTCCACCGGCTTGTCCTCCCGCCAGCGCAGCATCCGCGGAAACCGCACCGCGATGCCGCTCTTGTGCCGCGTACTGCGGGCGATGCCCTCGAAGCCGAGCTCGAACACCAGCGTGGGCTTCACGCTGCGCACCGGCCCGAAGGTCTCCACCGTGGTGCGGCGGATGACTGCGTCCACCCGCGCCATCTCCGCGTCGGTCAAGCCGGAATAGGCCTTGGCAAAGGGCACGAGCGCGCGGCCTTCCGCGCCGGGCGGCCCGTCCCAGACGGCGAAGGTGTAGTCGCTGTACAGGCTGGCGCGCCGCCCGTGGCCGCGCTGCGCATAGATGAGCACCGCATCCACGCTCAAGGGGTCGATCTTCCATTTCCACCACGTGCCCACGTCCTTGGTGCGGCCCACGCCGTACTGCGCGCCCCGGGCCTTGAGCATCATGCCTTCGACGCCCAGGGCGCGGGCATGGATGCGTTGTTCCGCCAGTTCCTCCCAGCCACTGCCGTGGAGCAGGGGACTGGCGACGAGCGCCGGATGCGACACCCGCGCGAGCAGCGCATCGAGCCGCTTCCGGCGCTCATGCTGCGGCAGCGCCCTCAGATCCTTGCCCTCCTCTTCCAGCAGGTCATAGGCCAGCAGCACCACGGGCAACTCGCGCAGCAGCTTGGGGCCGAGCGTCTTGCGGCCGATGCGTTTCTGCAGGTCGGCGAAGGGACGCACGCGTGCCGGCACATCGCCCTCGGCATGCTGCCAGACGACGATCTCGCCATCGAGCACCGTGCCGTCCGGCAGGGCCTCCTGGCCCAGGCGCTGCAGTTCGGGGAAGCGGTCGCTGACCAGCTCCTCACCGCGCGACCAGAGCCAGGTGGCGCCCGCGCGCCGCACCAGCTGGGCGCGGATGCCGTCCCACTTCCACTCCACGATCCAGTCACCGGGCGGCCCGAGCGCGGGCTCGAACTGCTCCACGGGCAGCGACAGCGGGTGCGCCAGGAAGAAGGGATAGGGATGGCCGCTGGTTTCGCGGGACGGGTCGGTGCCCTGTCCGGCATCGGCGAGCGGTGCCACGAGGCGTTCGTAATCCGCCGGCCCGGGCCGGGCGCCGATGTGCGTATAGCCCATGAGCCGCTGCGCGATGCGCTTGGGATCCACGCCGCTCACGGCCGCCAGGGCATGCGTGACCTGCAGCTTCGACACCCCGACGCGGAAGGCGCCCGTGATGAGCTTGAAGTACACGAGCCGCTCCTCGGGCGCCAGCCGGTCCCACTGTGCCCGCAAAACCGGCCCGAGGGCATCGGGTGCCATGCCGCGCAGCGGCAGCAGGTGCTGTTCCACCCACTCGGCCAGGCCCAGCGCATGGGCTTCGGCGGGCGGCGGCAGCAGGAGCGCGATGGTTTCCGCGAGGTCCCCGACCGCTTCGTAGCTTTCGTCGAACAGCCATTCCGGCAGGCCCGCGGCCTCGCGCGCGAACTGCCGCAACAGCTTGGTCGGGACCAGTTGGCGCGGCTTGCCGCCCGCGAGGAAATACACCGCCCAGGCCGCATCCGCAGGCTGCGCCGCGCGCAGGTAGGCCTGCAGCGCCGCCTGCTTGGCGAGGCTGGACGTGCTCGCATCCAGCGCGCGGTAGAGGGCTGCGAAATCCTTCATTGCGCCGCCTCTCCGCCCTCTTGCGGCCTGCCATCCTCCACGGGCGACGCATCACCGCCCGGCGCGGCGACCGGGGGTGCGGCCGGTGAGGCATCGGGCGCCGCATCGTCGTCCTCGTTGCCGTACTCCGTGCGGAACGACTGCGCATCCAGGCCCTGCTCCAGGAGCCAGCGCACCAGCACCGCCACGCTGCCGTGCGTCACGAAGACACGCTCCGCCCCCGTGGCACCGATGGCCGACTGCAGGCCGGGCCAATCCGCATGGTCCGACATCACGAAGCCCCGGTCCACGCCGCGCCGGCGCCGGGTACCCCGCAGTTGCATCCAGCCGCTCGCGAAGGCATCGGAATGCCGCGGGAACCGGCGCATCCAGGGCGTGCCCTGGGCCGACGGCGGCGCGACCACCAGCGCCGTCTGCAGCAGCTTCGCATCCACGGCCGGGTCCGTGGCCCGCAGCGTCGGGGGCAGCGCCACACCGGCCGCGCGGTACACGGCATTGAGCGGCTCCACCGCACCATGGACCACGACGGGCCCGATCGAGGCGTCCACGCCGTGCAGGATGCGCTGCGCCTTGCCGAAGGCGTAGCACAGCATCACCGACGGCCGCCCCTCGGCGGCGTTCGCGCGCCACCATGCGTCGATCTCCGCGAACAGCGCCTCCTGCGAGGGCCAGCGGTAGATCGGCAGGCCGAAGGTGGACTCGGTGATGAAGGTATCGCAGCGCACGGGCTCGAACGGCACGCAGGTACCGTCCGGCCCGGTCTTGTAGTCGCCCGAGGCCACCCAGACATGGCCGCCGTGCTCCAGCCGCACCTGGGCCGACCCGAGCACGTGGCCTGCGGGATGGAGCGAGATGCGCACGCCATGGTGTTCGATGGCCTGCCCGTAGGGCAGCGTCTGCAGCGTGATGTCGGCCCCGAGCCGTGTGCGCAGGATGCCTTCGCTGTCGATGTGGGCCAGGTAGTGGGTGTGGCCCCAGCGGGCATGGTCTGAGTGGCCGTGCGTGATGACGGCCCGCTCCACGGGCTTCCAGGGATCGATATAGAAATCGCCCGGGGGACAGTAGAGCCCTTCGGGCCGCGCGATCACCAGGTCATCGGAAGCAGCCGCCATGCGGGAGCCCTTCCATGGAATGGAGGTAAGCGCCAACCCGCCGCCCCGCTGACCCCGCCGCCCAATGCGACGTACGTAGAAGGAAGAAAGCCCTGGTGTGCGCTTGCATGAGGAATGCTAGCGCCCGTCCCGTTGCCCCTCCCGTACAGCCCGCCGCATGCCGGTGTCGGAACGCACCTACCCCACGGCCCAGTTTCCGGCAGCCGAAACATGCGGGCCCCGCAGTACCGGCCCGGCTCATCAGAGCCATGGCCCGGCGGCAGGGAAAAAGAAAAAGCCGCCCGTGGGGCGGCCTGGACAGGGGTGCGCAAGGCCGTTGCCGGCCACGCCGGATTCAGCGCTTCTGGCGGAACTTGCGCAGCGCGGCGATCTGGGCGGCCATCACGGCCAGCTCGGACTGCGCACGTGCGAAATCGACGTCGCTCTTGGCATTCTTCAGCGCTTCCTCGGCGGCGGCACGGGCGGCGTTGGCCTTCTCGTCGTCCAGGTCCTTGCCGCGGATGGCGGTGTCGGACAGCACGGTCACGCGCTCGGGCTGCACCTCGAGGATGCCACCGGCCACGAAGACGAACTCTTCGCCGCCGTCGGCCGTCTCGATGCGCACCGATCCCGGCTTGATGCGGGTGATCAGCGGCGTGTGGCGCGGGTAGATGCCGAGCTCGCCGGCCTCGCCGGGCAGCGCGACGAAGCGCGCCTCACCCGAGAAGATGGACTCTTCGGCGCTGACCACATCGACGTGGATGGTGTTCATGGGTTTTCCTCTGGGCTCTGAAAGAAGGTGGGGAAAGCAAGCAGACGGGAGGGCCCGCCAGGCGCCGCGCACAGCCGTACCTGGGTACGGCGAGCACGGCAACGACGCGGGCTGCCCGTATGCGCCGCTTTACGCGACCTTCTTGGCCTTTTCGAAGGCTTCGTCGATGGTCCCGACCATGTAGAACGCCTGCTCCGGCAGGTGGTCGCACTCGCCGGCCACGATCATCTTGAAGCCGCGGATGGTTTCCGCCAGCGGGACGTACTTGCCGGGCGAGCCCGTGAACACTTCGGCCACGTGGAACGGCTGCGACAGGAAGCGCTGGATCTTCCGGGCGCGGGCCACGGCCAGCTTGTCCTCGGGGGCCAGTTCGTCCATGCCCAGGATGGCGATGATGTCGCGCAGTTCCTTGTAGCGCTGCAGCGTGCCCTGCACGCCGCGGGCCACCTGGTAGTGCTCTTCGCCGACCACTTGCGGGTCCAGCTGGCGGCTGGTGGAGTCCAGCGGATCCACGGCGGGGTAGATACCCAGCGAAGCGATGTCACGCGACAGCACCACGGTGGAGTCCAGGTGGGCGAAGGTCGTGGCGGGAGACGGGTCGGTCAAGTCATCGGCAGGCACGTACACGGCCTGGATGGA
This sequence comes from Paracidovorax cattleyae, assembly GCF_900104515.1. Taxonomy (GTDB): domain Bacteria; phylum Pseudomonadota; class Gammaproteobacteria; order Burkholderiales; family Burkholderiaceae_C; genus Paracidovorax; species Paracidovorax cattleyae. Next base: position 46,168 of record NZ_FNJL01000030.1, read on the forward strand.
GGTGATCGAGCCCACCTTGGTGGAGGTGATGCGCTCCTGCAGGCGGCCCATTTCCTCGGCCAGCGTCGGCTGGTAGCCCACGGCGGAAGGCATGCGGCCCAGCAGTGCGGACACTTCGGTGCCGGCCAGCGTGTAGCGGTAGATGTTGTCCACGAAGAACAGCACGTCGCGGCCTTCGTCGCGGAACGACTCGGCGATGGTCAGGCCGGTCAGGGCCACGCGCAGACGGTTGCCCGGGGGCTCGTTCATCTGGCCGTAGACCATGGCGACCTTGGAGTCTTCGAGCTTCTCGAGGTTCACGACGCCGGAATCGGCCATTTCGTGATAGAAGTCGTTGCCTTCACGGGTACGCTCGCCCACACCAGCGAACACCGACAGACCGCTGTGGGCCTTGGCGATGTTGTTGATGAGTTCCATCATGTTCACGGTCTTGCCCACGCCGGCGCCGCCGAACAGGCCCACCTTGCCGCCCTTGGCGAACGGGCACACCAGGTCGATCACCTTGATGCCGGTTTCCAGCAGCTCCTGCGACGGCGACAGTTCGTCGTATGCAGGGGCCTTGCGGTGGATGGAGGCCGTCAGCTCCTGGCTGACCGGACCGCGCTCGTCGATGGGCGAACCCAGCACGTCCATGATGCGGCCCAGCGTCGCCTTGCCCACGGGCACGGTGATCGGGTTGCCGGTGTTGGACACCATCAGGCCGCGGCGCAGGCCGTCGGACGAACCCAGGGCGATGGTACGCACCACGCCGTCGCCGAGTTGCTGCTGCACTTCCAGCGTCAGGGGGGAGCCTTCGAGCTTGAGCGCGTCATACACCTTGGGCATCCGGTCGCGCGGGAACTCGACGTCCACCACGGCGCCGATACATTGAACGATCTTGCCCTGAACGCCAGCGTTCACTTGGGTGTTCTCTTGAGCCATTGCATTTGCTCCAAAAATTTAAACTGCCGCGGCACCCGCGACGATCTCCGAAAGTTCCTTCGTGATCGCGGCCTGGCGCGTCTTGTTGTAGACCAGCTTGAGTTCGCCGATGACGTTGCCCGCGTTGTCCGTGGCGGCCTTCATGGCCACCATGCGCGCCGACTGCTCGGACGCCATGTTCTCGGCCACGGCCTGGTAGATCAGGGACTCCACGTAGCGCACGAGCAGGTCGTCGATGACGCTCTGGGCATCGGGCTCGTAGATGTAGTCCCAGCCGTGCTCGGTCTTCTCGGCCTGCATCTTCTCGGAAGAGAGCGGCAGCAGCTGCTCGACGACCGATTCCTGCTTCATGGTGTTGATGAACTTCGTGTACGCAAGGTACAAGCCGTTGATCTTGCCTTCGGCATAGGCGTCGAGCAGCACCTTCACGGGGCCGATCAGCTTGTCCAGGTGGGGGGTGTCCCCCAGGCCGGTCGCATGCGACACCACCTGGGCGCCGACGCGGTTCAGGAAGCCCAGGCCCTTGTTGCCGATCGCGACGGCCTGCGTGGACACGCCCTGCGACTGCAGTTCGCGCAGCTTGGCCGTCACGGCGCGCAGCACGTTGGTGTTCATGCCGCCGCACAGGCCCTTGTCCGTCGTCACCACGATGAAGCCGGCCGTCTTGGCGTCGTTCGACTTCATGAAGGGATGGACGTACTCGGGATTGGCCTGGCCGAGATTCGCCGCGATGTTGCGGATCTTCTCGCTGTAAGGCCGTGCGGCACGCATGCGGTCCTGCGCCTTGCGCATCTTGGAAGCGGCCACCATTTCCATGGCCTTGGTGATCTTCTTGGTGTTCTCCACCGATTTGATCTTGCCGCGTATTTCCTTGCCTGCTGCCATGATGGGTCCTCGTCCGGTTTAGGCGAACGACTTCTTGAAGGCCGTGATGGCTTGCGTCAGTTCGGCCTCGTCCTTGCCTTCCTTGTCGAAGGCGCGGTTCTTCTCCAGGCGCTCCAGCAGGGCGCCATGGCTGGTCTTGAGGAACTGGTGCAGGCCGGATTCGAAGGCGAGCACCTTCTTCACGTCCACGTCGTCCATGAAGCCCTTGTTCACTGCGAACAGCGTCGAACCCATCAGCGAGATGGGCAGGGGGCTGTACTGGGCCTGCTTGAGCAGTTCGGTCACGCGGGCACCGCGGTCGAGCTGCTTGCGGGTGGCTTCGTCCAGGTCGGATGCGAACTGCGCGAACGCAGCCAGCTCGCGGTACTGCGCCAGGTCGGTACGGATACCGCCGGACAGGCCCTTGATGATCTTGGTCTGGGCAGCGCCACCCACGCGGGACACGGAGATACCGGCGTTGATGGCGGGGCGGATACCGGCGTTGAACAGGCTGGTTTCCAGGAAGATCTGGCCGTCCGTGATCGAGATCACGTTGGTCGGAACGAAGGCGGACACGTCGCCGGCCTGCGTCTCGATGATCGGCAGGGCCGTCAGCGAACCGGTCTTGCCCTTGACTTCACCCTTGGTGAAGGCTTCGACGTAGTCGGCGTTCACGCGGGCTGCGCGCTCCAGCAGGCGGCTGTGGAGATAGAACACGTCGCCGGGGTAGGCTTCGCGGCCCGGCGGACGGCGCAGCAGCAGCGAGACCTGGCGATAGGCCACGGCCTGCTTGGACAGGTCGTCATAGACGATCAGCGCGTCTTCGCCGCGGTCGCGGAAGTACTCGCCCATCGTGCAGCCGGAGTAGGCCGACACGTACTGCATGGCAGCGGACTCGGAAGCGGATGCCGCCACCACGATCGTGTATTCCATGGCGCCGGCCTGTTCCAGGGCGCGCACCACGTTCTTGATCGACGATGCCTTCTGGCCGATCGCGACGTAGATACACGTCACGCCCTGGCCCTTCTGGGCGATGATGGCGTCGATGGCCACGGCCGTCTTGCCGGTCTGGCGGTCACCGATGATCAGCTCGCGCTGGCCACGGCCCACGGGCACCATGGCATCGATGGACTTGATGCCGGTCTGCAGCGGCTGGTCCACGGACTGGCGCGCGATCACGCCGGGAGCGACCTTCTCGATCACGTCCGTCAGCTTGGCGTTGATCGGGCCCTTGCCGTCGATGGGCTGGCCCAGTGCGTTCACCACGCGGCCGACCAGTTCGGGACCCACGGGCACTTCCAGGATGCGGCCCGTGCACTTCACGGTGTCGCCTTCGGAGATGTGCTCGTACTCGCCCAGAATCACGGCGCCGACGGAGTCGCGCTCGAGGTTCAGTGCGAGGCCGTAGGAGGGCTGGCCGTCCTGGGTGGCCGGGAATTCGAGCATTTCGCCCTGCATCACGTCCGACAGGCCATGGACGCGCACGATGCCGTCGGTCACGGACACCACGGTGCCCTGGTTGCGGATATCGCTGCTGGCTGCCAGACCTTCGATGCGGCTCTTGATCAGTTCAGAAATCTCTGCGGGATTGAGTTGCATGACTCTTTCCTTCTTTCTTGGGTTAGCCGAAACCTCGGGCGCTTACGCGACGAGGGCCGCTTTCATTTGTTCCAGACGGGCCTTGACGGAGGTGTCGAGCACCTCGTCGCCCACGGCCACGCGCACGCCGCCGATCAGCGACTCGTCGATCTGCACGGAGAGGTTCAGCTTGCGGCCGAAGCGCTTCTCCAGCGAGGCGCCGAGTTCCGCCAGCGCGGCGGCATCGATCGGGAACGCGCTGTGGACCACCGCGTCGGACGAGCCGCTCTGCCGGTTGACCAGGGCGCGGAACTGCGCCGCCACCTCGGGCAGCGCTTCGAGGCGGCCGTTGTCGATGAGCACGCGCAGGAAGTTGCGGGCCGCATCGGAGAGCGGCGCGCGCACCACCCCGGCGATCAGGTCGAACAGCTGTCCGGGCTCGATCTTGGGGTTGTCGGCCAGCTGCCGCACCTGCGGGTCGGCAGCGATCGCCGCCAGTTCGTCCACCCAGGCGACGGTGCTGCCCAGGTCGGCGCCCGGCTGGGCAGCGCAGGCCTTGAACAGGGCTTCCGCGTAAGGGCGGGCAATGGTGGCGAGTTCAGCCATGGTTGCGTCCCTTACTTACAGCTCGGTCTTGAGCCGGTTCAGCAGATCGGCGTGGACGCCGGCGTTGACCTCCTTGCGGAGGATCTGCTCGGCACCCTTGACGGCCAGCGCGGCCACCTGCTCGCGCAGGGCCTCGCGGGCCTGGACCGTCTGCTGCTCGGCCTCGGCACGGGCAGCGGCGACGATCTTGTTGCCTTCCTCGCTCGCACGGGCCTTGGCTTCTTCGATGATGGCCTGGGCACGGCGCTCGGCGTCCGCAAGACGCGATGCCGTCTCGTTGCGCGTCTGCGCGAGTTCGGTCTCGACGCGCTGGTTCACGGCGACGAGTTCGGACTTGGCGCGGTCGGCAGCAGCGAGGCCTTCGGCGATTTTCTGGGCTCGCTCATCCAGTGCCTTCGCGATCGGGGGCCACACGAACTTCATCGTGAACAGCACCAGGATCAGGAAGACGATGGCCTGAACGAACAGGGTCGCGTTGATACTCACGGCAACACCTTTCTAGTTGGGCGTTGGTCGGGAATCAGGCCAGGACGAAGGGGTTGGCGAAGGCGAACAGCAGGGCGATGGCAACGCCGATCAGGAAGGCGGCGTCGATCAGGCCGGCCAAGATGAACATCTTGGTCTGCAGTTCGTTGATCAGCTCGGGCTGGCGGGCGGAAGCTTCGAGGTACTTGCCACCCATCAGAGCGATACCGATCGATGCGCCGATGGCGCCCAGACCCACGATCAGACCACAAGCCAGAGCGACGAGACCGAGAATGTTTTCCATGATGACTCCTAGGATGAAAAGAAAGAAAGGTTGAGAAGGAAGGAAAGGGAAGGCTCAGTGAGCGTCATGCGCCTGGCCGAGGTAGATCAGCGCCAGCATCATGAAAATGAAGGCCTGCAGGGTGATCACCAGGATGTGGAAGATCGCCCAGATAGAGCCCGCAATGATGTGCCCCACGGGGAGCAACACACCGGAAAGCGACATGGCTGCCGCGCCGCCCATCAGGGCGATCAGCATGAACACCAACTCACCAGCGTACATGTTGCCAAACAGCCGCATGCCATGCGACACGGTCTTGGCAACGTATTCGATGATCTGCATCAGCAGATTGACCACGCCCAGGATCAGGGCGAAGACGGGATTCTTGCTCGTGCCGAACGGAGCGGTCACGAGTTCGTGCGCCCAGCCGCCCAGGCCCTTGATCTTCACGCTGTAGTACAGGCAGAGGATCAGCACGGCCGTGGACAGGCCCAGCGTGGTGGAGAGGTCGGCCGTGGGCACGACGCGCAGGTAGGCGTGGTGCGGGTCGTTGCCTGCGGCGCCGTAGATCTGGGCCCAGATGGCGGGCAGCAGGTCCACGGGCAGCATGTCCATCGCGTTCATCAGGAAGATCCACACGAACACGGTGAGGGCCAGCGGCGCGATGAACTTGCGGCTCTCGGCGTTGTGGATGTTGGCCTTGGCCTGGTTGTCCACCATCTCCACGAGGATCTCGACGGCGGCCTGGAAGCGGCCCGGCACGCCGGAAGTCGCCTTGCGGGCGCAGATCCAGAAGGTGAACAGGGCGATCGCACCGAGCACCAGGCCCACGATGACGGAGTCGTAGTTCACCACGGAGAAATCGACGATGGACTTCTGCTTGATGTTCTGAAGATGCTGCAAGTGGTGAACGATGTATTCACTGGCAGTCGGGGCATGCGCTTCTGCGGCCATCGGACAACTCTTCTCTCAATCAATCGGTTTGCGGACACCGGACCGCACCATGAGCGCGATCCAGTACGTTTTCATCGTCACCACCATGCCGGCGAGCAGAGCCAGCCAGCTCAATCCCGGCACCAGCCGGGGCGCCGCCGCCAGCATGGCGACGGTCAAAGCAATCTTGACCAGCTCCCATCCGAAGAGACCCGCCAGGGCGCCCCCGGCGGAACATCTCCTGCGCGCCATGCCCCGGGCGAAGAGCGCTGCGGGAAGAACCACCGCCAGCGCTCCGTAACCCGTGGACCAGGCGACATGGGAGCGTCCGGTCACCACCCAGGCCACCAGGGCCGCAGCGAGCCCCACCACCGCCTGGCCTGCAACGATGCGCCAGATGGACATGGGTGGATGTCGCTGCCGCCATTCCTGCGCCTCGGCGGTAGAAAGGGGCTTGAAACCGGAATCCTCGACCTCAGTTCCAATGTCCGTAGCGTCTGTTTTCATGGTTGGTCAACGCCTGCTGGACGCCCGGCATCCGGGCTGGAACTTCTTACAAAGCCCTTGATTATAAGTAAAAACCCGTTGCATCCTGCAATGCCTCGGGGCGCGCGTGCGACAACGGCGCGCAACGGTGCACCCGTTGGGTGAACCAGGCCTCCTGCGGGCACCAGCGTGGCGCATCGCCACACCCCGGTGCCCATCCCCTGCTTCGCCGACAATCATCGCATGACACAGCCCCCCACCCCTTCCCCGGTGATCGGATCCGAGGGCGATCCGCGCAAGGAATCGCTCATCGATTACCCCTCCCGCTTTCCCATCAAGGTCATGGGCCGCAAGGCCGACGGGTTCGTCCATGCGCTGACCGAGGTGGCCCGCCGCTTCGATCCCTCGTTCGACGCCTCCACCATCGAGTTGCGTGACAGCCGCGAGGGAAATTACCTGGGCGTGACCCTCACGGTGACGGCGACCAGCCGCGAGCAGCTCGACGACCTGTACCGCGCGCTCTCTTCGCACCCGATGGTGAAGGTAGTGCTCTGATCCAGGCCACGGCGATGCAGGTGCGGATGCTCGGGCGGGTGGACTTGCGCGAAACCGTGGACGCCATGCAGGCGTTCACCGCGCAGCGCACCGACGACACGCCCGATGCGCTCTGGGTGTGCGAGCACGCACCCCATTTCACCCAGGGCCTCGCGGGCCGTGCCGACCACCTGCTGGCCCCCGGCGACATCCCCGTGGTCGCCACCAACCGCGGCGGGCAGGTCACCTTCCACGGGCCCGGACAGGTGGTGGCCTATCCGCTCGTCGATCTGCGGCGCGCCGGCTACTACGTGAAGGAATACGTCCACCGCGTGGAAGAGGCCGCGATCCGCACCCTCGCGCACTTCGGCATCACGGGCCACCGCGTGGCCGGCGCGCCGGGCATCTACGTGCGGCTGGACGATCCGCGCAACCACGCCATGCTGCCCCAGCGCCCGCAGAAGGCCGAACCTTCGGCAACCGCGGCCAGCCCCGATTTTTCCGGCCTGGGCAAGATCGCCGCACTCGGCATCAAGGTCTCGCGCCACTGCACCTACCACGGCGTGGCACTCAACGTGGACATGGACCTGGAACCCTTCTCGCGCATCAACCCTTGCGGCTACGCAGGGTTGCCGACCGTGGACCTTTCTACAATCGGCGTGCACACCACCTGGGACGAAGCGGCTTCCGTGCTGGCCAGCCAATTGGCCATCCGCCTCGCGCCCTGACCTCAGCACCAGCCATGAGCACTCCCGAAGTCGTGCGCGAAGCGCAATCCACCGTCGCCTACAACCCGCTCGCCAAGCAGAAGGCCGCCGCGAAGCTCTCGCGCATCCCCATCAAGGTGGAGCAGGGCGAGGTGCTGAAGAAACCCGAGTGGATCCGCGTCAAGGCCGGCTCGCCCACCACGCGTTTCTACGAGATCAAGGAGATCCTGCGCGAGCACAAGCTGCACACGGTGTGCGAGGAGGCCTCCTGCCCCAACATCGGCGAATGCTTCGGCAAGGGCACGGCCACGTTCATGATCATGGGCGACAAGTGCACGCGCCGCTGCCCGTTCTGCGACGTGGGCCACGGCCGGCCGGACCCGCTGGACAAGGACGAACCGCTGAACCTCGCGCGCACCATCGCCGCGCTCAAGCTGAAGTACGTGGTGATCACCAGCGTGGACCGCGACGACCTGCGCGACGGCGGCAGCGGCCATTTCGTGGAGTGCATCCAGAACATCCGCGCGCTCTCGCCCGCCACGCAGATCGAGATCCTGGTGCCTGACTTCCGCGGCCGCGACGACCGCGCGCTGGAGATCCTCAAGGCCGCGCCGCCCGACGTGATGAACCACAACCTCGAGACCGCGCCGCGCCTCTACAAGGAAGCGCGCCCGGGGTCGGACTACCAGTTCAGCCTGAACCTGCTCAAGAAGTTCAAGGCGCTGCACCCCGGCGTACCCACCAAGAGCGGCATCATGGTGGGCCTGGGCGAGACGGATGAAGAGATCCTGCAGGTAATGCGCGACATGCGCGCGCACGACATCGACATGCTGACCATCGGCCAGTACCTCGCCCCCTCCAACAGCCACCTGCCGGTGCGCCGCTACGTGCACCCGGATACGTTCAAGATGTACGAAGAGGAAGCCTACAAGATGGGCTTCACCCACGCCGCCGTGGGCGCGATGGTGCGATCGAGCTACCACGCGGACCAGCAGGCGCACGCGGCAGGCGTCCAGCCCGTCTAGTCCGTCTGGCCCTGTATCCGCCGGCCGGGGCGCCGCATGCTCCAGCGCACGATGCCCCAGGCGATGGCGAGCGGCATGAACAGCGCCAGGATGGCCATGCCGGCCTGGCACAGCGCCGGCACATCAGGCGTGGACACGGAACGCCTCCGGCGTCGGGGGGTTTTCGGGCCGTGGGCCGTCATGGGCCACGCAGCCGATCCGCCCGAATTCCGCCATCGGCAGGGCGGCCATGAGCCGGTGCATGCACTCGCCGATATCGGCCTCGCGCAGATGCAGATAGACCGTGCATACCGGCCGCACGGCATCCACCGACAGGCGGTAGGTGCCCAGCAGCGGCCCCAGCGCGGCATGCAGGCGCTGGCGCACGCGCAGTGCCGGCTCCCGTGCCATTCGGACCGGCAGGACCACGCCAGGCACCGCGGGGCGGGCACGGCGGGCACTGGAACACGCGGCGCCGGCAGCGGCACCCTCTTCGTCTGGAAATATCCGATGCAACAGCATGCTCTGGGGCTTCGTGCGGCGCGGAGCGCTTGTGCGAAGCAGGATGGAACAGGCCTTCAGTCTAGGAACGGCCGCATCAAAACGGCGTAAAAAGCGCGGTGCGCCGCGTCAATCCGCCGCAAAGCGTCAGGCGGCCAGGCGGTACCCCACCCCGGTCTCGGTCAGCAGGTGGCGCGGCTGCGCGGGGTCGGCCTCCAGCTTCTGGCGCAGGTGGCCCATGTAGATGCGCAGGTAGTGGCTCTGGTCGGAGCGCGCCGGGCCCCAGACCTCGCGCAGCAGCTGCCGCTGGGTGATGACGCGGCCCGCGTTGGCCACCAGGACGGTGAGCATGCGGTACTCGGTGGGCGTGAGGTGCACCACCGTGCCCCCACGCCGCACGAGGCGCGCCCCCCGGTCCACCTCGATGTCGCCGAAGCGGAACACGGGCTCGGAGGCTTCGGCCTGCAGGCCCTGCCCGGTGGCGGGGCGCGGCCGGCGCAGGTTGGCGCGCACGCGCGCGAGCAGTTCGCCCGTGCCGAAGGGCTTGGTGAGGTAGTCGTCCGCACCCGCATCGAGGGCGGCGATCTTGTCGGACTCGTCGGTGCGCGCGGAGAGCACGATGATGGGCACGGCCGACCAGCTGCGCACGTCCCGCAGCAGGGTCAGCCCGTCGCCATCGGGCAGGCCCAGGTCGAGCACCAGCAGGTCGGGCTGGCGCGTGCCGGCGGCCGACAGTCCCTCGCGCAGCGTGGCGGCCTCATGCACCTGCCAGCCTTCTTCCTCCAGCGCCCCGCGCACGAAACGGCGGATCTGGGGCTCGTCCTCGATCACGATCGCAGTACGCAGGTGCATGGTCATGGTGCAGGGTCGGGGGATGAGGGCTCGGGCGGCTCCACGGGCTCCGGCAGGGCCGGGGGATCGCGCCGGGGCAGCGTGACGGTGAATTCTGCCCCGGGGCCCGGCGACGCACCGGCAGCCGCGATATCGCCGCCGTGCGCCAGCACCACGGCCTTGCAGATCGCGAGCCCGAGCCCCACGCCCGGCGTGGCGGACTCGGCCTGCCCGCGGGTGAATTTCTCGAACAGCGTGTGCTCGCGCCCCCGCACCGCCGCGGGCAGGCCGGGGCCGTGGTCGCGCACGCGCAGGCGCAGTGCTCCGGGCAGAGCGGCAGCACCGATCTCGATCAGCGCGGCGCCGTACTTGGCCGCGTTTTCCAGCAGGTTCACGAGCACGCGCTCAATGAGCACCGCATCGAACTCCACCAGCGGCAGATCGGGAGGCAGCGCCGTGCGCACCTCCAGCGCGCCCAGCGCGGGCCGCGCCGCACGGATGGCCGAACCGACCACCTCCTCCACCGACTGCCAGTCGCGCCGCAGGTTTACGCTGCCGCCGGACAGGCCGCTTTCCAGGCGCGCCATGTCCAGCAGGTTGCTGACCAGGGCGTGCAACTGGTGGGCCTGCTGGACGATGGCGCGCGACGCCGACTGCAGCCCCTCGCCGGGCTGCGCCGGCAGTGACTCCGCCAGGGCGATGAGGGCGGTGAGCGGGGTGCGCACGTCGTGGGAAATGGCGCCCAGCAAGGCGTTGCGCAGGCGCTCGGACTCCATGTCCAGCACGGCGCTCTGCGCCACCTCCACGTAGTGGACCCGCTCCAGCGCGATCGCGACCTGCCGCGCGAGGGTGTCGAGATGGCGCGCCTGCTCGGGTATCAGCAGCCAGCGCGGATGGGCAGGCGCCAGGGCCAGCACGCCCCGCACCCGCATGGGCGCGGTGAGCGGCACGTAGCGCCAGCCCTGCGCGGCCAGCGTGCTGGTGCCCAGGCCCGCGCTCTGGCCGTGGCGCAGGGTCCAGTCGGCCACGCTCGGGTCGAACCCTGCAGGCAGTTGCGCGGGAAGCACGAGCCGGTCGCCCTCCCCCTGCGGGAGCACCACGGCCTGTCCGCCGAAATGCTGCTGCACGGCGGCGGTGCCGATCTCCACGACCTGCGATGCCTCCAGCGCGGCCGAGAGCTCGCGCGTGAGCTCGAACAGCGAACGCATGCGCTGCTCGCGCCCGGACGACACGCCCGCGGAAAAGCGCAGCCCGGCGGTCAACTGTCCGACGAGCAGTCCCACGCCGAGCATGACGACGAAGGTGACGAGGTACTGCATGTCGCTCACGGCGAACGACAGCTGGGGCGACACGAAGACGAAGTCGAAGGCCGCCACGTTGAGCAGCGCAGCCAGGGCGGCCGGCCCACGCCCGAAGCGCATGGCCACGCCCACCACGCCGAGCAGGTAGAGCATGACGATGTTGGTCAGTTCCAGCACGCCGGACAGCGGCAGTGCGAGCAGCGTCACGGCCACGCTCGCGGCGCCCGCGGCCCCGTAGCCGGGCCAGCGGGAGGACAACTGCTCGCCGTCCTCCTGCGCATCGCTCCCCTGCCGCCAGGATGCGGCCGGCAGGCGGCGGCTGCTGCCGGGCTCGCCTGCCTCCACGATGTCCAGTGCGGGCGCGGCGGTGCCGATGGCCTCCGCCGTCCCGGGCACCGGCCACCACCGCCACAGGCCGGACCGCCGGCGGGCACGGCCTACCACCAGGGTGGCGCAATTGAGCTGCCGCGCATGCTCCGCAAGCCCGGGCACCACGGCGTTGCCGGTGAGCACGGCGGTTTCCGCGCCCAGTCCCTCGGCCAGTTGCAGCACGGCCAGGATGCGGTCGCGCTGCGGGGCCGGAAGCCGCTGCAGCCGCGGCGTCTCCACATAGGCGGCATGCCAGCGCACGTTCAGCTGGCCGGCCAGGCGGGCCGCCGTGCGCACGGTGTGGGCGGCATCCTCGTGCGGCCCCACGCAGGCCAGCAGCGCGCCGGAGGTGTTCCAGGCCGGCGGCACGCCGTGGCCGCCGCCGGACTGCTCCACGCGCCATCCGCGCACGTCGTCCTCGACGTGCTCGGCGGTGCGCCGCAGGGCGATTTCGCGCAATGCGATCAGATTGCCCTTGCGGAAGAAATTCTGCGCCGCGCGCTCGGCCTGCTGCGGCAGGTACACCTTGCCCGCGGCCAGCCGCGCGGCCAGTTCGTCCGGCGTGGCATCGACGAGCACCACCTCGTCGGCCTCGTCGAGCACCGTGTCGGGCACGGTCTCGTGCACGCGCACGCCCGTGATCGCCCCCACCGTGCCGTTGAGGCTCTCCAGGTGCTGCACGTTGAGCGCCGTCCAGACCTCGATGCCCGAGGCCACGAGTTCCTGCACATCCTGCCAGCGCTTGGCATGGCGCGAGCCCGGCGCGTTCGAGTGCGCCAGTTCGTCCACCAGCAGCACGGCGGGCCGGCGCTGCAGCGCGGCATCGAGATCGAACTCGGTCCGCGTACGCCCGCGGTGTTCCAGCGCGCGCGCGGGCAGCACGGGCAGGCCGTCCAGCAGGGCCGCCGTTTCCGCGCGCCCGTGCGTCTCCACGACGCCCACGAGCACGTCGCGCCCTGCCTGCCGCTCGCGCTGCGCGGCGCTCAGCATGGACCAGGTCTTGCCCACGCCGGCATTGGCGCCGAAATAGATGCGCAGCTTGCCGCGCTGCACCCGCTGCTCCTCGGCACGCATTTGTGCGATGAGGGCATCGGGATCGGGACGGGGATCGGTCATGCGTGGAAAACGATGGGGGTCGGGCCGCAGCGGCATGCCACGGCACCGCAGTCTCCGGGATTCAGCGCGCCGCGTCGAGTGCCAGGTTGAGGGCCAGCACGTTCACGCCGGCTTCGCCCAGCCAGGGCAGGAGGGGCGCCTCGGTGTGCGAGCGCACCAGGGCTTCCACGCGCTCCAGCGGCAGGCCCCGCGCCCGGGCGACCCGGGGCGCCTGATAAAGGGCCGCTGCCACGCTGATGTGCGGATCGAGCCCGCTGGCCGACGCGGTGACGAGATCCACCGGTACGGGCGCCGTATTGCCGGGATCGGCGGCCCGCAGGGCGTCGATGCGTGCCTTGACCGCCTCGGCCAGGGCGGGGTTCGCCGGGCCGAGGTTCGAGCCGCCCGAGGCGCCTGCGTTGTAGGGCATGGGCGCGGTGGCCGAGGGTCGCCCCCAGAAATGCCCCGGCCCGGTGAAGTTCTGGCCGATCAGCCCGGACCCTACGACATGGCCGGCCTGGTCCCGGACGAGGCTGCCGGCCGCCTCGTGCGGAAAGGCGGACTGCGCCACGCCCGTCACCGCCAGCGGGTAGAGCACGCCGGTGACCAGGGACAGCAGGAAGAAGAGCACCAGCGCGGGCCGCAGCAGCGGTCCGCGGGCCGGAGCCTGGCCTTCGCCGGCCGGCGCAGCGGCCGGTGCGGACGCGCTCGCGGGGGATTGCAGGGAGGTATTCATGGTGGGTTCTCCGGAAGTTGCGCTCAGACGAGGCCCACGGCCGCGAGCGCCCAGTCGATGAGCTTGATCCCGATGAACGGCACGATGAGCCCGCCCAGCCCGTACACGGCGAGGTTGCGCCGCAGCAGCGCGGCGGCACCCACCGGCCGGTAGCGCACGCCCTTGAGCGCGAGCGGGATCAGGAAGACGATGATCAGCGCATTGAAGATCACCGCCGAGAGGATGGCCGACGACGGGCTGGCCAGCCGCATCACGTTCAGCGCGCCGAGCTGCGGATAGGTGGAGACGAACATCGCCGGGATGATGGCGAAGTACTTGGCCACGTCGTTGGCGATCGAGAACGTGGTGAGCGAGCCGCGCGTCATCAGCAACGCCTTGCCGGTCTCCACCACCTCCAGCAGCTTGGTGGGGTTGGAGTCCAGGTCCACCATGTTGCCGGCCTCCTTGGCGGCCTGCGTGCCGCTGCCCATGGCGACGGCGACGTCGGCCTGGGCCAGCGCGGGCGCATCGTTCGTGCCGTCTCCGGTCATGGCGACCAGGCGTCCTTCGGACTGGTAGCGGCGTATGAGGGCCAGCTTGTCCTCGGGCGTGGCTTCCGCGAGGAAGTCGTCCACCCCGGCCTCCGCGGCGATGGCCGCCGCCGTGAGCCGGTTGTCACCCGTGATCATCACCGTCTTGATGCCCATGCGCCGCAGCTCTGCGAACCGCGCCTGGATGCCGGTCTTGACGATGTCCTTGAGCTCCACCACGCCCAGCACGCGGCTGCCCTCCGCCACGGCCAGCGGCGTGCTGCCGCGGCGGGCCACGTCGTCCGCGGCGCGGGCCACCTCTGCAGGCATCGAGCCGCCCAGGGCGTCCACATACCGGGTCAGGGCCTGCACGGCACCCTTGCGCAGCGCCACGGGGTCCGCGCCCGCCCCGGCAGGCAGGTCCACGCCGCTCATGCGGGTCTGTGCCGTGAAGGGCACCAGCACGAGGCCTTCGCCGGCGCCTTCGCCGGCCTCGATGCCCTCGCGGCGCGCCAGTTCCACGATGCTGCGGCCTTCGGGCGTCTCGTCGGCCAGCGAGGCCATGAGCGCGGCCCGGGCCAGGTGCGCACGGGTCACGCCCGGTGCCGGCAGGAACGTGCTCGCCTGCCGGTTGCCGTGCGTGATCGTGCCGGTCTTGTCCAGCAGCAGCACGTCCACGTCGCCCGCAGCCTCCACGGCGCGGCCCGATGTGGCGATCACGTTCGCCTGCATCATGCGGCTCATGCCGGCCACGCCCACGGCCGACAGCAGGCCGCCGATGGTGGTGGGAATCAGGCACACCAGCAGCGCGATCAGCGCGGTGAGCGACACGACCGAGCCCGCGCCCGATGCCTGCACGCTGAAGAGGGAGAACGGCAGCAGCGTGACGGTCACCACGAGGAAGACGATGGTGAGCGCCACCAGCAGGATGGTGAGCGCCACCTCGTTGGGCGTCTTCTGGCGCTTGGCGGCCTCCACCATGCCGATCATGCGGTCGAGGAACGACTCGCCCGGGTTCACCGTGATGCGCACCACCAGCCAGTCGGAAAGCACTCGCGTGCCGCCCGTCACGGCGGAGAAATCGCCGCCGGACTCCCGCACCACCGGAGCGGATTCGCCGGTGATGGCGCTTTCGTCCACCGAGGCCATGCCCTCGATCACCTCGCCGTCGAGCGGGATCACGTCGCCGGCGTCCACCTGCACCACGTCGCCCCGGCGCAGGTTGGTAGCCTGCTCGGGCAGAAAGCGCGCGCCATGGCGCGGCTCGGAGAGCTTCTTGGCCCAGGTGTCCTTGCGCAGTCCGCGCAGCGAGGCCGCCTGCGCCTTGCTGCGGCCTTCCGCCAGCGCCTCGGCGAAGTTGGCGAACAGCACGGTGAACCACAGCCACACGGCCACCGCGAGGATGAACGCCGGGCGCATGCCCATGTCCTGCGCGGTAGTCAACGCCTGCAGCCACAGCAGCGTCGTGAAGATGCTGCCGATGAAAACGATGAACATCACCGGATTGCGCCACTGCACGCGAGGGTCCAGCTTGGCGAAGGCCTGCCACACGGCGGGGCGCACCAGAGCGGCATCGAACAGCGTGAGGTTCCGCGAGGGAACCGGGACCGCGGCGGGTGCCGTGGCCGGGGATTGGGGGGTCGTCATGTCGTTCTTCTCCTCGCCCGTTCACCGGGCCTGCAGCACCAGGTGTTCCACCACCGGGCCGAGCGCCAGCGAAGGCACGTAATTCAGCAGCCCCACGAGCAGCACCGTGAAGACCAGCAGCGCCACGAACAGCGGGCCATGCGTGGGCATGGTGCCGGGGCCGGGTGGCAACCGCTTCTTGGCGGCCAGCGAGCCGGCGATGGCCAGCACCGGCACGATCACGCCGAACCGGCCGAACCACATGGCCAGGGCCAGCAGCACGTTGTAGAACGGGGTGTTCGCGGACAGGCCGGCGAAGGCACTGCCGTTGTTGTTGGCGGCCGAGGTGAGCGCATACAGCACCTCGGAAAAACCGTGCGCTCCGGGATTCGCGATGCCGGCCTGGCCCGCGGCCGCCAGCACGGCGACGGCGGTGCCCACCAGCACGAGGATGGGGGTCACGAGAATGGCGACGGAGGTCAGCTTCATCTCGCGCACCTCGATCTTCTTGCCCAGGTACTCCGGCGTGCGCCCGATCATCAGCCCGGCGATGAACACCGCGAGGATGGCGAACACCAGCATGCCGTAGAGGCCCGTGCCGACGCCGCCGAACACCACCTCCCCGAGCTGCATGAGCACCATCGGCACCATCCCGCCCAGCGGCGTGAAGGAGTCGTGCATGCCGTTCACGGCGCCGCACGAAGCCGCGGTGGTCACCGCCGCGAACAGCGCGGAGGCGGAAATGCCGAAGCGCACCTCCTTGCCCTCCATGTTGCCACCGGCCTGCAGCGCGGAGGCCACGGGGTCGGCCCCCAGCGCGGACAGCGCCGGGTTGCCCGCCTGCTCCGCCGCCGTCACCGCGACCACGGCCACCACGAACATCAGGGTCATCGCGGCGAGGATGGCCGCGCCCTGGCGCCAATCCCCCACCACGCGGCCGAAAGCGAAGCACAGCGCCGCAGGGATCAGGAAGATCGCCAGCATCTGCGCGAAATTGGCGAGCGGCGTCGGGTTCTCATAGGGATGCGCCGAGTTGGCGTTGAAGAATCCGCCGCCGTTCGTGCCCAGCATCTTGATCGCCTCCTGCGAGGCGACGGGCCCCATGGGCAGGGTCTGCGCGCGGGTGCGGGCCTCGCGCGTGAGCGGGTTGCCGGACGCATCCTTCAAGGGTTGCCCCTGCGCGTCGAGCTGCGGATCCTGGTAGATGGTCGTCTCCACCGTGGTCACTTCCTGGTAGGGCGTGAAGTTCTGGATCACGCCCTGGCCCACGAAGAAGATCGCCAGCACGAACGACAGCGGCAACAGCACCCAGGCCGTGATGCGCACGATGTCCGCCCAGAAGTTGCCCACATGCCCGGCGCCATCGCCACCGCGCGTGGCGAATCCCCGCGCCAGTGCGAAGGCCACGGCAATGCCGGTCGCGGCGGACAGGAAGTTCTGTACCGACAGCCCGAGCATCTGCACGAGGTAACCCATCGTGGACTCGCCCGCATACCCCTGCCAGTTGGTGTTCGCCACGAAGCTCACGGCCGTGTTGAACGCGGAATCCCCCGAGACGGCGGGCAGGCCCTGCGGATTCAGGGGCAGCAGCCCCTGCAGGCGCTGCAGCGCGTACACGGCGAACACGCCCAGTGCATTGAAGGCCAGCAGCGCCAGCGCGTAATGGCGCCAGTGCATGCCCGCTTCCGGCCGCACGCCGGCCAGGCGATAGAGCGGCGCTTCCGCTCGGTGCATCCAGCCCGGCAGCCGCCCATCGCACACCGCGGCCAGGGCCCGGCCCAGCGGCCACGCCAGCAGGCCCAGCAGGATCAGAAAAAGGGCCAGCAGGCCCCAGGCGGAGGCAGTCATCAGAACTCCTCCGCGCAGATCAGCGCGAACACCAGATAGGCGAACAGCAGCACCGCGACGATGGCGCCGAAACCGTAGAGCACGTCGATGCCGATCATCGCGCGTCTCCCCGCGGCCGGCCATCGTGGCGACCCAGGATCACCACGGCCTCGGCCATGGCCACCCACAACGCCGCGATCGCGGCAACCCACAGCACATCCATGTCATGCACTCCAACAGCCCTTGCGGGCGATGGAGGCATTCTGGAAAGGCATCCGTAAAAAGTGTGCACAGCTTCCATGGGCACGCATAAACGCGGTGTAAAAACCGGGGGGCGGGCGGCTCCTTGATGGCGCATTGACGCGGCGTCCGGCCCTTTTGACACCGTTTTGACGCCCGCCTTCCTACGCTTTCGGCTTCCGATCCCAGCGCCGCCATCCGCGGCCTTTCCTGCCATGCGCCTCTCGCAACGTTTCACCCTGCCCCTCACGCTTCTCGCCGCCTGCCTGGCTGTCCCGCCCGCAGCCCGGGCCCAGCTCACCGTCAACCTCACCCTTACCACCAACTACAAGTTCCGGGGCCAGGACCAGGACATGCTCGATGCCGGTGGATTCGCCCGCGCGGGCGCCTTCAAGCCAGCCATTCAGGGCGGGCTGGACTACGCCTTCGGCGACAGCGGCTGGTACGTGGGCAACTGGAATTCCAGCGTGCACTGGCAGCGCGGCAACAGTTTGGAGAGCGACATCTACGGCGGCTGGCGCACCAAGGCGGGCCCGATCGACCTGGACCTGGGCGCCATGGCCTATCTCTACCCCGGCAACCGTGCCGGCAACACGCGCGAGGTGTACGCCAGCGCCGGCTACAGCGACGAAACCCTGGGGCAGTTCACGCTCAAATACGCCCGCGCAGTGTCGCGCGACTACTTCGGCTATGCCGGTGCCAGCAGCGGCTCGGGCCTGTCCGGCCTCGGCACGGGCTATGCCAGCCTGGCCTACAGCCGGGAACTGCTTACCCACCTGACACTCAAGGCCGGCGTGGGCTACACGCGCATGTCCGGCGACATACGGGCTCTCGGCCTGCCCAGCTACGTGGACTACCAGCTCGGCGCGGCCTGGGACTTCGGGGAAGGGCTTTCCCTCACGGGGGCCGTGCAGGGGGCCACGCGGGGCACGGCCTATGCCGCCGCCACCGGGCCGGGCGACGCGGGGCGATACCCTCCCAACCGGCGCCGCTTCATCGCCACGCTGACCAGGAGCTTCTGAGCCTGCCGACCGCGCCCGGCGTCAGCCGCCCAGCACGTCGGCCGGGCTGTCCGCGTCGATCACCGTGCGGGCCCAGGGCGCCAGCTTGCGGGTGTCCGAACGCAGCACTTCCTGCTTCACCGCCAGGATCTGTGCGGGATGCATGGAGAAGCTGCGCAAGCCCAGGCCCAGCAGCAGCCGCGTCATCGCCACGTCCCCCGCGGCCTCCCCGCAAAGGCACACGCTCTTGCCCTGCCGGTGGCCCTCCTCGATCACGTCGGCCACGAGCTGCAGCACTGCCGGATGCATGGGGTCGTAGAGGTGGGCCACGCTCTCGTCGGCCCGGTCGATCGCCAGGGTGTACTGGATCAGGTCGTTGGTGCCGATCGACAGGAAATCGAAATACTGCAGGAAGCGCCGCACGATCAGCGCCGCCGCGGGCACCTCGATCATCGCCCCGAGTTGCACCGGTCCATAGGGCACGCCGCGCGCATCCAGTTCCGCACGCGCCATGTCCACCTGCGCCAGCGTCTGCCGGATCTCCCCGACGTGGGCCAGCATCGGGAACAGCAGATTCACCGGCCCGTGCACGGCCGCGCGCAGCACGGCCCGCAGCTGCGTGCGGAACATGGACGGATCGGCCAGGCTCCAGCGGATGGCCCGCAGGCCCAGCGCCGGGTTGAGGTGGCTGGCAGCCTCCTTGGCGGCCTTGTGGTCCAGCGGCTTGTCCGCGCCCACGTCGATGGTGCGCAGCGTGACAGGCAGGCCCTGCATGCCCTCCACCGCGGCGCGGTAGGCCTGATATTGCTCTTCCTCGCCCGGCAGGTGGTCGCCGCGGCCCATGAACATGAATTCGCTGCGGAACAGCCCGACGCCCGCTGCGCCGGCACGCACGGCCGCGGCTGCGTCTGTCGGCTGCTCGATGTTCGCCAGCAGTTCGATGCGCTCGCCATCGAGCGTCACGGCCGGCGTGTGCCGCAGGCGGGACAGCCGCTCGCGCTCCAGTTCGGTCTGGCGCTGGCGGAAGCCGTATTCGGCCAGGATGATCGGCGACGGATCGACGATCATGATGCCGGCATCCCCGTCGATGATCACCCAGTCGTCCTGCCGCACCAGCTGGCTCGCGGCACGCGCGCCCACCACGGCG
This sequence comes from Paracidovorax cattleyae, assembly GCF_900104515.1. GTDB lineage: Bacteria > Pseudomonadota > Gammaproteobacteria > Burkholderiales > Burkholderiaceae_C > Paracidovorax > Paracidovorax cattleyae. Next base: position 65,732 of record NZ_FNJL01000030.1, read on the forward strand.
GGAATGTCCATGCTGCGCGCCACGATGGCCGTGTGCGAGGTCTTGCCGCCCACGTCGGTCACGAAGCCCGCGAACACGCTCTGCTTGAACTGCAGCATGTCGGCCGGAGAGAGATCGTGCGCCACCAGCACCAGCGGCACGTCCACCATGTCGCCGGGCAGCAGGTCCTGCTGCAGGCCCAGCGCGGCACTGCCGCGGCGCGGGCTGGAAGGCGGCGGCGCGACCGGGCAGGCCACGCCCTTCATGTACCGCAGGATGCGCTCGACCACCTGCTCCAGGTCGGCCTTGCGCTCGCGCAGGTATTCGTCCTCCATCTCGTCGAACTGGCGCGCGATGATCTCCAGCTGTGTGGTCAGCGCCCACTCGGCGTTGTAGAGGCGGTCCGTGATCCAGTGCTTGACGCCGCTCACGAGCGCTTCGTCCTGCAGCAGCATCAGGTGGACATCCAGCAGCGCGGCGAGTTCGGGCGGGGCATCGGCAGGCATCTCGGCCTGCAGGCGCTGCAATTCCTCGACCACGGCATTGCGCCCGTTGCGCACGCGGATGATCTCCGCGCGCACCTGGTCGGGCTCGATGAAATAGTGCGCGACGTCCACGCGGCTCGAGGCCACCAGCACCGCGCGCCCGATGGCAATGCCGCGGGCAACCGCCAGGCCGTGGACGGCGAATGTCATCGGAGGCCTCCGGAACGGGCTGCGGATGGGGTCATTCCCGGCCTCACTCTCCCTCGCCGAACTTGCCGTCGACGAGCGCGCGCAGCGCGTCCATCGCTTCCTGCTCCTGCGGGCCGTCGGTCTCGATCGAGACTTCGGTGCCGATGCCTGCGGCCAGCATCATCACGCCCATGATGCTCTTGGCATTCACGCGGCGCTCGCCCCGGGCCATCCACACCTCGCAGGGAAAGCTGCCCGCCAGCTTGGTGAGCTTGGCCGATGCCCGGGCGTGCAGGCCCAGCTTATTGCTGATGGTGATATTCGTCTTGATCATGGTGGGACCGTCGTGTCTGGTTCTGGGGTGCGGCGACAGCGACCTGCATCACCCCCTGGGTGCCGCCCGCGACCGCGCGGGCGACGAGCGCCTCGAGCGGCTCGCGGCGGTAGCTCACCGCGCGCAGCAGCATCGGCAGGTTCACCCCGGTGACCAGCCGCGAGCGCTCCCCGTCCACGAGGCGCTGGGCCACGTTGCAGGGTGTCGCGCCGAACACGTCCGTCAGCACGAGGAAGGGGGCGTCCTCGCCCGCCCCGTCCAGCAGGATGCGCGCAGCGGCCAGGGTGTCCTCGGGAGGGGCATTCGGATGCACGTCGAGCGCCAGGATGTCGTCGGCGGTATCGGGAAACACATGGAGGGCGCAGGCGCGCAGCGCATGGGCCAGCGGGGCATGGGCGATGAGGAGGATGCGCGTGCTCATGGGGAGATCAGGTGAGCCGCATTATCGCAATGCGAGCCCGGGGAAAAACGTGTCCGCCACCGCAGCCCGCGGCTGCGGGCTGTAGATCACCGCGTGGAAGAGCCGCATCCGCGGCCCGCCTTCGGCGGCCTCGGCCCGGGCGAACCATGCGGCATCCACCGCCACCGCGGAACCCTGGCCGGGTGCGGCGCCACGCGCCTGCAGGCGCACGGATTGCGGCAACGGCAGCGCACCGGGAGGCGTGAACGGGGCGCCGGGCCCCGCCGCGTCCACCGGCACGCCGATACGCGCCAATGTCGCCGCACGCCACTGCGCGAGCACCACGCCCGCCTCGGCGGCGCCAGCGCCTTGCGGCAGCGCCATGTGGGACACGGCGAAGGTGGCGCCATCGGCATCGCACCCGGCCATGGAAAGCTCCACGGAGCGCCCCTGCAGCTCAACGGGCCGCACGGCATGTTCCGGCTTGCACGGCAGCAGCGCGGTCAGGCCGGCGTCGTCCATCCGCACGGAGCGCCAGTCCAGCGATGGACTGCAGCCCCCGAGCGACAGGGCGCCGGCCAGCAGGATCCAGGGCGTGCGGTTGCGCGACATGCCGGCATTATGGGCGGGAGCCCGGGCGCCCGCCCCTCCTCATGGCGGACGGCAGCCCGCTGGCGGTTGACGCGCATCAAGCCCGAACTTTTCTGCCGTCCGCATGCTCCACCAGCGGCATGCGCCGGACCGCCCCGTCCGGCACAATGGCAGCCGTGCGCCGCGTTTCGCGCGCCGCGCGGCCTGAACGGACGGATGGAAGGACGGCATGATGGGCTTGAAGCATTGGATCGGCGCCGCCGCGGTCGCGGCCTTCGTGGGTGTGGGCGCCTTCGTCTTCCTGGGCGCGGGACGCTCCCAGGCACCTGAATCCACCTTCGTTCTGCTGGACGGCAGCCGCCAGACCACCGCAGACCTCCGCGGCAAGGTGACCCTCGTGAACTTCTGGGCGACCAGCTGCACCACCTGCGTGGCCGAGATGCCGCAGATCGTGTCCACCTACGGCAAGTACCGCGACCGTGGCTTCGACACGCTGGCCGTGGCCATGAGCTACGACCCGCCGAGCTACGTGGTGAACTTCGCGCAGACCCGTCAGCTGCCCTTCAAGGTGGCCATCGACAACACCGGAACGGTGGCCAAGGCCTGGGGCGACGTGCAGCTCACCCCCTCGACCTTCATCGTGAACAAGCGCGGCGAAATCGTGAAGAGCTATGTGGGCGCCCCGGACTTCGCGGAACTCCACCAATTGATCGAACGGCTCCTGGCCGAAACGTGATCCTCCGCGCGGCGGGCACCGGGCCGGTGGCGGTGCATTCAGGCATGCCATTACACTGGTTCCCACTGCCATCCTCCCGACGCTTCCCGTGGACCAGCCCTCCATCGCGCTCCTCACGCCCTGCCAGCCCGCCGAAATGGAGCCCGTGCGCGCCATCTTCCGTGAATACGGCGACAGTCTGGGCATCGACCTGCAGTTCCAGGGCTTCGATGCCGAGCTGGCTGACCTGCCCGGCGACTATGCCCCGCCGCGGGGGCAGATCCTGCTGGCCGAGGTGGACGGCGCGGTCGCAGGGTGCTGCGCCCTCCGGCCGCTGGACACTGCCGACTACCCGAACGCAGCCGAGATGAAGCGCCTGTACGTGCGCAAGGCGTTCCGCGGATTCGGCCTCGGGCGGCAACTGGCGGAAGCCATGCTGGACGTGGCCCGGCAGGCGGGCTACGCCAGCGTGCTTCTGGACACGCTGGACGGCATGGAGTCTGCGCGGGCCCTCTACGCCGACCTGGGTTTCGAGGAAATCCCGCCCTACTACCACAACCCCATCGCTGGCTCGCACTACCTCAAGGTCGATATCGACTGAGAGTGGCCGCCGGCAGGGCCTGGAGCGGTTCACGCGGTTCCAGCGAAGCGGTTCCGGCGAGGCGGGCTCCAACGAACGGCGCCAGAAGGGCCGTGCGGCCCGCTCTCAGCCGCGGGCCTGGGCCAGCAGCGTGTCGGCGTCGCTCACCTCGAACTTGCCGGGCGCCTCGATATTCAGCGAAGCCACCTTGCCGTCCTTGACCAGCATGGAATAGCGATTGCTGCGCAGGCCCAGGCCCTTGCCGTTGAGGTCCAGCGTCAGGCCGGTGGCCTTCGCGAAGGCAGCATCGCCGTCGGCCAGCATGCGCACCTTGCCGTCGGTCTTCTGGTCGCGCGCCCAGGCGCCCATGACGAAGGCATCATTGACGCTCAGGCACCAGATTTCATCCACGCCGGCCGCCTTGAAGGCGTCGGCCTGCTCGACATAGCCCGGCACGTGCTTGGCGGAGCAGGTGGGCGTGAAAGCGCCCGGCACGGCGAACAGCGCGATCGTCTTGCCGGCCGAGGCCTTCGCGACATCCACGGGGTTGGGGCCGATGCTGCAGCCTCCGCCCTCGACTTCCGAGTACTCCATCAGCGTCACGGCGGGCAGCGCTTCTCCGATCTTGATCATGCTTTTTTCTCCAGTTGGGGGGATGGTGAATGGGATGGGCCAGCCGGTGCGCCACGAACGCAGGCACCGGCGCCGGAAATAAAAAAACGGCCCACGATTGTGGGCCGTTTCTGGAGGGCGTGTCGCCGGAAGAGTGGAGAACCACTCAGACCAGGGCAGCCTTCTGGACCAGGCGGGTCGCAACCCAGTTCTTGGTCTTGGAGAGCGGGCGGCTTTCCGTGATCTCGATCGTGTCGCCCAGCTTGTACTCGCCGTTCTCGTCGTGCGCGTGGTACTTGCTCGACTTGATCACGATCTTGTCGTAGATCGGGTGCTTCACGCGGCGCTCGACGAGCACCGTCACGGTCTTCTCACGCTTGTCGCTGACCACCTTGCCAACCAAGGTGCGCTTGAGGGATTTTTTAGCTTCCGTCATGTCGGCTCCTTACTTGGCGGCTTGCTTTTCAGCAAGGATGGTCTTGGCGCGGGCGATGTCGCGGCGCGTGATGCGCAACGTGCCAGTGTTGCCCAGTTGTTGCGTGGCCTTCTGCATGCGCAGGCCGAAATGGGCCTTCTGCAGCGACTTGATCTCGGCCTCCAGGCCGGCGACGTCCTTCTGGCGCAGTTCAGCAGCTTTCGTCATTTGTCGATTCTCCTGATCAGGCGCCGATCTGGCGGCTCACGAACGTGGTGCGCAGCGGCAGCTTGGCGGCAGCCAGGCGGAACGCTTCGCGGGCCAGCTCTTCAGGAACGCCCACGATTTCGAAGACGATCTTGCCGGGCTGGATCTCGGCCACGTAGTACTCGGGGTTGCCCTTGCCGTTACCCATCCGCACTTCTGCGGGCTTGGTGGAAATCGGCTTGTCGGGGAACACACGGATCCAGATGCGGCCGCCACGCTTCACGTGACGGGAGATCGCACGGCGTGCGGCCTCGATCTGGCGGGCCGTCAGGCGGCCACGGTCCGTGCACTTCAGGCCGAAGTCGCCGAACGCCACCGAGTTGCCCCGGGTGGCGACGCCGGTGTTACGGCCCTTCTGCTCTTTGCGGTATTTGCGACGAGCGGGTTGCAGCATCGTTATTCTCCTTTGCCGTCCGCTGCTGTAGCGGGCGCGTCAACCTTGCGAACGCGCTTAACGGCGGTGTTATCGGCGCCACCGGCACCGGCGGGCTTGTCGCTGCCATCGGCCGGAGCGGCATTGCCACCCATGGGACGACGGGGACCACGGCCTGCACCGGCACGGTCGCCACCAGGGCGGCCATCACGGCGGGGACCGCGGGGGCGGCGCTCTTCTTCCGGACGGGGCGTCTCGGCCACCGGCAGGTCGTTGCGGCCCAGCGTATCGCCCTTGTAGACCCACACCTTCACGCCGATCACACCATAGGTGGTCTTGGCTTCGGAGGTGCCGTAGTCGATGTCGGCGCGCAGGGTGTGCAGCGGCACACGGCCTTCGCGGTACCACTCGGTGCGGGCGATTTCGATGCCGTTCAGGCGGCCGGCGGACATGATCTTGATGCCCTGGGCGCCCAGGCGCATCGCGTTCTGCATCGCGCGCTTCATGGCGCGGCGGAACATGATGCGCTTTTCGAGCTGCTGGGTGATCGAGTCGGCGATCAGCTTGGCATCGATTTCGGGCTTGCGCACTTCCTCGATATTCACAGCGACCGGCACGCCCAGGCGGGAGGCGAGTTCCTTCTTCAGGTTCTCGATGTCCTCGCCCTTCTTGCCGATCACCACGCCGGGGCGTGCCGAATAGATCGTGATGCGGGCGTTCTTGGCAGGACGTTCGATCAGGATGCGCGACACGGCGGCGTTCTTCAGCTTGGCCTTCAGATACTCGCGCACCTTGATGTCTTCGGCCAGCATGCCGGCGAAGTCACGGTTGCTCGCGTACCAGCGGCTGGCCCAGTTGCGGCTCACGGCCAGACGGAAGCCGGTAGGATGGATTTTCTGTCCCATATTCTTCCTTTGGCCTCAGTTGCCGACCGTCACGTACACGTGGCAGGTGGGCTTGCTGATGCGGTTGCCGCGGCCTTTGGCGCGGGCCGTGAAGCGCTTGAGCGTCGTGCCTTGTTCGACGTAGATGGTCTTGACCTTCAGTTCGTCGATATCGGCGCCGTCGTTGTGCTCGGCATTGGCGATGGCGGACTCGAGAACCTTCTTGACGATGCCGGCAGCTTTTTTCTGCGTGAACGTCAGGATGTTCAGGGCCTGGTCGACCTTCTTGCCGCGGATCAGGTCCGCAACCAGACGGCCCTTGTCCACCGACAGGCGGACGCCACGGAGGACAGCACGTGTTTCAGACATGTTCTGCTCCTTATTTCTTCTGGACCTTCTTGTCCGCGGGGTGACCCTTGAAGGTGCGCGTCAGGGCGAATTCGCCCAGCTTGTGGCCCACCATCTGGTCGGTGACATAGACCGGCACGTGCTGCTTGCCGTTGTGCACGGCAATGGTCAGGCCGATGAACTCGGGCAGGACCATGGAGCGACGCGACCAGGTCTTGACTGGTTTCTTGTCCTTGGTGGCGACGGCCTTTTCGACCTTGGCCAGCAAGTGGTGGTCAACAAACGGACCCTTTTTGAGAGAACGAGTCATTTGTTATCCCTTACTTCTTGCGGCGCGACACGATCATGACCTGTGTGCGCTTGTTGTTGCGGGTGCGATAGCCCTTGGTCAGATTGCCCCAAGGATCGACAGCATGGCGGCCTTCGCCGGTGCGGCCTTCGCCACCACCGTGCGGGTGATCCACCGGGTTCATGGCCACGCCGCGGACGGTCGGGCGGATACCCATCCAGCGCTTCACACCGGCCTTGCCCAGTTGGCGCAGGCTGTGTTCTTCGTTGGCGACTTCACCGATGGTGGCGCGGCACTCGATATGGATCTTGCGCACTTCGCCGGAGCGCATACGCACCTGGGCGTACGTGCTTTCGCGGGCCAGCAGGGTGGCAGACGTGCCGGCGGAACGGGCGATCTGGGCACCGGCACCGGGCTTGAGCTCGATGCAGTGGATCGTCGAACCCACGGGGATGTTGCGGATCGGCAGCGTGTTGCCCACGCGGATCGGGGCCTCGGAGCCGCTCACGATGGTGGCGCCGACTTCCAGATTGCGGGGAGCGATGATGTAGCGGCGCTCGCCGTCGGCATAGCACACCAGGGCGATGTGGGCCGTACGGTTCGGGTCGTACTCGATGCGCTCGACCTTGGCCGGGATCGCATCCTTGTTGCGCTTGAAGTCCACCACACGGTAGTGGTGCTTGTGACCACCGCCCTTGTGGCGGGTGGTGATGTGACCGTTGTTGTTGCGGCCGGACTTCTGGTGCTGGGGTTCCAGCAGCGCAGCGAAAGCCTCGCCCTTGTACAGGTGGTCACGCGTCACCTTCACCACGGCACGTTGGCCGGGCGAGGTGGGTTTCATCTTGATGACTGCCATTTAAGCGGCCTCCCCGGACAGGTTCAGCTCTTGACCTTCCTTCAGCGTCACATAGGCCTTGCGCACGTTGTCGCGGCGGCCGATGGTCTTGCCAAAGCGCTTGGTCTTGCCTTTGGTGTTCACCACAGAAACGCCCTTGACCTCGACCTTGAACATCAATTCCACGGCGGCCTTGATTTCGGGCTTGGTTGCGTTCTGCAGCACCTTGAACGTCACAGCATTGGACTTCTCGGCAACCATGGTGGCCTTCTCGGACACGATGGGAGCGACCAGAACCTGCATCAGACGGCCTTCGTCAAACTGGGTCGTGCTCATGCGAACATCTCCTTGAGTTTGTCGATAGCGCCCTTGGTGACGAGCACTTTCTTGTAATGCACCAGCGACACCGGATCTGCATAACGCGGTTCGACGACGAACACGTTCTTCAGGTTGCGGGAAGCGAGGTACAGGTTTTCGTCCACTTCATCGGCGATCACCATCACCGATTGCAGGTTCATGGCCTTGAACTTGTCGGCCAGCGCCTTGGTCTTCGGGCTTTCCACCGTCAGCGAATCCACCACGGCCAGGCGGCCTTCGCGGGCCAGCTGCGACAGGATGGACGCCATGCCGGCGCGGTACATCTTCTTGTTGATCTTCTGCGTGAAGTTTTCTTCAGGCAGGTTCGGGAAGATGCGACCGCCCCCACGCCACAGCGGCGAAGAGGTCATACCGGCACGTGCGTTGCCGGTGCCCTTTTGCTTGAAGGGCTTCTTGGTCGAGTGGCGAACCTGTTCCCGGTCCTTCTGCGCGCGGGTACCCTGGCGGGCATTGGCGCGGTAGGCCACGACGATCTGGTGGATCAGGTCTTCGTTGTACTGGCGATCGAACACGGTTTCGGGCACGTCGATCTTGGACGCGGCCTGGCCTTGGTCATTCAGGAGTTCGAGCTGCATTAGTTCGCTCCTTGGGAAGCTTTGGCCTTGACGGCGGGACGCACGGTCACGAAGCCGCCCTTGGAGCCCGGAATGGCGCCCTTGATCAGGAGGAGCTGGCGTGCCTCGTCGACGCGGATGACGTCGAGGTTCTGCGTGGTGGTGGTGGCGTCGCCGAGGTGGCCCGTCATGCGCTTGCCGGGGAACACGCGACCGGGATCCTGCGCCATGCCGATGGAGCCGGGCACGTTGTGCGAACGGCTGTTACCGTGCGACGCGCGCTGCGAGGCCATGTTGTGGCGCTTGATCGTGCCGGCGTAGCCCTTACCGATCGAGGTGCCTTGCACATCGACCTTCTGGCCCACGGAGAACACGTCCGCCACGGGCACTGCAGCGCCGGTGGCGTACTTGCCAGCGGTTTCTGCGGTCACGCGGAATTCACGGATGATTTCACCGGCTTCCACACCTGCCTTGGCAAGGTGGCCGGCTTCGGGCTTGGTCACGCGAGATGCCTTGCGCGAACCGAACGTGACCTGCAAGGCCACGTAGCCATCGTTCTCTTGGGTTTTCACCTGGGTCACGCGGTTGTTGGACACATCCACCACCGTGACGGGCACTGCGTCCCCGTCATCGGTGAACAGACGCATCATGCCCACCTTGCGGCCCAGCAACCCGAGGGAGTTGCTCAGACTCATTGGTTGTTCTCCAAAGCTTCCGCCGCCCCGACTTCAATTGGCCAGGACGTTTGCACGACGGGCGCAGGCCTCGACGGCTTGGCACCAATGTGCGCGAAAGAAGGTTGATAAAACTTCGCAGCCTTGCACCCGCTTATTCGGACGCAAAAATGCGAAGCCTCAAAGTATAACGCGGACTGCCTTTGCAGGCAAGTCCGCGTTGGAAGCACGGCACACCCCGGCCGGGGTGCGCCATGCAAGGGTGCTGCGCAGTGCTTACTGCAGCTTGATCTCGACGTCCACGCCGGCCGGCAGGTCGAGCTTCATCAGCGCGTCCACGGTCTTGTCGGTGGGATCGACGATATCCATCAGGCGCTGGTGCGTGCGGATCTCGAACTGGTCGCGCGACGTCTTGTTGACGTGGGGCGAACGCAGGATGTCGAAACGCTTCATGCGCGTCGGCAGGGGCACGGGGCCCTTGACGATGGCGCCGGTGCGCTTGGCGGTATCAACGATCTCGGCGGCGGACTGGTCGATCAGCTTGTAATCGAAAGCCTTCAGGCGAATGCGGATCTTTTGCTTGGACATGGCGGATTCCTTATTGCTCGAATTTAAGCAATGATCTTGGCCACGACGCCGGCGCCGACCGTACGGCCGCCTTCGCGGATGGCGAAGCGCAGGCCTTCTTCCATGGCGATGGGGTTGATCAGCTTGACGGTGATCGACACGTTGTCGCCGGGCATGACCATTTCCTTGTCGGCCGGCAGCTCGATGGCGCCGGTCACGTCGGTCGTGCGGAAGTAGAACTGCGGACGGTAGTTGTTGAAGAAGGGCGTGTGGCGGCCGCCTTCGTCCTTCGACAGCACGTACACCTCAGCCGTGAAGTGGGTGTGGGGCTTGATGGAGCCGGGCTTGCACAGCACCTGGCCGCGCTCGACGTCTTCACGCTTGGTGCCGCGCAGCAGCAGGCCGACGTTGTCGCCAGCCTGGCCCTGGTCCAGCAGCTTGCGGAACATTTCCACGCCGGTGCAGGTGGTCTTTTGCGTATCGCGGATACCGACGATTTCGATTTCCTCGCCGACCTTGATGATGCCGCGCTCGACACGGCCCGTCACCACGGTACCGCGACCGGAGATGGAGAACACGTCTTCCACGGGCATCAGGAAGGCACCGTCCACAGCGCGCTCGGGCGTGGGGATGTAGGTGTCCAGGGCTTCGGCCAGCTTGTCGATGGCTTGCTCGCCCAGGGGGCCCTTGTCGCCTTCGAGGGCCAGCTTGGCCGAGCCGCGCACGATGGGGGTGTCGTCGCCAGGGAAGTCGTACTTGTCGAGGAGTTCACGCACTTCCATTTCGACGAGCTCGAGCAGCTCTTCGTCGTCCACCATGTCGCACTTGTTCAGGAAGACGATGATGTAGGGCACGCCCACCTGGCGGGCCAGCAGGATGTGCTCGCGCGTCTGGGGCATCGGGCCGTCGGCGGCCGAGCACACCAGGATGGCGCCGTCCATCTGGGCAGCACCGGTGATCATGTTCTTGACGTAGTCGGCGTGGCCGGGGCAGTCCACGTGGGCGTAGTGGCGGTTGGCCGTCTCGTACTCCACGTGTGCCGTGTTGATGGTGATGCCGCGGGCCTTTTCTTCGGGCGCTGCGTCGATTTCGTCGTACTTCTTGGCTTCGCCGCCGAACTTGGCGGACAGCACCGTGGCGATCGCTGCCGTCAGCGTCGTCTTGCCATGGTCCACGTGGCCGATCGTGCCCACGTTCACGTGGGGCTTGGTACGTTCGAACTTACCTTTTGCCATTTC
>NZ_FNJL01000033.1 GCF_900104515.1 Paracidovorax cattleyae
CTCGCCCTGTCCAGCAACTGGTATTCCATCTGCTCGTCCGACAGGTTGTACAGGCGCTTCAAGACCAGGATGCGCACCATCACCTCGACGGGATAGGCCGGCCGACCACCCTTGCGGCCATCGCCGCGCTCGATGAGTGCATCCACCAGCCGCGCCAGCTCGGCGAAGTCGATGTGCCGCGCGATTACCTGCAACGGATCGCCCACTTCATCTCTCTTATGCTGGCGCGACGCCTCGGCAAACAGATCGAACTTCAAGGCGCTGCGAGGAGAGATCATGGTGAGGAGGACGGCTCAGGTCTTGTCGGTGAACAAGGGAGTGGCCGGGTTTTGAGAGGTTCCCGGTAGAGATAGGTGGCGAGACGTAACAGTTCCACTCGCCGAAACGCATGCCGTCACCGCTTGACTGCTCTGTGCCAACCATGCCAACGAGGCTTCCCGGCCCATCGCGTCCCACACTGCCAGCCTTGCGCAAAGCCGCGGGCCGCGCGCCGCGGTGCATGCCACACTGCTGCTTTCCCCGCCTTCGCGCCCGCGCGCCCGTCCCGTGCCCTCCGATACCGCTGCTGCCTCTCCTCCCCCCGCAAAAGCCGCCACCGGCCTCGTCCTCGCCCTCGTGGGCGCCATTGCCTTCAGCGGCAAGGCCATCATCGTCAAGCTCGCCTACCGCTATGGGGTGGATGCGGTCACGCTGCTGATGTACCGCATGCTGTTCGCGCTGCCGATCTTCGCGGTGATGGCGTGGTGGGCGAGCCGGGGCAAGCCGCCGCTGTCGCGCCGCGACTGGGCGGGCATCGTGGGCCTGGGCGTCACGGGGTACTACCTCGCGAGCTTTCTCGATTTCGCCGGGCTGGCCTACATCACGGCGAGCCTGGAGCGGCTCATCCTGTACCTCAACCCCACGCTGGTGGTGGTGCTGGGCTGGCTGCTGTACGGGCGTGGCATCCGCCGCGGGCAGGTGCTGGGCATGGCGATCAGCTATTGCGGCGTGGTGCTGGTGTTCGGCCACGAAGCGAGCCTGCAGGGCAAGGACGTGGCCTGGGGCGTGCTGCTGGTCTTCCTCTCGGCCGTGAGCTATGCGGTCTATCTGGTGTACAGCGGCGAGATGGTGCGGCGCGTCGGCTCGCTGCGGCTGGTGGGGCTGGCCACCACGGTGGCGTGCGTGTGCTGCATCGCGCAGTTCGCGGCGCTGCGCCCGCTCTCGGCGGCCGTGGTGGCGCCCGAGGTGCTGTGGCTGTCGGTATGCAATGCGGTGCTGTGCACGGCCGTGCCGGTGCTGCTGGTGATGATGGCGATCGAGCGCATCGGCGCGGGCGCGGCGGCGCAGGCCGGCATGATCGGGCCGCTGTCCACGATCCTGATGGGCGTGTGGCTGCTGGGCGAGCCGTTCACGCTCTGGGTGGCGGCCGGCACGGTGCTGGTGATGGCGGGCATCTTCGTGTTCACGCGAATGCGGGCCTGAAGGGCAGGCGCCATCCGCTATTCCCCGGCACCCCACGCGGATGCCGTGCTTCCGTACCATCGCGGTTCCGGCGCCGGGCGCGCCACCAACCACCACTGCGTTGCCGCACCGTGCGGCACGGCGCGGAACGAAAGGACAAGCACTATGGATCTGGGTATCACGGGCAAATGGGCACTGGTCTGCGGCGCGAGCAAGGGCCTGGGCTACGGCTGCGCCGAGGCGCTGGTGCGCGAGGGCGTGAACGTGGTCATCAATGCGCGCAACCCCGAGGACCTGCGCCTGGCGGCCGCGCGGCTGGCTTCCGCGGGTGCGGAGATCACGGCGGCCGCGGGGCAGAAGGGACCCCCGCCGCAGGTGGTGGCCGTGGCCGCCGACATCACCACGCCCGGAGGGCGCGAGGCGGCGTTCGCCGCGCCCGGCGGGCCGGGGCGCGATTTCGACATCGTGGTGACGAACGCGGGCGGCCCGCCGCCCGGCGATTTCCGCGAGTGGGACCGCGAGGCCTGGATCCGCGCGGTGGATGCCAACATGCTCACGCCGATCGAGCTGATCCGCGCGACGGTGGACGGCATGGCGGCGCGCGGCTTCGGCCGCATCGTGAACATCACGTCGAGCGCGGTGAAGGCGCCGATCGACATCCTGGGCCTGTCCAACGGCGCGCGCAGCGGCCTCACGGGGTTCGTGGCGGGTGCCGCGCGCAGCGGGATCGCCGCGAAGGGCGTGACCATCAACAACCTGCTGCCCGGCAAGTTCGACACCGACCGGCTGGCGGCCACGATCCAGGCGGCCGTGAAGAAGTCGGGCAAGAGCGGGGACGATGTGCGCCGGGCCCAGCAGGCGGCCATTCCGGCCGGCCGCTACGGCACGCCGGAGGAATTCGGCGCGATCTGCGCCTTCCTCTGCAGCGTGCAGGCAGCCTATGTGACCGGGCAGAACGTGCTGGCGGACGGCGGCGCCTACCCCGGCGCGTTCTGAGCGGCGTCCCGCGGGCGCTCAGTGCCGGCCCGCGAGGCCGACCAGCAGGCGCGCGAGCGCCAGCCGGGCGCGCGTGTAGGGCGGGAACAGCAGCCGCAGCCCGTTGAGCGGGCCGTCGGCCAGGCAGGCACGCTCATGCGAGAAGGCGCGGAAGCCGTGCCAGCCATGGGCGCTGCCCAGCCCGGAGCGGTTCACGCCGCCGAAGGGCAGGCCGGCATGGGCGTATTGCTGCACGCACAGGTTCACGCCCAGGCTGCCGGAGCTGGTGCGCGCCGCCACCCGGGCGATGGCCTCCCGGTCGCGGCTGAAGATGTAGAGGGCCAGGGGCTTGGGCGCGGCGTTGGCGCGCGCGATGGCTTCGTCCAGCGTGTCGAAGGTGCGCAGCGGCATGACCGGCCCGAAGATTTCCTCGGCTTCGATGCGGGCGTCTTCCGGCACCTCGGCCAGCAGGGTGGGCGCGACGTAGCGCGCGGCCGCGTCGTGCGTTCCGCCGTCCAGCGCCACGGCGCCGCGCGCGAGCGCATCGTCCAGCAGTTCCGCCACGCGCGCGGCATGGCGCACGCTCACCATGCGCCCGAGGTCGGGGCTGGCGGCCACCGTGTCCGCACCGCGCCCGTAGTGCCGCGCGACCGCCTCGCGCCAGCATTCGGCGAAGCGGGCCGCAACGCTGCGGTGCACGAGCACGTGGTCGGGTGCGACGCAGGTCTGGCCGGCGTTGGCGAGCTTGCCCCAGGCCAGCATGCGCGCGGCGGCGGGCAGGTCGGCGCTCGCATCCACGATCGCGGGCGACTTGCCGCCCAGCTCCAGGGTGACGGAGGCGAGGTGGCGCGACGCCGCGGCCATCACCACCTGGCCCACGGCGGGTGAGCCGGTGAAGAAGATGTGGTCGAAGGGCAGGGCCAGCAGGTGCGTGGCGGTGGCCACGCCGCCCTCGACCACGGCCACTTCGGCGGAATCGAACACTTCCGCGATGACCTCGGCGACGAGGGCATTCACGTGCGGCGTGAATTCCGAGGGCTTGACGATGGCCGTGTTGCCGGCCGCCACGGCCGAGACCAGCGGGCCCAGCACCGTGTTCAGGGGGTAGTTCCACGGGCCGATGATGAGGCAGCGCCCGCGCGGCTGGCATTGCACTTGCGCCCGGGTGCCGATGGTGGCGAGCGTGGGGCCGACGCGGCGCGGCCGCATCCAGCGCTGCAGGTGGCGGATGGCGTGGCCGGCTTCGCCGAGCACCGGCAGCAGTTCGGTCAGCTCCACCTCCACCGCAGGCTTGCCGAGATCGGCGCGGAAGGCGGCATACCAGCGTTCGCGGCGCATCTGCACGGCACGGTGCAGGCGGCGCAGCATGCCGCGGCGCCGGGCGGCATCGGAGTGGCGCAGCGCCAGGGCCGTGGCGGCCTGCGCATCGAAGAGGGCGCGCACGGCGGCCTCGGAGGCATCCGGGGGTGCGTTATCGCGTGCGGGAGGCAGCAGCATGTTCAGTAGCCCTTGCTTTCCTCGGGCAGCAGGCCGTGCCGCACGCGCTGCCGGGCACTTTGCTCGTCCTTCATGAGCCGGCGGTTCGCCACGTGCCGCACGATCCAGGGCAGGGGCCGCACCGCGCCGCCGCTGGCCGTGGCGAGCACGTAGGCCTTGGCGCATTTCTCGAACAGCTCGGCATTGAGCGCCAGCCGCGCGCCGGTCATGCCCAGCGCCAGCGGGTCGCCCTCCACCAGCAGCACGTTGCCGCCCCGGCCGAGGGCGGATTGCAGCCGCCCGCCAGCCGCCGTGGGCTGGGGCGGTGGCATGTGGCCGAGGTGGCGCACCTGTTCGTCGAACACGCCGGGCATGGCGCCGCCGAAGCCTTCCAGGCAGAGCCCGAACGGGCCGCCACCGGAGGCCACGGCGCAGACATCGGGACGCAGCGCGTACACGCCCGCATGCAGCGGCGCGCGCGCATCGGCAGGTCCCAGGGCGCCCGGTTCGTCCAGGCCGAGCAGGGGCAGGCGGCGCGGCGCGACGTCTGCCGCGCGGCCGAACCACATGTCGCCGGTGCCGGGAATGCGCAGCGACAGCGCCGGCCGGCGGCCGCCCAGCAGCTGACGGGCCTCCAGGCGGTCGCGCAGCGTGTGCCAGAGTTGCTCGAGGGTTGCGTCCATGGCAGTCTTCCTCACACCAGCGCGAACACGTCGTCGAAGCGGTTGAGGGCGTCGTCGATGACGCCGTCCGTATCGGCCAGGCTGGTGTAGATGCGGCTGCCCGCCAGCGTGACCAGGCCGTGCGCGGTGTAGGCCGCGCCGATCTCTTCCATCATGTGCTTGCGTTCCTTCGCCTCGTTGCGCACCCGGATGAGCTTCCACAGGCTGCCCGTGTCCAGCAGCAGCACGCCCGAGGTCTGCAGGTGGACGATGGAGCCCATGTTGTAGGCCACGTAGGGCAGGCCGCGGCGGCGGATGATGTCTTCCAGCCCGGCGCGCAGGCGGTCGCCGGCCCGGCCCGCGGCCACGGCGGCCTGGGTGCGCTCGGCCTCGACGAGGGCGTGGTAGCCCGCGGCGCACGACAGCGGGTTGGCCGAGAGCGTGCCGCCCACGAAGGCCCGGCGCGAGGTGGTGCCGATGCCGCCCACCAGCGACATCATGATGTCGCGCCGCCCGCCGATGGCGCCGGCCATGGGGTAGCCGCCGGTGAGGCACTTGCCGAGCACGGTGATGTCCGGCACGACGCCGAAATAGGCCTGTGCGCCGCCCATGCCGACGCGGAAGCCCGTGACGACCTCGTCGAAGATCAGCAGCGCGCCGAACTCGTCGCACAGCGCGCGCACCTGGCGGTTGTAGTCCGCGAAGACGGGCCGCGTGCCGCTTTCGGGGCCCAGGGGTTCGAGCAGGACCGCCGCCGTTCCGCCGCGCAGGCGGTTGAGCTGCAGCTTGCGCCGCAGGGCGTCGAGGTCGTTCGGCGGGCATTCCTGCGTGGGGCCGGTGGCGCCGCGCGGGATGCCCGTGGCCTCCATGCGGCCGGTGTTTGGCAGGCGCATGCCGTAGACGAGCTGGTCGCTCCAGCCATGGTAGGCGCCGCCGATCTTGATGATCCGGTGCTTGCGGGTGAAGGTCCGCGCCAGCCTTACCGCGCCCATCACGGCCTCGGTGCCGGAGCCCAGCAGGCGCAGCATCTCCACGCCGGGCATGTGGCGGCACACCAGCTCGGCGAGCTTGACTTCGTATTCGTGCAGCAGGCCGGTGACCGGCCCGCAGCCGTCCAGCAGCTCGTGCATTTTCTGGCGCACGGCCGGATGGTTGCTGCCCAGCAGCGTGGGGCCGCCGGCCTGCAGGAAATCGATGTAGCGGTTGCCGTCCACGTCGGTCAGGTAGGCGCCTTCGGCCTGCGCGATGGCCAGGGGGAAGGGGTGGTTGAATGCCAGGTTGTGCTGGATGCCGCCGGGGATGACGGCCCTGGCCTGTTCGGCCAGGCGCTTCGATCCCGCGCATTTCTCGTCGAACCAGCGCAGCACCTTGGGCATGGCATCGCGCCGCACGGGGCGCATGGGCTGGCGGACCAGCTCGGCGAAGCGGTCATAGAGCGCGGCGGTGCCGGGCCAGGCGGAGATGGCGGAAGGCACCGTGGCGGGGCCGGTGGCGGCAGGGGCGGAGGGAGGGGGGGCGGGGTGTCTCATGGCGTTGGCGGCGAAAGAAAAGGGCTGGGGCGGGCCTTCCCGGGGTGGGGCGGTCTGCAGGGGCTAGTGGGTTGCGCGAGGCGGGTGGGGCCCGGCGTGCTGCCGGAGCGCGTCGTGGACGCGCCACAGCGCATCGCTGCCGGCGGTGTCGGCGATGGCGGTGGCCGTGGCGGCGCGTTCTGCGATCCGGTCGGCCAGCAGTGCGCGAGCCAGGGCTTCCAGGTCGTCCACCGCCTGCAGGGCGGCCTGGCTGTCCCGGCCGCAGCACAGGATGCCGTGGTTGCGCATCAGGTAGGCATGTGTGCCGGGCCGCACCGTATGGGCGAATTTGGCTGCGAGCAGGCCGGTGCCGGAAGGGGCGTAGCCCACCATGGGCAGGAAGGGGCCCAGCTTGGCCTGCCAGCGCGGCGGCACGGGCACGGCGCGGCCCAGCAGGGCCAGGGCACTGGCGATGGGCTGGTGCGTGTGGATGCTGCAGCCGGCATCCGGCCGCGCGCGCAGCAGGCCGGCGTGCAGGCCAGCCTCCACCGATGGGGCACGGTCGCCATCGACCTGCTGCAGGTCCGACAGGCGCAGCACGCAGACGTCGGCAGGCCGCATCGCGTGGTAGTCGATGGCCGAGGGCGTGACGGCCACGTGCCCGGCATCGAGGCGCAGCATGATGTTGCCGCCCGTGCCGGCGAAATAGCCGAGGCGCGACAGGGTGAGGCAGAGGTCCACGACGTGCTGTTTCTGGGCGAAGTGCTTCATGGCGATTCCGGAACGGCCGTGGGGGAGGCGGGGGCCGGTGCCGCGGCGGCATCGGTGGTGGTGGCCGGCGCGTTCAGCCGGCGGTAGAGGGGTGCCAGGCGGGTGCGCACTTCCTTGAAGGCCTCGAACTTGTCCGCATACAGGCGCTGCAGCGCGGCGTTGGGCTCGTAGACGCGGCGCGTGCGGCGCAGCCGGTGCAGCCCGGAGAACTCCAGCTCGCCGGTGCCCACGCCAGCGATGAAGGCCGCGCCGATCGCGTTGGCCTGGATGGGGTTGTCGGGCTGCCGTATCGGCTGGCCCGTGACGTCCGCCATGATCTGGCACCAGACCTCGCTCTGCGCGCCGCCGCCCACCGCGGTGACGGTGCCGGGATCGCGGCCGAGCAGCCTGGCGAAGGGCTCCATCATCCAGCGCGTGTTCAGCGCCACCCCCTCCAGGAAGGCACGGAAGATGTCTTCGCGCGAGTGCTCCAGGGAGAGGTTGACGAGCCCTGCGCGCAGCCGTGGGTCGTCCACCGGCGTGCGCTCGCCGAAGAGCCAGGGGGTGTAGATCAGGCCGCGCGCGCCGGGCGGTACCCGGGCGGCGATGCGGTTGAGCACTTCGTACACCTCGGGGTGCTCCTCGTCGCTGGCGAGTTCGTCGGGGTGGTAGAGGATGCGGTCGCGCAGGAACGAGAGGTTCGCCCCGGCGGTGGATTGCAGCGCCATGGCCAGGTAGCGGCCGCCCACCGCGCAGGGCACGGCGGCGATCTTGCGGAACACGTCGGTCTTCATGGCCGGCACGTGCGCGCCGAGCCAGGACGAGGTGCCCAGGTAGAGGTGCGTGGCGTGGTCGTCCACGGCCGCGCCCACGGCGACGGCGGAGTTGTCCACCGCTCCGGCCACCACCACGGTATGCGGGTCCAGGCCCAGGGCCCGCGCGACCTCGGGCCGCAGCGGGCCCAGCACGTCGGTGGACTGCACGATCTCGGGCAACTGGCACGCCTCGATGCCCAGCCGCTTCAGCAGGCCCGCGTCGTAGCGGACGCGGTGGGGATCGCGGTTGTCGGTCACCCAGGCCGTGAGGATGGAGTCCTGCGTGGCGCACACGCGGCCGCACAGGCGCATGTTGAGGTAGTCCAGCGCATTGAGGAATTTGTCGGTGCGCTCGTAGAGGTCGGGGCGCTCGTCGCGCACGTAGGCGATGTGGCCGGCGATGTCGCGGCCGGTGCCGGAGGGTGCCCCGCCCGTCAGGCGCAGCCAGCGCCACAGCTTCAGCGGCGCGTAGCCCGCGATGTTGGCGAAGCGGCCCCGGGTGCGCCGGGCGATGGCGGCGGCCCCGCGGGCATCGAGCCAGCTGATCGCCCGACCGAGGGGCCGGCCGGCGCGGTCCACGCACACGGTGACCTCGGTCTGGGTGGAGCAGCAGACGGCGACCACCTGCCGGCGCCGCGCCGCATCGGCCTGCAGCAGTTCGGCGGCGGCATCGAGCAGGGCCTGCCACCAGTGTTCCGGATCCTGCTCGGCCTGCATGCCCTGCACGTGCAGGGCCACGGGGCGGAAGGACCAGGCATGCACGGCACCGTCCAGCGACACGAGCGCGCACTTGCAGCCGGAGGTGCCGAGATCGATGGCCAGGACCAGCCTTTGGGCGAGGGGCATGACCATCTTCAGAACTTGCGCGAGACGGCGAGCACGAGGCGGTTGCCGTCGGCCGCGCGCAGCCGGTCGCCGTCCACCACCTGGAACATCTCGCGCACGCGGGTGTGCGGCATGACGTATTCGGCGCTCCAGTCGAAGCCCCAGCGGCGGTGCAGGATGCCCACCGAGTAATCGGAGAAGTCCACCTCCTTGAAGTGGCGGATCTTCTGCGTGCCCGCGTGCAGTTTCAGCGTGGTCTGTGCATCCAGCGCGATGCGGTAGTCCAGGTCGAACAGCCAGCTGCCGCGCGAGTTCTGCTCGCCGCGGGCATAGCATTCCAGCGCGCGCGTCGGATCGGACGAAACCGACAGGATCTGGCCGCAGACGCCACCGGTATCGGCGCCGCGGTAGGTCTTGGAGATCACGTTCAGGATGCGCCCTTCTAGCGCGCCCCAGCCGATCTCCAGCACCGCGTACGAGGTGTCGTAGCGGGTCGTGCGGAAGTCCGTCGGCGCCCCGGCGCCGGGGTCGATCGCATGCGGCGCGCTGAAGCTTGCGCCGGGGAAGAACTCGGTGGCGAGCCCGGCGCCGAAATGCCAGCCATCCGGATCGCCGAAGCGCCATCCCGCGCCCAGCAGCAGGTTGTAGCCGTCGCTGCCCGTATAGGCCTTGCTGCTGACGGTGGAGAACTGCGCCTGAGCGACCAGGCCGCTTTCATGGGCGACCTGCACGCTCAGCTGCGCGCCGGGGCGCATGACCGAATCAGAAATGCCGCGCGTGCGCTGGTCGCTGACGAGCTTCACCTCGGTCTCGACGACATAGCTGGCGGTCTCGTCGGCCGGGGCGGCGCCAGCGGCGCCGCCATACAGGGCGCCGACGGCACCGAGGGCGGCGATGGGGAGCAGGGTGGAGTGCATGGAGGGCCTTTCTGGAGCGGGGCGGGGCAGGGCGTGGACGGGAGACGGCATGGGCGGGCCGTGTCAGTGCCGGCAGGCCGGCGCCGCGGGGATCTCGGCCACGCGCTGCAGCCGCTCGGTCTGGCCGAGCAGTTCGGTGCCCACGAACGCCCGCACCTGCAGCTCGCCCGACTTCACGCGCAGCGCGCCCTTGTATTTGCGGCTGTCGCGCGGGTCGTACACCCAGCCGTCGCGCCAGGCGTCGTTGTCGTAGCGCTCCAGGCGCGCGATCTGCGCGCCGCAGGTGTCTCGGGGCTGGCCGGCGTCCTTGTCCCAGACGACCTGCCCGCAGAGCGCGGAGGGTGCGTCGGCGCAGGGCTTGAACTCCAGCACCGCGTCCTTCTCCGCGGTCATCCACAGCCCCTTGGCGTCGTCTGGAGCCGCCCGGGCCGGCGACAGGAATGCCGACAGCAGGCCGGCGGCGAGGAGGAAGCGCGTGCGTGGCGTCATGGAGGGTTCCATGTTGTTTGATAGTGATGACTATTTTATAGCTATGACTATTTTTATGACAACGGTGTGGCATCCGTAAAAACCCTATCCCGGCATGGAAAAACCGTGGAAGGACAGGCCTCACGTGGGGAGTGGAGTGCGGCGGGGCGCGGCGTGGGCGAAGACCGTCGGCGCGGCCCATGCCGGCAGACATGCCCCGGGCCGGAGGTGGCGATGGATCGGGCCGGGCGCTGTGCCGTTAGCGGCGCGCCCCGGGGGGCGGCAGGGCGGTGGGGGCGCACCGCGGCCTTCGCCGCGTCAGCGGGCCAGCGCGCGGCGGCGGGCTGCGGATCCCAGTGCGAGCACGAGCACCGCGGCCGCGCCGAACGCGGCGCTGACGAGCGGAACGGTCCGCGCCTGCTCGCCTTCGACGAAGAACGATGCGGCCAGCGGGCCGCACGCGATGCCGAGCAGCTGGGCGGCAGGCACCAGCGAGGCCACGCGGCCGCTGGGGTCCGCATCGAGGGCCAGGCGCATCTGGAACGGCGTGATGAACAGCCACAGGAAGGCGAACAGGCCGCACAGCAGGACGAAGGCCGTGGTGCCGCCGCCGGCCGTGGCCGGTACCGACAGGGCCACGGCCCCCAGCAGCACGGAGGCGGGCAGCAACACCGCCGTTGCGCCCACGCTGCGCACGAGGGCCGACCCGCAGCTGCCGCCGACGACCTGGATGCCCAGGCAGGCAGCGATCAGCGTCTGTACGGCCGTGGCCGAGAGACCCGCGTCCCTGCCCAGGGGCTCCACATAGGCCCAGAGCGCGCCCAGCGTGGACAGTTGCAGGAAGGCCGCGAGCAGCGGCATCGCGCGCGCGGGCGTCCAGGCGAAGCCGCCGTTGTCCGCCGCCGGCAGGGGCTGCAGCGAACGGGGCAGCGCGGGCGCCAGCACCGCCGGCACGGCCAGCAGCGCGGCCAGCAGGGTGAATGCGCCCTGCCAGCCGTGGGCCGGGATGACCACGTGCGCCAGCAGCAGGCCGGCGAGCGCCTGGGCCACCGTCTGGGTGACGAAGAAGGCGCCCGCGATCCGGTCGGGCTGGGCGCTGCGCACGATCACGGCCGTGGTGCCCCAGACCAGGATGCCTTCGGCCAGGCCCGCCGCCCCGCGCACCAGGGCGAAGCCCAGTACGCCGCTGGCGTGCAGCGTGCCCCAGTCCAGCGCCGCGGCGGTTAGTGCGGCGCCGGCCGTCGCCAGGGGGAGGAACCGGAGGGGCAGCACCTGGTCGCCGAGCAGCACGCCCAGTGCCAGGGCGATGATTTCCGCCATGGCGACTGCGCCCAGGCCGTCGAGGCCGAGGCGACCGGCCTCCAGCAGTTCCCCGAGCAGGATCGGCTGCAGTCCCAGGGTCAGCAGCGCGAGCGATCCGACGCCCAGGGCCGACAGCAGGGCGACGGGGCGGATCTCTTGCTGGATGCAGGTCATGGGAGTGTCCGGAAAATAGTGATTGCTATCGTATAGTCAATGGGCCCGGAATGCCATCCACCATACCCTGGGAGAATCCCGAACCGACATGACCAAAACCGCCGCTTCCCGGCCCCGCCGGCCCCAGCCCGACCTGGCCACCAAGGTGCAGCCCGCGCAGCAGCGCGCGGCCGACACGTTCGAGCGCATCCTCGAAGCCGCCGCGCAGACCCTCGACGATGTGGGCATCGAGCGGCTGTCCACCAACCTGGTGTGCGAGCGGGCGGGCCTGACGCCCCCGGCCCTCTACCGCTACTTCCCCAACAAGTACGCGCTGCTGTCCGAGCTGGGCCAGCGCCTGATGCAGCGCCAGAACGAATGCGTGGGGCGCTGGATCGGCGCGGAGGTGTTCTCGCACGGTGAGCAGGCCCTGGCGAGCGCGCTGGAAGGGCTGTTGCTGGACACCTACGAGGTCACGCGCAGCACCCCCGCCGGGGTGTGGATCATGCGCGCCATGCGCGCCGTGCCTGCGCTGCAGCAGGTGCGGCTCGCCTCCCACGCCGAGGTGACGCAGGCGCAGACGGAGCTGCTCGCGCAGGTGCTGCCCGGGACGGACCGCGGTGAGCTGCGCCTGGCCAGCCGCGTCGTGGTGGAGATGATCTATGCCGCCGTGGAGATGCTGTTCGACGAGGCGCTGGACCCGAAGGCCGTGGCGCGCACCGTGGCCGCCATGCTGGCGAGCCAGCTGGGGCGCACGGCGCATGCAGCGCCCCCGGTGCCTGCCGCGGCCTCCCGGCCTGCGCGCAAACGCACGCGCTGACCGCAGCCGGCGCGGCGGGCTACATCGCCCAGATGCGCGGCAGCCGGGCCGGCAGGCCCCACAGGTGCGTGCGCCAGGCGCCCCAGGCCTGCCGCAGCAGTTCCATGGCCGGCTCCACCACGGGCGCCAGCACGCGCACCACCACCACCTGCGGGTGCGGGCTGGTCGCGCCCGCGGTGTCCCGCAGTGCATGGGCATCGATCACGGCGCGGGCCGCGTCCAGGGCCGACTCCCGGCGCTCCCGCGGCAGCGCCTCGCCGGCCACGAAAAACACCGAGGCCAGGCAGCGGTGCCCGGCCAGGCCGAGGTGGCCGTCCATCAGCAGCGTGTCGGCGGCGTCGATGGTGCCGCGTTCCAGCCAGATGCCGGGCACTTCGATGTGCTGGGTGAAGCGCCCTTCGGCGAAGGGCTGGCCCGAGTGCGGCAGGCCCAGCGCCGTCACGTCCCAGGCGATGCATTCGGCGCCCGGCGCGAGCGAGAGGGCGAGCCGGTTCTCGGCCTGGCAGGCGCTGTGGCACAGCGCCTCCAGCGGCAGCCATTCGAGGCGCGCGCCGGCGGCCAGCGTGGCCTGCGTGCGCTGCAGCGCGGGAGCGCCGGTGGAGCGATAGAAGCGCGTGGCGCCCGGCGTGGTGACGAGGCCGTGGGCCCCCGGCGCCACCGTGGCCGCGATGTCCAGCGTGTCCCCGCCCACCAGTCCGCCCGGCGGATGCACGAGCACGTTGTGGCAGATGCCGTCGCCTTCGGGGTAGAGGCTCTGCAGGATGCGCAGCGGACCGTCGTGGAGGAAGCGGGCCACGGTGCGCGGGCCTTCCCGCCGGTAGTCCAGTTGCAGGCGGGCGTGCCAGGTCATCGGTCGGGGTTGCCTTGCGGTCGTTGCGTGGGGTGGGTGGAGCGAGCGCCGCATGATAGCGGCGTGCCCGGGCGTCACGCCTTCCAGGCGCCCTCGTGCGATGCGGAGGCTTCGGCGACCAGCGCCGGGCCGATGCAGTCGATCGGGTGCGGCGAGGCGTCGAAGACGTCGCGGCAGGAGAGTTCCGCGTCGCGCTGCTCCTGCCGCTCGCCGCGGAAGCCGCGCAGGCGCACCGCGTCGATGCCATAGACCACGCGGCCGATGTTGGCCCAGAAGATGGCACCCGCGCACATCACGCAGGGCTCGCCCGACGAATACAGCGTGGCGCGGGCCAGGACCTCGCGCGGATGCTGCGGGCTCGCCACGCGGATGGCGGAGGTTTCGGCGTGCGCCGTGCAGTCGCCGGTTTCTCCGTTGGCGTTCCAGGCCTCCGCGAGCACCGTGCCGTCGTCGCCGACGATCACCGCGCCGAACGGCCGGTTGCCGCGCGCGCGGGCCTTGTCCGCCAGGGCGATGGCCTGCCGCAGGTAGCGGCCGTCGCGTTCGTCCAGCGGCATTTCCTCGGGCAGGGGCATGGCGCTCATGCGGCGCCTTTCGGGCCTGCGGGCAGGAAGCCGTTGTTGAACACCCGCTCGGGCGCGGGCTTCGCGGCCAGCTGGAACACGGTGGCCACTTCGTCGATCTGGCGCTCGAGCACGTCGGGCTGCACGCTGCCCAGGGCCTGGGCCTGCAGGTCCGGCGGCGCCAGGTACTGCCGGGTGATGGACCAGCGCTCGCGTTCCACATCCATGTTGAGGATGGGTTCGCGCGCCTTGATGGCCGCCAGCGCCGCATCGGGGTTGGCGAGGGTTTCGCGCAGCGCCCGCTGGCTGGCGCGCAGGAAGCCGCGCGCCGCCCCGGGCTTTTCCTGCAGCAGCCGGCCCGCCAGCAGGGCGTTGCCGTACAGGTGCAGCCCGGCCTTGCCGTATTCGAGCACGGCGAGGTCCCTGGGCGGCATGCGCGCGAACAGCGACACGGCGGAGTCGTGGAAATAGGTGGCGGCATCGACGTCGCCGCGCACCATCACGTTGTCGCGGGCGCTGAAGTCGGTCGTCACCCACTCGAAGAGGTCGGGGCCGGTCTTGAGCGCGCGCGCCACCATGGGCCAGCAGCGGCGGGTGGATTCCACCGCTGCCGCTGCCACGCGCTTGCCCTTGAGCGACATGAAATCGGTGGTGATGCCGCGGTCCTTGCGGCCGATGATGACGAAGGGGGCGCGCTGGTAGTACTGGTAGATGGCCTGCACCGGCGTGCCGGGGTTCTGGGCCTGGAACTCGACCAGGGAGCTGAGATCTCCCAGGCCCAGGTCGTAGGCGCCGCTGACCACGCGCGTGATGGACGCCACGGAGCCCGAGCCCACGTCGATGCTCACGTCCAGTCCCTCTTCCCTGTAGTAGCCCTTGGCGAGCGCGAGGAAGAAGGGCGATGTCTGGCTGGTGACGCGGAAGTCGAGCGTGAACTTCAGCGGAACGAGCGTGCCCTGCGCATGGACGAAGGGCGCGAACGGGGCCCCCAGCGCGGCGGTGGTGGCGAGGGAGCGTGAGAGAAACTGGCGTCGTTGCATGGCCGTGCCTTGTTGGTCATTGCGTGATGGCCAGTGCGCCGCTCGGCGTGCGCCGCGCGCAAGGGCACGGCGCACCGCCGGGCGCGCACCGGTGCGGATCGAGCAATTTCCGGGCGACGGCGGGGTGGGCCCCGCCGTGCTGAACGCTTCTACTCGCCGGCGTCAATGCATGAAGCATGCCCATCGTGACGCCGCCGGCACGGCACGCGAAAGCCGGGGCGGGCGGCGTTGGTGCTGCGTTGGTGCGCCATGGGCGCGCCGGCAGTGCACCGCCGTTCCTGCATTCCTCGTTCTGGTGCGCGCGGTCACCGCGGCAGTGCGGGGGACGGCGGTTTTGCCTGGCCCGCGGATTGCATCCGGCTCTGGCGAGAGTAGAAGCGTTCAGCAGGGCCGCCACCCCGTTTGCCGGGGGCGGCCGGCGGGTCATTGCTCTTGAAGCCGGAACCGGCACCGTGCCCGGCACGGGGCCGGAGCCTTTCCCACTTCAAGGGCCTGCGCCGCGTGCGCCATGGAGGGTGACCATGGGCGTGCTTCCACGGCCCCTGCATGCTGCAACGACAAGGAAACCACCATGACTTCTGCCACCATTCCCGGCACGGCCGACCACTCCGGCGTCCAGGAGGAACTCTCCCGCGAGGCCCGCATGGGCGGGCTGGGCGAAGAAACGCGCGAGCGCGAGGTGCGCTGCATCGACATCTCGGATTTCGACCGCCGCAAGGAAGAGATCGCCGAGCAGCTCTGGAGCGCGTCGGTCGATATCGGCTTCTTCCAGGTGTCCCACCACGGCATTCCCATCGAGGACGTCTGCGCGGCCTTCGGGCGGGCCGAGGCCTTCTTCGCGCTGCCGCGCGAGACCAAGGCGCAGTGGCCGCTCGCGCGCAACGCGGGCTGGGAGCACAAGGCGCAGATCCGCCCCTCCACGCGCACGCCGGACCAGAAGGAGTCCTACCAGGTCACGCGCCCGCGCATGGAAGGCCTCTGGCCCACGGACGAGGAACTGCCGGGCTTTCGCGCGGCCACGCTGGCGTTCGAGCGCCAGTGCTGGGAGGTGGGCATGCGCCTGCTCTCGTGCTTCGCGTGGAAGCTGGGGTTCGACGACGCGTTCTTCACCCGCGCGCACGATCCGTCCGTGCCCGCCTACCAGAGCACGCTGCGCATGCTGCATTACTT
Organism: Paracidovorax cattleyae; assembly: GCF_900104515.1. Taxonomy (GTDB): domain Bacteria; phylum Pseudomonadota; class Gammaproteobacteria; order Burkholderiales; family Burkholderiaceae_C; genus Paracidovorax; species Paracidovorax cattleyae. The sequence goes on from NZ_FNJL01000033.1 coordinate 15,735, forward strand.
CGCGGTGGATCCGGCGCTGAAGGATGAACTGGGCCTGTGGCGCGCGGGCGCTCACACCGACTTCGACTGCCTGACGCTGCTGTTCCAGAAGCCGGGGCAGGGCGGGCTGCAGGTGCTGCCGGGCAAGGAGATGGAGGGCCGCCGCTGGACGCCGGTGGAGCCCGCGGAGGGCGTGATCACCTGCAACATCGGCGACATGCTCATGCGCTGGAGCGACGACGTGCTGCCCAGCAACTTCCACCGGGTGCGCAATCCGCTGCCGCACGAGTACCAGGGAGCGCGCTACAGCCTGGCGTTTTTCTGCCAGGCCAACGAGGATGCGGTGATCGCGGGCCCGGCCGGCACGCACCCGCCGATCACGGCGGGCGAATACCTGAAGCAGCGCATCAGCGCGAACTTCTCCAACCGCTACTGACGAAAAGGGGGCGGTCAGCGCGCGCCCCGCTGGGGAGGGCGCGGGCCGCCGCGGCCTTCGATGTGCCGGAAGGTGAGCCGGCCCTTGTTGAGGTCATAGGGGGACAGCTCCAGCGACACGCGGTCGCCGGCGAGCACGCGGATGCGGTGCTTGCGCATCTTGCCGCCGGCATAGGCGACGAGCTGGTGCCCGTTGTCCAGGGTCACGCGGAAGCGGGAGTCGGGCAGGACTTCCTCGACTTTGCCTTGCATTTCGATCAGGTCTTCTTTGGACACGGAACTCCTTCGGGATGGTGGGAAAGAAAGGGATGCATGGGCGCGGGGCCGTGCGTCAGGCCGCGCCGTGCAGGGCGATGTGCCGGCCCTGGTCGAGGGCGTAGCGCGAGGCCAGGGCATCGCTGTCGAACTGCGGCAGGAAGCGGAAGACGCGGTCGTGCATGCCGCGGCGGATGGAGACGGAGGCGGTGTAGCGGCCGGATTCGATGCGCCGGATCAGCGGCGTGACGAGGTAGCGGCCCACGGCCAGGGCGACGGGTGTGTGCATGTCGGAACGAAAAAAACGGGCGTACGGCGCGCGCACGCGGGGAAAACACAGGACGCCGGTGTAGGCCGGGCGCAGCCGGATGGGAGGCCGGCGGCGTGGAAGCAGTCGGCGGGAGCCGCCGGGAGCGACGCGGGCCGGGAGTCCGGAACGGAGCGCGTCGTGAAAAAGGGGGGGAGCTTGCCGGAAGGAATGCGGGCCGTGTTGCAGGCCCGGTGCGGCGGGGGCATGCGGGACGATGCGTGCGCCGTGGGCCCCGGCATGGCAGGCACGTCGCCAGGGCCGCCACAGTGTAGCGCATGCGCGCCGGCCGGTGTGCGGCAAAGGCCATGTGTTGCGCGCTGGCACTGGGCCACCGTGCCTGCATGCTGCCGTGCTAGCCTGTGTCTTGATTTTTCAACCGAAGGTACGTTGCATGGCTACCGCGTCCACTTCCACCGCCCGGCTGGGCGAACTGCGCGAGGCATTGCCCCGCATCGACAGGTTGTTGCGCAGCAACCAGGCGGGCCAGATCGGCGAGGACGTGATCGACGAACTCGTCCAGTGCTCCTGGATGGAGTGGAACGCGGGCGCGCTGCGCCTGACGGCCACGGGCCAGAACATCTGCCGGCAGATGCAGGCCCGCTGATCCGGGCCGCGCAAACGTTTGCGCCACGGCGTGCCGCCGCAGGCCGCCCTCAGTCCGGCGCCACCGCGCGCCAGGGCGCCATCCAGCCCAGGCCTGCGCTGGTGCCGCCCGCTTCCGCGCCGCGCGCGGGCCGGTATTCGCAGCCGATCCAGCCGGCGTAACCCAGCGCATCGACGAGGCGCAAAAGATAGGGGTAGTGCAGTTCGCCCACGTCGGGTTCATGGCGTTCCGGCGCGCCGGCGATCTGCAGGTGGCCCACGCGGCCCGTGGGCAGGTAGCGCCGCAGCTTCGTGGCCACGTCGCCTTCGCCTACCTGGCAGTGGTAGAGATCCATCTGCACCAGCACGTGCGGGCTTCCGATCCCGTCGATCCAGGCATGCGCCTCCTCCTGACGCCGCAGGAAATAGCCGGGCATGTCGCGGCCGTTGATGGGCTCCAGCATCAGCGCGATGCCGTGCGGGGCCGCCAGGGCCACCGCATCGCGCAGGTTGGCGGCATAGGTGGCGCGCAGCGCCGCGGGGTCGGCCCCCTCGGGCACGATGCCGGCCATCACGTGGATCCGCGGGCAGGCCAGGGCGCGGGCATAGGCGACAGCCTGCACGATGCCGTCGCGAAACTCCGCCTCCCTGCCCGGCAGGCAGGCCAGGCCGCGCTCGCCGGCCTCCCAGTCGCCAGGCGGCGCATTGAACAGCACCTGCTGCAATCCATGGCGATGCAGCAGGCCGGCCAGCCGGTCTGCCGGATGGGCGTAGGGGAACAGGTACTCCACCCCGCGGAAGCCATCGCTGGCCGCCGCGGCGAAGCGGTCGGTGAACTCCATCTCCGGATAGAGCATGGACAGGTTGGCGGCGAAGCGGGGCATGGCGGGTGTGCGCTGAACGGCGGTGCGCCATTGTGCCGGGCCCCCGCCGCGCCGGCCGGGCAGCGAGCGGTTTCCGCTGCTGCCGCCGCTACTGCTCGGTGTAGTGGTAGGTCAGGCCGCCGTCCACGAAGTGCGTGCCGCCCGTGATGTAGCGCGCCTCGTCGCGCACCAGGAAGGCCACCAGCCCGGCCACGTCCTCGGGCTGGCCCATGCGGCCGAGGGGGATCTGGGCATTGAGCGCGCGCAACTGCTTCGGGTTGTCCAGCAGCTGTGCGTTGATCGGGGTGGCGATGGCGCCCGGCGCGACGTTGTTCACGCGGATGCCCAGCGGGGCGAGTTCGCTCGCGAGGTTGCGCGCCAGCATGCGCAGCGCGCCCTTGCTCGCGCAGTACGAGGCGAAGTGCGGGAAGGCGATCTCTTCGTGCACCGAACTGATATTGACGATGGCGCCCCCGCTCTTGCGCGCCCGCAGGTGCCGCACGAAGGACTGCGTGGCAAAGAACAGGCCCTTCACGTTGGTGTCCATGACGAGGTCGTAGTCCTCCTCGGTCACGTCCCAGAAATCGGCGCGGCGCTCCACGCCCGCATTGTTCACCAGGATGTCCAGACCGCCGAGCGCCTGCGCGGCTTCGTCCGCCAGCCGGCCCGCCTCGGCCGCGCCCCGGCTGAGGTCGGCGGCCACGTACACCGCGCGGCGGCCGAGTGCGGCGATGCACTCGATGAGGCCGCCGGGCGCTCCGTCGGGACTGCGCCCGTTGAGAACGACATCGGCACCGTCCTGCGCGAGCCGCAGCGCGATGGCGGCGCCGATGCCTTGCGTGCTGCCGGTGACGAGGGCCTTGCGGCCGGCGAGGGGTGCTGGGGCCATGGGGCGATCCCTTTCCTGAAAGAGCCGATGGATGAGTGGCCACTGTAGGGATGGCGAGGCCGCAACCGCGTAGTCCGGAGACTCTCCGGCGAGTGGGAAACCTGCGGCCGGTGGCAGGGACCGGCGCACCGGCCCGGCAGGGGTGCCGGCAATCCCGCCCGCCATGCGTGCGCAGCGGAGTCGGGTTCCTGGGGATGGCTTCGCGCACCCGCTGGGCACGGCGGCGGCGGACCGGCAGGATGGGGCCGTGTCCCTGCTCGGCAAACTTACCCGCTGCTTCGGTATCTCCCGGGTCGCTTTCGACACGCCGGCCGGCCAGGCGCAGCGGATGCCGTCGCTGGCCAGCACCGCCGTGCGGCCGCTGGACGCGCCGGCCCGCCGGCCGGAGCGCCAGCCGCGGGTGGACTCCTCCCGCCCTCCGCGAGGCGCGGTGCCGGGCGCCGCCGCAGGGGCCGGCACGGCGGGCGCGCCGCGCGGCACGGCACGCACCGGCAGCGCAGGTGGCATGGCGTCCCATGCCCTGCTCGATGCGATGGAGCAGGCCCGGCCCGACATGTCCCGGTGCGTCCGTTCGCTGTTCGGCCGCACGGCCCGCCGCTTTGGCGCAGCGGCGGACCTTGCCGATGCACTGTCGCAGGTGGATGTCTCGCGCATGGCACCGATTCCGGGCTTGCCCGGTGCGCCGCGCGTGCTGCTGGCGCAGGCGATTGCCGCGGCCACCGGAGGGGATGCTGCCCTGGCCCTGGACGCACTCGCCGTGCTGCAGGAGACGGACCCGGCCCGGGAAGTGGCGACGGCCTGGCGGCAGCAGCAGGCCGCCGCTTCCGAAGGCGATGCCGGATCGGTGTATGGAACGCCCGCGGAATCTCTGGACGGCAGCGAGGATGGATCGGAATACGGGACGGTCCGGCCCTCCCTGGGGGCCGATGGACCGGACCTCTCCATGCCGCGGCATTCGTCCGACAGCGTGGAAGCAGACGGGATGGCCCGCGCTGTCGCTGCCAGGCAGGCGGCGTGGCGGACGGCCGCCGCGCTGGCCGCCACGCCCATGGGGCAGGACGTGCTGCAGGCCGTGGTCGCCGTTCCGGTGGAGGCTGCGCAGCGCCAGGATTTCGCGCTGCTGCTGAAGGCGGCTGCGGCCCTGCCGGAGACCTTGCTGGACACTGCCGGGGGGCCGGCCGAGGGATTGGCTGCGGGAGCGGATCCCGCCGCGCTGCTGGCCCGGGCCGGGGCACGGGACTGCCTGTCGGGCCAGGCGATCGCCTGTGCCGCCGCCCGGATGGCCGGCGACGTGCAGGCCGCCCGGCCGCATCAGTGGGCGCTGGCCGCCGTGCGCAACGACCTGTTCGAGACGGGCCCTGGCTCGGACTTTGCCGCGATCGACGCGCGGCTCGTGAAAACAGGGCGCTGGATCGAGCGGGCTGCGCCGCAGCAGGGCAGGCTGCTGCGCAATCCCCTGGTCGGAAAGACGCCTTTCACGGCCTTGCGGCATGGCACGCAGGGCGTGGAGCGAGGGCCCGCCATCGCGCGCCACCGCCGGGCCCGCGAAGCCGCGCTGCGCGAGGCCGCCGGGGGCCTGCAGGCGCACCTGGCCGATGCGGCCCTGCGCATGCGCACGCCGGGCCCCGGGCAGGTGCCCGAGGCGCTGCTGCGCGCCGCGGTCCTGGCGCACTGCCTGCAGGCTGCGGCCGCGGAGCCGTTCGAGCGAGAGGGCTTCGATGAAGCGGCCCTGGGCGATATCGCCGAGCGCCTGGCCGGCATGCTGTCGCCGGGCCTGGACGCGGACGGGCGGGCGGGCCTCGCCCACCGGCTGGCCGGTGCGCCCGGGCTGCAGGCGCTGGCCACCCTGCGCTTCGACGAACGGACCATGGAGCGTTGGCTCGCCGAGGCCCGTGCGGCAGCCGGCGGCGCTGCGCCGGCAGCGCAGGATGGGCCGGCAGGCCTGAGCGAGGCCGCCGCGGCGCTGGCGCGGGCGCACGAGGAAGCGGTGGGGCGCGACACCCGCGTGCCGGTGGTCGATCGCGAAACCGTGCGCACGGCGCTCAAGGAGATCATCGCCCGCCTCGAAGGATCGAGCCGCCTGCGCCTCAGCAGCGGGGGCCTGGTGGGCGTGGGGCTGCGGCAGATCACGTCGTCGGTCAGTGCGATCGCGAGCGCTTTCTTCCTGCGAGGCCGGATCGATGGCAGGGTGCAGCGCGGCCGGCAGGCCGTCTTCGAGATCGCGATGCCGCCCTACGACATGGAGATCGTGCTGGGCACCCAGCGCCAGGCGGCCCGGCAGGTGGGCGTGGGTGCCTTCGTGGGGCCGGACATCGGCCTCGCCAAGGCAGGCGTCAACGTGGACACCGTGCTCTACGGCAGCGAGCGCGCCGACGTGAGCGGCATTTCGCTGCGCCTGCCGCGCGTCGGACGGCCCGTCCCGGAACTGCGGGCCGAGTTCTCTGCCCTGGTGGACGCGTTGCTCGACGGATGCCACGGCGGCGCGCATTCGGGCGATGGGCCGCCGCTGCTGCAGCGCCTGCTGCAGGCGTTTCCCGAACTGACCGTGAACCGCATCGGCCGCGCCGGCGACGGCCGGCGGCGGCATGCGCTGGGCGTGGACGCCGCAGCCTCGGCCGGGCGCTGGGGGGCCAAGCTCAGCGGCAGCGTCGGTGGATTCGTCGAGGCCCAGCGCAACGTCACGAAGCACTATGCCGACGCGACGGGCCACATGCGTGTCGAGCGTTCGATCGAAGGGCACTTGAACAAGGCCGGGGTGGCAGCCAGGGTGTCCGCCGGTTTCGGTACATCGCTCGCGTCGGCCACCGCCGCGTCCGGTGGCGTGGACCTCTCGGTCGCGGCGCTCCAGGCCGGCGCGGCTGCGGAGAATGTCTTCTCCGGCCTGTCACGCCGCCGGGAGGCCGTCTATGAAGCGGGGCGCCTGCACCCGCTTTCGTTCGTCGAAACCGAATACCAGAACGTCGATGCCTTCCTCGAGGCGATGGAGCCGCAGGCCGCCGCTTGGGTCGATGCCGGCATCGAACAGCCCCGGCTGGATGCGCTGCTGCAGGCGGTTCGGCAGCATGTGGCGCCGATCCACAGCTTCGCGGCGCGCTCCACGGTGACGCCCGCCATGCGCCAGCGGGACGACGCCTACCGCTCGGCCCTGCAACTGTGCGCGCAGCATCCGGGCAGCCCGCCGGACGCGGCGCAGGCGCTGGCCGCCCGGATCGAATCCCAGTGGACGGATCCGGCCGCGGTGCAGCCCTATTCGCTGCGCTCCTACGAGCGCCGCATGGTCCAGCGCACGCGCGGCATCGATCTGGTGGTGCAGTGGGCCAGCCTGGAGGCGGCCGAGGCGTCCCACATCGACAACCGGATCGACGTGCCGGCCCGGCGGCCGGCGCCTGCGCCGGCACAGGCGCCTACCCGCCCGGAGGGCCCGCCAGCAATTGCTGCAGGCGCCGCGGGTAGTGGTTGAGGAAGTCCCGCGTCACCTCGAAATGCTCGGTGTCCGTACACGTGCAGGGCATGGGTGTTGAAGGCCCGGACGTTCAGGCGTACTCGGACACCTCCTTGCCGCGCCACCCAGTCCTGGGCCAGTTGCATGAGTTTCCTGCCGATGCCCCGGCCCCGCTGGCTTGCGGTGATGCCGACGCTGCCCACGCGGCCGAAGCGCACCCTGCGAATCGGCGACGAAGGTCGCGGCATCGTCCCGGCCGCTGCTGCCGCTCCAGTGCGCCGCATCCCGGTCCGCCGCGTTCACTTCCTCGCCGAGTGCGCAGATCGCGTGGAGGTCGGTGTCGGTGGCTTCGCGGTAGGCGGGTATCCGGAAATCGCAGGGCTGCGGTCCTTCATTCCCCCTGCGATCCCCGCCGTGCCCAGCCGGTGGTGTGCTTCTCCAGCACGCTGAAAAGCTCGTACATCACCATCGCCATCGCGCCCACCACCATCAGGCCGGCGAAGGCCAGGCCCATCTGCATGGACGATCCGGCAGAAATCAGCAGGTAGCCGATGCCTTCGTTGGCGGCGGTCATCTCGCTCACCGTCGTGCCCACGAAGGCCAGCGTGATGGCGACCTTGAGCGAGCCGTAAAAGTAGGGCAGCGAGCGCGGCAGGCCGACCTTGGTGAGCACGTCCCAGCGCCGCGCGCCCAGCACGCGCAGCACGTCCTCCAGCTCCGGCTCCAGGGTGGCCAGGCCGGTGGCGATGTTCACCATGATCGGGAAAAAGCTGATCAGGAACGCCGTGAGGATGGCCGGCCCCGCGCCGATGCCGAACCACACCACGAGGATGGGCACGAACGCGGCTTTGGGCAGCGCGTTGAAGGCGGTCATGAGCGGGTAGATGGCGGCGTAGGCCAGGCGCGAGGAGCCGATCACGAAGCCCAGCAGCACGCCCACCACGATGGCGATGCCGAAGCCCGCCATGGTGACCCAGAAGGTGCGCCAGGCGTGGCCCGCGATGATCCACTTGAACTCCACCAGCTGGTTCCAGATGGCCAGCGGGCTGGGGAAGATGAATTCCGAGACGCCCAGGCCCGAGCAGACGACCTGCCAGAGCACGATCACCGCGAAGAGCAGGACCCAGGGCGACCAGCGCTCGACGCGCTTGCGGTGCTGTGCGTTCATTGCATGATCTCCCCACCGGCCTTGCGCAGCGCCCCGATGTGGCCGCGCAGCTCCAGCACGATGTCGGTGAATTCCTTGGTGTAGGTGAGCTCCAGGTCGCGCGGCCGCGGCAGCTCGATGTCGCGGCGCACGACGAAGCGGCCCGGGCTCCTGCTCATCACATAGACCGTGTCCGCCAGGAACACGCTCTCGCGCAGGTCGTGCGTGACGAGGATGACGTTGAATTGCTGCTCGGCCTGCAGGTCGCGCAGGATGCACCACAGCTCCTCGCGCGTGAACGCGTCGAGCGCGCCGAAGGGCTCGTCGAGCAGCAGCATCTGCGGCTCGTGGATGAGCGCGCGGCAGATGCTGGCGCGTTGCTGCATGCCGCCCGAGAGCTGCCAGGGGTACTTGTCCTCGTAGCCCGCCAGGCCCACTTTCTGGAGCAGGGTACGGGCGCGCGCTTCGTACTCCTTGCGGCGGGCTTTGAACTGCGAGCGGTGCGGCTCCACGATCTCCAGCGGCAGCAGCACGTTGTTCACCGTGGTGCGCCATGGCAGCAGCGAAGGCGCCTGGAAGGCCATGCCCGAGATCTTCAGCGGCCCGGTCACCGGTTCGCCCGCGATGCGGATCTTGCCCATGGAAGGCATGCGCAGGCCCGTGGCCAGTTTCATGAAGGTGGACTTGCCGCAGCCCGAAGGGCCGACGATGGCGATGAACTCGCCGCGCCGCACCTGCAAATCGATGGCTTCCACCGCGAAGTGGTTGGCGCGCAGCAGCTCTTCGTTGTAGGCGAGCCAGACGTCGCGGAAGTCCACGAAGAAGGTTTCGGTGGCCTGCATGGGGAAAAATCCTGAACGGGGTGTGCCGGAAACCCGGCGGCGGACGGTGCCGGCGAGCGCGCGCCCTCCACGCAGCGGCGTGGACGGGCGGGCTGCCGGGCCGGGCGGGGGCTACTTCTTCGGAAGGATGTTCAGTTCGGCGGCCGCGGGCAGGAAGCTGCCGTTCCACACGGTGGCGGGATCGACGCGCGTCTTGGTGTTGTAGGCGTCCGAGACCTGCGAAGCCATCAGGGCGAGCCGCTGGGGCTTCACCTGGCCGAAGCCCTCGGCACGCGCATCCGGGCTGTTGATCACCGTGTCGATGGCCAGCTGCAGCCGGCGCGTCTCGAGCACGGTGTTCACGATGCCGTCGCGCTCCTTCACATAGGCGATGGCGGCGCCGGGGCTGGCGATCACCTCCTTCGCGCCGCGGGTGAAGGCCTTCAGGAAGGCCTTCACCGCCTCGGGGTTCTCCTTGAGGATCTTCGGGCTCGCGATGATGGCGTTGCCGTAGAGCTTCACGCCGTAGTCGGCATAGGGCAGCACGACCACGTCCGACGCCTTGGCACCGCGCGCCTCCAGGTTCAGCAGGGAGGTGAAGGTGAACCCGGTGATGGCATCCACGTCGCCGCGCACGAGCATGGTTTCGCGCAGCGGAGGGTCCATGGCGGTCCATTGGACGCCGGCGATCTGGTTGGCCTTGGCGAAGATCGGGAAGCCGCGGCGCCCGGCGTCGAACACCGGCGCGCCGAGCTTCTTGCCGTTCAGGTCGGCGGGCTTGGTGATGCCGCTCTTCTTCAGCGCCATGACGGAGGCGGGCGTGTTGTTGTAGACCATCATCACGGCCACGGGCTTGTTCTGCGCGTCGGGGTTGTTGCCGTGGAATTCCATCACCGCGGCCAGGTCGGCGAAGCCGATGTCGTAGGAGCCCGAGGCCACGCGCTGCACGGCGCCGCCCGAGCCGTTGCCGGCATCCACCGTCACGTTCAGGCCGGCCTCCTTGAAGTAGCCCTTGGCCGTCGGCAGCAGGAAGAAGGCCGCAGGCCCCTCGAAGCGCCAGTCGAGCTGGAACTTGATGGGGGTGGGCGCGCCGGACTGGGCTTGCGCGGCAGGCACCAGCAGGCCCGATGCGGCGAGCAGCAGGGCGGATTGCAGGAAGGAACGCTTGGTCATGGGGTCTCCATTCGTGTCGATCGATACCGAGGGTATCAGCAAGATCGATGCCTGTCCGACGCCGGCTGCAGGGCCCGGTATGTACGGATTGCACCGGAATGGTGCATGCTTTCGTGCCTGCCAGAGGCTCAGCGGCGTTCCCAGAAGCCGCGGTGCGTGGCGACGAGCGCAGCGCGCAGTGCGGGGACGGGGCCGGTCACCTCCACCGGGCGCTGGCCGCGCACGAACAACTCGCGGCAGGGCAGGTCCAGCGTGGGGTTCTCGGGGTGGTCGCCCGTGAGGGCGCGCAGCGCCGTTTCTTCGGCACCGTACAGCACCCGCCCGATGCCGGCCCAGTAGATGGTGCCGGCGCACATGGCGCAGGGTTCGAAGGTGGTGACGAGGGTGCAGCCGCGCAGGATGTCGGCGGGCCAGCGCGCCGCGGCCTCGCGCGCGAGCGTGGACTCGGCGTGGTTCACCGTGTCGATGTTGCCCTGTTCGGCCAGCACGGTGTCGCCGTCCGGTGCGACCAGCAGCGCGCCGAAGGGATGGCGGCCGGCGTCCATCGCGCGGCGCGCCACGGCATCGGCCCGCAGGAGGTGGCGGGCGATGCGTTCGGGCGTCAGCGGGGCTGCGGCGGGGGAAGGGGCAGGAGAAGGGGGTACGGGATCGGGCATGGCGCAGGCCGCATGCAAGCCGCGTACCGGTGGCCGGCCCGCTGCCCGCGTGCGGGGGCAGCGGGCCGGCGGGCGCTTCAGCGCTGGGCCTTGGAGGCCACGGCGTTGGCGGCGGCCAGTGCCGTCATGTTGACCACGCGGCGCACGGTGGAGGAGGGCGTGAGCACGTGGGCCGAGGCGGCGGCGCCCAGCAGGATCGGGCCGATGGTCGTGCCGTGGCTGCCCGTGGTCTTGAGCACGTTGAACAGGATGTTCGCCGCGTCGAGGTTCGGGCAGATCAGCACGTTGGCCGAGCCGGTGAGGGTGCCGTCCTCCAGCGCGCTCTGGCGAATCTTCTCCGACAGGGCCGAGTCGCCATGCAGCTCGCCATCGCTCTCGATGTGGGGCGCGGCCTTCGCGAAGAGGTCGCGCGCCGCGCGCATCTTGCGGGCCGAGGGGCGCGTGGACGAGCCGTAGTTGGAATGCGAGAGGAACGCGACCTTGGGCGGCAGGCCGAAGCGCTGCACTTCCTCGGCCGCCATCTGCGCGATGTGCGCGAGCTGCTCGGCGCTCGGATCCTCGTGGATGTAGGTGTCGGCGATGAACAGCGTGTGCTGGTCCAGCGTGAGGGCATTCACCGTCGCGAGTCCCGCGGCGCCGTCCTTGAGGCCGATCACCGTGCGCACGTGCTCCAGGTGGTGGTCGAAGCGGCCGACCAGGCCGCACAGCAGCGCGTCCGCGTCGCCCAGGCGCACCATCAGCGCGCCGATGAGCGTGTTGGAGCGGCGCACGGCGGCCTTGGCGGCCTCGGGCGTGATGCCGTCGCGGCCCATGAGGCGGTGGTAGGCCTCCCAGTACTGGCGGAAGCGCGGGTCGTCCTCGGGGTTGCAGACCTCCACGTCCTTGCCGAGCTGGATGCGCAGGCCGGCCTTCTTGATCCGCATCTCGATCACGGCCGGGCGGCCAATGAGGATGGGACGGGCCAGGCCGTCGTCCACGGCCACCTGCGCGGCGCGCAGCACGCGCTCGTCCTCGCCCTCGGCATAGGCCACGCGCTGCAGGCTGGCCTTGGCGGCGGCGAAGACCGGGCGCATGAACATGCTGGTCTGGTAGACGAAGCGCGTGAGGCTGTCGCGGTAGGCGTCGTAGTCCTGGATCGGGCGGGTGGCCACCCCCGAGGCCTCGGCCGCGCGCGCCACGGCGGGCGCGATGCGCAGGATCAGGCGCACGTCGAACGGCGTGGGGATGAGGTAGTCCGGGCCGAAGGAGAGTTCCTGGCCCGCGTAGGCGGCGGCCACCTCGTCGCTCATCTCGGCCTTGGCGAGGTCGGCGATCTCGCGCACGCAGGCGAGCTTCATCTCCTGCGTGATCTTCGTGGCGCCGCAATCGAGCGCGCCGCGGAAGATGTAGGGGAAGCACAGCACGTTGTTGACCTGGTTCGGGTAGTCCGAACGGCCCGTGGCGATGATGCAGTCCGGGCGCACGGCCTTGGCCAGCTCGGGCCGGATCTCCGGCTCGGGGTTGGCCAGCGCCAGGATGATGGGCTTGTCCGCCATGGTCTTGACCATGTCGGCCGTGAGCGTGCCGGCGGTGGAGCAGCCCAGGAACACGTCGGCGCCGTTCACCACGTCGGCCAGGGTGCGGGCCCCGGTCTTCTGCGCGTAGCGGGCCTTGGATTCGTCCAGCGGGCCGCGGCCTTCGTAGATCACGCCCTTGGAGTCGCACACGAAGATGTGCTCGCGCTTCACGCCCAGGCCGACCATGACGTCCAGGCAGGCGATGGCGGCGGCGCCGGCGCCGGAGACGGCCACCTTCACGGCGCCGATGTCCTTGCCCACCAGCTCCAGCCCGTTGAGCAGGGCGGCGCTGGAGATGATGGCCGTGCCGTGCTGGTCGTCATGGAACACCGGGATGTTCATGCGCTTGGAGAGCTCACGCTCGATGTAGAAGCACTCGGGCGCCTTGATGTCTTCCAGGTTGATGCCGCCCAGCGTGGGCTCCAGCGCCGCGACGATGTCGATGATCTTGTCCGGGTCGCGCTCGGCCAGCTCGATGTCGAACACATCGACGCCCGCGAACTTCTTGAACAGGCAGCCCTTGCCTTCCATCACCGGCTTGCCGGCCAGCGGGCCGATGTCGCCCAGGCCCAGCACGGCCGTGCCGTTGGTGATCACGCCCACCAGGTTGCCGCGCGAGGTGTAGTCGAACGCCAGCGACGGGTCGGCCTGGATGTCCAGGCACGGGTAGGCCACGCCGGGCGAGTACGCCAGGGAGAGGTCGCGCTGGTTGGACAGCGGCTTGGTCGGCGTGACGGCGATCTTGCCGCGGCTGGGGTTGCGGTGGTATTCGAGCGCTGCTTCGCGCAGTGCCGCTTCCGCGGCGGAGAGTGGCTTGGTCATACGGGGACTTCCGGAAAAAAGGGCGCAGAGGCGATGCCTGTCGAGCTTAACCGCCGGGCCCGCGGCAGGGGACCTGGCCCCATGCGATATGTGCATGGGGACCGAATGCCCGCGCCGGATGCGGCGCGGGGCTGTGCCGGGGCAGGCCGGGCTCAGTGCGCTTCGGCCTGCCGGGCGGCATCCACGGCCGCGGAGGTGTCGCGGCTGGTGCCATTGAAGAAGACATTCAGGAGCACGGCGGTGATCGAGGCCAGCAGGATACCGGATTCGATCAGCGGGTGGATGGCATGCGGCATCCACTGGCGGAAGTTGGGCGCCACCAGCGGCACCATGCCCACGCCGATGGACACGGCCACGATCATGGCGTTGAAGCGGTTGGCCTTGAAATCGACCGAGCCCAGGATGCGGATGCCGGTGGCCGCCACCATGCCGAACATCACCAGGCCCGCACCGCCCAGCACCACGGTGGGCAGCGATTCGACCAGTGCCGCCATCTTGGGCACCAGGCCCAGCAGGATGAGGATCAGGCCGCCGGCCACGCAGACGAAGCGGCTCTTGACGCCGGTCACGGCCACCAGCCCCACGTTCTGCGAGAAGCTGGTGTAGGGGAATGTGTTGAACAGGCCCCCGATGAGCGTGCCCAGCCCGTCGGTGCGCAGGCCGCGCGTCAGCGCCGCCTGGTCCACCTTCCTGCCGGTCATCTCGCCCAGCGCGAGGAACATGCCGGTGGATTCGATCATCACGACCACCATGACCAGCGTCATGGTGAGGATCAGCACCGGGTCGAAGATGGGCGCAGCGATCTCGAAGGGCAGCACCAGGTCGAACCACTGCGCCTTCGCCACCTTCTCGAAGCCCATCAGCCCCAGGGTCGTGGCCGCTGCGCCGCCGATGCAGATGCCCAGCAGCACCGAGATGTTGGCCAGGAAGCCGCGCGCGAACCTGGCGATCAGCAGGATGGACAGCAGCACCAGCGCCGAGATGCCCACGCCCGTCAGGTCGGCATAGCGCGGGTTGGGCACGGTGGGCACCACCGCGAAGCCCTGGGGCACGGGCGGCAGCGACGAGCCCGGCGCGCCGGCGGCGGCCTGCGCCTCGGCCAGCCACTTCACGTGGTCGGGGTTCACCACCGTGGGCGCCGTGGGGCCTGCCGGGTTGCCGAAGATCCAGTTGATGCCCACGCGCATCAGGCTGATGCCGATGACCGCGATGATGGTGCCCGTGACCACGGGCGGGAAGAAGCGCAGCATGCGGCTGATGAGCGGCGCGATCAGGATCGAGACCACGCCCGCGCCGATCACCGAGCCGAAGATCAGCCCCGCGCCCGCCGGGCCGGCGGTGGACTGGGCCATGGACACCATGGGCGCCACGGCCGCGAAGGTCACGCCCATCATCACCGGCAGCTGCACGCCGAACCAGCGCGTGGCGCCCAGTGCCTGGATCAGCGTGACCAGGCCGCAGCAGAACAGGTCGGCCGAGATGAGCCTGGCGACCAGATCGGGCGTGAGGTTGAGCGCCCGGCCGATGATGAGCGGCACGGCGACCGCGCCGGCATACATGACCAGCACGTGCTGCAGGCCCAAAGCGGCGAGCTGGCCGGCGGGCAGGCGCTGGTCCACGGGGTGGATGGCGGTGGAAGTGGAAGTGGAAGACATGGCGGGAATCCTCGGCGGCTGGACTGCATACACGGCTGTATGGAAAAAATGTATGCAATTCCGATGCCTGCCGCCACGATGGAAAACCCGCGCGGCCGCGTTCAGGCCAGCAGGGCCTTCACCAGGTCCAGCTGCCGGTCGGCCCGCTCGCTGTCGAGCTCCAGGCTGGCTTCGATGCGGTCGAGATGGTCCACCATGCAGGCGACCGCCGCCTCGGCATCGCCGCTGCGGCACACGCGCAGGAACCCGGCATGCTCTCCGGACGAGCAGTGCGCGTCGTTGGACGAGTGGTAGAGCATGGCGATGAGCGAGCTGCGCGCCACCATCTCCTGCACCAGCTGGGCGAGCGTGTGGTTGCCTGCCGCCTCGGCCAGCGCGACGTGGAAGTCGCCCAGCAGCTTCTCCTGCACGCTGCCGGTGGCGGGGCCGGCCTTGAGTGCCGTGCGCTCGAAGCGGATGTGCTGCTCCAGCAGCTGGTAATCGGCCCGCTTCGCCCGGGCCACGAACAGCCGCACGACCTCGCTCTCCAGGATGCGGCGCACGGCGAAGACCTCGCGCGCCTCCTGCACGCTGGGCCGGCTCACGAACGAGCCCTTGTCGGGAATGGTCTCGATCAGCCGGTCCTTGGCCAGCATGACCAGCGCGGCGCGCACCTTGGTGCGGCTCACGGAATAGATGCGCCCCAGTGCTTCCTCGCGCAGCCAGGTGCCGGGCGGCAGGCGCTTCTCGACGATGGCGGTCGCCAGGTCGCGCGCGATGCCTTCGATCGAGACTTGCACCGCCTCCGGCGCGGCGGGCGCGTCCGCGCGCTGCGCCGGTGCGGGGGGCCGGGACGCACGCGCCTTGCGTGCCGGCGCGGGCGCGGCGGTGGAGGCGCGGCGGGGTTCGGGTGGGGAGGCGGGAGCAGGAGCGGAAGTGGGGGCGGCGCGGGGCATGGCGGGATTGTCGCGGCAAGCGGCGCCGCCGCGGTCAGGCGCGCCGCAGTGCCGGCGCGGGGGGCGGCGCCGCAGCCGCGGGAGCCTCGCCCAGCGTGAAGCCGGCCAGCGCCCCGGCCATGGCCTTGGGCAGCGGCCGGGCCAGCTCGCCGTGCTTGCTGGTGGACAGGCGCAGCGCCACCAGCGATTCGACCAGCAGGGCGGCGGCCGCCACGCCGTCGATCACCGGCACGCCCAGCACGCCACCGATGTGCTCGCACAGGTCGGCCATGCCGGCGCAGCCCAGCACGATCGCGTCGCAGCCGTCTTCTGCCAGCGCGCGGCGGCATTCGTCGATGATGCGTTCGCGGGCGTCGGAGCCGGGCACTTCCAGTTCCAGCACCGGCAGCTCGCAGGCGCGCACGTTGGCGCAGAAGCGCTCCATGCCGTAGATCTCGGCCAGGTGCCAGGCCTGGCCCATGGTGCGGCCCAGCGTGGTCACCACGGAAAAGCGCGTGCCCACCATGCTCGCCAGGTGCATGGCGGCCTCGGCGATGCCCACCACCGGGCCGCGAGCCAGTTCGCGCGCGGCCTTCAGGCCCGGGTCGCCGAAGCAGGCGATCACGTAGCCATCGACGCCTTCGGCTTCGCCGCGGGCGATCTCCTGCAGCAGGCCGGGCACGGCCAGCGCCTCGTCGTAATGGCTCTCGATGGACGCCGGGCCCATGGCGGGGCTCACGGCGATGACCTCGGTGCCCGGCCGCGCCACGGCGCGCGCGCAGGCCCCGATCTTCTCGGTCATGCTCCAGGTGGTGTTGGGATTGATGATCTTGATACGCATGGGCGCTGCCCGTTCCTTCTTCGGTTTCAATGTTGCTTGCGGTTCAGTGCCAGGTAGATGACCAGGCCCAGGCCCATGCCGATGAACCAGGCATAGCTGGCGGCGCCGCGCCAGCCGGGCACGATGACGCACAGGATGGGCACCAGCGCGGCGGGCACCATGGTCATCACGGCGCGGGGGTTGTAGCCGCCCTGGTACCAGTAGCGGCCTTGCGTGTCCATGGTGTAGAGGTCATCGACCACCACCTGCTGGCGGCGCACGAAGTAGTAGTCGGCGATCAGGATGCCGAACAGCGGGCCGATGAACGAGCCCAGGATGTCCAGCGTGTAGTGGATGACCTGCGGGTTGTTGTAGAGGTTCCAGGGCGTGATGAAGATCGAGCCCACGGCGGCGATCATGCCGCCCGTGCGCCAGCTGATGTGCTGCGGCGCCACGTTGGAGAAGTCGAACGCGGGCGACACGAAGTTGGCGACGATGTTGATGCCCACGGTGGCGATCATGAAGGTGAGCGCGCCCAGCACCACGGCGGTGGTGGAGTCGATGCGGCCCACGGTGTGGACCGGGTCGGTGATGAGTTCGCCGAACACGGGCAGCGTGGCGGCGGTGGTGACCACGGTGAGCAGCGAGAAGAACACGAAGTTGACCGGCAGGCCCCAGAAGTTGCCCTTCTTCACCGCGTCGAAGCTCTTGCCATAGCGCGAGAAGTCGCCGAAGTTGAGCATCGGGCCGCTGAAGTAGCTCACCACCAGCGCGATGGCCGAGAGCATCACCGGCACCGCGTCCCGGCCCTGGAAGCGCACGCCGCCCAGGTTCAGGTCGATGTTCTTCCAGCCGGCCTTCCAGACCAGCCAGCCGCAGAGGATGGCCATCACCACATAGACGCCCGGGCCGGCCCAGTCGATGAAGCGGCGGATGGCCTCCATGCCGTGCCAGAACACCAGCGCCTGCAGCACCCACATGACCATGAACGACACCCAGCCCAGCGTGGACAGGCCCGCGAAGCCGTGCCGCGTGACATCGGCATAGGCGTCGAGCGAGGGGTAGAAGTGCAGCGCCAGGATCATGAAGGCGCTGGAGGCCAGGTAGGTCTGGATGCCGTACCAGGCCACCGCGATCAGCCCGCGGATGATGGCCGGGATGTTGGCGCCCAGCACGCCGAACGAGGCGCGGCAGATCACGGGGTAGGGCACGCCCGTCACCTGGCTGGGCCTGGCCACCAGGTTGCAGAAGAACTGCACGATCACGATGCCGATCAGCAGCGCCGCCAGCACGTGCCAGCTGGACAGCCCCAGCGCGAACAGGCTGCCGGCCGTGACGTAGCCGCCCACGCTGTGCACGTCCGACATCCAGAACGCGAAGATGTTGTACTGGCCCCAGGTCTGTTTCCTGAGCGGGGCGAGGTCCTCGTTGGTCAGCCGCGGGTCGTAGCCGGGCTTGATGAGCGCGTTGCCGGCATGGGGCGAGGCAGGGGCGCCGTGCGCTGGCGAGGACGTGGCGGGCTGGGCGACCGCGGCGTGGCCTGCGGTGCCCGCCGGGCTGGTGGCGGATTGCATGGGGCTGTCTCCTTGTATTGGCTTCCCAGAATGCATGCGAGTTTGTATACAAAAAATGGATGCATTTAAAGTCCCGGAGTGCACCAGCGGGTCGGTGCTTACCCGCTTGCCAGCGAGCGCTTCAGGGTGCAGGAGACAGGCAGGGGAGAGGATGCGGCCGGCAGGGCTGCCGGCCGGGGCGCGCTCAGTCGGCCGCGGGCCGGGCCGCGGCGGCCAGGGGGGCGAGCGATTCGCGCAGCCGGTCGCGCACCAGGGGCTGGCCCGGGTCGAGCGCGTCTTCCACGTGGCCGATGTGCGCCAGCATGCGCTCCCGGGCCAGGGCGGTGTCCCCGGCCTCCAGCGCCTCCACGATGGCCGCGTGTTCCTCGCAGGACTGGCTGGCGCCGTGCTGCGACTGGTAGAGCGATGCGGCCAGCGTGGTGCGGGCCGTGAGGTCGCGCAGCAGGTCGCTGAGCGTGCGATGGCCCAGCGCCTCGGCCAGGCAGACGTGGAAGTCGGCCAGCAGGAAGGCGCGCGTCGCGGCATCCGCGCCCTCGATCGCGCGCCGCTCCTCGCCGATGTGGGCGCGCAGGCGCGGCACCACGGTCTGCTGCAGCGGCCGGCCGGCGTCGGCCAGGATGCCCGATTCGATGATGCGTCGCGCGGAGAAAGCGTCGCGCGCGTCCTCCACCGACGGCTCCACCACGTACCAGCCGCGCCGCGCGCGCACCTCGACGAAACCACGCGCCTGCAGCTGCATCAGCGCTTCCCGCACCATGGTGCGGCTGACGCCGAACAGGTTGGCCAGGTCCTGCTCACCGAGTCGCTCGCCGGGCGCGAGCTTCTGCGCCAGGATGGACTCGACGACCTGCTGTGCGATCTGGCTCTGGCTGACGCCCATCGGTGCCGTCGGGAGAGGCCGGCCGCGCTCAGCGCGGCAGGGCCGGTGCGTGGGAGCCCGGCGCGGAGTGATCGTCGAGCGTGAAGCCCGCCACGGTGCGCGACAGGTGGTGGGCCTGGTCGTTGAGCACGCCGGAGGCGGCGGTGGATTCCTCCACCAGGGCCGCGTTCTGCTGCGTGGCGCGGTCCATCTCGGCGACGGCCTGGTTGATCTGCGCGATGCCCGAGCTCTGCTCGGCCATGGAGCCGTTGATCTCGCCGATGATCTGGGTCACGCGCTGGATGCCGTCCACGATCTCGCCCATGGTCTCCCCGGCCGCACGCACGCGCTCGGTGCCGGTGAGCACGCTGGCGCCCGAGGCGTCGATCAGCGACTTGATTTCCTTGGCGGCCTCGGCGCTGCGCTGCGCGAGGCTGCGCACCTCGCCGGCCACGACGGCGAAGCCCCGGCCCTGCTCGCCGGCGCGCGCCGCCTCCACGGCCGCGTTCAGCGCCAGGATGTTGGTCTGGAAGGCGATGGAATCGATCACGCCGATGATCTCGCCGATTTTGGACGAGGCCTTGGAGATGTCATCCATGGTGTGGACGGCGCTGGCCACCACCTCGCCGCCCTTCAGGGCGGAGGCGCTCGCCGCGTTCGCCAGGCGCGTGGCCTGCGCGGCCGATTCGGCCGACTGCTGCAGGGTGCCGGTGAGCTGCGACAGCGATGCGGAGGTCTCCTGCAGGGCGCTCGCCGAACCCTCGGTGCGGTTGGAGAGGTCCTGGTTGCCGGCGCGGATCTCGTCGGTGGCCGTCTTCATGGATTCCACGCCGTGGCGCACGTCCTGGAGCACGGTGCCGATCTGCTCGACGAAGGCATTGAACGAGGAGGCGATCTGGGCCACCTCGTCGCGGCCGGACACGGGCAGGCGCTGGGTCAGGTCGCCGCCGCCGGAGCCGATGCGGTCCATGGCGTCGCGCACCTGCGAGAGGCGGCGGAAGGACGTGGCGGTGAGCAGGGCGGCGACGCCGGCCGCGGCCAGGGCCAGCAGCACGATCGCGACGGCCAGGGTGTGCAGCACGCTGCGCAGGCCGGCGGTGGCCTCGGCCTTGTCGAGCGCCACGATCAGCGTCCAGTCCGTGCCGTGCACGGTGCGGCCCTTGAGCAGCTTGGCGGCGCCGTCCATCCCGACCTCGAGCGGCTTGTCCGACGTGGCCAGGGACGCCATGGTGGCCGGCGTCAGCACGGAAGAAATCTCGGTGACCGGCTTGAGCGCCAGCCTGGCGTCGGCATGCGCGATGACCTGCCCGTCGCTATTGACCACGAAACCGAAGCTGCCGGGCGTCGGGCGGATGGCCGCGACCACCTCGCGCACGCCGTCGAGCGGCACCGCGCCGCTCAGCACGCCCTCGAGCTTGCCGCCGCGCAGCATGGGCGCCACGAAGGCCACGTGGGGCACGCCGGTGGTCGAGTCGCCATAGGGCTTGGTGACGGCCAGCTTGCCGGCCTGCACGGCGCTCTTGTACCAGGGGCGGGCCGTGGGGTCGTAGCCCGGGGCCGTCTTGGTGGTGGAGAAGAAGGTCTTGTCTTCCCAGCCGACGGTGGTGATGGGGAAGCCGTTGGCCTTGCCCATCAGCGGCACATAGCCCTGCGGGTCGCCGTGCTCGATGGCCGCTGCCGTCGCCTGCACGGCTGTGCCCTTGGAGGCCACCCACTGGTCCACCGCCATGGCATTGCCGGCGGCGATCGCATTCAGATCCTGCTCGATGGTCTCGAACGTGCTCGCGCGGGTGATGGTGTAGGTGGCGGCTCCGGTGACCGCCAGGGCGCACACGACCGTGGCGGTGCTGATGAAAAGTATCTTGGAGCGCAGTGTCTGGAGCATGGAGAACCTTCGGGCAGGGCGCTTCGATTACACCGCAGAAGGTTTCTTTTGTTACGCAAAACACGAAACTGTTGCAAATGTGCCCCGGGACTGGTCAAGGCACGGGCGGCACTTCCTTGCCGTCGAGCACGGCCCGGGCGCGTTCGCGGTCGATGTCGCCTTCCCAGGCGGCGATGGCCACGGTCGCCACGCAGTTGCCCACCAGGTTGCCCAGGGCCCGGGCGATGCCCATGAACCAGTCCACCGACAGCACCAGCACCAGGCCGATGGCGGGAATGGCCGGGATCGCGTGCAGCGTGGCGGCCAGCACCACGATGGCCGAGCCCGGCACGCCATGCGCGCCTTTGGAGGTGACGAGCGAAATGGCGAGGATGGTCAGCAGGTCGGTCATGCTGATCGGGGTGTTGGTCGCCTGGGCGATGAACACGGCCGCGAGCGTGATGTAGATGGAGAATGCATCCAGGTTGAACGAGTAGCCGGTGGGAATCACCAGCCCCACGGTCGAGTCGCGCACGCCCATGTGCTTGAGCTTGGCCATGATCTGCGGCAGCACGCTGTCGGACGAGGTGGTGGCGAACACCACGGCCAGTTCCTCGCGCAGGTAGCGCAGCAGCTTGAAGAGGCTGAAGCCCGAGAAGCGCATGATGAGCCCGAGCACGACCACGACGAACAGCGCCACGGCCAGGTAGAACAGCCCCACCAGCATGCCCAGCTGCTTGAGCGAGCCGACGCCGTACTTGCCCACGGTGAAGGCGATGGCCCCCAGCACGCCCAGGGGCGCGAGCTGGATGATGAGGCCCATGGCGCGGAACAGCACCACCGAGAAATCCTCGATGAGCCCTGCCACGCGGGCGCCGCGCTCGCCCACCAGCGCCAGCGCGCAGCCGAAGACGATCGAGAACAGCAGCACCTGCAGCACGTCGCCCGTGGAGAAGGCGCTCACGGCGGTGCTGGGGATGAGCTTGAGCAGGAAATCGCTGAAGCCGCCGCCCGAGAGCTTGTTCGCCGTGTCCGTGTAGGCGCTGAGCGCCGAGGCATCCAATGCGCGCGGGTCCACGTTCATGCCCACTCCGGGCTCGAACACGAAGGCCAGTACGAGGCCCAGCGCCAGCGCGACGGTGGTGACCACCTCGAAGTAGATCAGCGACTTGATGCCCACCCGGCCCACGCGCTTCAGGTCCCCCGTGCCGGCGATGCCATGCACCACCACGCAGAACACCACCAGCGGGATCAGCATCTTGATGAGCTTGATGAACCCGTCGCCCAGCGGCTTGAGCTGCACGGCCCACTGTGGCCACAGGAGGCCCACGGCGATGCCGGCCACGAGGGCCAGCACGACGCGGCCGAACAAGGTGCGGAAAAGGAAATGCATGGAAAACCCCCGATGGACGCGATATCTTGTGCGCCAGTCTTGCATACAAAAAATGTAGACAGTAAACGGCCGGGTCTGATGCGGGTAATCCCTGGTTACGTGTCGCCCAGGCGAAAAAAAGCCGGGCGGTGCCCGGCAACCTTGTAGGGGATGTTCAGACGTTGCGTTCGTGCCACGCCAGGAAGCCACCCACCTGCAGGCCGTAGCCCAGCATCTGAAGGTATTCCTCGCGCCGCGGCTCGGCCGCCTGCGCATCGGACGGCCAACGGTCCATCAACCCCTGCAGGCGGGGCAGGTCGAGCACCCGCCGGGCCAGCGCGGAGCCGTGCAGGGCATCGAGTTGCTGCTGCAGTGCCGGGCGCTGGGCGGTCAGGCGGGCGAACCAGTCTCCGTGCTGCACGCCCACCTGCCGGTTGGCATGGATCTCCGGCGGCGCGCCGCGCGCGGCCAGCAGGCGGCGAGGGAGGGAGCGGCTGACGCCGTCGCGCAGGAACTGGTCCAGCGGCAGGCTGCCGAAGAATTCGATGACCCGCCGGTCGGCGAGCGGCATGCGGACATCCACGCCGGAAATCGCGCGCAGCGTGCCCCACCCGTCCATGGCCCCGGCATGGCCGGTCAGCCATTCGCGCAGGGCGCGCACCGACCGATGGCGTCCGCCGAGGCGAAACCGGTAGCGGTCCCGGTCGAGATTCCGCTGCAGGCCGAGTTCATTGGCCAACTGCGGATGCAGTGCCGCGTATTGCGTCCAGAACGCCGCCGGCAGGCGGTGCCAGCGGCGCAGCACCGCGACGGGTGCGAACGGGCGCAGTACATGGCGTTGAGCGGCTTTGCGAAAAGTCAGGCCCTCGGCCCTCGCGAGCGAGCGGGTCTGTGCCAGCAGAGTGCGCCACTCGCGGCTGCGCAGCAGTTCCGGCAGGCGGGCCAGGCCGTCGTAGCTGTAGAAGGCATTGCCCATTTCGCCTCCCATCAGCACGTTCGCCCCGTGCTCGCGCATGAAGCGGTAGAAAGGGAAGAACCAGGCCATGTTCAATGGTGCACGCATCGGCTGGCCGTTTTCCTGCCACCAGCGCCCGGCGTCATATTCGCCCCAGTCGCCGGCATCGTCGCCTATCGTGTGCCAGTCAACGCCGGGATGGGTGGCGGCCAGCAGGCGCGCGCGGGGCGACTCGTCGTAGTAATGGGTCTCGCTCGCCGTCGCAGTGGCTGCGCGTGGCACCCGTGTGAGGGTGAGCAGGGGGGCCGGCGCCAGTTGTCTCGCCGCCGACAGCACCACCGAGCCGCTGTCGAGCCCGCCGGTCAGGCAGGCTGCCATCGGGCCACGGGCTCTCAGCGCATCGCCGACGGCACGGTCCAGCACCTCCGCCGCCGCGGCCTCGACATCGGCATCGCTGCCCAGGCGCAGCGACCCCGCTTCGGGCAGCGACCACCATCGCTCGGTGCGCAGAGTATCCGGCGTCAGATGCATGACATGCCCCGGCAGCACGCGGTCGATGGCCCGATACACCGTGCGGTGCGGCCTGCAGCGGTCCATGATCAACTGGTCGGCGAGCGCCTGTTCGTCCAGATGCCTGGGAATCTCCGGCAATGCCAGCAACGCCCGCACTCGGGTGGAAAAAGCGATGAGCCGCGCTCCGCGATGGACGAACAGCGAGCACTGGCCCACGGGGTCGCGCGCCAGCAGCAGCCGCCGCTGGTCCGGCCGGTACAGTGCCAGGGCAAAGGAACCGTGGATTCGCGGCAATGCCGCGGCATCCCAGCGCTGCAGTGCCTCCAGCAGCAGGCGGCCGTCCGGCCGCGATGGCGGGGATGCGGGTCCCAGCGCGGCGGCAAGCTCACTGCGAGCGGCCAACGTGACATCGGCGGACAGAACGGCGCCGGACGCCCCGGTGGCCGGCATTGCCTCGCCCTCGTCCTCCGGCGTGAAGAAGTGCTGGCGGTGCACGATGGCGATGTGGCCGCCGTGCCAGATGCGCGCGGGGCCTATCCCCCGCGCGTCCAGTGCGTTGCCCAGCCGTTCGATCAGGTCGTCCGGTACGGGCCGACCATCCAGGTGCCAGATGCCGGCGAAATCGCTCATCGGAAATTGGCCCGGCCGCGTCGGATCCGGACCCCTCAGGAGCCGGTCGTGGGCCCCCGGCCGTCATCGCCGACGGTGGCGTTGAGCGCCGTGTCGTCCATCGAAAGGAAAGAGACCACCGGAGTGGTCCAGGCCTTGCGGTCCGTCGGCTGCGAAGGCTCGCCAGGTGCTGTGGATTCGTGGTCGTTCATGCGGAACCTCTCTGGCTGTCGGATTGCGGGTCGCGGCAACTGCCGCGGGTGTTCCTTATCATAAATGGCGTGGCCAGGCACGTCCTGGACGAGGGAGGGTTCAGGGTGCGGCGTGCACTCCAGAAAGGAGCGTGGAAGCCGCGGCCCAGGCCATGTGCCAGCCGATGCCGGTGTCGGCGAGGGGGCAGAAGCCGAGCCGGCGGTAAAGCCCGGCAGCCGGATTGCCCTTGCCCACTTCCAGCAGCACCCGTCGCCCATCCATCGCCGCCTGGTCCTGCAAAGCCCCGATCAGGGCCGTTCCCAGGCCCTGGCCGCGGTATTGTGGCGACAGCAGGATGTCCAGCAGGCCCAGGTCGCCGGCCTCGCTGCGGCCCAGATAGAGCCGGCCCGCTGTCTGTTCCTGGTGCATCAGCACCAGGAACAGCACCTGCGGATGGGCGCTCGCGTAATGGCGCCGCTGCGCGTCGAACTGCTGGTCGAGCAACGCCGCCTTCGCCGCATCGTCCCACGGCAGCATGGCGAACTCGGCCCATCGCTGGTGCCGGAACAGCGCGCGCAGCGCCGGCAGGTCCGCCACGCGCTCCTCGTGCAGCGTGATGCCCCGCGCCAGCAGCGGCGCCGGGCAGGCGAACCGCAGCGGCATCACGGCCTGGGCGGATAGACGCCGTCGGTGGCGCAGATGCAATAGCGCAACGTGGTGAACGGCTGCCGGTTCTCATGCGCCTGCGCCGCCGCCGCGGTGGACGGGAACGGCGTCAGCGCGGTGGACTGCAACTGCACGATCGGCGTCGTGCTGTTCGGCGCATAGGCGCTGTTGGTCGTCGGTGGCGAGGTGGTTGGATCGAGCAAGCGCGACAGGTACGCGTTGCCGCTCGGCGCACTGCCGGATGCGCCTGGCGCAGTACCGGGCGGCATGAACTTGCTGGTGATGGTGTGGGTGTGCGCGGGCAACTGCGTCGGCGACACCAGCGCGACGCTGTCCGCCCCCTGCAGCTGGCCGATCGCATAGCTGCTCAAGCCCGGCCCCTGGCCCTGGCCGACCGCGGCACGGCCACGCAGATCGGGCAGGCCAAAGGTCGTGCGGTTGTCGCCGCCGTATGTGAATCCGATGACTGCGAAAAGTGCCTGATACTGCTGCAGGCTGACGAGCTGGCCCATGCAGTCGAGCCAGCCTTCCGGAGCGAAGTTGTAGGGAAACGCGCGGATTTCACCGATGAAGCTATTGGACATGTCGAACTCCTTTGCGAAGGCCGATCACGGCCGGTCCGGGAACAATCCGTTCAGGCAGATCAGGTAGTTCAGCGTCTGCGTCGCCATGCGGTTGTCGTGCGGCTGGCCGGCCCCGCTCGGGTTCACGGCATTGACTGCCAGGGTATTGACCGCAGGCGTGCTTCCGCTGGGCGGCGTGAAGTACGGCGCATCGCCGTTCTGTCCGATGGCAGGCAACTGGCCGGCGGGCGTCAGCGCCGTGGCCGGCGTGTTGAGCGCCTGCAAGGTGTGCCGGTGCGCGGGCATTTCGGCCACCTGCAGGGCCACCGTCTCGGTGCCGAGCCTCTGCCCCAGCACCCGCGCGGTCAATTGCGGCGCCGGAGCACGAGCCACGCCCTGGCCCTGGCCGATCGCCAGCCTGCCGCGCAGGTCCGGCAGATTGAAGGTGGTTCTCGCATCGCCGCCGTACGTGGTGCCGATCAGTGCGTACAGGGCCTGGTAGCTGTTGATCTGCAACTGGCGCCCGTCGCAGAACGCCCAGCCTTCGGGCTCGTAGTTGCCGGCGAACAGGATGATCTGACCGGTATAGGCTTCCATGGTGTCGTTCCTCTTGTAGTCAGACCATCAGGCGCGCTGCGGGTAGAGGCCCACCGTGCAGATGCAGAAATTCAGCACCAGAGACGGCTGCATGTTGTTGTGCGTGGCGTTGGCACCTTCCTGGCTCACCGAGTCGGCGGCCAGCCCCACCGCTGGACCGGCTGGCGCATACAGGTTGTGCGGAGCGGCGGGCTGGGCAGGCAGGACATTGGACGTGGTCACGACTGCGCCGGTGGTTGCCGCAGCACCGACTGCATTCACGGAATGCGAATGGGGTGGCACCTGCGCCGCCGTCAGCGCGACGCCTTCCAGCCCGCCGTAGTTCCCGACCGCGTAGGTCACCGGCGGCGATGTCAGCGGATTGACACCCTGGCTGACCGGCACGCGGCCGCGCAGGTCGGGCAGGTTGAAGTTGGTCTTGCCGTCGCCACCGAACTGGTTGCCCAGCAGCGATGCCAGCGCCTGATTGCCCTGGATCGTCAGCGTGCGGCCGTCGCACGGCAACCATCCCCTGGGTGTCCAGTCGAACGGAAACAAACGGATTTCGCCAATGTATGCGTCGGACATCAAGTTCCTCCTCGGATGCGAACATCACCGCCCGGGATGCCACGATCGCGGCCGCCCGGACCCCTCCAAATCTCCTGGCTGCGCATGCGTCGCACTGCGCGCCGGACGCCATGCTACATGGGGTCCGTGCCACCGGGGCCCAGGTTTACACCGACGTGGGCACTCGCGCAGGGCCGGACCGGGCGCCGTGGCTCGATCGGTATCGGCTGCGACGCATTCCGTATCATCGGCCCCACGACCGCCGCCGGACTCCCGATGCCAAACCTGTCGCGCCATCTTTCTGTGACCACCCGGCATGTCCCGTGCTTCGCCGGATGCCGCCGCGCGGCCACGCGGCCATGAGCCCGCCCGGGCGACCCTGGCGCCGACTGCAGGCAATGACCGGCCTGCGCCTGCTGTACCGTGCCTTGCGCAGCCGCGAAGGACGCGGCTATGCGTGGCTGCGAATCACCTCGCCCGAGCCGCTCTTCCAGGACTACGGCACCACGTCCGCAGACCGCTATCCAAGCCTCTTCGGGTTCGTCCAGGAATCCTTGTCCGGCACTGCGGCCCCCCGGCTGCTGTCGTTCGGCTGCTCGACCGGGGAGGAAGCCGCAAGCCTGCGCCGGTACTTCCCGGACGGGCTGATCACCGGACTGGACATCCATCCGGGCCATATCGCCACCTGCTGCCAGCGGCTCCGCACCCGGCCCGACCCCGGCATGCGGTTCCGCGTGGCGGGCAGCACGGCCGCGGAGGCGGACGCCGCCTACGACGCCGTCTTCTGCCTTGCGGTGCTGCGCCGGGGTGACCTGGCCCGGCACACTGGCGAGCGCTGTGACCATCTCATCCGTTTCGAGGATTTCGATGCGCAACTGGAGGATTTCGCGCGCTGCCTGCGGCCCGGTGGACTGCTGGTGCTGCGCCATTCCAATTTCCGACTCCGCGATGCAGGTGCCGCCCGCTGGTTCGAGCCGGTCCTGCGCATGCCGGAGGCGCCGCGCGCGGACACACCGCTGTTCGGGCCGGACAACCGGCGGCTGCGGGAGCAGGCCTACGGCGAAGTCGTGTTTCGACGCCTCGCCTGCCCCCTGGGCGGCTGACGTTCGAGGCGATCGCCGCCGCGCGCGCCGCGCGTCGATAGAATTCCTCAACGACGCTCCCTGGGCGATGTCCCCCCTTCCCGAAGAAAGATGCAGTGGATGAACGTTGAACCGGATGCCCTGATCGCCCGTGCGCCCGATTGCCTTGCCGCAGACATGGGCGAAGAGCTGGTCATCATGATCGCCGGGCGCGGCACTTATCTGGCGCTGGATTCGGTCGGTCGTGACGTCTGGTCGTGCATCGCCCTGCCCTGTTCGTTCCCGGCGCTGTGCGACTGCCTGGAGGGAATCTACGCGGGCGCCAGGGCCGCCATCGAGGCCGACGTGGCAGCGCTGCTCGGCAAGCTGCAGGAAGCTGGCGCGGTGGAGATCCGCCGGTGAGTCTCCACCATTACCAGTTGTGCGGATGGCACGTCCGCAGCGGCATCGCGCTGCCGGAGCTGCCGCCATGGCCCGGAGCCCTGGAAGCGCCGGAGGATATCTCCATCGAGGAAGGGCCGGTCCCGGACCGGCTCGATGCCTGCATGCAGGAACCCTCCTGGCTGGAGGTGGGCGGGGATGGCACGGTCCTCATGCAGATCCCGGACCTGGTGCGCATCCACGTCCAGGGCGGGCGAAACATCCGCGTGCAGCGGTTGCGTCCGGACGATGCGGGCTGGCGCCTGTTCCTCCTTGGATCGGCACTGGCCTATCTGTGCCTGCAGCGCGGACTCTTCCCGCTGCATGCCGCCTGCTTGCGCATGGGGACGCGAACGCTGGCCATCGCGGGCCACGGTGGTGCCGGCAAGTCGACGCTGGCGGCTGTGCTGCTGCGACGGGGGCATGGCCTGCTCGGGGACGACCTCGCCGTGCTGGATGTGGCCGGCGGCGGTGGCCGTATCGAGGTACTTCCGGCATTCCCACGCCTCAAGCTCTGGCGCGAAGCCATGGATGCGCTGCGGATTCCGGGCGAAGGTGCGCCGCGGGTGCGCGAGGGGATGGACAAGTACGATCTGCGGCCGCAAGCGGGCTTCGATCCCGCTCCTGCGCCGCTCTGCGCCGTGCTGGTGCTGCGGGAAGGATCCGAAGTGGCTCTGCAGCGGCTTTCGCCTGCCGCCGCCGTGCCCGCCCTCCATGGGCACCTCGCGAGGCCTCGAGTGGCTGCGCGCATGGGCCTGCGGGATGCCCTTTTCGGCCAGGCCGCGTCCATCGGTCGCGTGGTGCCGGTCTGGACGCTGCAGCGTCCGCGCAGCTTCGATGCACTGGACGCCACGGCGGATCTGGTCGAGGCGCACTTCCGTACATGACGCGCCGCGGCATCTTCTGGATCGCTTCGTATCCCAAGTCCGGCAATACCTGGGTCCGGTGCCTGATCGCCAGCCTGCAGTCCGGCGGTGCGCCCGTGCGGCTGGGCGGGCTGGGCGATACCGTGCCCAACTCCGCCGCGCGCGCCTGGATCGAGGCATGCATCGATGTGGGCAGCGGGGACATGCTGGCGTCCGAATTGAATGCGATGCGCGCCCAGTCCCACCGTGAGGAGGGCGCGCGGCGCCTTTGCATTCTCAAGGTGCACGATCGTTACGACCCGGGGCTGTTCCCTGCAGAGGTGACCCTTGGGACGATCCACATCGTGCGCGACCCCCGCGACGTGGCGCCCTCCTGGGCAGACCACATGGGGGTGGACGTGGACACGGCCATTGCCCGCATGGCGGACGATGCACTGACCCTGAGCCGCAGCATTGACTCTTTCCGGCCCCAGGCACCCCAGCGGTTCGGGTCGTGGTCCGGGCACGTGCGTTCCTGGCTGGACGATGCGCCGGGTCCCCGGCTGCTGCTGCGCTACGAAGCGCTGCTGGCCGATCCGCTGGGTGAAGCCGCGCGGCTTTCTCGCTTCATGGGTCTGTCGGTGGATGCGGATTGCGTGGCCCGCGCCGTGGATGCCTGCGATTTCGAGGCCTTGCGCGGCATCGAGGAGCGCGAGGGGTTCTCCGAGCGCCAAAAGGGGCAGCGGCGGTTTTTCCGGCAGGGCCGCTCCGGCGCATGGCGCGGCGTGCTGCAACCTGATCAGGCAGGACGGATCATGGGGGACCACGGGGCCATGATGCGGAGGCTGGGCTACGGTGCGGACACGTTGGCGGATCCTGTGCAGGCGTGAAGCGCGAAGCACCCCTTGCTGAACCTCTGCCGACGCGAGCGATCCTGCAGGCCGGCCTGCGCCGTGGAGAGTGCAAGCCGATTCCACTGTCCCTCATGGTCTCTGCATTGCTCTGCTGTGGGGTGCCGTTATGCTGGCCCCGATGCGCGGGGTCCTGCAGGCAGCGCGCACTGCCGAGTCATCCTTGGAGGAGGGGAAGAAATCAAAACCGTTCGTTTGCCAGACAGGTCGGCACCGAGTGCGCCCAGGGCCGCCGCGGGGCCGGTGGGTGGTTGCCTTGCGGGCGGGCTGCGGCCAGACTTGCCCAGGGAGCTTCCAGCCCCCGGACGGCCGGGTGGACGGGAGTGAGCCCGGTGAGGGCTACGTCGAGCCGCGGCGCTTCCGGCGACCATGTCAGCTGGTCTCCTGCATTCGCATGCATTCTTCGCATGTGGCAGGGAGAGGCTTGCAATGACCGTTGTCACGGCATCGAGGAGGAGGCTTTCATGCACGCGCTGGCGCGGCACCGGATGGCGCTGGCGCTGCCCTCCGCGGGCCGGCTCGATGCTCTCCTGCCGTCGAAGCTATGCAGGGCATTGCGTGAACGCCAGCGCAGCATGGCCCTGCGCGCGCTGCAGCACACTGCGGCTGTGCGCGGCATCGTTGATGCGCTGCGGGGGGCCGGCATCCGGTTCTGCCTGGTCAAGGGCCAGGGGTATGCAGCGCTTTTCGGCGATCCCCTGCGCCGCGAGGCGAGCGACATCGACGTGCTGGTCGATCCGGAGAGCGTCGCCCGGGCACTGCCGCCGCTGCAGGCCATCGGCTACCTGCCCGACTCCGCGGCGGTGGCGGACCTGGACCGCTACGGCATCCACCACCATGACCTGCCGCTGCGCCATGCCGCCACGGGGGTGGTGGTGGAACTGCACCTGCGGCTCGCCAACCGGCGAAGCCAGTTCCGCCTGGAAGGGGCGGCGCTCTGGGAGCGGCATGTCACCACGGTGAGGCTGGGCGGAACCGAGGTTCTCACGCTGGCGCCACCTGCCGCCGTGGCCTATGCCGCATTCCATGGCACCAAGCACCACTGGCACCGTGCCTTCTGGCTGGTGGACATGGCCCTGGCGTTGCGCAGTACCACGCTGGACTGGGACGCCACGCTCGCGCTGGCCCGGCAGTTGGGCGTCGAGCGTTCCCTGGCGATGGCCGCGTTGCTCGTGGAGGCCACGCTGGGCGTGGAGGTGCCTGCCGTGCTGCGCGGGCAGCCCGCGTTGCTGCACGCGGCCCGTCCCGCGGCCGATGCGCTGCTGCCGCACCTGGATGCGCTGGGCTCCGACCGCGGCGCGGAACTGGCGGCGAGGATGGGCGGTATTGGCTACCTGCGTTGGCTGGTGTCGCTGCAGTCGGGCTGGCGCGGGCGCCTGCGGCTGGTCGCTGTCCTGCTGGCCCCCACCGACGATGATCGCGCCGCGCTGGCCCTGCCCAGCCCGCTGGAGTGGGCCTATCCGGTGGTGCGGGCCTTGCGGCTGGCCGCGCGCCACCTCGCCAGGCGCCGGCGCGTCTGACGGTGCGAGGCCACCTGGATGCAGCGTCTTTCTCCTGCGTTGTGCGAGCCCGCCGTATCCGCTGTAATGCGTGGCATTCCCTGCGTGGCGGCGTGCCGCCTGCATTCTTCCGAACGGATGTCCCTGCGTGTCTGATGTGCTGCCCCTGAGGCGCCTGCGTGCGTTCCTGCGCCTTCCGCGTTTCGAGCGCTGCCTGTTCTTCCCGGCCTGGCTGCTGCTGGGGCTTGCGCGGGTGGCCGTCCTCTGCCTGGGGTTCCGGCGGCTCGCACCCTGGCTGGGGCGCGCGGTCGCCGAGACGCCGTCCCTGCCCCCCCTGGAGCAGCGCGGATGGAGGCGCGCACAGCAAATCGGCCGCACATTGCGCCTGGCCGCGCGGCACACGCCCTGGCAGTCGAACTGCCTGGCCCAGGCGCTGGCGGCGCGCTGTCTGCTCGGAGTGTTCGGGATTCCCCATGCGGTGTGTTTCGGTGTGGCGCGCTTGGACGCGTCGCAACTGCAGGCGCATGCCTGGGTCGTCGCAGGGCAGGGTTTCGTGACCGGTGGCGTCGGCGCGCAGCGCTTCACCTGCACGGGATGCTTCGTCGTCGGTGCGGAGGGCGCGTGACGGGACCTTGGAAGGCATTGGCACGGCTCCTGGCCTGGGCGCCGGCGCGCTGGCGCGTGGCGTTGTTCCTGCTGATGCTGGTGGCAGGCGCCACCGAGGGCATCGGCGTGCTGTTGCTCGTGCCCCTGCTGGGGATGTTGCAGGGTGATTCCGTGGCGGCATCGGGCGCCGCCGCGCGGGGCGTCGTCCAGGCCGGGGCATCGCTGGGCCTGCCCTCGGGGGCGCCGCTGCCGTTGCTGGCACTGTTCTGTGCGCTGATCCTGCTGCGCAACGCGATCCAGTATGCACGGGAGTGCGCCGCTGCGCGGTTGCAGCAACAGGTGGCGGATCGGCTGCGCGAGGCCAGCTTCTCGGCACTGCTCGGTGCGCAGTGGCGCTGGGTGGTCGCGCAGCGCACGGCGGAGCAGGCGAACCTCCTGCTCAGCGACGTCGCGCGCATCGGCATCGGCCTGGGCCACGGCATGGGCATGCTGGCGTCTCTGGCCACCGCTGCGGTATATCTGCTTGCCGCGTTCGCGCTGCACTGGAGGCTGGCGCTCGCCAGCGCCCTGGGTGGCGCGCTGCTGCTGGCCCTGCTGGCAGGGCACCGGCGCGGGGTGATGGCCCTGGGGCGGCAGCTCACCGTGGCGAGCCAGCGTCTGCACGCCAGCCTGCACGGCAGCCTGGCCGGATTGCGTCTGGCCAAGATCCTGGGCGCAGAGGAGCGTTACCGGGCCTGGGTCGCGGGCGACGCGGGCCGGCTGCGCGACCAGCAACTGCGTTTCGCCACGGGGCTGAGCCTGTCGAAGGCCCTGCTGCACAGCGCCGGCGCGCTGCTGCTGGCGACCTATGTCTACCTGGGGCTGCGGGTGTGGGCCGTGCCGGTTGCCGAGCTGCTCACGCTGGTGCTGGTGTTCGCCCGCCTCCTGCCATTGCTGGCGACGGGTCACCAGCAACTGCAGATGTGGCTGCATGCGGCGCCAGCCTTCGCCGGGGTGGAGCGCCAGCTGGCCGAGGCCCGCGCCTGGGCCGAACCGGAAGGGGGCGCCCAGCAGGCGGTGCCCGCCGCACGGACAGCGATAGCCCTGCGCGGCGTCGTAGTGCGCTACGAAGGCCGTGAGGTCCGGACGCTGGACGATGTCTCGCTGACGTTGCCTGTACGGACGACCACCGCCATCGTCGGCGCCTCCGGTGCCGGCAAGAGTACCCTGGCCGACGTGCTGTGCGGATTGCTGGGCCCGGACGGGGGCGCGCTGGAAGTCGATGGCGTGCCGCTGGACGCCCGTGAACGCCGTGCCTGGCGGCGTGCCGTCGCCTATGTGTCGCAGGACACTTTCCTGTTCAACGACAGCGTGCGCAGCAATCTGCTGCTGGCCGCGCCCGATGCCGATGACGAAGCATTGCGACGCGCCCTGGAACAGGCCTGTGCGCAGTTCGTGCATGCCCTGCCGCAGGGGTGGGACACGGTGGTGGGGGAGCGCGGCGCGCAGCTGTCCGGCGGCGAGCGGCAGCGCATCGCGCTGGCGCGCGCGCTGCTGCAGCGACCGGCGCTGCTGATCCTCGACGAGGCCACCAGCGCGCTGGACCACGACAACGAAGCGCGCGTACGCGAAGCCATCGAGCGGCTACATGGCGACTTGACCGTGGTCGTCATCGGCCATCGGATCGCCCTGCTGGAGCAGGCCGACCGTGTCGTGCTGCTGGAGCGGGGACGCATCCGCGTGCAGGGGCGGTGGGATGAGGTGGCACCGCACTGGATGGGTGCGCGGTGAGCATGCCGGACAGGATGCGCGCATGGCGCCGGCTGCTTCCTGCGCACCGGCATGCAGGCGCGTGCGCGCTGTCGGCACAGTGGTTGTCCGTTGTCTTCGTTGCGGCCGTGTCCCTGGCACTGTCGGTATGGCCGGCCCGGTGCATGGAGCCGTCGGGGTTCGGCCGCTATGCCTATCTGCTGAACCTGGCGACGCTGCTGGCGCTGGTGCGGGATGCCGGCCTGCGCACCCTCGTGATGCGCGAACGCGTGGCGTGCTGCCGCCCCATTGGCGCTGTTCTTTTTTTCGGCGCCTGCGGCTCGCCCGCCCGCATGCCGTCACCGCGCAGCGGCCGTACGCCAGGACGTCGCCGGCCGCCGTCGGGGTGGGTTCGGGTCTTGCCGTGGCTGGCTGGCCTGCTGTCCGGAGCGGCATACCGCGCAGTGGGGGAGGGCTGGCGGCCCGCAGTTTCCTGACACTTCTGCATGCCTGTGGATATGGTACAACCTGCTACATCCCTTCCGCCGCGCTGGAGGTTCCGCGCGCTTGGCCGACTGGCGCCATGCCGATGCAGCCCAGGCGTTCAGACATGCCGCCACCCATCCGATACCAACAATGAACGACGTGCGTGAGCGAAGCGGCGATGTGTCGCTGGGTGATCTGCTGCTGGAGCTGCTGCGCTTCTATCGCGACTTCGGTTTGCTGCTGGTGCCGGTAGCGCTGGTGGCTGCACTGGTGGCTGGTGGGCTGGCCCTGCGCTACCCGCTCTACGGCGCCACCGCGCTGCTGGAGACGCCTCAGATGTCGCTGGACCAGTGGCGCAGGCTGCTGCCCATGCTGTCGGACCGCCAGCTGGTGGCGGCCACGCTGGCCGATGCCTCCCTGCCCGACGGCGCGGCTCCCCGGCTGCAAAGGCCGTTCCAGCAGCCGCGCTACTGGAGCACGCGGGTGGGCTACCGCAGCACGGTGGGGCGGGACGATATCCGGGAGCAGATCAACATCGATCCCAAGAAAATCGGGGCACTGGGGCTGGAGGTTTCGCTCAATGTGCGCGACGAAGCCGCTGCGGCGCAGCAGTTCGCCGTGATCGCATCGCACATCCGCCAGGTCATGCTCTGGGGTGACCTGCGTGAATACCTGGACCGGCTGCGGCAGGAGGTGCTGGAACAGCGCTCGCAGCTGCAGATCGAGCAGATCCGGCGGCAGTTCGCCATCGAGCAGGGCCAGAAGCAGGTGGAGGACATGCACCGGCTGCTGCAGCAGTATCCGGAACTGCGCCGCAGCGAAGTGAACACGGTGGTGTCGGTGGGCGATGGCGGTGGGCGGTACCTGTCGCCGCTGGCCCAGATCGTGGCGCTGGAATCCACTATGTCCGATACCCGATCGCAGCTGCGCAAGGGGGTGCGTGAACTCGAGCAGCTGCAGTGGAAGCAGCGCTTCCTGGATCGCGTCGATGCGCGCCTGGATGGGCTGGCCTCGGGCAAGGAACTGGCCCGCTGGATGGAGCAGTGCCTGGCCGGCCTGTTCCCTGCCGATACCGCAGAGAACACGGCGCAGCGGCAGGCCGGCAGCGAGATCCGGATGAACCTGGAGCAGTCGCTCTCCAGGGCCGGTCAGCTGCGCTACAAGGCTTTGCCGGCGCTGCCGGTTGCACCGCTGCCATCGCGGCGCCATTCCTTCGTCGCCGCGGCGGTATTCGCCGGCACGCTCCTGGCGCTGTCCATGGCATTGGGAAGCTATGTGGCACTGCGCCGTGCGGGCGGGGCGCCGGGGACCTGGTCCGCCCGCCAGGATCCGCTCTTCGCCTGGCTGCCGGAGCGCCTGCGGCGCAGGCTGCCGGCGGGCGGGGCCGAGGGAGGCCGCGCGTGAGCCGGGTGCTGGTGACCGGTGCGGCCGGCATGATCGGGCGGCGGCTGGTGGCCGTGCTGCAGCAGCGCGGAGACACCGTCGCGGGCCTGGACGACCTGTCG
Organism: Paracidovorax cattleyae; assembly: GCF_900104515.1. Lineage (GTDB taxonomy): Bacteria > Pseudomonadota > Gammaproteobacteria > Burkholderiales > Burkholderiaceae_C > Paracidovorax > Paracidovorax cattleyae. Next base: position 51,446 of record NZ_FNJL01000033.1, read on the forward strand.
AGTGGCATGGCGATGCCTCCGGGGCTGGAGGCCGCAGCGGTGGCGGACGTGCGCGACACCGCCGCGGTCACGTCGATGCTGCGCGACCTCCGGGCCGATGCGCTGGTGCACCTGGCCGCCGTGCACCACATTCCCACCTGCGAGACCCGGCGCATGCACTGCCTGCAGGTGAACGTGGTGGGAACCGAAAGCGTGCTGCAGGCGGCGGGCGAGGCGGATGTGCGGCAGGTGGTGATCGCTTCCAGCGGCGCGGTGTACGCCTGGGGTTGCGAAGCGCTGGCGGAAGACCACAGTCCCACGGAGGCGCGCGATAACTATGCGCTGTCCAAGCTGTGCAACGAGGGCCAGTTGCGCCTTTGGTGCGGCCTGGGCGCCGGGCGCCGCGGCCGCGTCGCGCGCCTGTTCAACTGCATTGCGCACGATGATCCGAATGCCCACCTGATCCCCGATGTGCTGGCGCAAATCAACGCCGACCCGTCGGCGGAGCCGCTGCTGCGGCTGGGCAACCTGGAGCCGCGCCGGGACTACATGCATGCCGACGAAGCCGCTGCGGGGCTGGCCGCATTGCTCGACGACGCCCGTGCCGACGCCGCATTCGACGTGTTCAACCTGTGCTCGGGCGTGGAGCATTCGGTGGGCGAGCTGGTGTCGGACATCGGCGCGCTGCTCGGACGCAGGCCCCGCGTGGAAGCGGACCCGCGGCGCAAGCGCCCCCATGACCGCGCGCACCAGCTGGGTGATCCGGCCAAGGCGGCAGCGCTGCTGGGCTGGAAAACCCGCTGGACCCTGCGCGAGGCGCTGGAGCGCACGCTGGCACCCCGGCGCGGCGCGATGGTCCGGCAAGGCTCGTGAGCACCCCGGCCCGCATGCGCGCTGGATTCCTTTCGGGCGCTGTCCTGTACGCCCTCGGGCAGGGCTGCACCCTGCTGTTCCAGTGGCTGCTGCTGCGCCAGTTCGGAATGCAGGGCTATGGGGAAGTGGGGCTGGCGCACCTCGGGCTGCTGACCGTGCTGTTCCTGGCGGACCTCGGCTATGCCTCGCTGTTCCTGCGCGAAGACCCGGCCTCGGCGGACTGGGTGGTTCGCTGGCGCCGGGCGCTCTGGCACCGCCTGCTGGCCACGCTGGCGCTGGACCTGGCCTGGGTGGCCGGTGCGTGGTGGCAGTCGGGCGGCCAGGGCGAGGGATTCGCCTACCTGCTGGCCGCGTTGCCGGCCACGCTGCTGGGGCTGGTCGGCTACTCCGCGCCGCTGCTGGCGCAGGGGCGACGGCTGGCCGGGTTCGGAGTGCAGCAGGTCGCGATGCCGGCAGCCATCGCGGCCTGGCTCGCCCTGCGCGGCATGCCGGGGTGGGAGGGGGGCATGGGTGCCGGTGTCGCGGTGAGCCTGGGCTATCTGGTCCAGGCCGTTGCCAATGTCGCGGTGTTCGGGGGGCCTCCGCGCCTGCTACTGCCGGAAGCCGCGGGGGGAGGGCACATGCTGGGAACCGGGCTGCGGCTGTCGGCGCTGGGCATCGCCGGCACGCTGCACGACCGGCTTACCCCGTTCCTGCTGGCCTCGGCAGCACCTGCGTTCCTGCCGAGGTACCTGTTCCTGGGTTACCTGATCGGTGGCGCGAGCGGGGTCTTCAACCAGTTCAACCGGCTGCTGCTGGCCGAGGCGCACAACGATCCCGGGGCGCGCTGGACCCGCTCCCTTGTGTCGCTGGTGCTGGCATTGTCGGCGCTGGGCGCGCAGGCCGTGCTGGCGGCGGCCGAGGCCTGGGGCACTGCGGCGCAGCAGGCCTGGCTGCCCTGGGTGATGCCGGTGCTGGCGACGGGTGCTATCGTCCTGTCGGGCGGCGTGCTGTCGGCCCAACTGATCGGACGCCACCGCGAGAGCGCGTTGCTGCGCGTCCTGGTGTGCGGCTTCTCGTGCAGCGCACTGCTGCAGCTGGCCGCAGCCGCCTGGCATGCGCCGCTGCCGCTGCTGTGGAGCCGGCTGCTGTGCATCCTGGGCATTGCCGTGGCCAGCCTGCAACTGTGCGGCCTGCGGCTGCGTCCCGGCGGGCATGCCGCGCTGTGGTCGTTGCTCCTGGCTGCCGCGCTCTGGCTCGGGGCCGGTGGATGGGTGCTCGCCGCGGTGCTGCTGGTGCCGGTGGCATGGTCCGCCTGGCGCCACCGCAGCCTGCTGTACCCGGCGCAGGAGACGCGGCCATGACGAGTGCCGCCATGCCTGGAGGCCACGCGCCGCGATGTGCCTGGAGCCCCCCATGTGCGGCATAGTCGCGCTGCGCAGCTTCGTGCCCGGCGCGCCGCTGCAGGCGCGGGCGGAGCGCGCGCTCGCGGCGCTGGCCCGGCGCGGCCCGGACGCGCAGGGCCTGCTGTGCCTGGAACTGCCGGCACCGACCGCGCTCGGCCACCGCCGCCTGTCCATCATCGACCTGAGCAGCGCCGCCACCCAGCCCATGCGCTGCCCGGACACCGGCAACGTGGTGGTATTCAACGGCGAGATCTACAACTTCCTGGAACTGCGCAGGGAACTGGAAGGGCTCGGCCACCGGTTCCGCACCGACAGCGACACCGAGGTGATCCTGCAGGGCTGGCGTGCCTGGGGCGAGGATTTCTTCCCGCGCTGCAATGGCATGTGGGCGGTGGTGCTGCTGGAGCAGGCGACGGGCGACCTGGTCTATTGCCGCGACCGGCTCGGGGTGAAGCCGCTGTACCTGCACCACGACGGCCGGCAATTGCTGCTGGCCAGCGAGATCCGCGCGATCGCTGCGGCCCTGGGCGGGCATCCCGCGCCGAACCCGGGCGCGGTGTTCGATTTCCTGGTCGCGGGCCTGTCGGACCACCGAGGCGAGACTTTCTACGAAGGCATCCGCGCGGTGCCGCCGGGCTGGCTGTACCGTGTGTCGCCGACGGGGCGCAGCACGAAGCGCCCGTACCACCGGTGGCCGCATCCCGGGGAAGGGCCGCCGCTCGACGCCGCCACGGTGCGCGCCCTGCTGCAGGATGCCACGCGCCTGCGGCTGCGCTCCGACGTGCCGAGCGTGGCCCTGCTGTCGGGAGGCCTCGACAGCTCCATCCTGACGCGCATCGGCCTGCAGGCGGGCGCGGCGCCGCGCACCTGTTTCGAAGGGGCATTCACCTATGGCTACAGCGATGCGGCACACGCCGGCTTCGACGAGGTCGGCGCCGCGGCCGCGTCGATGGCTGAATGGGGCCATGCCGACCGCCACCACGTGCACCGCGCGCATGCACTGCCGGACGTGCACGAACTGCGGGCCCTGGTGGAGGCGCAGGAGGAGCCTTTCTGCACCCCGTCCATCCTGGCCAGCTTCCGGATGTACCGGGCGATCCGCGAGGCGGGCTACAAGGTCGTGCTCAATGGCGAGGGCGCGGACGAACTGTTCGGCGGCTATGTGCGGCTGTACCTGGCCCTGTCCGCGCGGAGCGCGCTGCGCGGCCTGAGGCTCCCCACGCTGGTGCGGCTGCTGGCCAGTGGCGCGGTGGACGCGCGGCTGCTGCTCAATCGCCTGGCCTGGGACTTTCCGGCCCTGCCGCTGGGCGCGCTGCTGCGGCGGCATCGGCCGAGCGTGGCCAGCATGTCGGAGGCCCTGTGGCATGACCAGGCGCCGCGCCTGGAGGCCCTGCAGGCGGATCGCCGGGGCGATGCGCAGACGCGCATGCGTGGGGACGTGCTGGCGACCAACCTGCCGATGGTGCTGCGCATGACCGACCGCAACAGCATGCATTCCGGCGTGGAGGTGCGGGCGCCTTTCCTGGACTACCGGCTGGTGGAGCGCGCCCTCGCCACGCCCGCCCACCTGCGCATGGGTGACTACCACGGCAAGGCACTGCTGCGGCAGGCCTTCGCCGCCGATGTGCCGCCGCGCATCGCGGGCCAGCGCAAGAGCACCGGCTTCGGCCACGCCGAGCAGTTCCTGGTGGACCGCATGCCCCTGCAGGAGGCCCTCGCGTCGCTTCCACCGGGCCTGGGTGATTTCCTCGATCTGCCGCGATTGCGCCGTGAACTGGCCACCGGGCGCGCCCACAGCACGCTGTGGCTCGCGGTGTCGGTCGCGCTGTGGCATGGGAGCGTGTATGGGTAGCCGCGCCGGCACGTGGGAAGGAGCGGGCCATGGCAGCTGAGTGGGCGCCCGACGACGGCCGCTGCCGCTGCTGCGGCGCGACGGGCGCGCAGCGCTCCGTCTGGCCCGAGGCATATGCCGGCAGCGGGCAGGAACTGCGCCGCTGCGGCTGGTGCGCTGCGGCGTATCTGGCACCGGATTTCACCGATGCATCGCTGGCGCGATTCTATGCGGGCGACTACCGCAGGCTGTTCCCGGCGGAGGTGCCCTGGCGCAGCGAGGAGCGGTTCTTCGCCTGGCGCGGCGACCGTCCCGTCGCCCGGCAGCGGCTGGCACGCATCGCTCCTGCACTGGCCCACGGCGCACGCCTGTTCGAGATGGGGCCGGGATTCGGGGCGTTCCTTGGCGTGGCGGCGGCGCAGCGGCCGGATCTGCAGCTGTCGGCCAGCGAGCCCGACCGGGCGCACCGCGAGCGCCTGCTCGATGGCGCGAGAGTGTGTTTCCTGCCCCGGTGGGAGGCACTCGCTGGCGGCGAAACCGATGCCGTGGTCGCCTTCCACGTGCTGGAGCATCTGCCGGACCCGCGGGCTTTTCTGGAAGACCTGGGGCATATCCTCGCACCGGGCGGGCAGGCCTGGATCGAGGTGCCGGACGTGATGAGCGGCTGGCGTTCGCGCAACTACGTGCATCCGGCGCACCTCAGCTATTTTTCCGCACCGCTGCTGCGGCGGCTGGCCGTCGCCGCCGGCCTGGAGGTGGTCCATTGCGGCGCATGGCAGGGCGGCGGGGTGCTGGCGGAAAACCTGTGGGTGCAGTTGCGGCGCCCGGACGGGGGCTGCGTTCCCGCCCCCGTGGAGCCCGCGTCCGCGGAAGAAATCCACCACCTGGACGTGCGCCTGGACAGCGTGCGCTGGGGTGCGCGGGACCGCGCACGGCGCCTGCTCAAGCGTGCGGTCGTGCGGCTGTTCGGCAGCGGGCTGCCCGGTGAACTGCAGCGCTGGCGGAACCGCCGGCGCATGGCGCGAGAGGAGGGCGATGCGGTTTCCTGAATTCCGGCAGGCCTTGCTCGACCAATACGGCGAAGAAGCCGCCGATACGCGCCACGAGGCCTATTTCCTGGCACGCAGGGGCGGCATGGCCGTGCTGCGCGCCCTGCTTGCGGCCTTGCGCGATGCGTGGCTCTGCTGGAGGCTGCCCGCGGAACCGGAACCTGAATCATTGGGCGGCTGGGTGGCCCTGGCCACGCTGCCGGGCAGCAATGGCTGGGCTGCGCTGGCCCCGTGCGTGGCCGACCTCGCGCAGCGCGGCATCGCCTGCTCCGTGCTGATGCACCCCCGCCTGCGCGGGCGGGTCGCGGGGCGGGAGCCCGCACGGCCTTCCGCGCAGGCCTGGCGGCATGCGCTCGGCGCCTGGAGGCTGCGTGCCCTGCAAGACGGGGTACCGGCCGTTTCGCCCTGGCTGGTGCGCAGTTGCGTGTTCCGGCAGCGCCTGTGGCGCGGGGCCTGGGAGCGGACGCTCGCTGCCCATCCGGGCGGAACGCTGCTGCTGCACAATGATTTCGATCTGTATGCGGTGGCCCTGCTGCGGGCTGCGGGCACGGGCTGGCGCAGCGTGTGTGTCCAGCATGGCTTGCCAACGGATGAGTTTTTCCCGGCGCGCGCTCAGCGCCATGTGCTGTGGGGCCCGAGCAGCGCCGAGGTCTATGCGCGGCACGGCGTGGCAGCGCACGCGCTCGGCTACGGCCCTGTACGCGCGATCCACCGTGCCCCGGGAGCTCCCGTGCCCGCGGCCCTGTACCTGGTGTCGCAGACGCACACACCGATTTACGGCCGCCCGCTCGCGGCGGAGTTCCTGGCGCTGGCGCGGAAACTCGCGCAGGACCGGCCGGGAGGCCTGACACTGCAGATCCTGCTGCATCCCGAAGAGGTGCGCGGCGGCCATCCCTATGCCGGAACGGAACTGGCGCCGTTGTGCCGGCAGCCCCCGCATGCGCCGCTCGCGGCGGGTGGGCCGCCGGCAGTGGTGGCCGGCTTCTGCTCCACCGCGCTGCTGGAAGCGGCGGCTTGCGGCCATTACGTGGTCGGCATGGACTGGCCCGCCGCCGCTTCGGCCGGAGCCCAGGCCGTGGGCCGCCCTGCGCGGCAGGTGGCCGATGCGCCGGCCCTGTCCGCCCTGGTCCGCCAGCTGTGCGGCGACGCCGGAGAGCGCGCCGCCTTCCTGGCGCAGCAGTCGTGCTGGCTGCAGCGCAGCTTCGATGCCGACCCCGAATGGCCGCACCGCCCGGGACGCGCACCATGAGGCGGCTCGGACTGGTGCTGGTGATCCTCTGGATCCACGCAGGTGATCTGCTGGTGGCCTGGCTGTACGGTGGCGGCGCCTGGCCGGAAGCCGCGCTGCTGCGGCCCGCCCGCGACGCGGCACTGCTGTCGCTGGCGGTGGCGGGCCTGCTGACCGCGCGCATGCCGCGCGCGCTGCTGGTGTCGGTGCTGGGGTTCTGCGCGCTCGCCGCGGCGTATGCGCCGGCCGGCTACCTGCATGGCCTGCCGGTCGGCATCGTGCTCGGATCCCTGGGCGTCGTGCTGGTGCCCATGCTGTTCCTGCTGGCCGGCCATGCCTGCATGCCGCATCCGCAGGACCTGCGCCTGGCCGTGCGCTGCCTCGTGTGGCTGGGCGTGGCCAGTGCCGTGTTCGGCGCCTGGGACCTGGCCCATACGGATTTCTGGGTGCGGAGCGTGCGGCTGCCGGATTACATGTTCGACACCAAGGGCGTCCAGCCCCGGGATACCGAGCCCGAAACCGGCCTGCCGTGGAACTTCTTCGGTGGCGAGCCCCTTGCGCGCCGTGCCGGCGGCCTGCTGGCCGCACCCCTCGCGCAAGGCCAGTTCCTGGTGACCGCGGCCCTGGCGGCACTGGCGCTGTGGCAGCGCCGCCGGCCGTGGCGGGCCCTGCTGGCGTGCGCCGGCCTGCTCGCAGGAGTCTGGATGTCCGGCACCCGCGGCGCGATGCTGGCGGGCATCGTTGCCGTGCTGGGCTATCTCGTGACGTCGCGGGGGCTGGTCCGCTCGGCGCCCGCGCGGGGGGCTGCTGGCCGGTGGCGTGCTGCTGGCCTTGGCGATGGCATCCTATGGCATCGTGGTGAGTTCGATGAAATTCCGGGACGGCTCCACCATCGGCCACTGGTGGGCGCTCCAGCGCAACCTGGCCGATCTGCACCAGGTGCTGCTGCTGGGCGGCGGGGTGGGACGCCAGGGCGCGCTCGCCGCACGCCAGTCGCTGACCGATCTGGGCGGCGGGGAAGGCGCGCTGTTCAGCATCGCCTACCAGATGGGCGTGCCCGCTGCGCTGCTGTTCCTGGCCTTCGTGGCATGGTGCCTGCGCAGGCTGTGGCGGGCGTACCGGCTCCATCGCGACCCGGTCGTGCTGGCGGCGTTCTGGCTGCTGTGCGGCATGATGACCACCTTCGTATCCTCCGACAACGGGCTCACGGTGTCCGGGGCCGGCGGGTTCTGGCTGCTGCTCGGCGGCGTGCTGCGCCATTGCGCGTCCGGCCGAGCGCAGCGGCCGGACGAAGCCGGGAGCGGGATGGCCGGGCCGCGAGGCCGGACGGCGTCGGGCGCGGCGGGAGGGTGAACCGGATGCGGATATTGCACGTCTACAAGGATTTCGCGCCGCATGCCGGCGGCGGCGGCGTGGCCCGCCACATCCACGGCCTTGCGGTACTCGCCGCGCAGGCCGGGCATACGCCGCGCGTGGCGGCTCCCAGGGCCGAGGAGGGCACTGCCCATGGCTATGCCGCGGTGCGGGCCGAAGCCTGGCAGCTCTGGGAGCAGGTCGGGTGGGCAGACGTGGTGCACGTCCACGGCGCGCGCACGCCCATCGCGGCCTGGGCCGCGTTGCTGGCGCGGCTGCGCGGCCGGCGGGTGGTCTATACGCCGCATTGCTACTACGACGACGATCCCGGCCCGGCCAAGCGCCTGCGCAAGCGCTGCTGGGACCTGCTGGCCGAGCGCAGGCTGCTGCGCGGCGCGGACCGCGTGGTGCTGCTGTCGGACCACTGGGTGGATTACCTCCGGCATCGCGGCATGGCGCCCGGCGATCCGGTGGTCCTGCCCAATGCCGTGCTGGAGGCCGAGCTGGCAGCGCCCCCGGCCTCCGCACCCCGCCTGGAAGGCACCCCCGCGCTGCTGTCCGTGGGGCGCCTGGATGCGGTCAAGCGGCTGCACGATGCCATCGCGGTGCTGGCCGAGCCCGGGATGGAGGCGGCGGTACTGCACCTGGTGGGGCGGGGGCCGGACCGCGCGCGGCTGGAGGAGGCCGCCCGCTCGCGGGGCGTGGCCGCGCGCGTGCGTTTTCACGGCTTCATCGACGATGCCGGCGTGGCCGAGATGGCCGCAGGTGCGGACGTTTTCGTGATGCCGTCGGCCGTGGAGGGGATGCCGACGGTGCTGATCGAGATGCTGCTGCTCGGCTGTCCGGTCGTGGCCAGCGACATCCCGGGCAATCGCCCGATTCTGGAAGAGGCAGGCCTGACCGGCGCCCTGTACCCGACGGGCGATGTGGCGGCTTTTGCCGCGCGCGTCCGGCAGCAGGGGCAGCACCGGGTGGCTCCCTGCATCGCCGCGCGCATCCGTGCCTGCTTCACCTGGGAAGGCCTGCGGCCCCGCGTGCTCGCGCTCTACGGCGCGCTCGTCCGGGAGGCTGCGTCTTGACCGCGCGGCCGTCCCGCCTGCGTTTTTTCGGCGGTCCGCTGGACATGGTGGCTCCGGAAGAACTGCTGCAGCGCGCGCAGGCTGCCGCGGACAGCGGCGCGCGGATCCGCATCGAAGGGCTGAACGTGGCCAAGCTGGTCGATGCGCGCGCGCAGCCGCTGCTGCGCCAGGCACTGGAGGAGGCCGAACTGGTCCACATCGACGGCAGCGGCATCGGCATCGGCCTGCGCTGGCTGGGCGCTTCGCCGCCGCCGCGGCGCGCGGGTATCGACCTGATGCAGGACCTGTGCGCCCAGGCCGCCCGCTCCGGCGCCGGCGTCTATCTGCTGGGCGCGCGGCCGGCCGTGGTGGAGGCCGCGGCCGCCCGCCTGGGCGCGGCCTGCCCTGGATTGCGCATTGCCGGCGCTCGGGACGGTTACTTCGACGATGCCGAAGCCCCCCGGATCGTGCAGGAGATCCGCGCCTCGGGTGCACGCTACCTCTTCATCGGCATGAGTTCGCCCCGCAAGGAGCTGTTCCTGCAGCGGCACTGGCCCGACCTGGGCGCGGCGGTCGCCATGGGCGTGGGCGGGTCCTTCGACGTGCTGTCCGGGATGCTGCCGAGGGCTCCCCACTGGATGCAGCGGCTCGGCATGGAATGGGTGTTCCGGCTGATCCAGGAGCCGCGTCGCCTGGCATGGCGCTATCTGCGCACCAATGCGGTTTTCCTGATGTTGCTGCTGCGTGCCCGCCTGAGCCGGCGCTACCGTGCGCAGGCGCTCCTGCCTTCCGGGCCATGACGGGGCCGGGCGTGCCATCGGGAGAGCCTGAAAGCCAGCCGTCGCAGGCCCTGCCGGTGGCGGCCTGCCTGGCGGCCTACCTGCTGTCCTGCCTGCAGCAGGTGGTGCTCGCGGGCCCTGCCGGCGGCGGCCTGTCGCTGGGCTCGGTGGCGCTGCTCGGCGGCATGCTGGCTGTCTCGGCCTGGGCGCTGTGGCGGCACGGCGTGCCACCCTGTCTTCGCAGGCCGCTGCTGGCGATCCTGGCGTGCATGGTGGCGCTGGCTGCATCGGTGCTGGCCTCCGGGCATGCACCGCTCGCGTTTCGGTTCGCCGCGCGCTATGCCACCGCCCTGCTGGCGCTGTGGGCGATGCTCAACCTGACCGTGGCCTGTCCGCGCTGGCCGCGGGCTGCGGTGCTCGCGGCGTTGATCGCCCTGTGGCTCAACCTGGCGCTGGGCGTGGCCGTGCTGTTGCAGTGGCCGCCGGCACTGCGCCTCTCGCTGGCGTTTCACGCGGAAGACACGTTCAAATACCTGCCGCGCACTTCGGGCATGTACGAGCATCCGGCGCTGCTGGCCGCGTCCTCGGTGGTGGTGGCGCTGCTCGTGCTGCAGTTGCAGCGCCGCGGCGAACTGGGCCGCGTGGCGCTGGCGCTGGCGCTGCTGGGCGCTGCCACCGCGCTGGCGCTCACCCAGGTGCGCAACGCCCTGCTGCCGGCCGGGCTCCTGCTGGCCTGGTGCGCCTGGCCCCGCTCCGGCCTGCCGCGCCTGCACCGCCGGCTGGCCGGTGCGGCGCTGCTCGGTCTGGCTGCCCTTGCCGGGCTGGTGCTCTGGCAGCGCTACGCGGACATGACCAGCGCCTCGCGGGAAAGCCTGCTGACCGCCGTGTCGCTGGGGCGGACCTACCTCTGGGCCGGTGCGGTCGAAGCGTGGCGCGGCCATCCCTGGTTCGGGCTGGGGCCGGGGGTGTTCCAGTTCCTGGTGCCCGACTACACCGGCGGCCGCTTCCTGCGCGGTGAGCTGCACGCGCACAACCTGGTGCTGGCCGCCCTGTCGGAGACCGGGCTGTGCGGCCTGCTGGCCGGCCTGGGCCTGCTGCATGCGCTCTGGGCACCGTTGCTGCGGGCCGGTGGCGGCGTGCGCCGCTGGGCGCTGGCGTGGCTCTGCCTGCTGCTCGGAATGGGGGTGTTCGACTTCTACCTGCCGTTCTATCCGTTTTCGCTGCACGCGGCGCTGGCGGTGGCGGCGATGTACGCCGAAGGGGCCGCAGGACTGCGGCACCGGACGGGGTACTCAGCGGCGCACCGCCATCCATGACTTGGTGAGGCCGCAGAAGCGCTCGCCGACCAGCATGCCGTCGGGGAACAGGCGTGCCATGTCGCGGCGGGTCAAGAGCTGGATGCCTTCCACGAACCGGCGCGCCTGCGCGCGCGTGGAGGGCCGCGGCACGCGGCCCAGCGGCAGGCGATACAGCAACTCGGCCTGCCAGGCACGGGGCAGGAACTGGATGGCGGGCGCGAGGTAGTGCGGTTCGATCGGAAACCAGTAATTCGGGGTCTGCACGTAGTACCGTGGTGCCACGCGCCGTATTTCGCCGGCGAAAGCCTGCATCCTGGCTGCGTCGCCGACGTGTTCGATGACCGAATTGGAATGCGCGAGATCGAATGCGTTGTCGCCGAATGCCAGAGCGCAGCCATCGCCGAAGCACAGGCGCAGATGAGGCCGGGGCGGGCTGCCGCTGTGGGCATCAAGGTTGACCACGGTCACTTCGCAGTGGTTTTCTGCAAAGAATGTGTCCTCCACCTGCGCCCAGTAGGCCGGCGTTCCGCCGACGTCGATCACCCGGCAATGGCCCTGCCGGCGGTAGCAGTCCCGGACCAGTTCCATGAACAGCTGCATCCGCCGCGCGCGCAGGCGGGCGCTGAGCGACGCCGGATCGTTGTAGTCAGCTTGCGATGTCCACCTCATCCCATCGGACTCCTCTTGTGCGCGGCACATGCCGTCCGGCCGTCCGGTCTCCGGCCATGCTCCATCACCCTGTTCAGGATGCGTCCCGATCGAACAGCACGATCACGCAGGTCTGGGCGATGATGCTCAGGTCCAGCCACAGCGACCAGTGCTGGATGTAGTACAGATCGAACTCCACGCGCTTGCGCATCTTCTCCAGCGTGTCGGTTTCTCCGCGCAGGCCGTTGACCTGCGCCCAGCCGGTGATGCCCGGCTTGACGCGGTGGCGCTGCAGGTAGTTGGGAACCAGATCCTGGTACTGCGCACCATGGGCGAGGGCGTGCGGACGAGGCCCGACCATCGACATGCGGCCCTGCAGCACGTTGAAGAGCTGCGGCAGTTCGTCGAGGCTGGTGCGGCGCATGAAGGCCCCGAAGCGCGTGATCCGCGCATCGCCGCGCACCGTCTGTGGCGGAAAGTGCTGCGCGTCGTGCAGGCGCATGCTGCGGAATTTCCAGACCTCGAACGGGCGCCCGTCCCAACCCTGCCGCTGCTGGCGGAAGATCACCGGGCCGGGGCCGGACAGCCTGACGCCGGCGGCCAGCAACAGCATCAGCGGGCTGGCCAGCAGCAGCAGCGTGGCTGCCACCGATTTGTCGAGGCATGCCTTGAGCAGCCGGGAGCTGCGCGGCAGGGGGCGCACCGACAGCTCCAGCAGAGGCGTTCCAGCCAGCTCCGCCATGCCGTGGTGGATCATGCGGAAAGCGAAGATGTCCGGAATCCAGCGCACATGCACGCTCGTGGCGCCGAGGTGGCGCACGCTCTCGCGTATCAATGCCTCCTCGCGCATCGGCCATGCCAGCCAGACTTCGGCCACGCCATGGTCTTCCAGCCAGGACGGCAGCGCGGCGAGATCGCCGGCATTGATCGCCTCGGGCACCGGTGCCATTTGCAGTCCGGACCATGGACCGCTGCGGATGCGCTCCGCCACCTGCGCCACGCGCTCATGCGGCCCGAGCACGGCGATGCGCCGTGTGCCGATGCCGCGGCGGTGCAGCCAGCGCAGTGCGCGATCGAGCAGCAGGCGCACACCGATCAGCCCGCAGGCCCCGAGCCCGGCCCAGTACAGGAACCACAGCCGGGAAAAACTCGGACCGGTCTTGCTCAGGAAGCTCAGGGAGGCGAGCACGCCCAGCACTACGCCCCAGCCCAGCAGCACGCGCCCTGCCATCATGGTCGGCATCGCCAGCCGCCAGCTCCGGTAGAGCGCGAGCTGCACGAAAACCAGCAGCGTCAGCAGTACGCTGGCGAGCAGCGCGTAGAAATATTGCGAAGCATCCGGCAGTTCGATCTGCCCGGTGCGCAGTGCGTAGGCCAGCAGTCCGCTGCCCAGTACCACCAGGGCATCGGCGAATTTCAGCGCGGCCGTGGCCAGCGCCATGCCGTCGCCGATCAGGCCCGGGAATCTCGCTTCGGAAGGCGCCCGTTGTCCGTCCTTCATGGGTTGCGCTTCCCCTGCCCGTGCGCGCGACCACGGATGCAGCGATCTTTCCCTGGCTGCGAGGCCGTGGCGTCCGTGGGCCGGCATCCCGCAAAGAAGGGCAAGCCCATGCTATCGCCTGAGTGCCAGATCGGCTCGATAGCCTGAATGGTGTCCACTGCCCGGTCGCCTCCCGTGGCGCGTAGTGTATCGAGCGCACGGGCGGGCGGGCCAGCAGGGAATGGAATCAGCCGGCCAGCAGGTCGTGCAGCGCCCGCGCGATCACCTTGGTGGTGCGCCGCAGGTCTTCGAGCTCCACGCGTTCGTCCGCGCGCTTGGCGTGCGATTCGAGCACGGTGCGCGGGCCGGCGCCGTAGATCACGCCGGGAATGCCGCGCTCCACGTAGAGCCGCACGTCGGTGTAGAGCGGCGTGCCCACCGCCGGCGGGCGCTCTCCGAACACCGCTTCGGCATGGCGCTGGATCGCGTCCACCAGGGGGCGGTTGCCCGCGAGCGGGGTCATGGCGTTGGCCAGCAGCAGGCGGCGCACTTCCACGCGGATGCCCTCGAAGCCGGCGGCGGCCTCGTCGATCACGCGGCGGATCGCGGCTTCCACCTCCACGGGGTTCTCTTCCGGGATCATGCGCCGGTCGAGCTTGAAGACCACCTTGCCGGGCACGACGTTGGTGTTCGTGCCGCCTTCGATGCGGCCCACGTTCAGGTAGGGGTGCTTGATGCCCTCGACCTTCGACGTGACCTGCCGGTAGGCGGTGTTCTGCCGGTAGAGCGCGTTCAGGATG
>NZ_FNJL01000025.1 GCF_900104515.1 Paracidovorax cattleyae
CTCGGCGAACTTCTCTCTGCTTATGTCGCTTGGGTAGGGCTTTCTTTTCACCAAGCAATTGTCGGCTCTAAAAAGATCGTAAACAGGCTCTTACAGCTACTGGGGCGGTAACGTGGATGCACGCGTGCAGCCGCCGCGGCCGGACCTGGTCGCGAAGGCCGTCGCGCCGGACTACGCCCTGGGCAACCACGTGGCACCGTTGGGCATGGCGTTCGCCGGGGCCGGCGGCCCGGCCGCGCAACCCGTGGCTCCGCAACTCGCGCAAGGTGCCTTCGTCGGCCTGCACGGTTCGTGGAACCGCAAGCCGCGCAGCGGTTACAAGGTGGTATTCGTGCCGTTCACGAACGGCAAGCCCGACGGCATGCCCCTGGACGTCCTGACCGGCTTCGTGAGCGCCGACGGCGACGCCTGGGGCCGGCCCGTAGGCGTGGCACTCGATGCCCGGGGCGGCCTGCTCGTGGCCGACGACGTCGGCAATACCGTGTGGCGCGTGGCGGCCAGGCGGCCGTGACGGTCCTGAAGCGCTCTAGCTCCGCACCCGCAACGGCGGCAGCACCTGCGAGCGTTTCTTCTTGAAACGCCGCCCTTCCTCCATGAGCCAGTCCCGCACGCGCAGCATGACAGGCCCCGCCTGGGGTGAACTCACGAAGGAATAGCGTGCACGGGAAAGCATGCTCCACGAGCACAGCGGCAACAGCCTGCCTGCCGCCACGTCTTCGAGCACGAGCGCGGCACGGCCCATGGCGATGCCCTGGCCGGCAATGGCCGCTCCCACCGCCAGTTGGGAAAGGTTGAACTGGGGACCACCTCCCCAGTCCGGGCATGGCGCCCCCTGCGCTGCGAACCAGTGCTGCCACTCCTCGAAAGTCTCGGCCCCTTCCCAGGCACTTCCATCGTGCAACAGCCATTCCGGCCGCAGCCGGTTCGGCGCATCCCGCAGATCCGGGTGGGCCGCCACGAAGGCCGGACTGGCCACGGGGACCAGCCATTCATCGAGAAACCCGGTGGCCTCCAGGTCGGTGTACTCCCCCGGGTCGAAGCGGACCGCGGCCTCGACCCCATCGCGCACCATGCGGGTGCGGTCGAGGCGATGGAATTCGCCGAATACGCGCAGCCCCGCATCGGGATGCTGCCGGAAGAACCCGCCCAGGCGGGGCGTGAGCCACTGCATGGCGAAGGAGGGCGAACAACTCAGCGTGGCTGCCGCATGGACCGGGGCCGGGCGGCGCATCTGGGCCAGCGTGTTTTCGATGGCCTCGAAACTTTCGCGCAGCACCACGGCCAGCCATTTGCCTTCAGGAGTGGGCACCAGTAACCGCGGGGTGCGCAGGAACAACGGGCGGCCCAGCCAGTTCTCCAGTTGCTTCACCTGCTGGCTCACTGCGCCCTGGGTGATGCACAGCTCTGCGGCGGCTCGGGTGAAGCTGCCCTGCCGCGCGGCCGCATCGAAACAGCGCAACCAGGCCAGTACCGAATTGGAAAGGCGTGATTCCATTAATGAAACTAATGCTTCCGTCAATATAAATGCATTGCACAGCCTCGGATGCCCGCACAAGAATGCGTGCAACGCTTTCTTGACTCCTGCATGACCGAAACCCACCGTTCCGCACTGCCCGCCGCCACCGAAGCACGGGAAGCTGCCCTGCAGGCGCTGCGCCGGGCCGATCCCTGCATCTGGTTCAATCCGCAGCGCAGCGCGGACATTCCGGGCGCCATGCAGGCAGAGGATCGCCACATTAGTCTGCATGATACGCAGGCCGCGGCGGACCGGTTCCGGCGCTTCGCGGGCCTGCTGGCCCGCCTGTTTCCCGAACTGGAGGCGTCGGGCGGGGCCATCGAATCACCCGTGATCGAGGCCGGGGCCCTCGCGGATGCCATCCGATTGGAGCCCGGATGCGGCCGTTTGCGGATCAAGGCGGACCACGGCCTTCCCGTGGCAGGCTCGATCAAGGCGCGCGGCGGCATCCACGAGGTGCTGGAATTCGCGGAAAACCTGGCCCTGCGCGAAGGGCTGTTGACGCCCGGCCAGGACTGCCGGATGCTGGCCGGGCCCGCCGCCCGCGCAGTGTTCGGCCGCCACCAGGTGGCTGTGGGCTCCACTGGCAACCTGGGCCTGAGCATCGGCGTGGCGGCTTCTGCGCTGGGTTTCCGGGCGGCCGTGCACATGTCCGCCGACGCGAAGGAGTGGAAGAAGGAGCGCCTGCGCCGCCGGGGCGTCGAAGTGGTGGAGCACGCGGGCGACTACGAGCGCGCCGTGGCCGCGGGGCGCAGCCAGGCCCAGACCGACCCGTTCAGCCATTTCGTGGACGACGAGCGGTCGCTGTCGCTGCTGCTGGGGTACAGCGCCGCCGCGCTGCACCTGCGCGGCCAATTGGCGGAGCAGGGTATTGCGGTGGATGCAGGCCACCCGCTGTTCGTCTACCTGCCGTGCGGAGTGGGTGGGGCGCCGGCAGGCATCACCTTCGGGCTCCGCCAGTTGCTCGGGCCGCACGTGCACTGTTTTTTTGCCGAGCCGGTGCAGTCGCCGTGCTTTCTCGTGCAGATGGTCGCACCGCCCGGCGCCCACCCGTCGGTGTACGACCTGGGCCTCACCAACCGCACCGAGGCCGATGGCCTTGCGGTGCCGAGGGCGTCGTTGCTGGCAGCCGGGCTCATGCAGCCGCTCCTGTCGGGCATCTTCACCGTCCGCGACGACACCCTGTTCGAGCACCTGGTGCGGGTGCTGGATGCCACGGGCGAGCGCATCGAGCCCTCTGCCGCGGCGGGCTTCAGCGGACCGGGCTGGCTCGCGGGCTCGGATGCCGGGCGCCGCTGGCTGAGGGAACAGGGCCTGGACCGGCACCTGCCGCAGGCCACGCACCTCGTGTGGACCACGGGTGGGCTGTTCGTGCCCGAATCCGAGCACCGGCGCTTCGAAGCCCGCGGCCGGCTCCTGCTGAAGGCCACCGCCTGAGCCGCGCCGCCGCCGTCCCATCGATCTTCCATCCACTACCCGGAAAGACCACCATGAACCGCGCCAAAAGGATGCTGCTCTCCGCCATCGCCTGCTGCCTGGGCAGCGCCGCGCTGGCTCCCGCCTTCGCACAGGAGCCTTATCCGGCCAGGCCCGTCACCCTGGTGATCCCGTTCCCGCCCGGGGGCGCCACGGATGTGCTGGGCCGTGTCATCGGCAAGAAGCTGGGCGATGTGCTCGGCCAGAGCGTGGTGATCGACAACCGTGCGGGCGCCGGCACCGTGATCGGGGCGTCCTATGTCGCCAAGGCCGCACCGGACGGCTACACGCTGCTGATGAGTTCGGGCACCACCTTCACCGTCAATCCGGCCGTGCGCGCCAGGCTGCCCTACGATCCCGTGAAGAGCTTCGAGCCGATCGGCATCACCGGACGCACCGGGCTCATCCTGCTGGCCGGCAAGAGCGTGCCGGCCAACGACGTCAAGCAATTCGTGTCCCTGGTCAAGGCCGCGCCGGACAAATATTCCTATGGCTCTTTCGGCTCGGGCACCACATCGCAGTTCGCCGGCGAGGCCTTCTTCCATCTGGCGGGCTTGAAGATCCAGCACGTGCCGTACAAGGGCAGCGCGCCGGCCATGGTGGACCTCATGGGCGGCCAGATTCCCTTCACGGTCGATACGGTCTCGGCCGCGATCCCCCAGCTGAAGGAGGGAAAGATCAAGGCCATTGCCGTCACCTCGGCCAGGCGTTCCTCGCTGCTGCAGGATGTGCCCACGCTCACCGAGAGCGGCTACGCGATCGACATGGATACCTGGCTGGCGATGGTGGCGCCAGCAGGACTGCCGCCGGCCGTGAAGGCCCGGCTGGAGCGTGCGCTGGCCCAGGTGATGGAAGACCGCGAAACGCGTGAGAAACTGCTGGCCAACGGCTTCGAGCCATCCTATGGTTCGGCCAAGGCGCTGTCCTCGCTCATCGAGAAGGAACTACCCTTGATGCGTGCCGTGGCCCAGCGTGCCGGCATCACCGCCGACTGACCGGTTTCCTTCCGGTATCCCCGCTTCCAGGAGACAACGCCGCCCCGCCAGGACGGCGCACCACATGACACAGACCACCTCTTCCTCCGCTTCCCTGGTCGAGCTGACCGCCCCCGAACTGCGCCACCGGATCGCCCGCCGCGAGATATCGCCCGTGGAACTGCTCGAGGCCTGCATCGCGCGCATCGAGGCCATCAACCCCTATGTGAACGCCATCACCGCCACCTGCTACGACCGCGCCCGTGGCGAAGCGCGCGAGGCGGAGCGGGCCGTGCTGCGCGGCGATGCCCTCGGGCTGCTGCACGGCCTGCCGCTGGGCGTGAAGGATCTGGAGGCCACGCAGGGCCTGCTCACCACTTACGGCTCCCAGATCTACCGCGAGCACATCCCCGCGGAAGACAACGTGCTGGTCGCGCGCCTGCGCCGCGCAGGTGCGATCGTCACGGGCAAGACCAACATTCCCGAGATGGGTGCCGGTGCCAACTCCCGCAACACGGTGTGGGGCGCCACGGGCAATCCGTTCGATCCCCGCCTGAACGCGGGAGGCTCATCCGGCGGCTCGGCTGCGGCCCTGGCGTGCGACATGCTGCCGGTCTGCACCGGCTCCGACACCGGTGGCTCGCTGCGGATTCCCGCAGCCAAGTGCGGCGTGGTGGGATTCCGGCCTTCGCCCGGCGTGGTGCCGAGCTCCCGCAAGCTGCTGGGCTGGACGCCCATCTCCGTCGTGGGGCCCATGGGCCGCACGGTGGAAGAGGCCTGCCTTCAGCTCGCGGCCACGGCGGGCATGTCGGCGGGCGATCCGCTCAGCTACCCGCTGGATCCTGCCGCATTCCTGTCCCTGCCCGAGGTGGACCTGTCCACGCTGCGCGTCGGATACACGGAGGATTTCGGTACCTGCGCCGTGGACGATGGCATCCGCGCGACGTTCCGCGGCAAGATCGCCGCCATGCGGCACCTGTTCCGCAGCTGCGATCCCATCGCGCTGGACCTGGGGGATGTGCACCGCTGCTTCGACGTGCTGCGCGCCGAGGCGTTCGTGGCGGGCACGCGGGAAGCCTACGAGCGCGATCCCTCCAGCCTGGGGCCGAACACCCGTGCGAACTACGAGATGGGTGCGGCCATGACGCTCATCGACAGCGCCTGGGCACAGGCGGAGCAGACACGCATCCTCGCGCGGTTCCAGCAGGCGTTCGAATCGTTCGACGTGATCCTGGCCCCGACCACGCCGGTATCGCCGTTCCCCTGGACCGAGCTGTACGCCAGCCACATCAACGGCGAGCCGCAGGCCAACTACTACCGCTGGCTGGCCCTGACCTATGTCACCACGCTGACCACCCATCCCGCCCTCAGCCTGCCCTGCGGGCGGGACGGCCGCGACATGCCGTTCGGCCTGCAGGTGGTGGGCCGCTTCCGGGACGACCTGGGCACCCTGGCCACCGGCCGTGCGATGGAGCAGGCCTTCGCCGGTATCCGGGAGCTGCAGCGCCCGCGGCCGGCGCTGGAGCGGCTGGCTCCGGTCGAACCGGCGCTGAAGTCCCTGGTGACCATTGCGCCCGGTGCGCGCGACGCCCGCGGCGAACCGCGCCCGGACGGCGCGGGCAGCCAGGGGGCCGCCCAGGCCTCTGCGGTCTGACGGGCGCGGTCGATCGGCAGGAAAGGAATCGGCATGACTGAACTGGTGGATTTCCTCGTGGTGGGAGCCGGCATCGCCGGCGCCTCGGTCGGCTGGGAGCTCGCGCATGCGGCGCCGGGCGCCAGCGTGTGCGTGCTCGGACGCGAACCGCAGCCCGGCTACCACACCACGGGCCGCTCCGCGGCGCTCTTCATGGAAACCTACGGCACGCCGCAGATCCAGGCCCTCACCCGCGCCAGCAGGGCCTTCTACGACCATCCACCGGAGGGCTTCGCCGACGGCCCGATCCTCTCGCCCCGCGGCGTGGTGTACGTCGCGGACCCGGACCAGCTCGACCTGCTGGATGCCGCCCTGGCCGAGGCCCTCCAGCGTTCACCAAACGTGCAGCGCGCCACCCGCGAACAATTGCTGGAGTGGTTGCCGTGCCTGCGGCCCGGGGCGGTAGCGGCGGGCATGCGCGAACCCGGTGCGGCCGACATCGACGTCCATGCCTTGCACCAGGGCTATCTGCGTGGGCTGCGCCAGCGGGGTGGCCGCCTGCTGCCGGATGCCGGCGTCACGGCCATCGAAAGGGAGGACGGCGCCTGGCACGTGCGTCTCGCCTCGGGAGCCACGGTGCGGGCGCGCGCCGTCGTCAACGCGGCCGGTGCCTGGGCGGACGAGGTGGCTGCCATGGCCGGCGTACCCTCCGTCGGCCTGGAGCCGCGGCGGCGCACGGCCTTCACGTTCCCCGTGCCGGAGGACATGGACGCATCGGGCTGGCCCGCCGTGGTCGGCATCGACGAGAGTTTCTATTTCAAGCCGGACGCGGGACAGCTGCTGGGTTCTCCCGCCAATGCCGACGCCACGCACCCGCACGACGTGGTGCCCGAGGAGCTCGACGTGGCCACCGGCATCTGGAACATCGAGCAGATGACGACCTTCCAGATCCGCAGGCCCTCGCACACCTGGGCGGGGCTGCGGTCCTTCGTGGCGGATGGCGACATGGTCATCGGCTGGGACAACCACGTGCAGGGTTTTTTCTGGCTGGCAGGGCAGGGCGGCTACGGCATCCAGAGTGCCTCGGGCGTGGCATTGCTCGCGCGCAACCTGTTGCTGGCCGAGCCGCTGGCGCCCGCATTGTCGGCCCAGGGTGTGGACCCGGCAGCCCTGTCGCCGGCGCGGCTGCGCTGACGCGGGGGACTCAGAGGCCCGAAGGCACGGCGGTCAGGCGTAGGTATTGACCTGGGTTCCCAGGGAGCCGGAGGTGGCCAGCTGGGGCTGGGGCTGGGGCAGGGCTTCCAGCAGCTGGGCCGCGGACGACTTCTGGATGTCCATGGCCTTCTTCAGCACCGTGATGTTCACCGCGTCCGAGGTCTTCTGGCTGGCCATGGCGGTGGCGGTGTTGACGATAGATTGCGTGAGACCGACATCCATGGAAATCTCCTTGTGCAGCCTCCGCGTGGAGACCGATGGGCAAAAGATGCCTCGTTATCGGCCCGTCGGCGCAGTGGCTTGAGCACTGTTACACCTCGCCGGCACTTTGCCCGGGTAAACCCTTGGATCAGTCCAGTGCGCTGGAGCCGTAGGCATCGCAGGCGGAGAGGTCGGAATCGCTGCCCTTCGGCAATTGGCTGGCCGCATCCCGCAGGGCGGTCCGCAGCCCTTCCTCCAGCACCGGATGGTAGAACGGCATGCGCAGCATGTCGTGCACGGTGAGCTCCCTGTCCATGGCCAGTGCCAGCAGGTGGGCCATGTGTTCGCCCGCCGGAGCGCACATTTCCGCGCCCAGCAGCCGGCCGGTGTCCCGCTGGGCGTAGAGGCTCAGGCGCCCCTGGTTGCGCTGCGCCACCCGGGCGCGTCCCTGCCGCGAAAAATCGACGGTGCCGGTCACCGACTCGCCACGTTTCAGGTCCTTGTAGCGCCGGCCGATGGTTGCCGCGTTGGGCTCCGTGAACACGATGGACAGCGGCGTACGCCGGCGGAAGCCCCGCACCTCGGGCGCCAGCGCATTCAGCCCGGCGATGTGCCCGTCGTCCGCGGCCTCGTGCAGCAGCGGGCGGAAGTCGTTCGCATCGCCGGCCATGAACACGGGCAGGTCGCCGACCTGCACCGTGCGCCGGTCCACGGGCGGCATGCCGTGCTCGTCCAGTTCCAGGCCCAGCGAGTCCAGCCCCAGGTGCTCCACGTTCGGTCGCCGTCCCATGGCCGCGAGGACCTGGTCCACCACCACCGTGGCGCTGCCATCGGTGACCTCGATGCCGCCCGGCACCTCGCGCAGCTTCACCTCTTCGCCGATGTGCAGGACGAACTCCGACTTCAGCAACGCCAGCAGTGCGTCGTTCACGGCGGGGTCGGAGAGGCCGGCGATCTCCTTGCGGCTCGAGAACGCCGCCACCTCCACGCCCAGGCGGGCGAGCGCCTGCGCCATTTCCGCCCCCAGCGGGCCGAGGCCGACGACGGCGATGCGCGGCCCCAGGTCCCGCTGCTCGAACAGCGTATCGGTCGTCAGGATGCGGTTCCCGAAGGCCAGCCACTCCTCGGGCACGATGGGCCGGGATCCCGTCGCGACGATGATGCTGCGGGTGTCGTACACGCGGCCGTCCACCTCCACGCGGTGCGGGCCCATGAGCCGGGCGTGCCCGGCGATGCCCAGGGTGCCGATGTCGGATGCCTTGCGCGCACCCGCGACGAAATCATCGCGCAGCGCGCGCACGCGCTCCAGCACGGCCGGAAGGTCCACGCTCAGCGACTGCTGGCCGCGGATGCCGAACGCATCGAAACTGTGGCGGCGGTGGAAGGCGTCCGCGGCCTCGATGAGCATCTTCGACGGCATGCATCCCACGCGGGCGCAGGTGGTGCCCCACGGACCGTCGTTCACGATCAGCACCCGCTCCGTGCGCTTGCGCACTTCGCGCAGCGCGGCCAGGCCGGCGGAGCCCGCTCCGAGAATGATGACGTCCAGTGTGTCGCTCATGGGCCTAGATCTCCTGTTCTGGTGTGTGACTCGGCAGGAAAGTGTCGGCGCGCGTGCGCGTGGCGGCATGTAGGCGGAAAGGCTGTCTTGTCCTGCCCGTGCGGGCGCCGCGCCCGCGTTCTCAGGCAGCAGGCCAGCCGGCCCGCCCCTGGGCTGCGTCGTCGATGCGCTGCCGGAAGGCGGCGGCGCGCGGTGCGGGAATCGACAGGCGCAGCAGGACCAGGGAGCCGTGCTCCACGTCCTGCAGCCGGGCCCCCGCGGCCTCCACCTCGCGGCGCACGAGCCCTTCCAGCGCGTAGGGAACCAGGCAATGCAGCGTGGCCATGCGCTCCAGCGGCACCTTTTCCGCCGGGAACAGGGCCTGGGCCACGGTGTCCGCATACGCCCGCACGAGGCCGCCGGCGCCGAGCTTCACGCCCCCGAAGTAACGCACCACGGTGGCGAGCACGCCCTCCAGGTCGTGGTGCCGCAGCACCTCCAGCATGGGCCGGCCCGCCGTACCCCCCGGTTCTCCGTCGTCCACCGCGGCCGACTGGCCACCGGCCAGCAGGGCCCAGCAGACATGGGCCGCGCCAGGATGGTCGTGCCGCAGTCCGTCCACGATCTGCTGCGCGGCCGCCCGGTCGGCCACGGGCTGCACGCAGCCGATGAAGCGGCTCTTCTTGATGA
Organism: Paracidovorax cattleyae; assembly: GCF_900104515.1. Taxonomy (GTDB): domain Bacteria; phylum Pseudomonadota; class Gammaproteobacteria; order Burkholderiales; family Burkholderiaceae_C; genus Paracidovorax; species Paracidovorax cattleyae. The sequence continues at coordinate 9,246 of NZ_FNJL01000025.1, forward strand.
CGAGTTCGCTGTGCGAAGGCGCTCGGAGTGTTTGCGTCATAGGGGGCGCAAGTGTAGGCCGCCGACGGCCGGTGCACTCCTGGGGGATTGATGCACGTCAATGGCCTCCCGCGCGGCCTTTCCTACGATAGGCCATCGCCGCATCGCCGGCATTGACCGAAGGAGAAAACCGACATGGCAAGACATTGGAAAGCATTGACCCTGGTTCTGGCGCTGGGCGCCGGCGCATCCGCCCACGCGGCGGACTGCAGCGTGGAAATCGAGGGCAACGACGCCATGCAGTTCAACAAGACCACCATCGCCGTGCCCCAGAGCTGCAAGCAGTTCACGGTCAAGCTCAAACACGCTGGCAAGCTGCCGAAGACGGCCATGGGCCACAACTGGGTGCTCACCAAGGCCGCCGAAATGCAGGGCGCTTCGGCCGACGGCATGGCGGCCGGTGCCGAGAAGAACTTCGTCAAGGACGGCGACAAGCGCGTCCTGGCCCATACGAAAGTCATCGGCGGAGGCGAAAGCGACTCGGTGACGTTCCCGGTCTCCTCCCTCAAGGCCGGCGAATCGTATGCCTACTTCTGCTCGTTTCCCGGCCACTCGGCGCTCATGAAGGGCACGCTGGCACTTTCGAAGTAGAGCGCGCAGGCGCACCACGGCGGGGTCACGGATGCCCCCGCCGATGGCGGGATCAGTCCCGCGTCCATGTGGCACGGGCGCTACGGCGGGATGTTTTGTCATGGAGCAAGGGTGACGGCCTACAAAGAGCGGGTGCAGGCGCCACTACGCTTGTCCGGCTACCCCTCGCATGAAGACCACGCGGCGTGCTACGTCGCTCCAGGAAACCCGCCATGCTGTCCTTCAACCTGAGTTCGTTCACGCTGCCTCGACCGTTCTCCGCCCTGTCCCTCCTGGGCGATGCCTCGGGTGCCGCACGCGCCACTGCCGCCTTGGCCCTCCCTCGCACGCGGGAGGGCACCGCCCTGGTATCGGCCTATGAGGATCCGCCGGCCGTCCTCGACCAGCGGGTGCGCGCCGTCGGCGAGTGGTGAACAGGGAATGCCGCCGGGGCGCCGGCCCGCGGCGGAGTTCCCGTCCCGTCACCCCTGGAGGGCGGCGAACTGCATAGGCTGGGGCAGGGCCGGGTGCTGCGGCTGCAGCTTGAAGATCGATACGGCCTGCACGAGATCCTGGGCCTGCTGCTGCAGGCTCTTGGCTGCCGCCGAGCTTTGCTCGACCAGCGCGGCATTCTGCTGGGTGGCCTCGTCCATGTGGTTCACGGCGACGCCCACTTGCGACACGCCATGGCTCTGCTCGCTGCTGGCGGCACTGATCTCTCCGACGATGTCGCTCACCCGCTTGATCGACGCCACCACTTCTTCCATGGTCTGACCGGCCCGGTCCACCAGGGCCGTCCCCGCTTCCACCTGCGTCACGCTGTCGGTGATGAGGGTTTTGATTTCCCGGGCAGCCTGGGCGCTGCGCTGGGCGAGGCTGCGCACCTCGCTGGCGACCACGGCGAAGCCGCGTCCCTGCTCGCCCGCGCGGGCCGCTTCCACAGCCGCATTCAGCGCAAGGATATTGGTCTGGAAGGCGATGCCGTCGATGACGCCGATGATGTCGGAGATGCGGCGCGAGCTCTGGTTGATTTCCCGCATCGTGTTCACCACCTGGTTCACGGCGTCTCCGCCCTGCTGCGCCACCCCGGAGGCCCCCTGTGCCAGCTGGTTCGCCTGCTGGGCGTTGTCGGCGTTGTGGCGCACGGTGGAGCTGAGCTCATCCATGGTCGCGGACGTCTGCTGCAGCGCGCTGGCCTGCTGTTCGGTGCGCATGCTCAGGTCGCCGGCGCCGGTGGCGATCTCTGCCGAGCCGATCGCGATGGAGTCCGATGCGCTGCGCACCTGGGTGACGATGCGCGCCAGGCTGCTTTGCATGCTGGCGATGGAGGCCATCACGCTGCCCGCCGCCACGCCGCCAGCCGCGCCCAGCGGGGCGAGGTCGCCTTCGGCCACTCGCTGGGCGGCCCAGCCCAGTTCGGCCGGCTCCGCGCCCAGGGCACTCGACAGGCGGCGCGTAATGATCACGCCCGACACGATGGCCATGGCCACCGCGGCCAGGCAGGCGGCGAGCAGAATGTTCCGCTGCCGCACGAAGCTCTCGGCCGCGGCTGCTTCCGTCGCGTCCGCACGCTTTCCGGCGTCGGTCACGAAATCCCCGGTCTTGCCCGTGAGCTGGGCGAGCAGAGGCCGGCATTCGTTATTGATCTTGGTCACGGCGGCGTCTCGCTGTCCGGCCACTGCCATCTTCACGATGTCGCGGGCCACGGGGCCATACACCGACTCGATCTGCTCCAGCTCACCCAGCAATTGCTTGGTCGATCCCGGTGCAGAGCGATCCTGCTCGATCGCTTTCTTCAGCCCCGACAGGTTTTTCTGCACGTCTTCGTCGGCCTTGAGCACCAGGGCCAGTTCCTTGTCCGCTTCCTGGCGCTCGGTGACGAGCACCAGGTTGCGCACTGCGACCGCCCGGCGGTTCACCGCGCTGCGCAGACCGCTCGCAAGATCGGACTGTGCATTGATGCCTTGCACGTAGCCCGTGAACGTCTGGTTCGCATTGCCCAGCGAGTGGAGCGAAAGAACCGACACGATGAGCACCATCACCACCAGGGCTCCGAATGCGATGCTGAGCTGGTTTTTGACGGTCATTGTGACTTTGCGCATGGGGAGGCCTCCGTGGACAGGTGTCGCGCTCTCGCAGTGAATGAGCGCTGTAACGAATTATTGCTCAATTTAAGAAAAATGATTTTAATGATTTCAATTGGCATGTTAAAGAAAAAGTCTTTGCCATTTTTACGAGAGTAGGGCAGTGTCCGGATCACCCTGGAAACCACGTCGTGACCGTGGTGGCCTGCGCAGCCCTGGTCACTTCCAGAAGCGATCCCTCTAGAATCCAGGGCCCCGCCCCCACGCCATTCCAATGAACGCCCCTGTCGACGTTTCCTTTTTCGCGCGCGCTGCCAAGCCGCTGACGAGCTACCGCCCGTACTGGGCGAAGCGCTTCGGCACGGCCCCGTTCCTGCCCATGAGCCGCGAGGAGATGCAGCAACTGGGCTGGGACAGCTGCGACGTGATCCTGGTGACGGGCGACGCCTACGTCGATCACCCGAGCTTCGGCATGGCGGTGATCGGCCGCACGCTGGAGGCTCAGGGCTTTCGCGTCGGCATCATCGCCCAGCCTGACTGGCAGAGTGCCGAGTCCTTCAAGGCGCTGGGCCGTCCGAACCTGTTCTGGGGCGTGACGGCGGGGAACATGGATTCCATGATCAACCGGTACACGGCCGACCGGAAGATCCGCAGCGATGACGCGTACACCCCGGGCGATGTGGGCGGCAAGCGCCCCGACCGCGCTGCCATCGTCTACAGCCAGCGCTGCCGCGAGGCGTTCAAGGATGTGCCCATCATCCTGGGCGGCATCGAAGGCAGCCTGCGGCGCATCGCCCACTACGACTACTGGAGCGACAAGGTGCGCCGCTCCATTGTGGTCGATGCCAAATGCGACCTGCTGCTCTACGGCAACGCCGAACGTGCGCTGGTCGAGGTGGCCCACCGCCTTGCCGCGCGCGAGCCGGTCGAGCAGATCACCGACGTGCGCGGCACGGCCTTCGTGCGCCGGCCGGGCGACGAGACGGCCGCCGGCTGGTTCGAGATCGACTCCACCACCGTCGACGAGCCGGGCCGTGTCGAGGCCCACGTCAATCCCTACCTTACGACCAGCGAGCAGGCGGCCGCGCAGGGCAGCAGTTGCAGCAAGGAGGAGGGCGCTCCTGCAGTGCAGGATCCGAACCCCGCGGTGCAACCGATCCAGTTCGTCGCCAACCCGGCGCTCAAGGCCAGGCTGAAAGTGCCCCCGCGCGAGAAGAGCGTCATCCGGCTGCCCAGCTACGAACAGGTCAAGAGCGACCCGGTGCTGTATGCGCACGCCAACCGCGTGCTGCACCTGGAAACCAATCCCGGCAACGCCCGCGCGCTGGTGCAGGCGCACGGGGAGGGCGCCACGGCGCGCGACGTGTGGATCAACCCGCCGCCCATTCCGCTCACCACGGCCGAGATGGATCATGTCTTCGACCTGTCGTATGCCCGCGGCCCGCACCCCAGCTATGCCGACGAGAACGGAAGCCACGACGGTGCGACGAAGATCCCCGCGTGGGAGATGATCCGCTTCAGCGTGAACATCATGCGCGGCTGCTTCGGCGGCTGCACCTTCTGCTCGATCACCGAGCACGAAGGCCGCATCATCCAGAGCCGCAGCGAGGATTCGATCATCCAGGAGATCGAGGACATCCGCGACAAGGTCAAGGGCTTCACCGGCACCATCTCCGACCTGGGCGGTCCCACGGCCAACATGTACCGCCTGGGCTGCCGCAGCCCTGAGATCGAGGCGGCCTGCCGCAAGCCCAGCTGCGTCTATCCGGGCATCTGCCCGAACCTCACCACGGATCACGGCCCGCTCATCAGGATCTACCGCCGGGGCCGCGCGCTCAAGGGCATCAAGAAGATCCTCATCGGCTCGGGCCTGCGCTACGACCTGGCCGTGAAGTCGCCCGAGTACGTCCGGGAACTGGTGCAGCACCATGTGGGGGGCTACCTGAAGATCGCGCCGGAGCACACCGAGCAGGGCCCGCTCACCAAGATGATGAAGCCGGGCATCGGCAGCTACGACCGCTTCAAGCAGATGTTCGAGCAGTTCAGCGAAGAGGCGGGCAAGAAGCAGTTCCTGATCCCGTACTTCATCGCTGCGCATCCGGGTACCAGCGACGAGGACATGATGAACCTCGCCATCTGGCTCAAGAAGAACGGCTTCCGCGCAGACCAGGTGCAGACCTTCTACCCCAGCCCCATGGCCACGGCCACGGCCATGTACCACTCGGGCCGCAATACGCTGACGCGGGTGCGGCGCCAGATGCGCGATGCGGCTGAGGAGTCCGTGGACATCGTGCGGGGCGAGAAGCGCCGCCGCCTGCACAAGGCTTTCCTGCGCTACCACGATCCGAACAACTGGCCACTGCTGCGCGAGGCGCTCAAGGCCATGGGCCGCGCCGACCTGATCGGCAACGGCAAGCACCACCTGATCCCGACCTTCCAGCCGATGACGGATGGCAGCTACCAGAGCGCCCGGCGCAAGAACAGCACCACTGCATCGGCCAAGGGGCCGGCGCCCGGCAAACTGCTGACCCAGCACACCGGCCTGCCACCCCGGGCGGGTGTCCGCACGGTCCCGCGCGCCGGCGGCCCGTCGTCCGGCAAGCCCGCTGCAGGCCCCCGGCCGGGTGGTGTCGGGCGCAACAAGCCGCGCTGAAACGCCGAGCGCCCGCTCTCCGGCCGTGCGGCCGCGCCGCGCAGCCCGGCAGGTGCCGCAGCCGCGGCTGGAGGCCATCAGGGCACAGGCTGGGGTATGAGGTCTTCGATGATGAGGCGCCGGTAGAAAAAAGCGGCGCTCGCACCCAGCGGTTCCAGGGACGCCTGCAGCGATTCCGGGCTGTCGTCCTCGCGTGGGCGGATCAGCAGCCCGTGGTGGCCCTGCGCTGCCAGGTCGGCGATGCGGCGCACGATCACGCCTTCCGCACCCACGCTCGGGAGGGGGGAATCGGCGTTGCCCAGGGTGCGCACCACATGCTGGTGGATCACATCCGGCGGCGCATGCGACACATCGGCATAGCCCTGGTCTGCGAGGGCCTGTGCCGCGTCGCGCCCGGGTTCCTCGCCGGGAAAGAGGGCGAATACATAGCCCGTCGGATAGAACATGCCGGTGGGCGACGTCATGTCGGGATCGAGTGCGAACGGCTTCATGGGCTTACCTCTTGTGGCAACGGGTGCGCGCATGGGGTGCCGCGCGACTCCAGCGATTGGGCAATGCCGCGTTCCATTCGCCAGGTAGGGCAAGCCAGCGGCATGCTGTCGGACGGAGCCGATGCCACGCAGCGTGCGCCGTTCAGTCGATGGTATGCAGGGGGATGTCCTCCTGCCGGGCCCAGCGGTCCAGTTCCTCCCGGCGGCGATGGTGCAGGAAGCTGGCGATGGCTTCCCGGGTGGCTGCATCGCGCGGGTCGGCATCGCGCGGCAGCCCGACCGCCGCGCACAGCCGGGCCATGAAGTGCGGCTCCAGAGCCGCAAGCGCCACCCGTCCGTCCGCACACCCATAGACGCGATAGCCTGCATGGGCGCCGCCCACGTCGCCGGCCGGCAGGGCCAGCCCCCAGGTTCTTGGCATTGCCAGCCAATGGGCTGCCGTCGCGAGCGAGACCTCGTGTTCCGTTCCCCGTCCGGTGGAATGCCTGGCGAGCAACGCACGCAACACCGCCTCGGAGGCCAGCAGGGCGCCCGCCATGTCCGCATGCAGGCTGGCAGGCAGCAACTCTCCTTCGGGCAGAAGCCCCGCCTCCGCCTGGTAGGTGAGGTCGTGGCCGGGCGCTTCCGCGGCATCGCCCGGGCCGCCCACGATCCGGACCAGCGACAGCGCAGGATGGTGTTCCTGCAGTGTCGCCCAGTCCAGCCTGAGCCGTTGCAGCGCCGAGGGGCGGAACGAGGTGATCAGCACATCCGTGGCCGCCAGCTCCTGGTTCAGCATCGCCTGCCCGGCGGGGGCTTTCAGGTCGGCCTGAAGGATGCGAACGCCGGCATGCAACTCTGCATAGGCCTGCGGGCAATAGAGCGCCATGGGATCCGCGCTGGGCCGGCCTGCGGCGGCCGGCGGCTCGAGCTTCGTGCACAACGCTCCCTCGTCGCGGCACCGTGCCAGCGCCGCAGGTCCGGGAAGGTTCAGCGCGATGCTGAGGATGCGCGCACCGCCCAGCGCGCCGGTGGAGTGGGGTGGAAAGGCCATGCCCCAGTATCGCCCGGCCAGTGAAGGGAAGCATGCCGCGCCATGCGCCCCATGGAAAAAGCCGCCCGGAGGCGGCTTCCTGTCCATGCTGCCGCCTGCGGGCGGGCGCAGCCGGGTCAGATCACCTTGGCGATCGACTGGCAGACATAGTCGATGTTCTTGCTGTTGAGCGCGGCCACGCACATGCGGCCGGTATCGGTGCCATAGACCCCGAACTCGCTGCGCAGTCGCACCATCTGGTCCTTGGACAGGCCCGAATAGCTGAACATGCCGATCTGCTGCGTGATGAAGGACATATCCTGCTGCACGCCGGCGGCCTTGAGGCCGTCCACCAGCTTCTGGCGCATGGCCTTGATGCGCACGCGCATCTCGCCGAGCTCCTTCTCCCACAGGGCTCGCAGTTCGGGGTTGCCCAGCACTGCGGCCACCACCGCGCCGCCATGCGTGGGCGGGTTGGAATAGTTGGTGCGGATGACGATCTTGAGCTGGCTCAGCACGCGGGAGGCTTCCTCCTTGTCGGCGCACAGCACGGACAGACCGCCCACGCGCTCGCCGTACAGGCTGAAACTCTTGGAGAAGGAGGTGGAGACGAAGAAGCTCAGGCCGGCGGCCACGAACTTCTGGATGACCGCGCCGTCTTCGGCGATGCCGTGGCCGAAGCCCTGGTAGGCCATGTCGAGGAAGGCCGTCAGGCCCTGGGCCTTGACCGCGGCCACCACCTGGTCCCACTGCTCGGGCGTGATGTCGTAGCCGGTCGGGTTGTGGCAGCAGGCGTGCAGCACGACGATGGTGCCGGGGGCGGCGGCCTTCAGGCTGGCCAGCATGCCGTCGAAGTTCACGCCGCGCCTGGCCGCGTCGTAGTAGGCATAGGTGTCCACGGTGAAGCCGGCATTGGTGAACAGAGCGCGGTGGTTCTCCCAGCTCGGGTCGGAGATCAGCACCTTGGCGTCGGGGCTGACCTTCTTGAGGAAGTCGGCGCCGATCTTCAGGCCGCCGGTGCCGCCGATGGCCTGCACCGTGGCCACCCGGCCGGAGGTGACGGGCTCGCTGCGCTCTCCGAACACCAGCGACTTGACGGCATTGTCATAGGCGACGATGCCGTCGATGGGCAGGTAGCCGCGTGCCGAAGGCTTGTCCATCATGGCCTTTTCCGCGGCCTGGACGCATTGCAGCAGGGGCAGCTTGCCGTTGTCGTCGAAATACACGCCCACCCCCAGGTTGACCTTGTTGGGGTTGGTGTCAGCAGCGTACTGCTCGTTCAGACCCAGGATCGGGTCGCGCGGTGCCATTTCGACGGCGGTGAAGAGAGACATGGAGTTTCCTTGGGGTATCGACGAAGGATGTCGGAACGGGAGACCGGGCCTGTTGTACTCTGCCAGGTCGCCCCGATTTTAAGGGCTCCACCTTGAGCCAGCCCATGCCAAAACCCATCGAAACCATGCCGGAGACGCGCGGCGAAGGCACCCTCGTGCGCTTCCCCGATTCGCCCTTCGAGCTCTACCAGCCCTACCCGCCGGCAGGCGACCAGCCTACGGCCATCGAGCAACTGGTCGAGGGTGTGCGCGACGGCGAGGTCTTCCAGACCCTGCTGGGCGTCACCGGGTCCGGCAAGACGTTCACCATGGCCAACGTGATCGCCCGGCTGGGCCGGCCGGCGATCGTGTTCGCCCCCAACAAGACGCTCGCCGCCCAGCTCTACAGCGAATTCCGCGAGTTCTTCCCGAACAACGCTGTCGAGTACTTCGTAAGCTACTACGACTACTACCAGCCCGAGGCGTACGTTCCACAGCGCGATCTCTTCATCGAGAAGGACTCGGCCATCAACGAGCACATCGAACAGATGCGCCTGTCCGCCACCAAGAGCGTGCTCGAGCGGCGCGACGTGGTCATCGTGGCCACGGTGAGCGCCATTTATGGCATCGGCGCGCCGGAGGACTACACCAAGATGCGCTTCATCATGCGCGTAGGCGACGAGATCAGCCAGCGCGACGTGATCTCGCGCCTGATCCGTATGCAGTACACGCGCAACGAGCAGGATTTCGCGCGCGGCACCTTCCGCGTCCGTGGCGACACCATCGACGTGTTCCCCTCGGAGCACAGCGAACTGGCCATCCGCATCGAGCTGTTCGATGACGAGATCGAAACCCTGTCGCTGTTCGACCCGCTCACCGGCCGCGTGCGCCAGAAGATCCCGCGCTTCACCATCTATCCCAGCAGCCACTACGTCACTCCGCGCGACAAGGTGCTGGCGGCCGTCGATACCATCAAGCTGGAGCTGAACGAGCGGCTGTCCCAGTTCGTGGCCGAGGGCAAGCTCGTGGAGGCACAGCGCCTGGAGCAGCGCACCCGGTTCGACCTGGAGATGCTCAGCGAGGTTGGCCACTGCAAGGGCATCGAGAACTACACGCGCCACCTGTCCGGGGCCTCGCCCGGCGATCCTCCGGCCACGCTCACCGACTACCTGCCTCCCGACTCCCTCATGTTCCTGGACGAGAGCCACCAGATGATCGGGCAGCTCGCGGCGATGTTCAACGGTGACCGTGCGCGCAAGACCACCCTGGTCGAATACGGCTTCCGCCTGCCGTCCGCGCTCGACAACCGGCCGCTCAAGTTTGAGGAATTCGAGCGGCGCATGCGCCAGGTCGTCTTCGTGTCGGCCACGCCGGCCGACTACGAGAAGACCCATTCCGGCAAGGTGGTGGACCAGGTGGTACGCCCGACGGGTCTCGTGGACCCCATCGTGGAGGTCCGCCCCGCCACCCACCAGGTGGACGACGTGCTGCAGGAGATCCGCGTGCGCGTCGAGCGCAGCGAGCGGGTGCTGATCACCACGCTCACCAAGCGCATGGCCGAGCAGCTCACCGACTACCTGACCGACAACGGCGTGAAGGTGCGCTACCTCCACTCGGACATCGACACCGTCGAGCGCGTGGAAATCATTCGCGACCTGCGGCTGGGAGCCTTCGACGTGCTGGTGGGCATCAACCTGCTGCGCGAAGGGCTGGACATTCCCGAGGTGTCCCTGGTGGCCATTCTCGATGCGGACAAGGAAGGCTTCCTGCGTGCCGAGCGCAGCCTGATCCAGACCATCGGGCGCGCAGCCCGCAACCTGAATGGCCAGGCGATCCTCTACGCAGACCGGATTACCGAGTCCATGAAAAAAGCCATCGGCGAGACGGAACGGCGGCGCGCGAAACAGATCGCACACAACGAAGCCCAGGGAATCACGCCGCGGAGCATCGTCAAGCAGGTCCGCGACCTGATCGACGGGGTCTACAGCGAGAAGACGGGCAAGGAGGCCGAACGCCTGGAGCAGGAGAGCATGCGTCGGGCGCAGGTGGAGGACATGTCCGAGAAAGACGTCGCCCGCGAGATCAAGCGGCTGGAAAAGCAGATGCTGGACCATGCACGCAACCTGGAGTTCGAGCAGGCCGCCCGGGTGCGGGACCAGCTCAACCGGCTGAAGGCGCAGGCCTTCGGCGCCAGCGGTGCCGACCAGGCTGCCTGAGCAGGAGCCCGGATGGCCACCGGGAAAAGGTGACTGATGGGTTTTGTTACCCGACAAAAACAATAGGGATTTGTGCTATACTTGGGCGCAACACTCAAGAAAACAGCCCACGAAGAAGGGCTCCCATGCTCCCCGTCCACCGGGGCTTCGCGCGGGAGTGTAGGGGCGGAGACGAGCCGGCAACCTCTGCGGTCTGCCCACTGCCATCGGGTTCCGGCATTTCTACAACGGACAAGCTAGCAAAGGAGCTTGCGATGCGTCTCACTACCAAAGGCCGTTTCGCGGTCACCGCCATGATCGACCTGGCCCTCCGCCAGAACAATGGCCCCGTCACGCTGGCGGCCATCAGCCAGCGCCAGCAGATTTCGCTGTCGTACCTCGAGCAGCTCTTCGGCAAGCTGCGCCGCCATGAACTCGTCGAGTCCACCCGCGGACCGGGCGGTGGATACACCCTCGCCCGCAAGGCGGCCGACATCACCGTGGCCGACATCATCGTGTCGGTGGACGAGCCCATCGACGCCACGCAATGCGGTGGCAAGGAAAACTGCCTGGGCGATGCGGGCCGCTGCATGACGCACGAACTGTGGGCGTCCCTGAACCAGCGCATGGTCGAGTTCCTGGACTCCGTCACGTTGCAGAAGCTGGTGGACGACCAGATCGCCAAGGGCGTGCAGATCGAGGACAAGCCGGTGGTCCGCCGTGCCATCTCCACGACGCCGGTGGTCAAGCCCATCCGCGTGAACGCGCCCAACTCCGTGTTCGCCCTGGGCAACGCGTTCGCCAAATCCTGAACCCGACGGCCCGGGCGACCCCGGGGTTCGGGGCCGGCTCCGCCAGGGCCGATCCCGTCGACCACGATTCGCCAGCCAGACATTTACTGAGCCAGCCATGGACATGACACCGCATTTCCCCATCTACCTGGACTATGGAGCCACGACGCCGGTCGATCCGCGCGTGGTGGACGCCATGATTCCCTGGTTGCGCGAGCACTTCGGCAATCCGGCATCGCGCAGCCATGCGTGGGGCTGGGAAGCCGAGGAGGCCGTGGAAAAGGCGCGTGCCGACGTCGCTGCGCTCATCCATGCGGACCCGCGCGAGATCGTCTGGACCAGCGGCGCGACCGAGTCCAACAACCTCGCCATCAAGGGCGCGGGCCAGTTCTACAAGGGCAAGGGCAAGCACCTCATCACTGTGAAGACGGAGCACAAGGCCGTTCTCGACACGATGCGCGAGATGGAGCGCCAGGGCTTCGAGGTCACCTACCTGGACGTGCAGGAAAACGGCCTGCTCGACTTCGAGGTGCTGAAGGCGGCCATCCGCCCCGACACGATTCTGGTGAGCGTGATGTTCGTCAACAACGAGATCGGCGTCATCCAGGACATTCCCGCGATCGGCGCGCTGTGCCGTGAAAAGGGCGTGATCTTCCACGTCGATGCGGCCCAGGCCACCGGCAAGGTGGAGATCGACCTGCAGACCTTGCCTGTGGACCTCATGAGCCTGGCTTCGCACAAGACCTACGGCCCCAAGGGCATCGGTGCGCTCTATGTGCGCCGCAAGCCGCGGGTGCGCCTGGAGGCGCAGATGCACGGCGGCGGGCACGAGCGCGGCATGCGCTCCGGCACCCTGCCGACGCACCAGATCGTCGGCATGGGCGAAGCCTTCCGCATCGCCCGGGAAGAGATGGCGCAGGACCTCGCCAAGGTGCGGGTGCTGCAGAAGCGCCTGCTCGACGGCCTGACCGACATCGAGCAGGTGTTTGTCAACGGCGACCTCGATCGCCGCGTGCCGCACAACCTCAACATCAGCTTCAACTTCGTCGAAGGCGAATCGCTGATCATGGGCATCAAGGGGCTGGCGGTGTCTTCGGGCTCCGCATGCACCTCCGCGAGCCTGGAGCCCAGCTACGTGCTGCGCGCGCTGGGCCGCAGCGACGAACTGGCGCACAGCAGCCTGCGCATGACGATCGGCCGGTTCACGACCGAGGAGGAGATCGATTTCGCGGTGTCCTCCATCCGCCACAACGTCGCCAAGCTGCGCGAACTGAGCCCCCTGTGGGAAATGTACAAGGATGGCGTGGACATCAGCTCCATCCAATGGGCTGCCCACTGATCCCGGCAGCCGCGAAGAAGTGAAAGGCAGGTAGAAATCATGGCTTACTCCGACAAGGTCATCGACCATTACGAAAACCCCCGCAATGTGGGTTCGTTCGACAAGAGCGACGATTCCGTGGGCACCGGCATGGTGGGCGCTCCCGCCTGTGGCGACGTGATGAAGCTGCAGATCAAGGTGAACCCGGACACCGGCGTGATCGAGGACGCACGGTTCAAGACGTACGGCTGCGGTTCGGCCATCGCGTCCTCGTCCCTGGTCACCGAGTGGGTCAAGGGCAAGACGCTGGACGAAGCGGCGGCCCTCAAGAATGCCGAGATCGCCCAGGAACTGGCGCTGCCCCCGGTCAAGATCCATTGCTCCATCCTCGCCGAGGATGCGATCAAGGCGGCCGTTCAGGACTACAAGGCCAAGCACTCGGCCCTGGCGGGAGCCTGACCGGCCATGGCGATCACTCTCACGGAAGCCGCAGCGCGGCACGTCAGCCGGTACCTGTCCCGCAGGGGCAAGGGCCTGGGCGTGCGCCTGGGGGTGAAGACCACCGGTTGCTCCGGCCTCGCCTACAAGCTGGAGTATGTCGATGCGCCCGAGCCCGAGGACGTGATCTTCGAGGACCACGGCGTCAAGGTGCTGATCGACCCGAAGAGCCTGGCTTACATCGACGGCACGCAGCTGGATTTCGTGCGGGAAGGGTTGAACGAAGGTTTTCGCTTCAACAATCCCAACGAGCGCGACCGCTGCGGCTGCGGGGAAAGCTTCCGCGTCTGAACTGTCCGGCACTCCGGGCGTTTCTGCCGGCGTTGCCCGGCATGGACCACGACGAACCGCCATCGCAGGTGTGCTGGCGGTTTTTTTCTTGACATGAACCTGCAATCCGACGATTTCGAGCTTTTCGACCTGCCCAGGCGCTTCGCGCAGGAGCGCCCGGCGATCGATGCCCGCTGGAAAGCCCTGCAGCGGGAGGCCCATCCCGACCGTTTCGCGGCGCAGGGGGCTGCGGCCCAGCGGGTGGCGATGCAATGGTCCGTGCGCATCAACGAGGCCTACCAGCGCCTGAAGGATCCGGTCCGCCGGGCAGCCTATCTGTGCGAGCTCCATGGCGCGCCCATCCAGGCGGAAGACAACACGGCCATGCCGGCGGCATTCCTGATGCAGCAGATGGAGTGGCGCGAAGCACTCGACGAGGCCGCCGACGGTGCTGCCATCGACCGCCTGGCGTCGGAAGTGCGGCAGGTCCGTGGCGACGCGCTGGATCGCTGCGGCGATCTGATCGACGTGCGCCAGGACTATGCCGCCGCGGCGGGAGCGGTCAGAGGCCTTATGTTCATTGAGCGCTTTGCGCTCGACGTCGATCGCCGCCGGGAGCAACTGGAACAATAGTCTCCTTGCTCCTTTCGCAGGCCCGCGTGGCCTCGCGCGTTTCCCATTTCCCGGACCGGCCCGCACCGCGCGATACGCCTTTCTGTCCGGCTTGCCCGTTACCACCACCATGGCGCTTCTGCAGATTTCCGAACCCGGCCAGTCCCCGAATCCCCACCAGCGCCGCATCGCGGTCGGTATCGATCTCGGGACCACCCATTCCCTGGTCGCCGCCGTGCGCAACGGTGCCGCGGAGTGCCTGCCGGACCCCGAGGGCCGCCTGCTGCTGCCGTCGGTCGTGCGCTACCTGCCCCAGGGGCGCCGGCAGATCGGCTACGCCGCGATGGATTCCCGGTCGGAAGATGCCGCCAATACCCTGGCGTCGGTCAAGCGCTTCATGGGCCGGGGGCTCAAGGACATCGACCATCCCGAGCGCCTGCCCTACGCATTCGTTCCCGGCCATGAGGGCGACATGGTGGCGATCGACACCGTGGACGGGGTGAAATCTCCCGTCGAAGTGAGCGCGGAGATCCTGGCCGAACTGCGCCACCGCGCCGAAGACACCTTCGACGATGACCTGTACGGAGCGGTAATCACCGTGCCGGCCTATTTCGATGATGCACAGCGGCAGGCCACCAAGGATGCGGCCCGCCTGGCGGGCCTGAACCTGCTGCGGCTCATCAACGAGCCCACGGCCGCGGCCATCGCCTACGGCCTGGACAATGCCAGCGAAGGCGTCTACGCGGTCTATGACCTGGGCGGTGGAACGTTCGACATTTCCATCCTGCGCCTGACGCAGGGCGTGTTCGAGGTCATCGCCACCGGCGGCGATTCCGCGCTCGGCGGCGACGACTACGATGCAGCCCTGGCAGAGTGGGCTCTGCAGCGGCTGGGCATCCAGGCCGAAAGCGCGCAGGACAAGGCGGCTGCGCGCATCGCCGCGCGGGCCTGCAAGGAAGGGTTGACGGCCGCGCAGAGCGCGGTGTTCTCGGCGTGGATCGGCGGGAACGAAGTCCGTCTGGAAGTGCGCCGCGACGAATTGGATGCCCTCACATCGGCGCTGACGGAGCGCACGCTGGCTGCCGTCCGGCGCGCCCTGCGGGACGCCCGCCTGTCGCGGGAAGACATCCAGGGGGTGGTGATGGTCGGGGGCTCCACGCGCATGCCGCAGATCCAGGCCGCGGTGGCCGCGTTCTTCGGCACGGAGCCGTTGAACAACCTGAATCCGGACGAGGTGGTCGCCCTGGGCGCTGCCATCCAGGCCCACCAGTTGGCCGGCAACGACCCGGCGGGCGACATGCTGCTGCTGGACGTGATCCCGCTGTCGCTGGGCATCGAAACCATGGGAGGGCTCGTGGAGCGCATCATTTCGCGCAACGAGACCATCCCCACCGCCAAGGCCCAGGATTTCACCACCTACAAGGACGGCCAGACGGCCCTGGCCATTCACGTGGTGCAGGGCGAGCGGGACCTGGTCGCGGATTGCCGCAGCCTGGCGCGTTTCGAGCTGCGCGGCATTCCGCCCATGGCGGCAGGAGCGGCACGCATCCGCGTCACCTTCACGGTGGATGCCGATGGCCTGCTGGGCGTGAGCGCGCGCGAGCAGAGCACGGGCGTGGAGGCGCGGGTGGACGTGAAGCCGTCCTACGGCCTGTCCGACGACCAGATCGCGCGCATGCTGCAGGAAGGCTTCGCCACGGCGGGCGAGGACATGCGTGCCCGTGCGCTGGTCGAGGCCGGGGTGGAAGCGGACCGCATGATCATGGCGACCCGCACCGCCCTGGACGCCGATGGCGACATCCTGCCGCCGGCCGAGCGGCAGGCGATCGATGCGCTCGTGCAGGCGCTCGAAACGCTGCGCGGGCATGACGACGCTGCTGCCATCGACGCCGCCACCCAGGCCCTCGCCAAGGGCACGGAAGCCTTCGCCGCCCTGCGCATGAACCGGGGCATCCAGCAGGCGCTGGCCGGCAAGAGCGTCCAGAGCCTGTGATACCGCAACATTCTTCAAGCCAGTCCACGCCATGCCTGTCATCAAGATACTGCCCCATCCCGAATACTGTCCCGCCGGCACGGAGGTGAACGCACCCGCCGGAACGTCGATCTGCGAGGCCCTGCTGGACAATGGGATCAAGATCGAGCATGCCTGCGACATGAGCTGTGCCTGCACCACCTGCCACGTGATCGTGCGGCAGGGCTACGAGTCGCTCAACGAAGCCGAGGAAGAGGAAGAGGACCTGCTGGACCGCTCCTGGGGCCTGGAGCCGCAGTCGCGGCTTTCGTGCCAGGCCATCCTGGCGCAGAAGGACGTCACGGTGGAGATCCCGAAGTACACCATCAACCATGCCAAGGAGAACCACTGATGCAGGCCCATGTCGAATCCCGCACCGTCGGCGCCGCGGTAACCGCTGGAGCCCCGGCATGACGCGGCAGATCGTTCTCGATACCGAAACCACCGGCCTGTCGGCCGAGGGGGGCGATCGCATCATCGAACTGGGCTGCGTGGAATTGCTGAACCGCAAGCTCACGGGCAACAACCTGCACCTGTACTTCAACCCGGAGCGCGACAGCCACGAGGACGCGCTGAAGGTGCACGGCATCAGCAACGAATTCCTCAAGGACAAGCCCAAGTTCGCGGAAGTGGTGGACGAGATCCTGGAGTACCTCCAGGGCGCGGAAATCATCATCCACAACGCGGCCTTCGACGTGGGCTTCCTGAACAAGGAACTGGAACTGACGGGTCGTCCGGCGTTCACCAGCTACGTCGAGAGCGTGACGGACACGCTGGTGATGGCCAAGGAGATGTACCCGGGCAAGCGCAACTCGCTGGACGCGCTGTGCGACCGGCTCGGCGTGGACAACTCCGGCCGCACGCTGCACGGGGCGCTGCTGGATGCGGAACTGCTGGCCGATGTCTATATCAACCTGACGCGCGGCCAGGATGCGCTGCTCATCGCCGACGACGCGCAGGAGGGCGACGAGACTGCCATGCGCCTCGCGCCCGTGGATCTTTCGGCCTTCACGCTGCCGCTGCTCCTTGCCAGCGCGCAGGAACTGGCGGCGCATGACGAAGTGCTGGCCCAGATCGACAAGGCCAGCGGCGGCAAAACTATTTGGAAAATTTCCTCGGACAGCCAAAAAGCTATGCCATAATCATGGGCTGCCGCAACAACGGCAATTGGGGTGATTAGCTCAGCGGTAGAGCACTGCCTTCACACGGCAGGGGTCACATGTTCGATCCATGTATCACCCACCAGTTTCCATCCGGATGGACTGCCTCGCTGGCGGTTCTTCCGGAACGGGTGATTAGCTCAGCGGTAGAGCACTGCCTTCACACGGCAGGGGTCACATGTTCGATCCATGTATCACCCACCATTCCAGACCCCCTGCAGGCCTTGCCTCCAGGGGGTTTTGTTCATGGTGCGCGCCTCGCCGACAGGCGCGGTCCCTGGAGCAGTGGTGCTCGCGGGCTCCTCGGCCACAATCCGGCTTTCTTCCTGCTACGAGCAAGCCTGCCGTGATCGTCTACCACAACCCCTCGCACCGTCTCCACGCCCCGGTCCATGAGTTCTTCCGGGGCGAGCGTGTTGCCTGCTTCGAAAAGCCCGACCGCGCCGATTACGTGGAAGCCCGGCTGCGCCAGCAGGGTTATGCGCTGCGTGCTCCGGACACCGACAGCCAGGCCGTCCTGGCGCGTGTGCATGCGCCGCGGTACCTGCGCTTCCTGCAGGACGCGTGGCCGCAGTGGCTGTCGCTGGATGCGCGCAATGCCGGCGTGCAACCGTTCCCGTCCGTCTGGCCGGTGCGCACGCTGCGCGACGATGTCGAGCCCGAGAATTTCGTCGCGCGGCTGGGCCTGTATTCCATGGACAACGGCTCGCCCCTGTCCGAAGGCACCTGGGCTGCCGCCAAGGCAGGCGCGGATGCGGCCGCGAGCGCAGCGGCCGCGGTGGCGGCGGGGGCGCGCGCCGCATTCTGCTGCACCCGTCCGCCCGGCCACCATGCCGGGCCCGACTTCATGGGGGGATACTGCTTCCTCAACAACGCAGCCGTGGCGGCCCAGTGGCTGCTCGATGCCGGCACCGCCCACCGCGTGGCCGTGCTGGATGTGGACTACCACCATGGCAACGGGACCCAAAGCATCTTCTACGAGCGCTCCGACGTGATGTGCATCAGCATCCACGGGGATCCGCGCACCGAATATCCGTTCTACCTGGGGCATGCCGACGAAACCGGCTCCGGGCCTGGCGCAGGCTTCAACTTCAACCTTCCACTGCCGGCCGGAACCGCCTTTCCCGACTGGCTCGGCGCACTCGACCGGGCCTGTGCGCGCGTCGCTGAATGCGGTGCGCAGGCGCTGGTTGTGCCACTGGGCCTCGACACGTTCGAGGGCGATCCGATCTCGCGCTTTACGCTGTCGTCGCCGGATTTCATCGAGGTGGGCGCCAGGCTGGCAGGCCTGGGATTGCCGACGGTCTTCGTGCTCGAAGGCGGGTATGCGGCCGCGGAACTGGGCGTGAACGCGGTCAACGTGCTCCAGGGCTTCGAGCGCGTGGCGGACGGCGCCCAGGGAGTGCGGCCATGAGCGACACGATCGAATGCGTCGTGATCGGGGCGGGCGTGGTGGGTCTCGCGGTGGCCCGGGCGCTGGCGATGGAAGGGCGGGAAGTGCTCGTGCTGGAGGCCGCGTCGGCCATCGGCACCGGCACGAGCTCCCGCAACAGCGAGGTCATCCATGCGGGCATCTACTATCCGCAGGGCTCGCTCAAGGCACGGCTGTGCGTGCGGGGCAGGGAGCTTATGTATACATACTGCGCGCAGCGCGGAGTGCCCCATCGCCGGAGCGGCAAGCTCATCGTCGCCACGTCGCCCTCGCAACTCCCGTCGCTGGACGGAATCGCGGCGCGCGCTGGGGCCAACGGTGTGTCCGATCTGCAGCGCCTCGGCCGCGATGAGGCCGTGGCGCTCGAGCCGGCCCTCGAATGCGCCGGAGCGTTGCTGTCGCCGAGCACGGGCATCGTGGACAGCCATGCGCTCATGCTGGCGCTCCAGGGCGACCTGGAGCACGCCGGAGGCATCGTCGCGCTCAATGCCGCATTCGCCGCGGCGCAATGCGGGCCGGACGGCATCCTGCTGGAGGCTGCAGACGGCACGCAACTGCAGGCCCGCTGCGTCGTGAATGCGGCCGGACTGCATGCTCCGGAGGTCGCACGCCGTTTCGCGGGCATGCCGCATGCAATGGTGCCCCTGGCCCATTACGCCAAGGGAAGCTATTTCTCGCTCTCCGGCCGGGCACCGTTTTCTCGGCTGGTCTATCCCGTGCCGGAACCTGCGGGCCTCGGAGTGCACCTGACCCTCGACCTGGGAGGGCAGGCGAGGTTCGGTCCGGACGTGGAATGGGTCTCGGACAGCGACGATCTGGCGGTGGATCCTGCCCGGGGTGAAGCGTTCTATGCGGAGGTGCGGAAATACTGGCCTGGCCTGCGGGATGGGGCGCTCCAGCCCGCCTACGCGGGCATGCGTCCCAAAGTCCACGGGCCGCATGAGCCGGCGGCGGACTTCCTCATCCAGGGACCCGCGGTGCATGGCGTGCCCGGGCTGGTGCACCTGTTCGGAATCGAATCGCCCGGGCTCACCAGCTGCCTTGCGATAGCGGAATACGTCACGGCCGCTGCGCGTGGCTGATCGCTCTGCCGCGGGCGGCGGCTTCGTGCTTCATGGGGGCCGGTAATATGGGACATCCGCCTACAGCCGACCTGGGAGGGGCGGATTACCTTTGGGTTCTGCTATGAAAGGCTTGTTTATGACCTCTGCATCCGAAACCTTCTCCAATGCACAACAAGAACTGGAAAAGCTCGTCACCGATCTGCGCGGCCTGCTGTCCAACAAGGACCTGGACAGCGTTCCGGAAATCCGCCAGTTGCGCCGCCGGCTGGACGATGGCGTGAACACGGTGCGTGATTCTGCGGTCCGTGCGGCGCAGGAGGCCGCCAGCCAGGCGAAGGAAGCAGCCCGCGTGGCAGACCGCTACGCGCACGACGAGCCGTGGCGCGTTGCCACCGCCGCGCTGGCTGCAGGTGCCCTGGTCGGCTTCCTGCTCGCCCGGCGTTGAGCAGAGCCGGCGCCCGCCACGCCGGGCGTTGCCGTCTCCCCCGGCTGGGCGCATGCAGTGCCTGGCCTGTTCACTCCATTGAAAGGTCCTCATGAATTGGTTGGCGCTGCTGGGATTGGAAGGGTGGGTTGCGCGCATACGCGCAGCCACCATTGAAGGTGCCATCGCCGCCGAGGATCGTTGGGATCTGGCCCGCCTGGAATGGGCCGAGGAAAAGCGCCGGCTGGCATGGATCGTGGTGCTTGTTGTGGCCGCTGCCGGCCTCACCGTGATCGCTCTCATCCTGCTGTCCCTGGCCATCATGGTGCATTTCTGGGATTCGCCCGATCGCGCCATGGTCGCCTGGATCGTGGCCGGCACCTGGCTGGCGCTGTGGGCGGTCACGCTGGTCAGCCTCGTGGCCACCGCCAGGCAGGCCGGCAACGCTTTCGCGCTCACGCGCCGCGAGCTGCGCGAAGACTGGCGGCAGATCAAGGAAAGGCTGTAATCCGATGTCCGCACCGCAAGCTTCCACGGCCGCCGAGACCGACTTCCGGCCCGCGCTCGGCGACCTGCACGCCACCCCCGAACAACGCAAGATCCTCGAGCGCATCGCGCTGCAGCGCGAGCGCCTGCACAGTCGCCGCATCGCGCAGCGGCAGGCTGCCGACCTGCGTGCCCAGCAGGGTGCGGAAGGCGCCCCGCGCCCGCTGGATCCGGATGCCCCCCTGCTCGAGCGGGTGGTGTGGTTTGCACGGCATCACCCTATCGTGGTGGTGGCTGCTGCCGGAGCTGCGGCTGCCGTTGGCCCATCGCGGATCATCCGCTGGGCTGGCGTGGTGATGCCGATCATCATGAAAATGAAGCGCTGAACGGCCTTGCCAGGCATCCGCGCGGGCGGTTTGCCAGAGGGGCGGGAGTTGCCCGCAGAACCCTTCGGATGGCTCTCCGATGCGCTCAGGCCGCCCGGGGCAGGGCGCGCAGCGCCTTGGCGACCTGGGTTACCAAGGCCGGGCCTCGGTAGATCAATCCGGTATAGATCTGCACCACGTCGGCACCTGCGCGAATCTTCTCGACCGCGTCCTCTGCGCTGAGGATGCCGCCGACCCCGATGATGGGAAAGTCCTTGCCCAGGGCATGCCGCAACTGCCGGACAACGCGGTTGCTGGCTTCCCGGACGGGCGCGCCGCTGAGGCCCCCGGTTTCCTCCGCGTGGCGCAGGCCTTGCACCGCATCGCGCGAGATGGTGGTGTTGGTGGCGATGACGCCGTCCATGCCGTGGCGCCGCAGGGTGGATGCGATGACGGTGACCTGCTCCTCCGCCAGGTCGGGCGCGATCTTCACGAAGATGGGCACACGGCGCGGCTTCCCCGTGGCCTGTTCATGCTGCCGGGCCAGGGATTCCCGCCGCTCGGCGATGGCCCCCAGCAGTCCGTCGAGTGCTTCGTCGCTTTGCAGGGCGCGCAGGTTCTGTGTATTGGGGGAGCTGATGTTGACCGTGACATAGTCGGCATGCGGATACACGCCTTCCAGGCAGAGCAGATAGTCGCTTGTGGCCTGCTCGATCGGCGTGGTGGCGTTCTTGCCGATGTTGAGACCCAGGAGCATCGGGCGCGTGCCTGGACGGGTGTGGTGGTTCGACTGCCGCACGTTGTGCAGGAAGGCGTCCAGGCCTTCGTTGTTGAAGCCGAGGCGGTTGATGAGGGCGTTGGCTTCGGGCAGCCGGAACATGCGCGGCTTGGGGTTGCCGGGCTGTGCGCGCGGGGTGACGGTGCCCACTTCGACGAATCCGAATCCCATGGCGCCGAGTGCGTCGATGCAGCGCGCGTTCTTGTCCAGGCCCGCGGCCAGGCCCACGCGGTTGGGGAAGGTGAGGCCCGCGAGCTGGACTGGATCGGAGACCTGCTCGCCGCTCCATGCCCACTGCAGCGGCGTACGCTGGCCGCGCGCCAGCATGTCCATGGTGAGCTCGTGGGCGGCTTCGGCATCCATGCCGAAGAGGAAGGGGCGGGTGAGGGCGTAGGGGATCAGGGACATGGGGATAATTCGGGCTTCACTCCCATTCTCCCCCATGACCACTCCTGCATCCCTTTCCCAAGATGAACTCAAAGCCCTGGTGGGCCAGGCCGCGCTGAAGTACGTGGTACCCGGCGACATCGTCGGCGTCGGTACCGGCTCGACGGTGAACCAGTTCATCCAGGCGCTGGGTTCGATGAAGGACGCCATCCGGGGCGCGGTGTCGAGCTCCGAGGCCAGCACGCAACGGCTGCGTGCGCTGGGCATTCAGGTCTTCGACGCCAACGAGGTCGAATCCCTGTCGGTCTATATCGATGGCGCGGACGAGATCGATCCGCGCGGCCACATGGTCAAGGGCGGCGGCGCCGCGCTGACCCGCGAAAAGATCGTCGCGGCCCTGGCGCGGCAGTTCGTGTGCATCGCCGATGCGTCCAAGCTGGTGGAGACCCTGGGCCGGTTTCCGCTTCCGGTGGAAGTGATTCCCATGGCGGCGCAGCAGATCGCGCGTCGGTTCGCCGGGCGGGGGGGACAGGCTTTACTGCGCCGTGTGGCGAACGGCCAGCCGCTGGTCACCGACAACCAGCAGCACATCCTCGACGTGACGGGGCTGTCGATCCAGGATCCGCTGGCCTTCGAGTCGGAAGTCAGCCAGTGGCCCGGAGTGGTGACCGTGGGCGTCTTCGCCCACCAGAAGGCCGACGTGGCGCTGATCGGAGCGCCTGAGGGCGTCCGGACCCTCACTTACTGAGGAGGCAGCCGGCACGCTCGGCCTACGGCGGTTGCGTGCCGCCAGCGATGCGCGCCAGAACTAGAACTGGATGCCGGCCGGGTTCGCGGGAGAAGGCGTGGGCGGCGCAGCTGGCCGCTGCACCGGAGCGGGCGCCGCCGCAGGCGGTGCTGCGGGGGCTGGCGTGGCGGGTTTGGCGGTGACCAGGGGCGCTGCAGGCGGACGCCGGTAGTTCGGTGGCAGCTGCGATTGCCTGGGGTACCCCGCGGCATCGAGGTACTGAGTCCATTCCGTGTCCGAGAAGCCGCTCAGCTGCTGCGACCCGATCGTGGCGGAGGGCAGGCTGGTGGCGCCGCTCAGGCGCTGCAGGGCCTCGGCGTCCTCATTGGTATTCACGGTGCGCTCGGTGAAGGGCACGCCGCGGCCCGCCAGCAGGTTGCGTGCACTGGTGCAGGGCGCGCAGTCATTGCCGGTGTAGAGCGTGACGGGAAAGCGGGAAGCGACCTGCTGCAATTCATAGGGCAGGCCGCCGGAGGGGTTTCCGGCAGGCCTGCCATTCACTGTCGCCGGCCCCGTCTGCGCATCCGGCGCCCGGTCGGAGAACGTCACCTTGCCGTCCGGGCCGACGATGCGGTAGACGTTCTGGGCAGACGCGGGCAGGGCGGCAGCCGCGCTGGCCAGGCACAGCGCAGCCAGGCGGGCTGCGGGGGGCAGGGATGGCATGGGAACGTGTCTCCTTGGGGCGCAGACGTTGTGGGGGGCGTCAGGCGGGCTGGGCCATGCCCTGGTGGCGCAGCAGGGCATCCAGGGAAGGAGCCCGTCCCCGGAAGGCCTTGAAGGACTCCATGGCCGGGCGGCTTCCGCCGACTTCCAGGATGGCCTGGCGGTAGCGGGCACCGGTTTCCGTGCTCGGCAGGCCGTCGGCGCCGGCGGTTTCCTCGAAGGCGGCATAGGCGTCCGCGCTGAGCACTTCCGCCCACTTGTAGCTGTAGTAGCCGGCCGCGTAGCCGCCCGCGAAGATGTGGCTGAAGGTGTGCGCACTGCGGCTGAAGGTCGGCGGCTGCAGCACGGCGACTTCCTTGCGCACCCGGTCGAGCAGGGGCATGAAATCCTGCGAGGGATCGTGCTCGGTGTGCAGCAGCATGTCGAATAGAGCGAACTCGATCTGCCGCAGCGTGGCCATGCCGCTCTGGAAGTTCTTGGCGGCCAGCATCTTGTCGAAGAGTTCGCGGGGCAGCGGGGCGCCGGTATCCACGTGGGCGGTCATGTGCCGCAGCACATCCCACTCCCAGCAGAAGTTCTCCATGAACTGGCTGGGCAGCTCCACCGCGTCCCACTCGACGCCGCTGATGCCGGAGACGTCGCGCTCGTTCACCTGCGTGAGCATGTGGTGGAGTCCGTGGCCGAATTCGTGGAAGAGAGTGATCACGTCGTCGTGCGTGAGCAGCGGCGGCTTGCCTTCCACGCCCGCGGCGAAGTTGCACACCAGGTGGGCGACGGGCGTCTGCAGCCGGCCGGTGTCCGGGCGCAGCCAGCGCGTGCGCACGCCGTCCATCCAGGCGCCGCCGCGCTTGCCGGTGCGGGCCGGCTGGTCCAGGTAGAACTGGCCGACGAGTTCGGTCCCGCGCTCGATGCGGTAGAACTCCACGGCGCGATTCCAGACGGGCGCGGTGTCGCGCCGGATGGCCACGTCGAAGAGCGTCTCGACGATCTTGAAAAGGCCGGCCAGCACCTTCGGCGCTGTGAAGTACTGCTTTACCTCCTGCTCGCTGAAGGCGTAGCGCGCTTCCTTGAGTTTCTCGGAAATGTAGGGCCAGTCCCAGGACTGCGGATCGGCGATGCCCAGGTGCTTCGCGGCGAAATCGCGCAGGTCGGCGACGTCCCTTTCCGCGTAGGGCCGCGCGCGCCGGGCGAGGTCGCGCAGGAAATCGATGACTTCCCGGGGCGAGTCCGCCATCTTGGCGACCACGGACACCTCGCCGAAATTCGCGTAGCCCAGCAGCCGTGCCTCTTCCTGGCGCAGGGCGAGGATCTCGCGGATCAGCGCGGAGTTGTCGAAACGGCTGGCATCGCCCTCGGCCTGGTCGGACGCGCGGGTGACGTAGGCGCGGTACAGCGTTTCGCGCAATGCGCTGCTTTCGGCGAACTGCATCACGGGCAGGTAGCAGGGCATCTTGAGGGTGAGCTTGCAGCCTTCCCTGCCGTCCGCCTGGGCGGCCGCGAGCGCGGCCTGGCGCACATCCTCCGGCAGTCCGGCGAGTTCGTCCTCGCGGGCGTAGTAGGCGAAGGCATCGGTGGCATCCAGGGCGTTCTCGCTGAACTTCTGCGACAGCTCCGCCTGCCGCTCCTGGATCTGCGCGAAGCGCCCCTTGGCTTCGCCCTGCAGCTCGGCGCCGGAGAGCACGAAATTGCGCACCGCGTTCTTCCAGGCCTGGCGCTGTTCCGGATTGAGCGTGGCCGGGTCGATGGCCTTGTACTTCGCGTAGAGGCGCTCGTCGGCCCCCAGGCGCGTCCAGAACTCGGTCACCCGCGGCAGGACCTCGTTGTAGGCCGCGCGCAACTCGGGCGTGTCGGCGACGCTGTTCAGGTGGCTGACATCACCCCATGCGCGGCCCAGTTCCTCGATCGCGACGTCCAGCACGCGCGAGATGGCGTCCCAGGTGGCGGGGAAGTCCGGGGCCGTGACGGTGTCCAGGGAAGTGTTCGCGCGCGAGAGCAGGGCGTCCATCGCGGGAGCCACGTCGGCGGGCGCGATGCGATCGAACAGCGGGAGGTCTTGGAAGTCGAGGAGTGGATTGCTCATGCGCGTTCAGATGGCGGCGGTGACGATGGGTTCAAGCGGCGTGCGCAATCTCTTCGATAGCCTGGCTCGATGGTGCCGGTCAGCCGGCTGCGCGTTCTGCCGCCTCGAGGGTATTCATGAGCAGCATCGTAATGGTCATGGGACCGACCCCGCCGGGAACGGGGGTGATGTGGCCCGCGACCTCGCGCACGCCCTCGAAGTCCACGTCGCCGCAGAGCTTGCCTTCGTCGTTGCGGTTCATGCCCACATCGATGACGACGGCGCCAGGCTTGACCATGTCGGCCGTCAGCACGTTGCGCCGGCCCACGGCGGCGACGATCACGTCGGCCTGCAGCGTCTGGGCCTTGAGGTCGGTGGTGCGGGAGTGGCACATGGTGACGGTGGCGTCCCGGGCCAGCAGCATCAGCGCCATGGGCTTGCCCACGATGTTGCTGCGGCCGATCACCACGGCGTGCTTGCCGCGCAGGTCGTAGCCGATGTGTTCCAGCATCTTCATGCAGCCATAGGGCGTGCAGGGCCAGAAGCCGGGCATGCCGGTCATCAGGGCGCCGGCGCTGGCGATGTGGAAGCCGTCCACGTCCTTGGCGGGCGAGATGGCCTCGATGACCTTCTGCGCGTCGATGTGGGCAGGCAGGGGCAGCTGCACCAGGATGCCGTGGATGGCCGGGTCGTTGTTCAGCGCGTCCACGCGGGCCAGCAGTTCGGCCTCGGTCATCGCGGCGTCGTACTTCTCGAGTACCGAGTGCAGGCCGCTTTCCTCGCAGGCCCTGACCTTGTTGCGCACATACACCTGGCTGGCGGGGTTGTCGCCCACCAGCACGACGGCCAGGCCCGGTGTGGTGCCGCGTTCCTTGAGCAGCGCGGCGCGGCGGGCCACGTCGGCGCGGAGTTGTCGGGAAAGGGCGTTGCCGTCGATCAGTTGGGCGGTCATGGCGGGAAGGGAGCTTCGGTGCGTTCGGTGCGAAAAAGGCCGCCGGCCCCGGCGGTCTGCCGGTTGCGGGGCGGCCGGTGCGGAGGCGGTCAGGCCTTGGGAGCGTTCTGGCCCAGGGCGATCTTGAGCAGGTCGGCCACGGTATTGGCGTTCAGCTTTTCCATGATGTTGGCGCGGTGCGCTTCCACGGTCTTGATGCTGATGCCCAGGTCGTCGGCGATCTGCTTGTTGAGGCGGCCGGCGACGATGCGCTCGAGCACCTGCGCTTCGCGCCCGGTGAGCTTGGAGAGCAGGGCGTCGCGGCTGGCGGCCTGCTGGTGGCCGGCGAAGGACTCGCGGGCCCGGTCGAGCATGCGGTCCACGAGGCTGACGAGTTCGTCCTCGTTGAAGGGCTTCTGGATGAAGTCGAGCGCACCCTTCTTCATGGTGTTGACGGCCATGGGCACGTCGCCATGGCCGGTGATGAAGACGATGGGCAGGGGGGACTTGCGTTCGAGCAGGCGGTCCTGCAGTTCGAGCCCGGTCATGCCGCCCATGCGGATGTCGACGATCAGGCAGGCCACTTCGCGCGGGTCGTAGCGCGACAGGAAGGATTCGGCGGAGTCGAAGCAGCGGACGCGGTAGTCCTTGCCCTCCAGCAGCCATTGCAGCGAGTCGCGCACGGCCTCGTCGTCATCCACGACGTAGACAGTGCCTTTTTTGGGAGTCAAACTCATGCGGGAGTCCTTGGGGTAGATGCTTTTGCTACAGAATTCGTAGTGTCATCCGCAGGCTGGGCCAGCGGAAGCCAGAAGGAGAAGCGGCAGCCGGTGACCTCCGGTCCATTGTAGATGTTCTCTGCCTGCATCCGGCCCTGGTGCGATTCGACGATGCTGCGGCACAGGTTCAGACCGATGCCCATGCCTTCCTGCTTGGTGGAGAAGAAGGCCTCGAACAGGTGTTCGAGCACCTCCGGGGCCAGGCCCTTGCCCGTGTCCTGCACCGCGAATTCGATGCCGTCCTGGCTTTCCAGCGGGCGCGGCACCACGCGCAGTTCCACGCTGCGGCGGGCCGGCGGGCGCCCGGCCTGCTGGATGGATTCCGCGCCGTTCTTCATGAGGTTGATGAGCACCTGCTCGATCAGGATGGTGTCGGCCATTACGGGCGGCAGGCGCGCGGCGACGTAGTGGGTCAGCCGCACGTTGTGCCGGCGCAGTTCCATGTCCGCGAGCTCCACCGCCTCGCTGACCATGTGCTGCACGTCGGCGAGGGTGCGGTTGGGCTCGCTTTTCTTCACGAACGCCCGGATGCGCTGGATGATCTGGCCCGCGCGCTGTGCCTGGTGCGCGGTCTTCTCCAGTGCGGAGAGCAGGGCGTCCTCCGTGATCTGCTGGCTCTTGATGCGCGAGACCATGCCGCTGCAGTAATTGCTGATGGCGGTGAGCGGCTGGTTCAGTTCGTGCGCCACGCTGGAGGCCATCTCGCCCATGGTGATCAGGCGGCTCACGGACTGCGCGCGCTCGGCCTGGCGCGCGGCCTGTTCCTCGGCCTGGCGGCGCGGGGTGATGTCGGTGGCGATCACCATCTGCGCCAGGCGGCCGTCCACCCAGTTCAGGTAACGGGAGCGCACTTCCAGCCATTTGCCGAGGTCGGGCAGGTAGATCTCGGCGTTTTCCGAGCGCGCGTCGGTGAGCGTGTCGGTGGGCAAGCCCATGAGGGCATCCTCGTCGTCCATGCTGCCTGCGCTGGAACTGCCGGCCGGCAGGACGCCCGCTTGGGCGACAAGCTGCAGGTGCCCGCCGGTCTGCGAGCCGAACCACTGGCGGTACAGCTTGTTCGCGAAGAGCAGTTCCTCGCTGCCCAGGGGGGCGACGGAGACGGAGGCGTCCAGCGATTCCAGCACGATGGTGAAGCGTTCATGGGACGCCGTAAGCTGTTCCCGCACGCGGTTGGGCTCGGTGATGTCGGTCATCGAGGTCATCCAGCCCGTCTGCTGGCCGTGCGCGTCGATGAGCGGCGACACGTACAGGCGCGCGTCGAACAGGGTGCCGTTCTTGCGCTTCACCCGCACCTGGAAGCCCCCGACCGTCTGCTTGCCGCTGAGTTCGTCGCGCAGTTTCGAGTGCAGTACCTCGTGGTCGGCCTCCGGCCAGTAGGTGTAGGGCGGGGACTGGCCGATCAGGTCCTCCGCGTTCCAGCCGGTCATCTGGCAGAAAGCGGCGTTCACGTAGGTCATGCGGCCGTTCATGTCGAGCGCGCGCATGCCGGTGACCATGGAGTTTTCCATGGCGCGGCGGAAGTTGGTCTCGGCCACGAGTGCTTCCTGCGTGCGCAGTCGCCGGCGCGTATGGCGCCAGTTGGCGATCAGCATCCAGGCCGTCATGGCGCTCAGCGTGCCGACGAGCCAGAAGAGACCGCTGCCCACCACCCCCAGGGAAGTGCGGTAGGCCTGGGCGCGCAGCACGAGGCCGTTGCCCACGGGAGAGACGAACACTTCATATTGGTTGGCGCGGGTGGCCCAGGGCTGCCAGGGCGAAGCGCGTCCGCGCGGCGGCAGGGGCGTGCCTGCCAGCAACTGGTCGCGGCCGTCGAGCATCGTGACCGCGTAGCGCGCGAGCACTTCGGTGGGCGTGCCGTAGCGCAGCAGGCTGTCCACGGAGTATTCGGCCAGCACCACGCCCGTGAACTTGCCTTGCGCCACCAGAGGCACCTGCAGTTGCAGCAGGGGCGCCGCCTCGCCGCGGCCCGGGTCGGCCATGGGCTGTGCATACACGGGTTGCTGCAGATCGCGTGCGATGCCGAAGGTGTCGGCCGTGTCGCCATTGCGCAGCACTTCGCCTGCCACGCGCAACTGGCTGCTGGGCAGCGTGGGCGCCGCATGGCTGGCGCGGATGCGGCGGCGGTCGTCTATCCAGGTGATGGCCTGCAGCTCGGGGTACTGGCTGATCAGGCCTTCCGCGCGCGATACGAAATCGGTGCGCTCGAGGTCCTGATTGGAGAGGTCGCGCGCGATGCGCATGATCTGTTCCTGGCGCTCCAGCAGGCGCAGGCGCACGCGCTGCTGCGCGTATTCGACGTCGCGGCGCAGCGCTTCCTGTTCGCGTTCGCCTTCCTCCGCGCGAAGGTACCAAAAGGCCGCCACGATCGCGGCAAGGAACATGAGCACGGCGGCCAGCGGCGCCAGGGCCGCCAGGCGGTCCTGGCGGGTGGGAGAGAGGCTGCGCCACCAGGTGCGCCACCAGCGGGCCGGCGCGGTGACCACGAAAGGCTCTGCCGGGGCAGGGGGCGCGGGGGAGGTGCGGTCCATGCCCGCGAGTGTAGGGGAGTAGCCCGGCCCACCCGTCCGTGCGAATGTGCGGTTGCAGCAATTTTTCATATTATGGTTCGATGCGGCGCCATTCGAAATTCAGGAAAAGTATGCGAAACTTCCAAGGATTTACCCCCAACGCCAGCGACTCATAAAGGAGACAGGCATGACTGCTCAGACCGACCCTCAGGCCGGAAAAACCGCGACGTCCACCCCCGACACCGACCAACAGGAAACCCGCGAGTGGATGGACGCACTGTCTGCCGTGATCGACCGCGAAGGCGCTGAGCGGGCCCACTTCCTGCTCGAGCAATTGCTCGAACACGCGCGCCAGAGCAGCATCGACATGCCGTTCTCCGCCAACACCGGCTACGTGAACACGATCGAGCCCAGCCAGGAGGCACACTGCCCCGGCAACCTCGAGATTGAAGCCCGCCTGCGCGCCTACATGCGCTGGAACGCCATGGCGATGGTGGTCAAGGCCAACCGCCACCACCCGCCCGAAGGCGGCGACCTGGGCGGCCACATCGGCTCCTTCGCCTCGCTGGCCAACATGTTCGGCGCGGGCTTCAACCATTTCTGGCATGCAGAGAGCGAGAACCACGGCGGCGACCTGCTGTACATCCAGGGCCACGTCTCGCCCGGCATCTACGCACGCGCCTACCTGGAAGGCCGCCTGACCGAGGAGCAACTGCTGAACTTCCGCCAGGAAGTGGACGGCAGGGGCCTGTCCAGCTATCCGCACCCCAAGCTGATGCCGGAGTTCTGGCAGTTCCCCACGGTCTCGATGGGCCTGGGCCCGCTGATGGCCATCTACCAGGCCCGCTTCCTGAAGTACCTGCAGGCCCGCGGCATCGCCAACACCGAGAACCGCAAGGTCTGGGTGTTCTGCGGCGACGGCGAGATGGACGAAGTGGAGTCGCTGGGCGCCATCGGCCTGGCCGCGCGCGAGAACCTCGACAACCTGATCTTCGTCATCAACTGCAACCTGCAGCGCCTGGACGGCCCGGTGCGCGGCAACGGCAAGATCATCCAGGAGCTGGAAGGCGAATTCCGCGGCTCCGGCTGGAACGTGGTCAAGCTGCTGTGGGGCAAGGGCTGGGACGACCTGCTGGCCCGCGACAAGGACGGCGCGCTGCGCAAGATCATGATGGAGTGCAACGACGGGGACTACCAGTCGTTCAAGGCCAATGACGGCGCCTACGTGCGCAAGAACTTCTTCGGCCGCGATCCGCGCACGCTGAAGATGGTCGAGCACATGAGCGACGACGAGATCTGGAACCTGCGCCGCGGCGGCCACGACGCGCAGAAGGTCTATGCGGCGTTCAAGGCGGCCAACGAGCACCAGGGCCAGCCCACCGTGCTGCTGGTGAAGACCGTCAAGGGCTTCGGCATGGGCAAGATCGGCGAGGGCAAGAACACGGTCCACCAGACCAAAAAGCTCGGTGACGAGGACATCAAGGCCTTCCGCGACCGCTTCAACATCCCGATTCCCGACAGCCAGATCGCCGACCTGCCGTTCTACAAGCCGGCTGACGACACCCCGGAAATGAAGTACCTGCACGAGCGCCGCAAGGCCCTCGGCGGCTACCTGCCGCACCGCCGCACGAAGGCCGACGAGAGCTTCACCGTGCCGTCGCTGGAGACCTTCAAGGCCGTGCTCGATGCCACGCCCGAAGGCCGCGAGATCTCGACCACGCAGGCGTACGTGCGCTTCCTCACGCAGCTGCTGCGCGACCAGGCCATCGGCCCGCGCGTGGTGCCCATCCTGGTGGATGAGGCGCGCACCTTCGGCATGGAAGGCCTGTTCCGCCAGATCGGCATCTACAACCCGCATGGACAGCAGTACACCCCGGTGGACAAGGACCAGGTGATGTACTACCGCGAGGACAAGGCCGGCCAGATCCTGCAGGAAGGCATCAACGAGGCCGGCGGCATGAGCAGCTGGATCGCGGCCGCCACGTCGTACAGCACGAACAACCGGATCATGATCCCGTTCTACGTGTACTACTCGATGTTCGGCTTCCAGCGCATCGGCGACCTGGCCTGGGCGGCCGGCGACATGCAGGCGCGGGGCTTCCTGCTGGGCGGCACGTCGGGCCGCACCACGCTGAACGGCGAAGGCCTGCAGCACGAGGACGGCCACAGCCACATCCTGGCCAACACCATTCCCAACTGCATCAGCTACGACCCGACCTTCGCGCACGAGGTCGCCGTCATCATGCACGACGGCCTGAAGCGCATGGTCGAGCGCCAGGAGAACGTCTTCTATTACCTGACGCTGCTCAACGAGAACTACGCCATGCCCGGCCTGCAGCCCGGCACGGAGGAGCAGATCATCAAGGGCATGTACCTCAGCCGGCAGGCGCCGGCCCTCAAGAAGGGCGCGCCCGCGGTGCAGCTGCTGGGCAGCGGCACGATCCTGCGCGAGTCGTTCGTCGCCCAGGAACTGCTGGAGAAGGACTGGGGCGTGGCCGCATCCGTGTGGAGCTGCCCGAGCTTCAACGAGCTGACGCGCGACGGCCAGGAGGCGGAGCGCTGGAACCTGCTGCACCCCACGGAAACGCCGCGCACCTCGTTCGTGGAGGAACAGCTCGGCAAGACCGAGGGACCGGTGATCGCGTCCACCGACTACATGAAGGCGTACGCCGAGCAGATCCGTCCGTTCGTGCCCAAGGGCCGGACGTACAAGGTGCTGGGCACCGACGGCTTCGGCCGCAGCGACTTCCGGCGCAAGCTGCGCGAGCACTTCGAGGTGGACCGCCACTACATCGTCGTGGCCGCGCTCAAGGCCCTGGCCGAGGACGGCAAGCTGCCCGCCGCCAGGGTGGCCGAGGCCATCCAGAAGTACGGCATCCAGGCCGACAAGGTCAACCCGCTGCACGCCTGACCCCGCCGGAGACGTACTTTGAACCCCCACGCTCACATTCATTCGCTGCCCCCCGAGGGGGCGCATGCCTCCTTTGAGGCGGCTCGGCAGGAGACATAAATGGCACTGATTGACATCAAGGTCCCGGACATCGGGGATTTCGACGCCGTCGGCGTGATCGAACTGCTGGTGAAGCCCGGCGACACGGTGAAGGCCGAGCAGTCGCTCATCACCGTGGAGTCCGACAAGGCTTCCATGGAGATCCCTTCCAGCCACGCCGGCGTGGTGAAGGAGGTCAAGGTCAAGATCGGCGACCAGGTGAGCGAAGGCTCCGTGATCGTCGTGGTCGAGGCCGAAGGGGAGGGCGCTCAGCCCGCCGCGGCACCCGCAGCGAAGGCGGAAGCCCCCGCGCCGGCTGCGGCATCCACTCCGGCGCCGGCACCTGCGGCCGCCGCTCCCGCACCGGCCGCGTCGGGCCCGATCGACGTGAAGGTGCCGGACATCGGCGACTTCAAGGACGTGGCGGTGATCGAGCTGCTCGTGAAGCCCGGCGATACGGTCAAGGAAGAGCAGTCGCTTTTCACCGTCGAATCCGACAAGGCCTCCATGGAGATTCCGTCGCCAGCCGCCGGCGTGGTGAAGGAACTGAAGATCAAGATCGGCGACAAGGTGAACGTGGGCGACCTCGTGGCCGTGCTGGAAGGCGCGGTCGGTGCCCCGTCGGCTGCACCCGCCGCAGCACCTGTGGATCGCCCGGCTCCCCAGTCCGAACCCGACACGCGCACTCCCCGACAACTGCCGGCCGAGGAAGCCGCACCGCAGGCGGGGGTCGCCACTGCGTCTGCTCCGGCACCCGAGCCGCATGCCCCGGGCGCCGCGCCCGTCGGCCTGCCGCATGCATCGCCCTCGGTGCGCAAGTTCGCCCGCGAACTGGGCGTGCCGCTGGAAGAGGTCAAGGGCTCCGGCCCCAAGGGCCGCATCACGCAGGAAGACGTGCAGGCCTTCACGAAGCAGGTGATGGCGGGCGGCGTGCAGACCAGGGCCCAGGCGGCCAAGGCACCTGCCGGCAGCGGCTCCGGCGCGGGCATGGACCTGCTGCCGTGGCCGAAGGTGGACTTCGCCAAGTTCGGCGGCGTGGAGCGCAAGGACCTCTCGCGCATCAAGAAGATCAGCGGTGCGAATCTGCACCGCAACTGGGTGATGATCCCCCACGTCACCAACAACGACGAGGCCGACATCACCGAGCTGGAAGCCTTCCGCGTTTCCACCAACAAGGAGAACGAGAAGTCCGGCGTGAAGGTGACGATGCTCGCCTTCGTGATCAAGGCCGTGGTGGCCGCGCTCAGGAAGTTCCCCGAGTTCAACACCAGCCTGGACGGCGACACGCTCGTCTACAAGCAGTACTTCCACATCGGCTTCGCGGCGGACACGCCCAACGGCCTCGTGGTGCCGGTGCTGAAGGATGCCGACAAGAAGGGCATCCTGCAGATCAGCCAGGAAATGGGCGAACTCGCCAAGAAGGCCCGCGACGGCAAGCTCGGCGCGGCCGACATGCAAGGCGGCTGCTTCTCGATCTCGTCGCTCGGCGGCATCGGCGGCACGCACTTCACGCCCATCATCAACGCCCCCGAAGTGGCCATCTTGGGCCTCTCGAAGGGCCAGATGAAGCCGGTGTGGGACGGCAAGCAGTTCGTGCCGCGCCTGGTGCTGCCGCTGTCGCTGTCGTACGACCACCGCGTGATCGACGGTGCCAGCGCCGCGCGCTTCAACGCCTACCTGGGCCACGTGCTGGCGGACTACCGCCGCATCCTGCTGTGAAAGGAAACCCGACATGGCAGTGATCGACATCAAGGTGCCCGACATCGGTGATTTTTCCGAAGTGGGCGTGATCGAAGTGCTGGTGAAAGCGGGCGACACCATCAAGGTGGAACAGAGCCTCATCACCGTCGAATCCGACAAGGCATCGATGGAAATCCCGTCGAGCCATGCCGGCGTCGTCAAGGAATTGAAGGTGAAGGTCGGCGACAAGGTGGCCGAAGGCTCGGTGGTGCTGACGCTGGAAGCCGCCGATGCGGCGGCAGCTCCGGCACCCGCATCCGCACCTGCGGCGCCTGCGCAGGCTCCCGCGCCGGCCCCCAAGGCCGCAACTGCACCGGCTCCGGCCGCGGCGAGCTTCGGCGGCAATGCCGACCTCGAGTGCGACGTGCTCGTGCTGGGCGGTGGTCCTGGCGGCTACAGCGCGGCCTTCCGCGCGGCCGACCTGGGCCTGAAGGTCGTCATCGTCGAGCGCTACGCCACCCTCGGCGGCGTGTGCCTGAACGTGGGCTGCATCCCGTCCAAGGCGCTGCTGCACGTGGCGGCCGTCATCGACGAAGCCAGCCACCTGAAGGCGGCCGGCATCGACTTCGGCACGCCCCAGGTCAATGTGGACATGCTGCGCGGCCACAAGGAAAAGGTCATCGGCAAGCTGACCGGCGGCCTGGCCGCCATGGCCAAGATGCGCAAGGTGACCACTGTGCGTGGCGTGGGCCGGTTCGTGGGCGCCAACCACCTCGAGGTGGAAGAGACCACCGGCGTCAAGGGCCAGGAGAAGACGGGCAGCAAGAAGGTCGTGGCCTTCAAGCGCGCGATCATCGCCGCCGGCTCGCAGGCTGTGCACCTGCCGTTCATGCCCCAGGACCCGCGCGTGGTCGATTCGACCGGCGCGCTGGAGCTGAAGGAAGTGCCGAAGCGCATGCTGATCCTCGGCGGCGGCATCATCGGCCTGGAAATGGGCACCGTCTATTCCACCCTGGGTGCCCGCCTGGACGTGGTCGAGATGATGGACGGCCTGATGCAGGGCGCGGATCGCGACCTGGTCAAGGTGTGGCAGAAGATGAATGCCCACCGTTTCGACAACATCATGCTCAAGACCAAGACGGTGGGGGCCGAAGCCACGCCCGAAGGCATCAAGGTCACGTTCGCCGCCGCGGAAGAGGGCGGCAAGGCACCCGAGCCGCAGGTCTATGACCTGGTGCTGCAGGCCGTGGGCCGCACGCCCAACGGCAAGAAGATCGGCGCGGACAAGGCCGGCGTGGCCGTGACCGACCGCGGCTTCATCGACGTGGACGTGCAGATGCGCACCAACGTGCCGCACATCTTCGCCATCGGCGACATCGTGGGCCAGCCCATGCTGGCGCACAAGGCGGTGCACGAGGCGCACGTGGCGGCCGAAGTGATCGCGGGCGAACTCACGGGCGACAAGGCGCTGGCCTCGGCCGCGTTCAACGCCCGCGTGATTCCGAGCGTGGCCTACACCGACCCCGAAGTGGCCTGGGTGGGCCTGACCGAGGACCAGGCCAAGGCCCAGGGCATCAAGGTGAAGAAGGGCCTGTTCCCCTGGACGGCCTCCGGCCGCGCCATCGCCAACGGCCGCGACGAGGGCTACACCAAGCTGCTGTTCGACGACTCGCCCGAGGCCCATGGCCACGGCAGGATCCTGGGCGGCGGCATCGTGGGCACCCATGCCGGCGACATGATCGGCGAGATCGCCCTGGCGATCGAGATGGGCGCGGATGCCGTGGACATCGGCAAGACCATCCACCCGCACCCGACGCTGGGCGAGAGCATCGGCATGGCGGCGGAGATCGCGCACGGTTCCTGCACGGACGTTCCGCCGCAGAAGAAGTGAGTTGTTCCGCCGCTGGTGCGGCGGCCGCCCTTCGGCCACAAGACAGGCAGCTTCGGCTGCCTTTTTTGTTTCCACCGGGCAGCGGTATCGGAATGCGATGGGCGCAGCTGCGCCGGCGTCCTCCACTGCGGAACGTCCGCACCGCAATGGCCGCGTGGCCCTGGACGGCGCCTATCATCCCCGAGAGCCGCCTCGCCAGGACACCGATAGCGCGGCCTGCCGGCCAACAGAGGGTCGGCGAGGGCCGGCACCCAAAAGGAGACACAACCCCCATGCGCATCCGATACGCTTTTCCCGCTGCACTGCTGGCCCTGTCCGGCACCGCCTTTGCCGCCTGGCCGGATCGGCCCATCACCATGGTCGTTCCCTTTCCCCCCGGCCAGGCCACGGACATCTTCGCGCGGGCCCTGGCTGAGAAGCTCGGCGCCCGCCTGGGCCAGCCGCTGGTGGTGGACAACAAGGCGGGGGCCGGCAGCAACATCGGCACCGAGCAGGTGGTGCGTTCCAAACCGGATGGCTACACGCTGGTCATGGCGGGCAGTGCCATGGCGGTGAACCAGACGCTCTACCGCAAGGTGAATTTCGACCCGCGCAAGGATCTGCAGGGCATCAGCCTGGTGGCCAAGGTGCCGCTGGTGTTCCTGGCGAACCCGGCTTCGGGTATTCGCAGCATGCAGGACCTGGTGGCCCGCGCGCGGGCCGAGCCCGGCAAGCTGAGCTATGCGAGCGCCGGCATCGGCGGAACGCAGCACCTGAGCGCCGAGATGGTGAAGGCGCGCGCCCGCATCGAGATCGAACACATCCCGTACAAGGGCAGCGGTCCCGCGCAGGCCGACTTCCTGGGCGGGCAGGTGCCGCTGATGGTGGATTCGGTCACGGCGGGCCTGGCGAACATCCAGGCAGGCAAGGCCGTGCCGTTGGGCGTGACCTCCGCCACGCGCTCCAGCCAGTTGCCCCAGGTGCCCGCGATCGCCGAGAGCGGCCTGCCGGAGTTCAAGGGCTTCGAGGCCGTGGGCTGGCTGGGGCTGATGGCTCCCAAGGGCACGCCCCGGCCCGTCGTGGACCGTCTGAACCGCGAGGTGGTGGACATCCTGAACAGCCCGGACATGCAGAAATTCATCCGCGACCGCGGCTCCGAGCCCGCACCCACGACGCCCGAGGCGATGGACCAGTTCGTCGCCAGCGAGATCGTGGAGTGGGGCAGGGCGGTGAAGCAGTCCGGCGCCTCGGTGGATTGACGCCACCTGCAAGGCACGGGGGAACGCCGTCGGCGGCCTCGTCAAGGAGCCGCGGTGCCGGGTGCTTTCGGCATGTGCGCCTGCAGCTCGCACAGGGCGCTGGAGAGCCGCTGCGACCGTGCCGCGGCTGCCGGGCTCTCCGCCTGTGCGGCCTCGATGTCCGCCTCGATGGCGGCCTGCGCGTGCTGCGCGAACGCATGCCATGCGGGCGGATCCAGCAACTGGTGCGCAGCCTGCAGCAGATCGATGCCGGGAGCATAGGCGGCCGCCAGCTTGCGTACGGAGTTCAGCGCAAACGGGGGGCACGCCAGGGCCTGGACGGCCACCGAGCGTGCGGCTGAACGTGGCGAGTGCCCCTTGTCGCCATGGCGCCAAGCCTGCGCTGCGGTCCATGCCGCGAAGAGATAGATCATCGCTGCGGCAGCCAGTTGCACGGCTTCGCCAGGCCACACGAACAGCGCTGCCGGCAGCAGCAGGAACAGCGACGCGCCCAGCCCGTAGAGCGGCAGCGCGAAATGGCGAAAGCTGTCGGCATGGGCCTGGAGGCGCCGAACCGCGGCGGCGTCGCCCGGCAACCGGACCTGGTCGGGTTGCCAGCGCAGCAGGTACACGGGTTGGTGCGGCGACAGCAGCGCAGGCCAGGCCAGGTAGGCCCAGCGGACTTCGAAGCCCTGGGTGGCCAGCATGGCGTGCCAGCGCGTGCGGCCTGGGCGGCGGACCAGCCCGGCGCCCTCGGCCAGGGGCACGCAGGCGTCGTACGCATAGAACGCGCAGATGGCCAGCATGACCTGCGCCTCGGGGCTGATCAACGGGAACACGGCAGACTTTCGGGCATCGGTGCTGCGGATGGGGCTGCAATAAGCGGCAACGGGGCGCAGGGGCCGCCCCTTGCGCCCTCAGGCGTCCTTCTTGCGGCCGAAGAGCTTGCCGATGCCCGCCAGCAGGCCGGCAGCCCCGGCCAGCAGCAGCTTCCAGAACCCGGCGATGAAGCCGCCGATCACGGCCCACAGCCCCTTTTTCGTGGCGACCGCGGCGGCACCTCCCAGTACCAGGGCGCCCAGCCCGATCTGGGCGATCTTGTCGCCGTTCCTGAATTCGGCATAGGACTGGCCGCTGTTGTACTTGAAGCCGGTGAGCACCTGCTTGAATTCCTCGGTGTCCTGGGCGAGGGCGTCGGGATCGGACACGAGGACGGCGCTCATCACCCCCGTGCGCCCGAGGATGCGCGAGGTGTAGTTGATGGCTTTGTGGCCGCTCTCGTCGCGCAGGCGCAGGCCCCATTCCAGCCGCTTGCTCTGCGTGTCGTAATGCGGCTCGACCTGCCAGCCCTCCGTGTAGAGGGCCTCCATGCCCAGCTTCTTGCGCTGCTTGTTGCTCTGCACATCCGATGCCTTCATGGATGACAGCAGTTCCGCGGCATTGATCTTCTCGTCGTCCTTGACGTAGCCGGTATCGTCGAAGGAGAACACGGCGAACCAT
Organism: Paracidovorax cattleyae; assembly: GCF_900104515.1. Taxonomy (GTDB): domain Bacteria; phylum Pseudomonadota; class Gammaproteobacteria; order Burkholderiales; family Burkholderiaceae_C; genus Paracidovorax; species Paracidovorax cattleyae. The sequence goes on from NZ_FNJL01000025.1 coordinate 48,202, forward strand.
TTCAGCGTGCCGGGCGCGATCAGGTAGTGGTCGGGCGAGGGCGGGTTCCCATAGAGTTCCAGCAGCTTGGCCGTGTCCTGCTCGCCCAGGAACCGGTAGCCGCCAGGAATCCGGATCGTGGCCTGGCTGCCGATATCCCCCTGCCCCTGGTCGATCCAGTGGAGCGCTTTCACTTTTGCCTCGATCTGCGCCTGCCGGTCCGGTTCCGCTCCTTGCGCCCATGCGCCGATGGACAACCCCATACCCACGATGGCCGCGGCCAACTGCTTTCTCATGCTCTTTCCTGTTATGTATTGATTTTGGATGCGGGCGGGCCATGCCTGGCCCGCGCCGCCAGCACTGTATCCGGTATGGCACGGCCGATTGCAGCGCTGTGTATCTCACGGGCCGCCGCAGCAGGGCGCTTGCCGGACGCCGCGCCGCAGCGATATGAAAATGGTAGCGGTCCATCCAGGCACAATCGACGTCCCAGCCACTCCTGAGCCAGAACGCGCCGCGCTTTCCGCGTGCGGCGAACCACGCTCCCCGCCTCCAATGCAAGCCCTGCTGCATGCCATCGCCCACATGGCTCCCGGCCCGGATGCCCGGCGCATCTTCCACGGCCGGGGCGGCCTGCACCCGGGCTGCGAGCACTGGTCGCTGGATGCGTATCCACCCGCCTTCGTGCTCACCAGCTTCCTGCCGATGCAGGAGGATGCCCTGGACGCCATCGGCGCGGCGCTGCAGGCCCGCTGGGCGGAGATCGCTCCCGGCCAGCTGCTGTGCTGGGTGTTCCAGTGCCGCCATCCCGGGGAGACCGGGACGCGGCTGATGGCCGGCGAGGTGCCGGATCCGCATGCGGTCACGGAGCAGGGCGCGCGCTACCGGGTGCATGTGCTGCGGGGACAGAACCATGGCCTCTTCCTCGACATGGCCGAGGGCCGCCGCTGGGTGCGCGAACACGTGGCGGCGCGCCGGGCCGCTGGCGGGCGCGGGCCGCGGGTGCTGAACCTTTTCGCCTACACCTGCGCTTTCTCCGTCGCGGCTTTGCAGGGCGGGGCGGCGCAGGTGGTCAATGTGGACATGGGGCAGGGCGCGATCTCCATCGGGCAGCAGAACCACCGGCTCAACGGGCTGGAGCAGGGCGCGAGCTTCCTGGCGCACGACGTGTTCACCAGCTGGGGCAAGATCGGCCGCGGCGGGCCCTATGACCTGGTCATCGCCGATCCGCCGAGCTACCAGAAGGGCAGCTTCGTCGCGACGAAGGACTACGCGCGGCTCATGCGGCGGCTGCCCGGGCTGCTCGCGCCCGGAGGGCATGCACTGCTGTGCCTGAACGCGCCCGAGCTGGGCACGGAGTTCCTGCTCGGGCAGATGCGCGAGCAGGCGCCGGAGCTGCGCTGGGTGGAGCGGGTCGCGAATCCGGCGGTGTTCGCGGACGTGGATGCCGAGCGGTCCCTCAAGGTGATGGTGTTCGCGCTGGATTGATCCTGCGCCGTGCGGATGCCGGAGACGCGCATGTTGCCTCCGGGAACCAGCCCGGCAGGAAGGACTCCCATTCGCAGGATGGTGGGTGCCGCTTTCGCGGACCCGGTACCATCGCGCCCGCGGAATGTGCATCGGCAGCGTTGCCGTGCACGCGCTTCCGCCGGGCCCGTCTGCCGCGATGCCGCGCCAGGCCGGCCCAACGCCCGCCCGCTGCGCCAATGGGTATTTACCTCCTGACCGTGTGATTGCTTCCCTGCTCGCTTCCCTGCGCTCCTGGCTGTCCAGCGGGCCGTTGTCCTCGCTGGCCCGCCACGCTGGCGCCGCTCTGCGCTGGTTCCTTGCCCGGCGGCCGGCCCGGATGCTGCTGTGGGCGCTGGCCGCCGTGCCGGTGGCGCTGGTGGTCTACACGCTGCTGCTCTGGCCCTTCACGCCCGCGATCAGCGATATCCGCAAGGCCAAGACCGAGCAGCCGGCCCAGCTCGTGTCGGCCGACGGCCGCCTGCTGGCCGAGTACCGCTGGGTGAACCGGGAATGGGTGGCGCTGGAGGACATCGCACCATCGGTGGTGGACGCGCTGATCGCCACCGAGGACCACCGCTTCTACGACCACTTCGGTCTGGACTGGCGGCGCACGGGGTCGGCCCTGATCCGCACACTGGGGGGCGACAAGCAGGGCGGATCGACCATCACGCAGCAGCTCGCGCGCAATCTCTACCCCGAGGACGTGGGTCGCGCCCCCACTCTGACGCGCAAGCTCAAGGAAGCGATCACGGCGCTCAAGATCGAGGCCCTGTATTCCAAGGACGAGATCCTGGAGACTTATCTCAACACGGTGCCCTTCCTCTACAACGCCTATGGCATCGAGATGGCGGCGCGCACCTATTTCGACAAGTCGGCCGACAAGCTCACGGTGCTGGAAAGCGCGACGCTCATCGGCATGCTCAAGGGCACGAGCTACTACAACCCGGTGCTCAATCCGGAGCGGGCCCAGGCGCGGCGCAACGTGGTGCTGGCGCAGATGGAAAAGCGCGGCAAGCTGTCGTCCAGGGATTTCGAGACCCTGTCGAAACGGCCCCTGCGCATCCGGTTCGAGCGCCAGCTGGAGGCCGCGGGCCCCGCGCCGCACCTGGCCCAGCAGCTGCGCAAGCAGCTCATCGACTGGGCCGACCGCAACGGATACAGCCTGTACGCCGACGGCCTGGTGATCCGCACGACCATCGATTTCCGCTTGCAGACCCTGGCCAACCAGGCGGTGGCCCGGCAGGGCCGGCAACTGCAGTCGGTGGCCGACGGGGCGTGGGGGCCGCGGGCCTGGAATGCCAAGGGTTCCCTGGTGCAGGCCTTCGTGCGGGAGTCGCCCCAGTACGCCGCTGCCGTGGCGAAGGGCTCGTCCGAGGACGACGCACTCAAGTCCCTGCTGGCGGATGCGGACTTCATGCGCAAGCTGCGCCAGGAAAAAACCCGTGTGCAGGCGGGCTTCCTGGCGATGGATCCGCGCACCGGCCAGATCCGCGCGTGGGTGGGCAGCCGCGATTTCGCGCAGGATCCGTTCGACCATGTGCAGGCGGCGCGCCGGCAGCCGGGCTCCACCTTCAAGCCCTTCGTCTATGGCGCCGCCTTCGCCAGGGGGGCCCTGCCCACCGATACGCTCATCGACCAGGCCGTGGAGATCCCGCTGGGCGGCGGCCGCATGTGGCGCCCCACCGACGAGGGCGCCGCACCGAGCGGCGAGCCGATGACGCTGAGCGACGGGCTGGCCTATTCCAAGAACACGATCACCGCGCAGCTGATGCAGCAGGTAGGTCCGGAGCGCGTGGCGGCGCTGGCGCGCGCCATGGGCGTGCGGGAGTCCCCGCTGGATGCCGTGCCGTCCCTGGCGCTGGGCACGAGCCCTGTCACGCTCAAGGAGATGGTGGCGGCATACGGGACCATCGCCGAAGCGGGGCGCTACACCGCGCCCACGGTCATCACGCGCATCGAGGACAAGGACGGCAAGGTGCTGGAAGACTTCAGCCCGGCGGCCCCGGAGCGCGTAGTGGGTCAGGGCCCCGCGCAGGTGCTGCGCAATGCGCTGCGCGCCGTGGTGGACAAGGGCACGGGCGCTGCCATCCGGTCGCGCTACGGCATCACCGCGGATGTGGCCGGCAAGACCGGCACCACGCAGGACGCCGCGGATGGATGGTTCCTGCTCATGCATCCGCAACTGGTGGCGGGAGCCTGGGCCGGCTTCAACGACGGCCGCGTGACGCTGCGCAGCGACTACTGGGGGCAGGGCGCGCACAGCGCGCTGCCGATGGTGGGCGACGTCTTCCAGCAAGCCTTGCGCTCGCGCGTGATCGACGCCGGGGAGAAATTCATCGACCAGGAAGAAAGCAGTTGGGTCGGCCAGGCGGTGGATGGCGTGCGGCAGTGGGCGCTCTCCGTCTATGACCTGTTCGGGCGGCGCACCGATGGGCAGGCCGGGGGCGCGGGTACCGAGCCGCCGGCGAGGGCGCCTGCGCCGTCGTCCAGCGCGCCTGCCAGCGCACCCGCGGATACACGGCCCGAGATCACCGAGGCGCCGTTGACGCCGCTGCAGGATGCGACGCCCAGCGCGCCGTATGTTCCCCCCGCCGAGGTGGACCTGCCGCCGGAAAGCGGGAATGCCGGGGCGCCCGCAGCCACCTTCGGTGGCCCCCGCCCGCTTCCCCCCGTGACGACCGACCCGCCGGACGCCACCGTACCGGGCACGGCGCCCGGCGCGGCACCTTCCGGTGCGGCGAGCGGAGCTGCGGGAAGTGGCGGCGCCACGGGCGTGGAAGTGGTCCCCGTCCAGCGCGGTACCGTCGTGCCGGGAGGCGGCCAGCAGCCGTTCTTCGTCGAATCGCGGCCCTGAGGGCTGAAAGGCCCAACGGTTCCGCTGGGTGGATGGGGGCCACCGGGACGGCACGGGCATGCTTCCTGCGTGCCCGGCGCGGTATGCTGGCGCGGCCATGTCCGCGCAGTGTCCCTGCGGATCTTTCTTCTTCCAACGAACCACCGAAGGCCTTTTGCATGAAGCGCATGTCCGCCTCCACCCTCATCGCCACCGCGGCCCTGACTGCGGCCGCATGCATCCAGGCGGCCCACGCAGGCCCACGCCTCGACCGGATCATGGACACCAAGGTCCTGCGCGTCGGCACGCCCGGCGATTACCGGCCTTTCGCCATCAAGGCCGATGGCGGCGGCTATGCCGGCCATGACATCGACGTGGTGGAGACCATGGCGAAGGAGCTGGGCGTGAAGATCGACTACGTGCCCACCACCTGGCCCAATCTGATGAAGGATATCCAGGCCGACAAATTCGACGTGGCCGTGGGCGGGATCACGCGCAACGTCACGCGCATCCGCCAGATCGAAATGCTGCCGGGCTACGCGCCGTTCGGCAAGGTGGCGCTGGTGCGTGCTGCCGACAAGGACAGGTTCCGAACCCTGGCCGATCTGAACCGGCCGGGTGTTCGCGTCATCAAGAACCCGGGCGGCACCAACGAGACCTTCGTGCTGGAGAGTCTCAAGGCGGCCGAGGTCAGCACGCACGACAGGAACGCCGAGATCCCCGCGCTCATCGCCGAGGGCAAGGGCGACGTGATGATCACCGAAACGTACGAGGCCCTGTACTACGCCAAGGCCGATCCGCGCCTGTATGCGGCTTTCGTCGCCGCGCCGCTGACGCCGCAGAACACCCTGGGATTCATGCTGCCCAAGGACGACGCGGATTACTCGCGCGTGATGGAGTTCGTCTGGGGCCTGATGGATGCCCGCGGCCAGCTCAGGCAGGCGGCCGACAAGTGGCTCAAGTGAGCTTCGGGCCGCTGTGCCCGACAGGCGCCGCCTGACGGCCGAAGTAGGCTGCCGGCGTGCGGCCCCGTTCGCGCTTGAAGAGTGCAATGAAGGCGCTCACGCTGTCGTAGCCCAACTCCAGCGCCACTCGCGTCACAGGCTGGCCGTCGGCCAGCCACTCTAGCGATCGCAGCAGCCGCACGCGCTGGGTCCAGGCCGTGAAGCGCAGGCTGGTTTCGGCCACGAAGCGCCTGCTGAGGCTGCGGCTCGACAGTCCGGCCCAGTCGGCCCATGCCTGCAGGCTCCAGCGCCGCGCCGGGTCCGCCAGCAGCGCGCCCGCGATGCGCAGCAGGCGCGCATCGTTCGCCATTGGCAGGCCTGGCGGCCTCGGCACCATGTGGTGCAACTCATCGAGGATGACGGCCGCCAGCCGATCCTGTGCCGGATCTGCTGGGCAGACTCGCGGAGCACGGCAAAAACCCAAGCTGGGCGTGGTCGTCGCGATCGACGAGACGTTGTTCCACTGCGGCAAGGCCATCCACCGGGCGCAGTTGTGGGCGTCGGAGTTCCATCTGGACTGGCGCAACCTGCCCACGTCCGGACGGATGAAGGCCGCGGTGCTGGGATGGAGCGAGGCCCAGGCATCGGAGGCGGACACGCATCACGCGCACGCCGTGCGCCATGGCCTGTACTGACCTTTCGGGCGCAGCCGCTCAGCCCGCCGCCCACTGCGCCGTGCGCAGGGCCAGTGCCGGGGCATCGGGCCGCGCGGCCGGGTTGTCGTGCAGGCAGTCCCGGGCCAGGGAGGGTGCTTCGCCGTCGGGCAATGCTCCATCGGCATGGGTGCACAGCTCGGCCAGCAGCACGCCAAAGGCACGCACGTCCATGCGGCGCAGCGCGTCGCCCAACGCCCCGGGTGGTGCGAACGCGGCGGCGCCGAAGTCGCCCAGCAGACCGGTCGCCCGGCCGGTGGGAGCATCCGGGCGCCACAGCAGGTTGTGCGCATACAGGTCGCCATGCACCAGCCCGCGGCCATGCAGGTGCGCGAGCGCCGAGGCCACATCCGCCGCGATGCGCAGTGCCACGCAGGCCTGCAGCCGCAGGCCGGGTGGATAGATGTCGCGTGTGCAGCTCTCGAAGCTGGGCGGGCCGGCGAGCGTGCGGTAGTCCGCGGAGATGCGCTCCATCACCAGGCTCTGTGCGCCGTTCGGGTCCCCATCGAGCCGCCCCAGCACCGGGATCAGCCGCGGATGCCGCCCGGCGGCCAGGCTAGCCGCCATCTCGGTCAGTGGCCAGCCATCGCTCGTAACCTCGCCCTTGAAAAGCTTGACGGCCACCTCCCGCATGCCGGTGGCGCTCTTCAGCCTGCCCGCCATGATGCGGCCGGAGGCGCCTTCTCCCAGCAGCTCACCCAGCTGCAGGCGGCTCCAGTCCACATGGCCGGCAGCCTGGCTGCCGCGCGCGAGTTCCTCGGCGGCTTCGTTGAACACATTGCCGCCGATGGCCAGCCAGGCGAGCCGGGGCAGGCCGGCCAGCCAGTCCGGCAGAGTTTCGATGCGGTTGGCGGCGATGCGCAGCAACTCCAGCGACCCACACTGCCGCAGCGTATCGGGCAGGGTGCGCAGCAGGTTGCCGGCCAGCATCAGCTTCTGCAGCCGGGGCCGCTGCCCCAGGGCGTCGGGCAGCTCCGTAATGGCGTTGTCCGTCAGGATCAGCCAGCGCAGCCGTTCAGGCAGCGCCCGCGCCGGCACATGGGCGATGCGGTTGGCTTTGAAGCCCACCATCTCCAACTGCGGGCAGGTGCCCAGGGCGGCGGGCAGTTCGGTGAAGCGGTTGGACGAAGCGAAGAACACCTTCAGCCGGTGCAGCCGATGCAGGTCATCGGGCAGCGCCGAAAGGCGGTTGCCGGAGAGGTCCAGCACCTCCAGCGTATCGGCCAGGTCGAAGACCTCGCGCGGAAAGTGATCCAGGTCGGCGGCGATGCGCAGCGCGCGCGCACCCGCGAGGTCGCCAGCGCGCAGGCGCTGCAGGTCATCGGTCATGGTGTCCGGGAAACCGGGCTGCGGGGCGCCGGGTCAGTCAATCGATATCGACACAGTGCATGCCGAAAGCACCGGAGCGGCGGTCGGCGAAGTATTTCTCGAGCGTGACCTTGACCGTGCGGAAAGCGATCTCGTCCCACGGGATCTCGTCTTCCGCGAAGAGCCGGGCCTCGATGGTCTCGTACCCGGGGGCGAACTGGTCGCTGTCCAGGCGGGCGAGGTAGAACAGGTGCACCTGCCCCACGCGCGGCACGTTGAGTACCGAGAAGAGCGGGCCCATGGTGATCTGCGCGCCGGCTTCCTCGTCGGTTTCGCGGGCCGCGCCTTCGGCGGTGGTCTCGTTCAGCTCCATGAAGCCGGCCGGCAGCGTCCACTTGCCCCAGCGGGGCTCGATGTTGCGCTTGCACAGCAGCACCCTGTCCCCCAGAGCGGGCACTGTGCCGACCACGTTCAGCGGGTTTTCATAGTGGATGGTGTGGCAGGCCGGGCAGACGGCACGCAGCTTGGTGTCGCCGTCATCGGGCACGCGGTACTCCACGGCGGCCCCGCATTCGCGGCAGTGCTTGATCGGACTGCGGGTGGTCATGTTCAGACGATTTCCACGCGCAGGGTGCCCAGTCCTTCCACGCCGCCTTCCAGCACGTCGCCGCGCACCACCGCGCCCACGCCTTCGGGCGTGCCGGTGAAGATGAGGTCGCCGGGTTGCAGCTTCCAGGCGGCGGACAGGTGCTCGATGGTTTCGGCGATGTTCCAGATCAGCTGCGAGACCGTGCTGCGCTGCCGGTCGGCGCCATTCACCTGCAGCCAGATGGGGGCCTTGGCCACGTCGCCCGCCTGCGCCGCCGGCGTGATGGGGCCGATGGGCGCGCTGTACTCGAAACCCTTGCCGATGCTCCAGGGGCGCCCCTGCTTCTTCATCTCGTTCTGCAGGTCCCGGCGGGTCATGTCCAGGCCGACGGCGTAGCCGAAGATGTGCTGCAGGGCGTCCGCCGCGCGGATGCCGCGTCCGCCCCGGCCGATGGCCACGACCAGCTCGATCTCGTGGTGCAGGTTGGAAGTCAGGGTGGGGTAGGGCATGCGGCCCATCTCGCCTGCCTCCACCGGGACGATGGCGTCCGCTGGCTTGAGGAAGAAGAAGGGCGGCTCCCGGCCGGTGAAGCCCATTTCCTTGGCGTGCTCCTCGTAGTTGCGTCCGACGCAATAGATGCGGTGCACCGGAAAGCGGTCTGCGGTGCCCGCCACGGGCACGCTGGGGATGGGCGCGGGAGGAATCACGTAGTTCATGGTGGGTGTCATGCCTTGTCTCGGTGGGTGGGGCGGCGGCCCGTGAGCGCCGTGCGGGCGGCGCTGGGCCTTGGCCAGAGTGTGCCATGCACGGACGTTATGCTTGGCGGACCATGAAGCTGTTCAACTACTTCCGCTCTTCCGCGTCCTACCGGGTGCGCATCGCCCTGGCGCTGAAGGGGCTGCCCTATGAGTATGTGCCGGTGCACCTGGTGCGCGCGGAGCACCGGGGGCCCGGCTATTCGGACCGGGTCGGGGACCCTCTGGTCCCGGCGCTGGAACTGGACGACGGGAGCACGCTCGTGCAGTCGATGGCGATCATCGAGTACCTGGACGAAATGCATCCGCAGCCGCCGCTGCTGCCCGGCGACGCGCTCGGCCGGGCCCACGTGCGGGCCCTGGCACAGATGGTGGCCTGCGAGATCCACCCGGTCAACAACCTGCGGGTGCTCAAGTACCTCACCCAGACGCTGGGCCGGGAGGAAGCGGAGAAGACCGCCTGGTACCGCCACTGGGCGCGCGGCGGCCTGGAAGCGTTCGAGCGGCAGCTCGGCCTGCTGGCCCGTGCCCGGGAAGCGGCGGGCCTGCCGCCATCGCGGCTGTGCTGGAGCGATGCCCCGACGCTCGCCGACTGCTGCCTGGTGCCGCAGATCTTCAACGCGCAGCGCTTCGAGGTCGATCTGTCCGGACTGCCGCGCACCATGGCGGCCTGGGAGGCCGCTTCCGCGCTGCCGGCATTCGAGGCGGCCCATCCTTCCGCATGCCCCGATGCCGGGGGCTAGCGCCTTGCTGCCCGCGTCCGTTCCCCTGCCGGACGGCTGGCTGCGGCCCGACTGGCCGGCGCCCGCCCATGTGCATGCGGTGTGCACGGCGCGGCCGGGCGGCGAGAGCCGGGGCGCCTGGTCCTCGTTCAACCTCGGCGACCACGTCGGCGACGATTCAGCCGCCGTTCTGGCCAACCGGCAGCACCTGCGCGCCATGCTGGCGGGACTCGGCGGGGGGGCTGCGGTGGCGCCCACCTTCCTGCGGCAGGTGCACGGAACGGCCGTGGCGGACCTGGACCGCGGCGTGCCGGACGGCATGGAGGCCGACGCCTGCATCGCCCGCCTGCCGGGCCGTGCCTGCACCATCATGGTCGCGGACTGCCTGCCCGTGCTGCTGACCGACCGCCGGAGTTCCGCCGTGGCGGCGGCGCATGCCGGCTGGCGCGGCCTGGCTGGCGGCGTGCTGGAGCAGGCCATCTCGCGCCTGGATGCGGACGGCGGTGTGCTGGCGTGGCTGGGCCCGTGCATCGGGCCGTCCGCCTTCGAGGTGGGCGAGGAGGTCCGGGAGGCGTTCTGCGCTCGGGATGCCGGGGCGGGCACGCATTTTTCCGCGCAGGGCGGGGGCAAGTACCTGGCCGACCTGCCTGGCCTGGCGCGCAGGCGGCTCGGCGCGCTGGGCGTGGATGGCGTGTGGGGCAACGATGGAGGCGACGGCTGGTGCACCGTGCGCCAGGCCTCACGGTTCTTTTCGCACCGCGCCTCCATGCAGCGGTCCGGCAGCACCGGCGGGCGGTTCGCCGCCTGCATCTGGCTCGGATCGTGCGGCGGCTGAGGCCGCGTCCGCTGGAAGGGCTTCCCGGCCCGCTGGGCGCGCGGCCTTTTCCCGCTCGCGCTGCTCCTTCTCCCGCAGGGCGCGCTTGCGGGCGGGGGTGCCGAGGATGTAGGCGACGATCGAGATGGGCACCAGCCCGTAGAGCACGAAGGTCACCGCCGCGCCCAGCAGGCTGCCCTGCGGGCTGGCAGCCTCGGCGACGGCCATCATCACGGTGACGTACAACCAGCCGATGATTACCAAATACATGGGGCCGTCTTCCCGAAAACTGAGCTATATCGTGAAAAAGCGAAAGCGGCATTGCTTCCGGGCGCGCCGCTCGGCAACAATGCCGTGGCCATGGCGCGATTCCCTCCGGAGGCGCTGCCGGGATGGCATGATGGTTGGGTGCGAGGAGACACGTTCATGGATTTTGACGCAGGCTGGGTCGGCAGTACCCGGCAGATCCAGCAGAAACTGAGCGAAAGCTGGATGCAGGCGCTGGAAGCCTTCCGGCAGGCCGGCGGCCCCGCCGCTACCGACGCCGCATCCTCGCAGGCCCGTCCGGCCATCGCCTTCTCCCCGGACAAGCTGGCCGGGCTGCAGCAGCAGTACGTGAAGGAGGCGTCGGAACTGTGGAGCCAGGCGCTCCAGCCGGCCGGTATGAAGGACCGCCGCTTCAGCTCCCCCGCCTGGGCCGAGAGCCCCATGGCGGCTTTCGCTGCAGCGTCCTACCTGCTCAATGCCCGCACCCTGATGGGGCTGGCCGACGCGGTGGAGACCGATCCCAAGACGCGCGCACGCATCCGTTTCGGCGTGGAGCAGTGGATGGCCGCCATGGCGCCCAGCAATTTCCTCGTCTTCAACCCCGAGGCGCAGAAGAAGGCCATCGATTCCCAGGGCGAGAGCCTGGCCAAGGGTATCGCCAACCTGCTGCACGACATGCGGCAGGGCCATGTGTCCATGACCGACGAAAGCGTGTTCGAGGTGGGCCGCAACGTGGCCACCTCCGAGGGCGCCGTGGTGTACGAGAACGCGCTCTTCCAGCTCATCGAATACAAGCCGCTCACACCCAAGGTGCACGAGCGCCCGCTGCTGGTGGTGCCACCGTGCATCAACAAGTTCTACATCCTCGACCTGCAGCCCGATAATTCGCTCATCCGGCATGCGGTGTCCGAAGGGCACCGCACCTTCGTGGTGAGCTGGCGCAACCCGGACCAGGCCCTGGCGAACGCCACCTGGGACGACTACATCGAGGACGCGGTGCTCCGCGCCATCGAGACCGTCCGCGAGATCGCGGGGAGCGACCAGATCAACGCGCTCGGCTTCTGCGTGGGCGGCACGATGCTGGCCACCGGCCTGGCCGTGCTGGCCGCCCGGGGCGAGGAGCCCGTGGCCAGCGCCACCTTCCTCACCACCTTCATCGATTTCGCCGAAACCGGCATCCTCGACGTCTTCATCGACGAGAGCTTCGTGCATTTCCGCGAACTGCAGATGGGGCAGGGCGGCCTGATGAAGGGGCAGGACCTCGCCTCCACGTTCAGCTTCCTGAGGCCCAACGACCTCGTCTGGACGTATGTGGTGGGCAACTACCTGAAGGGCGAAACGCCGCCGCCGTTCGACCTGCTCTACTGGAACAGCGACTCGACCAACCTGCCCGGGCCGTTCTACGCCTGGTACCTGCGCAATCTCTACCTCGAGAACAACCTTTGCAAGCCCGGCCGCCTGACCGTGTGCGGCGAGCCGATCGACCTGAACCTCGTGGACCTGCCCGCGTACATCTACGGATCGCGCGAGGACCACATCGTCCCCGTCGATGCCGCGTACGCGTCCACCCAGGTGCTGCCCGGCGAGAAGCGCTTCGTGATGGGTGCCTCCGGCCACATCGCGGGCGTCATCAATCCGCCGGCCAGGAAGAAGCGCAGCCACTGGGTCCGCGAGGACGGCGTTCTGCCGGCCACGCTGCCCGAGTGGCTGGAAGGCGCGACGGAACTTCCCGGCAGCTGGTGGACCGACTGGGCCGCCTGGCTGCGCGGCCATGCCGGCCCGCTCATGCCTGCTCCCAAGCGCTACGGCAAGGGCGCCCGGTTCCAGGCCATCGAACCGGCGCCGGGACGCTATGTGCGCGAGCGGGCCTGAGGCGCCGCTCCACCCCTTTTCCCATCATTACCTTTGAGGATCGACATGGAAGACATCGTCATCGTTTCGGCCGTCCGCACGGCCGTGGGCAAGTTCGGCGGCGCGCTCGCCAAGACCCCGGCCACCGAACTGGGCGCCATCGTGATCAAGGAAGCGCTGGCCCGTGCCAACGTGCCGCTGGACCAGGTGGGTGAAGTGATCATGGGGCAGGTGCTGACTGCGGGCGTGGGCCAGAATCCCGCGCGCCAGGCCATGATGAAGGCCGGAGTGGCCAAGGAAACGCCGGCGCTGACCATCAACGCCGTCTGCGGCTCCGGCCTGAAGGCCGTGATGCTCGCGGCCCAGGCGGTGGCCACGGGCGACAGCGAGATCGTGGTTGCCGGCGGCCAGGAGAACATGAGCCTCGCGCCGCACGTGCTCAACGGCTCGCGCGAGGGCCAGCGCATGGGCGACTGGAAGATGACCGACTCGATGATCGTGGACGGCCTGTGGGACGTGTACAACCAGTACCACATGGGCATCACCGCCGAGAACGTCGCGAAGCAGGAGGGCATCTCCCGCGAGCAGCAGGATGCGCTCGCCCTGGGCAGCCAGCAGAAGGCCGCCGCGGCGCAGGACGCTGGCCGCTTCAAGGACGAGATCGTGGGCGTGAGCCTGCCCCAGAAGAAGGGTGACCCGATCGTCTTCGAGTCCGACGAATATCTCAATCGCAAGACCAGTGCCGAGGCGCTGGCAGGGCTGCGCCCGGCCTTCGACAAGGCCGGCAGCGTGACGGCCGGCAATGCGTCGGGCCTCAATGATGGCGCGGCCGCCGTGGTGGTGATGAGTGCGAAGAAGGCAGCGGCCCTGGGGCTCAAGCCGCTGGCGCGCATCGCCGCCTATGCCACGAGCGGCCTCGACCCCGCCACCATGGGCCTGGGCCCCGTGCCCGCGACGCGCAAGGTGCTGCAGCGCGCCGGCTGGACCGCGGCCGACGTGGACCTGTTCGAGCTGAACGAAGCCTTCGCCGCCCAGGCCTGCGCCGTCAACCAGCAACTGGGCATCGATCCCGCCAAGGTGAACGTGAACGGCGGAGCGATCGCCATCGGCCATCCGATCGGCGCGTCGGGCTGCCGCGTGCTGGTGACCCTGCTGCACGAGCTGCAGCGCCGTGGCGCCCGCAAGGGTGTGGCCGCGCTGTGCATCGGCGGTGGCATGGGCGTCTCGCTCGCGGTGGAGCGGGTCTGAATTTTCCGGACCGCCCGCCGTCCTGCAGCCGCACATGGTGCGGCTTTTTTGCAGGCCGCGGCGGCGGAGCGGCATCCGGCGGCCATGCTTGTCCAGGAACCGGGCGCACCTCGCAGGTGCTGGGTGTTTTCCTCAACAGTGGGGCGCGGAATCTTGGGTAGAGTGGCTGCGTGAATCGTTGACTAGGAGATAAATCACATGAACCAGAAAGTAGCGTATGTCACAGGGGGCATGGGTGGCATCGGAACGGCCATCTGCCAGCGCCTGCACAAGGATGGCTTCAAGGTCATCGCGGGCTGCGGGCCGACCCGGGACCACGCCAAGTGGCTGGGCGAGCAGAAGGCCCTGGGCTACACCTTCCACGCGTCCGTCGGCAACGTCGGCGACTGGGATTCCACGGTGGCGGCCTTCACCAAGGCCAAGGCCGAGCACGGCAGCATCGATGTGCTGGTGAACAACGCCGGCATCACGCGCGACCGCATGTTCGTGAAGATGTCCCGCGAGGACTGGGACGCGGTGATCGAGACCAACCTCAACAGCATGTTCAACGTGACCAAGCAGGTCGTGGGCGACATGGTGGATAAGGGCTGGGGCCGCATCATCAACATCAGCAGCGTGAACGGCGAGAAGGGCCAGGCCGGCCAGACCAACTATTCGGCCGCCAAGGCCGGCATGCACGGCTTCTCGATGGCATTGGCGCAGGAGCTCGCCACCAAGGGCGTGACGGTGAACACCGTCAGCCCGGGGTACATCGGCACCGACATGGTCAAGGCTATCCGGCCTGATGTGCTGGAGAAGATCGTCGCCACCGTGCCGGTCAAGCGCCTGGGCGAACCCAGCGAAATCGCCTCGATCATCGCGTGGCTGGCATCCGACGAGGGTGGCTACGCCACCGGGGCCGATTTCTCGGTCAACGGCGGCCTGCACATGGGTTGATGCCCCGGCCCCCGGACGAAAAAGAACCCCGCCTCGGCGGGGTTCTTCATGGGGGATGGGATAAGAAGGGAATTGGAACGAAGGTCAGGGACCGCGCCCGCCGGGCTCGGCAGAACCCGTTGGGGATTCCGCCTGTGTCCGACTGCTGTCTGGTGCCCGCCTTTTTCAGAAACGGCCGGGAGCGCGCTTGCGGTCGCGTTCGTCTTCAGGCCATGCGGACAGGATTGCAGAGGTGTTCATCGTTAGCTCCTTGGATGCATCCACAACGCGGCGTCTTCCTGGAGCGTTGACAGTAGAACGAAAAAAAATGCAACCAGCCGAAGGCGTTTCTTCCACTCCTATAAAAGGAGCGGGAAAGTTATAGGCTGTAACGTTGCCTGCAGCAAATTACAGACTGCCGTTACAGCATTTTACTTGTCAGATCCTTGTTCCAGGGCCTCGACGGATTCGGAAAGTTCCAACCAACGTTCCTCCAGCTGACCGGTTTCGTCCCCGCAGGCCTTCAGACGGCGGCCGCAGTCGGCGATCTCGGCAGGGGGGAGGGGCTGGCTCAGCCGCTGTTCCAGTTCGGCCTTCTCCGAAACCAGGGCGGCCAGGCGCTGGTTGATCTGGTCGAGCTCGCGCCGCAAGGGGCGGGTTTTCTCCGCGAGCTGCTGCCGGGCCTGGGCCCCGAGCTTGCGTTGCTCCCGGGCATCCTTCGGGGCCGGCGCGGTGGGGGCTGCCATCGGTGCCGGCGCCGGCGGGGGCGCAGGCGCGGGACTGGGGGGCTGCGGCGTGCCGGAGTCTGCCCGTGCCGGCGAGGCGGACGCCAGCGCACGGGCCTCGTCGCGCAGCCGCTTGGACTCGTCCAGCAGGTAGCGCTGGTAGTCGTCCAGGTCGCCGTCGAAGGGGCCCACGGCACCGCGTCCCACCAGCCAGAATTCGTCGCAGACCGCGCGCAGCAGCGCCCGGTCGTGGCTGACCAGCATCACCGTACCCTCGAACTCGTTGAGCGCCATCGACAGCGCTTCACGCGTGGCGAGGTCCAGGTGGTTGGTCGGCTCGTCCAGCAGCAGCAGGTTGGGGCGCTGCCAGACGATCATCGCCAGCACGAGGCGGGCTTTCTCGCCGCCGCTCATCGTGCCGACGGACTGCTTGACCATGTCGCCCGAGAAGTTGAAGGTGCCGAGGTAGTTGCGCAGGTCCTGCTCGCGGCTGGGCTCGCGGGACTGGGCGCCCAGCTCCTTCGCGAGGCGGATCATGTGTTCCAGCGGGTTGTCGGCGGGCCGCAGCACATCAAGCTCCTGCTGGGCGAAGTAGCCGATGGACAGGCCCTTGCCTTCGGTCACGCTGCCGGCCAGCGGCCGCATCGTGCGCGCGATGGTCTTCACCAGGGTGGATTTGCCCTGGCCGTTCGCGCCCAGGATGCCGATGCGCTGGCCCGCCAGCACCGAGCGGTTCACGTGGCGCAGGATGGTCTTGGGAGCGCCGCCCTCCTCGTCCTCGTAGCCGAAGGCGGCATCGGTGATCGCCAGCATCGGGTTGGGCAGGTTGGCGGGCTCCTTGAAGCTGAAGGTGAACTCCGCGCCCATGAGCACGGGGGCGATCTTCTCCATGCGCTCCAGGGCCTTGACCCGGCTCTGGGCCTGCTTGGCCTTGCTGGCCTTGGCCTTGAAGCGGTCGATGAACTTCTGCAGGTGGGCGATCTTGTCCTGCTGCTTGGCATAGCTGGCGGCCTGCAGCTCCATCTGCTGGGCGCGCAGTTCCTCGAAGCGGCTGTAGTTGCCGCCGTAGCGTGTCAGCCGCGCGTTGTCGATGTGCAGCGTCACCGTGGTGATGGCGTCCAGGAACTCCCGGTCATGGCTGATGACGATCAGCGTGCCGGCATAGCGCTGCAGCCAGGCTTCCAGCCAGACGAGGGCGTCGAGGTCCAGATGGTTGGTGGGTTCGTCCAGCAGCAGCAGGTCGCTGGGGCACATGAGGGCCCGCGCCAGCTGCAGGCGCATGCGCCAGCCGCCGGAGAAGCTGTTCACGGGCCTGCCGAGTTCCTCCACCTTGAAGCCCAGGCCGAGGATGAGCGCCTGGGCGCGCGGCACGGCGTCGTGTTCGCCGGCATCGCCGAGGTCCGCGTAGGCCTGGGCGATCGCCATGCCGTCGCCGCACTCTTCCGCCGCCTGCAGTTCGCCGCGCAGCGTGCTGAGGCGCGTATCGCCGTTCAGCACGAAGTCGGTGGCGGATTCCTCCGTCTCGGGCATGTGCTGCGCCACCTGGGCCATGCGCCAGGTCGGAGGCATCGAGAAGTCGCCGCCGTCTTCGTGGAGCGAGCCGTTGAGCAGCGCGAAAAGGGTGGATTTGCCGGCGCCGTTGCGTCCCACCAGGCCGACTTTCTCGCCGGGGTTGAGGGTGACGCTGGCGCTGTCCAGCAACACCTTGGCGCCGCGGCGCAAGGTGACATTGTTCAGAAGGATCATGATCGAATCACACGGCGGGCCGCTTGCGGGCCCGCGACAAAGCAACCGCGCATGGTAGCGGATGCGGTGGGGCCCGCCCGGGCAGGCCCGCGTCGCGCCGGCCGGCCGGGGCGCGCTCGGGGTTCAGCCGGCAGAGGCCGATGGGGCCGGCACCAGCGCTTCGCGGGTGAGCAGCAGCACCTGGTCCTCGCCCGCGCTGGTCTCCAGCCAGAAGGCCGGCAGGTGCGGGAAGGCGGCCTCGAAATGCGCGCGCTCGTTGCCGATCTCGAGGATGAGCACGCCGTCCTCGCGCAGTGCGGCGGGCGCATCCGCCAGCAGCCTGCGGACGAAGTCCATGCCGTCGGCGCCGCCCGCCAGTGCCAGCTCCGGTTCGGCGCGGTACTCCGCCGGCAGGGCCGACATGCTGGCCGCGTTCACGTAGGGCGGGTTGCAGAGGATCAGATCCCACGGGCCGGGAACGGCCGACAGGCCGTCCGAGAGGGCCAGCGCCACGCGGTCGCCCAGGCCGTGGCGCTCGACGTTGATGCGGGCGACATCCAGGGCGTCCGGGGACAGGTCCGCACCGGTCACGCGCACGTCGGGGTAGGCCATGGCCGCCAGCACGGCGAGGCTGCCGTTGCCGGTGCACAGGTCGAGCACGTCGCGCGTATGTTCCCCCAGGAAGCCGTCGATGCTGCCGTCTGCCAGCAGCTCGGCGATGAAGCTGCGCGGGACGATGGCGCGCTCATCGACGTAGAACGACACGCCCTGCAGCCAGGCCTCCCGTGTCAGGTAGGCCGCGGGCTTGCGGGTGGCGATGCGCTCCTCGATCAGCTCCGCGACCTGCGCCTGCCGGTCGGGCGCGACGCGGCCGGCGTCTTCCAGGGACGTGTCCAGCGGCAGTCCCAGGCGCCAGAGTACCAGCCAGGCGGCCTCGTCGTGCGCGTTGGCGGTGCCGTGCCCGAAGGCCACGCCGGCAGCGCCCAGGCGCTCTGCCGCGCTCGTGACCAGTTCCGGCACGGTATCGCCGCGCACCGGGCCCGCGGGCGGGATGGGATGGGGTGTGGCGTTCATGCTGCAGCGGCCTGCGCGTTCAGCCGCTCCAGCGTGCGGCGGTAGATGTTCTTGAGCGGTTCCACGTCGGCGACCACCACGTGTTCGTCGATCTTGTGGATGGTGGCGTTGGGCGGGCCCATTTCGATCACCTGCGGGCAGACGCGGGCGATGAATCGCCCGTCGCTGGTGCCGCCGGTGGTGGACAGCTCGGTGGCGATGCCGGTTTCATCCGTGATCGCCTGCTGCACTGCGGCCACCAGTTCGCCGGGCGTCGTGAGGAAGGGCTGGCCTCCGAGCGTCCAGGTGAGGTCGTATTCGAGCCCGTGCCGGTCCAGCAGGTTGTGCACGCGCGTCTTCAGCCCTTCTGCGGTGGATTCCGTGCAGAAGCGGAAGTTGAAGTCCACCACCACGGTGCCGGGGATCACGTTGGTCGCGCCCGTGCCGCCATGGATGTTGCTGATCTGCCAACTGGTGGGCGGAAAGAAGTCGTTGCCGCGGTCCCATTCGGTGGCGGCCAGTTCCGCGAGGGCCGGCAGCGCCTGGTGGATGGGGTTGCGGGCGAGCTGGGGATAGGCGATGTGGCCCTGGATGCCGCGCACGGTGAGCTTGCCCGACAGGGTGCCGCGGCGGCCATTCTTGATCATGTCGCCGGTCTTGCGCACGGAGGTCGGCTCGCCCACGATGCACCAGTCCAGCGTCTCGCCGCGGGCGGCCAGTTGCTCGACCACCACCTTGGTGCCGTCCACCGAGGGGCCTTCCTCGTCGCTGGTCAGCAGGAAGGCCAGCGCGATGGACGGCTCGGGCGTGGCGGCCAGGAACTCCTCCACTGCCACGACGAAGGCGGCGATGGAGGTCTTCATGTCGCTGGCGCCCCGGCCGTAGAGCCGTCCGTCGCGGTGCGAGGGCGTGAACGGCGGGCTGCTCCACTGCTCCAGCGGCCCGGTGGGGACCACGTCGGTGTGGCCCGCGAACACGAGAGTGCGCGCAGGAGCGGAGGTGGCCGGCGCGGCGCGGCGTGCCCAGAGGTTGCTGACGCGGAAGCTGTCCGGGCCGCTGTCCATCCGCTCGCAGGTGAAGCCCAGCGGGGCCAGGCGCTCGGCCAGCAGTTCGAGGCAGCCGGCGTCCTCGGGCGTGACGGACGGACGGGAGATGAGCTGCTCGGCCAGGATCAGGGTACGGGACATCGTGGACGCGGAGCGCGCCGGAACGCGCTCCAGGGGGAAAGTTGGGAAAAAGGTGCCGGCCGCGGCCCGGCGGACGGGCCCGGGCCGGCGCGCGGGATCACTGGGGCTTGACGTCCAGGACGATCTCGGTGAAGGAGGGCTGGTCTTCGTCGTCCTGCGCACCCGCGTCCTTGCGGTCGCGCGCGGCCTTGGCGGCGATCGAGAAGTCGTTCTGCAGGCGCCACATCAGGTTGGTGGGCGAATCGGCATAGGCCAGGCCCTCCTTGCGGTCGATGCGGCCTTCGATGACCAGGCGGGCCAGGTCATGTTCGAAAGTCTGCGAGCCCTCGGCCATGGATTTTTCCATGGCCTCGCGCACGCCGGAGAAATTGCCCTGCTCGATCATCTCCCCGACGAGCTTGGTGTTGAGCAGCACCTCCACCGCGGGCAGGCGCTCGCCGGTGGGGGCGCGCACCAGCCGCTGCGAGACGATGGCCTTGAGGGCCGAGGCCAGGTCGCCCAGCATGGTGGGTCGCACTTCCACCGGGTAGAAGCTGAGGATCCGGTTGAGCGCGTGGTAGCTGTTGTTGCCGTGCAGGGTGGCGAGGCACAGGTGGCCCGACTGCGCATACGCGATGGCGGCGGACATGGTTTCGCGGTCGCGGATCTCGCCGATCAGGATCACGTCGGGCGCCTGTCGCAGGGCATTCTTCAGCGCGGTCTGCAGGGACTGGGTGTCGGAGCCGATCTCGCGCTGGTTGACGATCGACTTCTTGTTCTTGAACTGGTACTCGACCGGGTCTTCGACCGTAAGGATGTGGCCCGTGAGCTGGGCATTGCGGCTGTCGATCATCGAGGCGAGCGTGGTGCTCTTGCCCGAGCCCGTGGCACCGACGACCAGCAGCAGCCCGCGCTTTTCGAGGATCAGCTCGCCGAGGATGGGCGGCAGGTTGAGGCTGGACAGCTCCGGGATGTGCTGCGCGATGAAGCGCACGACCACGGCATAGCTGCCGCGCTGCCGCATGGCGCTGACGCGGAAGCGCCCCACGCCGGTGAGCGGCACTCCCATGTTGAGTTCGCCGGTTTCCTCCAGCTCCTCGATGCGGTCCGGCGGCACGATCTCGGCCAGCAGGTTCTTCGGCGCATCGAAGGGCAGCAGCTGGCTGTTGACGGGCACGCACTCGCCATTGATCTTGATGAGGACCGGGGCGTTGGCCGAGAGATAGACGTCCGAGGCCCGCTTTTCGGCCATCAGCCGGAGAATCCGCTCCATCGTGCTCATGGGGTGTCCCTTGCGAAGGTGGTGTAAGGGGCGGGTGGCCGCGGCCCGGTGGATGCCGGGGGCCGCGGCGCAGGCCGTCAGTCGCGCAGCAGGTCGTTCAGGCTGGTGGTGGAACGGGTCTTGGCATCCACCTTCTTGACGATGATGGCCGCGTACATGCTGTACTTGCCGTCGCCCTTGGGCAGGCTGCCGCTCACCACCACCGAGCCCGCCGGCACGCGGCCGTAGCTCACGGTGTCGGTGGCGCGGTCATAGATGGGGGTGCTCTGGCCGATGTACACACCCATGGAGATGACGGAGTTCTCCTCGACGATCACGCCCTCGACGATTTCCGAACGCGCGCCGATGAAGCAGTTGTCCTCGATGATGGTCGGGTTGGCCTGCAGGGGCTCGAGCACGCCGCCGAGGCCCACGCCGCCGGACAGGTGCACGTGCTTGCCGACCTGTGCGCAGGAGCCGACGGTGGCCCAGGTGTCCACCATCGTGCCTTCGTCCACGTAGGCACCGATGTTCACGTAGCTGGGCATGAGGATGGCGCCCCTGGCGATGAAGCTACCGCGGCGCGCCACGGCCGGCGGCACCACGCGCACGCCGGTGGCGGCCATCTCGGCGGCCGAGCGGCCCGCGAACTTGGTCGGCACCTTGTCGTAGAAGCCGAGGCTGCCGGCCTCGATCAGTTCGTTGTCCTTCAGGCGGAACGACAGCAGCACGGCCTTCTTGATCCACTGGTGCACGGTCCACTGGCCGACGCCCTCGCGGGTGGCTACGCGCAGCTTGCCGGCATCGAGTTCGGCGATCACGTGCTCGACGGCATCCTGCACCTCGCGGGGGGCGGCGGAGGGCGAGAGGCTGGCGCGGTTCTCCCAGGCGGTGTCGATGATGTTCTGCAGTTGTTGGGTCATGGTCCGTTCGGGAATCAGGGATGGGATTGGATGAATTGCACGATGCGGCGCGCGGCTTCGAGGCATTCCTCGACCTCGGCCACGAGCGCCATGCGCACGCGCCCGGCACCGGGATTGCGGCCGCCGGATTCGCGTGCGAGGTAGCTGCCCGGCAGCACGGTCACATTGTATTGAGCGAGGAGGGCGCGGGCGAATGCTGCGTCGTCCATCCGCAGGCGCTCGGGCACGCGGGCCCACAGGTAGAAGCCTGCGTCGGGCAGTGCGACGTCCATCACCTGGGCGAGCAGCGGCGTGACCTGCTCGAACTTGCGCCGGTAGAGGGCGCGGTTCTCCTCCACATGCGCCTCGTCGCTCCAGGCGGCAATGCTGGCTCCCTGCACGGCCGGCCCCATGGCGCTGCCGTGGTAGGTGCGGTAGAGCAGGAAGGCCTTCATCAGGGCCGCATCGCCCGCCACGAAGCCGCTGCGCAGGCCGGGCAGGTTGCTGCGCTTGGACAGGCTGGTGAAGGCGACGAGGTTGCGGAAACCCGTGCGGCCCAGGCGCACCGCGGCTTCCAGGCCGCCGAGCGGCGGGCCGCCCTGGAAGTAGATTTCGCTGTAGCACTCGTCGGAGGCGATCACGAAGCCGTGGCGGTCGCTGAGCGCGAAGAGCTTTTCCCACTCGGCCAGCGGCATGACGGCACCCGTGGGATTGCCCGGCGAGCAGACGAAAAGCAACTGCGTGCGCTTCCAGACGTCCTCGGGCACGCGGTCCCAGTCCACCGCGAAATTGCGCGCCGGGTCGCTGGGGGCGTAGTACGGCTGCGCGCCGGACAGCAGCGCGGCGCCTTCGTAGATCTGGTAGAAGGGATTGGGGCACACCACGGTCGCGCCTTCGCGCGTGGGGTCGATCACCGTCTGGGTGAATGCGAACAGGGCCTCGCGGGAGCCGTTCACGGGCAGGACCTGGGTCGCGGCGTCCACTGCGATGCCGTAGCGCCGGTGCAGCCATTGGGCGCAGGCTTCGCGCAGGCGGGGATCACCCGCGGTGGCGGGGTAGCTGGCGAGGCCGCCCAGGTGGTCCGTCAGGGCCTGCTGGATGAAAGCCGGCGTGGGGTGGCGGGGTTCGCCCATGCCGAGGCTGATGGCCGAAAGCCCGGTGGGGGGCTGCACCCCCGCGAAAAGCTGCCGCAGCCGCTCGAACGGATAGGGCTGCAAATGGGTGAGCAGGGGATTCATGGGGCGCCATTATCGGGGCTGCGCGGGATGCCGCCCGCGCCGGCTCGGCGTATTCCCGCCTTGTCAATCCACCGTAAGTGCCCGCCAATACCATCCGGGGGCTACTACGATGGATGACGAGAAAAGAGGAGACAAGAGCATGGCTGCTTTCCTGCCGCTGCGCCCGGGCGTCCGGCTTCTGCGCGGACTGCGGATTCCCTCCAAGCTGGCGCTGTGCACGGGCGCCGCGCTGGCGGCGCTGGGCCTCACCGTGTGGGCCAGCGCCACCGGGGGCATGGCCGCCGGTGCCGGCGTGGCCTCCGCGTGCGGCCTGGTGCTGGTCTATCTCGGCCTGGCGCTGGCGGCGGGGCTGGCGGAAGACCTGGGCCGCGTGGCCGACGCCATGGAAGCGGCCGCGCGTGGCGATCTGTCGCGTTCCGTGCCGTCCGGCGGGCGGGACGAGCCGGCGGTGCTGGCGCAGTCGCTGGCCCGCATGGTGGTGACGCTCTCTTCCATGGTGGCCGACATCCGCAGCAATGCAGCGCTGGTCGCGCATGCCGGCCACAGCCTGGCCGTGGACAACCGGGCCCTGGCCGAGCGCACGGAGCAGCAGGCCGCCAGCCTGGAGCAGACTGCCGCCAGCGTGGAGCAACTGGTGGCCGCGGTGCAGCAGAACGCGCAGACGGCCCAGGCGGCGGACCGGCGGGCGTCGGAGCTGCGCGCGTCGGCCGACGAGGGCACGCAGGCCATGGGCCGCGCGGTGGATTCGGTGCAGGCGATCCAGCAGGGCGCGCGGCGCATGGCGGAGATCACCGGGGTGATCGACTCCATCGCGTTCCAGACCAACATCCTCGCCCTCAACGCGGCTGTGGAGGCCGCGCGTGCGGGCGAGCAGGGCCGGGGCTTCGCGGTGGTGGCGGCGGAGGTGCGCACGCTGGCCCAGCGTTCCGGACAGGCCGCGCGCGAGATCCGCGACCTGATCGGCGATTCCGTGCGGCAGGTGAAGGCCAGCGCCGCGCTCATGCGCGCCGCGGGCGACGGCATCGGCGGCATGGCGGAGGGCATCCGCGGCGTGGCCGCCCACGTGAGCGAGATTTCGGGCTCGGGCGCCCAGCAGAGTTCGGGGCTCGCCGAAATCAGCGCGGCCGTGCAGCAGATCGACGGAGTCACGCAGCACAACGCGCGCATGGTGGGGCATGCCGTGCAGCAGGCGGAGGCGCTCGGCAGCCGTGCCGCCACGCTGGCGAAGGCGGTGCAGGCCTTCCGCCTGCAGCAGGGTACCGCCGACGAGGCGCAGGCCCTGGTGGCGCGGGCCGCGGCGCAGCGCGCGGCCGCAGGCTCCCGCGAGGCCTTCCTGCGGCAGCTGACCGATCCGGCCCAGCCCTTCCATGACCGGGACATGTACGTCTTCGTGCTGGACCGCGCCGGTACCTATCTCGCCTTCGGCGGCAATCCCGCCAAGGTGGGTACCCGGGTGCAGGACATCCCCGGCATCGATGGCGCGCGGCTGGTGGAGGACATCGTCGCGCAGGCCGAGCGCGCGCCCGGCTGGGTGGAGTACGACATCACCAACCCTGCCACGGGCAAGGTGCAGACGAAAATGTCGTATGTGCAGGCGCTCGAGGGCGTGTACCTGGGATGCGGCGTGTACAAGTCGCTCGCGGCCCGGGGGTGAGCTGCGCTCAGTGCGGCCCGCCGCCCCGGCGCTCGCGGGCGCGCGCCAGGGCTGCGGCGATGGCGGCTCGGCGGTCTTCGGGAGATGGATCGGCGCCTGCGGCCGGCGCGGCGGCGGCCGCTTCCTGCGCCTCGGCATGCCCGGAGCGGATCCCGGGCGCCGTGCCGGCGCGGGTCGGTGCCGATGCCGGTGCGGAGGCCGCCGGGATGCGCGGCTCGTCCGTGGCCGTGCGCAGGCGGTGTACATGGTAGCGCTGCCGGGCCTGGCCGGCCTGCGTGGCGGACCATGCGGCCCATCCCGTGTCATGGCCGGTAGCGTTTTCCATCGCGATGCAGTCCACCGGGCACACGGGGATGCAGAGCTCGCATCCCGTGCAGTGGATCTCGATCACGGTATGCATGCGCTTGTGGGTGCCCAGGATCGCATCGGTCGGGCAGGCCTTGATGCAGAGTGTGCACCCGATGCAGGCCATCTCGTCGATCACGGCGAGGCCGCGCGGCGCCTCGGCTCCGCACTGCGGATCGAGCGGCAGCGGCGCGCGTCCGGTGAGGGCCGCCAGGCGCGCGACGCCTTCGGCCCCACCCGGCGGGCATCGGTTGATGTCCGCGGCTCCCCGCGCGATCGCATCCGCATAGGCGGCACAGTCGGGATAGCCGCAGCGCGTGCACTGCGTCTGCGGCAATGCCGCGTCGATCCGGGCCGCCAGGCCGCGCACGCTGGCGGCTGCGGCGGAGGATGCCGTCAAGCCTTGGGCGCGCTGCGCCGGCTGCGCGCCTGCGGTGCAGCGGTAGCGGTCGGCAGCTCTTCGCTCAGCAGGTCCGCTGGCGCGGCGGCCGCTCCGGTGCGGCGGCGGGGCGCGTCTTCGCTGGGCACGGAGGCGCTGTCCACCGTGGTGGCGGGTTGCGGATCGTGGGCGAGGATGAAGTCCCGCACCTGCGGGTAGACGACCTCGCGCCAGCGGCGGCCGCTGAAGATGCCGTAGTGGCCCGCGCCCTTGACCTCGAAGTGGCGGCGGTCCTTCTCGGGAATGGCCGTGCACAGGCCATGCGCGGCTTCCGTCTGGCCCGAGCCGGAGATGTCGTCCAGCTCGCCTTCGATGGTCAGCAGGGCCGTGGTGCGGATGTCCTGCGGGCGCACGCGCTCGGGTTGGCCTTCGGGCGAGCGCACGTCCCAGGTGCCGTTGACCAGGCCGTAGTCCTGGAAGACCGTCCTGATGGTCTCGAGGTAGTAGTCCGCGTCCATGTCGAGCACGGCGTTGTATTCGTCGTAGAACTTGCGGTGCGCCTCTGCGCTGGCATCGTCGCCCTTGATCAGGTCCTTGAAGTAGTCGTAGTGGCTCTTGGCGTGGCGGTCGGGGTTCATGGCCACGAAGCCCGTGTGCTGCAGGAAGCCCGGGTACACGCGGCGTCCGGCGCCGGGGAAGCTGTCCGGCACGCGGTAGATGACGTTGTTCTCGAACCACTCGAAGCTGCGCTGGGTGGCGAGGTTGTTCACCGCGGTGGGCGATTTGCGCGCGTCGATCGGGCCGCCCATCATGGTCATGGACAGCGGCGTCTTCTCGCCGCGGCTGGCCATGAGCGAGACGGCTGCGAGCACCGGCACCGTGGGCTGGCACACGCTCATCACGTGGCAGTTGCCGTAGCGGGACTGCAGCAGGCGGATGAATTCCTGGACATAGTTCACGTAGTCGTCGAGGTGGAATTCGCCCTCCGACAGCGGCACCAGGCGGGCGTTCTTCCAGTCGGTGACGAACACCTTGTGGCCCTGCAGCATGGTGCGCACGGTGTCACGCAGCAGCGTGGCGTAGTGGCCGGACAGCGGTGCCACGATCAGCACCGCAGGCTGGCGCTTGATGGTCTCGAGCGTGCCGGGATTGTCGCAGAAGCGCTTGAAGCGGCGCAGCTCGCAGAAGGGCTTGTCCAGCTCCACCCGTTCGTGGATGACCACCTCGTGGCCGTCCACCTGGACGGTGGAGATGCCGAACACCGGCTTCTCGTAGTCCTTTCCGAGCCGGTACAGCAGGTCGTAGCCGGCGGACATGCGCTGGGCGTAGGTCGTGTGGCTGAACGGCGAAACCGGGTTGCTGTAGATCTTGGAGACGGTCTGCGCGAGTTCCGCGAACGGCTCCATCAGGGAACGCTGCGTTTCGTAGAGGTTGTAGAGCATGGGGACGGCTCGGCGAACAATGTTGCAGTGCAATATAGCAGCAGTTCGTGCCGGGCGTATGGCGTGAAACTACGGATACGGAGTCGCCAACGCGACACCTGTATGCCCCCGTATCTACAAGAGCTGGTGCTATGGATTCAGTAGCTGTAAGTTGAAGTAACCACGCCGCGGGTGCACCTTTTGGGCCCGGAATGGGTCAGCCATGGTTGCGCAGCCATGCCTCGAACGCCTCGCGCGAACTGTTGCGCAGCGCCCGGCGGAAGGTGACGCGGTCGCCCAGGTAGAGGCAGTGCCGTATGACCGTATAGGCATTGAAGCTGGTCTGCGGATTCGCCTCCTCGAAATGCTGCCTGTAGCGTTTCACGGTGCCCAGGGTGGCCCGCAGCAGGGTGTTGAACCGGGCGCGGGTGATGCCGGGAGCCCAGCCCCTTATATCTGCCACGAACAGGTCCACCTTGCGCGGATCGAAATCGCTGTCCTTGAAGAAATGGTTGGCGATCTTCAGGAAGGTGAAGGCGTTGAGCTCGCTGCCGGGAGGGGCCGGCCGCTCTTCCTGCGGCCCGGCCGTGGCGGCCTCCGGCTCTGCGGAATCGGGCGCTTCGGTCTCGTCCGGCGCGTGCCGCAGTCCGGCCTCGGTCTCGTCGCGGATCTGGCGGAATTCGCGGTCGGCGAGCTCGAACAGGGCCGACAGCACGTTGATGCGGCGCTTGAGCTGGCCCGGAATGGCCTTTTTGTACTTGATCTTGTGGTCCAGCACGCTCCAGGAGTCCTGGATGATGGTGCGGACCTGCAGCTCGAAAGGCTGGGCTGCGTAGGCGGCATGCTCCGGCAGGCCGGCCTGCGCGGCGTTGAGGCGCAGGTCCAGGTGCAGGCCCTTGTAGCCGAAGGAGCCTTCGGTGCTTTCCATGGCCGAGACCTTGTCGGTCACGTCGATCACGTCGAAGTGCGAGCGCACGGCCTGTGCAACCTTTTCCAGCTCATCCTCGTACAGGCAGACCACGCGCACCCCGATCAGGTCGGTGATGTAGTGCCGGATCTCGTAGGGAGTGTTGCTTTCTTCCAGCGCAGCCCGGTATTTGCGGGAGAACTTCGCGATACATTCCAGACGGTCCTTGACCCGGCCTTCCACCTTGGTGATGTCCAGGTGGGGCGTGCGCGAGAGAATGGACTGCAGCAGGGCGATGTAGGAGGCGCAGGCATATTGCAGGGCGGGCAGCTCCTGCTCGTAGAAGGCTTCGAAGCCTCTTTCTTCCCTGGAAAAATCGAGCGACGTCATGAAAAAGGCAAAAGTACCGAAACGAAGGCGGCGCACGGCGATGGTAGCCCCATGCCGGATGGGTGAAGGATACCGCCTGCCACGGCGACCCGGGGGCTTGCCAGCGCACGCCGCTCGTGCCACGCTGCGCCGCGCATGAGCCTCTTTCCACTCTCCCGCCGTCCGGGCACGCCCCGCAGCAGCCCGACGCGGTTCTGGCACGTGCGCCTGGCGTTCGCGCCGCTGCTGTCGGCGGCGCTGCTGGGAATCACCTATCTGTACTGGCACCATGCCGAGCAACTGCAGGAAACCCGGCGGCGCCAGAATTTCGACGCGGCGGCCGAGAGGGTGGTGTCGGCCCTGCGCGACCGCATGGGCGCCTATGAAATGGTGCTGCGCGGTCTCAAGGGCTATGTGGATGGCTCCACGTCCATCGAGCAGGGCGAATTCTCCGCCTATGTGCATGCGCTGCAGATGGATCAGACGCGGCCGGGGCTGCAGGCCCTGTGCCTGATCGAGCAGATTCCGCACGACGGCCTGCGGCTGCATGTGCAGTCGATGCGGGCGCAGGGGCTGGAGCGCTACGAGGTGCGCTCGCGCGGGGACCGAGGCGCCTATGCCGTCATCACCCGCGTGGAGCCGCGCACCCGCGGCAACCTGACGGCACTGGGCTTCGACGTGGCCAGCCTGCCCGCCGCCCGCGAGGCCCTGGACCGCGCGCGCGATTCAGGCGCGCTGGCGCTGTCCGGCCTCTGGAGCGTGGGCGGTGACGGCGATCCCGGCCTCATGATGTTCCTGCCCGTCTATGCCGGCGGGGGAACACCGGCCACGCAGGAGGCACGGCGCGCGGCGATCCAGGGCTGGGTGGCGGCGCCGTTCCGCGTGGCCGCGGTGGCCGGTGCGCTGCTGGGCGAACTGGATCCGGGCGTGTCGCTGCGTATCCAGGATGGTTTGTCCGGCGGCGATGCCGACGCGGACGCCGGAGAGCTCTACAACTCCCGCGACACGGCCCAGCCGGCCCAGGCGGCTTCCGCCGACCGGCTGCGCGCAGTCCGCGTGCTGATCGTGGGTGGCCGGCCCTGGACGCTCACCATGGAGCCCCTGCCTGCCTTCGACCACCGGCTCGGGCACGACAACTACGCGCTCATCGCCTGGCTGGGGGCGCTCTTCAGCGTGCTGGCGGGCTGGTTCATCGCCATGCAGG
Source organism: Paracidovorax cattleyae (assembly GCF_900104515.1). Taxonomy (GTDB): domain Bacteria; phylum Pseudomonadota; class Gammaproteobacteria; order Burkholderiales; family Burkholderiaceae_C; genus Paracidovorax; species Paracidovorax cattleyae. The sequence continues at coordinate 76,998 of NZ_FNJL01000025.1, forward strand.
CCACCGGCCACCAGCGCGCTTCGGCACTCGCCCAGTCGATGACGAGCGAGCTGCGCACGGCCCGCGACAACCTGGAAGGCATCCTGCAGGCCGTGCCGGACCTGCTGTTCGAACTGGACGCCGATGGCCGCATCCATTACCACCGTTCGGCACGCTCCGGGTTGTCCGATGAGCCCAGCCAGGCATTCGAAGGCCGTACGCTGGCGGAGGCCCTGCCGCCGGAGGTGGCCCGCGAGTTCATGCAGGCACTGCGCGAAGCCGCATCCCAGGGGGTGTCGCTGGGCCGCCAGTACCACCAGGACACCGCCATGGGGCAGCGCTGGTTCGAGCTGTCGGTGGCGCGCCGGCGCGGCGTGGAAGCCGCCGCAGGGCAGGGCGGTGGTGCCTCGCGCTACGTGGCCCTGGCCCGGGACATCACGGCCCGGCGCGATGCCGAGGCGGCGATGCACCGCATGGCGTACTACGACGCGCTCACGGGCCTGCCCAACCGGCGGCTGCTTTTCGAGCAACTGCAGGAGGCGCTGGACCAGGCCCGCAGCGGCGGGCGCATCGGCGCACTGTTCTTCATCGACCTGGACAATTTCAAGCAGCTCAACGATGCGCGCGGGCATGCGGCGGGCGACCGCCTGCTGGTGCAGGTGGCGCGGCGGCTGGAGCGTCTGCTGCAGGGGTTCGGCAGCGTGGTGCGCATCGGTGGCGACGAGTTCGTGGTGCTCATCCCCCGCATCGCCAACGGCATGCAGGCCGGGGTGGATGCCGCAGGGGCCATGGCGGCGCGGCTGCGCGAAGGGATGGAGGCGCCGTACGACCTGGGCAGCACCTGCTATTCCGTCACCGCCAGCACCGGGGTGACGCTGTTTCCCAAGGCGGGCGAAACCGTCGAGGACCTGCTGCGCGAAGCCGATACCGCGATGTACCGCGCCAAATCGTCCGGCGCGCACCGCGTGCGCTTCTTCGAGGCCGACATGCAGGCGGCCGCGCAGGAACGGCTGTCGCTGGAGCAGGACCTGGCGCAGGCGATCGCCGACGATGCGCTCGAGATCCACATCCATCCCCAGATGGACCGGGACGGGTCCGTCTGCGGCGGCGAACTGCTGCTGCGCTGGAATCATCCGGCGCACGGCAACGTGTCACCCGCCCGCTTCGTCGCCATCGCGGAGGAGTCCGGGTTGATCCTGCGCCTGGGTGCCCGTGTGATCCGCCGTGCCTGCGACGCGCTGGCGCAGCTGCATGCGGCGGGCCGGGACATGACGATTTCCGTCAACGTGAGCGCCCGCCAGTTCCGGCAGGACGATTTCGTCGCCTACGTGCGCGATGCGCTGGCCTACAGCGGCGCGCCGGCGTCCCGCCTGATCCTGGAAGTCACCGAGACCCTGTTGGTGGAAAACTGGCAGGACACCGCGCAGCGCATGGCGGAACTGGTGCGCTTCGGGGTGCGCTTTTCCATCGACGATTTCGGCACGGGCTATTCGAGCCTGGCCTACCTGAAGCGGCTGCCGCTCTATGAACTCAAGATCGACCGCAGCTTCGTGCAGGACGCGCCGGTGAACCCCAACGATGCGGCCATCGTGCGCGCCATCCTGTCCATGGCGCAGCACCTGCGCCTGCGCGTGGTGGCCGAAGGGGTGGAAACCGAGACCCAGGCGGAATTCCTGGCCCGGCACGGCTGCGACGCCATGCAGGGTTATCTGTACGCTCACCCCCTGCCGCTCAAGGAGTGGATCGACACGCAGGTGGGCGCCGCGGCCGTCTGAACCGTGGCCCGCGGTATTCAGCCGGGCAGGGCGTCCGCAGCCACCCGGGGCGGCGTGCGTGCGATGGCCATCACCTCGTGTGCGGGCAGGTGCTTGAGGCGGTGGTCGCTCCAGACCTGCCGCCACCGCCGCGCGCCGGGCAACCCGTTGCGCAGGCCCAGCATGTGGCGCGCAACGGAGTACCACGAGGTGCCGTGCTGCGCCGCCTCGCGCGCCATGTAGTCCACCATGGCTTCTTCGGCGGCCTCCCGGGTGAGGGCGGACTCGGCGCCGCCAAAATACAGCGCATCCCAGCGGGCGAGCCACCAGGGGTTGTGGTAGGCCTCGCGGCCGATCATCGCGCCATCGAGGCCGCCGCCCAGCGCTTCCTGCACCGCGGCGTCGGTGGCGAGGCCGCCGTTGATCGCGATGACGAGGTCCGGGAACTCGGCCTTGAGCCGGTGCACCACGTCGTAGCGCAGCGGCGGGATTTCACGGTTCTCCTTCGGCGACAGGCCTTCCAGCCAGGCATTGCGCGCATGCACGATGAACACGCGGCAACCGGCCTCGGCCACCGCGCCGACGAAATCCCGCACGAAGGCGTAGTCTTCGCTGCGGCCGATCCCGATGCGGTGCTTGACGGTGACAGGCACGCTCACCGCATCCACCATCGCCTTCACGCAGTCGGCCACCAGGCGCGGCTCGTTCATCAGGCAGGCGCCGAAGGCCCCGCGCTGCACGCGCTCGCTGGGGCATCCGCAGTTGAGGTTGATCTCGCCATAGCCCCAGTGCTCGCCGAGACGCGCCGAATGCGCGAGGTCGGCGGGCTCGCTGCCGCCCAGTTGCAGCGCGACCGGGTGTTCCTCGGCGTTGAAGCGCAGGTGCCGCTCCACGTCGCCATGCACCAGCGCACCGGTCGTCACCATCTCGGTGTAGAGCAGGGCATGGCGGCTCAGCAGCCGGTGGAAGTAGCGGCAGTGGCGGTCGGTCCAGTCCATCATCGGCGCAACGGACAGGCGCCAGGGGACTGTTTTCTGGATGTTTTCTTTTAAATCAACAGTTTGCGATGGTGCTTGCAACATTTCGGGCTTCCTATTTACCGCCTTTTCGCACTATTCCGACCCATTTTTGAAGCCATGGTCTACATTGAGTGCTATGAGGACCAACGTGTAGCACTGCCAGATGGGTACGAGCACGTAAAGAAAGAAGAGTAGCGGAACCTTCTCACACACGGCCCAGATCCGGCTGAAGCAGAGCGGGAAGGTCGTGCACAGGGAGGCGCAGACGTTCAGTCGCCGAATGTTGGCGTCCGCGTGGCTGAAGCGCCGAGAGTCGGCGTTAGAACTGGCGCGCGCAAGCGGCCGGAAGATGGCCGAGAAGGTGACGCTGAGGGTGCTGTTCGACGAGTAGGTCAGTGCGGCTGAAAAATCACGCCGTGGGGGCGTAGCAAGACGCGGACATCAAGAGGGTGTAGACGAAATCAACCATCGAGCGCGAGCCTGCTGAGCAGGATACGCGCCTCAGCGAGCCAGACCCAGGCAGTGGAGATCGAGGTCTTGCGATCGTGGTGCATGACCATGCGGCGCCAGCGCTCATTCCAGCCATGTCCTGCCTTTGACTTTTTTGCCTGCGTCGTAGCCGCAGTCGCCGCCCTGCGGTGATGCGCGGTTGGACTGCGCATCGATGACGGCCGCACTCGGTTGGGCGGCGCCACCCATGCGGGTTCGCCATTGTTGGCGCAGCCGGTCCTGCATCTGCTCGAAGGCGTCGACTTCCACCCATCGCATGAAGGCCTTGTAGACCGCCTGCCACGGCGCGAAGCTCGACGGCAGGAGCCGCCAGGAGCCGCCAGTGCGCAGCACGTAGCAGCAGGCGTCGACCAAGTGCCGACGCTCGTAGCAGGCTGGCGCACCGCGGCTGCCTCCGGGACGCTCGAAGAGGTCCGCGACCAGGCTCCATTCGGTATCGGTCAGATCGGTGCTGTACTGGCCTGTCTCACGCCGGTGCGCTGCGGTGTCGCCATGGCGCTTTGCCACGGCGACCGGGGCAACTGGCTTGACGGACTCACTCGGGAGTCCAGACGGCAGCAGGCCGCGAGGACTGACCAGGCGCTTTATTGCGAATAGAAGTCATTCCTGTATACTTGGACTGGTAGAAACCCGAACCCTTCAACGTCTGCGCATGGCTTCTCAGCAGTCCCAGGGCGTCGCGGCGTTGTACTGTTCGCATCATTCTTGGCTGCAATCATGGCTAGAGCGCAGGCTCGGGCATGCCGCTGATGCGGCAGATCTGGCCCAGGATGCTTTCATACGCCTCATTCGCTCGCCACTCTCATTCGAGAATCCTGGCTCCGCTCGCTCATACCTGAGGAAGCTGGCCGGCGGCCTTTGTGTAGATCTTTGGCGTCGCCGCCAAATCGAACAGGCATGGTTGGACACGCTGACATCCCTGCCCGAGGACCTCGTTCCTTCGGCAGAGCACCAGGCGATCGTGCTACAGACAATGGGAGAGATTGACCGCATGCTGAACGGGATCTCCGCCAAGGCGGCTACCGCATTCGTGCTGGCGGTGGGATGCGAGATGACCGACAACGAGGTCGCGGAGCAGGTAGGAGTCTCGCCGCGAATGGTGAGAAAGTACGTTGCGGCCGCCATGGCTCATTGCATCGCCTTGGAGATCCGAGCCTCATCGTCGGCAGGCAACACATCTGACAAGCATCCAGAACTGTGAAGCCACTCAACGGGTCTTTGGACACAGCTGGTGACCACCTGCCTGGCGAGCTGCCACACGAGGTGATTGAATCTGCTGCGCAGTGGTACGCAGAGCTCCGTTCCGGCAACGCCTCCGAGAAGCAGGAGCGCGACTTGGCTGCCTGGTTGGCCCAGAACCCATCCCATGGTGCCGCATGGAGCTATGTCGAGCGCATCAGTCAGCGGTTTGAGCCCATCCGCGGATCAGAATCGAAGCGCGAAATTGGCGAGTCCTATGCGAAGGCTTCCAAGAGGCAGTCCAGGCGGCGGTTCCTTGCGCTGCCTGCCATTGGCGCGGCTGTTTTTGGAGGGCTTCTATGGAAGCGCGAGGCTGTTCAGGGGCAGATTCTCGCGATGGCCGCGGACGTTCGAACCCGGACCGGAGAGATTCGAGAGCTGCGGTTGGATGAGCACTCAGCACTCTGGCTCAATACCGCGACAGCTGCTAATTATGCACTGCGCTCCAGCGAAAGCCAGATTGAAATGGTGGCGGGCGAGATACTGGTGCATGCAGAGCCGGGCCACAGTCGCATGTTCTCTGTGGAGGCTCCTCACGTGCGGATGACGGCGCGCGGCAGCCGATTTGGCGTCCTCTCTTCTGACGAAGGAAGCCTCATTTCCGTGTATCACGGAAGCGTTTCGCTCTCATTCGGCACAGAACTCGGAGAGCTGACGCTGAAGGCTGGCCAGCAACTGCGCGTCTTGGGCGATACCGTTGGATCGGTCGTTGCAGCGCATCCGGCTCGCGAAGCCTGGATCCACGGAATGCTTGTTGCCCAGGACGACCGGTTCTCCGACGTAGTGGCAGACCTGCGCCGGTACAGGCGAGGCCACCTTGCGCTGTCGCCTGACGTGGCCGATCACCGGGTGGTCGGAACTTTCCCTCTCAACGATACGGACAAGGCCCTGGAGATGATGGCCTCTGTGTTGCCGATTGCGATCCACCAGCGGCTTCCCTGGTGGACCAGTATCGAAAAAGCTTGAGACGACCGGTCATGTGAGTTCCGCTTTTCTCCATCTCGTTCGATTAAGGAGATGGAGAACTTGCGCCGCGCTTTCCCCGGGGGAAGTGCCAATCACATGAAAAACCCTCTCAACGACCTTCCTCTCATCAATCGGGTTAGCCCGTATCAGTGGTCAGTGCTGGCCCGCGTGTTTGCGGGAACGATCGGCGCCTACCTTGCCTCGGCTCTTTCGGCCTATCTGTTGGCCATGGTTTACGTGGCCGCAGGCTCCTCAAGAGCAGATGCGGTGGCCGCTTCGACGCTCCTTGCGTTTCTCATTCAGGTCGTGGCCGTTGTCATGGTCTTCGCTTGCAGTTCAACGCTGAAGGCGGTCAGGAGCATCGCCATTCTTCTGGTCATCCTGGCCATTGCCGCCTGGATCAACGCGCCGATTCGACCATGAGAGCAGACGGAAAACCTGAAGGCCTCCGACAGTCCATGTCATGGCTTCATACCTGGAGTGGGCTGGTACTCGGTTGGCTGCTGTTTGCGATCTTTCTGACTGGTACCTTGAGCTACATCCTCGATGAAATCGACGTATGGATGCAGCCTGGGATGCATCAGTCCGTTCCGACTGCTGCGACGCCGCAACTGGCCGTCGACACTCTCAAGGAACTGGCACCGAATGCAAGTAGCTGGACGATCTCCCTTCCAACGCCGAGGCAGATCGCTCTTGGTGTTTCCTGGACCGATCCCGGCGCTGAAGCGGCATCCAGTCAGGTCGGACGTGGCCGCGGGCGGAACGCTCGTCTCATCGAGTTAGATGCATCTACAGGTGAGAAGCTGACCAGGCGCGAGACCGCTGGCGGACGATTCCTCTACCGCTTCCACTTCGAGCTGTACAACATGCCTCGAAATTGGAGTCGCTGGATCGTCGGCATCGCGACCATGTTCATGTTCGCTGCCATCGTGAGTGGTGTCATCACCCACAAGAAGATCTTCGTCGACTTCTTCACTTTCAGGCCAGGTAAGGGGCAGAGGTCGTGGCTCGATGCACACAACGTGACGGCCGTTCTTGCCCTGCCATTCCACATCATGATCACCTTCAGCGGCCTTCTGCTTCTGATGCTGACCATCATGCCCTGGGGTATTCAAAGCACCTATGGCGACGTGAAGACCTATTTCGCGGAAAGCCGTGGAGGACATGGTGCGGGGGGGGCTCCAGGCGGAGGCGGGGCGCGTGGTACCCGCCCGGCTGACACTGAGCCGCAGGGCTGGGTGGAGATGGCCCCTGTTGGTCCAATGATAGTGACTGCACATCGGCGCTGGGGTGGGCAGGATGTCGCGAGCATCACAGTTACTCGACCAGGAAAGTCGGGATCCACTGTCGAACTTCGTGAGGCTGGCGGCTCAAGTTTGCTCGATCGCGGCAGCAGCCGCAGTATGGTTCTGGACGCCGACACGGGCCGGGTTCTGAGCGAGAAGCGAGCAGATGCTCCGTCCGCTTGGGCTGCAACGGTGAACGCCCTGACAACGCCGCATCTGGGCCGATTTGCCGGTCCGGCGTTGCGGTTACTGCTGTTCGTGAGCGGACTCATTGGAGCGGCGATGGTCGCGACAGGGATGGTGCTTTGGCTCGTGAAGCGGAGCCCGACCTATAAGGCGAAAACCCGACATGCAGGGCACAGGTGCGTTGAGATTCTCAACGTCGCTGCCATAAGCGGGCTACTCCTGGCGGTAGCGGCGTATTTCCTGGCGAGCCGATTCATTCCATCCGGCTTCTCCGAAAGAGCAGCCTGGGAGATCCGCTCCTTCTTCATCGTCTGGGTGTTGAGCCTCGCCCATGCAGCTCTGCGATCGCACAAAGCGGCCTGGATTGAGCAGCTGGCGCTCGCTGCTATCGCATTCGCGTCGCTGCCGCTGGTTAACGGTTGGACAGGAGGTGCGCCGTTGACATCTAGCGTGCGGAACGCGCAGTGGAGCCTTGTGATATTCGAGGTATCGATGCTTGTGTTGTCCGCAGCTTGCATCACGACCGTGTACTTCCTGACGCGGAGATCCAAGAAGGTGCCGACCAGCCCTAAGCGTCAGACAGCTCAGAACGGTGCGGAGCTTCTAGAGGTGAATAAATGACTGTCTGGCTTGTGATTGCTGTGTCCTTCTGTGCCTTTGCATGCCTGGGTAGTGCAATGGAGAGGCACGTGGACGACGTCCTTCGTGGGGTGGGATCCCGCTGGTTGAGGCTCTTCCTGCGCTCATTTGGCGTCTTCCTGCTCACAGCAGCTCTGCTTCTTTGCACCAGGAGTGCTGGGACCTCAGTGGGGATAACCATCTGGCTCGGCGCACTCACCGTCGCGGCCTGCACGGTCGCGATCTTCATGACCTATGGAGCTAGATGGCTCCCATATGTAGCGCTCACTGCTATGGCAACCGCTGGCGGCCTCGTCTGGGCAAAGTGACATCAACAAATGCGTCGTTGCTCCATTTGCAGTTGCGAATCAGTTCCGCATTTCTTGAGGTCGTTCGATTAATACATGAAGGAGCGATGTGAAAAACCTGTGGCCTGGCTTGCAGGTTGCCTAAGCAGCACGCAAGGCTCCCTCATTTGAGTGAGATATCACTCCACAACCATCAAAATCCACTGGAGAGTTGCATGCGCAGCGAGTATCTGCACCGTCGGGACGTGACCGGCGGATTCATTAAGCCATCTGTTCCACACAACCGGGCTCCCATTGCCTTGGCCGCACACCTCCTAGTAGCGGGCGGCATTCTGGTTATGAGCGCAATGCCGGCAGATGCATCGGCCCAGGGGCGTCAAGATCGCCGAGGCTCGCGTGGCGATCACAACGTTGATGACCGCAAGGCCTACTCGATCAACGGAGGCGCACTCAGCACGGTGCTGACGCAATTTGGATCTTCTGCTGGGGTCTTCATCGTCAGCACATCTGATTTGACCGCGGGCAAGGTCAGTCCTGGGTTGAGGGGACGCTTCAGCGTGGCCGAGGCGATGGATGAGCTGCTCTCGGGCACCGGACTAGAGGCCGTTGAAGACAGTCCGCGCCAGTATCGTCTGCGCAGCATCGCAACTGTGACCGGCGCAACTGTGCCTGCGGCCGCCGCAGCAGCTGCCAGTCAGCTGTCTGACGCAAAGGTACTGCCGACGGTGACGGTTACTGCTGAAGAGGCTCTTCGCCAAGCGCCCGGCGTGTCCCTCATCACCGCGCAGGACATCGAGAAGCGCCCCCCGGTGAACGACATGTCTGAGCTCATCCGGACTCAACCAGGTGTGAACCTGACGGGCGCCTCCTCCTCGGGCTCCTATGGCAACAACCGTCAGATCGACCTGCGCGGCATGGGGCCGGAGAACACCATGATCCTGATCGACGGTAAGCCCGTCATGTCTCGCAATGCGGTTCGCATGCAGCGCAACGGCGAACGCGATTCTCGGGGGGACTCCAACTGGGTGCCCGCCGATTCGATCGAAAGCGTTGAGGTTATTCGCGGCCCCGCAGCTGCTCGCTATGGCTCTGGCGCTGCGGGCGGCGTGGTGAACATCATCACGAAGCGTCCCACGAAGGCATTGCAGGGCTCTGTCACGACATACTTTGATGCTCCCGAAGACAGCCTGGAAGGCAGCACTCGCCGGCTGGGATTCAACCTTGCGGGCCCCGTCGCCGAAGGTCTCAGCTTTCGCGTGTACGGGAATGTGGCAAAGACGGACGGCGACAATGCGGAGTTGAATGCCGCAGCCTCGGGCATCGCAAACAACGGAACGACATTGCCTCCAGCGGGTCGAGAAGGTGTTCGCAATCGCGATCTGAACGCCTTGCTGCGTTGGGATATCAATCCTGATCACACAGTGGAGTTAGAGGCAGGCATGAGTCGCCAAGGCAATATCTACGCTGGCGAGCGGCCGGTCTCAGCAAACGGGACGGCACTGGAGTCTACGCTTGCTCACGCTGGCGCTGAGACCAATATCATGCATCGCAACACGGCCTCGGTTACGCACCGCGGCAAGTGGGGCGACATCGGCACTTCGCGCCTAGTGTTCCAGTATGAAGGCACACGCCGCGAGAACTATCCGCTGGATCAGTTCGGCGCTGGTGGTGATATATCCAACACCAACGAGATGATCCGCTCGGAACTGGGCAACTACTTCGTGAACGGAGAGCTCTACACCCCCTTGAAGATCGGAGGTCTAGAACACGTGCTCACCACAGGTCTCGAATGGAGGAAGGAGAAGCTCGACGATCCGAATGCGACATCAGGAACTTCAAGTGCGGGAACGGTCCTCGTGCCCGGGCTGCCAACAACGGGCACGCGCTCCGGCAAGATCGACGCGCAGAGCTTCGCCTTCTACCTCGAGGACAACGTCAGCGTCACGGATAAGCTCGTGCTTACTCCCGGCGTTCGATTCGATCACCATGATCAGTTTGGAACCAACGGTAGCCCAAGCCTGAACACCACGTATGCCCTCACGCCGGAGATCAGCCTCAAGGGTGGCATCGCGCGTGCATTCAAAGCACCGAATCTATACCAGACGAATCCGAACTATCTGTTCTTCTCTAATGGCAACGCCTGTATGGCGGTGGATGGTGCTCGACCGAATGGCTGCTATATCCAAGGTAACCCAGACCTGAGACCAGAGACCAGCGTCAACAAGGAAATCGGGATTGCGTTCAATGGCCGTACTGGCGTTGATGCAGGCCTGACCTACTTCCACAACGATTACAAGAACAAGATCCACGCTGACGTCTGGGACCAGACAGGTAGCGACATTCCTGGCGCGGGACGTGGGGCAGGATCCGGTGCGCTTTATCGTTGGGTCAATGCCCGCCGAGCGATCGTTAGAGGCTTTGAAGGCAATCTCACCATCCCTCTTCTGGGAGATCGTGGTGGTGACCTCAAGTTGCTGAACAACCTGACGTACATGCTGGAGAACAAGAACTCGGACACAGACCAGCCCCTGTCGATCATCCCAAAGTACACCATCAATAGCACCCTCGACTGGCGCGTCAACAGCGATATTTCCGCTCAGCTCACCGCGTCCTTCTATGGCACGCAGAAAGCCCGGACTCGCAGCTCAGGCTACGGTCTGCCTGTGACCGGAGATCAGGCGCACAACGTATCTGCATATGCCATCTACGGCCTCGGCATCCAATACCACACAGCAAGGAACTACCGTGCTTCATTCGGCGTCAAGAATCTGTTCGACAAGCGACTCTACCGGGGTAGCACGAGCGATGGAGCGGGCGCCAGCACGTACAACGAAGCAGGCCGTTCATACTACGTGACCTTGACGGCCTCGTTCTGAGAGCGTATAAGGACGCCCCGGTTTGCCAAGCCTTCAATTCGTGATGCCAGGAAGGTCAAGATTGCACGCGTATATCCGGACTTGTATGGCAGCACGTTGCCACGGTCCCTGATGGAATTCGCTAGCCAAGGTCCCATCGGCTAAGCGCACTCTAGGTGCTTTACTCTTATCGGACTGTCTTGGTGACCTGCCCCCTTCAGCCGTGCCAATGTTGAGTTAGCGAGTCCAAGGGTTTGGAGATTACTTGATCTCCGGTTGTTGCACAGCATCGCCAGTGCGCTGGCGATGCTGTGCGGCGAAACTGGCCGGCGGTATGCGCCCCAGTGAGCTGTGCGGGCGTACTTCGTTGTAGTCCCGCCGCCATCGGGCAATCTCCTGCCTGGCCTGTGGCAGTGACTCGAACCACTGCTCATTGAGGCACTCATCCCTGAACTTGCCGTTGAAGCTCTCAATGTAGGCGTTCTGCGTCGGGCAGCCTGCGTCGTTGAGCAAGTGCCGAACGCCCCGG
>NZ_FNJL01000034.1 GCF_900104515.1 Paracidovorax cattleyae
AGAAGTGACGGACCGCAAAGGAGCCTTGCAGGCGCTGCAGCGCTGCCAACCTGCGCTGGGCAGGGTGCGAAGCCTGCTGTGCGACAGCGGCTACGTGGGCAAGCCGTTCGCCCTGGGCGTGCAAGAGATCCTGGGCGAGCACGTCACCGTTCAGATCGCCAAGCGAAGCGAGTTGCACGCGTTCAAGGTGATGCCTCAGCGCTGGGTGGTGGAGCGCAGCTTTGCCTGGTTGGACAAGAACAGGCGTTTATGGAAGAACTGCGAGAGGTTGCTCAACACCAGCTTGCAGTTCGTCCACTTGGCATTCTTGGCTTTGCTGTGTCGAAGATCGTAAACAGGCTCTTAGGCGTAAGTCGACGTGGTGTCGTCGCGCCAGACCTCAAACGCCGGCTGGTGGTGGGGCGCAAGAGCGACGGACGCAGCGTGTACGACGAAGCGGCGAAGTCGGAACTGGTGGCACTGTGTCGACGGCCGGGCGCCTCGGTGTCGCGCTTGGCGCGTGAGTGCGGCGTCAACGCCAACCAGGTCAGCCGCTGGCTGCGCGAGCATGGCGACAGTGGGCGTGCGCGCAGGGCCGTTGCAAACGTAGCTGCCGCACCTTCGGCATTCGTGGCGGTCTCTATGCCTGCAACGGCGCCGGTTGCGGCCGCAAGCAGCGACAGCATCGCCGCTGTCATGGACATGCATGCAAGACTGGGCACATCGGCGTGTTCGAGGGCAACGGCGGCGACCTGCGCATCGGCCTGTCGCGCCAGTCGCTGCACGACGGCCGGCGCTGGGTGCACGAGCCGCTGCGGCTGACGGTGGTGATCGATGCGCCCGCGGCGGCCATCGAGTCGGTCATCGCCCGGCATGCGGTGCTGCAGCAGTTGCCGGGCAACGGGTGGCTGCACCTGTGGCGCTTCGGGGAGGCGGGGCTGGAGCGGCGCGAGGGCGGACGCTGGTTGCCCGTGGACGCGGGCGGGGCCTGAGTACCCCGGCGATCAGCCAATGGATGACGGGCGCGGCGGCCGGGCTGGTGGACAATCACGTCCACCCATGCTCACCATCCACGCCGACACTTCGCACGTCATCCAGCTCGCGGTGGGGCCTGCCTTTATGCTGGCCGCCATCGGCAGCACGCTGACCGTGCTCACCAACCGCCTGGCCCGCATCAATGACCGCACCATCAAGCGCCGGGACGACCAGGAGCATGCGCCCACCGAGGCCAGCCCGGCGCTGCAGCAGGAGCTGCAGGCGCTCAACCGCCGCGCCAAGGTGGTGAATGCCGCCATCACGGTGGCTGCGGCCTGTGCGATCCTGGTGTGTTTCCTGATCGTCTCGCTCTTCGTGGGCAACGAGCTGGGCATCGCGTTCGACCGGCCGGTGGCCGGCCTTTTCGTGCTGGCCATGCTGGGGCTGGTGGCCACCTACACGCTCATGCTGGTGGAGATCTACCTGGCGCAGCACAGCATCAACCCGACCTGAGTATGCAGGTCCCTCTTTCCCGGGAGTCCTGATGTCCAGGCTGATGACTTTCCTCTCCATGGCCGGCGTGCTGGCCGCGCTGTACTTCGCCTACCGGTATGGCGCCTTCTGACCGGCAGGCAGTGCGTCAGGCCGCGTGCGCGCGCAGCCAGGCCACGGTATCGGCGGTCACCTCGTCGCGGTTGGTTTCGTTCAGGATTTCATGGCGGCCGGCCGGGTAGAGCTTCACGGTCACGTCGGCGATGCCCGCGTCGTGGTAGCGCTGGCCCAGGATCTGCAGCCGCTTGCCGCCGCCGGCAAGCGGATCCGCGTCGCCGGACGCGATCAGAATGGGCAGGTCGCTGCGGATGCCGGCGAGCCGGGCCGGATCAGCGAGGCGTGAGGCGGGCGCCATCAAGGCCGGGAACACGTCGGGGGGAACGTCCCATCCACACCAGGGATTGGCGACGTAGGCATCCACCTCGGCGGCGTCGCGCGAAAGCCATTCGTAGCCCGTGCGGTGCGCGAAGCCCGCGTTGAGCGCTGCCAGACCTGCGGGGGCGCCCGGCGGCGGATTCGCCAGGTCGGCGGCGAACAGGTCCAGCGCGGTCGATCCGGACAGGACCACGCCGGACCACGTGGCCGAGTGGTCGAGGAGGGCCGCCTGCGCGGCGAAGGAGCCCATCGAGTGCGCGAAGAGGAAGAGTGGAAGCTTCCCGTGCCGGGCCCGCAGCAGGGCGCCGAACTGGGCCACGTCGGCGATCAGGCCACCAAAGCCGGCCGCGCCGAAGTCGCCCATGCGCCCGCCTGCGGTGCGCCCGTGGCCGCGGTGGTCCACCGCGTGGACCAGGAACCCGGCAGCGTTCAGCGACCTGGCGAAGCGGTCGTAGCGCTCGCCGTGCTCGGCGAGCCCGTGGGCGATCTGCACTACGCCCGTGGGGTCGCCGGACACGTCGTCCCAGGTGTAGGTCGCCACGGAGATGCCGTCCGCATCGGAAGGGAAGGATGAGGTGGTCGTGCTCATCGTTTCATTCTCACATGGCGGTGGCCTGGCGGAAGCCGCCCTTGCGCACCTCCGGCCCCTCCCCCAGCCGCCGCAGCGCGCGCTCGCACTCCGCCAGAAGGGGCTCGCGCCGCGCTGCCAGCCAGCCGACGGCGAACCAGGCCTTCGGATGCTTCGCCGCGAGCTGGCGGTATTGCGCTTGCGCCACCTGTTCGTCGTTGAGGCGGCCCAGGGCGTCCTGCGCGGGCTCCAGGTGGCGCAGGAAATCCTTGCCGCCGCCCTTGAGCGCCGGCGCGAGGAATTCTGCCAGGTAGCGCAGGCGCTTGATGCGCTTGCGCACGCCGTGGCGGCGTTCTGCCGGCAGGCTGGCGAACGAGGCCGCATCTTCGGAGATGCCGCGGTGCAGCTTGTGCAGGGCCTTGCGCAGCGCGCGCCGGGTGGCGTCCGCGTCCAGCCCGCGTTCCTCGCCGCCGCGCGCCTGCGGCGGCCGGCCTGGCGTGGCAGCGAAGCCCATCAGCGCGATCAGGGTGGACTGGAACGCGGCATCGGCCACGATGTGCTGCGGGGATTCGGTGGGCGTGCCGCTGGTGTCCACGGCGGGCGCCCCGGCCTGGCGGAGCGCTTCGCCGATCTGCTCCAGCACGTGCCCGCCGTCGCGCAGGGCGCCCAGGCGGCGGAAGGCGGAGCGCAGGGGCTCCTGCCACGCAGGATCGAAGCGGCCGGGTGCCAGGCGGTCGAGTTCGCGCAGGGCGGTGCGCAGGCGCCGCAGGCCCACGCGCAGCTGGTGGATGTGCTTCTCGCCGCCGTGGCCGTGCATGATCTCGCTCGCGTTGGCCAGGATATGCTCCAGGCAGTGGGCGATGACGGTCCGCTGCAGGTCCTGTCCTGCGGGGAGGTGCCCCTTCTGCGCGCGCAACGCGGCGGCCTTGGCCGCGGGCCCGGCGGCCCGACCGGCCCGCAGGCGCTCGCCCCGCTCGGCCTTGGAGAGGGTGCTCAGTACCAGCCCGTGCGTGCGGGCCCACTGGATCGCGGCCGCCGCGAGGGCGGGCACGGAACCCTGCTTCAGCTCGAGTTCCAGTTCGCACAGGGGTTCGGACACCTCGCCCGCACCGCCGCTGCGGGCCACCACGCGGCCGACATCCAGCGCCACTTCCATCGCGCCGCCGCCGGGCAGGGGGATGTCGCGCGCCACGCGCTCGAATTCCGTGCCGTAGGTGGCAACAGGCGCGGCCTGGGCGCCCGCCAGCGCCTTGGCGAGCTGCCGCCCGGCGGTGGAGCCGGCGTGCAGGGCCGGGTCGGGACGGGGAATGCCGGCCGGGACGGCGGGCCGCGGCAAGGGCGCGTTGTGCTCCCCGCGCGCCAGCGGCCCATCCCCCAGGGTCTTCACGGTCTGCACCCAGGTCCCGCCTTCGTTGCGCACACGCCATGCGATGCCGTGGCGGGCGAGGTCGCCCTCGGGCGTGTCGAAGTAATGCGCTTCCATGCGGCGTGCAGTGAAGGGGCCCTGCTGCAACGCGGCCTCCACGCCTTCCAGGCGGTGCGCGGGGATCAGGAACTTGAATTCGATTTCCATGGGAGTCTCCTGAAAACGTGCGGATGTTCGCCGGGGGCGGGACGCAGGATTGTCGGACCTGCGCCCGGGCCTCGCCGATCCTGTTTCGGTCAGGCCGGGACCGTGCCCTGACGCGGCGGAGGCATCGCCGATGTTCGCATTGTCCCGGTAGGCCGCGCCGTAGCTGTTGACGCTGTCATGGCTGCATGTGCATCGTTCCCTGGTCCTACAGGGGCTCATGCGCGCGAGGGCTAATTTCTCGCCCATGCCGGAAAAAAATCTCAAGAGTTCATGGGCCCTTGCCAAACAGGCGGCCTCGTCGTGGGTGGATGACTACGCGCCCAGCATGGGCGCAGCGCTGTCGTACTACAGCGTGTTCTCGCTTGCGCCCTTGCTGGTGATCGTCATTTCCATCGCGGGCCTGGTGTTCGGCGAAGAGGCCGCGCGCGGCGAGGTGTTCGCCCAGCTCAGCGGCCTGATGGGGGCGGACGCCGCCGCGGCAGTGGAGGAACTGCTCAACGCCGCCGCCAGGCCGACGACGGGCATCACCTCTGCCGTGATCGGGCTGGGGGTGCTGCTGATCGGCGCCACCACCGTGTTCGGGGAACTGCAGGACGCGCTGGACCGCATCTGGCGGGCACCGGTGCGTGAGGGGGCCACGGGGCTGTGGGGGCTGCTGCGCGCGCGGTTTCTGTCGTTCGGGATGATCCTCGGCATCGCGTTCCTGCTGATGGTTTCGCTCGTCATGAGCGCGGCGGTGTCGGCGCTGGGCAAGTGGTGGGCGCCAGCGTTCGGCGGCTGGGAGGTGCTGGCGCAGGCGATCAACGCGGGAGTGGGCTTTGCGCTTACCACCGTGGTGTTCGCGATGATCTACAAGATCATGCCGCGCGTGAGCGTGCGCTGGCACGACGTCTGGCTGGGCGCCGCGATCACCGCGG
This sequence comes from Paracidovorax cattleyae, assembly GCF_900104515.1. GTDB lineage: Bacteria > Pseudomonadota > Gammaproteobacteria > Burkholderiales > Burkholderiaceae_C > Paracidovorax > Paracidovorax cattleyae. The sequence goes on from NZ_FNJL01000034.1 coordinate 4,940, forward strand.
TGCTGTTCACAGTGGGCCGGATGCTCATCGGGCTCTACATCGGCAAGACCGCGCTGGCTTCCGGCTTCGGTGCGGCGGGGTCGCTGGCTGTCATTTTCGTGTGGGTGTACTACTCGGCGCAGATCTTCCTGATGGGGGCTGAATTCACATGGGTGTATGCGCGCACCTTCGGATCGATGCGGGAGCGGCGCGGGGGTGGTCCCGAATTGCCCGGAGCGAATACCCACCTGCCAGGATGACTGTAAAAAACATCCATTGACCATCCAGATGGATGGTAATAGGATGGCGCATGACTTCGCTCCAGAATGCCCAGCGCCTGCCCAAGGTAGGTGATTCCGAAAAGATCACCATCAACCTCGGATACGTTGACCTCGGCCACATCGACCTGCTGGTTGCCGAGAGCTTCTATGGCAACCGCACGGACTTCATCCGCACGGCGATCCGCAACCAGCTCGCGGTGCACGCCGAAGCGCTGCGGCAGGTGGTGGCGCGCAAGATGCTGGTGCTGGGCCTGCAGCGTTTCTCGGCAGCCGATCTGGAGGCCGCGCGCGCTGCGGGCGAGCGGCTGCAGATCCGCGTGCTCGGCCTTGCCACGATCGACCCGGACGTCACGCCGGAGCTGGCGCTGGCCACCATCGATTCCCTCACCGTGCTCGGTGCGCTGCAGGCCAGCAGCGCCGTGAAGACCGCGCTGGCCGGGCGCATCCATTGACCCCCCACGAAAGCACCCTGTGAACCCACTATTCCAGCAATTGATGGCCGATGCCACGCGTTCCACGCGCGGCGGCCGGCTCGGCGAAGCCACCGAGGCCATCCAGCGTGCGTTGCGCGGGGTGGGTGCACACGCGCAGGCGGCGGCGGGGTCGCCTCCGGCGTTCCGCGGTGCTCCGGGCCCGTCGGCGGACCCCGTGGTGCTGGATGGACTGGTCCGCGAGGTGCCGGAGCCGAATGCGGCGGATGAGGTCCACGAGGCGCCCCGGCCCATGGGCGCGGCGCCTCGCGAGGCCCGCGGCGAGCGCTGGCAGTCCGGCAGTTTCAGCCACCAGAACCGCACGCTCGCCTACCGGCTCTACCTTCCGCCAGAAGCACCGGGCGACGGAGCACCGCGGCCGATGGTGGTCATGCTGCACGGCTGCACCCAGCATGCCGAGGATTTCGCGGTGGGCACGCGCATGAATGCGCTGGCGCGGGAGCTCGGCGTGGTGGTGCTCTACCCGGAGCAGACGCAGCACGCCAATGCCCAGAAATGCTGGAACTGGTTCAAGCCGCAGCATCAGCGGCGAGGGCGCGGGGAGCCGGCGGTGATCGCCGCGTTGGCCCGTTCGGTCGCCACCACGCACCGCGTGGACCCGGCGAGGGTGTATGTCGCGGGCCTGTCCGCGGGCGGCGCGATGGCGGACGTGGCCGGGCATTGCTACCCGGACGTATTCGCAGCCGTGGGTGTGCATTCCGGCCTGCCGTACGGCTGCGCGGCGGATGTTTCCTCAGCGCTGTCGGCCATGCGCAGCGGCCCGGGTCAGGGACCGGCTGCCGCCGCAGGATCGCGCGGCGTGGCGCTGCCGACCATCGTGTTCCACGGCGATGCGGACAGCACCGTCCACGTCCGCAACGCGGAGGCGCTCGTGGAGGCGCTGCGCCACGGCTCGGGGCAGGGCGCGGGCGCAGCGGCCGCCCCGCGCGTTACCCGGGGCCGGTCCAGCCAGGGCGCGCGGCACACGCGCACCGTCTATACGGATGCGGCCGGCCGCGATTCGCTCGAATACTGGCAACTGCACGGCGCCGGCCATGCCTGGTCGGGCGGCAGCGCCAGCGGCAGCTACACGGACCCGTCGGGCGTGGACGCGAGCGCGGAGATGCTGCGCTTTTTCCTCGCGCATCCGCGCTCTGCGCGCTGACCCGGCGGGTGCTGCCTGCGAAGCCGGCAGATCCCCGGGATACTGGCACGGCCCATGGGGGCTTGGGCGCCGGCGGACCGGAATCGTGCCTACACTGGCAATCATGATCTCCCTGGTTTGCGCCTTCGCCACCCTGGCCGCACTGCTGCACGCAGCGGCCGGCGCGCGAGCGGCCGCCAAGCGGATGCGCCGCCCGCTCCTGCCCGTACCTTCCTGAGCCCGGCGGCCCGCTCCCTCCCCCTCTTCACCGTTCTTCTTGCGCAAACCTCCGCCGCCGGGCTCCTGCCTTGCGCGAACGAACGCGGCCGTCCTCCTGCGCCCGACCGCAGCGACCTGCCGCATCCAACGATGGAGTGCCTTCCCATGCATGCAGTGGTTCAGATTCAGAGCGAGCGCGTGCTCACCGATCTCGATTTCGCGCGCCTGTCGCGCCTCGCGGGCCAGCAGCCCGCGCCCCCGTCCCTGGCGGATCTGCTGGAGAACGCGGACGTCACCAGCTCCCGCGCCGTGGAGCCGGACGTGGTCACGATGTACTCGCGGGTGGAAATCGTGGACACCGCGACCGGTGCCCGCCAGGTGCTGACGATCTGCTATCCGCGGGATGCCGACCTCGCGGCGGGCTTCGTCTCGGTGCTGTCGCCCGTGGGCAGCAGTCTGCTGGGCCTGCGCGTCGGGCAGATTGCCCGGTGGTGCACGCCGCGCGGCGAGGCCTGCGAGGCCACCGTGGCGGTCATACAGCACCAGCCCGAGGCCGAGGGCGATTACCTGCGCTAGGAGCGCCTCGCTCGATCCTTCTGCCGTCGTTTGCGCGGAGTGTCTGCGATGCGACGCCTTGCCGGCCCCGCGCCCCGCGCCCCGCGCCATCGACCATGCCGGCGGGAGGCCTCGTTCGCGGCCGCGGCGGTCCGGCTGCCGATCACGTCCAGAGACGTGAGCGCCACGAATGCCATCCTCCTGCGGGTGGCCGCCAGCATGACTATCGGCGAACACATCCTGCCGCCCTTGCTGGCCCGCTGGAAGGTGTCGCACCCCCAGGGCGCGGTGCAGCTGCAGATCGCGAACACTCCCGGTGCGCTTGCTGCCGGCTGCTGGCACGGATGGGCTGCGCTACCCCGCGACCGCGCGCTGGCGGTGGTGATGCCCCGGAAGCGGTCGCTGGGGCAGGGGGGCGAGGCGTTTTTGCGGATGGCTTCGAAGGAGGCGCTTCAAAAAACGGTGATTCGTAGCTTCCCGGCTCCGGTGCTTCTCTTACCTTGCTCCAAGTCCCTGAAACGTCTTCGTGCTGTACAACTCCCTAGGCAACCGCTTGAGCATCGGCAACCCGGTCGCCCCATCCTTCCCCTGCTTCTCGATGTAGCTGAAAAACACATCCGCATCCAGCACCCCGATATCCAGCCGCCGCGCGGCAGGCACCGCAGCCAGCGTCTTGTACCCATCCCCACCCGTGGCGTTGAAGCTCAGCACGAACAGCTTGTATGTCTTCGTGGCATTCAGCGGCTCCCACGCGCCCGAGGCAGCATTGCGCACTTCGATGCCGGAGACGCGCTGGCCGGCCGCTGCAGCGGCGTTCACGTCGAAGCGCAGGCCGCCGGTGTAGGGGTATGGGCCGGTGGAGCCGCCGGTGCCGAAGACGGCTTCCATGCCGTCTTCCAGCATGGCCTTCACTTCCGTGCCGGTCACGTCCAGGCGGAAGAGCATGTTGCCGAAGGGCAGGACCTGGATGACCTGGGCGGCCGAGACGGTGCCCTGCAGGGGGATGCGCACGCCGCCGCCGCTTTGCAGCGAGATGTCGGCGCCGCCGTAGCGGGCGTTGGCCACGTCGAGGTAGGCCTGGGCGACCAGTTGCTGGATGTCGCCGCCGCGCGCGCTCACGCTGCCTTCGGCGTTGCAGGCGGCGCTGGAGCGGCTGTAGTCGGTGGAGCCGGCGCCGCCGGGCACGCGGCGGGAACACAGTTCCTCGGGCGCCACGGCGACCTGGGTGCGGTTGAACACGGCCACGCGGTCCTTGAAGGGCTGCAGGGTGGCGGTGGCCGCGGTGGAGGGCGGGGTCACGCGCAGGAAGCCGGTGGCGGCCACGCTGGCCTGCAGGGCCTTCGCTTCGGCCTCCGTCGGGGCCTTGCCGCCGATGGTGAAGTTGTCGCCGATGAGCACGTGTGGGGTGCCGGCGCACTGGGTGACGTTGCCGTCGGCGTCGAAGTTCACCTTCAGTTCCCCCACCACCTGGGCGTATTCCCAGGCCTGCACGATGCAGACGGGGCGGCCGTCCTTGTCGGTGGTGCGCGTCGGGTAGGCGCCGCCGGGCGTGCCCACTCCGGTGGTCTTGAGCGCGTCCGGGCCGAGCAGGGTGTGCGAGTCAGCGCCCACCACCACGTCCACGCCCGAGAGTTTGGGCACGATCTGGCGGTCGGCGTCGTAGCCGATGTGGCTCATGAGCACGATCTTGTTGATGCCCTGGCCGCGCAGGCGGTCGATCTCGCGCTGGGCGGCGGTGGCTTCGTCCTCGAAGGTGGTGTCCGGGTCGGGGCTGGAGGAGGCCTTGGTCTTGCCGGCGATGGTGAGGCCGATGATGCCGATCTTCTGGCCACCGCGCTCGACGACGGTGGAGGCCTGGACGGCATCCGGGGCCTTGGCCGCATTGAGTGCGGAGCCGGCGCCGAAGCGCACGTTGGCGCTCAGGGCCGGCGTCTTGCAACTGCCTTTGCGCAGCAGGTCCAGGAAGTTCTTCAGGCCCGTGTCGCCCTTGTCGAATTCGTGGTTGCCGAGGGTGAAGGCGTCGAAGCAGACGGTGTTCATCAGCGCCGCGTCGGCCTCGCCGTCGGCACCCGCGCGGTTGAAGTACAGGGTGCCGGTCAGGGCGTCGCCCGCGTGCAGCTTGAGCACGTTGGTCGAGCGCTTCGAGAGTTCGTCCATGGCGGCGGTGACGCGCGGGAAGCCGCCTGCATCCACGGCCACGGTGGCGGGCGTGGAGCCGCCCGTGGAGAGCTGCAGGGTCCGGGACTTGGACTCCAGCGTGGAGTGGTGGTCGTTGATATGCAGGATGGTGAGCTCCATCGGCTCGCCCTGGAGTACGCCACCCGATCCCCCTCCGCCGCAGGCCGCCACCAGGGCTGCCGCGGCCACCGCTGCGCTCCGCTTCAGAATACGGTGTCCCAGGACGCGGCGCAGTGCGCTTTCCTTGTGTTTCCCCAAGTTGGCCATCATGGCGTTCTCCTTACTGCTCGTGACAAAAGCCCGCATGCTTGCGGCGCGGCGTGACAGAACGATGAATGGGGGAGGGTGGAGCAAGTGATTGGGGGCACACTCCGGGTTTGTTGCGATCCCTTCCTTCTATCCATCCATGGCCGCGCCTGCTTCCGCTTCTTCTTCCGCCGTTACGGATCCCGGTTTTCCCGCCATCCTCTGCACGGTGGACGTGGTGCTGCTGACACTGAAGGGCGGGGTGCTGCACGCCGTGCTGCTGCGGCGGGCCGACGGGCCGCACGCGGGCGGCTGGGCGCTGCCGGGCGGCTTCATCCATGCGCAGGAGGACGCCACGGCGTGGGATGCGGCGGCCCGCGTGCTACGCGAGAAGACGGGCATCGCCAGCCCCTACCTGGAGCAGCTGGCGACCTATTCCGGGGCGCGGCGCGATCCGCGCGGCTGGTCCGTCTCCATCGTCTATTGCGCGCTGGTGCCGGCGGAGCTGCTGCCGGAAGACAGCGAGCGGCTGCAGGTGGCGCCCGTGGGCGCGCTGCCGGCGCTGGCCTTCGACCATGCGGACATGGTGGCGCTGGCGGTGTCGCGGGTGCGGTCCAAGAGCCAGTATTCGTCGCTGCCGGTGTATTTCTGCGGGGAGCGCATGACGCTGCCGCAGTTGCAGGCGGTGTACGAGGCGGTGCTGGGCGAGCCGGTGAACAAGGTGAGCTTCCGCCGCAAGATCGACGAGCTGGGCATGCTGGAGCCGGTGGACGGGCTGATGGAGTCCGGCGCGCCGCACCGGCCGGCGCAGGTGTACCGGCTGCGGGAGGCCTTCCGCCGGTCCCTGTCCGTGGTGCCGCGGGGCCTGAATAGTTGAAACCTGTTCAAGGTTGTCCCGCGGTGGTGCGGGGGCGCGCCGGCCTTCCTAGAATGCGGGCACGATGTCCGCCGGCATGTCCCCGTCCCCTTCCTCCGCGATGCCCTTCCCCGTGCCGGTGCGCACGGAGTGCCCGCCCGGCGCCTGCAATTGCGACCTGCAGGCGATGCTCGCGGCGCCGGACGCGGACCGCCGGGTGCTGCGGCTCACGCGCGACGAAGAGAAGCGCCTGGTGCAGCGCCTGGAGGCCATCGAGAGCCTGGCGGACCTGCGGCGCATCGAGGGCCGGCTGGAGGAGCAACTGGGCATCCGGCTGAGCATCTCGCAGGGGGCGAGCGAGGTGCGCACGCTGCGCGGCATCGCGATCCTGGTGCACGAGCAGCGCGGGCTGTGCCGCAAGACGCGGCAGGCGATCGCCGCGGCCATCCGCCGGGGCATGGAGCGTCGGCCGGAGATCGCCTTCGCGCTGCTGGACGAGGGCGGCCTGTTCGGCTGATGCCGGGTGGCGTGGCCAGGGGCGGCCTTGTACCACGGCATGCAATTCCCCGTGCGAGCACGGCCTCGCGGCGGCTCCTACACTCGGCCGTTCCTGACATTCCCAACCCAACTACCAGGACCCGACACCATGGAATTGCTCGACGTGCTGCAGTGGCGCTATGCCACGAAAAAGATGGACCCCGCCCGCGCCGTGCCGCAGGACAAGGTGGACCGCATCGTGGAGGCGGCCCGGCTGGCGCCCACCTCCAGCGGCCTGCAACCCTTCGAGGTCATCGTGGTGACGAACCCCGACGTGCGCGCCCGCATCCGCGAAGTGGCGTGGAACCAGGCCCAGGTGACGGACGGCTCGCACCTGCTGGTGTTCGCGGCCTGGAACGACTACACGACAGAGCGCATCAACGCGATGTTCGACTACACGAACGAGGTGCGGGGCTTCCGCAACGAAGGCTGGGAGAACTACCGCAACATGCTGCTGGGCTCATACCCGCAGCGCGGCGCGGAGGTGAATTTCCAGCACGCCGCACGGCAGGCCTACATCGGCTTCGGCGCGGCACTGATCGCCGCCGCCGCGGAGCAGGTGGACAGCACGCCCATGGAGGGCTTCCAGCCCGAGGCGGTGGACGAGATCCTGGGCCTGCACGCGCGCGGGCTGCGCAGCGTCACCCTCCTGCCGCTGGGTTATCGCCAGCCCGACGGCGACTGGCTGGTGAACCTGCAGAAGGTGCGCCGTCCGCGCGACCAGTTCGTGACGGAAGTGCGCTGACCGGCTGCCGCGCCGTCAGAACAGGCGGCGCAGCAACGCGATCAGCGCCAGCCCGGCATGTGCTGCCACGGCGCGCAGCGCACGCTCGCGGTGTTCGCGCCAGTGCGCGTTCAGCCCCATCTCGTGCGGGACCTGCGGCACGCGGCCGTGCGACAGGTCCTCCAGCAGGCCTTCGAGCACGTTGATCCGGTCGGCCAGCAGAAGCAGCAGCCAGTGGCGCACGTCGCTCTCGCTGGCGCGGAAGGCCAGCCGGCGCAGCATGCTTGCTGGAGAAGGTGTGGTACGCCTCGGCAACGTTTTCCAGCGCGAAGCGGTGGGTGATGATTTCGTGGAGCTTGAGGCGCCCGGCCTGGATGTGCTCGATGAGCCGGGGCCGGTGGCGCTTCACGCTGGCCTGGCTCATGCGCAGGGTCAGGTCCTTGTTCACGGCATTGCCGATGGGCACGCCATTGAAGGCGGGGCCGTACACGCCGACGATCGACATGGTGCCGCCCTTGCGCACGGAGTTGATGCACCAGTGCAGCACCGTGGCCGCGCCGCCCTGCAGCTTGAGTCGAACGCCCGCGAGGGACTGCGCGAACGAGCCCGCGGCCTCGCAGCCCACGGCATCGATGCACACGTCGGGCCCCAGGCCGTCGGTCATGTGCTTGAGGTGCACGGCCATGCCGGGCACGCTCTTGAAGCCCTCGGTTTCGCAGGGCGCGTACTGGCGCACGAAATCGAAGCGGCACGCGCACGTGCTCGGCCTGGCGCACGAGCGCGTGACGCGCACGATGGCATCGCTGGGATGTTCGATGTCGGGCTCGGCGTTGCGTGTCGCGCGTACGCGGCAGGGGCCGTGGCAGTTCATTGCCAGCATGGAGGGGCTGCCTTTCGCGTGGTCGGTGGCGTGGTCGGCGGTGCGAACGGCAAGCATCCGCGCTCCGGTGCATCTTCCGGAGCGCGTGCGCGGCGGTAATGCAGGACGGGCGTACGCTTGCAGTCACCGGGACGGGGGCGTGTCCTCCGCATCGCCTGACAGATCGGCCGGCGTATCCACGTCGCGCAGGATGCCCGGGTCATCCACCGTCACGGTGCGTGCGGCATCCCAATCGATCCGGTGCGCGGCCGCCTGCGCGCCGCCGGCCTGTGCCAGGGAGGCGAAGTACCGGCGTGGAATGCCGCGCGGATTGCCGGGGCGGCCCTGCCAGACCGGCAGTGCGGGCGCACCAGGATGTCGCACCAGCGCGTCGCGCAGTGCCGCCAGCGTGTCGTCGTGCACCCACGGCATGTCCGCCAGGCCCACCACCACGGCCTGCAGTGCGGGCTGTGCCAGGGCCCAGTGCATGGCGGCCGCGAGGGAGGTGCCCTGGCCTTCGCTGCAGCGCTCGTTCGGCACGGCGTCGAGCCCGAGGCGTGCGCAGAGTTCGATGCCGAAGTCGTCATGAGGGGGCACGACCACGGCGGTCCGCGCGAAGACGCGCGCGAAAGACCCGGCCGCGGCGGCGAGCAGCGGCGTGCCGTCCGGCAGCAGGGCGCGGCGCTTGTCGCTGCCGAAACGCGACGATGCGCCGGCCGCCAGGATGATGCCGGCGACCGCGGATGGGGCCTCTGTACCCGGATGCTCGGCAGAAACGGCGGAGGAAGGTCGCAGACCGGATGGGGGCACGGAAGGCATGGCCGCAGCATACGGCGCGGCATGGCCTTGCGCCGCCAGAGGGGCTGCTGAGGCCCGGCGAAGCGGTACCGGCGAGGCGCTGCATCGCAGGCCGCATGGGTCGTATGGCCGCGCCAGGCCGACCATGGGCGCGCGATCTTCCTACAGGGGCTGCCGGACCTGCCGACGACACTGTTTCGTCCACCGGCCGTGAAGGAAGCGAGATGTCATCCAGCCACCCCACGTCGGTCGCCCGCGCCAGCGGTCCGGCCGACTCCGCCGTGTCGATCCACGCCGTACGCCTGCATGTGAACGGAACGCCACAGCACCTCGATATTCCCTGCTGGGTCACGCTGCTCGACACGCTGCGCGACCTGCTCCAGCTCACCGGCACCAAGAAGGGTTGCGACCACGGGCAGTGCGGTGCCTGCACGGTGCTGGTGGACGGGCAGCGCATTAACAGCTGCCTCACCCTCGCCGTGATGCACGACGGCGCACACATCACCACCGTGGAGGGCCTTGCCGGCCTGCGGAACGGTACAAGGGCTGATGCCGAGGCCGATGCGGGCCCTGCCTTTGCGGATGCGCGGCAGGACAACCATCCACTGCACCCGCTGCAGCAGGCTTTCATCGACCACGACGCATTCCAGTGCGGCTACTGCACGCCGGGGCAGCTGTGCTCCGCCGCAGGCCTGCTGAGCGAAGGTGGCGTGCGCACGGCCGACGACATTCGCGAGCGCATGAGCGGCAACCTGTGCCGTTGTGGCGCGTATCCGCAGATCGTGCAGGCCGTCGCCGAAGTGGCGGGTGTGCCGTTGCGTGGGCCCATGCGGTCGTCCTGGCTGCAGGCCCAGCCGGCGCAGGCTGGGGAGGGTGCGGCATGAGGGGCTTCGACTACGTGGTGGCGTTGGATGACGAGATGGCGCTCGCCACCATGCCGCAGGGCATGCACCACGCGAGCGAACGGGCGCCGCCCGCGAAGTTCATCGCCGGAGGCACCAACCTCATCGACCTGATGAAGGAAAGCGTGATGCGGCCGAGCCGCCTCGTGGACGTGGGCCGCCTGCCCTTCGCTGGCATCGAGGAGGCCGAGGACGGCGGCGTGCGCCTGGGGGCACTGGCCCGCAACGCCGCCACCGCACACCATCCACTCGTGCGCGAGCGCTATCCGATGCTCGCGGCCGCCATCCTCGCCGGGGCCTCGCCGCAGATCCGCAACATGGCCACCAACGGCGGCAACCTGCTGCAGCGCACGCGCTGCCACTACTTCTACGACGTGGCCGTGCCGTGCAACAAGCGCGAGCCGGGCACGGGCTGCCCCGCGCGCAACGGGCTGGCGCGGCAGCTGGCCATCCTGGGCACGAGCGACCATTGCATCGCCACGCACCCGTCCGACATGTGCGTGGCCCTGGCGGCGCTGGAGACCCTGGTGCATGTGCGCTCCCCGCGCGGCGAGCGCACGATTGCCTTCTCGGACTTCCACCGGCTGCCCGGCAGCGAGCCCGACCGCGACACGGTACTGGCGGGCGATGAGCTCATCACCCACATCGCCCTGCCGGCGCAGGGTTTCGCACAGCACGGCGCCTACCTGAAGGTGCGCGACCGTGCCTCGTACGCGTTCGCGCTGGTGTCGGTCGCGGCGGGGCTGGACGTGGGCGAGGACGGCCGCATCCGCACGGCGCGCATCGCCGTGGGCGGCGTGGCTCCCAAGCCCTGGCGCGTGCCGGAGGCCGAGGAAGTGCTGGCGGGCTGCGCGCCGACGGCGCAGGCCTTTGCGCGGGCGGCCGGGCGGCTGCTGCAGGGCGCACGCGGCCATGGCGCACCCGGTGGCCCGGGCGACAACCGCTTCAAGATCGAACTGGCCCGGCGTGCCATCGTGCGCGCGCTGGAGATGGCGCGTGACGGCGAACTCACCAACACCGGCGAACTGGGCGCCGGCCACGACCAGGGCGCGCAACCATGAACGCACCGATGCCGAACGAAGCGGCGGACCGCGCACAGGCGGGGCAGCAGCCCCGCGCCGATGCCGGCACCGGGCCGGTGAAGCTGGGCATGCCGGTCTCGCGTGTGGACGGGCGCCTGAAGGTGACGGGCCAGGCGCGCTATGCGGCCGAGCACCATGCGGAGGGCATGGCCCATGGCGTGGTGGTCAACAGCAGCATCACCCGGGGCCGCATCCTGCGCATGCATCTCGAGCGCGCCCGCGCGGTGCCGGGTGTGCTGGACATCATCACGCACGAGAACCGACCGAAGGTCCGCTCCATGGACCTGTTCTACAAGGACATGACGGCCCCCGGCGGCTCGCCCTTCAAGCCGCTGCTGGACGGCGAGGTGCGCTATAGCGGCCAGCCCGTCGCGCTGGTGGTGGCCTGCACGTTCGAGGCGGCGCGCTGCGCAGCGTCCTTGGTGGAGATCGACTACGAGGTGGAGCGCCACGAGACGCATCTGCTGCGCCACCTGGGCCGCGCGCGCGATCCCAGCCGGATGAAGGCCGGCTATTCGCCGCCCCCGAAGCCGCGCGGCGACGCCGACGGCGCCTTCGAGCGCGCACCGGTGAAGATCGAGGCCGAGTACTACAGCGGCGTGGAACACCACAACCCGATGGAGATGCATGCCTCCACCGTGCTGCGCGCGGAGGACGGACACCTCACCATCTACGACAAGACGCAGAGCCCGCAGAACAGCCGCTGGCTGGTCTCGCGCGTGTTCGGCCTGTGCGAGGACGAGGTCACCGTGCGCAATCCGTTCGTGGGCGGCGCGTTCGGCTCGGGGCTGCGCCCGCAGTACCAGCTGGTGCTGGCCGTGATGGCGGCGCTGCACCTGCAGTGCTCGGTGCGCGTGGTGCTCACGCGCCAGCAGATGTTTACCTTCGGCCACCGGCCAGAGACCTGGCAGCGCCTGAAGCTCGCGGCCGACCGGGACGGCACGCTGCGCGCCATCGTGCACGAGGCGGTCGCGGAGACGTCGCGCATGGAGGACTACGTGGAGGTGGTGGTGAACTGGTCCGGCCAGCTCTACCGCTGCGACAACGTGCGGCTGGGCTATCGCCTCGTGCCGCTGGACCAGTACACGCCCATCGACATGCGCGCGCCCGGCGCGGCGCACGGCGTGCATGCGCTCGAGGTCGCCATGGACGAGTTGGCCTACGCGCTGCGCATGGACCCGCTCGCGCTGCGCCTGAAGAACTACGCCGACCATGATGCGTCGAAAGACCTGCCGTTTTCCACCAAGGAGCTGCGCGCCTGCTATGGCCTGGGCGCGGCCCGCTTCGGCTGGGACGGCCGGCCGATCGAACCCCGCTCGATGCGCGAGGGCCGCGAACTCGTGGGCTGGGGCATGGCCACCGGCACCTGGGATGCGATGCAGATTTTCGCCAAGGTGCGCGCGGTGCTGCGCGCCGACGGTCACCTGGAAGTGAGCAGCGCGGCGTCGGACATCGGCACCGGCACGTACACGGTGATGTCGATGATCGCGGCCGAGGCGATGGGCCTGCCGCTGGAGCGCGTGACGTTCCGCCTGGGCGATTCCACGCTGCCGATGGCGCCGATCGAGGGTGGCTCGTCCCACGTGGCCACCGTCGGCTCGGCGGTGGAGGGTGCCTGCGAGAAGCTGCGCCGCCTGCTGTGGGCGCTGGCGCAGCGCACGCGCGGCTCGGGCTTCGGGCGCACGCTGCTGCGCGACGTGGAGTTCGTGGACGGCCGGCTGCGCCGCCGCGGCGCGCCCGCTCATGATCGCGGCATGGCCCTCACCGACATCCTCGCCGCCCAGGGCCGCTCGCAGGTCGAGGCCCGCTACCTGCTGCTGCCCAATGTGCTGAAGCAGAAGAACTACGTGCGCGCCACGCATTCGGCCGTGTTCTGCGAGGTGAAGGTGGATGAGGAACTGGGCACCGTGCGCGTGACCCGCGTGGTGAGCGCGATCGCGGCGGGCCGCATCCTGAGCGCCAAGACGGCGCACAGCCAGATCACCGGCGGGGTGGTCTGGGGCATCAGCCAGGCCCTGCACGAAGAGACGCAGGCCGACCATGCGCTGGGCCGGTTCATGAACCACAACTACGCCGAGTACCACGTGGCCTCGAATGCCGACACGCCGCCCATCGACGTGATCTTCGTGCAGGAGGATGACCGCATCGTGAGCCGCCTGGGCGCCAAGGGCGTGGGCGAGATCGGCATTGTGGGCGTGGCCGCTGCCGTGTGCAATGCGATCTTCCATGCCACCGGCCTGCGCGTGCGCTCCACACCGATGACGCCCGACAAGGTGATGCGACCCGCGCCCGACGCGCCGCCCCAATCCATGGAACACGTGCCCGCCGGCTTGGCTGCGCAGGCGATGGACGCACCGCAGTGACGCACGAATCCGCACCCGAACTGCGCGTGGCCCGTGCGCTGCATGGCTGGCGCGCTGCCGGCCGCCACGCGGTGCTCGCCACCGTGCTGCGCACCTGGGGCTCGTCGCCGCGGCCCGTGGGCTCGTGGATGGCGCTGCGGGATGACGGCCTGATAGAAGGCTCGGTTTCCGGCGGCTGCATCGAGGACGACCTGCTGCGGCGCTGCCTGCCGGGCGCCGCGCAGTGGGGCGGGCGGGCGCCGGAGCGTGTGCGCTACGGGCTCACCGCCGACGAGGCGCACCGCTTCGGCCTGCCGTGTGGCGGCACCCTGGAGCTGCTGCTCGAATACGACCCCCACGCGCAGTGGCTGCAGCGCCTCGTGCAGTGGCTGCAGGAGCGCCGGGTGGTGTGGCGGCACCTGCGCTGTGCGGACGGCGCGGTGACGCTCTCGACCGAAAGCCTCGCCGCGGCCGCGCAGGGCGCGACCTCGCTGCTCGACCATGGCGACACGCTGGCGCAGCGCCTGGGGCCTTCGCACCGCATGTTGCTGATCGGTGCGGGCGCCCTCACCGAATGCCTCGCATCGATGGCCATGCCCTGCGGCTTCGCGGTGGCCGTCTGTGACCCGCGCGAGGAGCACCGGCAGGGCTGGCGCCTGCCCGGCGTGGAACTCGTCGATGGCATGCCCGACGATGCCGTACTGGCGATGGGCATGGATGCGCGCACCTGCGTCATCGCGCTCACCCACGACCCGAAACTGGACGATCTTGCGCTGCTGGAGGCCCTGCAGGGCGATGCGTTCTACGTCGGTGCCATCGGGTCCGCCGCCACCACGGCAGCGCGCCGGCAGCGGCTGCGCGAGCACTTCGACATCGGCGAGGACGCGCTCGCTTGCCTGCGCGGGCCGATCGGCCTGGCGATCGGCAGCCGCACGCCGCCGGAGATCGCGGTGAGCGTGCTGGCCGAGGTGCTCGCTGCCAAGAACGGGTTGGTGCTGCCCGCCGCATCGCGCATGACCGAGGTCGCACTCATCCATGGCGATGCCGCCCCGGGCGCGGCCTGCGGCTGGACGCCCCACGGAGGTGCTGCGGCTGCCTGACGCGGGCACGGCGCGGGCGCCGATGGGGCCGTAGGAGGGGGCCGACCGGCAGGGGGGCGACGCACCGATGGAGTGCAACCCCATGCTGGGGAACCATGGAGCCATACGCCACCGGTACCCCATCATGAGAACCTCCACGCTGACCGCCCCCGCTTCCGACGCCGCCGTCGCAGGCCGTCCCGCTCCCCGACGAACGCCCGCGCATGCGCGCGTGCGCGCGCCGGAAGGACGCTACCAGCAGCTGCATACCGCGCTGCACCAGGCGGCGCCCACGGCCGAGGCGCGGCGCCAGGGCGCTGCGCTGCTGCGCGAGACGCAGGCCCGTGCGGACCTGCCGCCGGCCACGCTGCCGGAGCGCCCGGAAGACCTGCACGACTGGATGGCCGCGAGCCATGCTGCCGTATCGGCGCAGTACGGCGAATATCTCGCCGCGCGGCGTGCGGGCGAAGGCCGGCGGTACTTTCGCAACCGCGCCCACGCGCTGCACTTCCTGCGGGCCGTGGCACCGACCAAGCTGGTGGACGGCAGCTGGCTCTACGGCGTGCTGCGCCATGCGCGCAACCCGCGCATGGAGGAGCTGGTGCGCACCTACCTGGAAGAGCTGGGCGATGGCGCACCCGACAAGAACCACGTGCTGCTCTACCGCCAGCTGCTGTCGCGCTATGGCCTCTCGCAGGGCCCGGCTCTGCCCGATGCGCTCTACGAGCAGGGTGCGGTGCAACTCGCGCTCGCCTGGAACGCGGATGAGTTCCTGCCCGAAGTCATCGGCTTCAACCTGGGCTACGAACAGTTGCCGCTGCACCTGCTGATCACCTCGTACGAGCTCAACGAACTGGGCATCGATCCGTACTACTTCACACTGCACGTGACGGTGGACAACGCCGACACGGGGCATGCCCGCCAGGCCTGCGATGCCGTTCTGGCGCTGCTGCCGCGCCATGGCGACACGCAGGCCTTCTGGCAGCGCGTGCGCGACGGCGCACGCCTGGGCGACGTGGGCCTGGGCACCACCCGTGTGATCGCGGACTTCGACATCCGAGCCGAAGTGGTGCGCATCTTCCAGGCCAAGTGCGGTGCCGGCCAGGGTATGCATTCGGACTACTGCAAGGTGGCTGGCCGCAGCGTGAACGACTGGCTGTCGGCGCCCGAGGGCATGGATGCCTTCCTGGAGGCGCTGGTGCAGGCGAACTGGATCCAACCCGGCCGCCCGGTGGCTGAAAGCCGCTTCTGGGGCCTGCTGCAGGGGCCGCGCTCGGAAATGTTCGGCGTGTTCTCGCCCTACGAACTGCAGGTGATCCACGACTGGATCCGGGGCGACGAGGCGAGTGCCGACGGCCAGGCGTTCTTCGAACCGGCATCGGCCAACGAAACGCGGCGCCGCCCGACGTTCCGCGCGCTGCAGCGTGCGCGCCGCAGCGACGCCGGCGCCGCGGGGTCTGCCGACGTGCTGGACCCCGACCTGGTGGCCTTCAAGGAACACCTTGGCACGCTGGACGCCGATGCGCAGTTCGAGGCCCTGGTGGCGGCGATGTCGCCGTCTGAGCACTGGACACCGGTGGGCCTGTACGCCACACGCCGCTTCGTGGCATCGCACCCCTGACTCCATGGCCCCGGACCGCTGCAGTCCAGGAGACCGATACGAGAAAGCCGCCACGCTCCCGCGTGGCGGCTTGGCTTCTGGCCGCTCCTGCCGCTCAGGCGCTGCGCAGTGCCAAGGCAGGCTCGACCATCGCTGCCGCCACCTCGGCATCGTTGGCTGCGGGCCGGCGCCGGCGCGCCCTGCGCACGTACTCCGGATGAAAGCAGCGCTCGCTGCCGTCCGGGAAGGCCACGGTGATCGATTCCGATGCGATCGCGCTCACCGTGCCTTCTCCGTAGCGTTTCACGCGCACCGGCATGCCGAGCTCGAACACGGTGCGGGGGGGGGCTGCGGCCAGCACCGCCAGCACGGCAGCGCCTGGAGGCGGAACGACGATGTCGGCCGCTGCCGATGGCTTGGCCGACAGCTTTTTACGGGCCGCAGCCGCCACGGCCGGCGAGCGGGTGGACGGCACGGCGGCGGGCGACGCGGACGACGCCGCGGCATTCGCGATGGCCTGTTGCGCGTCGAGCGCGGCGATTCGACGGCAGTTGTCGCAGGTGCCGCAGCGCTGCGTGTCGCGCGCATGGCCGAAATAGTCCAGCAGCACGTCCCAGCGGCAACTGCCGGTCTGCGCGTAGAACACCATGCGTTCGAGGCCGTCCTGGTCCTGAGTGCGTTTCTGGGCGTAGTCCTCGAGCAGGGCGATCAGTGCATTGTTGTCCATGCCCGCGCGGCGCAGCGCCAGGCGGCCGTCGGCCTTCTGCGTGACGATGCGCCGCCGCCGCAGCAGGCCCAGTGCCACCTGCAGCTTGGGGCGCGGCCGGTCGAGGGATTGCTGCAGCAGGTCCGGCGTCCAGCCCTCGTGCGCGCCGGGCGGGGGCGACTGCAGCGCGGCGTAGAGCGCGTTCAGGTCGTCGGGCGTCGGGTAGCGGCCCGCCAGGAAGAACTGCTGCACGGCCTTGTCCTTGCGCAGGAACAGCAGCGTGCATTCGGCCGGCTGCCCGTCCCGCCCGGCCCGGCCGGATTCCTGGTAGTAAGCGTCCAGCCCGCCGGGCATCTGGTAGTGCACCACGAAGCGCACGTCCTGCTTGTCGATGCCCAGGCCGAAAGCGTTGGTGGCCACCATCACTCGCAGGTCGCCCGCCATGAAGCGGTCCTGCGCCTCGCCGCGCTCCGCGGCAGGCATGCGTCCGTGGTAGAGGCCGGCGGATTCGCCCGCCCCGGCGAGCAAGGCATGCACCGCCTCGGCCGCCTTCACCGTGGCGGCATAGACGATGCCTGACCCTTCGGTGCCCTTCACGATGCGCAGCAGGCGGTCGCGTTTTTCCGCCTCGCTGGCCAGCTGCTCGGCGCGGTAGTGCAGGTTGGGCCGGAAGGTGCCGGTGTCCACCACGCCGGATGCCGGAATGCCCAGCTGGCGGCGGATGTCCTGCGCCACGGGCCCGGCTGCGGTGGCGGTGAGGGCCAGCACCGGGGGCCGGCCCATGCGGGGCAGGGCGTGCGCGATGTCCAGGAAGGCGGGGCGGAAGTCGTGGCCCCACTGGGAAATGCAGTGCGCCTCGTCCACCGCCAGCAGGCCGACGGCGCCGCCGGCTTCCAGCAGTGCCTGGAACTCCGCGTCGGCCAGCCGTTCCGGCGTGGTGAGGATGATACGCGCGCTGCCGTCCGCGACGGCGGCCTCCGCGGCGTGCGCTTCCTCGGCGTTCAGCGCGCTGTGCAGTTGCACCGCCGGCACGCCGCGCTCGCGCAGCGCCTCGCACTGGTCACGCATGAGTGCGATGAGCGGCGACACCACCACCGTGCGGCCCGCGATCAGCAGAGCCGGCAGCTGGTAGCACAGCGACTTGCCGGCACCCGTGGGCATGATGGCCAGCGTGTTCTCGCCGCGCAGCACGCGGGCGATCACGTCGCGCTGGCCCGCGCGCAGGGCGCGCAGGCCGAAGGATTGCTTCAGGGCCGCCTGGATGCGGGCCTGGCTGGGAGGCCGCGAAGCGGCGGCCTGGGTGGTGGAGGGCATGGAGGCGATCCGATCATTGCAGGGCCGGGCACCGGACGCCACGATGGCGTTCCGGCACGCGTCTATGCTCGGGCCCGGGTGCAGCGCCGTGCGTGGGACGCCGCTTACCGCCCGTGTCATCCGGGAGCGTGCGCTGGCGCCTGCGGGGACAGGGCGCCGCCCTGCAGCCGCAGGACGCGGGTGCCGATGGCCTGCGCGAGCGCGTCGTCGTGGGTGACCAGCAGCAGGATCGCGCCCGTCTCCTGCATCGCCCCGGTAAGCAGCGCCAGGGTGTGGCGCTGCGTGAGAGGATCGAGGCGCGAGGTGGGCTCGTCTGCGAAGAGCAGCGCGGGCCGGGCCAGCAGCGCGCGTGCGAGCGCGATGCGCTGCAGCTCGCCGCCCGACACCTCGCCGGGGCGCCGCAGCAGCAGCGCAGGGTCCAGCCCCAGGCGCTGCAGGTGCTCCTCCAGCGCTGCCCACGGTTGCGCGTGGCGGCGGACCACGTCGTGCAGGGCGGTGCCCAGGGCCAACTGCGGCGCGAAGGCGCCCGCGGGATCCTGGTAGAGCTTCTGCAGGGCGGTGGGTGCGAGCGATGGCGCGCGCCGCACGCGGCCCGAATCCGCGCGCACGAGGCCCAGCAGCACGTTGCCCAGCGTGCTCTTGCCCGATCCGCTGTCGCCCTGGACCACCGTGCGCTCGCCGCGGCGCAATTCCAGGTCCACGCCGCGGAACAGCGGGCGGGCCCCGAACCCCTTGCACAGGCCCGTGGCCTGCAGCACCGTATCGCCCCCGCGGGGCGCCTCGGGGCGTGGCCACGCGGACGGGTCCGCATCCAGCAACTGGCGGGTGAACGCATGCCCTGGCGCGGCCAGCACGTTCCGGGCGCGGCCGCTCTCTACGGCCCGGCCGCCCTGGAGCACCATCACCGCGCCGTCCAGCTGGCGGGCCAGGTCCAGGTCGTGCGTGATGACCACCGCACATCCGCCCTCCTGCAGCAGGGCCTGCAGGCCTTCGATGGCGTGCCGGCGCCACGCGGCGTCCAGGCCCTTGGTGGGCTCGTCGGCCAGCAGGATGCGCGCGCCGCCGGCGAGCGCGATCGCCGCAGCCGCGCGCTGCGCCATGCCTCCCGACAGCTGCCACGCATGCTGCCGGGCCGCGGCGCCCAGGCCGGCGGCCTGCAGTTGCGCATCGGCCACCGCCCGGGCACGGCCGGGCGCCAGGCCCCGTACCCGCGCATGCACTTCCGCCAGCTGCGGTGCGACGGGCATGATCGGGCTGAGCGCCTGTGCGGGCTCCTGGGGCAGCAGCGCGAGCGTGCGGCCCCAGAGGGGCCGGCGGGCGGTCCCGTCGGCGGCCCGGCTGGCGCGGCCTGCGATGGCGACGCTTCCGCTGGCGCGCAGGGAGGGCGGCAACTGGCCCATGACGGCCTGCGCCAGCAGCGACTTGCCCGCGCCGCTTTCGCCGACGAGGCACAGCGCCTCTCCGGGATGCAGCGTGAACGAGACGCCCTGCAGCAACGCAAGCCGCCCCGCATGCACGCCGATGTCGGCCACCTGCAGGAGTGCGGCTGCCGCGCTCATGCCGGCTCTCCCGGGCGCGCGACGAGCGCCATGCCCAGTACCAGCCAGACCAGCAGGCCCACGGGGGCCGCGATCAGCCAGGGCGCTTCCTCGTAATGCGGCAGCGCCTCGGTCATCATCAGGCCCAGCTCGGCGGTCGGCGGCTGGATGCCCACGCCGATGAAGCCCAGCGCCGCGAGCGCCAGCACGGCCTGGGCGGCGGTGAAAGGCAGCAGCGTGCCGAGCACGGGCGCGAGCGCCGGCAGCACGTGGCGGCGCAGCAGGTATGCCGGCCCGAAGCCGAGCAGCCGGGAGGCCTGCACCGCGTCGCTGGCCAGCACCGGCCGGCTCGCGGCGCGGCTGACGCGGAAATACTCCACCCACAGCGAGAGTGACAGTCCCAGGTAGAGCGCCCAGTGCTGCCCCGGCGCGAGCGTGGCGAAGAGCAGCACCAGCAGCAGGCCGGGCACCGCCAGCACGGCGTCGGCGAGCAGCACGAGCCAGCGCTCGGCCGCGCCGCCGCTCCAGCTGGCCGCCACGCCCAGCAGTACGCCCGCAAGGGCCGCGCTCGCCGATGCCGCCAGCGAAAGCCCCAGCGATAGCTGCGCAGCATGGGCGAGCCGGGCCACCGTGCTGCGGCCGAACAGGTCCGTGCCCAGCCAGTGCGCGCTGCCGGGCGGCAGGAGGCTGTCCGCGAGCGACTGCCGCGCGGGATCGATGCCCAACAGTGCGGGGCCGAGCGCTGCGAAGGCCGCGAGCAGGCCGAGGATCAGCAATCCCCAGCGGCGGCGCGTGCCGGACGGGGCCCGCACCCTGGCTTGCGCTGCGGGGTCGAAGGTCCCGGGTGGGGTCGCGGAGGATGGTGGCGGCGGCACGGCGGTCATGCACGGGCCTCGGGGGAGCGCCGGGGATCGATCGCCAGGCAGGCGCCGTCCACCAGCAGGTTGAACAGCACGAACAGCAGGCCCATGCACAGTGCGGAACCCTGGATCATTGGTACGTCGCGCCCGAAGACGGCATGCACCAGCGCATGTCCGATGCCGGGCCAGGCGAAGAGCGTTTCCACGACCACCGCCCCCTCCACCAGGAAAACGCCCTGCACGCCCAGGTAGGCCACGACCGGCAGCGCGGCCTGTGGCAGCCCGTGGCGCCACAGCGCCTGCCCGTCGGTGAGGCCCTTGGAGCGGGCGAATGCCAGCGATGGCGACGCCGCGGCCTGCCGCAGGGCGGCGCCGGCGACCCGCGCCAGCCCTGCCGCGAGCCCCAGGCCCAGCGTCAGCGCGGGCAGCAGCAGGCTGGACGCATGGTCGTCGCCCGCCACCGGAAGCATGCCCAGGTGCACGGCCATCGCCAGCATCAGCAGCACGGCGAGCAGGAACGGTGGCATGGCCCGCAGCAGCACCGCCATCGCGGCCACGGCGTGGTCGGTGCGGCCGCCCGGGTGCAGGCCCGACCAGATGCCGGCCGGCAGCCCCAGTGCCATGCCGATGAGCAGGGCCGCGAGCGACAGCTCGACCGTGGCGGCCAGCGGGTGGGTGACCTCGCGCCACACGGGGTCGCCGCTGACGTAGGACGTGCCCAGGTCCAGCCGGGCGATGTCGCCCCACCAGGCCAGCAGCGCCTGCCAGACCGGCCGGTCCAGGCCCAGTTCGCCGCGCACGGCCGCTGCCGCGGCGTTCGATACCAGGTCGTAGCCGTAGCGGCCTGCGGCGATGCGCGTGGCCATGTCGCCGGGCAGCGTGCGGGCCATCGCGAAGCACAGCGTGCCGACGATGAGCGCGAGCGCCACGGCCTGCAGTGCGCGGCGCAGCAGCATGCCGGCCCAGATGCGTTCGGCGGAAGGCGAGGTGGAAGAAGAGGTCACGGGAGACGGTCCGGTGGTCATGCGCGCCACTCCATCGCGGTGAGCCGGTAGGAGCGCTCCAGTGGGTCCAGCCGCACGGGGCCGAGGCGGCGGCTGACGGCCACCGTCTGCCGGTACCACGCGACCGGGATCACGGGCAGCTCGGCCTGCAGCGTCCGCACCACCTGTCGGCGCAGCGCCGCGGCGCGGTCGTCCGGGATGCCGCCGGCCTGCAGCGCGGCCAGGGCACCGGCGACGCGCGCGTCGGACCATCCCATGGCACCCCAGTCCCCGCCGCGAGGGCCGAAATCCTGCGCCAGCGTGCTGGTGGGATCGGGCGTGGTGGCGTAGTTGCGGGCGATCAGCGCGAGCTGCAGGCTGCCGTCGCGGTGGCCGAGCGGGATGTCGCCCGAGTTGCCCACGTCCACCCGCACGGCGATGCCGGCTTCGCGCCACTGGGCCTGCAATGCCGTGGCGATGAGCGGCAGCTCGGGCCGGTCGGGGAAGGTGCGCAGCGCGAGCCGCAGCGGCTGCCCCTGCGCGTCCCGCAGGCCGTCCGCACCGCGCCGCCAGCCCGCTTCGGCCAGCAGCCGCGCCGCGGCCTGGGGATCGCAGGCGAGCGGCTCCAGCCCCTGCGCGTGCCAGGCCCGCAGCGTGGGCGGAAAGAGCTGCGTGGCCGCGAGGCCGGGGTCGCGCAGCAGCGCGCGGGCGATGCCGGCGCGGTCGATGCACAGGCTCAGTGCCCGGCGCACGCGCGCATCGCGCAGGGCCGGCAGCCCGGCGTTGACCTTGATCGACACCGAGCGCGGGAGCGTCACCGATTCCACCCGGACCTCGCCGCCTGCTCCGGCGCGGCGGCGCAGTCGCACGGTGCTGGCCGGATCGAGCCCGTAGGCCAGGTCGGTCTGCCCGGCCTCGGCCATGAGGGCCCGTGTCTCGGCGCGCCCGGCGGAGAGGTAGGCCACGCGGTCGATGGCGGGGCGCGGGCCGCCGTGGCCGTCGAACGCTTCGGCCTCCACGCGCTGGGGCGCAGCGAGCGCGGTGATGCGGTAGGGCCCGCTGCCGACGATGGACCGCACCGCGCCGTCCGGGCCGTAGCTGGCGGGCGCGAGCACCAGCGTGCTGCTGTGCGCCAGCAGCGCGGGCAGGGCGGCATGTGGTGTGGACAGGCGCACGCGCACGGTGGACTCGCCCTCGGCCTCGACGGCCTGGATCGGGGCGCCGCTCAGCAGGGACGGCGGCCTGCGCGCGGCCTCCAGGCAGCGGACCACGGCCTCGGCGCGCACCGGCGTGCCGTCGTGGAAGCGCGCGCCCTGGCGCAGAACGAAGCGCCAGGCGAGGCCGTCGGCCGATGCGCCGAACCGTTCGGCCAGGCCGGGCAGCAGGGTTCCGTCGTCGTCGGCGTCCACCAGCGTCTCGGCGATCTGCAGGCGCGTGAACACATAGCCGCTGACCGCAGGGGCCAGCCCGGCGATCTCCCAGGGCCCGACGATCTGCAGGCGCGGGGGCTCGCCGGCGGCCCGGGCGCGCAGGGCCGGCGCCATGGCGCCCGCGGCGCCGGCCGCCAGCGCCCGCAGGGCGCCGCGGCGCGTGGCGCAGGATGGCGGAGGATGTTCCAGGGAAGGGTGCATGGGGTATGTCGGCCTCAGAACCGGGCCTGCAGGCCCACCGCCACGGTGCGGCCGCTGCCGGGTGTCACCCAGAGCCTGCTCACCGACGTGGCGTAGTAGGTCTTGTCGAACACGTTGTCCACGTCCAGCGTGAGCCGCACGGTGGGTGTGAGGCGCCAGTACGCGACGATTTTCGCCGTGGTGTAGGCGGGCAGCTCGAACGCGGGCGTACCGGCCTGGGCCTCGGACTGCGTGCGGGCTGCGCCCAGCCGCTTGCCCACGTGCGTGACGCCGCCGCCCACGCCGTAGCGCTGGCCGCTGGCGAGCGCATCCTCGTACACCGCCAGCAGGCTGCCGTTCACGCGCGGCACGTTGATGAGGCGGCCGCCGACCTCGAGCAGGTTGTCGCGCACCACGTCCACGTCGTTCAGCACCAGGCTCGCGTTCAGGCGCCAGTGCGTATCGAGCTGCCCGGCCAGGTCGAACTCCAGGCCGCGGCTGCGCACCTTGCCCGCCGTCACCTGGAAGCTGCTGTCCACCGGATCGGTGGTGAGCATGTTGCGCTTCGTGATGTCGAAGAATGCGGCCGTGGCGCCCAGGCGCTGGTCCGCGCTCTCCCATTTCACGCCGACTTCCAGCGCCCGGCCCTTCTCCGGCTCCAGCGCCAGGCCGCCCCGGCCCACGGCGGACGTGAAGCCGCTGTTCGGGCGGAAGGAGGTGCCTGCGTTGGCATACACCGTCCACTGCGCATCCGGCAGCCAGCTCACGCCCACGCGCGGGGAGACGGCCGTCGGGTCCTGCCCGTCGGCAGTGCCGGTGCGGTGGTTGTCGTAGGTCTGCCGGTAGCGGTCGAAGCGCGCGCCGGCCAGCACGCGCCACTGCGGCGCCAGCTGGATCGCGTCCTGCACGTAGAGCGCCGTGTTGCGCTGGCGTTCGGTGAAATCGGTGTTCGGGCCGGGCGTGGGCCGGGGCTGGCCGTACACCGGGCGGAAGATGTCGATCGCGTAGGGCGCAGCAGCCGTGGGGTTGATGCGCAGCATGCGCGCGTCCAGCGTGTAGCGGTAGGTCTCCACGCCCAGCAGCAGTTCGTGGGGCGTGCCGCCCCACTGCAGGTTGCCGATCAGCTCGCCCTGCAGGGACGTGTCGTCGGAAGAGAAATCGCGGTATCGGCGCTGGCGCCGCAGCGTGCCGTCGGCCAGCAGCGCCGAGGCCTCGGTGGAGAACCCGTCCAGCCCCGTGGTGCGGTAGGAGAGCGCGAAGCGGCTGCGCCACTGCGCGTTCCATTCGTGCAGCAGCGACAGCTGGTGGGTGGTGTTCTGCACCGTCACGTCGCCGTCGCCCGGCTCGCCCAGGAAGCGGCTGCGCGGCACGTCGCCGAGCCGGTTGCCGACGGCCACCACGCCCCGGTCCAGCGGTGCGCGGTGCCGCAGGTATTCGCCGCTGTAGTCCAGTACCGTGCCGCCGCCGAGCTTCCAGGTGAAGGCCGGGGCCACCACCTGGCGCTGCGCGCTGACGAAGTCGCGGAAGCTGTCCCGGTCTTCCACCGCCACGTTGAGCCGGTAGGCCAGGTTCTCGCCCAGCGGGCCGGTGCTGTCGAGCGCCGCGCGGCGGTAGGCGTGGCTGCCCGCATAGGCTTCCACCGCGTTGGCGGGCTTCCATTGCGGCCGCTTGGTAACGATGTTGAGGGTGCCGCCGGGCTCGCTGCTGCCGTAGAGCGCGGCGGCGGGGCCCTTCAGGAATTCGATGCGCTCCACGCCCGCCATGTCGCGCGGCGCATTGAAGCCCCGGTTGCCGGAAAAGCCGTTGAGCAGGGTGGCCGAGCCGGTGTTCTCGTTGCCAGGCAGGCCTCGGATGGCGACGTTGTCCCAGAGGCCGCCGAAATTGTTCTGGCGCGAGACACCGCCCACGTAGTCGAGCACGTCGTCCAGGCGCGTGGCCCCCAGATCGTCGATGGCCTGCCGGGTGATGACGCGCACCGACTGGGGCAGCTCGCGCAGCGGCAGGTCGGTCTTGGCGCCCGCGGCCTCCTGGGCCTGGTAGGTGCCGGAGTCGGTGCGGCCGACGACATCGACGGTGGAGAGCTGGGCATCGCCGGAAGGGGCCGGGGCGGGGCCGGATTGCGCGCGCGCGCCTCCGCCCAGGAGGGCCGCGGCCGCCACTGCGAGGGGCAGGGCATTGAAAGAGGGATGACGGAAAAGGGTCATGGAATCGATGGTGCAAAAAGTGGACCGCAGCCCATGCTGGCGCGCCGGGGCGCCGCGCGGCATCGGGCATCCGCGTGGGCGTGGAACCGCGGTCCTGGGGCAGTAAGCAGAAAGAAGAAGCCGGCGGGACAATGCCGCCCCGCACTCAGGCTGCTTCTGCGGCAGGCGCGGCCGCGATGGCCGTGCCTGCGGGGGGGCCGCGCGCCAGGAAGGGCTGCACGGTGCGGCGGCGTCCACGCGCTGCCTCGGTGGCGGTGGCGCCTGGTCCTTCAGGCCAGGGCTGCTGCGCCGGCTGCGGTGCGGTGGCCTGCAGGTGGGCGAAGGCCAGGCAGGCGGTGCATGCCCCGTGGGGCTGCGCCGTGCCTTCTTCGGACGGCGCTTCCGATTGGATGGAGGCGGATGGGCCGTCTTTCGCCGCTGCCACCGCGGCAGGCGCGGCGGCCTGCAGGGCCTGCCGCAGGTGTGCCGCCTCATGCCAGGACCAGCCCAGGCAGGCATTCAGCCACAGAGCCAGCAGCAGGAAGGGTGTGAAGCGGTGCGGTCGCATGGGGGGTTCCGGAGCGCGGAATGATAGCCGCGAGCCGGACTGTATGGCATGGCTCGGCCGCCGGGCCGGTGCCCGTTCGGACCCGGCCGTGTCAGGCGGGGGCCGCGACGCAGACCCGGTCGCGGCCGTCCTGCTTGGCTTGGTAGAGGGCCTTGTCGGCCCGCTCCAGAATCGATGCCAGCGGCTCGCCGCCGCCGTGGCAGAAAGCCAGGCCGATGCTCACCGTGATGTGGCCCACGCCGGGGAAGGGCGCATGGCCCACGGCGAGACGGATCTTCTCCGCCACGAGCCGGCCTTCCTCGCGGTCTCGGGGCTCGGGCATCAGCACGACGAATTCCTCGCCCCCGAACCGGGCGACGAAGTCCGTGGAGCGCATGCAGCCGGTGATGATGCCCGCCAGTTGCCGCAGCACGGAGTCGCCCGTCTGGTGGCCGTGCGTGTCGTTGACGCGCTTGAAGTGGTCCGCATCCACGATCATCAGCGCGAACCGCTGGCCGAGCTCGCGGCACCGCGCCACATGCGCCTGCAGCGCCTCGTCGAATCGGCGGCGGTTGTAGAGCCCGGTGAGCGGATCGCGCACCGCCAGGTTCTCGAGCTCCTGGTTGGCCTGGTGCAGGGCGAGCGTGCGTTCGCGGACCTGGTTCTCCAGCGAGGTGTTGAGGCGCGACAGCTCCTGCTCCCGCTCCAGCAGCGAGGCCGTCATGGACTGGAAGGAACGGTTGAGCTGCGCGACCTCGCGGGTGTCCGCGCCATCGGGATAGCGGGGCTCCCCTTCCCGGCGCTCGATGGCGCGCGCCGCGCGCGCCAGCAGTTCCAGCGGACGGCTGAACCGGGTCGCGAGCCGGTAGGCCACCAGACCGCACAGCAGGGCGGCGCCCAGCCCCAGCAGCGCGAGCTGCCGGCGCAGGGCGCGGGCCGGCGCCAGAGCCTCGTCCGCGGGCTGGCGCACGACGATGCGCCAGCCGAGGTCCGCGCCCGCCACGGGCGGCAGAGCCACCGTGCTGCTCAGGTATTCCGTGCCGTCGGCCCATTGCAGGCGCTCGTAGCGCGCGGACGGGACGGCCTGGTCCGGCAGCCGGGTCTGTCCTGCGAGCCGGAAGGGGTAGAGCACGTTGCCCGACCGGTCGGCGATGAGGACTTCGATACCGCGCCCCGCCGCGCGGTCCACGGCCACCGCTTCCACCGTCTCGGTCACCCAGTACCAATGCGCGTGCGCGCCGATCACGCCGCGCAGCGTGCCGTCGGCATCGACGATGGGCGCGGCGAAGTCGATGAAGCGCAGCGGCTGGTCCAGGCGCCGTTCCGGCAGGCGCTTGGCCAGCAGCACGGCGTCGTGCACGTCGCCCACGAAGACATGGGTGCGGGCCTCGCGGAACCAGGGGCGCTGGTCCACCTTCTCTCCGACGAGGATGCCGCCCGTGGCCTGGAGCACCTGGCCTTCAGGGGAAGTGACGCCGATCCAGGCGTATTCGCTGTGCGCGTCCTTGCGCTGGTCGAGCGCGCGGCGCATGGCGTCGCCGCCCAGGTCACCCTGGGTGAACAGCGGCAGCTTGCGCAGCAGGTCGATCTCGAGCGCGCGCTCGCGCAGGTTGGTGGCGAGCAGGTCGGTGGCGGAGCGGGCCGTGGTGTGCAGCAGGTCCCCCGCGAAGCGCACGAGATCCTTCATGGCGATGCTGCCCAGGTAGAGGCCCACGCTCAGCACGCTCGCGAGCGTCAGCGCCCCGAACCAGAGGGTGAGTTGTCCCCGCAGGCTGGGGGGGCGGATGGGCAGGGCGATCGGAAGCATGGCGCATTGTCGGTCCGCCCGGCAGGGGGGGCCGGCGGCGGCCGTGCGGAATTTCCGGAAGACGCGCATTCACTACAATGCCGCCCCTTTTCGGCCCGCGCGAACCCACCCCATGCCCATCATCGTCAACGAAGAACTCAAGGCCTACATCGACCCGCTCACCCCCGAGGAGCATGCCGCCCTGGAGCGCAGCCTGCTCGCCGAAGGCTGCCGCGATGCGCTCGTGCTCTGGGGCGACGTGCTCGTGGATGGCCACAACCGCTATGGCATCTGCCAGAAGCACGGTCTGCCGTTCAACACCGTCCAGCATCCGCACTTCCGCTCCATGGAGGACGTGCATCTCTGGATGATCGACCAGCACCTGGGCCGGCGCAGCGTCTCGGACTTTCAGCGCGGCGTGCTGGCGCTGCGCAAGCGGGAGATCCTGGCGCAGCGCGTGGCGGCCACCGCCCCCCAGGCCTCCGAGGCCGCAGGGCCCGCGGACGGCTCCGCGCCGTGGGACGGGCCGGCCGATGCCGCGGTCGCGGCGCCGCAGGACACCGTTGCGGCCGTGCCGCTGAAGAGCCGCGAGGCCATCGCCCGCGCGGCACGGCTGAGCAGCAGCCAGGTCGTGATGATCGAAAAGATCCAGAAGCAGGCGGCGCCCGAACTGGTGGCCGCCGTGCGCTCGGGCGCCATCTCCATCAACACCGCGGCGGCCGTGGCCACCCTGCCGGAAGAAGAGCAGCGCGCCGCGGCGGTGGCCGGCAAGGATGAGCTGCGCCATGCCGCGAAGCGCGCGCGCGACGCACGCCGCAAGCCCCGTGCGCACATTCCGCAGGATGGATCGGCACCCGGGGCGGATGCCGGTGAGGGCGAGGCTGCCCAGGCCTCGTCCCCGGCGCACGACGACATCGAGGCACTGCGCCGCCGCGTGGCCGGGCTGGAAGCCGAGAACGAGGCCCTGCGCCAGGAGGTGGCCCGGCTGCGGGCCAGGGCAGGAACGTAAGGCGCCACGCGGGACGGCTGCTCCTTCTTTTGCAGGATATGGCCTACGTGCGCTACGGTGCCCTCGCCCTATGATCCAGGGCTTCCCGTCCTGCACCGCCATGCCCTCCCAACCCATTCCAAACGAAAAAATCCGCCACAGCATGCCGCTCCGGATGCTGGTGGGCTTCGTGCTGGCGGCGCTGGCCACCACCGTCATCGCCGTCTTCACCTACCAGTCCCAGCAGGACCGCGGCGAGTCGGTGCGGCGCATCAACGCGGCCGTCGAGTCGATCGTGCAGATCCAGTACGTGCTGTCGATCCTGAAGGACGCCGAAACCGGACAGCGCGGCTACCTGCTGGCCGGCGAACTCCGCTACCTCGGTCCCTACGAGACCGCGGAAGCCTCGCTCACGACCGAACTGGAGCGGCTGCGCGGACTGGTGGGCGATTCGCCACGGCAGCTGCGCCGCTACGAGCAGCTCGCCCCGCTCGCGCGCCAGAAGATGTCCGAGCTGCACGAGACCATCCAGCTGCGCCTGTCCGGCCAGGCGGAGGCGGCGCTGGCCGTGGTGCGCACGGACCGCGGCCGCGCCACCATGGACGCCATCCGCTCGCTGGTGCGCGAGATGATCACCGCCGAGCGCGAAGAGCTGGAAGAGCGCCGCGCGATGTGGGAAGACTCGGCGCGCTTCGCTGCGTACTTTACCTGGGGCAGCTCGCTGCTGCTGCTGGTGTTCATCCTCGGCGTGGCCGGCATGACGGCCGCGGACCATCGTGCCAAGGCCCGCGAGGCCTGGGTGCGCAGCGGCCTGATGGGCCTGTCCGACGAGATCCGTGGCGACCTGCGGCTGGACGAGCTCGGCCCGCGCGTGCTGGCCTACCTGGCGCGCCGGCTGGGCGCGCGCGTGGGCGCAGCCTATGTCTCGGACGGGCACGGCGCCTTCCGCCGCTTCGGTGCGTATGCGCTCTCCGGCACCGGCCCCGAGCGCATCGCCGCGGGCGAGGGCCTGGTGGGCCAGGTCGCCCAGTCGCTGCAGCCGATGCATGCCCGGCACGTGCCCGCGGCGCACCTGGAGGTGCAGTCCGGCGTGGGGCACAGCACTCCCGCGGAACTCGTGGTGCTGCCGGCCGTGCACAACGGCGTGGTGCAGGCCGTCATCGAACTGGGCTTCTTCCGGCCCGTGCAGCCCATCGACATGGACATGCTGTCGCGCGCCTCCGAGCAGCTCGCCGTCGCCGTGCGCTCGGCCATCGACCGATCGCAGCTCGAGACGCTGCTGGACGAGACGCAGCGCCAGGCGGAAGAGCTGCAGGCCCAGCAGGAAGAGCTGCGCGTGAGCAACGAGGAGCTGGAGCAGCAGAGTCGCGTCCTGCAGGAGTCGCAGGCGCAGATGGAGGCCCAGCAGACCGAGCTCGAGCAGAGCAACGCCCAGCTGGAGGAGCAGACCCAGCAGCTGGAATACCAGAAGCAGCAGCTGCTGCGCGCGCAGGACGCGCTCTCCGACAAGGCCCGCGACCTGGAGCAGGCGAGCCAGTACAAGAGCGAATTCCTCGCCAACATGAGCCACGAGCTGCGCACGCCGCTCAACTCCAGCCTGATTCTGGCCAAGCTGCTGGCCGACAACAAGGGTGGCAACCTCACCGAGGAGCAGGTGCGCTACGCCGAGACCATCCACGGCGCCGGCAACGACCTGCTCACGCTCATCAACGACATCCTCGACCTCGCCAAGATCGAGGCCGGCCAGGCCACGGTGGAGATCGAGGCCGTGAACGTGGCGCGCGCCGTGCAGTCCATCGTGGAGCCCCTGCGGCCGTTGGCCCGCGAGAAGAACCTGGCGTTCAGCGCGGTCGTCGAGCCCGGCGTTCCGGACGTGCTGCGCACCGATGCCCAGCGACTGGGCCAGATCCTGAAGAACCTGCTCTCCAATGCGATCAAGTTCACCGAGCGAGGCGAGGTCGCGCTGCGCGTGGCGGCCCGGCCCGACGGCCGGATGGCGTTCTCGGTGCGCGACACGGGCATCGGCATTCCCGACCACCAGCAGAAGCTGATCTTCGAGGCGTTCCGCCAGGCCGATGGCAGCACCCACCGCAAGTACGGTGGAACGGGGCTGGGGCTGTCGATCTCGCGCGACCTTGCCCAGCTGCTGGGCGGCAGCATCTCGGTGCAGAGCACGTCCGGCCAGGGCAGCGTGTTCACGCTGGTGCTGCCGCTGCAGGCCCCCGAAGGTCCCCAGGCCATCAACCAGGCCGCCTTCCAGGCCCCGGCCCCCGCGCCGCAGCGCGCGGTGGCCACGGCCAGCGCCACGCCGGCCTCCGCCCTGGCGGCGGAGGTGGCCGAGCAGCCGGCCCTCGCCCCCATGCCGGCCCCGCCGCGGCGGCCGGCATCGGCGGTGGCCGACGACCGCGACGCGCTGCAGGCCGGCAAGCGCACCATCCTGGTGGTGGAGGACGACACGCGCTTCGCGCGCATCCTCTACGACCTGGCCCACGAGATGGGCTTCCAGTGCATCGTCACGCACAGCGGCGGCGAAGGCCTCGCGGCCGCCGGCGACTACATGCCCAGCGCCGTGGTGCTGGACATGAACCTGCCCGATTTCTCCGGGCTGGGCGTGCTCGACCAGCTCAAGCGCAATCCCGCGACCCGGCACATTCCGGTGCACGTCGTGTCGGTGGCCGACTATTCGCAGGAGGCCCTGGGCCTGGGCGCCATGGGCTACGCGCTCAAGCCCGTCAAGCGCGACGAGCTCGTGCAGGCGCTGCAGCGCATGGAAGCCAAGTTCACCCAGGCGCTGCGCCGCGTGCTGGTGGTGGAGGACGACGACCGCCAGCGCGAAAGCATGCGCCACCTGCTGGCCAACGGCGACGTGGAGATCGTCGGCGCGGAAACCGCGCAGCGCGCGCTGCAACTGCTGCGCGAGAGCACCTTCGACTGCATGGTCATGGACCTGAACCTGCCGGACCTGAGCGGCTACGAGCTGCTCGAGCAGATGGCCGGGCAGGAGGAGGTCGCCTTCCCGCCGGTGATCGTCTATACCGGCCGGTCGCTCTCGCGCGACGAGGAGCAGCGGCTGCGGCGCTTTTCCAAGTCCATCATCATCAAGGATGCGCGCTCGCCCGAGCGCCTGCTCGACGAGGTCACCCTGTTCCTGCACCAGGTGGAGTCCAGCCTGCCTGCGGAGCGGCAGCAGATGCTGCGGCTGGCGCGCGACCGCGAAGCGACCTTCGAGGGCCGCAGCATCCTGGTGGTGGAGGACGACGTGCGCAACATCTTCGCGCTCTCCAGCGTGCTCGAGCCGACCGGCGCGAAGGTGCAGATCGCGCGCAACGGCCGGGAGGCGCTGGAGGCCCTGGAGCGCTCCCAGTCCGGCGATGCGCCCCAGGTGGACCTGGTGCTCATGGACATCATGATGCCCGAGATGGACGGCTTCACCGCCATGCGCGAGATCCGCAAGCGCCAGGAGTGGCGGCGCCTTCCCATCATCGCCCTCACGGCCAAGGCCATGAAGGACGACCAGGAGAAATGCCTCGCGGCCGGCGCCAACGACTACATCGCCAAGCCGCTGGACGTCGAGAAACTGCTCTCCCTGGTGCGCGTGTGGATGCCCAAGTGAACCCCGAAGACGAAGCCCGGGCGGCGCTGCGGCGCAAGACCTTCGATATCGAGCAGCACCTGCTCGTGGAGGCCATCTACCGCCGCTACCACTACGACTTCCGCGGCTACGCGCAGGCATCGCTCAAGCGCCGCCTGCAGTCGGCGCTCACGCGTTTTTCCTGCCGCACGCTCTCGCAGCTGCAGGACCTGGTGCTGCACGACCCGGAAGTGTTCCCGGCCATGCTCGAATACCTCACCGTCCAGGTGAGCGAGATGTTCCGCGATCCCACCTATTTCCGTGCGCTGCGCGAGACGGTGGTGCCGGTGCTGCGCACCTACCCCTCGCTCAAGATCTGGGTGGCCGGCTGCAGCACGGGGGAAGAGGTGTACTCGCTCGCCATCCTGCTGCGCGAGGAGGGGCTGCTGGAGCGCACGCTGATCTACGCCACCGACATCAACGCCAATGCCCTGCAGAAGGCCGAGGCCGGCGTGTACGCGATCGACCGCGTGCCCTCGTTCACCGAAAACCATGCCCGGTCCGGCGGCAAGGGATCGCTGTCGGAGCACTACACGGCCGCCTACGGCCGCGTGGTGTTCGACAAGAGCCTGCGCCGGCACATCGTGTTCTCCGACCACAGCCTGGCGACCGACAGCGTGTTCGCCGAGGTGCAGCTGGTCTCCTGCCGCAACGTGCTCATCTACTTCGACCGCGAACTGCAGGACCGGGCACTGGGCCTCTTCAGCGAAGCGCTCTGCCGCAAGGGCTTCCTGGGCCTGGGTTCCAAGGAGTCGCTGCGCTTTTCGTCGCACGCGCAGTCCTTCGACGAGCTGGTCGCTCCCGAGCGCATCTACCAGAAGCGGGGGGGCGCATGATCCGTCCCACCGTCGCCCCGCAGGTGCCCGCCCGGCCGTTCGAGGCCATCGTCATCGGCGGCTCCGCCGGCAGCATCGAGGCGCTGTCCGTGCTGTTGCCGGCCCTGGGCCCGGCGCAGCGCATGGCCGTGTTCGTGGCACTGCACCTGCCCCGCGACCGGCGCAGCCTGCTGTGCGAGATCTTCCAGCCGCGCAGCGCGCTGACGCTGCGCGAGGCACAGGACAAGGAGCCGGTGGAAGCAGGCACCGTCTATTTCGCGCCGCCCGACTACCACCTGCTCATCGACGCGGGGCCGTCGCTGGCCCTCTCCGTCGATGAGCCCGTGCATTTCTCGCGTCCGTCGATCGACGTTCTTTTCGAGACCGCCGCGGACGCCTATGCCGGGCGGCTGCTGGCCATCCTGCTCTCCGGCGCCAACCACGACGGTGCCCAGGGCATCGCGGCCGTGCAGGCCGCGGGCGGCACGACCATCGTGCAAGATCCCGAAAGCGCTCCCATGACTTCCATGCCCGAGGCGGCGCTGCAGCTGTGTACGCCCGCCCACGTCCTTTCGCCGCAGCGCATCGCCGACTGGCTGGCCGCGCTGCCACCGGGGAGCCGCGCATGATCGCGCCGCCGCGCATGCCCCCCGCCGCGCCCGTGCCACAGCGCCACGCCGTTCCGGTGAAGTGCCTGCTGGTGGACGACGTGCCGGAGAACCTGATCGCGCTCGAGGCGCTGCTGCGCCGCGACGACGTGCACATCCTGAAGGCGGCCTCGGGCCCCGAGGCGCTGGAGCTGCTGCTGGCCCACACCGACGTGGCGCTGGCGATGCTCGACGTGCAGATGCCCGAGATGAACGGCTTCGAACTGGCCGAGCTCATCCGGGGCAGCGAGCGCACCCGCCACATTCCCCTCATCTTCATGACCGCGGGCTCGCGCGACCAGAACTGGCAGTTCAAGGGCTACGAGAATGGCGCCGTCGATTTCCTCTACAAGCCCATCGACCCGCACATGCTGGTCAACAAGGCCAACGTGTTCTTCGAGCTGCACCGGCAGAAGGTGGCGCTGGCCTGCGAGCTGCAGGACCGCACCCAAGCGCTGAAGCTCAGCGAGATGTTCATGGCCGTGCTCAGCCACGACCTGCGCGGCCCGCTGAGCGCCATCCTCGCCAGCGCCGCCGTGCTGCGCAAGACGCAGGAGCCCGACAAGGTGCTGGCGATGGCCGACAAGGTGCAGACCAGCGCGCAGCGCATGGGCCGCATGATCGAGGACCTGCTGGACGTGACGCGCGTGCGCCAGTTCGGCGGACTGCCGGTGCGGGCGGCGCCGGCCGACCTGGGCGAGCTCGTGCAGCGCACGGCCGCCGAGTGGCGCACCAGCCATCCCGAGCGCGTGATCGAGGTGGTGCAGGAGGGCGACCTCGGCGGCGAGTGGGATGCCGAGCGGCTGTGCCAGGTCGTGTCCAACCTGCTGGGCAATGCCATCCACCACGGCGACCCGCAGCAGCCCGTCCAGGCCGCGCTGGACGGCAGTGCGGCGCACAGCGTCGTGATGACGGTCCGCAACGGCGGGGAGATTCCCCAGGCGCTGATCCCGCAGCTCTTCGATCCTTTCCGCGGGCGAGAGCGCGAGCCCGGCCGCCACCAGGGGCTGGGGCTGGGTCTCTACATCGTCCACCAGATCGTGGAGGGGCACCGGGGCACGATCAGCGTGTGCTCGCACGAGGGGCGCACCGTGTTCCGAGTCGAGCTGCCGCGCGAGGCGCCGCCCTGCACATTGTCTGGACAGGACTGAAGGGGGCAGGGAGTGCCGCCGGGCGCGTACCTGGCAGCGGCTCTGGCGATGGCTGCGTGCCGCGCGCCCAGCCGCAGGCCTTGACTCAGGCCGTGCCGGGTCGCAGCGCACTGCGGATCGACTCCATCAGTGCTTCCAGGTCTTCCAGCTCGAACGGCTTGAGCAGCGCCCGCACGTTCGGGCCGAGGGTGTCCAGCCCGTGGCCGAACTGGTAGCCTGAGCACAGCACGATCCAGCGCTGGGAATCGACCTGCAGCAGCTTGCGGCAGAGGTCCGTGCCGGACATGCCCGGCAGGCTCACGTCGGTCACCACGATGTCGAAGGGCTGCGGCCCGTCCAGCTTCAGGGCTTCCTCCGCCGTGGCGCAGGAAACGACCTCGCGGTCGTCGCCTTCCAGCAGCATGCCGATGGTTTCGCGGAGTTCGGCGTTGTCTTCCACGTACAGGATACGCAGGGGAGTCATGGAGTGGTCTGTCCCTGGGAAGGGTTCGGGGGTGGAAGGTCGGAGGGAGTCGGTGGCGGGAGCCGGCGCGGGGGACTGGATCATGCCAGCATCCGCACCTTGGGCTCGCGCTCCCATTGGCGGGTCGCGGCCGCCTTGATGAAGGCGGAAACGTCGTCGGGGGCCAGCACGCCGGCGTCCGGCTCGATGCCGGCGGCCGCCAGGATGGGCTGGGAGCCCTTGCAGGCGGCGATCGCCTTCAGGTGGCCGAAGGCGTCGCGGAACCAGTCCACCGCCGCGGCCTCGCGGGCGAGCTGTGCGCCGGCCTTGGGAGCCAGTACCGAGGCCACCGCATCGAACACCACCGACGGCGTGCCCGCGAGCTGGCCGTCGGCCGGCAGCCGCGACCCGTCGGACAGCACGGCGCCGCCGACCTTGGGTGCCACGATCTTCACCTGCGCGCCGGCCTTCTCGGCGGCCTTGCGCAGCGCGGCGATCGGCTCCGGTGCCGATCCGTCAGCCACCAGGATGCCGATGCAGCGGCCCTGCAGCGTGGGCTTCATGCGGTCGATGATGCGCAGCGCGGGCGACAGCGGCAGGTCCTGCGCGGGCGCCGCGGCCGGGAAGGGCGCCGGCAGTTCGGGCAGGCCGAGGCCGTCCGCGACGCGCTGGGCCAGGCCCTCGTCCACGTTCAGCAGTTGGGCGACGACGGCGATGCGCACGCGCTCGGTCTCCACCTTCGACAGCTCGAACACCAGCGCCGAGGCCATGTGCGCCTGCTCGATGGCGCTCTGGCTGCGGTAGAACATGCGCGCCTGGCTGTAGTGGTCCGCGAAGCTTTCCGGGCGCAGGCGGCCCTTGGCGCCGTCGTCATCGGCCAGGCGCTCGGTGAAATGCCGGAAGCCCTGGGCCACGGAGGCGCGCGGCGTGTCCTGCTGGAGGCTGCTCGGCTCATAGGCCACGCGGCCCTTGGGCACCTGCATCTGCATGTGGCCGTCGCGCTGCATGTTGTGGAAAGGGCACTTCGGCGCGTTGATCGGGATCTGCACGAAGTTCGGGCTGCCCAGCCGCGACAGCTGCGTGTCCAGGTACGAGAAGAGGCGGCCCTGCAGCAGCGGATCGTTGGAGAAGTCGATGCCCGGCGGCACGTTGGCGGGGCAGAAGGCCACCTGCTCGGTTTCGGCGAAGAAGTTGTCGGGCCAGCGGTTCAGCGTCATGCGGCCGATGGTCTTCAGGGGCACCAGTTCCTCGGGCACCAGCTTGGTCGGGTCGAGGTGGTCGAACGGGAAGCGTGCGGCCTCTTCCTCGGTGAAGAGCTGCACGGCCAGGTCCCATTCGGGAAAGTCGTCCGCCTGGATGGCCTCGAACAGGTCGCGCCGGTGGAAATCGTTGTCGGCGCTCTGCAGCTTCACCGCCTCGTCCCACACGGTGGACTGGAGGCCCAGGCGAGGGCGCCAGTGGAACTTCACG
The DNA here is from genome assembly GCF_900104515.1 of Paracidovorax cattleyae. Classification (GTDB taxonomy): domain Bacteria; phylum Pseudomonadota; class Gammaproteobacteria; order Burkholderiales; family Burkholderiaceae_C; genus Paracidovorax; species Paracidovorax cattleyae. The sequence continues at coordinate 41,462 of NZ_FNJL01000034.1, forward strand.
AACGTGCTCTCGCCCTGCGCGTTCAGCAGGCGGAAGGAATGCACGCCGAAGCCTTCGATCGTGCGCAGGCTGCGCGGGATGGTGCGGTCGCTCATCGCCCACATGATCATGTGCAGGCTCTCGGGCATGAGCGAAATGAAATCCCAGAACGTGTCGTGCGCGCTCGCGGCCTGCGGGAACGCGCGGTCGGGCTCCATCTTCACGGCGTGCACGAGGTCGGGGAACTTCATCGCGTCCTGGATGAAGAACACGGGGATGTTGTTGCCGACCAGGTCCCAGTTGCCTTCGTCGGTGTAGAACTTCACGGCGAAGCCGCGCACGTCGCGCGGCGTGTCCACCGAGCCCGCGCCGCCGGCCACCGTGGAGAAGCGGCAGAACACGGGCGTTTGCCTGCCGACTTCGGTGAGGATGCGCGCGGTGGTGTACTTCTCCAGGCTTTCGGTGAGCTCGAACACGCCGTGCGCGGCGCTGCCGCGTGCATGCACGATGCGCTCGGGAATGCGCTCGTGGTCGAAATGCGTGATCTTCTCGCGCAGGATGAAATCCTCGAGCAGGGTGGGCCCGCGCGGCGTGGGGCGCAGCGAGTTCTGGTTGTCCGCGACGGGGATGCCCTGCTGCGTCGTGAGCACCGGGTGGCCGCCGCCGGCCTGCTGCTGCAGTTCCCCGCCCTGGCCGCGGGCGGTGTCGCCGGTGGCCGCCGCGGAGGCGGCTTTCGCCTTGCGGGGCGCTTTCGTGCCTGCGGAGTCGCTCGGGGAGGATGTGTTCTTGGGCATGGGGCGTTCCTTGTGGGAATGTGGGCCGCTGTGCGCGGAAGAGGGCATCTTTTTCCGCCGCGATGGGGCAGGCTGTAGGACAAGCGCGCTTTGGCCGCGGGACGCTGGCGCTGCGATGCGCCTTCCTCCGACACACCGAAGGCCGCAGGATCCGGATACTTGGCTGAACGCGCCCACGGTTTCCGGCTGCTTCGCAATCGATCCGAATGCACCGTGCCTTGCGCGCTCCGATATTCCTTTTGGCCCGGGAACACACATGATCCGAATCAAGCTCCAGGTGGAATTGGAGTACAGCGTTGGCGACGGTCCTGGCGCGGACTTTGTCTTCAACATCCATGCTGCGCACACCGGGGGGCAAAAGGTCCAGGAAGAAAGCATGGAGATCAGCCAGCCGGACGCGGTGCCGCGGCTGCACACCGATCCCGCCACCGGCACGCGCTGCATGCGTCTGCACGCCGCGCCAGGGCCGCTCACCGTCGCCTACGCGGCCACGGTGGACATGCACCACCATGCCGCCGATCCGGCGCGCATTCCCGAAGTGCCGGTGCGCGACCTGCCACCCGAGGCTGTCGGCTACATCCTGCCCAGCCGCTACTGCCAGTCCGACCGCCTCGTCACGCTGGCCATGCGCGAATTCGGCCACCTGTGGCAGGGCTACAGCCGCGTGCAGGCCATCTGCGACTGGGTGCGCGGCCACGTCGCCTTCCGCTCCAACACTTCCAACTCCACCACGTCGGCCATCGACACCTTCGTGGAGCGCGTGGGGGTCTGCCGCGATTTTGCGCACCTCATGATCGCGCTGTGCCGCGCGCTGAACATCCCGGCCCGCATCGCGACCGGCACCGACTACGGCGCCGATCCTGCGCTGGGGCCGCCCGATTTCCACGCCTACGTGGAGGTCTTCCTCGGCGACCGCTGGTACGTGTTCGATCCGTCCGGCACGGCCATCCCCATGGGCATGGTGCGACTGGCGACCGGCCGCGATGCCGCCGACGTGGCCTTCGCCACGATCTTCGGCAGCGTGCAGTCGTCCGCCCCCAAGATCCGGGCCTGGGCGGTGCAGGACCCGGACCGCGGCTTTGAGCTGCCCCATCATTCCTCGCTGGCGCTGTCCACCGATTTCCCGGGCGGCCACGGCGCGCCGCGTGCTCCGGCAAGCCAGGGCCGCAGGGGGCACGTGGGCTCGGGGCGCATGCCCGCACTGCAGGCGGCCGGCGCCTGAAGCGTTTCCCCCGGCGGGTGCCGCCGGGGCCGCAGGTTCGCGCATGCGCCTGCCGGTTCGCATGCCGGCTCCGCTGGCGATGCCCGTGCGATTTCAATGCGCAGGGGGTCAACGCATCCCTTCCGCAGGGCCGGGCGCAGCAGCGCCGCGCCCGCCTTCGTCGAGCGCTCCGATGCCTTCCACGCCCTCTGCCACGTCGCCACGATCGTCCCGCCGCCAGGCTGGGCCCCCGTACCCCGGACCTGCCACGGTGCCAGGCGCGCATGACGCCGCGCGGCCGCAGGATGCCGGGCCGCGGCGGCACGCCCATGCGGGCCCGTTGCTGCCGCGCGCCCGCTCCCTGCCTGCGCATGCGGGGCTGCCCGGAAACGCCGACCGTCCGCCGCGCGCCGCGGGCATGTCCTCCTCCCGTTCCGCATCCCCCGTCCCATCTCCGCGCGGGCCCGGGCTGGAGAGTCCGCAAGGTCCGGCAGGCCCCGGAGGCGCGGGCGCATGGCGCGCGCTGTTTCCACGCGACCTCCCCGGGCTGCAGCCCGTTTGGCGCAACATGGTCCGGCAGGCAGCCCGACTGACAGAAGAGATGCGCGCCCACCCGGTGTGGACCGCCGTCGCTCTGGACACCCTGCGGCAACCCGAACTCGTCGGTGCCATGGCTGCGCAACTGGCCACGGCTTCGCAATGGTTCTCCGCCGGGGCAAACGCGCTGCCAGGGCAGCTCGCGCAGCGCGGAGACCAGGAAACGGCCTGGCGCATCGCACAGGCGTTGGTGCGGCTCGACGGAGCGCAACTGGCCGAGGACCTGATCGGCGAGGTGGTGTACGGCACGCTCCGGCATCTGCAGGACCGCCAACTGGTGGTCCTGCAACTGCTCGCGGGCCTGGGCATGCTGCTGGCCTATTGGCAGAGGATGGCCCGCCAGCGCGACGCCCTGGCAGTGGCGCATGCGCCGGGCCCGCCGCCGGTGCAGTCCGGCACCCCCGCGAGGCCGGTCGCAGGCACCCTCCAGCGATCCCTGAGCGACAGCCGCGCCGCGCTGTCGAACAGCGTGGCTGGCGCGCTGACGCAGGCCGCCCAGGGCGTGATCGAGGGCGAATACGCGGCGGGCGTGGCCCAGTGGATGGCGGACGAGGCCCGCCGGACGGCCAGCCGCTGGTTCGTCCGCAGCCGGAGTTTCAGCTAGGGCTCAGCCCGCCTTGCGGAAGGTGAGGTTCACCCGCTCCACGCCCCATTGCGGGTGCAGCCCGTCCTTCACCGGCTGCACGCCGTGAAAGCGCAGCCGGTCCGGTCCGCCCCACACCACCACATCGCCGTGCTGCAGCGGCACGCGCGCCACCGGGCCGGTGCGCGCGAAGCCGCCCCACAGGAACACCGCCGGGAGCCCGAGCGATACCGACACGATCGGCGCCTGCAGGTCGCGCTCGTCACGGTCCTGGTGCAGCGACAGGCGCGTGCCGGGGGCGTAGCGGTTGACCAGGCAGCTGTCGGGCTCGAAATCCGCGAACCCGGCGTGCGCGGCCGCCTCGCAGGCCAGCCGCCGGAAGGCGTCCGGCATGGCGGGCCAGGCCGCGCCGGAGCCGGGATCGAGCGGGGCGTAGCGGTAGCCGCGGCGGTCGCTCACCCAGCCCAGGCGGCCGCAGGACGTGGTGGCGACCGACATCGCCCGCCCGCCCGGGGTTTCCATGTGCCGCCAGGGGGCGGTACGGGCCACAGCCAGCACCCCCTCGCGCAGGGCCGACACTACCGGCAGCGCGAACCCGCGCAGCAGCGCCGCTCCCGGCCCCAGCGGGATGTCAGAGGCCCCGGCGGGGTCGCCGTCGAAGAGATCGGGAGTCGTGGAGGATGATCGGGGCATGGCATAAGCCACATGGCGCCTTTGCCGCCGTCCTGCAAGGGCTCTCGGGTCCTGCCATGCTCCTGCGCATTCCATGGTTTCCCAAGGAGATACTCCATGTCCGCCGTGCCCCCGCCATCTACCTCCGCCGCCCCGTTGCGCATCGATTTCGTCTCCGACATTTCCTGCCCCTGGTGCGCCATCGGCCTGCAGTCGCTCGGCCGGGCGCTGGACAGGCTCCAGGGCTCCGTGCAGGCAGAGCTGCATTTCCAGCCGTTCGAGCTCAATCCGCAGATGCCGCCCGGGGGGCAGGACATCGGCGAACACCTTGCGGAGAAGTACGGGGCCTCCCCCGAGCAGACCGCGCAGACGCAGCGCGCCATCGCGGAGCGAGGGGTTGCACTGGGCTTCGAGTTCCGCATGGACCGCCGCAGCCGCATCTACAACACCTTCGATGCGCACCAGCTGCTGCACTGGGCGCACGAGACGGCCGGCCCGCAGGCGCAGGAAGCGCTCAAGCGGGCCCTGTTCCATGCCTACTTCACGGAGGGCCGCGACCCCGGCGACCGGGCGCTGCTCGTGCAGCTGGCCGCCGGCGCAGGCCTGGATGCGGCGCGCGCGCAGCAGGTGCTGGAATCCGGCGAGTACGCCGATGCGGTGCGCGAGCGCGAATCCTTCTACCAGCAGCACGGCATCCACTCCGTGCCGGCCGTCATCGTGAACGGGCGGCACCTGATCCAGGGCGGCCAGCCTCCGGAGGTGTTCGAGCAGGCCCTGCGGCAGATCGCCGCGCAGGGGTGAGGCGGCCGGGCGCCGCGCCCGGGCCATTCTTAAGATTGGCCTAAGTCAAGCAGGGCACATTAGAGGTTCGGCAGCCGCTGTCTCTTCTCCCTCCCTCCTTACTCAGGCTGCTGTTTACCCGCTTTGGCGGGTATTTTTTTGCCTGGACGCCATGGCAACGGCCCCGGGCGGAGGCTGCCAGGGGGAAAGTGCGCGCTTACTTGCGCAAGGGGATCGGTGTGGCGCGGTCCACCGGCACGGCCGTGACCGCGTTCTGGGGCGAGCCCTCGATGAGCTTGTCGGAATAGGTGAGATAGACCAGCGTATTGCGCTGCGCATCCACCATGCGCACGATGCGCAGCCGCTTGAAGAGGATGGACATGCGTTCGCTGAACACCTCTTCCTGGGCCTTGAGCGGCTGCGGGAAGGCGATGGGCCCGACCTGGCGGCAGGCGATGGACGCCTCCGCCCTGTCTTCCGCCAGGCCCAGCGTGCCCTTGATGCCGCCCTTGCGGGCTCGGGAGACGTAGCAGGTCACGCCCTGCACGGCGGGGTCATCGTAGGCTTCCACGAGGATGTCGTGGTCGCGGCCGATCCACTGGAAGGCCGTATCGACGGAGCCGATCTTCTGGCCGTCCGCGGCCGCGGCCAGCGCCATGCCGGCGAGCGCGCAGGCCAGCGCGGGCCGGGCGATCCGGCGCAGGAAAGCGGGCACGGCGCTCATGCCGCGGCTCCGCTGCCTTCGGCGCAACGCCGGGCGAGGTGGGTGAGCGCCTCCTCCACCTGGTCCACCAGCACCAGGCACAGGTCGCCCGGCTGCAGCCGGGCGAGTGCGGCGTCGATGGCTGCGAACTCGCCGCGGATCTCGTCGATGTACTTCGTGCGCGAGGCATCGGCCAGGCCCTCGCGCAGCAGCGCCATCACCTCGCCGTCGGCCCGGCCGCGCTGGGCGGCATCCTGGTAGAGGATGACGTCGTCGAAGGCGGCGCCCAGGATCCCGGTCTGCCCGCGGATGTCCTCGTCGCGCCGGTCGCCCGCACCGCTGATCACCACGCTGCGGCGGTTGCCGGGCAGGGCGTCCACGGCCGCCACCAGGGCGCGCATCGCGTCGGGGTTGTGGCCGTAGTCGGCGATCACGGTCGCGCCGCGGAAGTCCATGACGTTGAAGCGGCCGGGGGCGTTGTCGCTGTCGTTGACGAAGCCGGCCAGGCCGCGGCGGATGGTGTCCCACGGCAGGCCGATGCCCCAGGCGGCGGCGATGGAGGCCATCGCGTTCTCGACCTGGAAGCCGATCGCGCCGTTGCGCGTGAGCGGGATGTCGCGCAGGGCGATCTGCTCCCTCCAGGAGTCCTCGGCCGCCACGATGTGGTCGCCGTCCACGTACACCACGCGCTGCCCCCGGGCACGGTGCGTGGCCATGACCGGATGGTGGCGGTCCAGCGCGAAGAAGATGACCTTGCCCGGGCTGCTCGGCGCCATGGCGGCCACGTGCGGGTCGGCGGCGTTGAGCACGGCGTAGCCGTCGGCGGCCACGTTCTGCACGACCACGCGCTTGAGGATGGCCACATCCTGCACGGTGTGGATGAAGTTCATGCCCAGGTGGTCGCCTTCGCCCACGTTGGTGACCACGGCCACCTGGCAGCGGTCGAAGCCCAGGCCTTCGCGCAGCAGGCCGCCGCGCGCGCATTCCAGCACCGCGGCATCGGTCTCGGGGTGGGCGAGCGCATTGCGCGCGCTCCGGGGGCCCGAGCAGTCGCCGCTGTCGATCTGCCGGCCGTTCACGTACACGCCGTCCGTGTTGGTCATCGCGGTGCGCCAGCCATGGGCCGTGAACAGGTGCGCGATCAGGCGCGTGGTGGTGGTCTTGCCGTTGGTGCCGGTGACCGCCACCAGCGGTACGCGGCCGTTCTCTCCGGGCGGGAACAGGGCATCGACCATGGGCACGCTCACGTTGCGCGGGCGGCCGAAGGACGGCGCCAGGTGCATGCGCAGGCCGGGGGCGGCATTGACTTCGACGATGCCCCCGTTCTGCTCTTCCAGAGGACGCAGCATGGTCTCGCAGACCACATCCACGCCGCAGATGTGCAGGCCGATGGTCTGCGCGGCCTCCACGGCGCGTGCGGCCACTTCGGGGTGCACGTCGTCCGTCACGTCGGTGGCGCTGCCGCCCGTGGACAGGTTGGCGTTGTTGCGCAGTACCACGCGCTGGCCCTGGGCCGGCACGGACTCGGGCGTGAGGCCTTCGGATGCGATGCGGGCGATGGCGATGTCGTCCAGGCGCACCTTGGTCAGCGCCGTGCCGTGGCCGCTGCCGCGGCGCGGATCCTGGTTGACGATCTCCACCAGCTCGCGGATGGTGTGGTGGCCGTCGCCCAGCACCTGCGGCGGCTCGCGGCGTGCGGCCGCCACCAGCTGGTTTCCGACCACCAGCAGGCGGAAGTCATGGCCGGGCAGAAAGCGCTCGACCATCACCTCGTCGCTGAAGGCCCGCGCGGTGGCATAGGCTGCCTCCAGCTGGGCGCGCGTGGTGATGTTCACCGTCACGCCCTTGCCCTGGTTGCCGTCCTGGGGCTTGATGACCACGGGCAGGCCGACTTCCCCGGCCACCTTCCACGCATCTTCCAGGTCGGCCACGGGTCGGCCCAGCGGCACGGGAACGCCGGCCGCATGCAGCAGGCGCTTCGTGAGGTCCTTGTCCTGCGCGATGGATTCGGCCACGGCGCTGGTCATGTCCAGTTCCGCGGCCTGGATGCGCCGGGCCCGGGAGCCCCAGCCCAGTTGCACCAGCGAGCCGCTGGTCAGCCGGCGGAAAGGAATGCCCCGGGCCACGGCGGCATCCACGATGGAGCCGGTGGAGGGGCCGATGCGCTCGTCCTCGTCCAGTTCGCGCAACTGGTTGACCACGGCATGCGCGTCGAAGGGGGTGTCGGCCAGCGCAGCCTGCACCAGCCGTTCGGCCTGCTCCATGGCCAGGCGGCCGACGGCTTCCTCGGTGTATTCGACCACGACCTGGTACGTGCCTTCCTCCACCGTGGCATGCGTGCGGCTGAACGTGATGGGGCAGCCGGCCAGGGCCTGCAGCGAGTGCGCGGCGGTCTCTACGACCTCGGCCAGCGAGACGGGCACCGCGGCGCCTTCGGGCCGCAGCGTGCCGATGCGCGGGAAGCGTGCCCGCAGGCGGTCCTCCAGGCCGGGCAGAAGGGTGATGTCGCGCTCGGCGACGTCGCAGTGGACGACGGCCTCCATGGCGGTGCTGCGGGTCCAGATGTTGGGGCCGCGCAGGGCGCGGATTCGGGAGATCTGCATGGAAGTAGTGCTCTCGGGGGCGAATCAGTGCGTGTACTCGAAGGTCTTGATGCCGGCAGCGATCAGGTCGGGCGTGATGTCCAGGGCCCAGGCCGTGGCGATCGCGGCCAGCAGGGCCGCGGTGCCGGGCTGCGTGCTGCCGGCCAGGCTCAGGCTGGCCAGCGAACCCAGCACCCGCTCCTTGGTCCCGGTGGCCAGCACCACGTTTCCGCCCTGCACGAACACGGCACGACCGTCCCTGTCGGCGCGGTGCGCGGCCACCACGGGGTTGTCGGCATGCAGCGCGTAGAACAGCACTTCCCCGTCGCACAGGCGGGCCAGATCCGCCACCTGCGCGTCTTCGGCGTTGAGCACGCCGGCGCCGTCGTCGAGCACCAGGTCGATCTGCGTGCGCATCACCCGGGTCATCTGCGCGGGCTCGAGCACGTCATGGTCGGCGAGCTGTTCCCAGCCCTGCATGTCGGTGACCACGCCGACCAGGCAGCGGTCGTAGGCCAGGCCTTCTTCCAGGATGGAGCGAGCCGTGGTCTGCACCACCGCGGCCTCGGCCAGGCGGTTGGTGAGAAGGCGATGCGCTCCGGCCCAGTCGGCGGTATCGGTGTGCTGCGTGCGGCGGTTGGCCAGGAACATGCCTTCGCTGCTCGCCACGCCGGTGAGCTTGCCCGACAGCTGCAGCAGCCAGCCCACCAGCCGCGCGATGAAGGCGTTGCCCTGCGTGCCGGCGATGCCCACCAGCGGGATGCGGCCCGCGCCCGGGCCCTCGTCGGTGCGCGGGAAGAGGTGGTCCACGATGGCCATGCCCACGGGGCGGGGCGTGCCGCTGGTGGGCTTGAGGTGCATCAGCAGTCCGGGTCCGGCGTTCACCTCGAGGATGGCGCCGCCCTGCTCCTTCATGGGGCGCGAGACGTCCTGCAGGATCATGTCCATGCCGGCGATGTCCAGGCCCACGATCCGGGCGGCCAGCTGGGCGTAGTAGGCGACGTCGGGGTGCACTTCGTCCGTGCAGTCGATGGCCATGTTGCCGTTGCGCTGCAGCAGGATGCTCTGGCCCTGGGCGGGCACGGTGTCGGGCGTGACGCCCTGGCGCTGCAGCTCCAGCTGCACCGCCGGCGCTTCCAGCTTGATCCAGTCGAGCGGGTACTCCTGCTCGGGGCCGCGGCGCGGATCCTGGTTGACCATGTCCACCAGCTCGCGCAGCGTGGAGCGCCCATTGCCCGAGACGCTCACCACCTCGCCGCGGCAGGCCGCCACCACCTTGCCGCCCACCACCAGCAGGCGGTGCTCGGTGCCCTCGATGAAGCGCTCGACGATCACCGCCGAGCCCTCGGGCTCGGCCAGGGCGAAGGCAGCCCGGATCTCGGCCTCGCCGTACAGCTCCAGCGTCACGCCGCGGGCGTGGTTGCCGTCCGAGGGCTTGACGGTGACGGGAAACCCGATGTCCTGCGCCACGTCCCAGGTTTCCTGGGCATTGGCGACCACGCGGCCTTCGGGCACCGGCACGCCGCAGGTGGCCAGCAGGCGCTTGGTGAAGTCCTTGTCCTGCGCGATGCCCTCGGCGATGGCGCTGGTCTGGTCGGTCTCGGCCGTCCAGATGCGGCGCTGCGCGGCGCCGTAGCCCAGCTGCACGAGGTTGCCGTCGTTCAGGCGGATGTGCGGAATGCGGCGCTCGCCGGCCGCGTCCACGATGCTGCCGGTGCTGGGGCCCAGGTAGCTGTCATTGATGCTGGTCTTGATGGCCTGGATGGCGGGCTTGACGTCGAACGGCCGGTCGTTGATGGCGGCCATCAGCAATTGGTGTCCCCAGGCGAGCGCGGTACGCGCCACTTCTTCCTCGGGGCAGCGGAAGACCATGCGGTACACGCCGCGCCGGGAGATCTCGCGCGTCTGCCCGAACTCGGCCGGCATGCCCGCCAGGTTGAGCAACTCGATCACGACATGTTCCAGCACATGGCCCATCCAGGTGCCGCTTTCCAGGCGCTGGATGAACCCGCCGCGCTCTCCCACACCGCAGTGGTGCTCGATCAGGGCCGGCAGCCAGGTGGTCAGGCGTTCGTTGAGGCCGGGGATCTTGTCCGACGGCCAGTCCTCCAGCTCGCCCAGGTCCAGCCAGACCTCGAGGATGGGACGGTAGGTCCAGACGCTGGGGCCGCGCAGGTAGGTGATGCGCAGCAGTTGGATGTCATTGAAAGTCGCCATGGAGTGCAGCGTAAAGGAATCTGCGGCCGCGGGGGACCGGGAAAGCGAAGGAAGGCTGTTGCGATTGTGCGCCGAAGTCGGGACGGGGCGCCCTGTCAGCGCAGGGGGGCGGGCGCGCGTTACATGGCGGTGCCGCTGCCGCCTCCGGGGCATCGGAGAGAGAATGCCTCCCAGCACACAGGCCCGGCACTTGAGCCGGCCTGGTGTGAGTACCCACAAACATGCAACATCACCATCCTGCGGACGCCTCGGGTGTCTTGACGGGCCCCATCTGGGCCGAAATGCGAGCCAGGCTCGCGCCCACGGAAAACGTGCTGGCCACACTGGAGGTTGACCTGAGCGCCGCGCTGCGCTTCGCACCCGGCCTGCTGATGCTCACCACGCAGCGCCTGCTGGTGCAGGAGCCGGGCGGCGGCGCGGGCGAATGGGCCCTGGCGCCCGGCCTGTCGGTGCGGCTGATCGAGCATGGCGGCGTCGGCACGCTGGAGCTGCACGACGACGCGCGGCGCCTGGCGCTGTGGCGCTTCACGCTGGGCCACCACCCCCAGGCGCTGCTGCTGCAGCAGAAGTTCGAGCAGCAGGTCGGGCAGCTGTCGGCCCCCTTGGGCGGGCCGCTGGAGGCCGAGCCGGACGACGGGGCGCATTGCGAGGCCTGCGGCGCGGTGCTGCCGCCCGACGCGGAGGAGTGCCCCGCATGCGCGCGCCAGCAGGCCCCCCAGACGTCCACCTGGGTGCTGCTGCGGCTCTGGCGCTTCGCGCATCCCTACCGGCACCAGCTGCTGCTGGGCTTCCTGCTCACGCTGGCTTCCACGGGTGCCACGCTGGTCGCGCCCTACCTGACGATCCCCATCGTGGACAAGATCCTGATCCCTTTCCAGAACGGGCAGCGGATCGACGCGAGCCTCGTGGGCTTCTATCTCGGCGGCCTGTTGCTGTCGGCCCTGGTGGCCTGGGGCCTGGGCTGGGCGCGCACCTTCGTGCTGGCCAAGGTGTCCGAGCGCATCGGCTCCGACCTGCGCACCACCACCTACAGACACCTGCTGACGCTCTCGCTCGACTACTACGGCAGCAAGCGGACCGGCGACCTGATGGCGCGCATCGGCGCGGAGACGGACCGCATCAACCTCTTCCTGTCGCTCAACGCGCTCGATTTCGCCACGGACGTGCTGATGATCACGATGACCTCGGCCATCCTGTTCTCCATCAATCCCTGGCTGGCGCTGGTCACCCTGGTGCCGCTGCCCTTCATTGCCTGGATGATCCACCTGGTGCGCGACCGCCTGCGCACGGGCTTCGAGAAGATCGACCGCGTCTGGTCCGAGGTGACCAACGTGCTGGCCGACACCATCCCGGGCATCCGCGTGGTCAAGGCCTTCGCCCAGGAAAAGCGAGAGTCCGACCGCTTCGCCCAGGCCAACCTCGTCAACCTGCAGGCCAACGACCGCGTGAACAAGACCTGGTCGCTGTTCACGCCCACGGTGACGCTGCTGACCGAGATCGGCCTGCTGATCGTGTGGGGCTTCGGCATCTGGCTGGTGGCCGGCGGACAGATCACCGTGGGTATCCTGACGGCCTTTATCGCCTACATCGGCCGTTTCTACAGCCGGCTCGACTCGATGAGCCGCATCGTATCGGTCACGCAGAAGGCGGCCGCCGGCGCCAAGCGCATCTTCGACATCCTGGACCACGTCAGCAGCGTGCCCGACCCGGTCCACCCCGTCCAGCTGCAGCAGGTGCAGGGCCGCATCACGCTGGACAACGTCAACTTCCGCTACGGCAGCCGCTCCGTCATCCGGAACCTCGACCTGCAGATACGCCCCGGCGAGATGATCGGCCTCGTGGGCCACAGCGGCTCGGGCAAGAGCACGCTGGTGAACCTCATCAGCCGCTTCTACGATGTGACCGAGGGCTCCATCCAGGTGGACGGGGTGGACGTGCGCCGCCTGCGCGTGGCCGACTACCGGCGCCACATCGGCCTGGTGCTGCAGGAGCCGTTCCTGTTCTTCGGCACGATCGCCGAGAACATCGCCTATGGCAAGCCGGATGCCTCGCGCGAGGAGATCGTCGCGGCGGCCCGCGCGGCCCATGCCCACGAATTCATCCTGCGGCTGCCGCACGGCTACGACTCGCTCGTGGGCGAGCGGGGGCAGGGCCTGTCGGGCGGCGAGCGCCAGCGCATCAGCATCGCGCGCGCCCTGCTCATCGACCCGCGCATCCTCATCCTGGACGAGGCGACCTCGGCCGTCGATACCGAAACCGAGGAGGAGATCCAGAAAGCCTTGGACAACCTCGTGCAGGGCCGCACCACCATCGCGATCGCCCACCGGCTCTCCACGCTGCGCAAGGCCGACCGCCTCGTGGTGATGGACCGCGGAGAGATCGTCGAGGTCGGCCCGCACGACGAGCTCATGGAGAAGCAGGGCGCCTACTGGCGCCTCTACGAAGCCCAGGCACGCCGCGTCGAGGAGGACGCGCAGGCTCCCGGCCTCGTGGAAGTGGACAGCGCGATGCTCCACTCGGCCCATCCCGCGGGGACGCCATGATGGCGGCCACCGCACCCCACTCACCCCCCGGTTCCGCCACGATGAACGCTCCCCACGCTTTACCCGCCTTCGGCCTGCAGCGCGACGCGCACGGCCGGCTGGTGCTCACGCTGGCCGACGGCACGGTGCACGAGGCCGTCACCCCCGTGCGGGCCTTTCCCATCGCCGCTCCGGGCGAGGGCCTGTCGCTCGTGGGCCAGGACGGCCATGAGGCCCTCTGGATCGACCGGCTCGACCGCGTGGATGCGGCCCTGCGCGCGCTCATCGAGGAAGAACTGGCCGTGCGTGAGTTCATGCCCACCATCACGCGGATCACCGCGGTGTCGAGCTTTTCCACCCCGAGCACCTGGGACGTGGACACCGACCGGGGCGCGGCCCGGCTGATCCTGAAGGGCGAGGAGGACATCCGGCGCCTGGGCAGCCGCAACGCGCTGCTGATCGCCGCGGCCGACGGCGTCCAGTTCCGCGTGCCCGACGTGGCTGCGCTGGACAAGGCCTCGCGGCGCCTGCTGGAACGCTTTTTGTAGCCCGTGTAGGCCACTGGCAGGTGGCAAAACTAAGGGAAAACCCTTAAATTGCACCGAAAGGCGAAAAAAGGCCTTAATCCACCCTTTTTTTTGCCGTTATGGATGTACGAGATGGGGTTAGCTCCCCCCGGACGTTTCTCGCCAACCAACGGAAGCCTGCCATGCAAATGCCACCTGTCGATCGATCGCCGCTCTGGCGTCCCCAGGGCGCTGATTTGTATTCCACCGGCGCTTCCGGCGCGGTGCCGGTCAGGCCCGTCAACGGCGTGACCCCGGTGGAGTCCACGGACCGCCTGGGCGAGGGCACCTCCATCCGGGAGCCGGACAAGCCCTCGGACAAGGACCCTTCGAACCGCGACTGGACCGAGGTCAAGAAAAAAGAGAAGGAAGAGGCGGAGAAGGCCAAGGACCCGCCGCCCGAGCCCATCTACAAGCAGTTGCTGGAGTTCATCCAGTCGATGTGGCGCGCGAGCGGCTCTGCCGTGGAGATGGCGCAGGAAATGAACAAGAACAGCCTGCAGGAGCGGATGTCCCAGGAAACCAAGGACCAGCCGCTGACCTACGCCGATCCCAAGGTCAAGCGCACCGGCGGCTCCTGATCCGCCAGCGGCCGTGCTGCCGCGGGCTACTGCTTCCGGGCCGCCGGCGCCGATGCCGCCGGAGCCGGGGAGTCGGCAGATGCGGCCGCCGCGGCGGCCTTCGCCCGGTCGCGCTCCGCGCGGTACTTCACCGTATAGGCGCGCACCTCGTCCAGGGTCACGTAGCCGTCGTGGTTGGTGTCCGCATCGTCGAAGGCGGCCGCCAGGCGCGGGATGACCGCCACCTCCTTGCGGCTGAGCTTGCCGTCGCCATTGAAATCCAGCATGTGGAATTCGCGGATCGCCTTGATCTCGCCCTTGCTGAGCGGCTGGCTGGCCGCGGGCTGGGCCGGCTCGGCGGCAGCGGAGGCCTGCGGGGCCCTGGCCACTGCCTTCGCAGGAGGTGCGTCCGCGGCGGACGCACCAGTGCAGGAGAGGGTGGCCGCCACGCCCAGCGCCAGGGCGGCCATGGAAGGATGCAGTCGGGTTCGAAGTCGCATCATGGTGGGAGCATCGCATCCGCCCGAGGTTCCTCGCGCGGGAGGTTGGTGATGCCGGCGCTCACGTGCCCGGACGGCACGTGCCGCGCCGCGGAGGCCACGTGGCTGCGCTGGTCGTCGAAGAAGAAATCGGGCTCGAACTCCCGCAGGAAGGGGCCTTTTTCCAGCCCGCCGAGGAACATCGCCTCGTCCACGGCGATGCCCCAGTCCAGCAGCGTGCGCACGGCGCGTTCGTGGGCCGGCGCGCTGCGCGCCGTCACCAGCGCGGTGCGGATGCGCATGGTCTCGGACGCGTCGGCCTGCTGCTGCAGCCGGTGCAGCGCCGCCAGCAGCGGCTTGAACGGGCCGCCGGCCAGCGGCAGCGCCGCCTTGGTCACCTCGTGCTCGTGGAAGGCCGGCAGGCCGCCCTGCTGGTAGATGCGCTCGGCCTCGTCGGAGAACAGCACCGCGTCGCCGTCGAAGGCGATGCGCACCTCGTGCGGGTAGCGGTCGCCCGCCGGGGTGGAGTCGGTCATTACCCGCGCCGCGGGAAATCCGATGTTCAGCGCCTGCTGCACGTCCTTCTCGTTGGCCGACAGGAACAGGTGCGCGCCCAGCGGCCGCAGGTAGGCGAACGGGTCGCGCCCGCGCGTGAACACCCCGCGCTCGATGTGCATGCCCGCGGCGTGCGCCGAGGCGAACACGCGCATGCCGCTGGCCGGGTCGTTGCGCGACAGCACCACCACCTCCACGCGCTGCGACTGGGCGGTGTTGAAGCCGAGCAGCTTGCGCACCAGCGGGAAGGCGATGCCCGCGCGCGCGGGCTGCTGCACCAGCTCCAGCTGGCGGTGCATGTAGGCGGCCTCGTCGCCGGCCTCGAACAGGCGGTTTTCTTCCTCGAAATCGAACAGCGCGCGGGAGGAGATGGCGACGACGAGCTTGTCGTCCAGGGTCAGGGCCATGGCAGGGCTACTTCACGAACTGGTTGAGCTGGATGATCGGCATCAGCACCGCCAGCACGATGAGCATCACGATCGCGCCCATCGCCACGATTAGCAGGGGCTCCAGGATGGTGGCCAGCTGCATCGCGCGGCGCTGCACCTCGGCCGACAGCTGCGCGGCCGCGCGCTGCAGCATCAGCGGCAACTGCCCCGTCTGCTCGCCCAGCCGGGCGAACATCGACACCAGGCCGGGGAACCGCTTTTTCTGCGCCAGCGCGGAGGCCAGGGGCGCGCCCTCGCGCACCAGCACCAGCGCATCGAGCGCGTCCGCGCGCATGGCGGTGTTGCCCAGCGTCTCGGCGGCGGCCTGCAGGGCCTTCAGGATGGGCACGCCCGCGCCGGCCAGCATCGACAGTGTGCCCGTGAAGCGCGCCGCGTTGTAGCCGCGCGAGAGCCGCCCCACCACGGGCAGGCCCAGCCAGGCGGCATCGAAGCGCTCGCGCACGCGGGGCCGGGCCAGCGCGGAGCGGGCGGCCAGCGCCAGCACCACCAGCACCCCCAGGGCCGCCCAGCCATAGCTGCGCACGGCGTCGGAGAGGGCCATCATCGCCACCGTGAGGAAGGGCAGGGCGCGCTTGCTGCCCGCGAACACCGCGGCCACCTGCGGCACGACGTAGCCTACGAGGAACAGCACGATCACGATCGCGATCACTGTCACGATCGCCGGATAGAGCGATGCGCCGATGAGCTTGGCCTTGAGCGCCTGCCGCTCTTCGAGGTCGTCCGCCAGGCGCTCCAGCACGAGGCCCAGGTGGCCGCTGGATTCGCCGGCGCCGATCACCGCGCAATAGATGGACGAGAACTCCCGCGGATGCGCCGTGAGCGCCCGCGAGAAGGTGGAGCCGGCGTTCACCTCGGCCCGCAGCGTGGCCACCAGGTGGCGCTGCCGGTCGTCGTCCGACTCGTCGGCCAGCGCCGTGAGCGCCCGCTCCAGCGGCAGCCCGGAGGACACCAGCCCCGCGAGCTGGCGCGTCCATACCGCCAGGCTCGTGGTGCCGAACACCGGCCGCGTGAACAGCCGCTGCCCGAGCGAGACGCTGCCGTCGCCGCCCGCGCCCTGGCCGGTGGCGAGCGCCTCCACGGCCAGTGGCACCAGCGCCTGGGCGCGCAGCAGGCTGCGCGCCGCCTTGGCGTTGTCGGCTTCGAGGGTGCCTTTGCGGGTCTGCCCCTGGGCATCGAGGGCTTCGAAAGAAAACGCGGGCATGCGGGAAAAAAAGTCGGGGAGGGCGGTCGGACCGGAACGCGGGGCGCCAGCGGCGCGACGGACAGAGATGGTAGCCGCTGCCGGCGACAGGCCCGCGCCCCGGCGTGTCAGACCGTGTGCGCGGCCTCCACCGCGGCGTTCGCCTGCGCGGCGATCTCCAGCGAGCGCAACCGCAGCGCCGGTTCGTACACATCGCTCACCAGCATGAACTCGTCCGCGCGCGTGGCGTCGGCCAGCTCCCGCAGGCCATTGCGCACCGTTTCCGGACCGCCGACCACACCCGCCGCCAGGAAGTCGCCGATCGCCGCGCGCTCCTGCGGCGACAGCTGGGCCGCGTAGTCACGCACCGGTGGCTGCAGCAGGCCGCGCCGGCCAGTCAGGATGCCCAGCACCCGTTGGTAGGTGCTGCTGGCGAGGTAATCGGCCTTCTCGTCGGTATCGGCCGCGATCACCGGCACGCCGATCGCCACGTAGGGCCTGTCCAGCGTGGCAGAGGGGCGGAACAGCCGGCGGTACAGGTCCAGCGCCTGGTGCAGCAGCCGAGGCGCGAAATGCGAGGCGAAGGCGTAGGGCAGGCCCCGCTCGGCCGCGAGCTGCGCCGAGAACAGGCTGGAGCCCAGCAGCCAGATGGGCACCTCGGTGCCCGCGCCCGGCACGGCCATGATGCGCTGGCCCGGCTGGGCCGGCCCCAGCAGGCGCTGCAGCTCGGCGACGTCGCGCGGGAAGTCTTCCTCGGTCTCGACGCGGTCGCGGCGCAGCGCGCGCATCGTGGGCCCGTCGGTGCCGGGCGCCCGGCCCAGGCCCAGGTCGATGCGGCCCGGGTACAGCTCGGCCAGCGTGCCGAAGGCCTCGGCCACCACCAGCGGCGCATGGTTGGGCAGCATGATGCCGCCCGAGCCCACGCGGATCGAGCGCGTGCCGCCCGCGATGTGGCCCACCAGCACGGCCGTGGCGGAACTGGCGATGCCCGGCATGTTGTGGTGCTCCGCCAGCCAGTAGCGCCGGAAACCCAGCGATTCCGCATGCTGCGCGGTGCGCAGCGCCAGGCCCAGCGCATCGGCCACGCTGCCGCCCTCGCGCACCGCCACCAGGTCCAGCATCGACAGCACGGGGCGGTGGCCGCCCCCCGGGGCAGCGCAAGGCAGGGGCGTGGATGGGGAGGCCGGGGGCATCGTGGTCGTCATGCGGACCATTGTGCGGCGGACCCCAAAACCGCTGTGGCCATGCGGGCAACCATCGGATGGTGGTTGATTGCCTTAATTTATCGGTTAAGTTGAATCGATTATTTCAAATAAAATACATGCCACTTCCCCTCCTTGCGATCGCTCTCTCGCCAGCCACCATGGGATTCTTCAGCCGACTGTTCCCGCCCCGGGCCGACGGCCGTCCCGTGCCCGATGACTGGACCTCGCTGCCCGACAGCCAGGCCAGCGAGCTGGTGCTGATGGGCGACGAGGCCGCCAAGCTGCTGGCCGAGATCGACATCGATGCGGCCATCGCCGCCCAGGAACGCTGGGTGCCCTGGCTGGAGCAGGTGCTGCTGCATGGTGCGCGCGACGAACGCCTGCGCCCCGAGGCCATCCGCGACGACACCCGCTCCGAACTCGGCCAATGGCTGCGCGGGCCAGGCCGCGTCGCCCTGGGGCATCTTGCGGCCTTCGACATGATGGCCCGGCGCCACCGCTACTTCCACCAGCAGGCCGCCGACGTGGTGCTGCATGCCGAGGCCGGCGACGAGCGCCAGGCCCGGCAGGCCTTCAAGAGCGGCTGCCATGCCTCCCGGCAGGTGGTGATGCTGCTGCAGGAACTGAAGCGGGGCCTGGACCGGGCGGCGCGCTAGCGGCTAGCGGAGCGGCGCCAGGCGGTGCCCGCTCACAGGTCTACCTTGACGGTGGCCTTGACCGTGCGCGGCGCGCCGGTGGCCAAGCGGGTACCGGCGGCGGCCCAGTACTGCTTGCCCCCCGCGTTCTCCACGTTCAGCTGTAGCAGCGTGCGCTTGCCGAGCAGCGAGGTGGCGTAGCCCAGGCCGGCGGAATAGATCGTGTAGCCGCCCAGGAAGGCCTGGTTCAGGTCGTTGACCGGGCGGCGGCCCGTGAAGTACGCGCCCCCGTTCACGTTCAGGCCGGGTACCGCGGCGATGTGGTAGGACAGGAAGGCGCTGGCCGTCTTCCTGGCGGTGTTCTCCGGCAGCTTGCCGTCGTAGGCCGGGCCGATGTCCTCGAACTTCGCGTCGATCACCTGCGCCGAGACCTGCCACGCGAGCTGGCGCGTCAGCCGGCCCTGGGCGGAGGCTTCGATGCCCTGGTACCTCTGCCGGCCGTCCGCGGTGAAGAGGTTGCCGGTGTTGGTGTAATAGCCCGGGCGGTCGATGTCGAACACCGCGGTGGACAGCAGCGTTTCGCCAGCGCGCCAGCGCAGACCCAGTTCCTTCTGCTTGCTCACGCCGGGGGGCAGGCGGGTGCCCACGTTGGCCGAGCCGGTGGGGGCCGTCTCGCCTTCCTCCAGCCCTTGCGAATACGAGCCGTACACCGAGAGATCCGGACTGAACTTGTGGATCACCGCCGCCATCGGGCTGGTCTTGGTGGCCGCATAGTTGAGCGCGCCCTGGTTGCTGCCGTAATCGGTATAGCGCACGCCGGCGATCACCTGCCAGCGCGGCGACAGCTCGATGCGGTCCACCGCATAGATGCCCTTTTCCTCCGTTTCGTAGCCGGCCGTGGTCGGCGACGAAGGTGCCGCGCCGTAGGTCACGCTGGTGATCGGGACCGGGTTGTAGAGATTCTGCGTGGTGCTGTAGTTGCGCTGGTAGATCGGGTCCTGCGTCTTGTTCGTCCGCGCGGCGCCCAGCGTGAGTTCGTTCCGGTAGCCGGCGACGCTGAAGGTGCCGAACGCCTCGGCCCGCAGCATGTCCGATTCCACCACCTGGCGCTGCATGTTGCCGCGGATCGTGCCGGCGCCGGTGGCAGCGTTGTTCAGCGTGAAGATCGACAGGCGGCGGTCACGGTCCGTTCTGGAACGGCCGGCTTCCAGCGTCAGCGCCCAGTCGTCGCCCAGCGAATAGTCCGCGCGCACCTGGGCATTCGTCGTCTCGGCGTCGAACACCGCCATGTTGGGCGCGATGAGGGCGCGCGCATCCGGCACGCGTGGAAGCGTGATCCGGCCGTTGACGGCCGCGGGCAGCGCGATGCCCGCCTGCTCCACGAGCTTCCTGCGGTCGTACTCGAGGTCGGCCCGCAGCGACAGGCGGCTGTCCACGCGCCAGTCGAACGCCGCCGACAGGAAGCGCCGGCTGCCGTCGTCGGCGCCGCGCATGGAGTTGCCCAGCGTGCCCCCGGCGGCATTGATGCGCAGTCCGTACTGCTGCGCATCGCCGAACCGGCGGCCCACGTCCGCCGTGCCCAGCACCGTGCCGTAGTTGTCGAACACCGTGCCCAGCGTCGCCACGGGCGTGGCGCCCGCGCGCTTGGTCACGAAATTCACCACCCCCGACGGCGCGGTGAAACCGTAATAGAGGGCCGACGTGCCCTTGAGCACCTCCACCCGCTCCTTGTCCTCCATCGGCACCTGCGAGAAATTCATGATCGGCAGCGAGCCGTTCAGCCGGTAGTTGGTGCGGTTCTCCACCGTGATGCCGCGAATCACCAACTGGTCCCAGCTGTCGCCGCCGTTCTGCTGGCGCGTCACCCCCGCGGTGTTGCGCACCGCGTCGTACAGGCCGCCGGCCGCCTGCCGGTCCAGCACCTCGCGCGTGATCACGTTCACCGTGGCCGGCACATCCATGATGGAAGCCCCGCGGAACGTGCCTGCTTCCACCGTGTTGGGGACGAAGCCGTTGGCGCGCTCGTCGCGGACGGTCAGCGTATCGAGCGACTTGTCGGGAGACCCCTTGTCAGTGCCCTGGGCGTGGAGGGTGGGTGTGCAGGCGAGCATGGCCGCGGCGGCCAGCGAAGACGGGAGGAACTTCATAACAAATCGCTATGGTGGGAATTAACTGATACATATGATAACAATTCTCATTTGCATAAGTCGTTTCCCTGGATGGCGCAAGGGCATTTTCCATGGAATCCCTGGAAATTCCCCGGCCGGTTCGCCGCTGCGGCTCAGCGCTTCTGGCGCATGGGCATGCGGTCGATCTCCGCGAAGACGGCCCGCAGATCCACCTCCGCGCCTTCTTTCATCTTCACGCCGCCATCCTTGCCCACGAGGATGAACGTGGCCGGACCCCGCGCATCCAGATCCAGCGCCTTCAGCAGCGCCGCGGTGCGCGCGGCCCCCAGCGGTTGCCCATTGCGGCGGCCCTGGCCGGCCACCACGGTGAACAGCACCATGTCGCGCTCGCGGAAGCCTTCGCGCAGGGCCGGTTCCTGCAGGGCGGCGCGCACCTTGGCGAGGAGGGGGGCTTTTTCCTGCGGGGCGACCACCACGACGGGGCGGGTTTGCCAGCGCTCGGCGATGAGGGGGTTGGCGTTGCCGATTTCGCTGGTCCAGCCGGTGCGGAGCGCGGCTGCCAGACCCAGAGCGAGGACGGCAGCGCGGTAGAGGGTGCGGCGGTGCAGGGGCATGGGGGCAGTGTCAGCGGAGGAGGGCTGGGTGGATGTCGGACTGGGGCGATAGGAGGGGGCGGGGCACGTTACCGCCGAAGCTCTGCTGCTGCAGGTAGAAATTTCAATCCACGTGCCTACTGGCGGAGCGACGTTCAGGCACTTCGAGCGTCACCCGGTTTCAACCCACGCGCCCATGCGGGGCGCGACGCCAATTCCGTTGCCGCCATCAGCGCCTATGTTTGTTTCAACCCACGCGCCCACGCGGGGCGCGACTC
>NZ_FNJL01000070.1 GCF_900104515.1 Paracidovorax cattleyae
GCTGGCCTTGGCGCCCCTGCGCCACCCGGATGATGGAGCGCAGGTCCGAGACCATTGCCTCGAAGCAACCCGCATCCAGCCAGCGACGGCTCTGCTGGTAGACCGCCTCCCAAGGCGGCAAATCGTTGGGCAGCATCCGCCAGGGCGCTCCCGCGCGCACCAGCCAGCGCAGGGCATTGAAGACCTCTCGCAGATCGTGTCCACGCTGAGGTGCGTGCGGGTCCATCAGGGTCAGGTATGGCGCAGCGAAGCTCCATTCTTCGTCGCTGACGTCTGTCGGGTAGGGCTTGCGGGGCATTTGCAAACTCTACCTCCCGCATCGCACTCATGAAGCAAAGTTCATAACACGCTCTAGCGTTCCATCGTCCCGCAGCACTGCCCCGCGCGAGTGACCGCGGGGGCGCCCAGCCTCCGGCGGGGACACGGGCGGGGCGGTATTCCCACGGTGGGAACAAAAAAGAGAAAGCCGCTACAACTTTCATGGCTGTAGCGGCTTCGCTGATCTGGGGTGGCTGATGGGACTCGAACCGGAAACGAGGGGTATCAGGGGGTTTTGAGGGGCCTTCATCGCCCCTCTGTCCTAGGGGGGAGCCCCCTGGATACCCGCCACTGCCCCGGCTCCGCCCCCAATTGTGCCCCTGACTTTTTTTCGCTTCGCTCATTTTTCCGCCAACTTGATGGCGCCGAATCTACGCCTCTGCATTCTCACCCAAAGAAGTTGCAGATCAGGAAACTTACAAGTACCAACTCCTTGTCCTCTCAGTCGGCTGACTGCATCAGGATCTTTTTTCTGGCAAGGCGGGCCAACCTTCATGGACTTGTCACATTCCCCAACTAGCCTGATTGGTGTAACCGTATGCATCAAAAAGATGGAGCTACTGGGTGCGTCATCAAATCGGGGAGGCAGTTGACGAACTTTTTAGGGAAGCCGACATACCGGTGGCCCAGTACGTTCGCATGTCCACGGAGCACCAAAAGTATTCTACCGAGAACCAAGCCGCAGCAATCTCCGAATATGCCAGCCTGCACGGCATGCGGATCGTCAAGACCTATGAGGACGCGGGCAAGAGCGGTCTGAACCTCAAAGGTCGTCTTGGACTGCAGGCGTTGCTTCATGACGTACAGAAGCCAATGCCAGGCTTTCAGGCAGTTCTTGTTTACGACGTCAGCCGGTGGGGTCGCTTTCCCGACCCTGACGAAGCGGCGGCCTACGCGCACATGTGCAAAAGCCACGGCATTCAGGTGATTTACTGCGCCGAGCCATTCAACAACGATGGCTCCATTTCATCCACCGTTCTTGTCGGCCTCAAACGCAGCATGGCCGCCGAATACGTGCGAGAGCTTGGCGTCAAGGTGTTTCATGGGGCGTGCAATATCGTCAGGCATGGCTTTCGACAAGGTGGAACGCCGGGCTTCGGCTTGCGTCGCCAACTCATCGACGAACACCTGAACGTGAAGGGCCTGCTTTCCCGCGGCGAGAGAAAGAGCATTCAGACGGACCGCGTCATCCTTGTGCCAGGACCGCCAGACGAAGTTGCGTTGGTGCACCGCATCTACCAGATGTTTCTCAAGGATGGTATGCCGGAACGCGTGATCGCCACTGTATTGAATCGGGAAGGACTGGTTTCCGACATGGGTACGCCGTGGACACGCGGCACCATTCATCAAATCCTCACGAACGAAAAGTACATCGGCAACAACGTCTATAACCGCACCTCCTTCAAGTTGAAGGTTCAGCACGTTCGCAACCCGCCGGAGCAGTGGGTTCGTCGGGAAGGCGCATTCGAGGCGATTGTTTCCGTCACTCTGTTCATGCAGGTGCAGGCCATCATCGCGGCTCGTTCGCACCATTTGGACGACGGACAGATGCTTGGCATGCTGCGGCAAACGCTTGAGCGGCACGGTGCACTCTCCGGCATCCTGATCGACGAGGATGATGATGCGCCGTCCAGTTCCGCATATCGAACTCGATTCGGCAGTCTGCTCCGCGCTTACAGCCTCATCGGCTACACCCCTCGGCGCGACTACGCCTACCTAGAGATCAACCGAGCGTTGCGGAGGCGCCACCCTGAACTCATAGACGAAATGGCCTCTGGTATCCAACAGTCTGGCGGCTGGACTTTCAGAAACGAGACTACCGACTTGCTCACAGTCAACGGGGAGTTCACGACGTCACTGGTCATTGCACGGTGCAAACCGACGCCAGCAGGAACCTACCGCTGGCGCATTCGGTTCGACGCAAGCCTTCACCCAGACATCACGGTGGTAGCGCGCATGGATCCCTCGAATCAGCGTGCTCACGACTACTACGTATTGCCCGCGATCGACTTCTCCGCTGAAACACTGCCGATCCTGGAAGACAACGGCTTCACGCTGGACGCCTATCGCACCGATTCCTTGGACAGCTTTTACCAGTTGGCGGGGCGGATGCCCCTGTCGGAGGCCGCATGACCAAACCACCGCCGCGCATCGAGATGATCCCTATCGCCGAGATCACCATCGCAAACCCGCGCGTACGTAATCCGAAAATTCACAAGACCATCACGGAAAGCATCGAGCAAGTCGGGCTCAAGCGGCCGATCACAGTCCGCCGCGTCCACCCTGGTCAAGGTGATCTGCCTTACGCACTAATATGTGGACAAGGTCGACTGGAGTCCTGCAAATTGCTGGGCCAGAGCGAGATTGCGGCTCTCGTACTGGATGTCGATGAAGAAACCGGCCACGTCATGAGCATCGTGGAGAACGTTGCCCGGCGTACGCCGAGAGCGGTCGAGACCATGGAACAGGTTCGGGTGCTTAAACAGCGCGGCTACAGCGACTCGGAGATCGCTACCAAGCTGGGCTGCACGGCGTCCTGGGTAAACAACGTAGCCAACCTGTTGGAGCGTGGGGAAAAGCGCCTGTTGGCTGCCGCCGAGGCCGGGCATATCCCGCTGCACCTGGCCGTTAGCATTTCCCGATCCAGCGACAGCGAAGCACAGCAACTGTTGCTTGACGCCTATGAAAGCGGTGATCTCAAGGGCCGCAAGGTGACCATCGTGCGCAAGATACTGGAGCAGCGCACCCGCAGCGGCAAGAAGGGAAACAACAGTTTCGCCAAGGCCTCCACTCGCAAGCCAATGACGCCAGAAGAACTGGCGAAGCTGTACAAACGGGACGTGGAGATGCACCGACGGATTCAAAAAAAGTCCGAGTACACACAACAGTCGCTGTTGTTGGCCCGGCAGATTTTCAAGGAGCTGTTTGCGAACAAGGAATTCTGCGCACTCCTCAAGACCGAGAAGCTCACCAGCGTTCCACAGCCTTTGGCAGATTTGTTACCTCGCGGAGGACTGGGTCGATGACGAAGATGGCGCACAAACAGGTCCGATTGGGATTCGAACGCGACTGCGTGGAAGTTCCTCTAGATCAGATCCATTGCCCGATTCCATTGCCGGGCGGCATCAAGGAATCGGTAATATACCTGCAGATTCGCAGCTCAGTTCAAGCGATAGGGTTGGTGGAGCCGGTCGTCGTGTCCATCAACCGTGAGCAGACGGGTACTTTCATCGTGCTCGACGGCCGGATGCGGCTAGAAGCTTTGCGGGACTTGGGTGCGCAACGCGTGTTGTGCCTAATTTCCACAGATGACGAAGGCTATACCTACAACAAACGGGTGAACCGACTTTCCGTCGTCCAGGCACATCGCATGATCGTGCGCGCCGCCGAGCGTGGGGTTTCCGTACAGCAACTGGCAGAAGCACTGAATGTTTCCCCTGGCGCCATCCGCGAGAAGTTTCGGTTACTTGATGGCATCTGCACCGAAGCCGTGGCGCTGCTGGCGGACAAACCGGCAACCTATGGCATGTTCCGTGTTCTCAGGCAGATGAAGCCCTTTCGCCAGATCGACGTGGCACAAGCCATGGTCAATCTTGGGAACTACTCCATCAAGCTGGCAACCGCGATGCTGCAAATGACTCCCGCAGATCAGTTGACGGAAGAAGCGACCTCCAAGGCACAGCGCGGGGGTCCAACTGAAGCCCTTCAGCGTTTGGAGCGCGAACTGGCAGCCACGCAGGCCGATACACGACTACTTGAGGAAGGGTACGGCCCTGCAAGCCTTCAACTGGAGATCATCAAGACTCATATTGGAGCGTCCTTGCTGGAAAACGCCGCGGTCGTTCGATGGCTGGCCAAAAGTCACCCAGAGTATTTGCAGCAGTTGCAACGCATTGCGGACATCAAAGAACTGGCTTCTCAGTGAGCAAGTAAGAATTCGCTCCTTCTTGACGACGAAGTGCGCAATGCCTTGATCCGTAGTCCACTTCAGGGAGATGCACCTCACCTCACCCGCCGCTCGACTCCCGGCCTTTGGCTGACACGCGCCGTGACAGCCCCCGGGGGTGAGAGCCCGAAGTGAATGCCTCGCTCTACGCTGCCGCAGGCTCAAGAAATGAGGTATCAATCGATTTATTGGGGTAATCACGGCGAAACATGCCCCAATTCACTGTAGCATTACCCCTTTCTTTGCTGCCTGGATGATGCTGCATGCACTCGCTCTCGCCCGACTACCTCGCCAAGCTACGTTTCGATACGCAGCAATTGGCGACGCTGCGCGCCCTGGGTGAGTACCGGGGCAAGCAACAGCTCTATGTCGCCCAGTCGCCCGAGGTCCTGAGCGACCTGCGCCAGGTGGCGGTAGTCGAGTCTACCGAGTCCTCAAACCGCTTGGAGGGCGTGGTGGTTGCGGCGCACCGGCTCAAGTCACTGGTGCTCAAAAACGCCGCGCCGCAGAGCCGATCCGAACAAGAAGTGGCAGGCTACCGCGACGCGTTGAGCCTGATCCACGAAAGCGGGGAGCAGATGCCGTTCTCGGAAGGCACCGTGTTGCAGCTTCACGGCATCTTGTATCGCTACATGCCCCAACCGGGCGGGCACTGGAAGGCGACCAACAACGACATCATCGAGCGCCACCCTGATGGTAGTTCGCGCATCCGATTTCGGCCGGTGGCCGCGCATCTGACGCCCATGGCGATGAACGACATGATCGCGCGCTACCGCTCGGCGCTGGATCAACATCTGGCCGATCCGCTGGTGCTTGTGCCGCTGGTCGTTCTTGACTTTCTCTGCATTCACCCGTTCCCGGATGGCAACGGCCGCATGGCGAGACTGCTGACCTTGCAACTGCTCTACCACTTCGACTATGCCGTGGGCCGCTTCATCAGTCTGGAGCGCATCTTCGAAGAATCGAAAGAAAGCTACTACGAGACGCTGGAGGCCAGCTCGCAGCACTGGCACGACGCCACCCACAACATCGCCCCGTGGCTGGATTACTTCTGGGGCGCCTTGTTGCGTGCCTATAAAGAGTTTGAAGAACGGGTGGGCACCATCGAGCGCGGGCGCGGAGCCAAGGGCGACCGTGTGCGCGCAGAGATTCTCAAGCGCCAGTTGCCCTTCTCCATATCGGAAATTGAGGAAGCCTGTCCTGGCGTCAGCCGCGACATGGTGCGGGTGATTCTGCGTGCCATGAAGGCCGAAGGATTGATTGAACCGAATGGCAAAGGCAGGGGGGCCAAATGGCAGCACAAACAGCCATGACCCTCTGCAGGGCCGCCGTGGCTCTTGGCGCGTCACGCGCCCACAAAGAAGACAAGGGAGAGAAGAACCGTGGATGACGTTTTTCAGTTTCGCAACCAGTTGGTTGACCGTTACAGCAACTTCTCTCGCAGCTTTGACCTGCCCCCTTCAGCCGTGCCAATGTTGAGTTAGCGAGTCCAAGGGTTTGGAGATTACTTGATCTCCGGTTGTTGCACAGCATCGCCAGTGCGCTGGCGATGCTGTGCGGCGAAACTGGCCGGCGGTATGCGCCCCAGTGAGCTGTGCGGGCGTACTTCGTTGTAGTCCCGCCGCCATCGGGCAATCTCCTGCCTGGCCTGTGGCAGTGACTCGAACCACTGCTCATTGAGGCACTCATCCCTGAACTTGCCGTTGAAGCTCTCAATGTAGGCGTTCTGCGTCGGGCAGCCTGCGTCGTTGAGCAAGTGC
>NZ_FNJL01000035.1 GCF_900104515.1 Paracidovorax cattleyae
TCGCCCTGTCCAGCAACTGGTATTCCATCTGCTCGTCCGACAGGTTGTACAGGCGCTTCAAGACCAGGATGCGCACCATCACCTCGACGGGATAGGCCGGCCGACCACCCTTGCGGCCATCGCCGCGCTCGATGAGTGCATCCACCAGCCGCGCCAGCTCGGCGAAGTCGATGTGCCGCGCGATTACCTGCAACGGATCGCCCACTTCATCTCTCTTATGCTGGCGCGACGCCTCGGCAAACAGATCGAACTTCAAGGCGCTGCGAGGAGAGATCATGGTGAGGAGGACGGCTCAGGTCTTGTCGGTGAACAAGGGAGTGGCCGGGTTTTGAGAGGTTCCCAACTAGCATCGAAATCAGCACGTGACTGGGCAAGTACCACCAAGTGGTAAATAACCCACGCATGTGATGCTAGCTTCGGCACTTTTGCATAGCTTCGAGCGCAGACTGGAAATTTATCAGATGCTACCAATACAGGCAGATGTAATTATATTTACGCGCTTCAAGGCGCGTCAGTCCAGCAGAGCTAATCCGTTATCAAAATGCCATCAGCAGAGCACCGCTCAGTATTCTCGACTGGCGGAGGTCGCTCATCGAAATGCAGACGAGCGCAGCCAAGCGATAGAGTGCCGATGGCTTTAGAAACTGTGGCGAATTCCCACCGACACACCGGTAGATTTTCCGCCTGGCTGCGGCACGGCCGCCAGCAGCGAATTGCCCACACCGCCCAGCGTCACCGCGGACCTGCCCTCGTTCTTCATCCGCGCCACGTCGGCATAGACCCAGGTGCGCTTGGAGAAGTTGTAGAGGTAGCCGAAGGCGAGCTTGGCCAGGTCGTTGCCGCTGTGGCGCACGTGGTAGCGCGCGTACTGCGCGCGCAGCGTGTGGGAGCCTAGGGGCACGGTCAGGCCGGCGGCCAGGGTGTCGAATCCGAAGCTGCCGATGGACGCGCGGCCGGCCATGCGCTCCTGCTGGTAGAACAGATTGGCCGTGGCCACGCCGAAGTCGTATTCGCCGGCGACGTTGCCCAGCCGGTAGCTGTCGGCATACGACGAGGGTGCGACGGTCCGCACCACGTCCTTGAATTCGCCATAGGAGACGGCGACGTTGACCGGCCCGCGCGAGTAGCCGACGCGCGCACCGAGGTAGTTGCCGGTGTGGCGGGTGGTGGCGTTGGCCGCATTGGTCGACAGGCCGGCCGCATTGGCGACGACGGCCTTGTCCGATGGCTGCTCACCAAAGCCGTACATGGCCGAGCCGTAGAGGCCGCCCAGCCCCTCGGGCAGGAAATAGGCGACCGAGTTCGACAGCCGCTGGTAGGCGACGCTCGCACTGCCGCGTGCGGGGCCGAAGTTCTCCAGCATGCCGAAGCCGCGCTGGCGCCAGGCGTCGAACGGGTTCATGCTCAGGTAGGTCGGCGTGAAATCGCGGCCCAGGCGCATTTCGCCGAAGCGGCCGCTGAGGCTGACCGTCGAACGACGGACGAAGTTGAATCCGCCGGTGGCATTGCCG
Organism: Paracidovorax cattleyae; assembly: GCF_900104515.1. Taxonomy (GTDB): domain Bacteria; phylum Pseudomonadota; class Gammaproteobacteria; order Burkholderiales; family Burkholderiaceae_C; genus Paracidovorax; species Paracidovorax cattleyae. Next base: position 1,512 of record NZ_FNJL01000035.1, read on the forward strand.
TCGTCCACCTGCAGCTCGCCTTCGAGCCAGAAGCTGGCCGCCAGGCCGCTGCCCAGGTCCTCCTTGCCGCGGAAGCCTAGGCGCGAGGTGTTGCTGCCGCCGCTCACCAGGCCGGTGACGCGGGCCGAGCCCTCGTTGCGGATGCTGGCCACGCCGGCGTCGAGCACGCCGAAGATCGTCACCGACGATTGGGCAGACACGATGCAGGGCAGCGCCGCCAACAGGGCGGCCAGGGTCGATTTCACGATGTTGTCTCCATCCAGGTTATGGTCGCGCAGTGCCGCCGGCGCATGCCGTGCGGCGCCCCTTCCGATAGGATCCGATAGCTCCTGCACCGCAGGCGCAACCTATCGGTTATCGAAGGGTGCTGAAGAATGTAGCGATTCCTCCCGTTTTCGCTCGCATCTCCAGCCCGCAAACCGTTCCATGTCATGAGATATCGGCGGCCGCCCGCGGCGGCGCGTCAGCGCAGCCCGAAGCCGACGATGTCCTCGAGCTGCGCATGCGACAGCCCGTCCACGCGGTCGAGCACCTGCACGCCCTCCGGCACGATGGCGAAGGTCGCCAGGTCGGTGTAGATGCGGTCGACCACGCCCATGCCGGTGAGCGGATAGGTGCAGCGCTCCACCAGCTTGCTCGCGCCGGCGCGGCTGCGTAGTTCCATCATCACGAAGACCTGCCGCGCACCGGTGGCCAGGTCCATCGCGCCGCCGACGGCCGGCACGGCCTGGCTGTCCAGCGTGCGCCAGTTGGCCAGGTCGCCGCGGGCCGACACCTGAAAGGCGCCGAGCACACAGATGTCGATGTGCCCGCCGCGGATCATCGTGAACGAATCACCGTGGTGGAACAGTGATGCGCCTGGCACCAGCGTGATCGGCTGCTTGCCCGCGTTGACGAGCTGGTCGTCCACCTCGCCGCCGACGGCCAGGCGCCCCGCGCCGAGGATGCCGTTCTCGCAATGGATGACGATCTCGCGGTCGGGCGGAAGGTGGTTGGCGATCTCCATCGGCTGGCCAATTCCTAGGTTGACGACGGCGCCATCCGGTATGTCGACCAGCGCGCGCCGGGCAATCTGCGCAACGGTACGGGGCCGGAATGCGGCGGCAGTCATGGCTGGGTCCTTTCGGCTGCGCTGGCGACGACCCGCTGAACGAAGACGCCGGGCGTCACGACGTGCTCCGGATCCAGGGTGCCGAGCTCCACCACCTCGTCAACCTGCACGATGGTGCAGCGCGCAGCCGTGGCCATCAGCGGCCCGAAGTTGCGGCCCGAGCCGTGGTAGGTGAGGTTGCCCCAGCGGTCGGCTCGGTGCGCGCGAATAAGCGCGTAGTCGGCATGCAGCGGCAGCTCGAAGATCTGCGGCACGCCATCGAGCACGCGGGTCTCCTTGCCTTCGGCCAGCTCGGTGCCGGCACCGGTAGGCGTGAAGAAGCCGCCGATGCCTGCGCCGCCGGCCCGGATGCGCTCGGCCAGCGTACCCTGCGGCACCAGCTCGAGCGCGAGCCGGCCCTGCAGGTACAGCGTGTCGAACGCGGTGGAGCCAGCCTGGCGCGGAAAGGAGCAGACCACCTTCGACACCTGGCCGGCTAGCACCAGCTGGGCGATGCCGGTAGTGCCGCTGCCGGCGTTGTTGCTGATGATGGTGAGCGACCGCAGGCCGCGGACTGCGAGGGCGTCGAGCAGTTCGTAGGGCAGCCCGGCCCCGCCGAAGCCCGAGACCATGATGCGGGCGCCGTCGGGTATGTCGGCCACGGCCGCCGCGAGCGTGGGAACTTGCTTGTCGATCATGAGGAGGTGTCCTGGTGAGAATGCAGGGGCGCGAACACCGGCAGGCGCAGGCTGCCGCCCGCCGGCTCGAAGGCGACGGCGACTTCCTGGCCGATGGCCAGCGCGTGCGGGTCGGCGCCGACGATGTGGGTCAGCAGCATCGGCCCTTCGTCGAGCGTCACGTAGGCGATCGCGCGGCGCTGCGGCGGCTTGCCGGTGACGGCGAAGCTGTAGATGCGGCCGCGGCCGCTGGCCGGCTCCCAGGCCGTGGTGCCAGGGCAGAACGGGCAGTGCGGCCGCGGATACCAGTGGGCCTTGCCGCAGGCGGTGCAGCGGCGGATCAGCAGGTGGCCGGCTTCGGCCGCGGCATGGAACGGCTCCAGCCCCGGGTTTGCGGCCCACAGGGCCGCGGCGGTGTCGTCGGACAGCAGCATGGTGTCTCCCCTCAGTGCCTCTCGAGGATCAGCGTCGCGCTGCCGTGGCGGCTCGCCAGGTTGCCGCCGGTGCCGTGCACCAGCGCCAGCGCGCAGTCCGGCACCTGCACGGCCGGGTGCGCCTCGCCGCGCAGCTGGCGCACGGCCTCGATCACCTTGGTCATGCCGCCGCGGTTGGCCGGATGGTTGTTGCACAGGCCCCCGCCGTCGGTGTTGACCGGCAGGCGGCCCACGCCGGCGATGAGCTGGCCGTCCTCCACGAAGCGGCCGCCCTCGCCCTTGGCACAGAAGCCCAGGTCCTCGAGCTGCATTAGCACCGTGATGGTGAAGCTGTCGTAGATCGAGGCGTACTGGATGTCGCGCGGTGCGAGCCGGGCCTGCGCAAAGGCTGCGGCGCCGGAGCGCACCGCGCCGGTGTGCGTCAGTCCGCGATAGCCGCCCTGGGTGTGCTCGATGGTCTCGCCGTGGCCGCGCAGGGCCACGAACGGGCGGCCTGCCTGGCGGGCGATCTCGGGGCGGGCCAACACGACCGCGCCGCCGCCGTCGCTGACCACGCAGCAGTCGAGCCGGTGCAGCGGATCGGCCACCAGCGGCGATGCGAGCACCTCCTCCACCGTGACCGGCTTGGGCAGCATGGCATGCGGGTTGTGCTGCGCATGGTGCGATGCGGCCACCTTGACCCAGGCCAGCTGCTGCGGCGTGGTGCCGTGGTCGTGCATGTGCCGGCGGGCGCACATGGCATAGCCGTTGGCATTGGCTAGGCCGTAGGGATACTCCCAGAGCGCATCGGGCGCGTCGGCGCTGCGCAGGCGCGCCTGCGTGCCGGTGGCCACGCCCTCGCTGCGCGGCCGGCCGGCCAGCGTGACCAGCGCCACGTCGCAGCGCCCGTCGGCGATGGCACCGGCCGCATGGGCCACCAGCGACAGATACGAGGCGCCGCCCACGTCGGTGTTCTCGAAGCACCGCAGCCGCAGGTTGAGGTAGTCGGCCATCGAGGTCGGCCCTAGGCCCGGCGCGTCGCCCGAGCAGAAGTAGCCATCGACCTGGCTGCGGTCCAGGCCGGCGTCGGCCAGCGCGCCGGCCGCCACCTCGGCATGCAGCTGCGCGACCGAATGGTCCGGCGCCAGCCGCAGCGGATGTTCGTAGGCGCCGACGATGCAGGCCGCGGCGCCGCGGACATGCGCGCTCATTTCTCGGGCCTGATATGGGCCGCGCGCACCACCTCGCCCATCGTCTGGTAGTCGGTCTGCAGCTGGGCCTGGAACTGCTCGGGTGTGCCGGCGTTGGACTGGAAGCCGTTGGCCTTGAGCCGGGCCTGCATGTCGGGCGACTCGGCTGCGGCCTGCACGGCCTCGGCGATCTTGCGGGCGACGGCCGGCGGCAGGCCCTTGGGTGCGTAAATGCCCTGGAAGGTGTTGAGGTCCTTCCAGCCCGGCAGGGTCTCGCCGAGCGCCGGGGTGTCCGGCATGAGCGCGAAGCGCTTCTGCGAGCTCACCGCCAGCAGCCGGGCCTTGCCGGCCTTGAGCAACGGCTCGATGCTGGTCAGGCTGCCGTAGAGCACGTGCAGCTGGCCGCCGGCCAGGTCGGTGCCAGCCTGGGCCGTGCCCTTGTACGGCACGTGCACCATCTTCACGCCGGCGAGCCTGGCGAAGTTCTCGCCGATCATGCGCTGCAGCGACGAATTGCCGGCCGAGCCGAAGCCGATCTCGCCGGGACGGGCCTTGCCCAGGGCGATCAGCTCGGCCACGCTGCCGACCTTGAGCGTGGAGGAGACGGCCATCACCATGGGCGCGATTGACACGCCGGCCACCGCATCGAGGTCGCGCTGCGCGCTGACCGAGGCCTTCGGGTGCATGTACGGGAAGATCGAGTACAGCGCATTCGGTCCATACAACAGGGTGTAGCCATCCGCAGGTGCCTTGGCGACGGCGTCCGCGCCCAGCAGCCCGTCGGCGCCCGGCTTGTTGTCGACGACGACCGGCTGGCCCCAGCGGCCGGCCAGCTGCTGCGCCAGGGCCCGGCCCAGCACGTCGGCGCTGCCGCCGGGCGTATAGGGCACGACCAGGCGGATCGGCTTGTTCGGGAACGCGGCCGCGTCCTGGGCATGGACGGCGGGGGCGGCGAAGGCGCAGCCTGCCAGCAGGGCGGCTGCGATGTGCTTGGCGATGGTCATGGCGTGCTTCCTCTGTTGTGTTTTTTTCGTGATGGAAGGCAGGCTCACTGCGGCTCGATCTGCGCCTTGCGGGCCACGCTGGACCAGGTCGCGACCTCGTCCTTGAGCATGCGCGAGAACTCGGCCGGGCCCTGCCCTTCGGGCGCGGCGCCGATGGCGTCCATAGCAGTGCGGAAGTCCGGCTTGCGCAGCTCCGCGGTGATCGCGTCGTGGAGCTTCGCGGTCACGCCGTCCGGCAGGCCCCTGGGGCCCAGCACGCCGAACCAGGGCATCACCTTGTAGTTCGGCAGCCCGGCCTCGGCGAAGGTCGGCACGTTCGGGATGGCCGGCTGGCGCCTGGTGCCGCTGACCGCGAGCGGACGCAGCCCGCCCTGCTTGATCTGGCCGGCCACGCTGGGCATGCCGGAGATCAGCGCCTGCACCGTGCCGCTGAGCACGGCCGCCAGCACCTCGCCCGAGCCCTTGTACGGCACTGCCACGAAGTTGCCCTGCGCCTGATCGGCCAGCAACTCGAACGCCAGGTGGACGGCGCCGCCATAGCCGCCCGCGCCATACGGCATCGGCGCGCTGCCCTTCTTCGATGCGCTGACCAGGTCGGCCAGCGTCTTGTACGGCGCGTTCTGTGCCACCACCAGCACCACCGGCGTGCTGGCCACCAGCGTGACCGGCGTGAAGTCGGCCACCGGGTCGAACTTGCGCTTCTTGAACAGCGACGGCGTGATGGCGAAGGTGTTGTCGGTCAACATCAGCGTGTAGCCATCGGCCGGCGCACGCATCACGTCCAGAGCGCCAAGCGTGCCGGTGGCGCCCGGCTTGTTGTCGACGAAGAAGCTCTGGCCGAGCGAGGTCGACAGGCGTGCCATCAGCAGGCGCGCGATCTGGTCCGACGTGCCGCCGGCCGGGTACGGCACGACGACGCGCACGGTGCGCTCCGGCCAGGCCTGGGCCTGCGCTGCGCCGCCGCCGGCGGCCAGCAGCGCCGCGGCCAGCAGGTCACGGCGGGAGAGGGTCGGCATGGCGGCGATGGATGCCGCTCCTGCCCGTTGCTTTGTCATGTCTTGTCTCCTTCTTGGTATCGGCGAAAGCGGGTTCAGTGCCCGGGGGTGTCTGGCCGCAACAGCCGCAGCGGCCGGCCGTCGAGGAAGGCCGCGAGGTTCTCCACCGTGTCCTCGTAGAACGGCCGCAGTAGCTCCTCGACCGTGTAGCCCAGGTGCGGCGTGAGCACCACGTTGGGCAGCCGGCGCAGCGGGTCGCCGGCCGGCAGCGGCTCCACGTCGAAGGTGTCCAGCCCGGCGCCGGCGATGCGCCCGGCCTGCAGCGCCTCGACCAGCGCGGCGCGGTCGATCAGCGGGCCGCGCGAGGTGTTGACGATAACCGCGTGCGGCTGCATGGCGGCCAGCTCCTGCGCGCCGACGATGTGGCGGCTGCGTTCGGACAGCACCAGGTGCAGGCTGATGAAGTCGCTGCGCGCGAACAGCTCCTGCTTGTCCACCCGCCGGCAGCCGGCCGCCTGCGCGGCCTCGTCGGTGAGGTTCTGGCTCCAGGCGACCACGTCCATGCCGAAGGCCCTGGCCACCGGCACCATGCGCCTGCCGAGCCGCCCCAGGCCGAGCAGGCCCAGCGTGCGGCCGCCGAGCGCCGTGCCCAGCGTGGTCTGCCAGCGGCCCTCGCGCATGTTGGCGAACTCCTGCGGCAGGTGCCGCGCCAGCGCCAGGATGAGCCCCCAGGCCAGCTCGGCCGTGGCGCCCAGGCCGTCGCCGCGCCGCTCGGTGTGCGAGACGACGATGCCGCGGCCCAGCGCGGCCTCCAGGTCCAGCGTGCGGTTGCGGATGCCGGTGACCGCGATGAAGCGCAGCCGCGGCAGCCGCTCGATCAGGCTCGCCGGAAAGGCCATGCGTTCGCGCAGCAGGCAGACGGCGTCGAAGTCCTGCAGCGCCGCCACCGCCTCGTCCTCCTCCAGGTGGCGGTCGAAGGAGACCAGCTCGCAGCGCTGCTGCAGCGCCGACCAGTCGGCCATGCGCAGCGCGATGCCCTGGTAGTCGTCCAGGATGGCGACACGCGGCTTCATGCGCCCTGCCCCGCGAGCCGGAAGCGGGGGATGGTCACCTCAGGCGTGACCGGGTCGAACACGACCTCCAGCCGGTCGCCGACCTTCACCGCGTCGTTGGGCACGCCGACCACGTTGCTGTACATGCGCGGGCCCTCCTCCAGCTGCACCAGTGCGACGTTGTAGGGCACGTCCTGGGCGAAGGCCTTGTTGTAGACCTGGTGGAACACGATGTACGAGAACACCGTGCCGCGGCCGCTCAGCGTCTGCCAGTGGTAGCTGTCGCTCAGGCAGCGCGGGCAGACGTGGTTGATCGGAAAGCGCACGTGGCCGCAGTCGTCGCACTGCTGCATGCTCAGGCGGTTGTCGCGGCAGGCCTCCCAGAACGGGCGGTTCTCGTCGTTCAGCGTCGGCAGCGGCTTGGTGTATTCGGGGGTAGTGGTGCTCATGTTCAGCCCTTGCTCAGGATGGTTGCGTTCGCGCAGTTGAGCGCCTGGCCGCGGCCGGTAACCAGGCAGACCTCGGCGCCCTGCACCTGGCGCGGCCCGCATTCGCCGCGCATCTGGCGCACGCCCTCGACGATGTGCAGCCAGCCCTCCATGTACGACTCTGACAGGTTGCCGCCGGCGGTGTTGATCGGCAGCGCGCCGCCGAGCTGGATGCGCCCGCCCTCGACGAAGGGCCCGGCCTCCCCCACCTTGCAGAAGCCGGCGTGCTCGAACCACACGAGCACGCTACTGGTGAAGTTGTCGTAGAGCTGGCAGACGTCAATGTCCTGAGGGCCCACGCCGGCCATCGCATAGGCATCTCCCACGGCCTGCTTCTGGTGCGGCACGTACCACCAGTCCTCGCGCTCCATGTTCTCGGTGGTGTAGGCCTGGCCCATGCCGGAGATGGTGACCAGCGGCTTTTTCAGGTCCTTCGCGCGTTCCTTCGTGGTCACGATGATGCATACCGCGCCGTCGGAGATCAGGCAGCAGTCCAGCAGGTGCAGCGGCTCGACGATGAAGCGCGAGGCCTGGTGGTCCTCGATCGTGATCGGCGTCTGCATCACCGCCTCGGGGTTCATCGACGCGTGCCTGCGGCAGGCCACGGCGATCTCGCCGAGCTGGCGGCTCGTGGTGCCGTAGAGCGCCATGTGGCGCGATGCGGTAATGGCGCTGTTTGCCGCCGCGGCCATGAAGCCCCAGATGCCCCAGGAATCGCCCCAGCCCGAGGCCCGGTTGAACTTGTTGCCGCCGGTGGCGGCGCAGTCGCCGAAGATGCAGGCGACGTAGTTGGCAAAGCCGGCGTTGACCGCGAGCGCGGCCTCATGCAGCAGCGCACCCGCGGTGCCGCCGCCCATGTTCTTGCTGCCGGTGTAGCGCGGGTTGATACCCACCGTCTCGCCCAAGCGCAGGTAGTTGAGCGCGACTTCGGGCGAGACCGTGCCGGGCATGGTCAGGATGCCGTCGATCTGCTCCTTCTTCAGCCCGCAGTCGTCCAGCGCGCGCTTGAAGGCCTCGGTGGCCAGGGTGATAGGCGTGTCGCCCGGCAGCTTGCCCTGCCGGCTCGCGCCGACGCCGGCGATGGCGGTCTTGTCTTTGAGTGGATGCATGGAAGGTCTCGTGACGGGAAAGGCGGCGGTGGCGTAGCTCAGCGGCCGCGGAACTGCGGCGTGCGCTTCTCGGCGAAGGCCTTGCGGCCCTCGATGCGGTCTTCGCTGGCGTAGAGCAGGCCGAAGGCATTGCGCTCGGCGTCCATCGCCGCGTCCAGCGGCATGTCCTGCCCCTGCAGCACCATGCGCTTGACCGCACGCACCGACAGCGGCGCGTTGCCGGCGATCTTGCGGGCCAGCACCTGCGCCGCCTCGACCAGCTCGGCCTGCGGGTGGACGCGGCTGACCAGGCCGGTGCGCAGGGCCTCGGCCGCGTCCACGCGGTCGCCGGTCAGCAGCATTAGCATGGCGTCGGAGCGGCCGATGTAGCGCGGCAGGCGCACCGTGCCACCGGCGCCCGGCATGCTGCCGACCTTGACCTCCGACAGCGCGAACTGCGCGTTCTCCGAGCAGATGCGAATGTCGCAGGCCAGCGCCAGCTCCAGCCCGCCGCCCATCGCATAGCCGTTGATGGCGGCGATTAACGGCTTGTCAGTGCGCAGGTTGGCGATCAGCGAGCCGGCGCCCGGCACGTCGCCGTAGACCTGCTGGGCCGGCGTCTCGGGCGGCGGCAACGTCTTCTTCAGGTCGGAGCCGGTGCAAAACGACTTCTCCCCGGCGCCGGTGACCACGGCCACGCGGATCTGCGGATCGGTGCGGATGCGGTCCCAGGCGGCAAAGAGCTCCAGGCGCATCTCGGGGTCCACGGCGTTCAGCGCCTCGGGGCGGTTGAGCAGGACGGTGGCGACGTGGTCGTCCACGGTGAATTCGACAAGTGCCATCGGTGTGGTTCTTTCTCGGTGGTATCGGTGCTATCAGTGCGGTGGGTGGAATGCGGTCGGGCGGCTCAGCTGAGCGCGCCCTCGGCGGTCAGCTCGGCGATCTCGCCGTCGTCCAGGCCGAGCAGCTCGGCGCAGATCTCGGCCGTGTGCTGGCCCAGCAGCGGCGCCGGCCGCCGCACGCCCGAGGGCGAGCGCCGGGTGCGGAAGGGCTGGGCGTTGTAGAGCGACGGACCCATCTCCGGATGGTCCAGCGTGAGCCAGTGGCCGCGGTGGGCCAGTTGCGGGTCGGCGATCACGTCGGCCGCGGTGCCGACGCCGGCCGCCGGTATGCCGCGAGCCTGCAGCGTCTGCACGAGCTCGGCCACGTCGCGGTCGGCGGTCTCGGCCGACAGCAGCGTGCGCAGCGCATCGGCCTGCGCGCGGCGCCCTTCGCCGGCGGCGAAGCGGGATTCGGCCATCCAGGCCGGACGACCCAGGGCCTCGCCCAGCGCGCGCCATTGCGCATCGCCGTGGATGCCGATGGCGATCCAGCGGTCGTCGCCGCGGCACGGGAAGGCGTCGTAGGGTGCCGCCTGGTCCAGGCTGGCATTGCCGCACGGCTGGCCGTCCACGCCGTTGACGGTGTAGTCCAGCACTGCCGGACCCAGCAGCGCCACCGTGGGCTCGGTCTGCGCCATGTCGATGTGTTGGCCCTGCCCGGTGCGGCGCCGGTGGCGCAGCGCTGCCAGCACCGCAAAGGTGGCATGGCAGGGGTTGGGCAGGTGGTCCGGGTAGTTGGTTCCGGTGCCCGCGGGCTCGCGGCCGGGCAGGCCCGACAGATGCTGGATGCCGGTCACCGCGGCCATCGTGGCCCCGTAGCCCAGGTAGTCCTTCTCGGGCCCGGAGCCGCCCTGCATCGACATGGCCAGGTAGACGATGTCGGGCTTGATGGCCTTGACGGCCTCGTAGCCCAGGCCGAAGCGCTCCATTACGCCGGGCGTGAAGTTGTTGGCGATGACGTCGCTCTGGCGGATCAGCCGCGTCACCAGCTCCAGCGCGCGCCCATGCTTCATGTTGAGCGTGAGGCTGCGCTTGCCGGAGTTGCGGTCGGCGAAGTAGCCGCTGCGGTTGACGCCCCTGATGCCGTCCTTGTACGGGGCGGCCAGGCGCAGCGAGTCGATGCGGCCGGTGCTTTCGATCTTGACCACGTCGGCCCCGGCGTCGGCCAGGATCTTGGTGGTGTAGGAGCCGGCGCCGATCCAGGTGAAATCGGTCACGCGGATGCCCGCCAGGGGCGCGGTTTGCGGTGTGCTCATCAGAAGGCTCCTTCCACGGCGGCCGCCGGCTCGGGCTGCAGGCCCAACTCGGCGAAGACCGCCGCGTTGTCCTGGCCCAGCGTGGGCGCCGGCCCGCGCAGGCGCCACGGCGTGGCGGCGAGCCGGTACGGCGCGCCCGGCATGCGCATGCCGGCGTCGAGCGCCGGATGGGGCACGTCCACGAAGTAGCCGCGCGCGGCCAGCTGGGCGCTGGCGGCCAGGTCGGCCGGAGTCTGGATCGCGGCCACCGGCACGTGCCGGCGCTGGCCTTCGGCATAGAGCCGGGCCTTGGGCTGGCTCCGTGCCCAGGCGCCGAAGACCTCCATGAAGATGGCCTTGGCCTCGTCGGACTCCAGGTACTCGGTGCGGGTCCATTCCTCGCCCAGCAGGCGCTCCAGGCCGGGAACGCCCTCCTCGCGGAACCATTGCAGCGTGAGCTGCCAAAAGCGGTTGGCGCCGATGCCGCCGGCCATCATGTAGACGTGGCCGTCGGCACAGGCATAGACGCCGGTGCCGGCAAAGCGCTGGCGGCCGGCGCTGCGCTTGCGCACCGTGCCCTCCAGGTCGTAGAACTGCACCGCGTTCTCCATCGCGAGCACCATGCACTCCTGCATGGATACGTCCACCTGGTCGCCCTGGCCGGTGCGCTCGGCCTGGGTCAGGGCGATCATGGAAGCCACTGCGCCGAACATGCTGGCGCCGGCATAGCCCTGCTCCGAGCAGGCACCGACCGGCTGCGAATCCGGGTAGCCGCCCAGGTAGAGGAAGCCACCGGCGGCGATGCCGGTCAGGTCGTCGGCTGCATAGTGCGCATACGGGCCGTCCTGGCCGAAGCCGGTGATGCTGGTCATGACCAGCGCGGGGCGCAGCCGCGACAGGGCCTCGTAGCCGCAGCCCAGGCTGTCGAGCAGGCCCGGGCGCTCGCATTCGATCACCAGGTCGGCCGTGGCCGCCAGCCGCCGGAAGGCCTCGGCGCCCTTGGGGCTGTGCAGGTCCAGCGTGATGCCGCGCTTGCTGGTATTGAGGTAGCTGAACGACAGGCTGTGCGTGGCGCCGGCGGTGCTGCCGGGCTCGCCGCCGATGAAGGGGCCGAAGCCGCGGCTGGCGGCGCCCTGCGGCGGCTCGACCAGGATGACCTCGGCACCGAGCTCGGCGAACATCTTTGCGCAGTAGTGGCCCAGCGGGCTGGCCAGTTCCACGACCCGCAGGCCGTCGAGGGCGCCCGGCGGCAGGCCGGCGATGGTGGGGGACGAAGGCATGGTGGGCGACCTCCTCAGTGGTGCAGGCGCCGGACCAGCGCAGCCACGTCCGGGCATTCCTCGAGCGCGCGCAGCTCGCCGTAGGCGGCGCGGGCCTGGGCCTCGGGCAGCCGGGCCGCGGTGGCGCAGTCCTCGAACTTGGCGGACATGTCGTCCCAGGTCAGCTCGCGCGAGGGATGGCCCGGGGCCTTGTCGATGCGCAGCGTGGCCTTGCGGCCGTCCACCCGCTCCATCTCGACGATGACCCAGCCGCGGCTGCCGGAGCTGCGGGTGTCGTAGATCGCGTCCTCGGTGTCGCGGCAGGCCTCGTCCTCGAAGGCGTCGATGCGGTCGTAGAGCGCCGCGATCTCCGGGCGCCGCACGGCCGCGTCGGTGAACGTGGCCAGGGTGTAGGCCCCGTCGAGCAGGCCGGCGGCCAGCGGATACGGCAGGCTGAACTTGCCCTCGAGTCCGGTCACCGGACGCGGATAGGTCAGTACCAGCATGCCGCCGGGCGGCATGCGGCAGGTGATGCGAGCCACCTGGGCGGCATCGGTCACGCCGAGCTCATCGCGCAAGCGCAGCACGCCGTCCATCGCGCGGTGCGAGGCATAGCAGCAGGCGAACTTCTTGAGCGCAATGCCCGGCTCCGAGATGACCCAGGCGTCCTGGTCCAGCTCGTTGATGGCTACCTGCGGATCGGACTGGGCCACGCCGAGCGCCGCATAGAAGCCGGACTTGGCTTCCAGCACGTCCGGTGCGGCGGTGAAGCCGCAGCAGGCCATGCGCACCGCCGCCAGCGCATTGCGTGCGGCCAGGCCGGTGTGCAGCGGCTTGGTCATGGTGCCGAAGTTGCGGCGCAGGCCACTGGCCATCGAGGCCGCGATGCCGAAGGCGGTGCGGGTGGACTCCACGTCCAGTCCCCAGGCCTTGCAGAGCGCGGCCACGGCCGAGAAGGTGCCGAGCGTGCCGGTGCCGTGGAAGCCGCGCTGGTAATGGCCTACGGTGATGCCCTGCGCAATGCGCGCGCCGGCCTCGATGCCGACCACGTAGGCTTCGATGAAGCGGGCGCCGTCGAGCGGATGGCCGCGCAGGTCGGCGATCAGCGCGGCCACGATGATGGCGCTCGGGTGCGCCGGCATCATCGACAGCACGTCGTCGAAGTCCAGCGCATGGCCGAAGGTGCCGTTGATGAGCGCCGACACCTCGGCGCTCGCGCGGTGGCGGGTGCCCAGGATGGGTGTGCCGTCGGCCGGCTCGGCGCCGTCGAGCGCCAGGTACTTCAGCAGCGGCTCCTCCACCTCGCTGTCGGCGCCGGAGAGGATGACAGCGAAGGTGTCGACGATGACCTTCTTGGCCTTGTCCAGCGCGTCGGCGGGGAATTGGTCGGAGCGCGCCTGCTGGATGAAGCGCGCGACGTGTTCGGTGAGACCTGTCATGGTTGCGGTGCGGAGTGGTTCGTTGGGGACGCTGCGGGCAGCGGCGCGACGGCGCAGGCCGGGGCCAGCGCACGCAGCGCGTCGAAGACGGTGCGGTCCAGCGCAATGCCGCTGGCCTGGTGCCGGCGGCGCAGTTCTACGGCGCGCTCGGACGGGATGCGGATGGCGTCCACGCCGGGCTGGCGCGGCGTGGCGCGGATGCGCTCGATCTCCTCGCGCAGCTGGTTGCGGAAGGTCTCCAGCGGCAGCAGCAGATCGGGCTTCATCGCCAGCAGCAGGTAGCCGTAGTCCTTGTCGGCGTTGAAGCCGGAGCCGGCGAATACGCCGAGCGCCTGCACCGCCAGCGCCAGGGCGAAGCCCTTGTGGCCGCCGAACGGCAGCAGCGCCCCGGCGCGGGCCACGTGCGGATCGGTGGTGGGCCGGCCCTCGCTGTCGATGGCCACGCCAGCCGGCAGCGGCTCGCCGGTGCGTTCGCGCAGCGCGAGCTCGGTGGACATGAAGGCCGCCGTGCCCAGGTCGATCACCAGCGGCTCGCCGTCGATCGGGAAGCCGAACGACAGCGGGTTGGTGCCCAACATGCGCGCGATGCCGCCGGGCGGCGCTACGTGGCGCGCCGAGCTCACCGTGTGGATGCCGATCAGGCCGGCGCGCGCGATGCGCTCCACATAGTAGGCGCCGCGGCCGCTGGTCCAGCTGTTTGTCATGCCGACCACCGCGACGCCGAGCGCCTGCGCCTTGCCGATGGCGATGTCGGTGGCCTGCCGCATGGCCAGCATGCCGGTGGTGTTGCCGCCGTCCAGCAGCACCGACACCGGTGTCTCGTGCAGCGCCTTGAGCGGCGTGCGCGGCCGGCCAGCCTTGGACTTCTCGAGGATGTTCAGGATCTTGGGCAGGCCGGAATACTCGTAGCCGCACAGCGCCGCGTCGATCACGTGGTCGGCGATGGTCTCGGCCTCGCCGGCGCTGTAGCCGTGGTTGCGCAGCACCGCCTCTGCGAGTGCGCGGCCATCGGCGACAGCCAAGCGGACCTTGTCCTCGGCGGCCGGCGGCGTGGGGGTAGAGATGCTCATGGAGTCGCTCGCATCCGCCGTCAGTCGGCCGTGGCGCCGGTGTCCTTGACCACCTGGCCCCACTTCTTGAGCTCGCTCTGGATGAAGCCCTTGAACTCGGTCGGCGTGGAGCCCCGTGGCTCGGCGCCGGCGCTGGCCAGCTGGGCGCGGATCTCGGGCGATTCGAGGGCCTTGCGGATCGTGCGGCTCAGCAGGTCGGCCACCGGCGCCGGCGTGCCCTTGGAGGCCACGATGCCCCACCAGACGGTCGCGTCGAAGCCGGGCGAGGATTCGGCGATGGTCGGCAGCTCCGGCAGCAGCACCGAGCGCTTGGGGGTGGACACGGCCAGCGGCACCAGCTGTCCCGACTTGATGTAGGGCGCAACGGCGATGATGTTGCCGAAGCTCATGCTGGTCTGCCCGCCCAGGAGGTCGGTCATCATCGGGCCGGTGCCGCGGTAGGGCACGTGCACCATGTCCAGCCCGAAGGCGTTGGCGAACATGGCGCCGGCCAGCTGCTGCGAGCTGCCTGCGCCGTTGGAGCCGTAGGTCACCTTGCCCGGATGGGCCTTGGCATAGGCCACCAGCTCCTTGACGCTCTTGACCTTCAGCGAGGGGTGGACCACCAGCACGTTCGGCGAAGTGCCGACGAGCGAGACCGGCACGAAGTCGTTCACCGCGTCGTAGGGCATCTTCTTGTACAGCGACGAATTGATGCCGTGGCTGCCGACGTTGGCCATCATCAGCGTATAGCCGTCGGGCCCGGCCTTGGCCACGTATTCGCCGGCGATCAGGCCGTTGGCACCGGCCTTGTTGTCGACGATGACCGGCTGGCCGAGCGCTTCGCTGATCTTCTGGCCAACGGCGCGCGAGACGGTGTCGTTGCCGCCGCCCGGCGGGTAGGGAACGACCAAGCGGATCGGCCGGTCGGGATAGGAGCCGTGGCCCTGGGCGAAGGCAGTGCCGGCCGCAGCGGCCAGGACAAGGGTGGACACGGTGAGCTTGAGAAGCGATTTCATGGCGGTCTCCGGTGAGATGCGGGATACGTCTTTTGGGATGTGTCGTTGTTCTGTCGAAGGCAAGGCTCCGCCCGGGCGTGCCGCACTGGCACGCCGGGGAGGATGGCGAGAGGGGGCGGCGCCGGGGGCGCAGGCGGCCTAGCCGGCGGGCGGCGTGCGCACGTAGGCGATGCCGTCCATGATCCGCCGCGCGGTGCGCGAGTACGAGGCCTCCCGGACCTCGCCGTCGGGCGCCATCTCGATGCGCACCGGAAACACGCCGGTCGGGTGGCCGATGCGGACCACGCCGTCGCCGAAGTGGCGCGCCACCTGGTGGACCACGGTGCCCGGCAGGTTGGCCGCAACGGCGGTGCAGACGGCGCCGGTGGCCGCGAAGGCGCGGTGCAGGCGCGGCGGCGGGCCGCCGACGCGGCGAGCCACGAAGCTCACCTCCGAGGCCGGCACGGTCTGCTTGGTCATGAAGTCCACATAGTCGGCCGGGGCCGCCACCGCAACAGGGTGCGGCAGCCGCGACTCGGGCGCGAGGCCCACGTGGGCTGCGGCCGCGTTGCGCACCGCCCAGAAGAGGTCCAACAGCTCGGGCGTGAAGGCCTCGGGGCCTTCGGTTCCGGCAATGCCGAGGTCGCGGGCATGGAAGTAGCACGTGGCCTTGGCCACGTCGACGATCGACACCTCGATCTCGCGGCCCAGCTCGGGGATGAACAGCATGTCCGACGCATTGCCGCTCGGCAGGATCTTTCCGGTGCTCGCGCCGCTAGTGGCGGCGAAGTCCAGCCGGATCTCCGCGGCCGTGCCGGGCACGCCGGCGATGGCGTATTCGCCGCTGGCGCTCGGCGTGCCGTCCTCGGCCACCGGCACGTAGGCCACCAGCAGCTGCCGGGTGTTGGTGTTGAAGATGCGCACCCGTGTCTCGGGGTACACCGGCGCGACCAGGCCTTCCTCGATCGCGAAGGTGCCGACGCCAGCCGACAGGTTGCCGCAGTTGGCCGAATAGGAGACGTAGGGCAGGTCGATCCCGACCTGGCCGAAGGTGTAGTCCACGTCGGCATCTGCGCGCTCGCTGCGCTGCACGATGACGATCTTGCTGGTCAGGTTGTCGGCACCGCCCAGGCCGTCGATCTGGCGCGGGTCGGGGCTGCCCAGCACCTGGAGCAGCACGCTCTCGCGCTCCTTGGCATCGGTGGGCAGGTCGGATTCGTGGAAGTAGATGCCGCGGCTGGTGCCGCCGCGCATCACCACGCAGGGAACGGCGCGCTGGTGCGCCAGGCGGCGGGCCTCGGCCCGGGCTTTCTGCAGCATGGGTGCGTCTCCTTACCAGTCCAGCCGGTACTTGGCCAGCTTGTCCTCGTCCACCTCGGCGCCGATGCCCGGCACGTCGGCCACGTGCAGCCGGCCCTCGCGGATGTCGATGGGCCGGGCCAGCAGGTCGTCCTCCTGCTTGAGCGGCGTGGACAGGTCGGCCGGATAGCTGACCGAGCGGAAGGCGGCGGCGAAGTGCGCGCTGGCCACTGCGCCGATCCCCGAGACGCCCTGCGAGCCGATCCAGCACGGCAGGCCGTAGGCCTCGGCCGCATGCACGATGCGGGTTGACTCGTACATGCCGGTGCGGGCGATCTTGATGCCCATGACGCCGATGGCGCCATCCTGCAGTTCGCGCCGCACGTCGGTCAGCGAGAAAACGCTGTCGTCGGCCAGCAGCGGCGTGGCCACAGCGTCGGCCACCTTCTTGCGCCACTGGCCCAGGCCGATGGCCACCGGCTCCTCGGCCATCGCCAGGTTGTAGGGCTCCATCGCGCGGATGGTGCGGATGGCCACATCGGGCGCGTACAGCTGGTTAGCGTCGATGAAGAGCAGCGCATCGTCGCCCAGCGCCTCGCGCAGCAGCTTCATGCGGCGGATGTCGCCCGCCGGGTCGGAGCCGGCCTTGACCTTGAAGGCGCGGATGCCGTAGCGGTCGCGCACGTCGGTGGCCTCGCGCACGAACTCGGCGTCATCGGCAAAGTTCAGGCTCAGCATCCAGCTCACCTCGACCGGCCGCAGCTGTCCGCCCAGGTGGCGCGCCAGGTTTACGCCCAGCTCCTGCGCAGCCACGTCGTGCATCGCCGTGTCGACCGCCGCCTTGGCGGTCGGATTCCACGGGATCGCGGCCAGCTTGGCCTGGTAGCCCTGCACGTCCAGCGCATCGACGCCCTTGAGCATCGGCGCGAGCGTGTCGCGCACGATGTGCACGATGGAGCGCTGCGTCTCGCCATAGATGGTGGGCCGGGCCGGCGCTTCGGCGGTGCCGACCTTGCCGGACTCGGAAGTCACGCGGATCAGCACGTGGTCCTGTGCATCCCGTTTGCCGTGCGCGCCCCAGCGTGAGGCCTTCTTCAGAGGAATCCGGAACGGGATCGCCTCAATCTTCTCGATGATCATTTGGTCTCCTTGGACGTGTCCTGCGGTGTGTGCGAAGTTCACAAGGTGGAACGCCGTTCGCATCGAAAAGACTGTATTCCTAACGATCCTCGGGTTAAATCCCTGGCAGAGATTTTTGGTTCCACCCAATGGGAAACATTCCATCCGCTTCTGCCGACGTTCCGGGCACCCAGATCATCCGCCGCATCGCCACGCTGCTGCGCCTGCTGGGCGCGCGCAACCGCCAGGGCGCGCGGCTGATGGACCTGTGCCGCGACGCGGAGCTGGAGCGCTCGACCGTACACCGCATCCTGCAGGGCCTGGCCGCTGAGGGACTCGTGATGCAGGACCACAAGAGCAAGCGCTACTACCTGGGCCACTCGGTCTACGAGCTGGGGCTGACCGCCGCGCCCACGGTGCAGCTGCGCGACATCGCCCAGCCCTTCCTGCTGGCGGTGGCCGAGCAGACCGGCGACACGGTCTTCATCAGCGAGCGCGCCGGCTTCGACGGCGTGTGCTTGGACCGCAAGGACGGCGGCTATCCGATCAAAGCCTTCGTGCTGGAACCTGGCCGCCGCCGGCCGCTCACCGTGGGCTGCGGCAATCTGTCGATGCTGAGCGCGCTGGGCGACGACGAGGTTGCGCGCATCTGCATGGCCAACGCCTCGCGCATGAGCGAGAAGTACCCGCGCATTACGCCCGACGTGCTGCGCCAGCGCATCGCCACCACGCGGCGCCAGGGCTATGCGCACACCGACGTGGTCGAGACCGTGGGCGTGAGCTCGGTGGCCATGTGCATCCGCGACAAGGAGCTGCGGCCGGTCGCGGCCATCAGCGTCTCCAGCGTGAGTTCGCGGCTCGAAGGCCAGCGCGTGGCCGAGGCAGTCGCCTTCCTCGAGCATGCGGTGCGCGAGATCGAGGCCCGGCTGCCACAGGTGGCCGGCTCGCGCTTCACGCTCCGCTGAGAGAGAGAAAAGAGAACCTAGACGAGTCAGCCATGACCGCCCCTACGCCCTTCACCCGTGCGCTGGCCGAGCGCATCGCCGCGCCCCTGCCCGCCCCGCTGCCGCCGCCGGTGGCCGAGGCCTCCTGCCGCATCCTGGCCGACGCGCTGGGCGTCACGCTCGGCGGCGCCGGCAGCGAGCTGGCCGCGCCGCTCTGGCGCTACCTGCAGGCCGAGGGCGGCAGCGGTGCGGCACCGGTGCTCGGCTCGCCGCTGCGCCTGCCTCCGGCCCTGGCGGCGCTGGCCCATGCGGGCCTCGGCGCGGCGCTCGACTTCGACGACGTGCTCTCGGCCATGCCAGCGCATCCGAGCGTGTTGGTGCTGGGCGTGGCACTGGCCGCCGCGGCCGAGGCGCCGGTGAGCGGCCAGGCGCTGATCGAGGCCCACGTCGTCGGCTTAGAGGCCGGCGCGCGCATGGGCCGGCTGATGACGCTCGCCCACTACGACCAGGGCTTCCACGCCAGCGGCACGCTGGGCCTGTTCGCTGCGCTGGCCGCGTATGCGCGCCTGCTGCGGCTGCCGGCGGCTTTGGTGCAGGCAGCACTCGGCATCGGCGCCTCGATGGCCGCGGGCCTGCGGCGCAACTTCGGCACCCTGGCCAAGCCGCTGCACAGCGGCTGGGCCGCTCGCTGCGCAGTCGAGGCGGTGCGCCTGGCCGCATCGGGCCTGGGCGCCGCGCCCGATGCCATCGAAGGCCCGGCCGGCTTCGCCGATGCGTATGGCGTCGCGAGCTGTCGCGGAGAGGCGACGCTCGACGACTGGGGCCAGGCCTGGGCCGTGCATGCGCCCGGCGTGAGCCTGCGCAAGTTCGCCTGCTACAACGCGCTCCAGCGGCCGATGCAGGCCGTGCTCGACCTGCGGGCGCAGCTGGGAATCACCGACGCCCGCGCGGTGCGTCGGCTGCAATGCCGCATGCCGCCCGGCGGCATGCAGGGCGCGATCCATCCGCGCCCGGCGACCGGGCTGGAGGCCAAGTTCAGCCTGCCCTACGTGCTCGCGGCCGGCCTGCAGGACGGCGTCTACGGCCTCGCGAGCTTCGGCGATGCGGCCGTGCGGCGGCCGGAGATAGCCCGGCTGCTGGAGCGCATCGACGCCCGCGAGGATCCGCGCTGCCGCGGCGACGATCCCGACTTCGACCGGCGCACCGCCGGCGGCCGCGGCTTCGTCGAGGTCGAACTCTGGACCGAGGACGGCCGCCATGCGCTGCAGCGCATGGAACGCCCGCCAGGCCATCCGCAGCGGCCGCTGAACTGGAGCGATCTGCGCGACAAGTTCGCCGACTGCGCCGGCTTCGGCGGCTTCAACACCGAAGCCGCACTGGCCGTGTTCGACCGCCTGCGCGACCTGCCGCGCTGCGCCGATGTGTCCGCGCTGCTCGCGCCGCTGGCCCGCTGAGCCGCGTCGCCCCCCGAAGGAGACCCGCCATCATGGAATGGACGTTCGAACTGCTGCGCGCGCCTGACGGCCCGCTGCTGACAGAGGGCCCGGTGTGGACCGGCGACGCCCTGCTGTTCACCCACATCCGCGCTAGCCGCATCCTGCGGCTCGACACCGCCAGCGGCCGCATCGGCGTGTGGCGCGAAGGAACCGGCAACACCAATGGCATGGCCGTGGATGCGCAGGGCCGGCTCTACGGCTGCAGCTCCGGCCGGCGGGCCATCGTGCGGTTCGAGCGCGACGGCACCGACACCGTCGTCAGCGACCGGCTCGACGGCCGCCGCCTCAACACGCCCAACGACCTGGCCATCGATGCCCAGGGCCGCATCTGGTTCACCGACCCGTGGAACCCGGCCAACCTGGAGCCCGGCGCGGTGCAGGCGCTGGACCACTGCTCGGTGCTGCGCGCTGACCCGCAGCCCGACGGCAGCTACCGCACGGTGCGCGTCGCCGGCGGCCTGACCAAGCCCAACGGCATCCTGCTGTCGGCCGACGAACGTACGCTCTACGTGGCCGAGAGCGGCTTCGCCCGCGGCACCGCGCGGGAACTGCGGGCCTACCCGATCGCAGACGATGGCAGGCTCGGCCCTCATGCCGTGCTCTTCACGTGGGGCGAGGACCACCGCGACGTCCACCGCGGCATCGACGGCATGTGCCTGGATGCCGAAGGCAACATCGTGGCCTGCACCGGCTGGTCCAGGGCCGGGCCCGGGCCGCTGATCCAGGTGATGACGCCGCAGGGGCGCGTGCTTGAGACCCATCCCTCGCCGGTGGACATACCGACCAACTGCTGCTTCGGCGGCGCCGACCTGTCCACCTTCTACCTGACGACCTACGACGGCCACCTCTACCAGGCCCGCACCGGCCGGCGGGGCTGGCCCCTGCCGCGGCCGGCCTGAGGGCAGGCGCCCTGCCCCGCCGCCCATCCATGCTTCTTCCCCGCTTACTGCCTCACCAAGAACCCACCGCATGACCACCACCACCGCCTCCCCCCTCGCCCAGCTCTTGGACCCGAGCCTGCTGAAGACCGACGCCCTCATCGGCGGCGCTTGGGTCGCCGGCAACTCCCGCTTCGCCGTCCACGACCCGGCCACCGGCGCGAAGCTGGCCGACGTGCCCGACCTGAGCGCCGCAGATGCCGAGCGCGCCATCGCTGCTGCCAACGCCGCCTGGCCCGCGTGGCGCGGCAAGACAGCCAAGGAGCGCCACGCCATCCTGCTGAAGTGGTTCGGCCTGCTGATTGAGCACCAGAATGACCTGGGCCGCATCCTGACCGCCGAGCAGGGCAAGCCGTTTTCCGAGGCCCGGGGCGAGGTGGCCTATGCCGCGAGCTTCGTCGAATGGTTTGCCGAAGAGGCCAAGCGCATCAATGGCGAAGCGCTGCCGCAGTTCGACAACAACCGCCGCCTGCTGGTGCTGCGCCAGCCGGTGGGCGTGTGCGCTGCCATCACGCCGTGGAACTTTCCGCTGGCGATGATCACGCGCAAGGTGGCGCCGGCGTTGGCTGCGGGCAACCCGGTGGTCATCAAGCCGGCGGAGCTGACGCCACTGACTGCCCTGGCTGCGGCCGAACTGGCAGTGCGCGCAGGCATTCCGGCGGGCGTGCTCAACGTGGTCACGGCCGATGCGCAGAACTCGATTGCCGTGGGCCGGACCCTGTGCGCGAGCGACGTGGTGCGGCATCTGAGCTTCACCGGCAGCACCGAGGTGGGCCGCATCCTGATGGCGCAGAGCGCGCCCACGGTCAAGAAGCTGGCGCTGGAGCTCGGCGGCAATGCGCCCTTCATCGTGTTCGACGATGCCGACCTGGATTCGGCCGTCGAGGGCGCCATCGCCAGCAAATACCGCAACGCCGGCCAGACCTGTGTTTGCGCCAACCGCATCTATGTCCAGGACGGCGTGTTCGACGCCTTCGTCGAGAAGTTCGCCACTGCGGTGAAGGCGCTGAAGGTGGGCAACGGCTTCGACGCAGGCGTGATGCAGGGGCCGCTGATCGAACCGGCAGCCGTCGAGAAGGTGCAGCGCCACCTCGACGACGCGCTGGCCAAGGGCGCGAAGCTCGTGGCCGGCGGCAGCCAGCTCGGTGGCCAGTTCTTCGAGCCCACGGTCGTGGCCGGCGCCACGCCCGACATGCTCTGCGCCCGCGAGGAAACCTTTGGCCCGTTCGCGCCGGTGTTCCGCTTCACGACCGAGCAGGAGGCCATCGATGCGGCCAACGCCACCGAGTTCGGGCTGGCCAGCTACTTCTACAGCCGCGACGTGGGCCGCATCTTCCGCGTGGCGGAGGCGCTGGAGTACGGCATGGTCGGCATCAACGCCGGCGTGATCGCGTCCGAGCACGTGCCGTTCGGCGGCGTGAAGCAGTCGGGCCTGGGCCGCGAGGGCTCGCGCCACGGCATCGACGAGTACGTGGAGATCAAGTACCTCTGCCTCGGCGACATTTCGAACTAAAAATACTCTAATCAGTATGATGACGCAGGCGCTGTACTGACCTTCTCCCGTCGGGTGCAGTGGTGGGAGTATTACAACGGCCGCAGCCGCGTCGGCTCAGTCCTCGGCCGCCCCGAGCAGCCCCAGCAGCTGCTGGCGCAGCGCGATGAACGCCGCATCGCCCTGCCGGCGCGGACGCGGCCCGGACACCGGCAGGTCGGCCGCGATGCGGCCCCGGGCCAGCACCAGCACCCGGTCGGCCAGCAGGATGGCCTCGTCCACGTCGTGCGTGACCAGCAGCACCGCCGGCCGGTACTCGCGCCGCAGGTTCAGCAGCAGCGCGTGCATGCGGATGCGAGTGAGCGCATCGAGCGAGGCGAAGGGCTCGTCGAGCAAAAAGAGTTGCGGCTCGCGCACCAGGCCGCGGGCCAGCGCCGCGCGCTGCGCCTCGCCGCCCGAGAGCGTGGCCGGCCAGGGATAGGTGCGGTGGCTCAGGCCCATTTCGTCGAGCGCCTGCAGCGCCCGCTCGCGCGCGCGGCCCGCGCACGCCGAGCGCCACGTTGGGCCACACCCGCTTCCACGGCATGAGGCGCGGCTCCTGAACACGGTGGCCACGGCCGCTGGCGCCGCCAGCATGCCGCTGTCGATGCGGTCGAGCCCGCCGAGCGCGCGCAGCAGCGTGGTGTTGCCCGCTCAGCAAGCACGGCATGGAGGCGGGCCAGCTCGCCGGCCTCTACATAGCGGGCAGCAGCATGGAGCCGACCATTGCCGACGGCGACACGGTGCTGGTCAACGTGACCCGCAAAGACATCGTGGACGGCGACGTCTACGCGCTGCGCGTCGAGGGCGGCGTGATCATCAAGCGCGTGCAGAACGACCTCGGCGGCCGGCTGCGCCTGATCAACGACAACGCAGTGTTCAAGCCGGTCGAGGTGCGGCACGCCGACGTCGACGTGATCGGCCGCGTCGTCTGGCGCGGCAGCCTGTTCTGACGAACTAGGCCGCCACCACCTTCCCGCCGCGTACCGACCGCACGTGCGCCGGCTGCGCGGCGGGCTGGGCCGCCGCGGTGTCGTAGGCCGCCTGGGCGGCCAGCACGGCGTCCATGTTGTGCTCGGCCCAGTGGGCAAAGGCCGACACGGTCTGCGTCAACGTGCCGCCCAATGTGGTCAGCGCGTATTCCACCGTCACCGGCGTCGTTGCGTACACCGTCCGCACGATCAGGCCGTCGCGCTCCAGCCGGCGCAGCGACTGCGTGAGCACCTTCTGCGTCACGCTGCGGATGTCGCGCTTCAAGCCGTTGAAGCGGGCCGGGCCGCTTTCGAGCCGGTCGAGGATCAGCAGCACCCACTTGTCGGCCAGCCGCTCCAGCACCTGGCGCGTGGGGCAGCGTTCTTCGTAGACGTCGTAGGGGCGGTCGGCGGGGACGGCGGGTTTCTTGCGCGCGGGCATGGAAGGTTTCTTCGGGGATACCTGGTTACGCCGAGGTGCGCTCTTTCGCGCAGCGGCGGGGCGTCCGAGAATATACCTAGTTTCTTTTTCATACTAGGAGAAGGCGATGTCCGAAGAGATTCTGGTCCTGGGCGCCGGCGGCAACGTCGGCCGTCCGCTGGTGCAGGCGCTGCTGGCGCGCGGCGAGGCGGTGCGGGCGGCAAGCCGCTCGGGCGCGGCCGTGGAGGGTGCCCGCGGCGTGGCGTTCGACCATGCCGATGCAGCCACCCATGCGGCCGCGTTCGACGGCATCCGGCGCGCCTACGTGATGCTGCCCACGGGCTATGTCGATGCGCAGGGGCTGCTGGCGCCGATCATCGACGCGCTGGCCGCGCGCCGCGTCAAAGTGGTGCTGCAGAGCGTCTTCGGCGTGGACGCCGACGATGCCATCCCCTACCGGCAGGTGGAGCTGGCGCTCGAGCGTTCGGGTACGCCGCACGTGATCCTGCGACCCAACTGGTTCGCCGACAACTTCCACACGTTCTGGCAGGCCGGCATCGTCCACGGCCGGATCGCGCTGCCAGCGGCGCAGGGCCGCTCCAGCTTCATCGACGCGCGCGACATCGCGGCCAGCGCCGCCACCGTGCTGACGAGCGATGCGTTCGACGGCCAAGCCTTCGACCTCACCGGGCCCGAGGCGCTGGGCTATGGCGATGCCGCGGCGATTCTTTCGCAGGCCATCGGCCGGGCGGTCGACTATTCGCCCATCGACGATGACGCATTCATTGAACTCCTGGCCGGCAGCGGAGTCCCTCGCGGCTATGCAGCGTTCCTCGCGTCGATCTTCCATCCCGTCCGCGAAGGCTGGACCGCCCGCATCACCGATGCGGTCGCCACCCTGACCGGCCAGGCGCCGCGCAGCCTGCAGACCTACGCCCGGGACCACGCGGCCCAGCTGGGCGCGTGATCCTCGCGCATCCCTCCCGCTCCGAATGGCGGGTCCCACCCTTCCCCTCAACCTCCAAGGAAAACATGAACTTCCCATCGCAACTCGCCCGCTTCGTCGTCGCCGGCGCGGCCCTGATCTCGTCCGTCTCGTGGGCCCAGGCACCGGTCGATCCGCACGTGGTCCCGCTTGCCTCCGACGCCGAATTCGTGGCGACCGGCAAGTCGTACAACGTCGACTTCGGCGACCAGAAGTTCCGCCTCGACTTCAAGTCGCCGCGCGAGATGGTCTTCACCTCGCCCGACGGCAAGAACACTGCCACGGTCGCCATCACTGTCACGCCGGTGGGCAATGACGTCTACATGATCTACTGGTCGCGTCGCGCCGGCCAGCACGTGGTCCACGTGGACGACTTCCGCAACGGCGTGGCCTACACCAACATCTTCCTGCCGGATGGCAGCGCCTCGCGCCGCAAGGGCACGCTGGTCGAGATCAAGTAGGGGACGCGTCCGCGTCGTCGCCGTCCGTGCCGGACAGGCTCGCTAGGTGCAGCGCGAGCTTCTGCGCGGCCGGCGACAGGTCGTCGAAGACCCGGTAGCACAGGCAGAAGCGCCGGCTGGCCCAGGGCTCGGCCAGCGTGACGACTTTGACGGCGCCCCCGCCCAGCCAGGGTGCCGAGATCTCCTGCGGCACCACGGCCACGCCCAGGCCCGCGCGCACGCAGCGCAGCGCTGCATCGAAGGTCGACACCACCGCCCGGTAGTGCAGCGGCTTGCCGGCCAGCGCAGCAGCCCGCCCAAGCGTGCTGTAGACGGCCGTCGTCATGGGCAGGCCTACGTGCTCGTAATCGAGCGTCTGGGCGAAGCTGCACTGCGGCAGCGCCGCCAGCGGATGGCCGGGATGGACGGCCACCGCCAGCCGGTCGCGCCGGTAGGGCTGCGTCGTCAGCCCGTCCAGGTCGGCCGCATCCCAGCAGATGCCCAGCGGTGCGATGCCGTCGCGGATCGCACGCACGAGGTCGGTGCTGGTGCGCTCCTCGATGTCCACGCGCATCTGCGTGTTCTCCGGTTTCTGCAGAAAGGCCGCGATGTCGTCTGGCAACGATTCGGTGATCGACGACACCGAGGCCAGCATCCGCACCTGCCCCTTCACACCATGCCGGTAGGCCCCCATGTCGCGTGCGATGCGGTCGACGCTGGCCAGCATCGAGCGCGCATGGTCGAGCAGCACCTCCGCAGCCGAGGTCAGCACTACGCCGCGCCGGTGACGCTCGAAGAGCGGCGCGCCGATCTGTGCTTCCAGTTGCGCGATGCGCTTGCTGACGGCCGAGGTACTGATGTGCTCCTGCTCGCCGGCACGCGCGAGGTTGCGGTGCTGGCAGACCGCGACGAACAACCGTAGGGAGGTGAGATCGATGTCTCGCATGGCAGGAGTGACTTTCCGGGATCGAAACGAATTACCGAAAAATTATCGCTTCAGAGCTTGGACGGGAAACACTAAATTCCGGCGAAATCCCCGAACCGGAGACACGATGAGTTCTTTTTCGCAGCCGCCCGCCGGCAAGTTCGTTGTTCGCGAAGTGGGCCTGCGCGACGGCCTCCAGAGCATCCAGACCGTGCTGCCCACGCAGCGCAAGATCGAATGGATCCAGGACGCCTACGACGCAGGCCAGCGTGAGATCGAGGTCGGCTCGTACGTGCCGGCGCGGCTGCTCCCGCAGCTGGCCGACACCGCCGAGCTGGCGGCCTTCGCCAAGACGCTGCCGGGCCTTTTCGTCTCGGCCCTGGTGCCCAACCTGCGCGGTGCCGAGAACGCGCTCGAATCGGACGTGGACCTGCTGCTGGTGCCGTTGTCGGCCAGCCACGAGCACAGCCTGGCCAACCTGCGCAAGACGCCGGACGAGGTCGTGGCCGACGTGGGCCGCATGCGGGCCGCGCGCGACGCCTCGGGCCGCAAGGCGCTGATCGAGGGCGGCGTCGGCACGGCCTTCGGCTGCACCATCCAGGGCGAGGTCAAGGAGTCCGAGGTGCTGCGCCTGATGCAGGCGCTGCTCGACGCCGGCGCCGACCGGGTGAGCCTGGCCGACACCGTCGGCTATGCGGACCCGGCTTCGGTGAGCCGCCTGTTCGAGAAGGCGCTGAAGCTCGCCGGCGAGCGCTTCTGGTGCGGCCATTTCCACGACACCCGCGGCCTGGCGCTGGCCAACGTGCATGCGGCGCTGCTGCAGGGCGTGGCCCGCTTCGACGCATCGCTCGCCGGCATCGGCGGCTGCCCGCATGCGCCGGGGGCCAGCGGCAATGCGGCCACCGAAGACCTCGCCTTCATGCTCGGCGCGATGGGCCTGGACACCGGCCTGGACCTGGCCGCGCTGCTGCGCCTGCGGGCCAAGGTAACCGGCTGGCTCGAAGGTGAGCCCACGCACGGCGCGCTCTGGCGCGCCGGCCTGCCCAAGACCTATCCGGCCGCGGCCGCCCACGCCTGAGTCCCAGCCGCGCCGCCCGCGCTGCATCCTCCCTCCTTCCTCATCTGCCATGACAACAGAGAACAACCTCCCGCTCGCCGGCCTGCGCGTCGTCGAATTCACCCACATGGTCATGGGCCCCACCTGCGGGATGATCCTGGCCGACCTCGGCGCCGAGGTCATCAAGGTCGAGCCGCCTGGCGGCGACAAGACGCGCAGGCTGCCGGGCCTGGGCATCGGCTTCTTCCGCAGTTTCAACCGCAACAAGAAGAGCGTGGTGATCGACATCAGCACGCCTGAGGGCCGTGCCACCGCCGCCGACCTGGCGACGCAGTGCGACATCGTGCTGGAGAACTTCCGCCCCGGGCTCATGCAGGAGCTGGGGCTGGACTACGCCACGCTGTCGAAGCGCGCACCGGGCCTCATCTACGTGAGCCACAAGGGCTTTCTGCCCGGGCCGTACGAAAAACGCCTGGCGCTCGACGAGGTGGTGCAGATGATGGGTGGCCTGTCGTACATGACCGGCCCGGCCGGCCGGCCGCTGCGTGCGGGCACCAGCGTGAACGACATCATGGGCGGCATGTTCGGCGCCATCGGTGTGCTGGCCGCGCTGCGCGAACGCGAGCGCACCGGCCGCGGGCAGGAGGTGCAGAGCGCGCTGTTCGAGAACTGCGTGTTCCTGTCGTCGCAGCACATGCAGCAGTTCCAGATGACCGGCGAGTCGCCGCCGCCGATGCCCTCGCGCGTGTCGGCATGGAGCGTGTACGACGTGTTCACGCTATCGGGCGGCGAGCAGCTCTTCATCGGCGCGGTCAGCGACAAGCAGTTCGCCACGCTGTGCCGCGTGCTGGGCCGCGCCGACCTGCTCGACCGTACCGAATACGCCGACAACGCAGCCCGCGTCGCGGTACGCCCGCAGCTGCTCGAGGAGCTCGGCGGCATCCTGGCCAGCCACACCATCGCCGGGCTCGGGCCGCAGCTCGAGGCCGCCGGCATTCCGTATGCCCCCATCACCCGGCCCGACCAGTTGGTCGAGGACCCGCACCTGCGCGCAAGCGGCGGGCTGGCGCAGATGACGACCGACGACGGCGGGACGACCGACGTGGTGTTGCTGCCGCTCACGCTCAACGGCCATCGCCCGGGCGTGCGGCTGCCGCTGCCCCGCGCCGGCGAGCACGACGAGGAGATTCTCGGCCCGCTGCGCCACCGGGGCGCCTGAGTTGCCCGCCTTCCGACATTCCAACCGAGGAGACAAACGATGAAGCAATGGACCGTCACCCGCCGCGCCCTGATGGCCGCGGCCGCAGCAGCCACCACCACGCTCGGCGCCGGTTTCGCCGGCAGCGCCCATGCCCAGGGCGGCGCGCCGCTTCGGGTCATCCTGCCGGTGGGCGCCGGCTCGGGCGTGGACGTGATCACGCGCTCGGCCCAGACCGCGCTGACCAAGGCGCTCGGCGGCCAGGCCGTGGTCATCGAGAACCTGCCGGGCGCCGGCGGCATCACCGGCACGCAGACCCTCATCAAGGCGGCGCCGGACGGCAACACCGTCGCGATCGTGTCGAACAACCATGCGGTCAACCCCAGCGTCTTCAAGAAGCTGCCGTACGACAGCCTGCACGACATCACGCCGATCACCGTGATCGGCGGCTCGCCGTTCGTGCTCGTGGTCAATCCGAAGGTGCCGGCCAAGACGGCCAAGGAACTGCAGGCGCTGCTGAAGTCCCGCCCGGGCGAGCTCAACTACGCGTCGTCGGGCAACGGCACCATCATCCAGCTGGCCGCCGAGCTCTACCTCGACGAGGCCGGTGCCAAGGCCCGCCACATCCCGTACAAGGGCATGGGCCCGATGATCACCGACATCATGGCCGGCCAGGTCGAGATGGGCGCGGCTGCCATCGCCGCGGTGCAGGGCCAGGTCCGCTCGGGCACGCTGCGCGCCATCGGCGTGATGGGCAAGTCGCGGGCGCCGTCGCTGCCCGACGTGCCCACGATCGCGGAGCAGGGCTTCCCGGCCGTGGACGTGGCCGGCTGGTTCGCCCTCATCGCGCCCAAGGGACTGCCGCCCGTGCAGGCCAGGCGCCTGCACGACGCCTTCGCCGCGGCCTTCAACGAACCCGAGGTCAAGGCCGGCTTCGCCAAACGCGACGACTTCCTGATCCTGAATTCTCCCGAGGCGGCCGCACAGTTCCTCAAGTCGGAGCAGGAGCGCTACGGCCGGCTGGTCGCCAAAGCCGGCGTAGTCATCGAATGACGGCAGGCAGCACCAGCCCGCTGCAGGGCCGGTGCTGCCTGCCGTCATCCGGCCGCGGATTCGCCGGTGCGCAACTGTTCGAGCACGTTGCGCGTGGTATCGCGGATATGCAATTCGGCCAACTCAAAGGCGCGGACCGCGTCGCGGTTCATCACCGCGTCCATCAGCGCCTGATGCTGGTCCAGCCGGCCCGGCACTGTGCTGTGTCGCATCGACAGCGCGCGGTAGCGGCGCGCCTGGTCGAACAGCGTCTGGCGGAACCTCAACACCCATGCGGACGGGCAGGCCGACACCAGCGCATCGTGGAAGCGCCGGTGGCGCTCGGCCCATTCGCGCATGCGCGCCGGATCCTGCAGCGCGCCGCCGCGCAGCGTCGGCTCCATCTTGCGCATGACGTGGAAGGCCCCGAGGATGCGGGCCTCCCAATCGTCGTCGCCTTCCTGCATGGCGCCGCCGAGCGCCTTGCATTCCAGGTCCACGCGCAGCTCGGTGATGTCCATGAGGTCGGCCACCGAGACCGGCGCGACCGCGAAGCCGCGGTTGACCTCGGCCTGCACCAGGCCTTCGGACACCAGCTGCACCAGCGCCTCGCGCAGCGTGCCCACGCTGGCTTCGTAGCGCTTGCGCAGGTCCTCGATCTTGAGCCGCTGGCCCGGCTTAAGGGTGCAGCCCAGGATGTCCTCCCGCATCGCCTCGCGGACGTCGAGCAATGGGGGTGCCACAACGGCAGCGGCAGCGGATTCGGTCGATTCGGGGGGCATGGGCGTGTGGGGCAAGCTGGGGCAGGCGCCCCGGGGGAAAGCCCGGGACGCGACGCCCGGACTCTACGCGCTCGGCGCGCGGTTATTCGTCGCGCACCGTATTGACGAGCGTGCCGATGCCCTCAATCATGATCTCGGCCCTGTCGGTCGGCTGCATGAAGATCGGCGGCTTGCGGCTGAAGCCCACGCCGCCCATCGTGCCGGAAGCGATCAGGTCGCCCGGCTGCAGCGGGATCCACTGGCTCACGTAGGCGATGATCTGGGCCACAGTGAACACCATGTTGGAAGTGTTCGCATCCTGCATGACCTGGCCGTTGAGCCGCATCTGCACCTGCAGGTTCTGCGGGTCGGGAATCTCGTCGGCGGTGACCAGCCAGGGGCCGTTGCCGCCGGTGGCCTCGAAGTTCTTGCCCGGGCCGATCTGGCGGGTATGGAACTGGTAGTCGCGGATGCTGCCGTCGTTGAAGCAGGAGTAGCCGAACACGTGATCAAGCGCATTGGCCTCGGTCACGTAGCGGCCGGTGGTCTTGCCGATCACGACCAGCAGTTCGGCCTCCCAGTCCAGGTGGTGCGACACCCGGGGGCGCTGGATCGCGCCGCGGTGCGGCACCAGCGACTCCTTCCAGCGCGCAAAGATCATCGGCTGCTGCGGCACCTCGCGCCCGCCCAGCGCGGCGCTGGCCTCGGCCACATGGTCGTGGTAGTTGAGCCCCACGCAGACGATCTTGCCCGGATCGGTCACGACCGACAGCAGCTCGGCCTGCTCGTAGTCCAGACCGGCACCGCCGGCCGCGTCCACCTGCCGGCGGGCCAGTACCAGCGCCTCGTCGCCGCCCTGGATGAAGGCGATGAGGTCGGGGTAGCGGTCGCCCAGCGCATCCGTCAGGTCGACGATGCGGCCGTTGTCCACGGCGCCGTAATGCACCGCGCCGCCGTGGCGGAAGTTCACGAATTTCATGGGGAATGTTCTCCGGGGAATGGAATCGGGAAAGAAGGGGGAAAGGCTCGGTCAGACCTTCGGCGCCCGGCCGGCCTCGACATCGGCGACGGTGACGCCGCCGAGCCGTGCATCGGTGCGGCCGCCGGTCGCCATCGCGAGGGCGAAGACCAGCTCGTCGGGCCGCGGCGCGTCCCAGATGCCGATCTCGGTCGTGTTGAAGTGGCTGCGCACCCAGGGCGAGTTGATGTGTACCAGCGGGATCTGCAGGCGCGTGCCGACGGTGCCGACGGTCTTGCCAGCGCTCACGAAGCCGCGGGCGCCCAGCACCTCCTTGACGGCTGCGCCGCCCGGCGCATGCCAGGTGGCGGCATGTTCCACCTCGCCGGCGGCACCCACCATCGAGCCCTTGCCAAAGGCCTCGATGGCCGAGGCCGGCACCTGTAGCAGCGACAGGATGCGTCGGCCCAGGTCCAGCCCCAGGGGCTTGAGGCTGTCCATGAACTCGACCAGGTCGGCGCCGGGCCGGCCCGCGAAGGGGTTGCTGACGACCGCTGCGCAGACGCCGACCTGCAGCGGCTGGCTCGCGTCGGCACCGCCGTCGTGGAAGATGGTTTCGACCGTTCCGTAGTACTTGCGGATGCGGTCGCGGGGGGAGGATGTCATGGTGCGGTCGCTCTGGCTGCGCCGGGTGCGGCGGGGGTGGAGGTGGTGGAAGTGGGAGTGGAAGGCTCGAGCCGCTGCCCCATCCGCTGGCTCCAGGCCTCGGCGGTGCAGGCGCCCGGGCAGGCAAGGACGCGCGCCTCGGTCAGCCGCTCGATCTCGGCGTCGTCCAGCGACAGATCAAGGTCGTCGGCGAAGGGCTGGGGCAGGTACCAAGGCGTCTCGAGGTAGACCTCGACGACGTTGTCCTCGGGATCGTTGAAGTACAGCGACCAGGAGTTGCCGTGGTTGAGCGGCCGGAAGTTGCGCGCGCCGTGCTCCAGCGCGCGGGCATGGACGACCCGCAGCGCCGCCAGGCTCTGCACCTTGAACGACACCTGGAACAGCGGCCCGCGCGGCGGGTCCTCGGGCTGGCGCTGCACCAGTACGAACTGGTGGTGCTGCAGCGGGCTGGCCGTCATGAAGACGATGCGGCGCTTGAATTTCTGCGCGACGCCCTGGTCGGAGACGGCTAGGCCGATCACGCGCTCGTAGAAGGCCTGCATCTCGTCCTGTTGGTCGGTGTAGATGCCCATGTGCGAAAGCTGGGGAAGGAGGGTTGGCGCAGAAGAGCTCATGTCGGTCTCGAGTGGTCCGGACGCCAGTCTAGTTTCGATAATGAAATTTTTGTTAGTGGTAAACTACAAGATTCGATGATTTTTATTTCGTCTTACGATTCGGCCACAACCGAACTGGAGACGACATGATTTCTTCCCTCACCCGGCGCGCCTGCATCGGTGCCGCAGCGGCACTTGCCGTAGGTACAGCCGCACTGCCGGCCGCGGCGCAGCCGGCTTTTCCGTCCAAGCCGATCCGCATCCTGGTCGGCTTCTCGGCGGGCGGCGGCGCCGACGGCGCGGCCCGCGCGATCGCCGACGCCCTGCAGCGCAAGTACGGTGTGGCGGTGACGGTCGAAAACCGCCCCGGCGCCGGCGGGCGACTGTCGAGCGACGCACTGGCCAAGGCCGAACCCGACGGCTACACGCTGGCCGCCCTGGTCGGCGGCGACGCGGTCACGGCCGCGACCGATGCCCGCCTGCCCTACCGCTTTCCCGACGACTTCGCCCCGCTTTCCACCATCTCGGTCTACCCGTTCGTAGTGATGACCTCGGGCACCGGGCCGTACAAGACGCTCGACGAATTCCTGGCCGCAGCCCGTGCGGGCGGGCGCAGCTATGCCTCGCCCGGGCCCGGCACCACGCAGCACCTGGCGGCCGAGCTGCTGGCCGGCATGGCCAAGGCCGAGCTGCTGCACACGCCGTACAAGGGCACGGCGGCCTCAGTGCCGGACCTGATCTCGGGCCGCGTCGACATCAGCGTGGGCACCACCAGCGAGGGCGCGCTGATCCGCAACGGCCGCCTGCGCGCACTGGCCGTCACCTCGCGCGAGCGCTCGCCCAGCATGCCCAACGTGCCGACGGTCGCCGAAAGCCTTCCGGGGTATGAAGTCACGACCTGGATGGGGCTGGTGGCCCCAAGCCGTACTCCTGCCTCTATCGTGCAAAAGCTGTCGAACGACATCCAGGCGCTGGTGGCCACGCCCGAGGTGCGCAGCCGCATCGAGGCGCTGGGCCTGGAGCCGCAGGCCAGCACCGCCGCGCAGATGCGCGAGCGCATGGCCGGCGACGTGGCCAAGTGGAAGGCTGTGGTGCGCGACCGCCACATCCAGCTGATCCCATGAGCGCCGCCCGACTTTCGGCAGGCGAGCCCGCGGTGCGCAGCACGGCGGGTGGTCCGGCGGGCGCCGCCGCTGCAACGATGGCCGCCGTCCGCATGGAGGCCCCAGGCGGGCCCGAGGTGCTGCGGCTGCAGTCCGTCGCCCTGCCGCAGCCCGGCCCGGGCGAGGTGCTGGTGCAGGCCCACACCATCGGCGTGGGCCGGCCCGACTGCATGGTCCGGCGCGGCACCTACAAGTGGATGCCGCCGCTGCCCTGCACGCCGGGCAACGAGATGAGCGGCACCGTCGAGGCGCTGGGCGCCGGCGTGGCCAACATCCACCTCGGCCAGCCGGTGCTGGTGAGTTCGCGCGAGCTCAGCGTGCGCGGAGGCTGCTATGCGCAGTACGTCGCCATCCCGGCGCATGCGGCGATCCTTTTGCCCCACGGCCTGGACCTGTCGCTGGCGCCGGCGCTGCCCAACTACCAAGTGGCCTGGGCGCTGCTGCACCGCGCGGCGGTGCGCGAGCGGGTGCAGACGCTCTACCTCAACGGCGCGGCCGGCGGCGTGGGCACGGCCGTGCTGCAGCTGGCGCGCGAACTCGGCATCCGCGCCATTGCGGGCGCATCCAGCGCGGCCAAGCGCGAGGCGGCGCTACAGGAAGGCGCCGCGGCGGCCATCGAGCCCGACGGCGACGCGGCCGCCCGCATCCGCGCGCTGACCGACGGCCGCGGCGTCGACCTGGTGCTCGACCACCTGGGCGGCGCCGGCCTGGCCGGACTGGTGGGCGCCCTGGCGCCGTTCGGCACGCTGGTTTCCTACAACCTACTGGCCGGCCCGCCGCAGGAGGACGTGTTCCAGGCGCTGCGCAGCCACATCGGCCAGGCGCCGGGGATCCGCTGCTTCAACATGCACACCTTCGACCACGACCAGCCGGGCCGCCGCGCGCTGCTGGCGCCGGCGATCGACTGGATGGCCCGGGTCCGCATCCGGCCGCGCGTGCATGCACGGCTGCCGCTGAGCGAGGCGGCCGAGGCCCACCGGCTCATGGAGGAGCGGGCGGCCATCGGCAAGATCATGCTGGACCCGTGGCTCTGAGCCCGGCGGCCCGGCTCAGGCGCCTTCGCCCTCCGGATAGCGCAGCGCCAGCAGCCAGCTACGGAAGGCGGCCAGCGCCGGCAGCGTCTCGTTGCGGTCGGGATAAATGAGGTAGTAGGAGCGCTGGCTGGCCACCGCTGCGCCCACCTCGGCCACCTGGGCCCGGGCGACCTCGTCCTCGACCAGCGCGCGCGGCACCAGGCCCACGCCGATGCCGGCGCGCACCGCCTGGATCAGGTGCGAGGTGAGCTCGAAGCGCGGGCCGATCCGCATGTGCCGATGGTCCAGGCCGTAGTGCGAGAACCACTGCGCCCAGCCGTTCGGATGGCTGGCCACGGTCAGCAGGGTCTGCGTCGGTATCCAGGCCGGGTCCGCGGCAGCGGCCAGACCGGCCAGCGCACCGGGGCTGGCGATGGCCACCAGGAACTCGGCGTGCAGCCGGTGCGCCTGCAGCCCGGGCCAGTCGCCCGCGCCCACGGTGATCGCCGCGTCCAGTTCCTCGGTGTCGAAGTCGATGGCGCCGATGCGCGAATGCAGGTCCACGTTCACGCCGGGATGCGCCCGGTAGAAGTCGTGCAGCCGCGGCAGCAGCCAGGCCGAGCCGAACGTAGGCAGCGTGGCCAGCCGCAGCGCGCCGCCCTCGCCCTGGTACGACAGCGCCTGCAGCGTGGCTGCGCGGATGCGGCCGAGCGCCGCGCCGAGTTCGGCCGCATAGCGGCGGCCGACCTCGGTGAGCTTGACCGAGCGGCCCTCGCGGCGGAACAGGCGGATGCCGAGCTGCGACTCCAGCGTCTGGATCTGGCGGCTGACCGCGCTCTGGCTCAGGGCCAGTTCGTCGGCAGCGCGGGTGTAGCTCTCGTGGCGCGCTGCCGCCTCGAACACCAGCAGCAGCGACATGGACGGCGTGAGTCGGCGGTAATGCATGAGTTTTATGCAGCAATAACGATCCGATTATCCGTTTGTCGCGCATATTTGACCGGCCCACACTGGAGTCTGCTGCAAACCCATGTGTTTTCTACCTGATTTCGGTTCGCGCCATGCACAACGCCAACTCCACCACCACGATGACGACGACCACGATCGAACGGCTGCCGCAGC
Source organism: Paracidovorax cattleyae (assembly GCF_900104515.1). Taxonomy (GTDB): domain Bacteria; phylum Pseudomonadota; class Gammaproteobacteria; order Burkholderiales; family Burkholderiaceae_C; genus Paracidovorax; species Paracidovorax cattleyae. The sequence continues at coordinate 36,999 of NZ_FNJL01000035.1, forward strand.
CCGCCGCGCCCACCGACAGCGACTACGCCGCCTTCCTCGCCGCACTGCGCAGCGCCGGCTTCGAGGGCGAGATCGGCACCGACTACGCCAGTCGCACCGTGCTGGCGACCGACAACTCCATCTACCAGCGCCTGCCCCAGGCGGCCGTCTACCCGGCCCATGCGCAGGACGTGCAGACCCTCGCACGCCTACTGGCCGAACCGGCGCACCGCGGCATCGCGGTGACCGCGCGCGGCGGCGGCACCGGCACCAACGGCCAGTCGCTGACCACCGGCATCGTGGTGGACCTGTCGCGCCACATGAACCGCATCCTCGAGATCAACGCCGAGGAACGCTGGGTGCGCGTGCAGGCCGGCGTGGTCAAGGACCAGCTCAACGCCGCGCTGAAGCCGCACGGCCTGTTCTTCGCGCCGGAACTCTCCACATCTAACCGCGCGACCATCGGCGGCATGGTCAACACCGATGCCAGCGGCCAGGGCAGCTGCACCTACGGCAAGACGCGCGACCACGTGCTGGCGCTCGACTTCGTGCTGCAGGGCGGCGAGGCGCTGCACAGCCGCCCGCTCGATGCCGACGCCCTGGAGCGCGCCTGCGCGGCGCCCGGCCGCAGCGGCACCGTCTACCGCACGGCCCGCCGCATCGCCGACGAGAAGGCTGCGCTCATCGAGGCGAAATTTCCCAAGCTCAACCGCTGCCTGACCGGCTACGACCTGGCCCACCTGCGCGAGCCCGACGGACGCTTCAACCTCAACAGCGTGCTCTGCGGCGCGGAAGGCTCGCTCGGCTTCCTGGTCGAGGCCCGGCTCAACGTGCTGCCGATACCGAAGTACTCGGTGCTGGTCAACGTGCGCTACGCGGCCTTCATGGATGCGCTGCGCGATGCGCGTGCGCTAATCGCGCTGCAGCCACTGTCGATCGAGACGGTCGACTCCAAGGTGCTGCTGCTGGCCATGCAGGATTTCGTCTGGAACAGCGTGGCCGAATACTTCCCGGCCGATGCGGCCCAGCCGACGCTGGGCATCAACCTGATCGAGTTCAGCGGCGACGATGCCGCCGCGGTGGACCGCGCGGTGGAGGCCTTTGTCGCCCACCTGCGCACCGACACCGGCGTGCAGCGGCTGGGCCACACGCTCGCCGTGGGCCACGACGCGGTCAAGCGGGTCTATGCGATGCGCAAGCGCGCCGTGGGCCTGCTTGGCAACGTGCAGGGCGAGGCCCGGCCGCAGCCCTTCGTGGAGGACACGGCCGTGCCGCCGGAGAACCTGGCCGACTTCATTGCCGAGTTCCGCGCCCTGCTCGACGGCCACGGCCTGCAGTACGGCATGTTCGGCCACGTCGATGCCGGCGTGCTGCACGTGCGCCCCGCGCTGGACATGAAGGATCCGCGCCAGGCGGCCCTGGTGCGTCCGATCTCCGACGGCGTGGCCGCGCTCACCCAGCGCTACGGCGGCCTGCTGTGGGGCGAGCACGGCAAGGGCGTGCGGTCCGAGTACACGCCGGCCTTCTTCGGCGAGCTGTATCCGTCGCTGCAGCAGATCAAGGCTGCGTTCGACCCGCACAACCAGCTCAACCCCGGCAAGATCGCCACCCCGCCCGCGTCCCGCACGCTGCTGCTCAAGGTGGACGGCGTGCCGACCCGCGGCGAGCAGGACCGCCAGATCGACGAGCGGGTCTGGCAGAGCTATGGCGCGGCCATGCACTGCAACGGCAACGGCGCCTGCTACAACTTCGACCCCGACGACGCCATGTGCCCGTCGTGGAAGGCCACGCGCGAGCGGGTGCATTCGCCCAAGGGCCGCGCCTCGCTGATGCGCGAATGGCTGCGGCTGCAGGGCGCGGCCGGCGTGGACGTGCTGGCCGCCTCGGCCGCGCGGCCGCCCTTCCTGCGCGGTCTGGCCGCGCGCTGGCGCAACAGCCGGGCCGCGCGGCGCGGGGAGCCGGACTTCTCCCACGATGTCTACGACGCGATGAGCGGCTGCCTGGCCTGCAAGTCCTGCGCGGGCCAGTGCCCGATCAAGGTCAACGTGCCGGAATTCCGCGCGCGTTTCCTCGCGCTCTACCACCAGCGCTACCTGCGGCCGCTGCGCGACTATCTGATCGGCTCGCTGGAGCACACGGTGCCCTGGATGGCCCGCGCGCCCGGCCTCTACAACGGCCTGATGGGTGCGGGCTGGGTGCGGCGCCTGCTCGAACGCTACGCCGGCATGGTCGACAGCCCGCTGCTGAGCCGGTTCGACCTGGCACCGGTGCTGGCGCGCTGGAACGTGCAGCCGGCCACCGTGCAGGCGCTGCAGGCGCTCTCCGCGCAGGAGCGCGCGCGCAGCGTGGTCATCGTGCAGGACACCTTCACCCGCTTCTTCGACCCCGAGCCGCTGGCCGACTTCGTCGAGCTGGCCGCGCGCCTGGGCCACCGCGTGTGGCTCGCGCCGCTGCAGCCCAACGGCAAGGCGCTGCAGGTGCAGGGCTTCCTCGAAGCCTTCGCCCAGGCGGCGATCCGCAATGCGCGCGGGCTCGCGGAACTGGCGTCCTCGGGCATGCCGCTGGTCGGGCTCGATCCGGCCGTTACGCTGACCTACCGGCAGGAGTACCGCAAGGTGGATGGCATCGGCCCGGTGCCCTCGGTCGCCCTGCCGCAGGAATGGCTGCTGCAGGTGCTGCCGCAGACCACGGCTGCGGCCGAGGGCGCGCAGTACACGCTGATGCCCCACTGCACCGAGGCGACCAACGCGCCGGACAGCGGCAGCCAGTGGACCGAGGTCTTCCGCCGCCGCGGCCTGCGGCTGCGGGTGGAAGCCACCGGCTGCTGCGGCATGTCAGGCACCTACGGCCACGAGCGGCGCCACCTGGAGACATCGCAGCGCATCTATGCGCAGTCCTGGCAGCGCCGGCTGCCGGCCGCAGCCGATGGGGTCGGCGTGCTGGCCACCGGCTATTCGTGCCGCAGCCAGGTGCAGCGGCTGTCGGCGCTGAACCTGCGCCATCCGGTGGGTGCGCTGCTGCTGCAGCTCAGGGCGCAGCAGCCCTGAGCGCCGCGCGCGGCCGCATCAGTACAGGCCGCGCCCGCGGCCGAAGAGCCGCGCCAGGCCGAACAGGGCCGCGATGTGGGGCGTGGGCAGGCCGAGCTTCTGGCCGATCTCGAAGGCCGCGCCGACGATGGTGTCGAGCTCCAGCGGCCGTCCCGCCTCGACGTCCTGCAGCATCGAGGTCTTGAAGGCACCGAGCTTCTCGGTGATCGCATGCCGGTCTTCCACGCCCTGGTCGATCGGGCAGCCGATGCGGCGTCCGATCTCGGCTGCCTCGGTCATGGCGGCTGAGCAGAAGCCGCGCACCAGCGGATCGCCGAGCACCCGGTCGATGGTCGCGCCGGTGATGGCGCTGACCGGGTTCATGGTCATGTTGCCCCAGAGCTTGTACCAGATGTCCCGGCGCACATCGTTGCTGGCCACCGCGTCGAAGCCAGCGCGCTGCAGCAGGCCGACGACGCGCTCGGTGCGCGCGCTGCCGCCGCCGCGCGGCTCGCCGACGATGAGGCCGTTGCCCATCGCATGGCGCACCAGGCCGGGCTCCGGCGTCGAGGTGCTGGCATGCACGACGCAGCCCAGCACCCGGTCGAACGGGATCGCCTCGCCGATGCGGCCCGAGGGATCCGCGCTGCCGAGCCGGTATCCGTCGAAGCCGGGCTGGCCTTCGCAGAACCACCAGGGCACGCCGTTCATCGCCGGCAGCACCACCGTCTCGGGGCCGATCAGCGGACCGATCTGCTCGGCGATCTGGGTCAGCGCCGGTGCCTTGACCGCGATCACGACCAGGTCCTGCGGCCCGAGTGCCCGGGCGTCGGAGCCGACCTGGGCGATGGGCCCCTGCAGCCGGCCGGCCGCCGTGTCCATGCGCCAGCCGTGCTCGGCCAGCGCCTCCAGCGTGGCGCCCCGGGCCAGCGCGCCGACCTGGGCCTCGCCGGCCGCAGCCAGCCGGGTGCCGATGAAGCCGCCGATGGCGCCGGCGCCGACGATGCAGACGCGGGTCATGGCCGCTCCTCCTTGGCCAGGCGTAGGTTGTCCTTGAAGACCTCGGGCACCCGCTCGTCGAAGCCGAGCGCCACGCGCCGAACCTCCGGCGTGTCGGTGGGCATGTGCCCCACGCCCAGGGCCGCGGCACGCGGCGCGTCGATGCCGACCACGGTGCCGCCGATGCGACCCATGTTCGTGATCTCGCATTCGACCGTGTGGCCGGCGTCGATGCTGCGCGAATGGCAGGGCGTGCCCATGAGGATCACGTCGCCCGGCAGCAGGGTGATGTGCCGCGCGATGTCGGCAATCACGTAGTGCGGGCCCCAGATCGTCTCCTCGCCGATCTGCGCTTCCTGCACCACGCGGCCGTTGACGAAGGTGCGCAGCGTCTGCTCGAAGAGGTTCACCCCGCGCACGATGCCCGGGCCGATGGGCAGCAGCGTGTCGGCGCCCTTGACGCGCAGCATGCTGCCCTGGTCGGTGTCGCGGAAGTCCTGCAGGCCCATGTCCAGCGCGGGGCAGAAGCCCTCGATGTAGTCCCAGGCCTCGTCCGGTGTGACGTTGCGGCAGGTGCGCGAGATGACGACGGCGTATTCGCCCTCGTAGTTCAGGTAGCGGCAGTCGGCGGGCTTGAGGATCTGGCCGCCGTGGCCGTTGAGCGAAGTGGTCGGCTTGGTGAAGTAGGTCGGCGTCTCGGTCGGCCGCGGCTTGTTGCGCGTCTCGAAGCTGCGCGAGGTGTAGCTGATGTGCACCGCGATGATCTTGGTCGGATCGACCGGCGGCAGGTAGTGCGGGCCCTCGGCCGCGACGAGGCGGCCGTCGTCGAGCCGCAGCTTGCCGGCGTTGTCGCCGTCCTCGACGATGGTGCCCCAGAAGGCGCTGCCGCCGAGCAGCACGCGGCGGCGCTCCACACGCGGGCCGCGAAACACGGCCGGCAACTCTCGCAGGGGAAATTCAAAGCTCATCGTTCAACCTCGTCAGGGGGAAAGGGTGGAATGCCGATGCGGCCGCAGGCCGTCATTCGGCGGTGATATGGTTGTCGCGGATGATGCGCAGCCAGCGCGTGCGCTCGGCTGCGGCATAGGCGGCGAACTGCTCCGGCGTCGAGCCCCAGGCCTCCATGCCGTGGGATGCGAGCTGCTGCACGACGGCCGGATCGGCCAGCACCAGCCGGATCGCAGCGCCGAGCCGCTCGACCTCGGCCGGCGGCATGCCGCGCGGCGCGACCACGCCCTACCATGCGGCCGCCTCGAACGGGCGGCCGGCCTCGGAGAACGTGGGAACCTGCGGCAGCACCGCGGCACGCGCTTGGCTCGGCACGGCAATGGCCTTCAGGCGGCCGGCCTTGACCAGCGCGGCCGACGACGCCACGTCGCCGAACATCAGGTCGAACTGCGCACCGGCCAGCTCCTGCAGGGCATTGGGCATGCTCTTGTACGGGATGTGCACCGCCTGCAGGCCGTTCTGCTCCAGCCACAGGGCCATCGCCACGTGCTGCGGCGTGCCGGCACCGGTCGACGCATAGCGCGCGCGGCCAGCCTCGGCCCGCAGCCAGGCGAGCAGTTCGTCCAGCGTCCGCGCCGGATGGGCGGGGTGGACGACCAACACCACCGGCAGCCGCGCCAGCAGGCTGACATGGGCGAAGTCCTTGTCGGCCGCATAGCCGATGCGCGGATAGAGGCCGGGGTTGAGCGCCAGCGTGCTCATGCCGGCGGTCATGGCCGTGTTGCCGTCGGGCTTGCTGCGTGCCAGTTCCAGCGCGGCCACCATCGTGGCCGCACCGGGCTTGTTGTCGACCACGATGGGCCGGCCGAGCGTGTCCGCCACGTGGCGCGCGACGATGCGGGTGGACAGGTCGCTGCCGCCGCCCGGCGGAAAGGGCACGATCCAGTGCAGCGTGGCGGATTGCGCCCGGGCGCTCATGGCAGCGGCACCGGCGCCGATGGCCGCGGCGGCCCGGGCCAGCCAGGCCCTGCGGTCGATGTATGCGATGGGCATGGCGTCAGTGCAGGCGCTGGCCTGCATCGAGGTCGAGGGTCGGCAACAGCGCCTCGAGGCTGTCGGGTTCGCGTCCGGTCAGGCGGCGGAAGTCGTCGCTCTGCGCCGTCATGAAGCCCTCGCGCATGGCGCGCGCATAGGCCAGGCGCCGCTCGCGCAGCTCGGGCGGCACCTGCTGCTGCTCCAGTTCGCGGGCATAGCTTTCCTCGTCCATCGGCGCGTAGCGCACCGGCAGGCCGACGACGCGGCCCACGGCGTCGCAGAGCTCGCCGAAGGACACCTGCCGCGGCCCGGTCAACCGCCAGACCGACTGGCCGAGCACGTCGGCCTGCAGCGCCGCCACGGCCGCATCGGCGAGGTCCTCGCGGCCGATGTAGGGCAGCCGGGCGTCGCCGCCCGGCAGGTGGAACACCCCTCCCTCGCGCGCCGCCGTGGCCACGCGCAGCGCCATGTTCTCGAGGTAGGGGCCGTCGCGCAGCAGCGCGCATTCGCATCCGGTGGCGCGGATTGCGGCCTCGCTCTCGCGGTGGACGCGGGCTACCACCGACGGCGATGCCGAGTCCACGTCGATGAAGCTGGTGTAGACGATGCGGCGCACGCCGGCCCGCTGGGCGGCCTCGGCGGCCGCGGCGTGCGCGCGCACGCGCTGGTCGTCGTCGCCCTCGATCGAGACCAGTAGCAGCCGATCGACACCGGCGAAGGCCTCGGCCAGGCTGGAGGGATCGTGGAAGTCGGCCCGCCGCACCTCATCGGCCTGCAGCAGGCCGCGCCGGCCGGGCTCGCGCGAGCAGGCGACGACCCGGTCTCCCGCGGCACGGTACTGGAGCAGCCGGCGGAGCACCGCCTGCCCGAGCTGGCCGCCCGCGCCCGTCACTGCGAACGTGGTCATGCCGCGGCCCTCGCGCCCGCCGTTGCGCGGCGGCTACCAGACATGGCGCACGCCGACCATTGCGCCGGTGCGGGAGTTGAAACCGTTGAACGACAAGCCCGTGCCGGCGATGCCGTTGGCGGCACTGCGGTCCCTGAACTTGTTGTAGTCGACTTCGGCATAGAGATCGGTGCGCTTGGACAGGAAATACTGGGCCACGCCGTAGGCCGTGCTGCGGCTGGCCGATACCTTGCGGCCGGCGGCGCCCTCCGTGGTGCCGGAGATGCGGTCGTGGTAGGCGCCCACGATGAAGTTGACCGCCTGCGTCGCACGCCAGCTCACGCCGGTGATCAGCATGCGGTCACGGCGGCTGGCGTTGACCGCGCCCGCGACGCCGGCCACGGCGAGGTTGTTGAAGGCGGGTGCCAGGCTGGTGTTGGCCAGCGGCGCGCCGGAGTTGTTCGCACCGGCGGCAAAGCCGGCGTCGCGGCGGCCGTCCACGTAGCCGAGGTGGAACTTGAGGTCCTGCACCGCATAGGTGCCGCCGAAGGCGAAGACGTCGAGGTCCTTGCGGTTGGCATCGCGGCTGGTCTGCAGCCCCGCGCCGTAGGCCGCGTCGCCGGCCAGGCCGGAGACGAACACGCCCGCGGTACGGCCCAGCGTGGCGCCGCCGGCCTGCTCGCCGGCCGCGTAGAGCAGGCCGACCTCGGTGCCACCCCACTTGCCGACGTAGAGCACGCTGTTGTCGAAGCGCACGCCCTCGATCAGCACCTGGGGCGCATTTTCGAGCGGGAAGTTGCCCTGGCCGAGCGGATCGAAGACGCCGACGGCGCGGTGCATCACGCCGTACTGACGGCCGGCGCTGACCGCCCCCCAGTTGCCGCTGAGCCCCACCCAGACCTGGCGGCCCCAGAACTGGCCCTGCTGCTCGATGCCGCCGGTGTCGACGGCCATGCCGTGCTCCAGCACGAAATTGGCCTTGAGGCCCGCGCCCAGGTCCTCGGTGCCGCGCAGGCCGAGCCGGTTGCCGTTGAGCGCGCCGGAGCCGAGCGACGACTGCGATGCGCCGGTGGCGGTCATGTGCGTCGCATAGCGGACGCCTTCGTCGATGAGGCCGTAGATGGCCACCGAGGACTGGGCCCGCGCGGCCGGTGCGAGGCCGGCGGCCAGCAGGGCGGCGCCCAGGGTGGATGCGAGCGGCATGCGGATGGTCATGCGGTTGTCTCCTCTTCGTTGGTATTGGTGTAGGTGATCGGGGTCGTGGGGTGTTGCCGCCCGCTGCCGGTGCCCCCTCGGCACCGGCCGGCCGGCGGTCGCTCTCAGTCGAACCAGACGTGGATGTTTCCGGTGCCGCGTGCGTTCTCGTAGGCCGACAGGGCCACGCCCCTGGAACGGCAGGCGGCTCCGCCCATCGCGCCGACCATCTGCAGGTAGTGCGCGCCGAAGGCTTCCCAAGGCTTGCGGCGGTAGTCCTCGTCCCAGCGCTCCAGAATCAGGTCGTGCCGGCCTTCCTCCATCAGCGCGATGGCCTGCTTGTCGCTCGCGATGTTCTCCGGCGATGAGACATTGCTCTCGTGGAAGATCCGCGGATGGTTGGGCTTCCAGTCGATACCGTTGAACTTGTGGCTCAGCGCGCCGGAACCCAGCAGCACCACGCGCAGGTCGCTGCGGCGGATGGCCTCGCCGATGGCCTCGCCGGAGGCGACGAAGTGGCGCCAGTCGCAGTTCTGGCACGAACTGGCGGTGACCACCGGCGTGTCGGAGAGCTCCAGCCGCAGGTGCTTGACCAGGTTCACCGTGGCGTAGTGCCGGCCCAAGTCGGGATGCTGTACCGCGCGGTTGAAGCCGCCGCGCTCGCGCGACACCGCCTCGATGGACAGCGCGAACTCGGGATGGCCGCGGTAGGCATACGGCACGCCGTGGAGGTACCAGGGCATCTCGTCGGAGATGTAGGTTCCCTCATAGCGCTTGCCGCCGTCCACCAGGTGGTAGCCGGTGGTGAACCAGTGGCTGTCGAAGATGAGCACCACGTCGGGCCTGGCGGCCTCGATGCGCTGGCGCAGCCGCGCATAGCCTGCGATGAGGTCGGAGTCCTCGCCCGCGCCCATGGCCTTGCGGAACTCCTCGCACTGCATCAATCCGGGATGGTGCGAAACGATGGCGGCACCGACGATCTGTCCCATACTGTTCTCCTGTGGTCAACGATGGCTAAAACTGGCGCGGAAGGGTTTCTTCGGAACGACCACATCCTTGACGTCGCAGAAGAACTCGAAGCTCCAGTCGCCGCCCTCGCGGCCGATGCCGCTGCGCTTGATGCCGCCGAACGGAGCGGCCAGGTCGCGGATACCGAAGCTGTTGACCCAGATGAAGCCGGTGCGCACCTGCTGGGCGACCTCGGTCGCATGGTCCTGCCCGCCGTAGCACACGCCGCCGAGCCCGTAGTCGGTGCCGTTGGCCAGCGCGATGGCTTCCTCGTCCGTGGCGAAGGTCTGCAGCGTGAGCACCGGGCCGAACACCTCGTTCTGCACGATCTCGTCGTCCTGCTTCAGGCCGGTGACCAGCGTCGGCTGGTAGTACTGGGCACCGAACGCATGGCGCTCGCCACCCCACAGCAGCGTCGCGCCCGCGGCGACGGCGCGCTGCACATAGCCCTCGACCCGCTCGACTTGGCGCGGATGGATGATCGGGCCGATCTCGGTCGCCTCGTCGCGCGGATCGCCGATCGCCAGCTTCTCGACGTAGCCGCGCAGGATGGACACGAACTCGTCGGCCACCTTCGCATGCACCAGCAGCCGGGTCCCGGCCAGGCAGACCTGGCCGGCGTTGCGGTACATCAGCGCGGCGGTCGCTGCGGCGTTGTCGAGGTCGGCGTCCTCCAGCACGATGAATGGACTCTTGCCGCCCAGCTCCAGGCTGCAGGGCACCAGGTTGGCGCCTGCGGCCTGGGCGATCCACTTGGCCGTGCCCACGCTGCCGGTGAACGACACGCGGGCGATCCGCGGATCGCTGACCAAGCGAGCGCCGGTGGTGGCGCCGGTGCCCTGCACCACGTTGAAGACCCCGGGCGGCAAGCCGGCCGCATGGGCCGCGTCGGCCAGCAGCGAGCAGGTCAGCGGCGCCCATTCCGGCGGCTTCAGGATGCAGGTGTTGCCGGCTGCGAGCGCCGGCCCGAGCTTCCAAGTCGACAGCATCAGCGGCGCGTTCCACGGCGTGATGATGGCGACCACGCCGGCCGGGTCGTGGCGCACGATGTGGTGGGCCTGCTCGGTGTCGATCGGGCGGTCCTGGAGTTCGAGCGCATGCTGGGCGAACCAGGAGATATTGAGCCTGGCCCGCGGCACCACGCCGTGGCGCATGCGCGAGAGCAGCACGCCGGCGTCGTTGCTCTCGAGCACGCAGAACGCGTCGGCGCGCTTGCCGATCTCGTCGGCGAACCGGTCGAGGTAGGGCTTGCGCTCGGCCGCGGTCAGCGCGCTCCAGGCCGGAAAGGCGGCCTGCGCCGCCTCGATGGCCGCGTCCACGTGCTCGTCGAGGCCTTCGGCGATCTGGCCGATCTCGCGCTGGTCGATGGGACTGGCGAGCGCGAAACGGCGGGACGACGGCACCCGTGCGCCGCCGATGTAGTGGTCGGGCGACACCGGGATGCCCGCGACGTCGAGCGGGGAGGTTGCGATGGTCATGGCTTGCTTCTTTCCTTGCTGTCCTGTGTTGCGATGCGGGCTAGCTGCTCAGCGGGGTGAAGCCGCTGCCCTTGACGACCGGGGCCCAGAAGCCGAGGTCGGCCTGCAGGCGGCGGGCCAGTTCCTCGGCCGAGGAGCCCACGTTGACCATGCCGAACTTGGCGAACTTGTCGGTCATGTCCTTCTGCCGCACGGCCGCGGCGATGGCGCCGGAGGCGCGGGCGACCACGGCCGGCGGGGTCTTGGCCGGCATGAACATGCCGAACCACTCGCCCACGACGACGCTCGGCGCGCCCTGATCGGCGAACGTGGGCACGGCCGGGAAGAAGTGCGACCGCTTGTCACCCGAGGTACCGAGCAGGCGCAGCCGGCCGTCGGACATGTAGGGGGTGAACGACCCTTCGGGCGCGATCAGCGAGGTGAGCTGTCCGCCGAGCAGGTCGTTGAGCGCCGGCGCGGTGCCCTTGTAGGGCACGGGCTCGATCCGGGTCTTGAGCTCGCGCGACAGCATGATCGTCAGGAAGTGCGGCATCGAGCCGTCGCCGGTGTTTCCGCAGTTGGCCAGCGTGCGGTTGGCCGAGCACCAGGCGGCGAAGTCCTGCAGCGTCCTGACCGAGGCCGGCACGGCCGGCCCGACGGCCAGTGCATGGACGAAGTCGCAGACCTGCGACACCGGCACCAGGTCGCGCACCGGGTCGTAGCCCAGCTTGGCATACACGTAGGGATACATCGTCACCACGGACGACGGCGTGAGCAGGATGGTGTGGCCGTCCGGTGCCGCAGAGCGCAGCGCGTCCACCGCTAGGCGGCCGCCCGCACCGGGCCGGTTGTCCACGATGGCGGCACGGGCCAGCACGCTGGCGACCTTGTCGCCGACCCAGCGCGTGATCGCATCGGCGCCGCCGCCCGCGGGAAAGCCGCAGATCAGCCGCAGCGTGTCGGGCAGCGCCGGGGCCTGGGCATGGCCCTGCTGCGGCAGCGCAGCGGCGGCGCCGGTGGCGGCCGACCACCGCAGCAGCTGCCGGCGCGAAAGGAAGGGGGTCATCGTTGTCTCCTGCTTGTTGTCGTATCGGAGGTGCTTCGCGCACCTGGGCCGGTGTCAATAGCCCGTCGCGGCCGGCCGGGCGTCGGTAGTGGCGGCGGCGCTGCCGCTGCTGCGGAAGCGCCCGGCCAGGCCGCTGGCGGCCTGGGCCAGCAGCGTGGCATCGACGCCGACGGCCACGAAGCGGGCACCGAGCGCGATGTAGTGCCGCGCCAGCGCCTCGTCCACGCAGAGGATGCCCGGCGCCTTGCCGGCGGCCAGGATCTGTCCGATGGCCTTGTCGATCGCAGCGCGCACCTCCGGGTGCGCAGGCTGGCCCAGGTAGCCCATCGACGCCGACAGGTCGGCCGGGCCGATGAACACGCCGTCGATGCCGTCGATCGCGGCGATGGCCTCGACCTGGGCGACGGCAGCGGCGGTCTCGACCTGCACCAGCAGGCAGGTGCGGTCGTTGGCCGTCCGCAGATAGTCGCGGTCGGCGCCCCAGCGCGAGGAGCGCGCCAGCCCGCTGCCCACGCCGCGGATGCCCTGCGGCGGATAGCGCACGGCCTGCACCAGCGCCCGCGCCTGTTCGGCGTTTTCGACCATCGGGATGAGCAGCGTGGTGGCGCCGATCTCCAGCACCTGCTTGATCAGCGCGGCATCGCCCTGCGGCAGGCGGACCACCGGCTGCGTGTCGTAGGCCGCGATGGCCTGCAGCGCGCCGAGCATGGACCGCAGGTCGTTCGGGCCGTGCTCACCGTCGACCAGCAGCCAGTCGAAGCCGGCGGTGGCGCACAGCTCGGCCGTGTAGGGATCGGCCAGGCCCAGCCAGAGCCCGATCTGCGGCTCGGCGCGGCGCAGGGCCTGCTTGAAGGCGTTGTGCGGCGCAGCCATCAGACGAACCTCAGCGAGATGGAGCCGAGCGGGCCGTAGTCCGCATGCAGGGTGTCGCCCGGCGTGCAGGCGACCGGACGGGTGAAGGAGCCGCCGAGCACGATCTCGCCGGCCTCCAGGTGCTGGTCGAAGGCCGCCAGCTTGTTAGCCAGCCAGGCCACGCCGGTGCCGGGATGGTTGAGCACCGCGGCGCCCAGGCCGGACTCCTCGATGACGCCGTTCTTGAACAGCAGCGCGCCGGCCCAGCGCCAGTCGACCGCGTCGGGCTTCATCGGGCGGCCGCCGAGCACGATGGCAGCATTGGCCGCGTTGTCGGCAATGGTGTCGCGCACCGAGCGCGGGGCCTTGGTGGCGCGGTCGACCTGCTCGATGCGCGCGTCGATCAGCTCCAGCGCCGGCACCACGTAGTCGGTGGCGCGCAGCACGTCGACCAGCGACACGCGCGGGCCCTTGAGCGGCCGGCCCAGGATGAAGGCGAATTCCACCTCGATGCGCGGCACGATGAAGCGCGCTGCTTCCACCTCGCTGCTGGTCTCCAGCACCATGTCGTCGAGCAGTTCGCCGTAGTCCGGCTCGGTGATGTTGGACGCCTGCTGCATGGCGCGCGAGGTGAGGCCGATCTTGTGGCCCACGACCTGGCGGCCCTCCTGTTCCCGCTTGATCGCCATCCAAGCACGCTGGATGGCATAGCTGTCGGCGATGGTCATGCCGGGGTAGCGGCGCGAGAACTGCTCTATCTGCGTGCGCGACTTCTCAGCCTGGTGCAGCTCCCGCGCCAGGGCGAGATGAACTTCGCTGTCCAACATCGAGGTGTCTCCGAGTTATGGGGTGGCGCGTAGTGTCTGGAGATGCATTGCCATCGACAAGCAATGAATTCATGACCATTGCCAATTTTTGGTTGAAAATCACGGCATGGCTTTAACCCGCTTCACCCTTCGCCAGCTGGATGCCTTCGCGGCCGTGTCGAACCTGCAGAGCTTCGGCGGCGCGGCCGAGCGGCTCGGCCTGAGCGCGCAGGCTGTGAGCCAGCTCGTGGCCGAGCTGGAGTCGGTGGTGGGCTTCCGGCTGCTCGACCGCACGACGCGGCGGGTCAGCTTGTCCAACGCCGGGCGCGACTTCCTCGGGCCGGCCGAGTCCATCCTGCGCCATGTACGCGACGCCGAGAGCGCAGCGGCCGACGTGCGCAACCGGGCCGTGGGCGTGGTGCGCGTGGGCGCGCCGCTGGTGCTAGCCAGCTCAGCACTGCCGGCCGCGATCCGACAGTACCAGGAGAGCCATCCCAAGGTCGTCGTGCGGGTGCGCGACATCGCCGTCGATGCGCTGGTCGGCGCGGTCGCGGCCGGCGACGTAGACATCGCCGTCGGACCCGACCGGCCGGTCGGACCCGACGTAGACCGCCGTGAGGTGTTCGACAGCCTCTGGGTGCTGTGGTGCGCAGCTTGGCACCCGCTGGCAAGCAAGCCGGTCGTGCGTTGGCCTGACCTGCACGACGTCGCGCTGGTGGCCGCCGGCCATGACCACGAGCGGAGCGTGGCCCGCATGCAGCTGAGCACGCCCGAGGGCGAGCGGGTGATCCCAGTGGACGTGGTCGAGAACGTGTCGACCGCGCTCGGTATCGCCGCTCAGGGGCTAGCCGCTACGCTAGCGCCTGCCTATGTTTGCGTAACAGCATTTCCGCTCGGCCTGCTCATGCGCCGCGTCATCGAGCCAGAAGCGGTGCGCAAGGTCTGTCTATACCAACCGATCCACCGAAGCCGCTCCCCGGCCGCCCAAGGCTTCGCCGAACACCTAGCTGCCTGGCTGCCGGACTGGGCCGAAGCAGGCTTAAAGCCACCCGCGGCCGCTCCGAACAATACTGCGGGTGGCAGACCTTAATGAAGTTGCTGTTCGAATTCCGTCCAGATGAAGCATTGCACGCCACTGTGCAGCCTGACCTCGTTGTAGTGCTGGCGCCATGACTTTGTGATGATGCCGGCCTAACGAGGCGAACAAAAGCCTGACTGTTGCAGTCGCTGACCGAGGAGGCAAGGAGCTGACCGACCATGCCCGGTTGACCATCGAATCGGGCGTAAAGGTGTTCTTTTCGATCGACAGAGCCCCTGGCAACCCTAGGCCGGGTCAAATCAATCAGATGGACAGCGCTTGCTGCCGTCCTATATTCCAATCCGCGGATGCTCCACGAACTAGAGCCGTCAACCGCTGTCCAAGCTTCGGCTCAACAACGGACCTCCACGGCACAAGACTGAAGCTTTTGCCCTCGTCTAACATCACATACCGACCGCTGACAAGCCTGACAGACTGTCGATACACGCCAGCTGACCTGCCCCCTTCAGCCGTGCCAATGTTGAGTTAGCGAGTCCAAGGGTTTGGAGATTACTTGATCTCCGGTTGTTGCACAGCATCGCCAGTGCGCTGGCGATGCTGTGCGGCGAAACTGGCCGGCGGTATGCGCCCCAGTGAGCTGTGCGGGCGTACTTCGTTGTAGTCCCGCCGCCATCGGGCAATCTCCTGCCTGGCCTGTGGCAGTGACTCGAACCACTGCTCATTGAGGCACTCATCCCTGAACTTGCCGTTGAAGCTCTCAATGTAGGCGTTCTGCGTCGGGCAGCCTGCGTCGTTGAGCAAGTGCCGAACGCCCCGG
>NZ_FNJL01000002.1 GCF_900104515.1 Paracidovorax cattleyae
CGCGGCGGCGGGCAACATGAGCACCGCAAACACCAGGAAATGCAACCCGCCGAGCACTTCGGGTAGCCGCTCGTAGTCCCGAGAGAGCCTGCGAAACCTCGCCAGCCAGCCGAAGCTTCTCTCCACCACCCAGCGGCGCGGCAGCAGCACAAAGCCCTTCTTGGCCTCGGGCAGCTTCACGATCTGCAGGTCAATTCCATTGTCCTGCGCCGCCTTGGATGCGGTGTCGCCCGTCTAGCCCTGGTCGGCCCAAGCCAGTTGTACCGTGTGGCCCGTGGCCTGCTGTACGTCCTCGCACGGGCGCTGCACCTGCGCACGCTCCTGTTCGTCTGCCGGCGTGACATGCACCGCCAGCAGGTGGCCCAGCGTGTCCACGGCCATATGTACCTTGCTGCCGCGTTTGCGTTGTAGCCGTCGTAGCCCGCGCGCGGGCCGCTCTCGCAACTCGATTGCAATGTGCGCCCGTTCATCACCATGGCGCTGGGCTGACCCTGGCGCCCCTGTGCCACGCGCATGATGGAGCGCAGGTCCGAGACCATCGCCTCGAAGCAGCCCGCGTCCAGCCATCGGCGGATCTGCTGGTAGACCGCCTCCCAGGGCGGCAGATCGTTGGGCAGCATCCGCCAGTGCACTCCTGCGCGCACCAGCCAGCGCAGGGCATTGAAAACTTCGCGCAGATCGTGCTCGCGCTGGGGCGCGCGCTGGTCCATCAGGGTCAGGTAGGGTGCAGCGAAGCCCCATTCTTCGCCGCTGACATCTGTCGGGTAGGGCTTGCGGGGCATCTGCAAACTCTACCCTCGGCTCCGCGCTCAGGAAGCAAAGTTCATAACACGCTCTGAGAAAGCATGTCGTCGGATTTCCCGGTGTCATGTAGGACGCGCAGGCGCGAGGTTTCCATGGACGGGCATTCCCCATGCTATACATTGCCCCGAGCAACCCACATCCAGAGGACCGCATGCCCATGTCGATCAAATCCCTCCTGAAATCCACCGTGGCCGCGCTGGCGATCGCCGGCAGCGGCGCGGCATCCGCCCAGGGCACGCCCATCGATGCCGCGGCGTTCGACGCGCTGGTGGCGCAGGGCCCCGTCGCCAGCGCCGAGACCATCGCCGCGAGCCCCTGGGCCGGCAAGATCAAACAGGCCGGCACGCTGCGCCTGGGCGGCACCCAGACCTCGAACCTGTTCTCGCTGCTGAACGAGAAGGACGGCAGGATGCGCGGCTTCGACGCGGGCCTGGCGCAGCTCCTCACGCGCTACATCCTGGGCGACGCGTCCAAGGTCCAGTTCACGCAGGTGAACTCGTCCACGCGCGAGCAGGTGCTCATCAACGGCCAGGTGGACATGGTGCTGGCCACCTACTCCATCACCCCGGCGCGCGCCGAGAAGATCTCGTTCGCGGGCCCGTACTACACCTCGCAGGCCGGGGTGCTGGTCAAGTCGAACAACAAGGCGATCCAGTCGGTCAACGACCTGGGCGGCAAGAAGGTCGCCACGCAGGCCGGCTCCACGGGGCCGGCGATCCTCGCGCAGTTCGCGCCCAAAAGCACCGTGCAGGAGTTCCAGACGCACCAGGAGGCCCTCGACGGGTTGCGCCAGGGGCGCGTGGATGCCTACGTGACCGACTACACGCTGCTGCTCAACACCCTGAGCCTCGGCACCGCCGACGCGAAGCTCGCGGGAGCCCCCTTCGGCGCGCAGGACCCGTACGGCATCGGCCTGCCCAAGGGCTCGGACGGCGTGGCCTTCGTGAACGCGTTCCTGAAGAAGATCGAGGCCGACGGCACCTGGGCGAAGCTCTGGACGATCGCCATCGGCCAGCGCACCGGCAGCACGGCCGTCCCGACTCCGCCCGCGCTGCCTTGAATCACCGATGGGCGAGGTTGCCAAGCTCCTGGCCGACCACGGGCCTGCCTTCTGGCAGGCCCTTTTGCTGACCTGGAAGCTCACCGCGCTGTCGTTCGTGCCGGGCGTGCTGCTGGGCATGGCGGTGGCGATGCTGCGGCTCTTTCCGCTGCCGCCGCTGCGCTGGGTGCTCACCCTCTACGTCGAGACCTTCCGCAACATCCCCGGCGTGGCGCTGCTGATCTTCATCGTGTTCGCGCTGCCCGATCTCGAGTTCGTGATCGACTACGAGCCCAGCGTGGTCCTGACGCTGGTGCTGGTCTGCTCCGCGTTCACGGCGGACTACGTGCGCTCGGGCGTCAACACCATCCCCGGCGGGCAGATCGAGGCCGCGCTCAGCCTGGGGATGCGGCCCGCGCGCATCATCTGGTCGGTGGTGCTGCCCCAGGCAATGCGCTCCGTGGTGCAGCCGATGACATCGCTGCTCATCGCGCTGATGCTGTCCACCTCGCTCGCGTCGCAGGTGCCCTTCCCGGGCCGGGAGCTCACCACGCTGGTCTCCAAGATCGCGACCGACTCGGCCGCCGGCATGGCCGCGTTCGCCGTCGCGGCCGCGATGTATGTGGCCTCCGGGCTGCTCATCGCCTGGGCGGGTGCCGCCCTGGACCGGAAGCTGCGGATCCTGCGATGAACCGGTCCCTCGAAGACATCCTGTTCGGCGCGCCGAACCCCCGTGCCCGCACCCTCACCCGCGGGATGAGCGCGGTCGCGGCGGGCGTGCTGCTCCTGCTGGCGGCCGGCGTCGCGCTCCGCTTCCATGCCGCCGGGCAGCTCGATGCCCGCTACTGGAAATTCTTCGCCTGGCCGACGACCTGGACCTTCCTGGCCAAGGGCCTGCTCGGCACGCTGGCTTCGGCGGCGATGGCCGCGGTCATCGCGCTCTCCCTCGGCCTGGTGCTGCTGGCGGGGCGCCTGGCGCGGTACCGGCTCGTGCGCTGGCCGGCGGTCGCAGCCATCGAGTTCCTGCGGGGCACGCCCACGCTGCTGCTCATCTACGTGTGCTTCCTGGTGCTGCCGTCGGTCGGCATCAAGCTGAGTACCTACTGGATGCTGACCCTGCCCATCGGGCTGAGTACCGCCGCCGTGGTGGCCGAGGTCTATCGCTCGGGCGTGCTCGCCGTGCCGCGCGGCCAGACCGATGCCGCGCGCAGCCTGGGCATGAAAGAAACCCAGGTGTTCTTTGCCATCGTGTTCCCCCAGGCGCTGCGCTACATCGTGCCGGCCCTGGTCGCGCAACTGGTGATCGTGGTGAAGGACACCACCTTCGGCTATGTCGTCACCTATGGCGAGCTGATGCAGAACGCCCGGGTGCTCATCGCCAACTACCACTCGCTGGTGCCGGTGTACCTCATCGTGGCGGCGCTGTACTGCCTGGTGAACTACGCGATTTCTCGGGCGAGCCGGCGGCTGGGGCGGCCGGTGCATTGAGCGCGGCACGGCGCAGATCCTCCGTGGTTTCCCCTGCGCCGCAGGGGTGCCAGCCCGGGGGCTTGAACAGGTAGCCCAGCGCCTCGGCCACCGAGCGTGCGCCGCGCAGGTCCCGCCACAGGCTGCGCCACTGGTCGAACTCGATTTTCAGCAGGTTGCAGCCCGTGACCGGGCGGACGAGGCCGTAGCGGCACGGCAGGTCGGGGCGCTCGGCGATGTAGGTGCCGAACAGCCGGTCGAAGACGATCAGCACGCCGCCGTAGTTGCCGTCCAGGTATTCGAGGTTGGACGCATGGTGCACTCGGTGCGCCGAGGGCGTGTTCAGGATCCATTCGAGCGGGCCCAGCCGGGGGATCCAGGTCGCGTGGATCCAGAACTGGTACAGCAGGTTCAGCGACAGCATGACCAGGATCACCTTCGGCGGCATGCCGAGCAGGGGCGCGGCCATGAAGAACAGCAGTGTGCCGGTGAGCTTGCCCGTCCAGCCGAAGCGGTAGGCGACCGACAGGTTGAGGTCGTTCGGCGAATGGTGGATCGCGTGGGTGCACCAGAACCAGCGCACGCGGTGCGCGGCGCGGTGGTACCCGTAGTAGCAGAACTCCTGGGCGAGGAAGCAGGCGGCCCATCCGGTCCAGTGGTCCATGGGCAGCGTCCAGAGCCGGTGCTGGTAGAGCCAGTCCATCGCCTGGCTCCAGAACGCGAGCGGCAGCAGCCAGCGCAGGGGGTACTCTCGCACCAGGAAGTCGATGAGCGACACCCCGCTCGCGTGCCAGTCGTACCGGGGCCCGGCCGCGCGCAGCGACAGCACGGCGGCCTCCGCGGTGGACGCGACCAGCACGGTCAGTACCGCGAACTTCAGGATCGTGTACAGGAGGTCCATGCCGCCAATCTGGTGGCTCGCGCGCGGTGGCGCCAGCGTGGTGCGACGGAAGGCGCTGCAGGGGAGCGAACCGGGGGATGGACGGCGCGGCCTGCCGTGATGCCTTTGGGCCGTGCGGTCATGCGGCCTGGCGGCCACTCGCGGCCAGCGATGCCGCCAGCCATCGCGCGGACTTCGCGCTCACGCCCTTGCCCGTGATCGACAGCGCCGGCGGATGGGCGAGCATGCGTGCGAACACCTCCCGCACTTCGTCCGCGCGGGTGCCGCCGATCAGCGCGATCGTGTCGGCCAGCGGCGTGACGGTGCCGTGCGCGAACACCTCCTCCACGGCCCGCTCCATCGTCGCGAAGGGCCGCTCGCTGGCGCGCACGCGCGAGACCGTGAGCTGGTTCTTTGCGCGCTCCAGGTGCACCGGATCGATGGCGGCCGCCTGCGCATGCAGCAATTCGCCCGTGGCACGCACCAGCTCTTCGACCTTGTCCGGCGTGGTGACGGCATGCACCACGAAATTGAGCCAGGCATCGCCGCTGTCGATCGTGGCATCGGCCGTATAGGCCAGGCCCAGCCGCTCGCGCACCGTATCGACCAGGGGCGCCGACATTCCACCGCCGAACAGGTTGGCCGCCAGCGCCGCGGCCAGGCGCCAGCGCCGGGGCGGCATGGCCATTCCGGTGCCCGTGCCCATGTCCTCCGGCCCCGAGGTCCCGAGCGGATAGGCGATGTTCAGGAACACCTGCGACACCTGCGTGAAGCGCCGCGCCACGGCCTGGCCGACGTGCGGAGCGGGCGCGGGCGGCTGCGATCCGGCACCGTCGGCCGGCGAGGCGGGCATCGCCGAGAACAGCTCCCCTGCGCGCCGCATCCACGCATCGACATCGAAATTCCCCGCAGCCGCCACGATGGTCTTGCCGGCCACGTAGTGCCGCTGCACATGCCGCACCAGGTCATCGCGCGTGAAGCCCTCGATGTTTTCCACCGTGCCGATCACCGGCATGCCCATGGGATCGTCGCCCCACAGCGCGCGGTCCAGCAGATCGCTGGAGCTGTCTTCCGGGTCCTCGTCGTACTCGATCGCCTCCTGCCGGATAACGTCCAGCTCGCGCTGCAGCTCGGCCTCGGGGAATGTGCTGTGCAGCACGATGTCCGCCGTCATGCCCAGCAACTGCAGCGCATGCTGGCCCAGCCCGGTCATGAAGTAGCCCGTGCTGTCCTTGCCCGTGTAGGCGTTCACGTCCGCGCCCAGCCGCTCCGCATCGAGGTTGATCGCCTGCACCGAGCGCGTGGCCGTGCCCTTGAACGCCATGTGCTCCAGCACGTGGCTGATGCCGTTGGTGTCCGGCGTCTCGTCGCGCGAGCCCACGCGCAGGAACACGCCCACGCTGGCGCTCTGCACGTGCGGCATGGGGAGGGCGAGGAGGCGGACGCCGTTGGGGAGGGTGTGGAGGAGGGGAGAGGGAAGATTGGACATTACTGATCTGAGCAGGAGTTTCTTCGGCCGCCATAGTTGGAGCGAATTCATCCCACGGCGTCTTGCCTGCATGCCGCATTGTCGTTGGGCCTAGATTGGGCAGGGAGGAGGGGGCAATGCGGTCGGTGCTCGAGGTTTGAGGGCAACGGCTACAACGGGGGCGTCTTTGGGGCTGCGCGGCGGGCACCTGTGGCATTGGATCGAGGTAATGATGCGCGGCGGTGCTGAGTTCTGCCTGCGGCGCCATGGCAGCGTGTCCACGCCCTTGCTGTTCGTTGGCGCCGTGGCCAGCATCGTGCTCTCGCAGGTCAAGGCGCTGGCCATTAGCGGCGTGGTCGCCAGCTTGCGGCGGCGACTCATGCCTCGCTAATGGCTGGCGTGATGGTGCTGGAGATGACGAACCAGCGGCCAATTCGCGGCTCCAGCCGATATGTGCGCGACGAAACCCGCCGAATCGGCACCGAGTCAGTGTCCCGGTTTCACGCCGCCCTTACGTCCTAAGCCAAAGCCCACGCGGTACAAGTCAGGCATGTCCACACGCTTGTCTTTTCTTGTCACGAAGATGCCAAGCCGTTCAAGATCCATTCGCACGCCGTCCCATCCCTTTTCACGATGCTGTGGAGGGAGATGCACAGAGTGAAGGTCGGCCGGGCCGTTGGGAAATGCGCCGTTCCATTGCTGGCGAATCACTTCGTAGTCGGCGGGCACATTTCGATCCCGAAGAGGCTCCATTACCTCAGGCACCCATGGATCGTCCTCGGCGACCTGTTCTACGCGAATCTGGGAGGCTTTCTGAATTCCTCGCTTAATGCTTTCGTAGTGCAGCGCCAATGGGTGTTCGGCGTAGCGTTGCTGGCTGTCTTCGGCTGCCCCATAGATCGCCGCGAGAAATGATCGTGGAGATGTCCAGCCGTGTCCGTCGGCTAGGTGGCTAACACTCCACACGTAGGGCACCCCACGCCTAGCGTCTCTCCCCATTTTGTCGCCCGCAAGCTGTTCAAACAACCGTCGTTGGTAAGGCGCTTCTGTAGCCAGCGATGCTGGCAATTGCCAAGCCATCCCTTCCCTCTTTGGCGCATCCTTGCTCGGTAGTACCGAGGACAGCAGTTCGCGCATCAACTGTCCGTGATGTGCGTCGGCATTAATAAGGCGCTGCCACATCATCGCGTGAAGATCGCTGCGTTCCCAGGTCAGGTTGACGTCTGTCTGAAGAAGCTTGGATGCGTCCACGAAGCTGGTCTTCGAGCGGTCCAACTGGTCTGGTCGCAGGAACACTTTGGCCCGAAGCCTCGAAAAGCCACGCATCCATAACGCAACTTGTAGCAGGTCACGCACGATAAGGTTCATCATGTCCCAGTCGGTGCTTGTGCGATCCAATGCGTCAAACACGATCAAGCCGAACTGTCCCTGAGCGGCGAGGAGCTGGTCGGCAGTCTCGGCGTTGCGCGCGAACGACTCGGGGTTCTGCACAACCCACTCCACAGTTTCTACCCACGAGGCCCTGGGTATCGCCGCACCGGTAATTCCGGCTAGCCATCGCGCTACGACGCCGTTCCAAACTGATTCTGGCTCATGACCGAGGTTGAGTAGTTGGCGGAATGTGCCTCGGTCCGGATAGGCGTCCAAGTTTGAATTCACCGCGAAACCGATGCGGACCGAAGTGTCTGCTAGGTCATGCACCGAAGCGCGAAGCTGCTGGCGGAGCGTATCGTTGCTCAGCGCCGAGGTCCAGAACGACTTCCCCACGCCACGCGCGCCGATTACCAGTGTAGCTTCTCGCGCTAATGCTTTGCGATGTGCCATTGGGACGTAAAGTGTTCCCGGATGAGGTTCCTCGCCTTTGTTGTCAAGTTCAAAAGGTGCTTTTAGGATCGCCTCACGAATGAGCTTTGTGTCAATCATTCGCCTCTCTCCGTGTTGAGTGCGCGGCCAAAGAAGTCCAATAGCGCACCATACACATTGGCCACCTCGGCCTCGTCCACCTGCACCATCCGTTGCTGTAGGCTGAGCAGCCCATACCAGCCGCGATTCCAACGTATCGCCAATGGCGAGTGCGGAGCGTTGTCATCGTCTTCTTCAAAATTCCAGTCGCTGACCTTGCCAGGCTCCACCTCGTCATAGGTGCTCTCGAACAGCGCGTACGCATCTGCCCTCAATGCCGCCAAATACTCAGTCCGACGGTCATCATCGGGCACCATTCCCGCTACGAGTTGCAGACGATTGCGGATGTCGCGAATGACACCACGCTGTTGCCAGTGAGCAAATAGTGATTGATAACCTGTCCAAGTCTGCTGTCCCTGTATGGCAAACATGAAAACCGTGTGCGCACCGAGATCCGTTACACACGCCGCCGCGACTTCGTCTATGCCTGCCCGAGAGTCAATCAAAATCACATCTGGCCGGTGCCGGTTCTCAAGGCTGTCGATCAGCCGATTCAAGCGTTCAGACCACGATTGACGCCCCGAGGGCCTCATGACCTTGGGCATCCATACTCGCCCCAGCTTTGACACGTATTCGCCCGGCTCACGACCGTGGGCGGGCACCAAGTAAATAGGGCCGGCCGTCACGAGGTCGCTGGTTGCAAACATATCAGCAAGCAAGTCGTCGCCGTTCTCGACTAAGTCTTCCACCAGCCAATCGGTGATCCCGTACGTCGGCTGTCGCTCGGCCGGCAGCAGCGCGCTGGACAATCCTGGCGACTCCAGATCAAGGTCCAGCACCAGCACGCGTTTTCCTTGTCTGGCCAATGACCACGCGCTGGCTGCTAAAGCCGTGGAGCGACCGACTCCCCCCTTGATCGAGAAGAAGACGAACCGTGGCGCACCAGCCGCCACATTCGCAATGTTTTCCCATCGCGTATCCGTTGCCAAGCGATCCAGTACTTTCACATTGCTGAAGCCAGAGAGCGGGAAGGGGTTGATCCCTTGGCAAGCGTGCTCGGCGTGCTCCTCAAAAAGAATGCCCTCGTCGGGCGGGTACGCGTGTGTGCCAAGTTCTGCAGCCAGCGACCGATACAGCGCCTGGAGCTCAATGAACTTCGCCGAGTCATCCATCAGCGAAACCGGTGCGATCAATCTCACGCGGCCATTCAGATCGCGATTGACCAGCAGCCAGGAAATTTGGCTGACTGCCGCTGCATGCGCGTTAAGAACTTGGGTAGTAACCGGAAGGATCTGATCAAAAGATGCCATGTCAGCACAACCCCTCTAGTTTTGCCTTTTGGATGAGTGTTCGCACGACGTTGGCGCCGGTCCGATGCGAGTCGGCACGCGTCTGGTCGAAGTTCGATCGATGCGCATACCTCTGTGATACATCCCAATCACTAAACGGGCTTGTCTTCGGCAGGACATAGGCAGCACCCTGGTGGTGCCCAGAACGGTAGCTCTCGAAGCGCGCCCAGATGCCGTCGGCATGAACCCAGTCTGCTCTCTGCTGCGGGCTGCCCGTAGTTGATTTGAGTGGCATTCCGAATGCCTGCATGATCCGCTTTAATCCGCACTCCGCCGCCATACCATAGAGATGATCCGCATTGGCCCACAGGCTGCTGGCATGCAGGAGGTCAGCATCCGTAAGGTGCCGCTCGTGCGAGTCGAGGTAGTCCGCGTTCATAGTCATGTAGCTAAACTCCAAGCACAGTTCGTTACTCGTAGATAGCCGTCTTGAAACGGCATGCTTGGCTAACCGTGTTGATCACAAAGTGGCTCCTTTAGCCACACGCTTGTTGTTGGTGGCTTCGCCCGTAGTGATGCCCTTGACCCTGCAGTGTTCCCGGATCAGCACCTCTACCATGTTGGCGATGGAACGGTGCTCAAGTTCGGCGGCGCGCTGCAGCGCTTGCTTGATCCCGGGCTCTATGCGCAGCGTGAGCGTGGCGGTCTTACTTGCTGTCATGGCGTCCTCATGGCGGTGCTGCAAATGTACTGCAGTAAGCTGCCGCTTTGAAGGCGCGAACCGCGCCACCGTTTAGGTTTGAGCTTCTGTCGCACATAAAAAGCATGGTGAGGCCGCTCAGGAAATACTGACGTTTTTGCCGTGTTGAACGACGTGCTGTAGCAGACCCGAGAGACCTATGCCCGGACCAGGCGAGTCTTCGAGTTCGTCATCCGCGAATAGACCCGGCGGGCAGAGCAACGCAGCCCGATAACGGTAGCGCGCGGCGCCTGCCGTTCCCGATCACCCGCGCACCAACACCAGCCCCGGCGGCAACGCCTCCCCGAACACCCGCCGCTGGTCCGCCTCATCCAGCACCGTCACCTCCCGCACCATCGCCACCCAGCCCGGCGCGGCATGGGCCGCCTCCAGCTGCGCAGCAATCTGCAGGCGAACCTCCTCCGGCAGATCCCGCGCCCGGTCCCCCGTGGCCTGCGCGATCTGTGCCACGGCGAAGGCCGCGGCCTCGTGCCGCGCCCAGTCCGGCGCGATGTCGGCCTCGATCTGTGCGAGCCAGCCCTGCACGGTGGCGGGGGGCAGCACATGGTGCACGCTGGCGTACAGCGGCTGGCGCGCGCCCAGGCGGCCCAGGGCCCACCAGAGTTCGGCCGTGGGGCGTTGCGGTTGCTGCTGTCGCTGTTGTTGCTTCAGCCGCTGCAGCAGCCAGCCGCCGAACTGTGCCTTGTCGGCCGGCTGGATGCGTTCGAACGAGGCCGCCATGCGCAGGAGTTCGTCTGGCGCCTGCATGCGCGGGCCGTCGGGCGCGGGGATGTCGGTGCCGCCGGGGGGCTGCAGGTAGTAGGCGATGACGTCGTAGACCATCTGCTGCTGTTCGGCATCCAGGCCGCCCGCGGTGCGGCGCCAGAGGGTCCACCATTCGGACCATTGCTGGCTGTCGTCGCTGTGGGCGATGCCGGGGCCGAACAGCTCCCACATCTGCTGCATGCGCCAGCCGTCGAGCGGGTCGCCGAAACCGGGGCGCAGGGTGAAGCCGACGAGGTTGAACCAGGTGCGTTCGTGCTGGGCGGAGCGGCGGCGGTGTTTGGCGCGCTGCAGCAGGGCGCCGAAGAGGGTGCGCAATAGCGGCGTGGCCCAGGTGGCGCGGTCGCCGAGCAGGCGCTCCAGGGTGGCGCGCAGCTGGCGGACTTCCCTGGCGTCCACGCCCTGTTGCTTCTTGCCGCCATAGACGCGGTCGATGGCGGCGAGGGCTTCGGGCAGGCGGGGATGAATGGCTGTGGCCTTGGTTGGGGATGTGGCGGAAGGGGGCTTGGTTCCGGCATGCGCATCGGCACCTGCATCGCCATCGTCATGCACATCCTGCGTGGCCGCATCGCCGCGCAGCTGGAATTCGAGTTGCCAGCGCTGGGGATGCGGGGCGTTCACGGCCACGCAGTGCATTTCCAGCGTGCCGACGTCGGTGATGCGGGCTTCGAGCTGCACCTCGACCTGTGCGGCACCGCCAGCCTGCGTTTTGGGCAGCACGGTGGCGATGGGCGGCAGGCACTGGAGGCCTTCGTCGCCGTCCTGCAAGTCCACGAGATCCCCCGCACCGTGGTGGCGATCGGTGGCGCTGGTGGCCAGGTTGAAGCGCACGGGCCGGCCGAGGCGCAGGCGGAAGCGCCGGTCCGCGAGCCGGACGGTGTCGCCTTCGGGCGTGCCGTGCGGCAGCACGCAGACGCCCTGGCCGCCATCGAGCGCGAGGTAGTAGGCGCGGGCCGCGCTGCTGCGGATGCGGGGCGCGCTGCCGGCGCGGGCCATGGCGTAGGCGACGGCGCCGCGCGCGACGGCGGCGTCGAGTCGGGGGGCATCGACCTCCAGCAGGCGGATGGGCGGAGCACCGGCGGGCTGCCAGCCGCGCAGGGCGGCGAGCAGGCGGTCGCGCAGGGCCCGGGCGTGGAACACACCGCCATTGAGCAGCACGGTGTCGGGCAGGGCGCCGCCCTGGCGCTGCAGGAAGGCGGCGATGTGGCGGGTGATGGCGGCGTCGTGGGCGTAGGGCAGGCCGAATTCGACGAGGGCGCTACGGGCGCGCAGGGGCTGCGCATCGGCAGCCACCCGCGGGAAGAAGCCTTCGACCAGCAGCCGGTCCACGTCGGCGCGCGTGAGGGTGGCGGAGCGCGCGCCGCCGATCAGCCGGCTGCCGCTGCCCTGGAGCGTGACGGTGGTCTCCGCGGGGCCGTCCGTGGCGAGCAGGCGCTCCTTGGCGCTGCGGCAGCGCTGGGTGAGCTGCGCGAGCTGGATGGCCGAGAGCGGGGCGTTCGCGGGCTGGCCCGTTTGGCCGGGTTGGCCCGCCGGTCCGCCCGACAGCCGCGGCTCGATCCAGCGCGCGAGCGCGAGGTCCATGTTGTCGCCGCCGAGCACGAGGTGGTCGCCCACGCCGGTGCGGGCAAGCTGGGGCTGGCCGGCGGCGTCCAGCGTGACGTCGATCAGGGTCAGGTCGGTGGTGCCGCCGCCTACATCGACCACGAGCAGGCGGCGCGTGTGGGCGAGTTGATTGGCCAGGTCGGCGCGGTGGGCGAAGACCCAGTCGTAGAACGCGGCCTGCGGTTCTTCGATGAGGTGGACGGCTCCCAGGCCGGCGAGCGCGGCGGCCTGCAGGGTGAGCTGGCGCGCGCCTTCGTCGAACGAAGCGGGCACGGTGAGCACGGTGGGCTGCTGGGCGAGCGGTGCGTCGGGGTGGGCGTGGTCCCAGGCGTGGCGCAGGTGGCGCAGGACGCTGGCGCTGGCCTCCAGCGGGGAGACCTTGGGCACCCCATGGGGCGCGCCCCAGGGCAGGATGGCGGCGGTGCGGTCCACGGCGGGATGCGACAGCCAGCTCTTGGCGCTGGCCACGAGCCGGCCGGGCGTCTGCTGGCCGAGTTCGCGCGCGAAGGCGCCGAGGATGGCGGGCTCCTGGGACGGCCAGGGCAGGGGCAGGTCGGCCTGCGCGAGCGCGCCTTCGGCCGGATGGAAGCGCAGCGAGGGCAGCAGGGGCCTTGGCGCTACTTCGCCGGCCGCGATGCTCTGCGGGATCGAAAAGACCTGGATGTCGTCCGCGCCCAGGGGCGCGAACGCGAGCACGGTGTGGGTCGTGCCCAGGTCGATGCCGATGCGGAAGGCGGGCGCCATCACGCGTCGCGGACGTCGAACTCCACCTTCCACTGCGCGCCGCCGGATGCCTCGGCCAGCAGTTCCAGCGTGCCGATGTCGGTCACGCGCGCGCGCAGCTGCACGGGCACGACCTCGCCCGCGGCGCGGCCTTCGGCGGGCAGCGTGGCTTCGATTTGCGCGAGTTCCTGCAGCTCTTCGGGCGACCAGAAATCCAGCAGGGTGCCGGGCTGGTCGTCGCGCCGCACGGACGATCCGAAGAAGCGGAAGCGCACGGATTCGCCGACCACGAGGCCCAGTTGCTGCGGCGGCAGCGGCGCCTCGGAGCCTTCCTCCATGCCGAAGGGCGCGACGCACAGGGCCTGCACGGGCGGCTCCAGGCCGGGCACGGCGGGCATGCTGGATTCGATGCCGACGTAGTAGGCCTGGGCCGTGCCGCCGCGGATGCGGATGCCGCGGCCCTGGCGCACCTGGCCGTAGTAGGCGGCGCCGCGCGCCACGGCGTGGTCCATGTCGGCGCCCTGCAGCAGGCGGGCGGGCGGCGCGCCGTCGGCGGTGAGCCAGGCGTTGAGCGTGGAGAGCACGCGTTCGGTCAGCAGTCCGGACTTGAACACGCCGCCGTTGAACAGCACGGCCGTGGGGTGCAGGAACGTCGCGCCCTCGGGCTGCGCAAAGCCCGCCAACTGCGCCGTGGCCCCGACCTGGCGGCCCAGCAGCGCGGCGAGGTGGCGGGTGACGGCGGCATCCTGCGCATAGGGCAGGCCGATCTGCGTGAGGCCGGCGCGCGGCCGGGCGACGGGCCGGGCGCTGCTCTCGACGGCCGGGAAGAAGCCTTCGAGCAGGATGGTGGAAAGCAGCTCGCGCTGCAGCTCGGTGCGGATGGAGCCGCCGATGAGTTTGGAGCCGCGGCTGGGCACGACCAGGGGCACGCTCTGCAGGCCGGGTTCGCTGAGAAGCTGTTCTTTCGCCAGGCGGCAGGCGTAGGTGAGCGCGCGCATCTGCCAGGGGTCGAGCTGCTTGCCTTCGGCGGCCAGGCCGCGCGCGACTCCGTGCGCCAGGGCCAGGTCCATGTTGTCGCCGCCGAGCAGGATGTGCTCGCCCACGGCCACGCGGTGGAGCTGCAGGTTGCCGGCGTCTTCGGTGACGGCGATGAGCGAGAAGTCGCTGGTGCCGCCGCCGACATCGACGACGAGGATCACGTCGCCCACCTGCACCTGCTTGCGCCAGTCGCCCGCGCTGCCGGCGATCCAGCTGTAGAGCGCGGCCTGGGGTTCTTCCAGCAGGGTGATGCCGTGGTAGCCGGCGGCCTGGGCGGCCTCGGCCGTGAGCTCGCGCGCGGCCGGGTCGAACGATGCGGGGATGGTGACGGTGACGGACTGCTGCTCGAACGGCGCCTCGGGGTGGCGGTGGTTCCAGGCGTCGCGCAGGTGCTGCAGGTAGTGCGTGCTGGCGGCCAGCGGCGAAATGCGCTCGATCTCGGGGGGCGCGTCGGCCGGCAGGATGCCGGCGCGGCGGTCCACGCCGGCATGGCCGAGCCAGCTCTTGGCGCTGGAGACGAGGCGGATCGGCGTCAGCGCGCCGTGGCTGCGGGCCCACTCGCCGGTGATGCGGCCGGGCGCGGCGTTCCAGGGCAGGGCCAGGTCGCCGGGCGCGAATTCGCTGTCGTGCGGCACGTAGAGGAAGGAGGGCAGCAGGGAATAGTCCTGCACGGCGCCGGGACCGCTCTGCTGGGCGACGGGCAGGATCTCGGGCGCCGCGCCCTCGCTGTGCAGATCGACCCAGGAGAGCGCGCTGTGCGTGGTGCCGAGGTCGATGCCGATGGCGTATTTCGCTGGGCTCACAGTTCGACCTCCGCGGGGGCGATCACGCGGGTATCGTGCCCTTCGGTGAGGGCGGGCAGGCGCACGGCGGTGGCGTGCCAGCCCTTGTGCTGCAGGGTGCCGGTGAACGGCGGCTGGCCGACCACGTTGCCGGTGACGCGCACGGTGGCGGCGTCGAAGCCGGTCGGCAGCGTCAGGCGGCTGCCTTCGGCTTCGGTGCGCACGGGTTCGAGATCGAAGGTGTCCTGCAGCACCTTGCGCGCGCCGCCGTGCAGCAGGCGCGCGGCGGCGCCCACGTCGGCATCGGAATAGGCGCCGATGTCTTCCTGCAGGAAATCGACGAAGCGCGATTCGCGCTGCAGGAGGGCCAGCAGCTGCAGGGCGGCATCGACATTGGCGGTGGCGCGCACGGGCGTGGGGGCCGGCACCGGGGCGGGCGGCGGGGGCGGGGGCGCCTGCACGGGGGCCGGTGCGGGAGCGGGTGGCGGCACTTCGCTGGCCAGCGGCGCGCCGCTGCGCAGCGCCTGCACGCGCGCGGCGAGGCGGCCGTCACCCAGCAGGGCGAAGAAGCTGCCGATGGCCAGGGAGAGGCGGGAGAGGAAGGGGAGTTCTTGGGGTTCGGTCATGGGTCTGTGGTGGCGCCATGGGGCGCGACGGGCAGCGGGTGGGCCGGGCTGGCGCCGGGCCGTGTGACCGCTATTGTCTTCAATGCGGGAAAGCAGTTGTAAAACCCGAGGAATCCGCGCGGCGCCGCCGGGTGACGGGCAGGCATTGCATCGCGCCGAAAACCAGTTCGAACACCGTGAACCCCAGCACGATCGCGCTGGCGCCCTGCACCACGGCATGGATCTGCGCCGCGGCGAACAACAGCCGGGCGAGGGCATCGAGGCGGCCCAGCAGGACGGACGGCGACAGCAGCCTCGCCAGGGACCACGCCACCACGACGGCGCCCAGCAGGTTGGCCAGCAGCATGTGCGTGGCATCCAGCGGGTGGACGGTGCCGGGCAGTTGCCAGTGGTGCGCCAGGGCGCCGAGCTGCGCGTACAGCCAGGCGAAGGTCCAGGGCAGGGCGAAGGGCCAGGTGACCAGCAGGTCGTACCAGGCGCTGGCGCGCACGATCCGGAGATAGGAGGAGGGAGTCATCGATGCGTTCGCAAGGGGGGTGGAAGAGGGCGCGAGCTTCCACCCTGAAGTAAGCTTCAGGGTCAACCACTTTTTTTCGTTCCGCACCTGCTGCGGGGCGGCTGCACGCATGCGCATCGGAGAACTGGCCGAACTGTCGGGCCTCAGCCGCGAGGCGCTGCGCTTCTACGAGCAGCGGGGGCTGATCCGCGCGCGCCGCCAGGACAACGGCTACCGGGACTATCCGCCGGAGGCAGTGATGCTGGTGCAGTACATCCGCACCGCGCAGCAGCTCGGCTTCACGCTGGCGGAGATCGGCGAGCGCCTGCCGCAGCTGTGGGATGCGCCGGACCCTGCGCCCGCGCTGGCGGCGGTGCTGGTGCACAAGCTGTCCGAGATCGATGCCCGCATCGCGGCGCTCACGGAATTGCGGGCCGTGCTGGCGGGGCGCATCGCGCTCGCCTGCCCGCTGGAGCCCGGGTGATGCCCTGGGCCTTGCGTCGCCGCATGGGCCTTCTGCTGGTCGCCTGCCTGCTGGCGGGTTGCGGGCGGCCGCCTCCCGAGCCTGCGGGCGAGGTGGAAGCGGCGCTGCGGGAGGCCGGCCCGGGCGAAGTATTCCAGGGCCTGCTGGCCGGGCAGCCGGTGCACCTGGTGGTACACGACTGCGAGGTGTTCCGCGTCCAGGATGCAGCGGACGGCGGGCGCGCGTGGGAACGGGTGCTGGCGCCGGAGCCCTATCCCTTTTTCACCCGGTGCGAGCGCCAGTCGCTGGCTGCCGATGCGGGCGGCGTGACGGCCACGCTGGGGCGCATGGCCCTGGGGGCCGGCGGGTGCTGCGCGAGCGGCGGCACCTACCGGTCGGCCGATGGCCGGAACTGGACGAAAACGCCGTGAACGGCCTCCCGGGCGGCAGGCGCGGGGGCGCTCCGTCCGGTCGTGCTGTCCGGTGGATCCGTGAAGGCGTCTCCGCCGTCGAAAGGGTGATGGCACGGCGTGTGCGGGCAGGACCAATCCTTGATCATGTCCGCCACGCACCGGGATGCCGGGGACGATTTGCCCTGGCGCGGGAAGGCCAGCGTCACCAGGCGTGAGAGATCGGGCTCCAGTAGCCGGCTGGCCTGCAGCCGGCCGCTGGCGCGCTCCTGCGCGATGGAGTAGGGGCCCAGCACGGTGTAGAGCCCTTTCGTCGAGGTCACCAGTTCCTTCTGCAGCGTCAGCGAGTCCGCTTCGACGACGGCATCCAGCCTGAAGCCCTGGCTGCGGGCGGTTTCGTCCAGGGCGGTGCGCCACTGGCTGGGCCGCCGGGGCAGCACCAGCGGCAGTCCCTGGAGGCGGCGGAAATCGATGCCGGGCAGGGCAGTGAGGGGGTCGCCGGGAGCGGAGACGAGGAAGGTGTGGGCCACGGCCAGGACTTTTTCCTCGCTGCCCCGCGGCGGCTGGAAGCGGAAGACGATCGCCATATCCACGGAGCCGCTGTCGAGCATGGCGTTGAGTTCGGTGCCCTGGGCCTCGACGACGTTGAGCCGGATGCCCGGGTGTTCCTGCCGCAGCCGCTGGAACACGCAGGGCATGAGGTGGTGCGCCGCCGAGGGAATGATGCCCAGGCGGACTTCGCCGCTCAGGGTGCCGGCTTCGGTGCGCAGGCTTTCCGACAGCGCCTCGGTCTCGTGCAGCCAGCGCCTGAGCCGGGGGAGTGCGTTGCGTCCCGCATCGGTCGGCACCACGCCGCGCCCGGTCCGCACGAACAGTGCCGCACCGAGCTGCTTCTCCAATTCGCTCACCTGCCGGCTGATGTGGGACTGCGCCGTCTGGCGCCGTGCCGCCACCTTGTTGATGCTGCCGCTGTCGGCGACTTCCAGGAGCAGGCGAACGCTCTCGATGTTCATGCGGGGTTTTCCGGTTATCTGCGTTTCGGCAATTCTGAAAGCTCTGAATCTTATCTGCACAGATAGATGGCGAGTTTCTACATTGCACAGGCCTGTGCCGGGCGGCCATCGTGGATGGGCCGTGCGGCGCCTTCTTCCCAGCCTTCCGAGGACACCGCCTTGAAAATAGCCTCCTTCCAACACGCCGGCCAAGCCACCTACGGTGTCGTGCGCGGCGACGATTTCCTGCTGCCGGACGACGGATTCCTGCGCCTCCATCCCGACCTGCGTTCCGTGCTGGCGGCGCAGGCACTTCCCGCGCTCGGCGAAGCCACCGCCTCCGGCGCACGCACCGTGCGCGCGGCCGACACCCGCGCCCTGCCGGTGATTCCCCAGCCCGGCAAGATCATCTGCGTGGGCCTCAACTACAAGACCCACGTGGCGGAAACCAAGCGGGCCGACAGCGACTACCCGTCGCTCTTCCTGCGCTTCACCGATTCGCTGGCCGCGCAGGGCGACGAGGTGCTGCGTCCATCCTTTTCCGAGCGCTTCGACTGGGAGGGCGAGCTGGCCTTCGTGATCGGCAAGGGCGGGCGCCATATCGCCAAGTCCGACGCCTTCGGCCACATCGCCGGCTATGCCTGCTTCAACGACGTCAGCGTGCGCGACTGGCAGCGGCACACGCACCAGTTCACGCCGGGCAAGAACTTCCCCGGTACCGCGCCCTTCGGCCCCTACCTGGTGACGCGCGACGAAGTGCCCGATGTGGCCCGCCTGACGCTGGAAACGCGGCTGAACGGCGAGGTGATGCAGCACGCCAGCGTGGGCGATCTGATCTTCGACATCCCGACCATCGTCGAATACGTCTCGCGCTTCACGCCGCTCTCGCCCGGCGACGTGATCGCCACCGGCACGCCCGGCGGCGTGGGCGACCGCCGAGAGCCGCCGCGCTACATGCGGCACGGCGACACGGTCGAGGTGGAGATCACCGGCCTGGGCATTCTCCGCAACCGCATCGGAACGGACGCCTGAGGCGCGGCGAAGCAGATGGCAAGCAATTCCACCCCCAACGCGCGCAGCCTGCGCATCGCCGTGGACATCGGCGGCACCTTCACCGACATGGCGGCCTTCGACGAGGCCACGGGCCAGCTGCTGTTCGGCAAGGCGCTGTCCACCCACGGCGCCCTGGTCAACGGCATCCAGTCCACGCTGGACAGCGCGGACATCGACCTGAAGGACGGCAACCTCTTCCTGCACGGCTCGACCATCGCCATCAACACGCTGCTGGAGCGCAACGGTGCCAACACCGCACTGCTGATCACCGAAGGCTTTCGCGATATCTACGAGATCGGCCGCGTGAACCGGCCCGATGCCTACAACCTGTTCTTCAACAAGCACCAGCCGCTGGTGAAGCGCTCGCTGCGCTTCGAGGTGGCCGAGCGCCTGCGCGCCGACGGCAGCCTGCACAAGCCGCTGGACGAGGCAGCGGTGCGCGAGCTGGCGAAGGAACTGAAGGGCCAGGGCATCGAGGCCGTGGCCGTGCTGCTGCTGCATTCCTACCGCAACCCGGCCCACGAGCAGCGCGTGAAGGCCATCCTGCAGGAAGAGCTGCCGCATGCCTTCGTCTCCGCTTCGCACGAGCTGAGCCAGGAATACCGCGAATTCGAGCGCGTCTCCACCGTCGTGGCCAATGCCTATGTGGGCCCGCGCGTGTCGCAGTACCTGGGCCAGCTGGAAACGCACCTCTCGGCCAAGGGCTTCGGCGGCGATTTCTACGTCGTGCAGTCCACCGGCGGCCTGTTCCCCATCGAACATGCCCGCGTGGGCTGCGTGCGCATGCTGGAGTCCGGCCCGGCGGCCGGCGTGATCGGCGCGCAGGCAATCTGCGCGCAGTTGGGCATGGGCGATGCCATCGCCTTCGACATGGGTGGCACCACCGCCAAGGCCGGCGTGATCAGCGAAGGCCGGCCGCTCACGACCGGTTCGGCGCTGATCGGCGGCTACGAACGCGCGCTGCCCATCCAGATCCCGATGATGGACATCCATGAGGTCGGCACCG
This sequence comes from Paracidovorax cattleyae, assembly GCF_900104515.1. GTDB lineage: Bacteria > Pseudomonadota > Gammaproteobacteria > Burkholderiales > Burkholderiaceae_C > Paracidovorax > Paracidovorax cattleyae. The sequence continues at coordinate 19,563 of NZ_FNJL01000002.1, forward strand.
GCGGCGGCTCCATCGCCCGCGTCGAGACCGGCAACGCGCTGCGGGTGGGCCCGCAGAGCGCGGGCTCCATCCCCGGCCCGGTGGCCTATGGCCGCGGCGGCCAGGAGCCGACGGTGACCGACGCCAACCTGGTGCTGGGCCGGCTCGATGCCGACAACTTCCTGGGCGGCGAATTGAAGCTCGACCTGGCGGGCTGCCAGCGCCAGATGGCCGAGCGCATCGCGACGCCGCTGGGGCTGGAGCCGACGGAGGCGGCCGACGGCATCCTGCGCATCGCGGTGACGCAGATGTCGCATGCCGTGAAGGCCGTGACCACCGAGCGCGGCCTGGACGCCGGCAGCTTCACCATGGTGGTCTATGGCGGCGCGGGCCCGCTGCACGCCTCGGCCATCGCGCGCGAGATCGGCATCCGCAAGGTGCTGATCCCGTATGCGCCGGGCTATTTCTCGGCCTACGGCATGCTGTTCTCCGACCTGCGCTACGACTACGTGCGCTCGGTGTTCCGCAAGCTGAATGACGTGTCCTTCGACGAGATCGAGGAGGCGTACAGAAAGATGGAAGACGAGGGCCGCGCCGCGCTGGAGCAGTCCGGCGTGAAGGCCGATGGCGTGGTGATCGAGCGCGCCGCAGACATGCGCTACGTGGGCCAGGAGCATGCGGTCACCGTGGACCTGCCGCTCGCCTTCTTCGAAAGCCGCGATCGCTCGGCGATCAAGCGCCAGTTCGACGAACTGCACAAGGTGCGCTACGGCACTTCGGCGCCCGGGGAGCCCGCCGACCTGGTGAGCCTGCGCGTGACCGTGCTGGGCACCATGAAGAAGCCGCCGAAGCACCAGGTGGCGCAAGGCAGCGCCAAGCCCGGGGCGGACGCGCTGCGCACCGTCAAGCCGGTGTACTTCCGCACGGGCGGCTGGGCCGAAACGCCGGTCTTCAGGCGCGACCTGCTGCGCGCCGGCAACCGGATCTCCGGTCCCGCCCTCATCGAGGAGCACGCCTCCACCACCGTCGTGCAGCCCGGCGACGCGCTGCGCGTGGACGAACTCGGCAACCTGCAAATCGCCATCGGAAGCGACCGCACATGAGCACCTACACCACCCCCGCAGCGGCCGCCGGCACCGTCGCCGCCGTCGATCCGGTCACCGTCGAGATCATCCGCAACGGCCTCTACGCCGTGACGGAGGAGATGAAGACCAACCTGACCCGCACGGCATACAACCTCATCATCTACGAGGCGCTGGACTTCACCGTCGGCCTTTTCACCAAGGAGGGCGACACGGTCTCGATCGGCCTGGGCCTGCCGATGTTCATCCGCGGCATGTCGGAAACCGTGAAAGCCAAGATCCGCCACTTCGGCTACGAGAACATCCTGCCCGGCGACATCCTGGTCACCAACGACGCCTACACCACCGGCAGCCACTTGAACCACTTCACCTTCACCATGCCGGTGTTCCACGAGGGCAGGCTCGAAGGCTTCACCTGCTGCATGGCGCACTGGCTGGACGTGGGCGGCACGCTGGGCAACGTCACCACCGACATCTTCAGCGAAGGCATCCAGATCCCCATCGTCAAGTACCAGCGCGAGGGCGTGGTCAACCAGGACCTGATCGACATCATCGCCATGAACGTGCGGCTGGCCGAGCGCGCTTTGGGTGACCTGCGCGCGCAGATCACCGCCATCACCACCGGCGAGCGGCGCTACGTGGAACTGCTGCAGCGCTATGGCGCCGATGCAGTCGACGGTGCCATCCGGCAGATCATGGATTCTTCCGAGGCGGTGGCGCGCAAGAACACGCTGTCCATCCCCGACGGCGTCTATGAGGCCGAGTCCTTCATGGACGACGACGGCCTGGAGATCGGCAAGCGCATCCCCATCCGCGTCAAGGTGACGGTGCAGGGCGACGAGATGACGGTGGACCTGTCGGACGTCTCCAGGCAGGTGCGCGGATTCTACAACTCGGGCTTCACCACCGGCATTGCCTGCGCGCAGGTGGCCTACAAGTGCCTGACCACGCCCACCGACTACCCGGTCAACGACGGCAGCTTCCACCCGCTCAAGGTGGTGATGCCCATGGGTACGGTGGTCAGCGCCGAGCGGCCCTACCCGATGCGGGTCTGGATGACCTTCCCGATGACGGTGATCGACACCATTTTCAAGGCGCTGGCGCCGGCCATTCCCGACCGATCCATCGCCGGCCACCATGCCGACCTGGTGTTCCCCAACATCCACGGCATCTCGCCGGAGGACGGGCGACTCTTCATCGTCGGCATCGGCCCGCTGGGCGGTGGCTGGGGCGCCAAGAGCCGCGAAGACGGCGTCTCGGTCACCGTCTGCATCAACGACGGCGACACGCACAACAGCCCCACCGAGCAGCTGGAGGCCAAGTACCCCGTGCTGGTCGAGAAGTACGAGATCCGCAAGGACTCCGCCGGCGCCGGCCGGTACCGCGGCGGGCTGGGCGCGGAAATGGTGGTGCAGGCGCTCTCGCCCTTCACCGTGACCACCCGCATCGACCGCGTCCACTGCAAGCCATGGGGCCTGGAAGGCGGCGGCGATGCGATGGGCAACGGCCTTGCCGTGCGCCACAAGGGCGAATGGAAGACCGACCATGCCAACGCCAAGATCTTCAACGTGCGGCTGGAGCGCGGCGACGCCTACAAGATGCTGTCGGGCGGCGGCGGCGGCTTCGGCGACCCGCTGGACCGCGAGCTCGACAAGGTGGCCGAAGACGTGCGCGAAGGCTATGTGAGCGCCGAGGTGGCCCGCGAGGTGTACCGCGTGGTGATCGATGCGCAAGGCCGGGCCGACGCGGGGGCCACGCAGCGCCTGCGCGCCGCGCCGCGCAGCCCGGCCGCCGGCACCGCCGCCGCTCCTACCGCTGCCCGGGACGGCCAGTGACCGTGGCCGAAGCCAGCGACTGCATCATGCAGCGCGCCGACACGCTGCTGCGCCTCTGGAGCGACCTGGCGATGCGCCACGTCGCGCTGGGCGGCGCATGCGGCTGCGGCATGGGCGGCATCAGCCTGCGACTCGAGGACTTCGAACTGGACATCTTCGACTACCTGCAGGACGCCGGACTGCGCTCGGGCGAGCCGGCGGTGGCCGCGTTCTTCGATGCCTGGGGGCCGGCCGCGTCCCGGCCCGAGCCGGTGCGCCTGCTGCTGCAGCGGCTGGGCGAGGGCGCGGTCGAGCCCGGCGGCGCCGAATGGATCCTGGCGCGGCTGGAGCGCAGCCTGCGTTCGTTCGCGAGCCTGCACGGCTCGCAGGCGGAGTCCTGAGATGGCGGGCCACTTCTCGGCCCTGCTGTCGGCGGAGCCGGCTGGCGGCGCGCGCGTGCCCGTCACGGTGCTGACCGGCTTCCTGGGCAGCGGCAAGACCACGCTGCTCAACCGCCTGCTGTCCCTGCCGGAGCTGGAGGGTACGGCCGTCATCGTCAACGAATTCGGCGAGGTCGGCATCGACCACGACCTGATCACGCACACCACCGAAGACACCGTATTGCTGGCCAACGGCTGCCTGTGCTGCGCCGTGCGCGGCGACCTGGTGGAGGCCCTGTGCGCGCTCTCGCAGCGCCCCGGGCCGCCCTTGCGGCAGGTGCTGATAGAGACCAGCGGCCTGGCCGACCCCGCACCCATCCTGCGGGTGCTGATGGGCGACCCGGCGGTCTCGCGCCACTTCGCGCTGCACGGCGTGGCCTGCACGGTCGATGCGGTGCTGGGCCTGCGGACCCTGGCCGCCCATGCGGAGGCCGCGCGGCAGGCGGCCGTGGCCGATCTGCTGGTGCTGACCAAGACCGACCTGCTGCCGGAGGAGGGAGACGGCGCGGGCGCCACCCTGCAGGCGCTGGAGCGCGTCAATCCCGATGCGCCCGTCATACAGGGGCCTGCCGCGCAGATCGGCGCGCTGCTGGAGCTGATGAGCGGGCCGGCGCCTGCGGGCCGCGAGGCGTGCCAGGACCTGGCGTACCGGCCGCCGTCATCGCGCGCCACGGCCCTGGCCGGGGCTGCGGAGCCGGTCCATGCCGGCGGCATCGCTTCTTTCGTGCTGGTGCGCGATGTGCCGCTGCCGCTGGAGGCATTCGCGGACTGGCTCGACGTGGTCGTGGCGTCGCGCGGGGCGGACCTGCTGCGCGTCAAGGGGCTGGTGCACACCACGGACGACCCGCGGCGCCCGCTGCTGGTCCACGGCGTGCAGCACCTGTTCCCACCGCCCGAGCGGCTGCCTGCCTGGCCTTCGGGCGACACCCGCACGCGCCTGGTCTTCATCACCCGCGGGGTGGACGGCGATGCATTGTCGGACACCCTGGACATCCTCGTGCGCAGGCACGCGCGGCGCCCGCCCCGATGAGGGTGGCTCCGGTCCGGTTCCTTTCGGCTTCACAAGAAATTTCAAGGAGACAAGCATGAACAAACGCCAATGGCTGCGGGCCTTCACGGCTCTCGCGGCGGCATGCGCCGCGTCCGGCGCGATGGCACAAGCCGCTGCTGCCCACTTTCCCGACAACGACCGCGTGGTCCGGATCATCGTCCCGTTCGCGGCGGGCGGCGGGGTGGACAGCGCGGCACGCCTGCTGGCCGAGCAGATGCGCAAGCAGCTGGGCACCAACGTCATCGTGGAGAACAAGGCCGGCGCGAGCGGTACCGTGGGAGGCCGTTTCGTGCAGACCGCGCCGGCGGACGGCTACACGCTGCTCTTTTCCGCAGCGACCCAGGTGCATACGCGGCAGGTGATGAAGAATCCGCCCTACGACCCGCAGGCCGATTTCGCGCCCGTGGCACGCATCGGCGAAGCGCCGCTGATGCTGATCATCTCGCCGCAGCAGCCGGAAAAGAAACTCTCCGAGGTGCTCCGGTCGGCCGGCGCGAAGCCCGAAGCCTGGACCGCCGCGCTGCCTGCGTTCGGTGCGCCCAGCCACCTCGCCACCCTGCTGCTCGCCAAGGAGGGGAAGGTGTCCTTCACCTACGTTCCCTACAAGGGCACCCAGCCGGCTCTGATCGATGTGGCGGGCGGCCAGGTGCAGCTGCTGCTCGACTCGATGGTGTCGCTGCTGCCCATGGCCAAGTCGGGCAACGTCAAGCCTATCGCCATCACCGCGAAGACGCGCAGCCCCCTGCTGCCGCAGGTGCCGACGTTCGCCGAAAGCGGCATGCCGCAGTTTTCCTACGCTTCCTGGTACGGCCTCTGGGCACCCCGCGGCACGCCGGCCGACCGCATCGCGGTGCTCAACAAGGCTGCCAGCGCCGCCGTGTCCGAACTGGCCCGCTCGGGTGCGTTCGCCAACCTGGGCATCGAGCCGGTGAACGAATCACCCGAGCAGTTCCGGCAGTACATCGCGCACGAAGTGACGCAGGGCGCCGAGCTGCTGCGCAATGCCGGTTTCAAGCCGGAGTGAGAGCACCCGCTCCCTCCCTTCAGAGCACCAGTAACGAGGACAACCCATGCATGCAAAGACTTTGCTGAGCGCCGCCGCCCTCTCGGCCACGGTCGTTCCGGGCCTGCCGGCCTTCGCACAATCATCGCTGACCGTGTTCGGCGCCATCGATGCGACCGTCCAGCACGCCAGCCAGGGCGGCGCTTCGGTGAACCGCCTCAACGGCAGCGGCGGCAACCAGATCAGCCGCCTGGGATTCCGGGGCGTGGAGGACCTCGGCGGCGGGCTGTCCGCGGGTTTCGTGCTCGACATGGGGCTGAATATCGACACGGGCACGGGGGGCGTCACGTCGGCCAACAACCAGACGGCCGCCACGTCCTCCGGCCTGGCGTTCAACCGCCGCTCCACCGTCAGCCTGAGCAGTACCCAGTGGGGTGAAATGCGCCTCGGCCGCGACTTCACGCCGACCTACTGGAACCTCACGTTGTTCGATCCGTTCGGCACGGCGGGCGCGGGGTCGGCGGTCAACATCATCCAGGGCAGCCTGTCGAAGGTGTCCACGGTGCAGACGGCGCTGCGTGCTTCCAACTCGGTCGGCTACCTCCTGCCGAATATGAAAGGCTTCTACGGACAGCTGATGTACGCCATGGGAGAGAACGGCTCCGGCGCGGCCAACGGCACGCGGCGGGACGGCAACTACGCGGGCGTGCGCCTGGGCTACGCGGCCGGCCCGCTGAATGTCGCCATCGCCCACGGCCGAACGTCGCTCGCTTCGGGCGACGTGTCCACGACCAACGCGGGCCTGGCCTACGATTTCAAGGTCACCAGGCCGATGCTGCAGCTCTTCCAGGACCGCAAGGATGGCGTGCCTGCGCCCAGCCGCTCATCGGGCTTCCTGGTGGGTGCGCAATTTCCGGTGGGGCGGGGCTACATCCCGGCGTCGCACAGCCGCATCGGGGACAACGCCGCGGTGCAGCGCAAGGCGACCCAGTCGGCGATCGGCTATGTCCACAACCTCTCCAGGCGCACGGCGGTGTACACGACGTTCTCGCGCATCGGCAATTCCGGCGGCGCGGCGCTGAGCGGGGGCGGGGTGCCGGGCGTGGCGAACGCGGCATGGCGCGGCACCGACATCGGCATCCGGCATGCCTTCTAGCCGCCGCGCCACACGCCCGCGCGGCCCGCGGCCGTCACTGCATGAACCAGCCGTGGCTCACCACCAGCGACTGGCCGGTCAGCGCATTCGTGGGGAACGCGGCGAACAGCAGGGCGGCGCGCGCGACGTCGTCGGTGGTGGTGAATTCGCCGTCCACCGTCTCCTTGAGCATGACGTTCTTCACGACTTCGTCCTCGGTGATGCCCAGCGTCTTGGCCTGCTCGGGTATCTGTTTTTCCACGAGGGGCGTGCGCACGAAGCCGGGGCAGATCACGTTGGCGCGCACGCCCTTGGCGGCGCCTTCCTTGGCCACGGTCTTGCACAGGCCGATGAGGCCATGCTTGGCCGTCACGTAGGGGGCCTTGAGCTTGGAGGCCTCCTTGGAGTGCACCGAGCCCATGTAGATCACGCTGCCGCCGCGACCCTGGGCGTACATGTGCTTGAGGCAGGCGCGCGTGGTGAGGAAGGCGCCGTCCAGGTGGATGGCGAGCATCTTCTTCCAGTCGGCGAAGCTGAACTCTTCCACCGGGTGCACGATCTGGATGCCGGCGTTGCTGACCAGGATGTCGATGCCGCCGAAGGCCTTGGCGGCCTCCTCGACGGCGGCGTCCACCTGGGCCTCGTCCGTCACATCGACGGCCACGCCCAGGGCCTGCGCGCCGGTGGCCTTCAGTTCATCCGCGGTGGCGGTGGCGGCGTCCTTGTTCAGGTCGGCGATGACGACCTTCGCGCCTTCCTTCGCGAAGAGGGTGGCGATTTCCTTGCCGATGCCGCTGGCCGAGCCGGTGATGAAAGCGACCTTGTCCTTGAGTTGCATGGGATTGTCCTCGGGGGTTGATGAACGGGTGGATGGAATCGGGGGAGGGCGGGCCGATCAGGCGAGGTAGTCGTGCTCCACGGTGCCCAGCGCCAGCGTCATGTCGGCGATGTAGTGCACGGCGGATTCCACCTTGCGCACCGGCAGGTCGGCCACGGGCGCCAGCGCGTGCGGATGCAGCTCCAGCGAGGCCGGGGCTGTCCAGGCGCCGTGCAGGGTCACATCGACCATGTGGTAGCGCACCAATTCGCAGATGCGTGGCGTGCCATCGACGTGGGGAATGATCTTGAGCAGGAAGTTCGGCTGCGCGATGCCGGCGAGCACCGGGCCGGGGTCCAGTTGCCGGTGCTTGAAGCCCATCGTGGCGTTGGCCACGCGCACGCGGCCGTAGTCCAGCGTGCCGACGATCACGTCGGTCTCGTAGCTGAACGCCGGGGTGGCCAGCTTCTTGGGAAAGCCCCACAGCTCGCGCCCGCCGGCGATGGGGGGATGGTCGTTGAGGTACATCGCGTGCACGTAGGCACCCTGCTCCACGCCGCGTTCGGTGCGCATCTGCACGGGGATCACCTGGCCCGACTCGGTGTAGTCGCCGAAGCCGGTGGAGTCGGGCATGCGGATGAATTCGTATTTCACGAGCGGCTCGGTCACTTCGAGCGGCTCGGGCACCACGGCACGCAGCGCGTCCAGGTCGGTGCGGTAGGTGATGACCATGAACTCGCGCCGCATGAAGCGGTAGGGCCCCGGGGGAAAGGCGGGGCTGGTCAGGGGCATGGCGAAAGCCTGCTGGCGGACGTCTTCGATCTTCATGCGGGCACTTTCGGATGGAAGGGTTGGGAGGGCGGGTGGGATCTTCGCCGCCAGTCTTGTCAATGCCGCTTAGAAACGGCTTAAGCAGCAGCGTGACGGGGCCGCGTCCTACAGGCCGCCGGTCCCGACCGCCGGATGGCGCACGCGGGCGGTGCCGGGTTCGCTCAGGTCGAAGGTGGTCACGCCGTTGCGGGCCTCGCTGCGCAGCCACTCCGGGTGCGCCAGCGTGGCCTGCATGTCGCGCATGCCGGCCTGCCAGTGTTCGAGCACCGTGGCGCGGGAGAACTCGTAGTCCTTGGAGTCGCGCTCGTAGGGCCGCCCGCGGTAGATCAGGTGCACGATGTCGATGGGCGCGTGCGTGAACTGCGCGCGCAGGGTTTCCACGCTCGGGTCGTCCCGCAGCGCGGGCGGCAGTTTTCCAATCAGGTCGGCCAGGGCCTGCTGCAGGTTGACGTTGGCCGATAGCGCATCGGTGTTCATGCGCGTGCGGCTGGAGTACATGATGTCCTTCTGGCGCTGCGACACTTCCGAGAGCGTGGCGGGCACGGCCCCCCGGGCGCTGAAGAGGTCCACCTGCAGCACCACCAGCGGGCGCGTGCAGGGATGCACGTCGAGCACGTACTGCAGCGGCGTGTTCGACACCACGCCGCCGTCCCAGTAGTCTTCGCCGTCGATGTGCACCGCCGGGAACCCCGGGGGCAGGGCGCCGCTGGCCATGATGTGCTCGGGGCCGATCGCCTGCTCGGTGCTGTCGAAATACACCGAGTTGCCGGTGCGCACGTTGACGGCGCCCACGCTGAGCCGCATCTCGCCGTGGTTGATGCGGTCGAAATCCACCAGTCGCTCCAGCGTGCCCCGCAGCGGGCTGGTGTCGTAGTAGCTGGTGACGGGTGCCGAGGCGCCCAGCAGCAGGGTGGGATCCCGGCGCGGCTGGAAGAAACCGGGAATGCCGAACAGCACCGCCGTGGCGGCGCTCCACTGGTTCAGCAGAGCGCGATCGCCCAGATGGCCCGGCACCTGCTGCCCGAAGCCCGAGGACACGAGGCTCCAGAACTCCCGCAGGCGCGCCACGCGGTGTTCCGGCGCGTTGCCGGCGATGAGCGCCGCATTGATGGCGCCGATCGATACGCCCGCGACCCAGTCGAGGGCCGGATGCGCGTCGAACAATGCCTCGTACACCCCCGCCTGGTAGGAGCCGAGTGCGCCGCCGCCCTGCAGCACGAGGGCGTGGTCGGCGGACTGCATGTCCGCGCCGGCCGCGGGGCGCCGGGCGTCCGGCCGGGATGGGGAGGCGGGGGCTGCGGGCAAACGGGGCGTCCTGTTCCTGGTGCTCATGCGATGGCCTGTGCGGTGGGGCGGTGGAAGGCGTGCCTGCACCCCGTGGACGGGGCGCACTGTCGAGGTCGCAATATACGCATTTGTGCCGTGGCCTGCCCGGCCGCACGCCCGTTCCCGCTTCCGGCCCGCAGCCTTGCGGGAACCCGGCGGGCGGAGAGCCCTGCGCGGGCCGGTGAGGGCGCCGTCCCGGACTTCGTGCGCGGCGTCCACCACGCTGACCGCATACAGGTCGGAGACCGCCTTCAGCGAGGTCAGCGGAGTGACCGGTCCCCATAGACGGAGTGCAGGCCCTCGTTGGATTTGCCCATGCCGTACAGGCCCAGCATGCCGGGGATGGCAAGGGTGGCGCAGAGCACTGACAGGAGGACGACGGGGCGGGTGGTGAGCTTCATGGTGGGAGGTTTCGTCGTTGCGGATGGTAACAAATTGTTTGATAATTCTCCAATAGTTAAGCTTTTTATTATTTTTGCTGTTTATTTTGCCGGTAATTCAGTAAAAACGCCCCATCCCCCAGGGCGGAACAGGCTTCCCGCTGTGGCATGTGGATGGAAGCGAAACATTTTTTACGCAAGTACCAAAACTTTATAAATACAAATAATTCGCATTACTTATTTTGTTTGTATCATCGCTTTCCGCGCGACGGAACCGCCGCCGCCCATTCCAGGAAAGCGATGCTTATGTCCTTCTTGCCGTTGTCCGAACCTTCCCTGGCCGATGTATTCGTTGCCCACCGTGCGCAGCTGTGGCGCGTGGCGCGGCAGATCGTCAATACCGAGGATCTGGCGGACGACGTGGTGCAGGACGCCTACCTCAAGCTCGCGGAGGGGCCCGGGCGCGTGGCGGAGCGGCCCATCGGCTATTGCTGCCAGGTGGTGCGCAATCTGGCCCTGGACTATTGCCGCAGGCACCGCGTGGAGGCGAGCTACCGCACCTTCGACGTGGACGTGGAGGCCATCGACGTGCCATGCCATCGCTCCCCCGACCGCCGCATGTGCGAGCAGCAGGTGATCCACGCGATCGACGAGGTGCTCTCGCAGCTGCCGCCGCGCACGCGCATGGTGTTCGAGCTCTATCGCATTGAGGGCCTCACGCAGCGCCAGATCGCCGAACGCCTCGGCTGCGCGCTGGGGCTGGTGAACGGCCTGATCGCGGAAGCGGCGAAGGCGGTGGCACGCTGCCGCGTCCACATGATGGCGAGCCAGTGACCCCGGTCCGGCCCCCAAGGCGGGCTGACGGGGCGGACTGACGGGGCGGCCGGCGCGGCGCGCAGGCCGCCGTTGGCGGCAGTGCTACTGTCGGGATGCGCTAGGCTCGGTGCATGACTGCTTCCCCCGATGAAGATCCCGCCTGGGATGCGGCCTGGACCTGGGTCCAGCGCGAATTCGACCACGAGACGTTCGACGACGCCGCGCGCGCCCAACTGGCCGCGTGGCTGCAGGCGGACCCGTTGCACCGCCAGCGCTACGAAGAGGCCACGCAGCTGTGGAGGCTGGCCGGCATGGTGCCGCGCCGTGCCGGCGATGGAGATGGCGACGCCGGTGCCGATGGCGAAAACGGCACGGACCCGGTCCCCCCGGCCCTTCCCCCTGGTCGTTCCTGAAGCGTGCGGCAGCGGCCCGTGCGACGGCCGCGATGAACAGATGGCTCCGCCAACCGTCTTGTGAAGGCAGGCCCGCTTCCATGCGCTCCCCGTGTCGGGAGCCGCGCGGCGGGGCTGGATGTTCAACCGCACAAGGGATGCACCGATGTCTACGAGCTGCTTCGACCGCGAGGACGAAACCTTCATCGTCCTGATCAACCACGAGGAACAGTATTCGATCTGGCCGCACTGGAAGGCCGTGCCCGAGGGCTGGAAGGCCGTGGACGGCGTGCGCGGCGACAAGAAGACCGTGGTGGCCTACGTGGACGGCGCCTGGACCGACATGCGGCCGAAGTCGCTGCGCGACTGGATGGCGCAGCAGGACGCCGGGGCCGCGGCAGAAGGTTCCACCGCCGCGGCGGCCTGACGGCGATGGCCATGGCGAGCGACGCGGACCTGGTGCTGCTGTGCCTGCCCTGCGCGGGCGCGAGCGCGACGATGTACCTGCGCTGGCAGCGGCGCCTGCCCCCCGGGTTGCGGGTGGTGCCGGTGGAGCTGCCCGGCCGCGGCGCGCGCATGGGCGAGCCGTTCGCGCGGTCGTACGCCGATCTCGTCGGCCCGCTGTCGGAGGGCTGCCTGCGCGCCGCCGGTGGTGCCGCGTTCGCGCTCTTCGGCCACAGCATGGGGGCGCTGCTCGCCTATGGCGTCGCCTGTCGCATGGCGGCCCTGGGCGGTGCCGTGCCTGCGGCACTGGCCGTATCGGGCTGCGCCGCACCTGCGCTGCGCAGCGGCGAGCGCTATGCGGAGCCGCTGGACGATGCGCGCCTGATGTCGGATCTGCGCGAGCAGGGCGGCACGCCGGAGGCCGTATTCGCCGAGCCTGAGCTGCTGCGCATCACGCTCGACGTGCTGCGTGCCGACTACCGCCTGTGCCACGGCTTCCGTCGCCCGGAGGGTGCGCAAGGCTTGCCGCCGCTGTCCTGTCCCATCCACGTCTTCGGCGGGCGCGCCGACCGCATCGCCGCGGCCGAGCTGCAGGCCTGGGCGCGCGAGACGCGCGGCCCTTCGACCCTGGACTGGTTCGACGGCGGGCATTTCTTCCTGCGTGAGGAGGAGGACCGCTTCCTGCGGACCCTGGCCGAGCGCATGACGGCACCGGGGGCGACGCGCGGCGCGCAGCCCCTGGCGGCCACCGCCTGACCGCGGCCACCTTTTTTCCCGCTTCCTTTTCTGGTTTCCCGGGCTGCCTTTGGCGCCGCGGGCTGGCAGCGCCTTTGCGCGCACGAGGAGTTCCACATGAATGAAATGCCGATGCAATTCAGGCGCCAGGCGCCCGAAGGGTCCGAACTGCCCCTGCTGATCACGCCGAACCGGCCCGGGGAGGGTCTGCTCGATGCCTTCGGCCGCCTGCGCCCGCGCATCGAGGAGGCACTGCCGGCCGTGGGCGGGGTGCTGCTGCGCGGTTTCGACGTGCCGGCCGTGGAGACCTTCCAGCAGTTCGCGGCGGCCTTCGGCGATCCGCTGCTGAAGTACGAATTCGCCTCGACGCCGCGCTCGGCCGTGGAGGCCTCCACCGGGGCGGGGGTCTATACCTCCACGGAGTATCCCGCGCACCAGACCATTCCCCTGCACAACGAGCAGGCCTACACCCGCGAGTGGCCCATGCGCATCTGGTTCCACTGCGTGACGGCGGCGCCGGAAGGGGGCGAAACGCCGATCGCGGACAGCCGGGCCATCCACCGGCGCATGCCCGAGCGCATCCGCCGCCTCTTCGAGCCGGGAGTGCTGTACGTGCGCAATTTCGGCGAGATGGACGTGCCGTGGCAGAAGGTGTTCAACACGGACCGCCGCGACGCGGTGGAGGCGTTCTGCGCGAAGGCGGGCATCGCCTGGGAGTGGAAGGACGACGGCGGGCTGCGCACGCGGCAGCTGTGCCAGGGCATCGAGGTCCACCCCGTCACGGGCGAGACCGTGTGGTTCAACCAGGCCCACCTGTTCCACATCTCCGCGCGCGACGCGGAAGAGCGCGAGGTGCTGGAAGAGGTGCTGGGCATCGACAACGTGCCGCGCAACACCTTCTTCGCCGATGGCTCGCCCATGCCCGACGCGCTGATGGACGAGGTGCGCGCGGTGCTGGACGCCGAGACCGTGTCCTTCCCCTGGGAGAAGGGCGATGTGGTGATGCTGGACAACATGCTGGCGGCCCATGCGCGCGCGCCTTTCAAGGGGCCGCGCAAGGTGGTTGTGGCCATGGCGCGGCCTCATGGCAACCTGGGAGCGGGCGCATGAACGCGAAGGACCTGGCACTGTCCGCGGCCCTGGACGCGGAGGCGGCGGCGCCGCGCAATTTCGTCGAGCGGCTGCGCACGCTGGCCGAAGAGCAGCCGGACACGGTCTGGCTCACGGTGGTGGATGAGCCGCGGGGCGGCCGGCGCGAAGTGGCGCTGACCTATGCGGAGTTCACGCGCCGCGTGCACGCCCTGGCCGCGCGGCTGCAGCAGCGGTTCGCCCCGGGCGACCGCGCGCTCGTGCTGCAGGACAACGACGAGCACTATGCCGCCAGCATGCTGGCGTGCTTTCACAGCGGCATCGTCGCGGTGCCGGTGTTCCCGCCGGAATCGCAGCGGCCCCAGCACCTGGCGCGGCTGCAGGGCATCGCGCGGGACTGCGGCGCGGCCTGCGTGCTGACCACGACGGAGTGGGAGGCGATGGTGCGCGCCGGCTTCCCCGGCCTGGAAGTGATCGCGGGCGACGCGGTGGACCTGGCACTCGCGGGCGCCTGGCGTGCGCACGAACCGGCGGACGACGACCTGGCCTTCCTGCAGTACACGTCCGGCTCCACGGGGCATCCCAAGGGCGTGATGGTGACGCACGGCAACCTGATGGCCAACGAGCGCGCCATCCAGGAGGGCATGGCAACGGGGCCGGAGGACCGTTTCGTCTCGTGGGCGCCGCTGTTCCACGACATGGGCCTGATCGGAGGGCTGCTGCAGCCGCTCTACTGCGGCGCATCGCTGGTGCTGGTGTCGCCGCGCTATTTCCTGGAGCGCCCGGCGCGATGGCTGGAACTGGTGTCGCGCCACCGCGCCACGGTCAGCGGCGGGCCCGACTTCTCCTATCGTCTCTGCCTGGAGCGCATCAGCGACGCGCAGGCCCAGGGGCTGGACCTGTCGCACTGGCGCGTAGCCTACAGCGGGGCGGAGCCCGTGCGGGCCGACACCATGGCGGCCTTCGCCGAGCGCTTCGCGGCGCAGGGTTTCCGCGCGGGCGCGGTGCATGCCTGCTACGGCCTGGCCGAGGCGACGCTCTATGTGACCGGTGCGCGCCCCGGGCAGGGCCTGTGGGCGCGGGGCTTTTCCGCGCAGGCGCTGGCCGTGGGTGCGGCGGAACCCGACGATGCGGGCACGGGTCCGCTGCTCGTGGGCTGCGGGGGGCCGGCGAGCGGGCATGCCGTGCAGATCATGGACGTGGCATCGCTCGCCCCCGCCGATGCGGGGGGCGTGGGCGAGGTGTGGGCGTGCGGGCCCAGTGTGGCGGCGGGCTACTGGGGCCAGCCGGAGGCGACGGCCGCCACCTTCGTGGAGCATGGCGGCCGGCGTTGGCTGCGCACGGGCGACCTGGGCTTCCTGCATGACGGGCAACTGGTGGTGACCGGGCGCACCAAGGACCTGATCATCCTGCGCGGCCACAACGTCTATCCGCAGGACGTGGAACGGGCCATCGAGGCCGAGGTGGAGGCGGTGCGCAAGGGCCGCGTGGCCGTGTTCCCGGTGCAGGGCGCGCAGGCCGAGGGCATCGGCGCGGCGGTGGAAGTGTCGCGCGGCATGCAGAAGCTGGTGCCGCCGCAGGCGCTGGTGGAGGCCCTGAGCGCGGCCGTGAGCGAGGCCGTGGGCGAGCCGCTGTCGGTCGTGCTGCTGCTGCAGCCCGGCACGCTGCCCAAGACCACCAGCGGCAAGCTGCAGCGCAGCGCCTGCCGCGCGGCGTGGGCGGAGCGCAGCGCCGATGCCTACGCCATCCACGAGTGGGGGCGCTTCGTGCGCGGTGGCGGGCAGGAGGAGGAGGCGACCTCGTCCGGCGGCGCCCTGGATGCGCTGGAAGCCGAGGTGGCGGGCATCTGGCAGGACGTGCTGCGCACCGCGGCGTCGCAGGCGCTGGACCGCAGCTCGCATTTCTTCGTGCTGGGCGGCAATTCGCTCGCGGCCACCCAGGCGGCGGCGCGCATCGCGCAGCGCTTCGGCGTGGCGTTCGCGCCGCGCGTGCTGTTCGACCACCCGCGGCTCGGCGCATGCGTGGAGGCCTTGCGCGCGACCATGGCCGCGGGGCCGGCGGGCAGCGCCGGCGCCAGTGCGGTCGCGAGCGCCGTGGAGCCGCTGCCGCCGGCCTTGCGCGGCGGGAACCGTCCGCTGTCGCATGCCCAGGCGCGCCAGTGGTTCCTCTGGAAGCTGGCACCGGCGGAGGCCGCCTACCACGTGGGCGCGGCGCTGTGGATCGACGGGGCGTTCGATACCGTTGCGGCGCAGGCCGCGCTGGAGGACGTGGCGCGGCGGCAGGCGTCGCTGCGCACCGTGTTCGGCGAAGGCCCGGATGGCGTGCCGTTCCAGCGCGTGGAGGAGATGCCGGCGATCGCGTTCGAGGCGGCGGACCTCGGCCGCACCGCCTGCTCGGAGCGCGACGATGCCGTGCGCGAGCGGCTGGACGCGCTAAAGTCCCGGCCCTTCGATCTGCTGCAGGGCCCGCCGTGGCGCGTGGCGCTGCTGAGCCTGGATGCGCGCACGCATGTGCTCGCCGTGGTGATGCACCACATCCTTTCGGACGGTGCATCGATGCAGCTCTGGGCCGCCGAGTGGCTGGAGGCCTATGGCGCGCGCCGCCAGGGCCTGGCCGCGCGGGGCATGCCGCAGCTGCAGTACATCGATTACGCGGCCTGGGCCGCCGGCCGGCTGGAAGCCGGCGAGGGCGAGCGCCAGTGGGCATGGTGGCAGGAGCGGCTGGCCGATTGGCACGCGACGCCCTGCGAGGTGCGGCCGGACCAGTCGCGCCCGCCGCGCGCGTCCTACACCGCGCGTCGCCATGCCTTCGAGGTGCCGGCGGCGGTGGTGCAGGGCCTGCGCGCGCTGCAGGCGCGCGAGGGCGCGACATCCTTCATGGTGCTGCTGGCGGCCTTGCAGGTGCTGCTGTCCCGGTACACGGGCCAGCCGCGCGTGCGTGTCGGCGCGGCGGTGGCGCAGCGGGGCGTGCCCGGCGTGGACGGGCTGATCGGCCTTTTCGTGAACACCCTGGTGCTGCCCGGCACGGTGGGGCCCCAGGCCACGCTGCTCGGCGTGCTGCGCGATGCGCGCGAGATGGTGCTCGGCGCGCAGGCCCACCAGGAGCTGCCATTCGACCGGCTGGTGGAGGCGCTGCGGCCGGAGCGCAGCGCGGGCGCGAGCCCGCTGTTCCAGGTCATGCTCAACCACCTGGCGGAGGACGAGCGGCTGCTGCAGGCGGTGCCGGGGCTCGCCGTGCGGGCCGAGCCGCTGCAGGGGCCGCAGGCGCAATTCGAGCTGGTGCTGGAGGCGCGCGAGCGCGGCACCGGGGCGCTGTCGCTCACCTGGGTCCATGCGGCCGAGCTGTTCGAGCCTGCCACCATCGAGCGGCTGGCCGGCCATTTCCTGGCCCTGCTGCAGGCGATGGCCGAACACCCGGAACAACCGGCCGGCGCGGTGGAGTGGCTTGCGCCCGCCGAGCGCGCGCAGCTGGACGCCTGGGGCCGCAATGACCACCGCGAGAGCCCGCCCGTGCCGGTCTTCCGGCAGCTGGAGGCGCATGCCGCGCGCCAGCCGCAGGCCACGGCGCTGCTGTTCGGCGATGAAGCCATCGGCTACGGAGAGTTGAATGCGCGGGCCAACCGCCTCGCGCACCACCTGCTGCGCCGGGGACTGCAGCCGCAGTCGCTGGTGGGCATCTGCATGCAACGCTCGACCGAAATGATCGTGGGCATGCTGGCGGCGATGAAAGCGGGATGCGCCTACCTGCCGCTGGACCCGGAACTTCCGGCCGGGCGGCTGGGCGACATGCTGGAGCACAGCGGCGCCGCCTGGGTGCTGTCGCATGCGGCGACGGCCGGGCAGGTGCCGGCGCTGCCGGGCGTGCGCGTGATCGGCGTGGAGGGCCAGGGGGATCTGCCCGGCGCCGTGCCCGGCGATGCGGAGAACCCCGGCATCGCGGTGCATGGAGAGCAGCTCGCCTATGTCATCTACACCTCCGGTTCCACAGGGCGGCCCAAGGGCGTGGCCGTGCGCCATGCGGCGCTGCACACCTGCATGGCCTGGATGCAGGGCACCTACGGGCTGGCCGCGTCGGACACGGTGCTGCACAAGGCGCCTTTCGGTTTCGACGTGTCGTGCTGGGAAATCTTCTGGCCGCTCACGGCCGGCGCGCGCCTGCTGGTGGCGCCGCCCGGGGCGCACCGCGATCCGGAGCACATCGTGCAACTGATCGAGCGCCACCAGGTCACCACGCTGAACTTCGTGCCATCGATGCTGCGAGCCTTTCTGGACCATCCGGGCATCGAGCACCGCACCCGCCTGCGGCACGTGATCTGCGGGGGCGAGGCGATGCCCGAAACCCTGCAACGCGAGGCCTTGCGGCGCCTGCCGGGCGCGACGCTGCAGAATCTCTACGGGCCCACGGAAACGACGATCCACGTCACCCGCTGGACCTGCCGGGACGAAGCCGGGCCCGTGCCCATCGGGCGGCCCATCAGCGAAACGCAGGCCTGGGTGCTCGATGCGCAGCTGCAGCCGGTGCCCCAGGGCGTGGCCGGCGAGCTCTACATTGGCGGGGCCCTGCTGGCGCGCGGCTACCTGGGGCAGCCGGGCCTGACGGCCGAGCGCTTCGTGGCCGATCCGCAAGGGGCGGGCGGGCGCCTGTACCGCACCGGGGACTGGGTGCGCTGGAATGCCGAAGGGCAGATCGAATACCTGGGGCGCATCGACCACCAGGTGAAGCTGCGCGGCCTGCGGATCGAACTGGGCGAGATCGAGTCGGCGCTGCGCGCGCAGGCCGGCGTGAAGGACTCGGTGGCCGTGGTGCGCGGCGCTGCAGGTGCCGAGTCGCTCGTGGCCTACGTAGCCGGCGCGGGGGATGCCGTGGCGCTGCGTGCGGCACTGGCGCAGCGGCTGCCCGGCTACATGGTGCCGCGTGCCATCGTGGTGCTGGATGCGCTGCCGCTCAATGCCAACGGCAAGGTGGACCGGGCCGCGCTGCCCGATCCGGCGCCTGCCGGGGGCACGGGCAGCGGCGAGCCCGCTGCCCCGCAGGGCAGCACGGCGCACCGGCTGGCGACGCTGTGGAGCGAGCTGCTGGGCGTGCCGTCGGTGGGTCTGCAGGACAACTTCTTCGACCTGGGTGGCCACTCGCTGCTGCTGGTGCGTACCCACCGCCGGCTGGAGGATGAGTGGGGCTGCCGGCTCGCGCTGGTGGACCTGTTCCAGCACCCCACGGTGGAATCGCTCGCGCGCCGCATCGACCTGGCCGCGGGTGAGAGCGAAGGCGAGGGCGGCCCGGCGCATTCCGGCGCGTCCGCTGCCTCCCAATTTGCCGACGACCGTGCGCGCCGGCAGCGGGCAGCACTGCTGCAGCGCCGCGCGCATCTCCAAGGAGGCCGGGAATGAATGTGCCCATTGACTCTTCCATGATCTCTTCGCAGGCTCCCAGTGGCCTGGAGATCGCGATCGTCGGCATGGCGGGGCGGTTTCCCGGCGCGCCGGATGTCGATTCCTTCTGGCAGCGCATCCGCGATGGCCTGGACTCCGTCAGGACCTATTCGGATGCGGAGCTCGAGGCCCTGGGCGTGCCCGAGGCGCTGCGCCGCGATCCCGACTATGTGAAGGCGGGCGTGCCGCTCGATGGGTTCGACCGTTTCGACGCGGAATTCTTCGGTTTCACGCCGCGCGAGGCCGAGCAGCTCGATCCGCAGCAGCGGCTGTTCCTGGAAAGCGCCTGGGCATGCCTGGAGCATGCCGGCTGCGATCCGGCGCGCTGGGACGGCAAGGTGGGTGTGTACGGCGGCGAAGGGCCGGGCGTGTACCTCATGCGCCACCTGCTGCCCGCGGCCGGGCTGGACGCGGGCTCGGGCATCGCCGACGTGCTCGGCCTGATGGGCGCCAATGCGCCCAGCTCGCTCTGCGCCCGCGTGGCCTACAAGCTGGACCTGCGTGGCCCGGCCGTGAGCGTGCAGACGGCGTGCTCCACGTCCCTGGTGGCCGTGCACATGGCCTGCCAGTCGCTGCTGGGCCACGAATGCGACATGGCGCTGGCAGGTGGCGTGTGGCTGAACCTGCTGCAGCAGGGCGGCTACCGCTACCAGGCCGGCGCGATCCTGTCGCCCGACGGGCATTGCCGCGCGTTCGATGCCGATGCCGCCGGCACGGTGATCGGCAGCGGCGTGGGCGTGGTCGCGCTCAAGCGGCTGGAAGACGCGCTGCGCGACGGCGATACGGTGCATGCCGTCATCAAGGGCAGTGCGGCCAACAACGACGGCGCGGCCAAGGTCGGCTTCACCGCGCCCGGCGTGGACGGGCAGGCCGAGGTGATCCGTGCGGCGCAGCTCGTCGCGGGTGTCTCGGCGGACACCATCGGCTATGTGGAGGCCCATGGCACGGGCACGGCGCTGGGCGATCCCATCGAGATGGCCGCGCTCACGCAGGCATTCCGTGCGGACACCCAGCGCCGCGGCTTCTGCGCGGTCGGCTCGGTGAAGACCAACATCGGCCACCTGGACGCAGCGGCGGGCGTGGCGGGGCTCATCAAGGCCGCCATGGCCCTGAGGCACGCGCAGCTGCCGCCGAGCCTGCACTGCCGGCAGCCGAACCCGCGCATCGATTTCGCATCCAGTCCCTTCTACGTCAATACCGAAGCGGCTCCATGGCCCCGGGGTGCCTTTCCGCGCCGCGCGGGCGTGAGTTCGTTCGGCATCGGCGGCACGAACGTGCACGTGGTGCTGGAAGAGGCGCCACCGCCGATGTTGCGCGCGGGCCGCTCCGTGGAGGGGCAGGCAGGGCAGGGCCAGGAGGGTAAGGAGGACACAGGGGACATTCGGGAGCTGGAGTGGGAAGTGCTCCCGCTGTCGGCGCGCACGGAGGCCGCGCTCCACGCATCCCGTGGGCAGATGGCCGCCCACCTGCGCGGCGCGGCCCCCGAGGCGCTGTCGGACATCGCGCACACGCTGCAGTGCGGCCGCCGGGCCTGGGCCTGGCGGGCGGCCGTGGCGGCGCACGAACCCGGCCTGGCGGCGCAGCGGCTGGAGGCGCCGCTGCCCGTGCCGCAGCGCGTGCCGGCTGCCGCGCCGGAGGTGGTGTTCCTGTTTCCCGGCTCCGGCGCGCAGCACATCGGCATGGCGCAGGGGCTCGACCGGCGCAGCGCGGTGTTCCGGCAGGCGCTGGACGCATGCGCCGCCGTCCTGCGGCAGGAGACCGGGATGGATCTGCGGAAGCTGATCCATCCCGCGCCCGGCCGGGAGGCCGAGTCCGCCGAACGGCTCGCGCGTGTCGAGTGCATGCAGCCCGCGCTGTTCGCGGTCGAGTACGCGATCGCGCAATGGTGGATGTCGTGCGGCGTGCGGCCCGCGCTGATGCTGGGCCACAGCCTGGGCGAATATGTCGCGGCCTGCCTGGCCGGCGTCTTCGCGCCCGAGGATGCGATGCGCATCGTGATCTGGCGCAGCCGGCTCATGGCCGGCCTGCCCGCAGGCGCGATGACGGCCGTGCCCTTGCCGGAGGCGGATATCGCCCCGCTGCTATCCCTTGGCTGCGACCTGGCCGCCGTGAACGGCGATGCGCTTTGCGTGCTGTCCGGCACGCCTGCCGCGATCGAGGCGGCGGAAGGGGCGTTGCGCGCGCAGGGCCATGCGCCCCGCCGGCTGCATGTGGCCGTGGCCATGCATTCGCGCATGGTCGAGCCCATCGTGGCGGAGCTGGAGCGGCGCATCGCCGCGGTGCCGCGCCATGCGCCGCGCATTCCCTTCCTCTCCAACGTCACCGGCCGGCCGATCACGGCCGAAGAGGCCATGAGCCCGGCCTACTGGGGGCGGCACCTGCGTGGCACCGTGCGCTTCCACGAGGGGCTGGACGCGGTGTTAGCGCAGCCGGGGCGCGTGGTGCTGGAGGCAGGGCCCGGCGAATCCATGGCGGGGCTCGCGCGGCGGCATGCGCAGGCGGCGACGGCTGCCGGCATCTGGGCCAGCCTGGCCCATCCGCAGCAGCGGGACCGCGATGCGCAGCAACTGGCCCAGGCCCTGGCCGGCCTGTGGACGGCGGGGGTGGAAATCGACTGGCCTGCCACGCGCGGCGGCGCACGGCGCCGGAACGTGCCGCTGCCCACCTATCCGTTCCAGCGTCAGCGCTTCTGGGTGGAGGCCGGTGCGCCGCGACCGCAGGGCGATGCATCCGCGGCGCAGCCGCAGGGCATTTATTACCTGCCCGCATGGCAGCGCAGCGGCGCGGTGCCGCAGGCCGCCGGGCCCGGCCCGGGTGATACGGCGCTGCTGCTGGGCGGCGCAGGGTTGCCGCTCGCGGAGCGCCTGGCACAGCGCCTGGCGGAGCGCGGAGCGCGCGTGGTTCAGGTGGCAGTGGCCGAAGGTTTCAGGGAGGACGGCAGTGGCGGCTTCGCGCTGCGGCCGGACGAGCGAGGCGACCATGCGGCGCTCTGGCGCGCGCTCGGACCGGTGACGCATGCCTTCCATTTCTGCGGGCTGCAGGAGGACTGGGAGCGCGGCTACTTCAGCCTCCTGGCCCTGGCACAGGGCCGCGAGGACGCGGGCCGGGACGAGCCACTGTCGCTCACCGTCGTGATCGACCAGGCCGAGGAAGTGGCCGGCAACGAGCCGCTGGAGCCCGGCAAGGCCACGGTGGCGGCGCTGGCGCGCGTCCTGGGCCAGGAAATGCCGCGTATCGCCTGCCGCGTGGTGGATGTGCTGGTGCCGAACGCCGGCAGTGCCGCCGAGGCGCAACTGGCCGAAGCGCTGGCGGGCGAGCCGGCCCGCCCGGCCGATGAGTTCTGTGTGGCCTGGCGTGGTGCGCAGCGCTGGGTGAAGACCTACGAGCCCGCACCGGCACCCGCGGCCTGCGCGCAACGCCTGCGTCAGGGCAGCGTGGTGCTGATCACGGGCGGCCTGGGCAGTGTCGGCCTCGCGCTGGCGCGGCACCTGGGCCGGCGCCACGGCGCGCGGCTGGTGCTGCTGGGGCGCACGCCACTGCCGCCGCGCGGGGAATGGAAGGGACTGCTCGCGCAGGCGGACCTGCCCGCTGCCCAGCGCCGCAGGCTCGTGCAGCTGCAGGCGATGGATGCGGACGGCATCGAATGGATGGCGGTGGCGGCCGACGTCACCGATGCCGCGCAATGGCGCGGCGCGCTGCAGGCCGTGCATGCGCGCTTCGGTGGCGTGACCGGCGTGGTGCATGCCGTGATGGAACCGGGCGGCGGCATGCTGGCCACCCGCACGCGGGCGGAGGTGGACGCAGCCTTCGCCGCGAAGACGCAGGGCACGCGGGCCATGGTGGAGGCCCTGCGCGGCGAGCCCGTGGATTTCGTGCTGCTGTGCTCTTCCGTCGCCAGCTGGGTCGGGGGTCTGGGCCGCAGCGACTACGCGGCCGCCAACGCCTGGCTGGATGCCTTCGCCACCGCCAGCCGGCGCGACATCCCCTGGCCGGTGTTCTCGGTCAACTGGGATGCCTGGCGCGACGTGGGCGTCGGTGCCGACATGGACGTGCCCGAGGGCATGGGCCTGGACGAGCGCGCGGGCATGGAGGTGTTCGACCGGGTGGTGAACGGGCCGCTGCAGCCGCAGACGCTGGTGTCGGTCACGCCGCTCGCGCAGCGCCTGCGCCCTCTGGACGGGCTCGTCGATGCGCTGGAGGCCGCGCCGCATCCTGCGGCGTCTTCTGGCGGCGGCGCCGCGCACCCCCGCCCGGTGCTGTCCACGCCCTACCGTGCACCGGAGGGCGAGCTGGAGCACAACCTCGCGGCGTTGTGGACCGAGGCCCTGGGCATCGACGGCATCGGCGCCGACGACAACCTCTTCGAACTCGGCGGCGACTCCCTGCTGGCGATCCGCCTGCTGGCCCGCGTGCGCAAGGCCTATGCGGTGGACATCCACCCCGCGGCCTTCTTCAAGGCCCCGCGCATCGCCGACCTGGCGCAGCTTGTGGAGCTGCGGCTGATCGAGGACATCGAGCGCGGCGCCGCACCTTCTTCCGTTTCCCTGCAGGCCGATTGACATGAGCGACAGTCCTCTTCTTTCCGAGCGCCGCGCGCGCCTTTCTCCCGAACAGCAGGCGCTGCTGCGCCAGCGGCTGAGCGGCAGGTCCCCCACTCCCGGCGGGGCGGAGCCGCCTCCAGTGCTCGCCGTGGATGCGCTGCCGCGCAGCGGCGTGCCGGAGGGGGCCGAGGCGCCCCTGTCCTGGGCCCAGCAGGGCCAGTGGTTCCTCTGGCGCATGGATCCCGGCAATACGGCCTACCACGTGGGCGGAGGTCTGGATTTCGACGGCCCGCTGGATGCCGCCGCCCTGCATGCGGCGCTGCAGGCCCTGGTGCGGCGCCACGAGGGCCTGCGCACCGTCTTCGGCGAAGGCGACGATGGCATGCCCTGGCAGCGCGTGGAGCCCGCGCGGGAGGTGCCGCTGCCCTGCACCGACGTTTCCGGGTGGGCGCCGGCCGATCGCGATGCCAGGCTGGAGGCGCTGGCGCGCGAGGTGTGCGCGGAGCCCTTCGACCTGCGCTGCGGCCCGCTGCTGCGCTGCGCGCTCGCCCGGCTGGGCCCGCGTGAGCACCGGCTGCTGTTCATGATGCACCACATCGCCTCCGATGCCTGGACGGTGGAGCGCATCCTCGACGAATGGGCACGAGGCTATGCGGATGCGCTGGAGGGCCGTGCGCCGTCCGATGCGCCCCCGGCGCTGCGCTACGTGGATTTCGCGATCTGGCAGCGGCAGTGGCTGCAGGGGCCGGAGGCCGCACGGCACCGGGATTACTGGACCCGGCAGCTCGCGGAGGAAGCGCCCGTGCTGCAGATCGGCCGGGGCGCTGCGTCTCCTTCGCCGCAGGGGGCTCCCGCACCGGAGACCGTGGCCGCGCAGCACCTGCTGGCCGTACCCGCCCCGCTGGCGCAGGCATTGCGCCAACGCGCCCGCGCGCACGGCACCACGCTGTTCTGCGTGCTGCTGGCAGCCTTCCATGCGGTGCTGTTCCGCCATGCCGGGCACGCGGTACAGCGCGTGGGCGTGCCCGTGGCGGGGCGCAACCGCCCGGAGACCGCCGACATGGCCGGCGTTTTCATCAACACGGTGGTGATGCAGGCGCGGCCCGCACCGCAGATGCCGCTCTCTGCCTTGCTGGCGCAGGTGCATGCGACCGCCCTGGAGGCCCGAGAGCACGAGGACCTGCCGTTCGAGCACGTCGCGCAGGTGCTGCGGCCCGAGCGCGGCCACGCAGGCGGCGGACTGTTCCAGTGCATGTTCAACCACCTGGGCGAGGGCGGCCGGCCCCTGGCGGGCTGGCCGGGGCTGGCCGTGCGCCGCGTCGATCCCGGGCTGCGCGCGGCGCCGTTCGGGCTCACGCTGGAGACCATGGAAGACCCGGACGGCGGGCTGCGGGCCGCTTTCCGCTACGACGCGGCGAAGTTCACACCGCAGGAGATGGCGGAAATCGCCGGCCACTACGAACGCATGCTGGATGCGCTGGCCTACGACCCCGAGCGCCGCGTCGGCGAGGTCGCCATGCTCGGCGATGCCGAGCGTGCGCGCCTGCAGGCATGGTCGGCGGGCGGGAGCGCCGTGGACATGGACCTGCCCGTGCACCGGATGTTCGAGCGCCAGGCCGCATTGACGCCCGATGCGCCCGCTCTGGTGGCTGGCGAGCGCGAGTGGACGTATGCGCAGCTCGACGCGCGCACCAGCCGCCTCGCGCAGCGGCTGCGCGCCGGCGGCGTGGGCCCGGAGACGCTGGTGGGCGTGGCGCTCGCGCGCGGTACGGACATGGTGGAGGCGCTGCTCGCGGTGCTGAAGGCCGGTGGCGCCTACGTGCCGCTCGACCCCGAGCTGCCGGCGGACCGCATCGCCTACATGCTCGGCGACTGCGCCCCGGCGCTGGTGCTGACCGATGCCGCCCACCGCGCCTGCCTGCCGGCGGCGATGGCGCAGCCCGTGGTCCTGCTGCCCCTGGAGGATGCACCGCCTGAAGATGGCGCGGAAGCCGCGTGCCCGCCCGTGGCACTGCATCCCGAGCACCTGGCCTACGTGATCTACACCTCGGGCTCCACCGGCCGGCCCAAGGGCGCGGCCAACCGCCACGGCGCGCTGTCGAACCGGATCGCGTGGATGCAGCAGGCCTACGGCCTGGGCCCGGGCGACACGGTGCTGCAGAAGACGCCGTTCGGTTTCGACGTGTCGGTGTGGGAATTCTTCTGGCCGCTCGCCGTGGGCGCACGCCTGGCGGTGGCACCCCCGGGCGCGCACCGCGAGCCCGTGCAACTGCAGGCGCTCATCCAGCGGCATGCGGTGACGACACTGCACTTCGTGCCCTCCATGCTGCAGGCCCTGCTGGCGCAGCTGGGCGCGGGCGCCTGCGCCAGCGTGCGTCGCATCGTGTGCAGCGGCGAGGCGCTGCCGGCCGAGGCGCGCCGCCAGGTGCTGGAGCGCCTGCCCGGTGCGGCGCTCTACAACCTCTACGGCCCGACGGAGGCCGCCATCGACGTCACGCACTGGACCTGCCATGCGCAGGAGCGCGGCCCGGTGCCGATCGGCCGGCCCATCGCCGGGCTGCGCACCCACGTGCTCGATGCCGCGATGCAGCCCGTGCCGGCGGGCGCGTCGGGGGAACTGTTCCTGGGCGGCGCCGGGCTCGCGCGCGGGTACGCCGCCAGGCCGGGCCTTACGGCCGAACGTTTCGTGGCCGACCCGTTCGAGCCGGGCGCGCGGCTCTACCGCACGGGCGATCTCGTGCGCTTGCGCGAGGATGGTGCCCTGGAATACCTGGGCCGGCTGGACCACCAGGTGAAGATCCGCGGCCAGCGCATCGAGCTGGGCGAGATCGAGGCGCGTCTGCTGGCTTGCTCCGACGTGCGCGAAGCCGTGGCGGTGGCCGCGTCCACGCCCGCGGGCACGGCGCTGGTGGCGTACTGCAGCCTGCATGCGGGCACCACCCTGGACGGCGAGGCGCTGCGCGCGCGGCTCGCCGCGGAACTGCCCGAGGCCATGGTGCCCTCGCAGATCGCGGTGCTGCCGGAGTTGCCGCTGAATGCCAACGGCAAGGTGGACCGCAAGGCGCTGCCTTCGCTGCAGCCCGCTTCCGCGGCCGACTATGCCGCACCGCAGGGCGAGGTGGAGGAGGCGCTGGCGCGCATGTGGTGCGAACTGCTGGCGCTGCCGCGCGCCGGCCGCACCGACCACTTCTTCGCCCAGGGCGGCCATTCGCTGATGGCCATGCAGCTCGTCGCCCGCGTGCGCTCGGGCCTGCAGGCCGAGATTTCGGTGCGGGACGTCTTCCTGTACCCCGTGCTGGCGGACCTGGCGAAGTGCGTGGATGCCGCGCGCCCGCAGCGCCCGGTGGCAGACGCGCTGTCGCGCCTGGATGCCTTCCTCGACGATATGGAGATTGCCGGATGAGCGATATGGATGCACTTTCCCCGCAGGCCCGGATGGCCCGGCGCTTCATGGGGCTGACCGATGCGCAGCGCCGCGCCGCCTACGCGAAGATGCACGAAGAAGGGCTGACCATGGGCCAGTTCCCCATCCTGCCGCGCGAGCCGCAGGACGGTGGGGCGGAGCCGGGACAGGCCCCGCTGTCGTATGCGCAGATGCGCCAGTGGTTCCTGTGGCAGATGGAGCCGCAGGGCTCGGCCTACCACATTACCGGGGCGTTCGTGCTGCGGGGCGCCATCGACCTGCCCGCGCTGGAGGCTGCCTGGCGCGACGTGATCGCGCGGCATGGCGCGCTGCGCACGGTCTTCCGCGCCGATGCCGGGGGGCATCCCCACCAGCAGGTGCTGTCATCCGTGGAGTTCGGCGTGCACCGGATCGACCTGTCGGACCTGCCCGAGCCCGAGCGGTGCGCGCGCGCCGAGGCCGCCGCCCGCGCCTGCTGCGAGACGCCCTTCGACCTGGGCGAGGGCCCGCTGCTGCGGGTCTGGCTGCTGCGCACGGGCGTGGAGGAGCACCGGCTCGTGGTCGCCATGCACCACATCGTCTCGGACGGCTGGTCGCTGCGCGTGCTGGTCGAATCGTTCGCGGAGCGCTACCGCGCCCGCCATGCGGGCGAGGGCGCCCCTGCGGAGCCCGTTGCCGCGCTGCAGTACGCCGATTACGCCCTCTGGCAGCGCAAGTGGATGGAGGCGGGTGAAAAGGAGCACCAGCTTGCATACTGGCGCTCCCGGCTGGGCGGCGAGCAGCCGGTGCTGCAACTGCCCGCGGAACATCCGCGCCGTGCCGACGGCCGCTACCGGGCGGCCCTGCATGCCTGGGACCTGCCCGCGGACCGTGTCCGGGCACTGCGCTCCGCGGCGCAGGCGCGCGGCATCACCCCGTTCATGGCGCTGCTCACGGCCTTCCAGGCGGCCCTGTACCGCTGGAGCGGGCAGCACGACGTGCGCGTGGGCGTGCCGGTGGCCAACCGTGGCCGCGTGGAGACCGAGGGCCTGGTCGGCCTGTTCGTGAACACCCAGGTGCTGCGCCTGCAGGTCGATGGCCGCACGCCGCTGTCCGCCGCGCTGGACGCGGTGAGCGACGCCTCCCTGGAAGCCCAGGCCCACCAGGACCTGCCCTTCGACCAACTGGTCGAGGCGCTGCAGCCCGGCCGCAGCCTGGCCGCGCCGCCGCTGTTCCAGGTGATGTTCAACTACCAGCAGCACGACCACCGCGCGCTGGGCGGCCTGCCGGGCCTCGCGCTCGAGCGCTGGGACATCCCGGGCCAGACCGCCCAGTTCGAGCTCATCCTGGGCGCCGTGGAGGACGGTCAGGGCGGCCTGCGGCTGGAGTTCCACTACGCCCGCGAACTGTTCGAAGCCGGCACGGTGCGCCGCATGGCGGGCCACTACGAAGCCGTGCTCGCGGCCGTGCAGCAGGTGCTGGAAGGCAGCGGCGATCCGCGCGTGGGCGACGTGCCCCTGCTGGCCGGTGGCGAGGCGCGCCAGTTGCACGAATGGGGCGACTGCCCGCGCGCGCAGCCCCATGCCGAGCCCGTGCACCGCCTGTTCGAGCGCATGGCGCGGCGGCAGCCCGATGCGGTGGCCGTGGAGGCCGGGGACACTGCCTGGAGCTACCGCGCGCTGGACCGCCGGGCCAACCACCTTGCGCGCCGCATCGCTGCGCTGGGCGCCGGGCCGGAGCGGCGCATCGGCGTCGCCCTGTCGCGCTCGCCCGAGCTGGTGGCCGCCCTGCTGGCCGTCCTCAAGGCCGGCGCGGCCTTCGTGCCGCTGGACCCGGCCTATCCGGCCGAGCGCCTGGCCCACATGGCGCGCGACAGCGGCATGGCGCTGCTGCTCACCGAAAGCGCGCTGGTGGGACGCATCCCGCTGCCGCCCGGCGTGGCCTGTGTTGCCAGCGACGACGAACCCGGCGCGTGCGACACCGGCCCCCATGTGCCCGTGGGCCCGCGCCAGCTGGCCTACGTGATCTACACCTCCGGCTCCACCGGCCTGCCCAAGGGCGTGCTGGTGGAGCACGGCCCCTTCGCGGCCCACTGCGTGGACACCGCCGCCTGCTACGAGATGGGGCCGGGCACGCGCGAACTGCACTTCCTCTCTTTCGCCTTCGACGGCGCGCACGAGCGGCTGTTCACCGGGCTCACCTGCGGCGCCGCCGTGGTGCTGCGCGACGACACCCTCTGGACCGCCGAAGAGACCCTGGAGGCCCTGCGCACGCGCGGCATCACGCATGCGGGCTTTCCGCCGGCCTACCTGGGGCAGCTGGCCGACTGGGCCGGGCGGGCAGGGGGCGATGCGCCCGCGCTGGAGCTGATCTCCTTCGGCGGCGAAGCGATGCCGCGGGAAGGCTTCGATGCCGTGCGCCGCCACCTGCGGCCGCGCCTGCTCATCAACGGCTACGGGCCCACCGAGGCCGTGGTCACGCCCATGCTCTGGAAGGTGGATGCGCTCGCCTGCTTCCCCCAGGCCTACGCGCCCATCGGCCAGCCGATGCCGGGCCGCACCGCCCATGTGCTGGATGCCGACCTGCAGCCCGTGCCGCGCCACGTGCCCGGCGAGCTGTACCTGGGCGGGACGGGCCTGGCGCGCGGCTATGGCGGCCGGCCCGGCCTCACGGCGGAGCGGTTCGTGGCCGATCCGTCCGGCGGCGGTGGACGCCTCTACCGCACCGGCGACCGGGTGCGCTGGCGCGAGGACGGCCAGCTCGAATACCTGGGCCGCACGGACCACCAGGTGAAGGTGCGGGGCTTCCGCATCGAGCCGGGCGAGATCGAGGCCGCACTGCGGGCGGCGCCGGGCGTGGGCGAGACCGTGGTCGTGGCGCGCGAAACCGCGCAGGGCACGCGGCTGGTCGCCTACGTCGCCCCGGTGCCGGCGTCCGTGCCCGCAACACGGACCGCGCTGGACGAAGGCGCCCTGCGCGCGCACCTGGAGCGCAGCTTGCCGGACTACATGGTGCCGTCGGCCATCGTCGTGCTCGGTCGCCTGCCCACGGGCCCCGGCGGCAAGGTGGACCGCAAGGCGCTGCCCGAGCCGCCCGAGGCCGCGGCCTCCCAGGCGGGCGGGGCGCCGCGTGGTGAAGCCGAGCAGGCCGTCGGCCGCGTCTGGTGCGAGGTGCTGGGCCGCGCCGAGGTGGGCCGCGACGACAATTTCTTCGAGCTGGGCGGCGATTCCATTCTCAGCCTGCAGATCGTGGCCCGGCTGCGGCTGGCCGGCTGGCGCGCCACGCCGCGCCAGCTGTTCGAGCGGCAGACCATCGCCCAGCTCGCGGCCGTCGTGGAGCGCCTGCCTTCCGGCGAGGCCCGGCCCGCCGGCCCGGCGCGCGGCGAGGTGCCGCTGCTGCCGTTCCAGCGCGACTTCTTCGCCATGCCGATGCCGGCCCGCCACCACTGGAACCAGGCCGTGCTGCTGCGCAGCCCCGCTCCGTTGCAGGCACAGGCCCTGCGCGGCGCGCTGCGCGCGGTGGCGGAGCGGCACGATGCGCTGCGCCTGCGCTACACGCGGCAGCAGGGCGCGACAGGGGAGGTATGGACGCAGCGCTATGAGGACACCGCCACGGCCCTGTCCGAATGGGACGACGTACTGTGGGTGCGCGCGGCGGACGGCCCCGCCCAGCTCAGCGCACTGTGCGAGCAGGCGCAGTCCAGCCTCGACCTGGAGCGCGGCCCGCTGCTGCGCGCCGTCGCCGTCGCCCTGCCGGGCGGCGATGCGCGGCTGTTGCTCGCCATGCACCACCTCATCGTCGATGGGGTGTCCTGGCGCATCCTGCTGGACGACCTGCAGCAGGCCTACGCCCGCTGCCTCGCGGGCGCACCGGCCGCGCTGCCGCCGGCCTCCAGCGGTCTCGGCGAGTGGGCAGCCGTGCTGCAGCGCTACGGGCAGGACCACGCCGACGAACTGGCGCACTGGGCCGCCCTGGCCGGCTGCCCGGCGGAGCTGCCGTGCGCGCGGCCCGAAGGCCCGCGCACCGCGGCCCAGCAGCAGTCCGTCTCCATCCGCCTGGACCGGCGCGCCACCGAGGCCTTCCTCGCGCAGGCACCCGCGGCCTACCGCACCCAGGCCAATGACCTGCTGCTCACCGCCCTCGCACGCGCACTGTGCCGCTGGAGCGGCCACGACCGCGTGCTGGTGGAGATCGAAGGCCACGGCCGCGAGGACCTCGACCCCGCGGTGGACCTGTCGCGCACCGTGGGCTGGTTCACCTCGCTCTACCCCGTGGCGCTCGACGCGCGGGGGCCGCTGGGCGACGCCGTGCGGCGCGTGAAGGAAAACCTGCGCGCCGTGCCCCGGCACGGCGTGGGCCATGGTGCGCTGCGCCACTTCGGCACGCCGGAGCAGCGCGAAGCCCTGCAGGCGCTGCAGCGCGCTCAGGTGGTGTTCAACTACCTGGGCCAGTTCGACGCCCGGCCGCAGGAAGGCGCGGGCGGCTGGGCGCTGGCGCCCGAGCCGGCCGGCCCCTTCGTGGATGCCGGCGCTCCACTCACCCACGAGTTCACCGTCAACGGCCGCGTGCTCGCGGGCGAGCTGTCGATGGATGTGCTGTTCAGCGGCGCGCGCCACGATGCCGCCGCGGTGCGCGGCTGGATGGCGGACTTCGAGCGCGAGCTGCGGGCGCTGATCGACCACTGCGCGCAGGCGCCGCAGGGCGCCACGCCCTCGGATTTCCCGCTCGCGGGGCTGGACCAGGCGGGCCTGGACGCGCTCGGGCTGGACTGGGCACAGGTGGAAGACCTGTACCCGCTATCGCCCCTGCAGGCGGGCCTCGTTTTCCAGACCCTGCTGGACCCGGATGCGGCCGCCTACCGCAACCAGTTGCGCATCGACTTCCGCCACCTCGACACGGACCGGCTGCACGCGGCCTGGGAGGCGGCCTTCGAGCGCCACGCGGTGCTGCGCAGCGGCGTGCTGTCCCAGGGCGCCCGGCCCCTGCAGTGGGTGGCCCGTGCCGGCAGGCTGCCGTGGCGGGAGATCGATGCGCGCGGCGATGTACGCGACGCGCGCGATATGCGTGCCCTTCTGGACGCGGTGGCGCAGGAGGAGCTGGCAGCCGGGTTCCCCGGCATGCAGCCACCACTCATCCGCTTCGCGCTGGTGCGCACCGGCGAGCATGGCCACCACTTCATCTGGACCATGCACCATGTGCTGCTGGACGGCTGGAGCACCTCGCAACTCATGGCCGAAGTGCTGCGCCACTATGCTGGCGAGCCCGATACAGCGCCGGCCGGCCGCTACAGGAACTACATCCGCTGGCTCCAGCACCGCGACGCCGAGGCGGACCGCGCCTGGTGGACCGGGGCGCTGGGCGATGTGGAAGAGCCGACCCTCCTGGCCCGGTGCCTGCCACGCCCCGCACCTTCCGCGCCCTCCGTGCGGGATGGAGGGTCCGCGCGGCCGGACGCCGGCCAGGTGCAGAAGTCCTTCACGCAGGAGGAAACCGCGCGCCTGCAGGGATTCGTGCGGCGCGAGCGCATCACCCTCAACACGCTGGTGCAGGCGGCCTGGGCCCTGGTGCTGCAGCGCCATGCCGGCCAGGAAACGGTGGTTTTCGGCACCACCGTGGCGGGCCGCCCGGCGGAGCTGCCGGGGGCCGAGCGTGCGGTGGGCCTGTTCATCAACACGCTGCCCATGGCCTGCACCCCCCGGTCCGGCACGGCCGTGGGCGAATGGCTGCGGGAACTGCAGGCGCAGGGCCTGCACATGCGCGAACACGAGCACACGCCGCTCTACGATATCCAGCGGTGGATGGGCACGGATGCCGCCGGGCTCTTCGATACGCTCCTGGTGTTCGAGAACTATCCCGTCGATGGCGCCCTGCACGCGCTGCCCTCGGGCCTGGAGGCAGAGGTGGCCGCTCAGCGCGAGGAAACGCACTACCCGGTCACGCTGCTGGCGCTGCTCGAGCCGGTGCTGACGCTGCAGCTGCGGCACGACCCCGGGCGGGTCGATGCCGCTGCGGCCGGCATGCTGGCAGACCAGCTGGTGCGCGGGCTGCGCGCGCTGGCGGAGGATGCCGGCCGCGTGCTGGGCTCGCTGGATGTGCTGGCCCTGCCGGACGCACTCCAAGCCCCGGCTCCCGTGGCAGTGGACGGCAACGACACGATCCACCGCCTGTTCGAGCGCCAGGCCCGCCTGCGCCCGGACGCCGTCGCGCTGCGCTTCGAGGACGATGCGCTGACCTATGGCGAGCTCGACCGACGCGCCAACCGCCTGGCGCACCGGCTGCGCGCCGCAGGCGCCGGGCCTGAAGCCCGCGTCGGCGTCGCGCTTGGCCGGGGGATCGACCTCGTGGTGGCGCTGCTGGCCGTGCTCAAGTCCGGCGCGGCCTATGTCCCGCTGGACCCCGACTATCCCCCGGAACGCATCGCCTACATGGCGGGCGACAGCGGCATGGCCTGCGTGGTCACGCAGGATGGCCTGTGGGACACCTCGCCGCTGCCTGCGGGCCTGGCCGTGGTGGATCCGCAGTGCGATACCGGCGCCTGGCCCGACACGCCAGTGCATGTGGCGGTGCATCCCGACCACCTCGCCTATGTGATCTACACCTCGGGCTCCACGGGGCGGCCCAAGGGGGCGCAGCTGTGCCATCGCCAGGTAGTGCGCCTGCTGCGCGGCACCGACGGCTGGTTCCGCTTCGGCCCCGAGGACGTCTGGACACTCTTCCACTCCTGCGCCTTCGACTTTTCCGTGTGGGAGCTCTTCGGTGCGCTCTGTACGGGCGGGCAGTTGGTCATCGTTCCCTACTGGGCGAGCCGTTCCCCGCAGGACTTCCTGGCGCTGCTGCGCACGCGGCGCGTGTCCGTGCTCAACCAGACGCCGTCCGCCTTCGGGCAACTGGTGGGCCTTCCCTCCACCTACGAACCGCCGCCGGCCGGCATGCCGGAGCTTTCGCTGCGCGTGGTCATCTTCGGCGGGGAAGCGCTCGATCCCCAGCGGCTGCGGCCCTGGATCGCGCATTTCGGCGACGCGCGGCCCGAGCTGGTCAACATGTACGGCATCACCGAAACCACAGTGCACGTCACCTGGCGCCGTATCACCCGGGCCGACCTGCAGCCGCAGCGCAGCCCGGTCGGCACGGCGATTCCCGACCTCGGCCTGTGCGTGCTCGATGCAGACCTGCGGCCCGTGCCGCCCGGGGTGCCGGGCGAGCTGTTCGTCAGCGGCGCGGGCCTGGCCCGTGGCTACCTGCGCCAGCCCGCGCTGACCGCGCAGCGCTTCGTCGCGCACCCCTCGCCGAGCACTCCCGGGGAACGCCTCTACCGCACCGGCGACCGCGTGCGCCGGGGCGAGGATGGCGAACTGGAATACCTGGGCCGGGTGGACCACCAGGTGAAGGTGCGAGGCTTCCGCATCGAGCTGGGCGAGATCGAGACCCGGCTCCTGGCCCAGCCGGAAGTGCGCGAGGCCGTCGTGGTGGCGGAGCAGGGGCCGGGGGGTGCGCGCCTGGTCGCCCACGTGAGCGCCCAGCCCGGCCTCGCGATCGACATCGCCCTGCTGCGCGAGCGCCTCGGGGAGTCCCTGCCGGACTACATGGTGCCGGCCGCGGTGCTGGTGTCGGACGGGCTGCCTCTCACGCCCAATGGCAAGGTGGACCGCCGGGCCCTGCCTTCAGCCGCCCAGGCCCTGCCCGGGTCCGGTGCGCCCGGCGAGCCGCCGCGCGACGGCGTGGAGTCGGCTCTGGCCGCGCTGTGGCGCGAGGTGCTGCAGGTCGATGCCATCGGCCGGCACGACCACTTCTTCGAGCGGGGCGGGCACTCGCTGCTGGCGGTGCAGCTCGTCGCCGCCATCCAGCGGGCCTGGGGGCGCACCGTGGCGCTGCGCACGGTGTTCGAGGTGCCGGTGCTCGCCGATCTCGCTGCGCGCCTCGCGGCCGACGGCGCGGCGCCGCAGGTGGACGGCGCCGCCGCGGCCAGCGACCCGGCCCGGCGCATCGACGCCCTGCTGGGGGAACTGGAACTCTGAATCACGAACGGGAAAGACGACCATCGCATGACCACCGAAATGCACGAGCTCTCGCGCCGCTTCGCGGCCCTCACCCCTGAAAAGCGCCAGGTGTTCCTGGAGCGGCTGCGTGCCAGCGGCATCGGCTTCGAGGCGCTGCCCGTGGTGCCCAGGGCCGCCGCCGGCGAAGCCCCCATGGCCTACGCCCAGCGGCCCCTGTGGCTCGCGTGGCAGCGCGATCCCGCGTCGCCCGCTTACAACCTCGCCGGCCGCATGGCGCTGCCTGATGTGCCGGACGCGCCGGATGCCGCCGCGGTGCACCGTGCCCTGGCCACGCTGGTGGCGCGCCACGCCGCGCTGCACACCTGCTTCGGCTGCGACGCGCAGGACCAGCCGGTGCAGCGGGAAGACCTGCAGCAGCGCTTCGGCTGGTCGGTGCGCGCATGGGACATGCCGCGCGCGCAGGCGCAGGAGGCCCTGGCCGCGCAGGCCCAGGCCTTCGCCATGGAGCCCTTCGACCTGGAGCGCGGCCCCGTCTTCCGGGCCTGCCTGCATGTCTTCCCCGAAGGCGCGCCCGAGCTGGTGCTGTGCGTGCACCACATCGCTGCCGACGGGCAGTCCATCGGCCTGCTGCTGTCCGAACTGCGCGCGCTGCTCGCCGCATCGGGCGAAGCGGCGCCAGGCCCGGCGGCGCCGGGCGCGGCAGCGCTGGGCTATGCGGATTACGCCGCCTGGCAGCGGCACTGGATGGAAGCCGGAGAGCTGCAGCGCCAGATAGGCCACTGGCGCGAACGCCTGCGCGACGCGCCGCTCGCGACCGCGCTGCCGCTGGACCGGCCGCGCACCGCACGGCGCGGCACGCAGGGCGGCATGGTCACGGCGGTGCTGGACGAGGCCGTGTCCGCCTCGTTGCGCGCGCTGGGCCGAGCACATGCGGCCTCGCCCTACCTGGTCTGCCTGTCCCTGCTCGGGCTGCTGCTGCACCGCCTGGGCGGCCAGGACGACCTGTGCATCGGCGTGCCCACCACCACGCGGGACCGGCCCGAACTGGCCGGCGTGGTGGGCCATTTCACCAACGTGCTGGTGCTGCGGCTGCAGGCCGATCCGGCCTGGTCCTTTGCGCAGTGGCTGGAGCACGTGCGCGACCGCTTCGTGGAGGCCAAGGCCCACCAGGAAGTGCCGCTGGACATGCTGGTGGACGCGCTCTCGGTGCCGCGCGTGCCCGGCCTGCACCCGCTGTTTCAGGTCAAGTCCACCCAGCAGCAGGCCGCACCGCGCGGGGCGCAGAAGCAGGCCGCGGCGGCAGGGAGCATCTCCGTGGACGAGGTGCATTTCGACCTGAGCGTGGACGTGCTGGACGATGGCGACACCCTTTCGTTCGGCATCGCCTACGCGGCCGACCTGTTCGACCGCGACACCGTCCTGCGCCTGTCCGACGGGCTGCGCCTGCTGGCGCGGCAGGCGGCCGATGGCGGCATCCCGGCCATCGGCCAGGCGGCGCTGCCGCCCGTGCCGGAACTACGTGGCGAGGAGACCGCATGGCCCTGCGCGAGCGTGCTGGACGCCTTCGCCGCCGCCGCGCTGCGCAATCCTGCGGCCCCGGCCATTACCGCCAGCGGGAGCACGATCACCTACGCGGAACTCGATCGCGCGAGCGCCGAGTGGGCCCAGCGTCTGGAGGTGCACGGCATCAATGCGGAAGACCGCGTGGCCGTGTGCCTGGAGCGCGGCCCGGAGTTCGTGCTGGCCTGGCTCGCGACGATGCGGGCAGGGGCCGTCTGCGTGCCGCTGGACCCGGCGCTGCCGCCTGCCCGGCGCGACGAGCTGCTGCACGATTGCGGCGCCGCCCTGCTGATCGGCGATCTCCCGCACCCCCCGGAAGGCGTGCCGCAGTGGCGCATGGATTTCATTGCGTCCGGCACGGCGGCCACCGTGCCGCCGCCTTCGGTCCGCCCGCTGCACCCCTCGCAGGGCGCCTACATGATCTACACCTCCGGCTCCACCGGGCGGCCCAAGGGCGTGGTGGTGCCCCACGGCGCGCTGGCGAACTACGCCCAGGGCGTGCTCCAGCGCCTGGACCTGGGTGCGGGCCGCTGCTTCGCGATGGTCTCCACCGTGGGCGCGGACCTGGGGCACACCGCGCTGTTCGGCGCGCTGTGCTCGGGCGGCTGCCTCTACCTGCCCTCCACGGCCGAGGCGTTCGACCCCGATGCGTTCGCGGCCGGCATGGAGCGCTGCGGCGCCGATGTGCTGAAGATCGTCCCCAGCCACCTGCGCGGCCTGCTGAATGCGCGCCATCCCGCCGCGGCGCTGCCGCGCCATACCCTGGTGCTGGGCGGCGAGACGGCCGACGACGAACTGCTGCGCACCGTGCGCGCGCTGCGCCCGGGCCTGCGCATCCTCAACCACTACGGCCCCACCGAAACCACGGTGGGCGTGCTCACCCATCCCGCGGCGCCGCCGGACGAGGGCCCGCGCGGGTTCACCGCGCTGCCGCTGGGCCGGCCCCTGCCGGGCATCCGGGCCCACGTGCTGGATGCCCGCCTGGAGCCCGTACAGCCCGGCATGCCCGGCGAGCTGTACCTGGCCGGGCGCGGGCTCGCGCGCGGCTATGCCGGCCGACCCGGCACCACGGCGGAACGGTTCGTCGCCTCGCCCTTCGAGGCCGGCACGCGCCTCTACCGCACGGGCGACCGCGTGCGGCTGCGTCGCGACGGCGCGCTGGAATTCCTCGGGCGCGCGGACGACCAGGTCAAGATCCGCGGATGGCGCGTGGAGCCCGCGGAGGTCGCCCAGCGCCTGCGCGAGTGCGCCGGCGTGGCCGATGCGGTGGTGGTCGCGCGGGCTCGCGAAACCGATGGCGCGATGGCCCTGCATGCCTACGTGGTGCCCGCCGATGCCGTTGCGTCCACCGATCCCGGCGCGCTGCAGGCGCAACTGCACGCTGAGCTGCAGGCGGCGCTGCCGGCCTGGATGGTGCCGGACCACATCCTGCCCATCCCCGCGCTGCCGCTCACGCCCAACGGCAAGCTCGACCGCCGTGCCCTGCCGCTGCCCGCTGCCGTTCCCGGGGACGCCGAACGCGCAGAGGCCCGCAGCGCGCCCCCGCGCGGCCCCCTGGAGGAAGCGATCGCGAAGGTGTGGAGCGAGGTGTTGCGCGTCGATCACGTCGGCCGCGACGACAACTTCCACGCGCTCGGCGGCGATTCCATCCTGTGCCTCAAGCTGGTCGCCCGCCTGCGCAGGCAGGTGCCGGGCGGTGCGCAGGCGAGCCTGGCCGATGTCATGCAGTCCCCCACGCTCGCGCACCTGGCGCAGCGGCTGCGCGAACGCTTCGAAGGCGCGCACGACGCCGTCTGCCTGCAAGACGGGGGCGACGGCGTGCCGCTCTACTGCCTGCCCGGCATGGTCGTGAACACGCGCGAATTCCTGCCGCTGGCCGAAGCGCTGCGCGGCGAGCGCACCGTGCACGCCTTCGTGAGCCATGTGTACACGCGGCAGCGCTGGCGCGGATTCGCGGTGGAATCCCTCGCGGCCGAGTACGCCGACTTCATCGCGGCCACCGCCGTGGGCGGCCGGTGCGCGCTGCTGGGCTGGTCCTCCGGCGGCGACCTGGCCGTCGAAACCGCACGGCGCCTGCAGGGCCGCGTGGAGGTCGCCTTCACCGCGCTGGTGGACGTGCACCGCACGGAGCCCCTGCGCTCCGACCGGCCGCTGTCCGCGGCGGAGCGCGCGCAGGCGCAGGCCCGGCTGGACGCCTGGCTGTCCGCCTCCACCATGGCCGACCGGTGGCGCGAACTGCTGGAGCGCATGCAGCCCGACGAACGCGACGGCGTGCTGCAACAGCTGATCGATACCCCCCAACCCCTGCCGCTGGACGGCGAGGGCGAGGACAGCCACGAATACCTGCTCTGGACCACGCTCGACAAGCGCGTGCAGGCCTGCCGGCACACGCCCGCCAGCGACGGGCTGCCGGTCCACCTCTTCCAGGCGGGCCGCTCGGTGGAAGAGGGCGGGGCGCTGCGCGACTGGTCCGCGCTCGCGGACGTGCGCGGCGTGCAGGTCGTGGAAGGCGCAGGGCACCTGGACATCATCCGCCAGACGGCCTTCATCGGGGCCCTGCGCGAGGCGCTGCGCGCGGCCGACCGCCTCCCGCGCGCATGAAAGCAGGCAGGCGCCTGAAAGCGCCTGCCTGAACGCAAAAAGGGGAGCGGCGCACTGCCGCTCCCCTTCGCGTTTCCGGCAGGCCGCGGGCCTTACCAGCGGTACGTGGCCGTGGCCACCACCCGGCGCGGGTCGCCGTAATAGCAGTTGCCGTACTGGTCGCAGTTGCCGATGTAGGTCTTGTCGCCCAGGTTGCGCACGTTCAGCGCGAAGCTCCAGCGGTCGATGTCGTAGCCGATCATCGCGTCGAACACGGTGAAGGACGGCACCTTCGCCGGTGCGGCGTCCAGGTCGCCGCGATTGGAGCCGGTGTAGCGCGCGCCCAGGCCCACCTTGATGCGGTTTGCGAACCGGTAGTCCACCCAGAGCGCCGCGGCGTTGCGCGACACCGCCGTGAGCGGCTTGCCGATCTCGCGGGCCGTGCTGCTGGCCGTTATCTCCGCCGTGGGCGTGTAGCTGTAGGAGCCCACCACGTTCAGGCGCGGCATCAGCTCGGCCGAGGCTTCCAGTTCCAGGCCGCGCACCTGGATCTCGCCGGTCTGGCGCGGCACGAAGTTGTCGTCCGCGGTCAGGTAGTTCTTGCGGCGCAGATCGAAGATGGCGGCACTGTAGCGCTGCTTGCCGCCCTCGGGCTGGTAGCGCACCCCGGCCTCGTACTGGCGGCCGGTCTCGGGCTTGAACGGCTGGCCCGTGGCCGGGTTGCGCATGGCCGTGGGCACGAACGATTCGGTGTAGCTCACGTACGGCGCCCACCCGCCTTCGGCCAGGTAGGTCAGGCCGGCGCGCTTGGTCGCCTTGTGTTCCGACACCTTGGTCTGGCTGCCGTCCAGCCGGCTGTCCACATCGCTGGTGGCGCGGTCGTAGCGGGCGCCCAGGGTGAGCACCCAGCGGTCGCGCCACTTGATCTGGTCCTGCAGATAGAGGCCGGTCTGCGCGAGCGTGGCGACGCCGTCGTACCACGGCGCGGGCAGCTGCACCGCGCCGCCATAGACGGGGTTGTAGATGTTGAGCGGGCTCGCGGAGCCGCCGCTGTAGCTGACCTGGTCGATGCGGGTGCGCTGGTATTCCAGCCCGGCCAGCACGGTGTGCTGCACGTCGCCCGAGCGCAGGCGAGCTTCCAGCTGGTTGTCGAGGTTCAGCGCGTGGATGCGCTCGTTGCTGCCCGACACCGTGCGCCGCAGCGTGGAGAAATTCGCCGGATCGCGCGGGTTCGCCGGGTTCACGGTGATGAAGTTGCGGCCCTGGACCGCGGTGTAGTCCACGTCCAGCTGGCCGTAGCGCGCGTTCTGCCGCACGGTGAAGGCATCGTTGATGCGGTGTTCGAACAGGTAGCCGATCATCGACGTGTCCATGTCGAACCGGTTGTACCCGGGCTCCCCGGCGAACAGGTCGCTCGGGATGGTGGTGCCGATGGCCGTCGGCACGAGCGAGCCCACGGCCGGCCGGGTGCGCGAGTACACCCCCGCGCGGGTGCGGCCGAACTGCGACAGCACGGTCAGGCTGGTGTCGCTGGAGGGCTTCCAGGTGAAGGCCGGGGCGATGAAGGTGCGGTCGTCCTTCATGTCGCCCGCCGGCAGGTCGGCATCGCGCGTGAGCGCGGTCAGGCGGTAGAGCAGCTTGCCGTCCTCGCCCAGCGGGCCGGAGACATCGGCCGCGATCTGGCGGCGCCCGTGGTCGCCGATCTGCACCTGCACCTCGCGCAGCGGTTCGGCCGTCGGGCGCTTGCTCACGGCGTTCACCAGCCCGCCCGGCCCGCTCATGCCGTACAGCACCGACGCCGGGCCGCGCAGCAGCTCGATCCGCTCGGCGCCGTAGCTCTCCACCGGCCAGATGCCCCAGTTGCCGTTGTTGCGCAGCGGCATGCCGTCCAGGTAGAAGCCCGGCGAATAGGCGTCGAAGCCGCGCAGCGAGATCCAGTCGTAGCGCGAGTCCGCTCCGTAGCGCGTCGGGATCACGCCCGGCGAGTAGCTGAGCGCGTCCTTCACCGTGCGCGCGCCCTGGGCTTCCATCAGGTCCGCCGGGATCACCGAGATGGACTGCGGCGTCTCGATCAGGGGGGTGTCCGTCTTGGTGGCGGTCGCACTTCGGCGTGCCGTGTAGCCGTTCACCCGGCCCGTGGCGCTTTCCTCGGCGCCGCCGGTCACCGTGACCGTGGGCAGTGTGGTGGAGCCGGCGGAGGCTTCCTGCGCCCCGGCCAGCGGGGTGGACAGCACGGCCGCGGTGCCGAAGGCTGCGGTGATGGAAGCGTGCAGCAGGCGCTGCCGCGCAGGCCTCGCGGCGTAAACATGGCGCATCGGAAAACCCCCTTCAAATATGGAATAAGTGCACAAGTGCGGAATGCATACGAATTGTAATGAGAATGTTTCTTGTTAACCAGATCGCAGTTACGTTTTTCCCGTGACTGCTCAGGTCCGCGGCATCCACAGGCCGTCGTAGAAGTAGTGTTCGCGCAGCAGCATCACCAATTGCGCTCGCTTGTGCGGCAGGTCGAACTCCTTGACTTTCGCGTAGCCGGACTTGTCGAGGTTGCGTATCTGCTGGTGGTGGTCGATGCGCGGCTCGCCCAGGATGCGCTGCGTGCGCGCATCGCACAAGAACAGGTAGTGCGAGATCGAGGTGAGCCAGGCGGTGGCGAAGGCCTTGCCCCGGAAGGCGGGCTCCCCGACCAGCACATGCCACCCCCGGTCGTAGTCGTGCGCGTCGTAGAAGGGCGCGATGCGGCTCTCCTTGGTCCAGTACGCCTCGAAGTAGGCGAAGGGCTCGCCGCCCAGGCTGGCGATCATCGAATGCATGTGCGGATCGCGGTCGATGCCTTCCAGGTAGGCGCGGTGCTTCTGCAGGTCGCCTTCCTCCTCCCAGATCACCGCCACGTCGGGGTCGTTCATCCAGCGGTTGAAGCGTGGCAGGTCTTCGTCGATGTCCAGGCTGCGGAAGGTGAACGTGCGCTCCAGCCACGGGATGTAGCGCTGGTAGAGCAGCCCGCGCGGCTTGGGCGCGCGGCGGGGGTGGTAGCGGCCGTCCGTCAGCGCGAAGCGCTGGGCCATCGGCGGCGGCACCCCGGGCCGCCAGAGCCCGGGCTGCTGCCACAGCGTGTCCCGGCAGGCGCGCCAGCTGCCGTCCGCCGCAGGCAGCACCACGCCGGCCTCCGCCAGCGCGGCCAGGGCCTGGGGGTCCACATGCTGCATCGCGATGTCGCGCCGCTCCGGATGGGCGGCAAAAGCAGCGTCCAGCGCCGCGAGCAGTTGCGTTGCCGGCGCGGGCCGGGCGCCCTCTGCGGCAGGCCCGAGTACGAGGTCGCCGCCGTCGTGCCCGGACAGCGTCCAGTGCGAGGGCGGCTCCGCCGGCCCGCCCGCCAACTGCAGCGAAGGGCCGTCGATGCGCACCGCGTGCGCCTGCCCGCCCGCATAGGACAGGAAAGGCCGGCCGGCGGCTGGCCCGGCCGGAGCGTCCGCAGGATCGGAGGAGGGGGAAGAAGTCGGGGAATGGGGCGTGGCGAATTTCACGGTCTGTCTCCTGGTCGTCCTCAAGGGAGGAATGGTTAGGGCCTGTTAACGCTATGCAAGGGGATCGCGTTGCTTCGCGAAGGGGCTGGGTGCAAGGCGACTGGGCGTAGCAAGGCCGGGGCCTTGCAAGCACGGGCAACGCTGCAAACGGCCCCTTCGCGGAGCAACCCGAAGGGAAGCTCATCACAGCCCGCCCCCCGGCGTTGCGCGCCTTGCACGTGTGGCCACACGCACGGCGTCGCGCGCCTTGATGGGCGGGCTGTGATGAGCTTCGCGACCCCTTGCATAGCGTTAACAGGCCCTAGGCGGGGCGGGGCGCGCCCGACAGGTGGGGGGCCAGCAGCTGCAGGCCCTGGTGGAGCGCGGGGAACAGGCTGCGGTGGAAGTTGTTCCAGCGCAGCTCCAGGATCGTGTCGGCCGGGTCGATTGGCGTGCCCAGCACGTCGTGGATGACTTCACCCGAGTCGATCCCGTCGTCCACGTAGTGCAGCGACGCACCGGTCCGCAGGATGGGCGTGACCGGCTCCGTGGCCATGCGCTGCCAGTCGGTCACGCGCTCGCCGCGGGCCCCGTGCAGGGCGTCCAGCGTGGCGTGCGCGCCGCGGCGCCGGTAGGGCGACTCCAGCCGGGTGATGCCCGGATGGATGTTCACGATGCGGCGCTGGAACGGCGCACCGGGCTGCACCAGCGCATCCAGGATGACCAGCAGGCCGTCGAGCACCACGATGTCGGCCTGCAGCGATTCGAGCGTGCGCTGCAGCGCGGCCTCGAAAGCCTGCTTGCCGGCCGCGCGGCCCGGATCGGCCAGGGGCAGGCGGCGGTACTCGGACGGCACCGGCCGCAGCAGGTCGCGCAGCTTGCGGTCCTGGGTGGCGAGTTCGTGCGGGAAGATCCAGCGCTCGCCCGGCGTGCATGCGAAGCCGTAGCCGTCCAGCGCCGCGCGGTCCCGCGGCGATTGCGGGTCGTCGTCGAACACGATGCCCTCCAGGGAGTAGGCTTCCCCGAGCGGCGTGGTGTCGAGCGCGTGCGCCAGGTATTCGAGCGGGGAGGGCATGTAGCGCCGCCCGCCGCGGTAGTCGATGAACTGGCCGGCCTGGTCGGCGGCCGCGTTGCGCAGGGACAGTATGTAAACGAGCTTGGCCTGTGGCATGGAAGGGCAGGGGTTGGAGGTCGGAACGTTCTGAAAAAATGAGTGGATCGCGCAGCGTCGCGGTGGTGTGCCTTCGGGCCGCTTCAGGCCGGGCCGGCCGGCTGCGCGTCCGGTGTGCCGGCGCAGGCACCCGGGCTGCGCCCGGCCGGCGGTGCGCGGTGCCGCGGGTCCAGCGGGCAGCGGCCGCAGTAGCCTTCGCCGGGCAGGCGGTAGTACAGGCAGCACTCGCGGTGCAGCGCCACGGATTCGGTGCCCTGCGCGGTGGCCATCGCCACCACGCGGCGCGGGCGGCACAGTGGATTGGCGCGCGGTCCGCCGGCG
The DNA here is from genome assembly GCF_900104515.1 of Paracidovorax cattleyae. Lineage (GTDB taxonomy): Bacteria > Pseudomonadota > Gammaproteobacteria > Burkholderiales > Burkholderiaceae_C > Paracidovorax > Paracidovorax cattleyae. The sequence continues at coordinate 63,381 of NZ_FNJL01000002.1, forward strand.
GCGGGCCATGCGGGCGCCTGCAGCAGGTCGGCGGCATCCTGCGCGATCGCGGGCTGGTGCGGCGCGAGCCGCACCGCCTGCTCCAGCACCGCTTCCAGGTGCCGCGCCGCATTGCTCCACAGCACCTTCTGCGGCACGCGCGCCACCTGCTCCAGGGCCGTGAACAGGGGCGCCCAGTGCTGCCAGACCAGCAGCGCATAGCGCTGCGCGGCGGGGGCGCCCGGCAGTGCGGTGCCGATGCCGGCCAGGTGGACGCCGCGCACCCGCCCGTCCGCGGCCAGGTCCAGGTGCAGCCCCTGCAGTCCCACGGGAAACACATGCCCCAGCACGCTCGCGGCCGCGGCCACCGGCGGCGCCAGCACGCCCAGGGTGTCCAGCACCCAGGCCGAGGCGGCCGCGCGCAGGTCCTTCGCCGCCGGCCCCTGCAGCCCCCACACCGCGGCGGCGTACCGGCGCAGCAGGCCCTCCAATTGCGCCGGCTCGAGCAGCCGCGCACCGGGCCACGCGCCCTCGGGCGCAGGCCCGGCATGCAGCCGCTGCGCGAGCGGGGCGAGCGCGCCCGGAAAAAGCGGCCGCAGCAATTCGATCATGGCGCGCGAACCCCGGCACGCCGGGCGGGGATGGAAGAGGGCGCGAAGGCGCAGTGCATTCCAAGGTGACGATCCAGCGCGGCGCTTGTTCATCCGCTCTGCGTGCGTCGGCGTTGGACACCCCTGCGCATGAACATCCCCGCGCCCGCAGCGTCTTTGGAGCAGGCGTCCCGCCTTGCAACCAGCCCTCGACGGGCGGAAAGAGATCTTGCGCATGACTGCAGCCCCCGCTCCGCGTGCCCCGGCTTCCGAGGTGGCGCGGCTTCTACGGCCCTTCCTCCAGTGGATCGCCCTCTCCACGGCGTGCGGCCTCGCCGCCGGCATCGCCACCGTGCTGCTGCTGCGCACGGTCAACGACGTGCTGCACCGCAACGGCGGCATGTCCGGCGGCATGCTGTGGACCTTCGTGGCCTTGTGCGCCGCCGCCCTCTTCGGGCGCCTGGTGGCCGACGTTTCCACCAACTATGTCGGCCAGAAACTGGTGGCGCAGGTGCGCGTCGGCCTGGCGCAGAAAATCCTGTCGGCCCCCATCGACGCGCTGGAGCGCTACCGCACCCACCGCCTGATGCCCGTGCTGTCGCAGGACGTGGACATGATCAGCGACGCCGCCTTCGTGCTGTCGTCCGCGCTCATCGCCTCGGCCGTAATGCTGGGCTGCCTCGTGTACATGGCCTGGCTGTCCCTGCCGCTCTTCGGGCTGGTGGTGCTGGCGCTGGCCATCGGCGCCAGCCTCCAGGTGGTGGCGCAGACGCGGGCCGAAAAAGGCTTCTGGAAGGCCCGCGAGCACGAAGACAACCTGCACAAAGCCTACCGTGCCATCAGCGAAGGCGCGAAGGAGCTGCGCATGCACCGCGAGCGCCGCGCCCGCATGCTGGACGGGCAGGTGGAGCGCATCGTGGCCCAGATCCGCCAGGTCAATGGCCGCGCCATCAACACCTACGTCACCGCCACCGCCTTCGGCTCCGCGCTGTTCTTCCTGCTCATCGCCATGATCCTCGGCTGGGCCGCCTTCCAGCCCACCGAGCCGGCGGTGCTCAGCGGCTTCGCGCTGGTGCTGCTCTTCCTCAAGGGCCCCATCGACCAGATCGCCGCCACGCTGCCCCACATGGGCCGCGCCAAGGTGGCCTTCCTACGCATCGCCGACCTGTCGGCGCGCTTCGCCACGCCTGAACCCCACCTGCACCAGGACCGCCCGGCCCCCGCCCCCGTGCTGCACGAAGGCATCTCGCTGCAGGGCGTGCGCTATGCCTTCGAGGCGCCCGCCGATGGCGGCGAGCCATTCTCGCTCGGCCCCGTGGATCTGGAGCTGCGCCGCGGCGAGATGGTCTTCATCGTCGGCGACAACGGCTCGGGCAAGACCACCCTCATCAAGCTGCTGCTGGGCCTGTATGCGCCGCAGGAGGGCGAGGTGCTGATCGACGGCGTGGCCGTCACCCCGCAGTCGCGCGACGACTACCGGCAGCTCTTCACCACCGTGCTCTCGGACTTCTACCTCTTCGAGGACCTGGCCGGTGCAGGCGAGGGCGGGGCGGGCATGGCGGCCCTGCCCGAGGCCGCGCGCCCCTACCTGGAGCGCCTGGAGATCGCGCACAAGGTCAGCATCCAGGACGGCGCCTTCAGCACCGTGGACCTGTCCACCGGCCAGCGCAAGCGCCTCGCGCTGGTGCACGCCTACCTCGAGGGCCGCCCGGTCATGGTGTTCGACGAATGGGCCGCGGACCAGGACCCGGCCTTCCGCCATCTCTTCTACACCGAACTGCTGCCCGAGCTGCGCGCCAAGGGCCACCTGCTGGTCGTGATCTCCCACGACGACCGCTACTTCCACCTGGCCGACCGCGTCGTCCACATGAGCGCGGGCCGCATCGCCGACAACCGCGTGCGCGCCGGCCGCGAAACCCTGGCCGCCTGACCGTCCGAATCCCGGTGCGGCCGCGAGCCGGCCGGCCAGTCCCTTTTTCAAAGGAGTTGTCATCCCATGCAGCACATCCATGACCTGATCGGTATCGGCTTCGGCCCCTCCAACGTGGGGCTGGCCATCGCGCTCGAAGAACACCGCGGCGCCCACGGCCGCGCGCCGCAGGCCTTCTTCATCGAGCGCCAGCCATCCTTCGCGTGGCATCCGCACATGCTGCTGGACCATGCGCACATGCAGATCTCCTTCCTCAAGGACCTCGCCACGCTGCGCAATCCGCAAAGCCGCTTCACCTTCCTCAACTACCTGCACGAGCAGGGCCGGCTGCAGGACTTCATCAACCTCAAGAGCTTCTATCCCAGCCGCCACGAGTTCAACGACTACCTGGGCTGGGCCGCGCGCCAGTTCGAGGGCCAGTGCGCCTACGGCGAAGAGGTGTTCGAGGTCCTGCCGGAGCCCGGCCCGGACGGCGTGGTCGAACAGCTGCGCGTGCGATCGCGCAACGCGGCCGGCCGCGTGCAGGAGCGCCTGGCGCGCAACCTCATCGTGGGCGTGGGCGGCACCGCGCGCATCCCCGAAGTGTTCCGCGGCCTGCACGGCGACCCGCGCGTGTTCCATTCCAGCACCTACCTGCGCGACATCGCCCGCCAGGGCGCGGCGCGCAGCATCGCCCTGATCGGGGCCGGGCAGAGCGCCGCGGAAATCTTCATGGACCTGCAGGGCCGCGCCCATGCGCCCGAAGTGGACTGGGCGATGCGTGCGCGCGCCATCCGCCCCTCCGACGACAGCCCCTTCGTCAACGAGATCTTCAACGCCGACTTCACCGACTACATGTTCGGCCGCTCCGGCCCGGAGCGCGAATCGCTGCTGCGCGAATACGCCCACACCAACTACGCCGTGGCCGACCTGGAACTGATCCAGCAGGTCTTCAAGACCTTCTACGAACAGCGCGTGACCGGCGGCCGGCGCCTGCGCATGCTGCGCCAGCACGAAGTGCGCGCCGCCCGCGCCGATGCCTCCGGCGTCTATTTCACCTTCCATGACCGCGAATCCGGCGAGGAAAGCACGGTGCGCTACGACGCCGCCGTGCTGGCCACGGGCTACGAACGCGCCGCCCACCGCGACGTGCTCGCGCCGCTGGCCCCATACCTGGGCGATTTCACCGTGGACCGCCACTACCGCGTGCAGACGGCCCCGGGCTTCCGGCCCGCGATCTTCCTGCAGGGCGCCTGCGAATCCAGCCACGGCCTGAGCGACACGCTGCTGTCCGTCACCGCCGTCCGCACCGGGGAAATCGGCCAGGTACTCGCCGCCGCGCTGCCGCCGGCCCGGGAGCCGCTGCGCACGCGCGGCCCGGATGCCCCGGCGCGCGGCAGCGCGGGGGATGCCGAGCGGGAGACGCAGCACCTGCATGTGGCCTGAGGGCGCCGGGGCCGTGCCCGGCACCGGCAGAGCGGGGCCGCGGCGCATGCCCCCGCCATGCGGACAATCCGGGCCATGCCGCCATCGCCCATGACCCTGCCCGTTCCGTGGCCCCTGCCGCCGGAGGTGCCGCCCGCCCTCCGTGCCTGGCGTGTCCCGCTCCATCTGGAGGCACCCATCCCCGCGGATGACTGGGCCGTGCTTTCCCCCGCCGAAGCCGACCGCGCGGCGCGCCTGCGCCAGCCCGCCGACCGCGTGCGCTCCGCCTGCACCCGGGCCGCGCTGCGCCGCCTGCTGGGTGAGCGCATGGGCCTGCCCCCGCAGGACGTGCCCCTGGCCGCCGGCGCCCATGGCCGGCCGGCACTTGCGGGGCTGGTGGGACGGGAGCGGCTGGATTTCAACGTCTCGCACTCCGGCGCATACGCGCTCATCGCCCTGGCGGAAAGCCCCTGGTCCGTGGGTGTGGACGTGGAGCGCTGCGACGCCTTTGGCGCGCACGGCCTGGCGGACCTTGCCGCGCTCGAATCCCTGGTCCTGTCCGCCCGCGAGCGGGCCGCATCGCCTGCCGCACGCCCGGATTTCCCCACCTCATGGACCGTGAAGGAAGCGGTCCTCAAATGCCTGGGGCTCGGCGTGGCCGAGCACCTGCCGCACGTCTGCGTGGCGCGGCGGGCGGCCGGTGGGGTAGGCGTGGTATTGGAGGGCCCGCTGCAGGACTCGGCCTTACAGGCCTGCGTGCTCGCCGCGCCACCCGGCTACGCCGCCGCCCTGGCCTGGGCCGAGGCGGAAGCCGGCACTCCCCGCTGACCGGGCACGCCGTTTGCCGCATGCCGGGGGAGGGGAGGCGCATCGGCAAATTTGCAGCAAGGAGCGACCATGCCCGCCACGAATTCCCGCACCCCCTGGACTTTCCCGACGGCCGACGCCCATCCCTCACCTGAAGCTGCCCCGCTTCCAAGGACGGTTATCGGCTTGATTCTCAAGCCGGGATTTGGTCTTTCTCGTTGATCTCTGTTGCCTGACACGCCTGTGCGACGACGCGGCGCTCGAACTCCACGGGTGAGTGGTGGCACAGGCCGGCCTTGCGTGGTTCGAGTGGCGCGCGCAGCGGCGCCCGAGGTCGATCAGTGAACGACAGCGTCCAGCAGGCCCATTTCTGGGCTGCTCATCAACGCCAATATGTCGCCGAGGATGAGCATGCGCTCCTGGTCACCAGTCTTGACGCAGCCGATGCCGTCGGAGACCGAGTCCACCCCCGCACCGATCACCCGGCCGCGCACGTTGAGAACGATGACGACCGTGAAGTCGTTGTACTCGGAGGCGGAAACTCAGGAATTCGCTGGGCAGTGCGATGGCCGTTCGGGCGGCTGTCGCTGCGGTGGACGCGCCGGAAGCGCGAGCGGCCACGGGCCGCTCTTCAAGAATGGCAGTCATAGGGCGTCTACTTGTTGGGCTGTTGCAGTGGCGAGCGCGCAGGGTGTGGCGTGTCGCCGTCAGAACGAAGTCCAATCGTCGGTGCCCGTCTTTGTGCCAGCGCTGGCCGTCGTGGCAGCCTCCAGCGACTTGGCCGGTTCGGCAGGCGGCTTGGCCTTGAATGCGGGCCGGGTAACGTTCTTGGCGCGGTCCGGCCCGCGGCGCTCACCGGTCGAGGCATTGGCAACTGCCGGCGCGGCGATGTAGGCCAACTGGCCCGAGAGCTTGAACACCGCCACAGCCTGCACCAACTGTTGCGCTTGGCCCTTCAGGCTTTCGGCAGCCGCAGCGCTCTCTTCAACCAGCGCCGCGTTCTGCTGCGTCGCCTGGTCCATCTGCCCGACGGCGTCGCCCACCTGAGAGATGCCCGAGCTCTGCTCCTGGCTGGCCGAGGAGATCTCGGCCACGATGTCGCTCACCCGCTTGATGGAGCCGACGATCTCGCCCATGGTCTTGCCGGCCTGGTCGACCAGCGCGGTGCCTTGCTCCACCTGCTCGACACTGCGTCCGATCAGGTTCTTGATTTCTTTGGCCGCCTCGGCACTACGCTGCGCCAGGCTGCGCACTTCGCCGGCCACCACCGCGAAGCCGCGGCCTTGCTCACCGGCGCGCGCGGCTTCCACCGCCGCGTTCAGCGCCAGGATGTTGGTCTGGAAAGCGATGCCATCGATCACGCCGATGATGTCGCCGATCTTGCGGCTGCTGTCGCTGATGCCCTGCATCGTGGTGACCACCTGGCCGACCACCTCGCCGCCCTTGGCTGCGACCTCGCTGGCGCCCTGCGCCAACTGGTTGGCCTGACGGGCGTTGTCGGCATTCTGCTTGACGGTGGAGCCCAACTGGTCCATCGATGCCGCGGTCTGCTGCAACCTGCTCGCCTGCTGCTCTGTCCTGCTGGACAGGTCCTGGTTGCCTTGCGCGATTTCCGCGCTGGCCGTGGCCACGCTCTCCGCGTTGCCGCGCACGTTGCTCACTACGGCGGCCAGACTGTCTTGCATGCCGGCCAGGGCACGTTGCAGTTCGCCCACCTCATCATGGCGGTCGATCTCGATCTGTTCGCTCAAATCGCCCTGGGCGATGCGCTTGGAAATCAGCACGGCGCGGGCCAGTGGCTCTGACACGCTGCGGGCGACGACCCAGGCGACCACGATGCCGCTCACCAGGGCCAGCGCCATGGAGCCCAGCATCACGTACAGGAAGGTGGCAGCCTCCGCCATGGCTGTCTTGGTCTCTTGTTGGATGAGTGCCTCCTGATGATCGATCAGCGCGTTGATGGAGGCCAGCCAACGCACGTATTGGGGCTTGGCTTCGTTCCACAGCATGGTCATCGCGGCAGCCTTGTCGCCGGCGTCGGTCAGCGCAGCGATCTTCGTCGTCGTCGCGACTGTCGTCCGCTCGATGTCCTGGATGGCGCCGTACAAGCGCTCGAGCTCGGCCCGCTGCTTCGAGGCCGCGATCAGTGACTCCAGCGGTGTGGCTGACTTGGCATAGAAGCTAGCCAGTTCGTCGATGCGCGTCAGTTCCTTGCGCCGAACATCGACATCGCCAGCGAGGACGACGTCGCGGATGGCGATGGCCCGGTCATGGGCCGAACCACGGAAATTGATCGCGTAGCGCTGGACCTTTGCGTGCTCCTCGTTGACGATCGACAGGGCCGAATCTATCGCTCGTACCTTCCAGATCGCAATGCCAGCGACGACTGTCATGATGGCCAGCAAGAGCCCAAAGCCCAGGGCCATTCGCTTGGCCACCGTCAGATTCTTGAACATTGTTTTAACTCCCCGGTCGATCCGCGCGGCAATGACAGCGGCCCCCCACCCCCGCGCGGGAGGGGTGACGATCGAAATCATCTTGCCATAGCGCCAGGATTACTGTCGAGCCCGGGGACTGTTGCCAGGGCGGTACGGCAGACAGGTTGATGATCAGCAACGAGCTGACGAAGAAGAAGGCCAGAGTCAGGCCGTAGAACCACGCCGCGGCCGGCACCAGGCGGTCCTGCACGAGCCTGGCTCCGTTCGCATTAGCCCTTGGACAGGGCGTCTCCACTGAAGCTGGGACTGCCTGCGTGGAGTTGGGGCTTTCGCGAATCGCAGCTGCAGCACTTGAGGCTCTTGCGCCACAGGGCGAAACCTTGACCGCTGCCGGCGCAAGGCAGTTGCTCACTGACTTGGACCCCATCAAGACTACGCTAGCTATGTGAGTCAGAAGTCCGCAGGCAGAATTCAGCGACGGATTGCAGAATCTCGTCGGCTGTTTTGATCCAGACGAATGGTTTGGGTGCGGCATTGTTCATAGCGACGTTGCGGCGTCGTGCTTCCAGGTGGAGCGGGCGCCGTCCGCCTCGATGCGCTCGGCCACGCGGGCCAGGCCTCCCGCGCCCGAGAACACGTAGCGGCGCTGGCGGCCCAGGCCGTCGGTGACCAGCGTGCTGGCGCGCACCGGCTGCGGTGGCGAGGCCGTCGGGTCCGCCGGGATCGGGGTGTAGTCGAAGCGCAGGTCCAGCCCGTGCGGCGTGGCCTGCGCGGCCACGCGGCCTTGGGCGTCGTAGGCATAGCGCGTCATCGGGCGGCCGGCGCGGGCATGGCCCGTCATGCGGCCCGGGTGGGCCGCGTCTCCGTACTCGAAGCGGCGCACGGTGCAGCCCGTGCGGTCGGTCACCTGGGCCAGCTCCCCGCGGCCGGTATAGGCGTACCGCACGAGCGCGGGCGGCGCGGGCCGGTCGGACAGGGTTTCCCGGGCCTGGTGCGGATCGGCCTGCAGCCACACGGCCACGAGGCGCACGCCGCTGTCCGCGCCCCAGCCGTGCGCCGCCGGCGAGGCCGGGGCCACGTGCTCCAGTTCGAAGCCGTAGCGGCGGCCGGCCTCGTCTGTGATGCTGCGCAGGTGGCCCGCGAAAGGCCCGTCCGCATGGCGCTCGTGGCGCTGCACGCGGCCGAAGCGGTCGCAAATGCCGTGCAGCACGCCGTGCCGGGCCGCATGGTCGTCCGTGTTGCCCGTGTCGTCCGTGCCGGTTGTCGGGCCGTCCGGCGCGGCGGGCACCGGCCCCGGCGCGAACACCCACCAGGGGCCCAGCGGCGATGCGGTGGCTACGGTGCTGCGCGCATCGGTGCGCACGGACTCTGGCAGGGCACTCCACAGGCGGGCGAGGCACCCAGCATGGCCGCCCTGGTGCGCGCCAGGCAGGTGCTCCGTGCCGCAGCGCACGAGCTGGGCACACCGAGCAGGCGATGCCGCCGGCCGAGCCGATCAGCACGGTGTGCGAGCCCTGCACGATGGGCCCGCCTTTCTTCGTGAGGTCTGTCTGGCGTGCGGCTGGCTTGCCCTGGGTCATGCGGTGCGGCCCGGCCGGCGGCGGCCGAACGGTGGAGCTCAAAACGGCCGCGATGATAGGAAGCGCCTTTCGGGGAGGGTAGGGCTTCCGGAAATATGTTTTGTGTCGGAGTTCTTTGGTTATCGAGGGGTAAATGAAGCGTTATGGCCGGGGCCGCCGTTCCGCGCCGCACCGCCTGTCGGCACGACGCTTCCCGCGATCAGGTTTCGGCAGCCTGCATCAGGGCCTGCAAGGCGGCTTCCACATCGCCGGCCTCCACGCCGTCCACGGGCGCGAGGTGGTCTGCCAGTGCCGCCAGGGCGCCGGGCTCCTTCTGCAGCCGGGCGATCGCCTGGCCCGCGTCGCGCGGCGCGGTGAAGCCCGTACTCTGCAGCAGCAGGCGGCCGTCCGCGGCGACCAGCTTGAAGTAGAAACGGCCGTCGGCCTCGCGGTACTGCTTGAACGAGGGGAGGGCGGTGGCCTTGGCGGTCACGCGCGGCGCGCTGGCGGCAGCACCGCCGCCGCGCAGGCTGCGCAGGCCCACGGCATGGCGCAGGTCGCGCAGCAGGGGGCCGGCCTCCGCACGGGCCTTCCCGGCGCCCGCGAGCAGGATGTCCTCGATGCGGCCCGGGTCGGCGATCAGCGCGTCGTAGCGCTCGCGCATCGGCCCGACCACGCCGTCCACGCGCTCGAACAGGATCTGCTTGGCCTCGCCCCAGGCGATGCCCTCGGCGAACTGCCGGCGCAGCGCCTCGGTTTCCGCATCGGTGGCGAATGCGCGGTAGATCTGGAACAGGGCGGAGCCCTCGGTGTCCTTGGGTTCGCCGGGCGCGCGCGAATCGGTCTGGATGCTGTTGATCAGCCGGCGCAGCTGCTCGCGCGGCGAGAAGAGCGGGATCGTGTTGTCGTAGCTCTTGCTCATCTTGCGGCCGTCCAGCCCGGGCAGGGTGGCCACGTGCTCGTCGATCGCCGCCTCGGGCAGCACGAAATGCTCGCCGTAGAGGTGGTTGAAGCTCGATGCGATGTCGCGCGCCATCTCGATGTGCTGCACCTGGTCGCGCCCCACGGGCACCTGGTGCGCCTTGAAGGCCAGGATGTCGGCGGCCATCAGCACCGGGTACATGAACAGGCCGGCCGTCACGCCGTCGTCCAGCTCCCGGCCCGCGGCCTCGTTCTTGTCCTGCGATGCCTTGTAGGCATGGGCGCGGTTGAGCAGACCCTTGCCAGTCACGCACGACAGCAGCCAGTTCAGCTCCGGGATCTCGGGAATGTCGGACTGCCGGTAGAACGTGACGTGCTCCGGGTCCAGGCCCGCGGCCAGCCAGCTCGCGGCGATCTCCACCGTGGAGCGCTGGATGCGCGCCGGATCCTCGCACTTGATGAGCGCGTGGTAGTTCGCCAGGAAGTAGAAGCTCTGCACGCCGGGCCGCTGGCTGGCCGCCACCGAGGGGCGGATCGAGCCGACGAAGTTGCCCAGGTGGGGCGTGCCCGTGGTCGTGATGCCGGTGAGAAAGCGCGTGGTGCTCATGGTCGAAGCGGCTCGGGGCCGAAAGGAGAACGGAAAACGGAACCGGGAAGAAAGGCGCGGGCCGCCGCACGGCCCGCGGGCGCTGTGCCGGCTCAGCCCAGCAGGGCCGTGAGCGGCGTGAGCAGCAGGCTGATGGCCGAATAGCCCAGGGACATCAGCGGCCGCAGCCACACCGTTCCCACGATGCCCGCCACCACCAGCGCCAGCACGATGAAGAAGCCGTAGGGCTCGATGCGCGAGAGCCAGCTGGCCTGCCGCCAGGGCAGCAGCCCCACGAGGATGCGCCCGCCGTCCAGCGGCGGCAGGGGGAACAGGTTGAACGCCCACATCACGAGGTTCACCAGCACGCCGGCGCGTGCCATCTCCATGAAGAAGCGCTCGTCCACCCCGAAGCCCACCAGCATCACCAGCAGCACGGCCCACAGCACCGCCTGCACGAAATTGGAGGCCGGCCCCGCGAGCGCGACCCAGATCATGTCCCGCTTGGGGTTGCGCAGGTGTCCGAAATTCACCGGCACCGGCTTGGCGTAGCCGAACAGGAACGTGCCCGACGTCGCGAAATACAGCAGCAGCGGCATCAGGATCGTGCCCACCGGATCGATGTGCTTGAGCGGATTGAGCGTGATGCGCCCCATCATCAACGCGGTGTTGTCGCCGAAGTGGCGCGCGGCATAGCCGTGGGCCGCCTCGTGCACAGTGATCGCGAAGAGCACCGGCAGGGCGTAGATGAGGATGGTTTGGATGAGGTTGGAGAAGTCCACCGGCCGATTGTCTCAGAGGCCGCGTTGCGCACCCCGCACGCGGCAGGGGAACCCCTTGGACCGGGCGGCCCGTACCGGCGGTAGGATATCCAATTGTTGCCAAATGCAACCACGCAAAACCCACAGGAGACACCAGTGATGGCTTGGGATGGATGGAGAACGGGGACGCGGCTCGTCCTGGCCTTCGGATCGGTGGCGCTGCTGGTGGCAGGGCTCATGGGCGTCGGCCTGTCCGACATCGGCCGGGCGCAGGATGCCCACCGCGCCGCGCTGGAGGCGGCGTCGGCCTTGCCGGACGCCGCCCAGCGCGCGCCGATCGAGCGCGCGGTCACCGCGGCGGAAGCCGAGCTGTCCGGCATGCGCGCCTGGTTGCTGGGCCTGGGTTGCGCGGTGTTCGCGGTGGCGGGCGCGGCCTTCGTGCTGCTGCGCCGCGGCATCGTAGCCCCGCTAGACCAGGCGATCCTCATCGCCGAGACCGTCGCCGCCGGCGACCTGAGCCAGGAGTTCAGCTCCGACCTGCAGGGCGATTTCGGGCGCCTGCTGGGGGCGCTGGGCACCATGGAGGACACGCTGACCGAGCTCGTCTCGCGCATCCAGCAGTCCACGCACGCCATCGGCGCCAGTGCCGGGGAGATCGACGCCGGCAATGGCGACCTGGAGCGCCGCACGGGCGAGCAGGTCGCCTCCCTGGCCGAGACCGCGCAGAGCATGGAGCAGCTCACCGCCACCGTCCGCCAGAACGCCGACCGCGCGCGGTCCGCCAGCGGCCTGGCCGTGCAGGCCTCCGGCACGGCCGAGCGCGGCGGCACCGTGGTGGGCCAGGTCGTGCAGACCATGCAGGCCATCAGTGGCAGCTCGCACAAGATCGTGGACATCATCCAGGTGATCGAGGGCATCGCCTTCCAGACCAACATCCTGGCGCTCAACGCGGCCGTGGAGGCCGCCCGCGCGGGCGAGCAGGGGCGCGGCTTCGCCGTGGTCGCCTCCGAAGTGCGCAGCCTGGCGCAGCGCAGCGCGGTGGCCGCGCGCGAGATCAAGGGCCTGATCGACGCATCGGTGGAGCAGGTGCGCAGCGGCGCGGGGCTGGTGGACGAGGCCGGGCGCACCATGCAGGACATCGTCGGTGCGGTGGGGCAGGTCAGTGGCCTGCTGGCGGAAATCTCGCACGCGCTGCAGGAGCAGAGCGACGGCATCGTCCACGTGAACCAGTCCGTCGCGCAGATGGAAGGCACCACGCAGCAGAACGCCGCGCTGGTGCAGCAGGCCTCGCGCGCGGCCACCGCGCTGAACGACCGCGCGCAGGACCTTCAGCGCGCGGTAGGCGCGTTCAAGCTGGATTGAGCCGGTCTCTACAGCCCCAGCGCCGACAGCGGCCCTCGGCCCTCGCGCACCACGCGCGGGTCGCCGCCCGTGGCCATGTCGGTCAGGTCCACCACGGTGGTCGGCTCCAGCGGGCAGGCGCCCGCGTCCACCACGGCATCGATCTGGTGTTCGAAGCGCGCGCGGATCTCGGTGGGGTCGTTCATCGGCTCCGTCTCGCCGGGCGGGATCAGCGTGGTGGCCAGCAGGGGCGCGCCGTGCAGTTCCAGCAGCAACTGCAGCCCCTTGCGGTCGGGCACGCGCAGGCCGATGGTCTTGCGCTGCGGATGGCTCACGCGGCGCGGCACTTCCCTGGTCGCGTCCAGGATGAAGGTGTAGGGGCCGGGCGTGGCCTGCTTCACGAGGCGGTACTGGCGGTTGTCCACGCGGGCGTAGTTGGACACTTCCGACAGGTCGCGGCACAGCAGCGTCAGGTGGTGCTTTTCGTCCACCTGCCGGATGCGGCGCAGCCGGTCCACGGCGTCCTTGTCGTCGAGCTGGCAGACGAGCGCGTAGCTGGAATCCGTGGGCACCGCGAGCACCGCGCCTCGGGCCAGCAGCGCTGCGGCCTGCTTGAGCAGCCGGGGCTGCGGGTTGTCGGGGTGGACTTCGAAATACTGGGCCATGGGGGGTGTCAGTGGGCGCGCCGCACGCGGTCGGCCAGCAGCTCCCACACGGGCGTGAGGGCGCCGGGCAGGGGCGGCAGCGTGCCCAGGTCGGTGTGCGATTCGTCGGGGCTGTGGAAGTCGCTGCCGCGCGAGGCGGCCAGGCCGAATTCCTGCGCCATGGCCGCGTAGGTGACGTATTCGGCCGCGGTGTGGCTGCCCGTGACCACCTCGACGCCCTGGCCGCCATGCTGCCGGAATTCGGAAAACAGCGCGTATTCCTGCGTGGCCGAGAACTTGTAGCGGGCCGGGTGCGCGATCACGGCCATGCCGCCGGCCTGCGTGATCCAGCGCACCGCGTCGCCCAGCGCGGCCCAGCGGTGCGGCACGTAGCCGGGCTTGCCCTCGGTGAGGAAGCGGCGGAACACCTCGGAAGTGTCGCGGCATACGCCCGTCTCGACGAGGAAGCGCGCGAAATGCGTGCGGGAGATGAGTTCGGGATTGCCCACGTAGCGCAGCGCGCCTTCGTAGGCGTTGCGGATGCCGACCTGCGCGAGCTGCTGCGCCATCTCCTGCGCGCGCTGGCAGCGGCCGCCGCGCGTGTCGGCCAGGCCCTGCACCAGCTGCGCATCGTCCGGATCGAAGCCGAGCCCGACGATGTGCACCGTGGTGCCGATGAAGGTCACCGAGATCTCCACGCCGGTGAGGTAGTCCATGCCCTGCGCGGCCGCAGCGGCCATGGCACGGTGCTGGCCGCCGACTTCGTCGTGGTCGGTCAGCGCCCAGAGCTCGACACCGTTGGCGCGCGCCCGCTGCGCCAGCACCTCGGGCGTGAGCGTGCCGTCGGACACCACGGAGTGGCAATGGAGGTCGGCGTTCAGAGCGGTGGGCACGGAATCATTGTAGGACCGCGGTTTCGCGTTTGGATACGCATACCCCTGAAAATGCCGGAAACGGCGCGACCGTGGATGGCGCCTGCCTCTAGGATGCCCGCTTCTTGCCCAGCTCCCGCCCGGCACTCGCCATGGTGACTGCCAGCAGCGTGGCAGCGAGCACCGGCAGCATCGCCTGACGTATGCCAAATCGCTCGCCCAGAAAGCCGAGCATCGGAGGCCCGACCAGGAACGCCATGTATCCCAGCGTCGCCGTGATGCTGACCCGTGTGGCGGTGTCGCCTTCTCCCTCTCCGGCGGCAGACATGGCGAGCGGAAAGCCCAGGGATGCGCCGATGCCCCAGAGTACGATTGCGCACACGGTGAGCCAGGGGCTCGGCGAAAAAATCACCAGGGCGAGCGCCAGGCTGGCCGAGAGCGTGCAGATCCGGAACACGGCGGCCCTGCCGATCCGCCTGACGACCCAGTTGCCGCAGAAGCGGCCCACGGTCATGCTGGCGGTGAAGACCATGTACACCGCGACGCCCGCCGTATTCGTCAAGCCGTGGCCGTCGATCATCAGGATGGGCAGCCAGTCGTTCGCAGCTCCCTCGGCCAACGCCAGGGCCATGCAGAGAAACCCGATCATCAGCAGGCGAGCGTCGTAGATCTCCGTCCAGAACGAAGTTTTTCCGGTCCTGTCCGGCTGCCGGACCGTGTCTGCGAGATGGCGGATCTGGTGCCAGGTGAGCGCCAGGGCGATCACCGCCACGGCCCCCAGATGCCACAGGACGGACGTTCCGTAGGCCGACAGACCCATGCCCACGGCTGCGCCGATGAGTGTGCCCAGGCTGAAGAATCCATGGCATGCCGGCAAAACCGGTTTTGCCGCGAGCCGTTCGAGCTCCACGCCGTCGATGTTTGCGCCGATGTCCACCCATCCCATGCCCGTGCCGACCATCACGAAACCCAGGAAGCACAGCCAGACGGCACTCAGTTGCACAGCGATGCCGATGCCCACGATGCCCAGCAGCAGGGTCGCCAGGCCGGCCTGCACCGTGCTGCGCGGGCCGATCCGCATGGTCAGCTTTCCGGCGGTCAGGATACCCAGCATCGAGCCCGCGGAAAATCCGAACAGGGTCCAGCCCATCTCTTCAATGGAGGCGTGCAGCCCGTCACGGATCGACGGTGTGCGGGACGCCCAGCTGGCCAGGCCCACGCCGGGGATGAAAAAGGCGGTATTGAGCGCCCACGTTCGAGCCCGAAGGGAGTCGCTGGTCATATGCGACTGCCCGGAGGCAGCACGGGAGCGGGTAGGGGAAACGGCGTTTGCGTTGGACATGGCTGATGACGACGTGCGGGGGCGCTGGCGAACCTTGATTCCGGCTGCCCCGCGCACGTGCACCACCGGGGCGCCGAGGGCTCGGGAGGCCAGGGTGCTCTGCTTCGCCTGCCGCGACCGGTCGGCGTGGTTTCGGGTCGGACGGGACCGGAGTCAATGGCCGGCGTAGCGTTCGAGCCCCTGGCTGAGCAGATCGAGCGCCTCGCGGGTGACGTGTTCCGGATAGCTCGTCGGAATGCGGATGTACTGGCCGGAAACGCCTGAGTAATTGCTGGCGGTGGCCAGCACCAGGCCGAAATCGCCTAGCACCTGATCGGCGAACTCCTCGACATCGTCCACGGGAAGGTCCACGAACACCTGGGTGCCGGCCGGCGGCAGTTCCGAGTACCCGGCCTGCGTGCGGCGCAGGAAGTCGTGCACGACGGTTCGACTGCCGAGCACCTGCCTTCTGAGCCGCTCGTTGCCCCGTACGATCAGGGAAGCCGCCTTCGTCTGCGCTGGGGTACAGACGGCGACGCACTCGATTTCCACGAGCCCGGCCATGGCCTCGATGTTTTCGATGGACGATGTCAGCCATCCCACCCGCAGGCCCGGCGCGCCGTAGTTCTTCGACATCGAGTTGACGGTGTAGATCGACGAGAAGTCTTCGGCTTCATGGAAGGGAGAGTGCAGTTGCTCGCTGCCGAAGATGAATCCGTCGTACACCATATCAAGCACCAGCGCGATGCCGCGCTCCGCCAGGGCGGGTACCAGGGCCTGCATGAAGGCGCCGGGGTAGATGCCGCCGAGCGGATTGTGGGGAAAATTGAGGTAGATGAGCCTCGTGTCCGGTCGGCACAAGGCCAGAAGCTCTGCGGCGCAGGGGTATTCCTGCTGCATGTGGTAGTAAACCATCTTGTAACCTTCCGCCGACAGCAGCGCGGGCACCGCGCCGAAGACCGGCGCCAGGCATATCGCAGAGCACGAACCGGCCGCATGGCTTTTGGCATGGCGAAAGGCCAGCGACAAGCCATGCATGGCGCCGTTGGTGATCAGGATGTTCTCCTTGGCCAGCCCGAGGCCGTACGTGGCGTTGTCACGCATGCAGATGGCATCCAGAAGCCCTGGATTGCCATTGCAATCTGCATATTGAAAGATGTCGTCCCTGGCAGAAGTGGGGGCGGGCAATTCAGTGGATGGCCACACGGGCACGTTCTCGACGAAGTAGCACGCCTGGTCCTGCAACTTCCACCGGGCATATTTCAGCCGTTGCTGAAGTGTGCTGAGAGAACTGTCGGTGCGTACGATCCTGTGTCTTTCATGAAGCCGCATCATTTTCCCTTTCGCAGCAGATAACCGATTTCCAGGCCGGTGGAATCCACCTGGTCGGAAGTTGTTTCACGGGTGAGCAAAGACAGGCCTGCCTCGGAGAAAATCTCCTGCCATTCGGCGTCTTCGATCAGTTTCTGGTTGGTGAAGCAGTGCAGGAGGTAATAGGGGTTGTAGTAGGCCAGCGAAAGGCCATGGCGCATCGCACGTGGATCGTGGAACTGGTTGTCCACTTCAATAATGATGATGTTGATGTCGGGAAAGCGGCGTACTATCTTCCTGAGGAAATCGACGACGGCCTGCCGGCCGGACTGGCCGAGTATTTCATGCAGCACGAAGCCAAGAACGATGAAATCGGGAGTGAAATCGAAATCCGAACCGAGGAACTCAACGGCGCCGGAGTGGCTGATGCGAATGCGATCGGAAAGACCCTCTCGCTCGACGAGCGCCGCCGCTTCTTCGTAACCGCCTCGGTCCGGTTCTGCTCCCCATGCTTGGATGTGAGGCAGGGCCTTGCAAAATTCGGCCAGATAGAGGCCGTTGCCGCAGCCCAGGTCCAGGAGCCTGGTGCAGGCCGTCGGCGCTTTCGCCATGAGCGACTTGGTGAGAGGAATCGCGTCGAAATGGCTGATGCCGCAACTGCCAACCCCGACCTGCGTCGCATTGCGCGTAGCCCAGTCGGAGCCCGCCTTCAAGCGATCGCCCATCTGCAGGAAGGTGGTGGCATATCCACCTATCAGCATCACGTACCAGCCCTGCAGGGGCCGCAGTGCCCGGCCTTTTTGCGACAGCATCAGGCCTTCGGGGGACTCTGTCAGGATCGCTTCGTTCTTCAGGTATTGGAACAGTCCTAGCAGCCTGGCTCGATCCATGCCCAATGTGCTGCACGCATCGTCTGCGGGTACAGGCGTTTCTCCTTCGAGCAGAGAAAACAGCCCGGTGTCGAATAAGTGGTAGATGGCGATGGCGAGTGCGAATTTCCGGATGGGGTCGATTCCCTCGATGAGATCGGCCTCGAAATTCTGGTGGATATCATTCTGGCGTATGGCTGGGGAATGCATGAGTGATGGGTCGGGTGGAGGATGGGCGGCACCGCTGGGTATCGGCTTCCGTTCAAACGGGAGAGAATGTTCCGGTATGTTTCTTTGCGTTCAAGAAGTGACCGAGGCGTATGGCAGGCGCCAGGAAAATCATCCTATCATGCGAACCGGCGAGAGGTAATGGTTTTTCCGGCGGAGAATTAATATGAGTTTATGCAATACATAAACCAATGAAGACGCTGAATTTCGCGCCAGCGTTGGGAAATCCTGTGCATTCGTTCCCGGCAGAGAGCGCCTGCCGGCCCATCGGCGCCATGGTCTTTTTGTCCCGTGGCGATGAATTCCCGGGCGGTTGTCGGAGCGTCGCACCAGCGCCATCCGCGCCGCGATCCAGGCACCGGGGCGCTCTGTCCGGCGCGGACCGCGGATGTGTTGTCGCACCCCGGCACAGGCACGGTGCAGGGTGCAGGGTGCAGGGGAGGGCCTTGCAGGCTAGAGCTGCGCGCCTTCCACCAGGAACTGCACCCGCCGCTCCCCCTTCCACTCGTTCACGTCGAGCCGGAACGCCAGCAGCACGCGCGCCGGCAGCGGCTCCGTGTGGCCGAACCAGATGCCGTCCACCGGGCGGCCCTGGTGCAGCAGCTTGAGCGACAGGTGGTTCTTCCCTTCGCCCACGAGGCGCTGGCTCACGATCTCCACTTCCTCGCTGAAGGTCGGCGGCGCGAAGCCCTGGCCCCAGACCTCGCGGTGCAGCGTGTCCACCAGCTCGGCGCGGCAGTATTCCGGCGAAAGCGGCCCGTCGGTGTCGAGCCGGCGCATCAGCGTGGCGGCATCCAGCCACTCCTGGGCTACCTGGGCGAACGCGCGCTCGAACACCAGGAACCGGTCCTTCGCCACGGTGCAGCCGGCCGCCATCGCATGGCCGCCGAACTTCAGGATCACGCCCGGATGGCGCTTGGCCACCAGGTCCAGCGCGTCGCGCAGGTGGAAGCCGGGAATGGAGCGGCCCGAGCCCTTGATCTCGTCCTCCTTGCCCGGCGCGCTGCTGGTGGCGAACACGAAGGTCGGCCGGTGCAGCCGGTCCTTGATGCGCGAGGCCACGATGCCCACCACGCCCTCGTGGAAGTCCGGGTCCCAGACGCTCACTGCGGCCGGCGGCTCGTCGTTCTCGCCGAACAGGCTCTCGGCCATCAGCAGGGCCTGCTCGCGCATGCCCCCTTCGATCTCGCGCCGCTCGCGGTTGATCGCGTCGAGCGTGCGTGCCAGTTCCGCGGCCCGGCCCGGGTCGTCGGTCAGCAGGCATTCGATGCCCAGCGTCATGTCCGCGAGACGGCCGGCCGCGTTGATGCGCGGGCCCAGCGCGAACCCGAAATCGAAGGTGGCGGCCACGGCCGCCTTGCGGCCCGCCGCGTCGAAGAGTGCCGCGATGCCCGCCGGCATGTGGCCCGCGCGGATGCGCTTGAGCCCCTGTGCCACCAGGCGCCGGTTGTTCGCGTCCAGGCGCACCACGTCGGCCACCGTGCCCAGCGCGACCAGCGGCAGCAGCGGCTCCAGCTTCGGCTGGCCGGCCTTGTCGAACACGCCGCGCTCGCGCAGTTCCGCGCGCAGCGCCATCAGCACGTAGAACATCACGCCCACGCCGGCGATGGACTTGCTCTCGAAGGTGCAGCCCGGCTGGTTGGGGTTCACGATGGCATCGGCCTGCGGCAGTTCCGGGCCGGGCAGGTGGTGGTCCGTCACCAGCACCGAGAGGCCCAGCGCCCTGGCCTCGGCCACGCCTTCCATGCTGGCGATGCCGTTGTCCACGGTGACCAGCAGGTCGGCCCCGCGTTCGTGCACGCGGCGCGCGATGGCCGGGCTCAGGCCGTAGCCGTCGGCGATGCGGTCGGGCACCAGATAGTCCACCTGGCGGGCGCCCAGCAGCCGCAGGCCGCGCACGGCCACGGCGCAGGCCGTGGCCCCGTCGCAGTCGTAGTCGGCCACCACGACGATGCGCAGGTCCTGCGCGATCGCATCGGCCAGCAGCGCCGCGGCCTCGCGCGTGCCCCGCAACCCGGGCGGCGGCAGCAGCCGCGCCAGCGCGTCGTCGAGCTCGTCGTGGGCGGTCACGCCGCGTGCGGCGTAGAGCCGTGCGAGCAGCGGATGCACGCCCGCCTGCTCCAGCGCCCACACGGCGCGGGGCGGAATGTCCCGGGCCACGATCTTCATAGCTGCTCCTGCACGGATTGAAAGCGCACCGGCCGCAGCCTGCGCCGCAGCCGCTCCAGCAGACTGGCGGGCGCCGTCTCCCAGGCCATGGCGCTGCGCTCGCCGCACAGCGTCAGGCGCGCGGCGCCGCCGCGCTCCACATGGTCCGCCAGCCGGGCGGCCGGCCCGGCATCCAGCGCCTTCCAGCCCTCGGCCCAGGCGCGCCAGTCCTCGTGCAGCGCGGCATCGCGCAGGGCCTGCGGCACCTCGGCCGGTGCCGCCCCGGCCAGGACCCGGTCGGCCAGGCGGCCCGCGCCGTGCACCCAGAAGGCGTTCACGGGGGCCTGCCCGCGCTCGGCGCGCGCGTCGTTGAAGGGATGGGTGTAGAGCAGCATCTGCATCTCGCTGTGCAGGCGGTGCAGCAGCCGCGCCCGGGCCGCATCGGGCATCCATGCGCGCACGTCGCGCTGCACCACCCGGTCCAGCGAAGCCGTGGCCAGGCCGTCGAACAGCGCCGAGCGCGCCAGCCAGCGCGTGGGCGCGTGGTAGGCCAGCTCGATGCCGTCCTCCGCGAACCAGGGCGCGAGGATGTCCATCAGCGCGCGCGATGCGGCCTCGTCCAGGCCCAGCGCGGCCGGGTCCGCCAGCATCACCTGGTCGGCCCCCACCTGCCACTGGCAGGGCGTCACCCAGGCCCAGGCCGACCCGTCGGGCGGGCCCGGCTGCGCCGCATGGCGCTCCCAGGCCGCCCAGGGCGTGGTGCCGGCGCGGCTGGCCGGCAGTCCCAGGTGGCGCGCCAGCGCGCGCTCGTGCGGCGGGGTGAAGTCGGATTCCTCGCCGGCATCCGTGCCGGCGGCCGACAGGCGCGCGAGCAGCCGGTCCAGGTGGGGCAGGCCCAGGCCCTGCAGGGCCTGCCGGCACCCCGGCGCCGTGCTGGCCGCCAGGGGAATGAGCAAATGGTGGATCTCCGACATGGCGGGTATTGTCCGGGATGCCACAATCGGCGCCGTCCCGGTGCCGCCAATCCCGTCGCGGCGCGGGGCGCTTTCTCCCCACCATGCAACTTCCCTACGAACTGGCCCTGGGCTGGCGCTACACCCGGGCCGGACGCGCCACGCGGCGCAACGGCTTCATCTCGTTCATCTCCGGCGTCTCCATGCTGGGCATCGCGCTCGGCGTGGCCGCCCTCATCATCGTGCTCAGCGTGATGAACGGCTTCCAGAAGGAAGTGCGCGACCGCATGCTCAGCGTGGTGTCCCACGTGGAGATCTTCGCGCCCCAGGGCGCCGCGCTGCCCGATCCCGCGCTCACCATGGCCGAGGCCCGCAAGAATCCCGAGGTCGTGGGCGCCGCGCCCTTCGTCGGCTCGCAGGCGCTCATCGCGCGGGGCGAGGACATGAAGGGCGCCCTGGTGCGTGGCATCGACCCGGCCCGCGAGGGCGAAGTGACCGACCTGGCGGCAAAGAATGCCGACGCCGTGCAGACGCTGGCCCCTGGCAGCTTCCATGTGGTGCTGGGCCTGGAACTGGCGCGGGCGCTCGGTGTGCGCGTGGGCGAGCCCGTCACCCTCATCGCGCCGGGCGGGCAGGTCACGCCGGCCGGCGTCGTGCCGCGCCTCAAGCAGATGACGGTCTCGGGCCTCTTCGAATCCGGCCACTACGAATACGACTCCGCCCTGGTGCTCATGCACCATGCCGACGCCGAGCGCATCTTCCGCCTGGAGGGCCCCACCGGCATCCGCCTGAAGCTGCGCGACCTGCACCAGGCCCCGGAAGTGACGCAGGAACTCGCCCGCACCCTCTCCGGCGACCTGCTGATCCGCGACTGGACGCAGCAGAACCGCACCTGGTTCGCCGCCGTCCAGCTCGAAAAGCGCATGATGTTCATCATCCTCACGCTCATCGTGGCGGTGGCGGCCTTCAACCTGGTCTCCACGCTGGTCATGACCGTGACCGACAAGCGCGCCGACATCGCCATCCTGCGCACCCTGGGCGCCAGCCCGCACAGCATCATGGCCGTCTTCGTGGTGCAGGGCGCGCTCGTGGGCGTGATCGGCACGGCCTGCGGGCTGGCCCTCGGCCTGCTCGTGGCCTTCAACATCGACGTCATCGTGCCGGCCATCGAGCATGCGCTGCACGCGAGTTTCCTGCCCAAAGACATCTACCTGATCAGCAAGATGCCCAGCGACCCCCAGAGCAGCGACATCACCCCCATCGCGGTCATCTCCCTCGTGCTGGCCTTCGCGGCCACCCTGTACCCGAGCTGGCGCGCCAGCCGCGTGAATCCCGCGGAGGCGCTGCGTTATGAGTGACATGACCCCCACGATCGGCGGCCCGTTGGCCGGCTCTGCAGGCGCTGCGGGCTCCCCGCTGGTGCTGCAGGCCCGCGGCCTCACCAAGCGCTTTACCGAAGGCCGGCTCGACGTCACCGTGCTCAAGGGCGTGGACCTGTCCGTGCACAGGGGTGAGACCCTGGCCATCGTGGGCGCCTCGGGCTCGGGCAAGAGCACGCTGCTGCACCTGCTCGGCGGGCTGGACGCGCCCACCTCCGGCAGCGTGCAGCTGCAGGGCGCGGCCTTCGACACGCTCTCGCCCCAGGAGCAGGGGCGCCTGCGCAATACCCACCTGGGCTTCATCTACCAGTTCCACCACCTGCTGCCCGAGTTCAGCGCGCGCGACAACGTCGCCATGCCCCTGCGCATCCGCCGCGAGCCCTATGCCGCCTGCCTGGAGCGGGCCGACGCCATGCTCGCCGCGGTGGGCCTGGCCGGCCGCGTGCACCACCGGCCGGCGGAGCTGTCCGGCGGCGAGCGCCAGCGCGTGGCCATCGCGCGCGCCCTGGTGACCCGCCCCGCCTGCGTGCTGGCCGACGAGCCCACCGGCAACCTCGACCGCGCCACCGCCGACGGCGTGTTCCAGCTCATGCTGCAGCTCGCCCGCGGACAGGGCACGGCCTTCGTGATGGTCACCCACGACGAGGCCCTGGCCGCGCGCTGCGACCGCGTCGTGCGGCTGGTGTCCGGCGCGCTGGCGGTGGCCTGACGCGGCCGGCGGACAGTTCCTGCACCGCGCGAAGGAGGATGGACATGGACCGCGCTGCAGCAGAGGGATTCCCCTCGCTGGCGATCACCCAGGGCGATCCGGCGGGCATCGGCCCGGAGATCGTCGCCAGGGCCTTCCGTGACGCGCCCGATGCGATGCGGGGCTGCTTCGTGGTCGGCGAGGTGGAGACCCTGCGCCGAGCCGCGCGCTGCATCGCCCGGCCGGGCGAGCCGTCCCTGCCGCTGGCGGTGCTGGAGTCGCCCGCGGAGGCGCTTGCCGCGCCGCCGCGCTGCCTGCCGGTGCTGCCCCTGCCGGGCCTGCCCGGGCCGGTGCCGTTCGGTGCCGTGCATGCCGGGGCCGGACGGGCGGCGGCGGATTGTGTCACCTGGGCCGCCCGTGCCGCGCTGCGCGGCGAGATCGCGGGCCTGGTCACGGCACCGCTGCACAAGGAAGCGCTGTCCGCCGCCGGCGTCCACCATCCCGGTCACACCGAGTTGCTGCAGGCCGAGGCCGCGCGCCATGCCGGCGTGCCCGTCGCGGACATGCCCGTGCGCATGATGCTCGCCAGCGAAGAGCTGCGCACCGTGCTGGTCAGCATCCACGTGTCCCTGCGCGATGCCATCGCGGCGGTCACGCAGGGCAACGTGCTGCGCACGCTGGAGATCACGCATGCGGCGCTGCGGCGCAGCCTGGGGCGCGATCCGCGCATCGGCGTCGCGGGCCTCAACCCGCACGCGGGCGAGGGCGGGCTCTTCGGCCGCGAGGAGATCGAGGCCATCGCCCCGGCCATCGCCGCGGCGCGCGCGCTCGGCATCGACGCGCACGGCCCCTTCGCGCCCGACACGGTCTTCATGCGCGCGCGCAGCACGCCGCAGCACGCGGGCGAATTCGATGTGGTGCTGGCCATGTACCACGACCAGGGCCTGATTCCCGTCAAGTACCTGGGCGTGGACAAGGGCGTGAACGTCACGCTCGGGCTGCCCCTGGTGCGCACCAGCCCGGACCACGGCACGGCCTTCGACATCGCCGGCCGCGGCGTGGCCGACGCATCGAGCCTCGTCGAGGCCGTGCTGGCGGCGCGCCGTCTGGCGGGCCCGGCTCCGGGCGCCGTCAGCGCCTGAGGCTGTCGCGGATCTCGCGCAGCAGCAGGACGTCTTCCGGCGGCGGGGTCGGGGCGGCAGGAGGCGCGGGCGGCGCCTCGCGCTTGAGCCGGTTGATTTGCTTGACCATCATGAAAATGATGAACGCGAGAATCAGGAAATTCACCGCGACGGTAATGAAACTGCCGTAGGCGAGCACCGGCACGCCCGCCTTGCGCAGGGCGTCCAGCGTGGCCGGGGTGCCGGGCGGCACACTGCCGAGCACGAGAAAGAGATTCGAGAAATCCAGGCGACCGAATACCAGCCCGACGATGGGCATGATGACGTCGTTCACCAGCGAGTCCACGATCTTTCCGAAGGCGCCCCCGATGATCACGCCCACGGCGAGATCTATCACATTTCCCTTCACCGCGAACTCCCGGAACTCCTTTGCAATACCCATTTCGCTTCTCCTTGATATAGCTGAAAACCCTTGCAGTATTGCCGAGCCGGAGGGGTGATAACCCCTGGAATTGACCTTACTTGCGCCGCTACAATTTGTGATTGCTCCCCCAGCGACGACCTATTGAGGACCCCCATGAGTGAAACCCCAATCGACTCCAGCAAGCGGACGTGGCTCATAGCGTCGGGCTGTGCTGGTGCGGTGGGCGGCGTGGCGACGGCCGTGCCGTTCGTGAGCACTTTCCAGCCCTCCGAGAAAGCCAAGGCCGCCGGGGCCGCGGTGGAGGTGGACATCGCCGGCCTCAAGACCGGCGAGAAGATGACCGTGGAGTGGCGCGGCAAGCCGGTCTGGATCATCAAGCGCTCGCCCGAGCAGCTGGCCGCGCTGCCGGGGCTCGATCCGCAGCTCGCCGATCCCAAGTCCGAGCGCAAGCCCTCGGAGCTCACCCCCGAATACGCGCGCAATGAGAACCGCTCCATCAAGCCCGAGATCCTCGTCGCGGTGGGCATCTGCACGCACCTCGGCTGCTCGCCGAGCGACAAGTTCATGCCCGGCGCACAGCCCTCGCTGCCCGACGACTGGAAGGGCGGCTTCCTCTGCCCCTGCCACGGCTCCACCTTCGACATGGCCGGCCGCGTCTTCAAGAACAAGCCCGCGCCGGACAACCTCGAGGTGCCTCCCCACATGTACCTGTCGGAGACCAGGCTCCTGATCGGTGAAGACAAGAAGGCCTGAGGGAGACGCACATGGCTTACCGCGAATTCAAGGACATCTCCCCCAACGCCTCCACGGGCGCCAAGGTCACGAACTGGCTCGAGAACCGCTTCCCCACGGCCTTCGACGCCTACCGCGTGCACATGTCGGAGTACTACGCTCCGAAGAACTTCAATTTCTGGTACATCTTCGGCTCGCTCGCGCTGCTGGTGCTGGTGATCCAGATCGTCACCGGCATCTTCCTGGTGATGCACTACAAGCCCGACGCCGCCAAGGCGTTCGAGTCCGTCGAGTACATCATGCGCGACGTGCCCTGGGGCTGGCTGATCCGCTACATGCACTCCACGGGCGCCTCCGCGTTCTTCGTCGTGGTGTACCTGCACATGTTCCGCGGCCTTCTCTACGGCTCCTACCGCAAGCCGCGCGAGCTGGTCTGGATCTTCGGCTGCGCGATCTTCCTCGCGCTCATGGCCGAGGCCTTCATGGGCTACCTGCTGCCCTGGGGCCAGATGTCCTACTGGGGCGCCCAGGTGATCGTGAACCTGTTCGCGGCCATCCCCTTCGTCGGCCCCGACCTCGCCCTGCTGATCCGCGGCGACTACGTCGTGGGCGACGCTACGCTCAACCGCTTCTTCAGCTTCCATGTGATCGCCGTGCCGCTCGTGCTGCTGGGCCTGGTGGTCGCCCACCTGCTGGCGCTGCACGACGTGGGTTCCAACAACCCCGACGGCATCGAGATCAAGGGCCCGAACGCCCCGAAGGACGAGCACGGCCATCCGCTGGACGGCATCCCGTTCCACCCCTACTACACCGTGCACGACATCTTCGGCGTGAGCGTGTTCCTGTTCATCTTCTCGGCGGTGGTGTTCTTCGCCCCCGAGTTCGGCGGCTACTTCCTGGAGTACAACAACTTCATCCCGGCCGATCCGCTCAAGACCCCCGCGCACATCGCGCCTGTCTGGTACTTCACGCCCTTCTACTCGATGCTGCGCGCCATCACCAGCGAGATGATGGTTGCCCTCATCGCCTGCGTCGTGCTGGCAGCGGGCTTCGGCGTGGTCAAGGGGCGGCTGCCCGGCTTCGTCAAGGCCGCCATCGCGGTCGTGGCCGTGGCGGCCGTCGCGCTCATGCTCTCCATCGACGCCAAGTTCTGGGGCGTGGTGGTGATGGGCGGCGCCGTCATCATCCTCTTCTTCCTGCCCTGGCTCGACCACAGCCCGGCCCGCTCCATCCGCTACCGCCCCGGCTGGCACAAGTACCTCTACGGCATCTTCGTGGTCAACTTCGTGGTGCTGGCCTACCTGGGCGTGCAGCCGCCATCCCCGATCGGCGAGCGTGTCTCGCAGGTGGGAACGCTGTTCTACTTCGGCTTCTTCCTGCTCATGCCGTGGTGGAGCCGCCTGGGCGAGCCCAAGCCGGTGCCCGACCGCGTGACCTTCGCCGCGCACTGAAGCGGGCCGGAACGACGACCATGAAAAAAATCATCCTCACGCTGATCGCCTCGCTCGGCTTCGCCCTGGGCGCGCACGCCGCGGAAGGCGGCATCGCCTGGGACAAGGCCCCGGTGCGCACGAACGACACGGCCTCGCTGCAGAACGGCGCCAAGATCTTCGTCAACTACTGCCTGAGCTGCCATTCGGCCGCCTTCATGCGCTACAACCGCCTGAAGGACATCGGCCTGACCGACCAGCAGATCAAGGACAACCTGCTCTTCACCACCGACAAGGTGGGCGAGACCATGAAGGCCACGATCGACCCGCGGCAGGCCAAGGACTGGTTCGGCGCCAATCCGCCCGACCTCACCGTGATCGCCCGCTCGCGCGCCGGCCACAACGGCACCGGGGCGGACTACCTCTACACGTTCCTGCGCACGTTCTACCGCGACGACACGAAGGCCACGGGCTGGAACAACCTCGCATTCCCCAGCGTCGGCATGCCCCACGCGCTGTGGCAACTGCAGGGCGATCGCCGCCCCGTCTTCGAGGAGCAGGAGAGCCACGGACACAAAACCCAGGTCTTCAAGGGGTGGGAACAGCTGACTCCGGGTACCATGTCGCCCCTCCAGTACGACGAGACCGTGGGTGATCTCGTCAACTACCTGCAGTGGATGGGCGAGCCGGCGCAAAATACGCGGGTTCGCGTCGGGGTGTGGGTGCTGATCTTCCTCGGTGTTTTCACGGTGATCGCCTGGCGGCTCAACGCGGCGTTCTGGAAGGACGTCAAGTAAGCTCGGCCGCCGCCTGCAGCATCGCGCCGCCTTCGTGCGGCGCATTTCGCTTTCCGGAGTGGACGCGCGAGCGCCCACTCTTTTTGATTTTTAGGAGCCTCCCACCATGATGGTGCTTTATTCGGGTACGACCTGTCCCTTCTCCCATCGCTGCCGCTTCGTGCTGTTCGAAAAAGGCATGGATTTCGAGATCCGCGATGTGGACCTGTACAACAAGCCCGAAGACATCAGCGTGATGAACCCGTATGGCCAGGTGCCGATCCTGGTCGAGCGCGACCTCATCCTGTATGAGTCCAACATCATCAACGAGTACATCGACGAGCGCTTCCCGCATCCCCAGCTGATGCCCGGCGACCCGGTGGACCGCGCCCGCGTGCGCCTGTTCCTGCTCAACTTCGAGAAGGAACTCTTCGTCCACGTGAACGTGCTCGAGTCGCGCGCCACCAAGGGCAACGAGAAGGCACTGGAGAAGGCCCGCTCGCACATCCGCGACCGGCTCACGCAGCTCGCCCCGGTGTTCCTCAAGAACAAGTACATGCTGGGCGAGAACTTCTCCATGCTCGACGTGGCGATCGCCCCGCTGCTCTGGCGCCTCGACTACTACGGCATCGAGCTGTCCAAGAACGCCGCCCCGCTGCTGAAGTACGCCGAGCGCATCTTCTCGCGCCCGGCCTACATCGAGGCGCTCACGCCTTCCGAGAAGGTCATGCGCAAGTAATGCGGCGCGGCCGCGCCTGCGCGCCGCATTCCGCTTCCCGAAAAGCCTTTTTGCCAGACGCCGACATGATGAATGCCCAGGACTCCACTTCCACGCGCCCCTACCTGATACGGGCCCTGTACGAGTGGTGTACCGACAACGGCTTCACGCCCTACATCGCGGTGCGCGTGGACGATTCCGTCCAGGTGCCCCGCGAATACGTGAAGGACGGCGAGATCGTGCTCAACATCAGCTACGACGCCACGAGCGCCCTGCAGCTGGGCAACGATTTCATCGAGTTCAAGGCCCGCTTCGGCGGCAAGCCGCGCGACATCATGGTCCCCGTGGGCCGGGTGATCGCGATCTATGCGCGCGAGAACGGGCAGGGCATGGCCTTCCCGCCTCCGGTGGACATGCTGGCACCCGGCGCGGGCGGCCTGTCCACGGGGCTGCTGGATGCCGGCGCCGTGCCGGAAGGCGCCGCGCCCGAACCGTCCGCCGGCGAAGACCGGGTGGTGCAGCTGGTACCCACCGACGGCGGCACGGGCCCGGCGGACGAGCCGCCGCGCGGCCCGGCCCCTGCCGGCGGCGGCCGCCCTTCGCTCAAGCGGATCAAGTGATCCGGAGCCGGCCCCGGCCGGCATGCCGCCGTTCCCGTCCGGGAGCGGCATCGCGCTAGAATGCGCGCTTCGCCGATTTAGCTCAGTTGGTAGAGCAACCGCCTTGTAAGCGGTAGGTCGTCAGTTCGATCCCGACAATCGGCACCATCTTTTTTCTGCCGTTCGCCGTCCACCCCCGGCCCGCTGCCTGCCGGGCCTTCAGGTTTGGATTTTCAGGCGAATGGCGTTAACCTCCCACCCCCGGCTGCGCAGATGCGCCTGCAAGGCAGGCAGCAGCTGCCGCAGCTTCGCCGCCGCCGCATTGTTGCGGACCAGCAGGCACCAGGTCGCGCCCTCGATCGGCCCCGCCTGGATGGCCGGCCGCAGGGTGGCGGGAATCAGCAACTCGACGGCCCGCAGCCGCTCGCTCGAGTCGCGCGTCAGGCTCGCCAGCCGTGCCAGCGTGGGGGAGTCCTCGGTGGCCTGCAGCAGCGTGACGGCGTGGTGACGGCGGTTCATGGGGCAATGCGCCGCGCGGCGCGGAGAAACGAAGTGCAGTTGATTATCACGGACGCCTGGCTGGCGCGCAGCCGCGCCATCCACCTCTCGGGCCTGCGCCTGGCCGCCTTCGGGCTGCTGCTGTCGCTGGCGGTGATGCTCATGGCGGCGCTGCTCTACCACTGGGTGTTCCTGAAGGGCGCCCGCGAGGGCTGGCCGGTGGTCGGCACCCTGGTGCGGCTCGCCACGCGGGACGAGTCCGCCGAGCGCGACCGCTTCATGCGGGCCAACCTGGACGCCATGGCCCGCAAGGTCGGGGAGATGCAGGCGCGCATGTTGCAGCTGGAGTCCCTCGGCGAACGCGTCTCCGGTCTGGCGGGCATGTCGCCCGCCGAATTCTCCCGCCCGCCGGGGCAGGGCGGGGCGCTGGTCTCCAGCCGGCCGATGGAAATGGACGAGCTGCAGCGCACGCTCGACTCCCTCGCCGAACTCACCGACCGCCGGGTGGACCTGCTCACCGTGGTCGAGTCGCGCCTGTTCGACCAGCACATCCGCAAGAACATGGTGCCCACGCAGGAGCCCGTGCTCGGCAAGGCCGCCGGCTCGGCCTTCGGCTGGCGCATCGATCCCTTCACCGGCCAGTCGGCCCTGCACACGGGGCTGGACTTCCAGGCGGACACCGGCACCCCCATCCTGGCCGCGGCCGGCGGCGTGGTCGTGGCGCAGGAATTCCACCCGGCCTACGGCAACATGGTGGAGATCGACCACGGCAACCAGCTGGTCACCCGCTATGCCCATGCCTCCCGCACCTTCGTCAAGCGCGGCGACCTCGTGCGGCGGGGCCAGAAGATCGCCGAGGTCGGCACCACCGGCCGGTCCACCGGTCCGCACCTGCATTTCGAGGTGCTGGTGCAGGGCGTGCCGCAGGACCCGCAGAAATTCCTGCATGCCGGTGCGGCCGGCGCCGCAACCGGCACGCAGGTGGCGGCGAAGGCCGCCGCGCCTCGCAGGTAAAATCCCCTGCTCCGGAATCGCTGCCCCTGGTTGCAGAACTTGCAAGCAGTGGTAGCGTCCCCCATCTGAACCCACTTCATCACTAGGGATTCGGGTCGCGCCGCCCGCGCATGCGGGCCGCGGTCCTGTTCGAATGGCCTCCAACTTCCTCACCAAACTATTCGGCAGCCGCAATGACCGGCTCCTCAAGCAATACCGCAAGACGGTGGCACGCATCAACGCGATGGAGCCGGAGTACGAGAAGCTGAGCGACGACGCCCTGCGCGCCAAGACGGGGGAGTTCCAGGGGCGCGTCGCCCGGGGCGAGTCGCTCGACGACCTCCTGCCCGAAGCCTTCGCCGTCGTGCGCGAGGCTTCCAAGCGCGTGATGAAGATGCGCCATTTCGACGTGCAGCTGCTGGGGGGCATGGCGCTGCACCACGGCAAGATCTCCGAAATGCGCACCGGCGAGGGCAAGACCCTGACCGCGACGTTGCCGGTGTACCTGAACGCGCTCGGCGGCAAGGGCGTGCACGTGGTGACCGTGAACGACTATCTCGCCAGCCGCGATGCGCGCTGGATGGGCCGCCTCTACAACTTCCTCGGCCTCGCCGTGGGCATCAACCTGCCCCAGATGCCGCGCGAGGAGAAGCAGGCCGCCTACGCCGCCGACATCACCTACGGCACGAACAACGAGTACGGCTTCGACTACCTGCGCGACAACATGGTGTACGAGGCGCACGACCGCGTGCAGCGCGCCCTCAACTTCGCCATCGTGGACGAGGTGGACTCCATCCTCATCGACGAGGCGCGCACCCCGCTGATCATCAGCGGCCAGGCGGAAGACCACACGGCGATGTACATCGCCATGAACAAGGTCGTGCCGCTGCTGGTGCGCCAGGAGGGCGAGGCCGATCCGCGCACCGGTGAGGGCGTGACCAAGCCGGGCGACTTCACCATCGACGAGAAGTCCCACCAGGTGTTTCTCACCGAGCAGGGCCACGAGACGGCCGAGCGCGTGCTGGCCGCGCAGGGCCTGATCCCCGAAGGCGCGTCGCTCTACGACCCGTCCAACATCACGCTCATGCACCACCTGTATGCGGCGCTGCGGGCCAACCACCTCTACCACCGCGACCAGCACTACGTCGTGCAGAACGGCGAGATCGTCATCGTGGACGAGTTCACGGGCCGCCTCATGTCCGGCCGCCGCTGGAGCGAGGGCCTGCACCAGGCCGTGGAAGCCAAGGAAGGCGTGGAGATCCAGGCCGAGAACCAGACGCTGGCCTCCATCACCTTCCAGAACTACTTCCGCCTCTACAACAAGCTCTCGGGCATGACCGGCACGGCCGACACCGAGGCCTACGAGTTCCAGGAGATCTACGGCCTGGAAACCGTAGTGATCCCGCCCAACCGCCCCAGCAAGCGCGACGACCAGCTCGACCGGGTGTACAAGACCACGCGCGAGAAGTACGACGCCGCCATCCAGGACATCCGCGAGTGCCACGAGCGCGGCCAGCCCGTGCTGGTGGGCACCACGTCCATCGAGAACTCGGAGATCATCGACGACCTGCTGAACAAGGCCGGCCTGCCCCACCAAGTGCTCAACGCCAAGCAGCACGCCCGCGAGGCCGACATCGTGGCCCAGGCCGGCCGCGCCGGCATGATCACCATCGCCACCAACATGGCCGGCCGCGGCACCGACATCGTGCTGGGCGGCAACATCGAGAAGGAAGTCGCGGCCATCGAGGACGACGAGTCCCTGGACGAGGCCGCGAAGCAGGCCCGCATCGCCGCGCTGCGCGAGCAGTGGGCCGCCGACAACGAGAAGGTCAAGGCGCTGGGCGGATTGCGCATCATCGCCACCGAGCGCCACGAGTCCCGCCGCATCGACAACCAGCTGCGCGGCCGCTCCGGCCGCCAGGGCGATCCCGGCTCCTCGCGCTTCTACCTGAGCCTGGACGACTCGCTCATGCGCATCTTCGCGGGCGACCGCGTGCGGGCCATCATGGAGCGCCTCAAGATGCCCGACGGCGAGGCCATCGAGGCCGGCATCGTCACGCGCAGCATCGAATCCGCGCAGCGCAAGGTCGAGGCCCGCAACTTCGACGTCCGCAAGCAGCTGCTCGAATACGACGACGTGGCCAACGACCAGCGCAAGGTCATCTACCAGCAGCGCAACGAGATCCTCGACGCGGCCGACCTGTCCGGCGTGATCGCCGGCATGCGCGAATCCTGCCTGACCGACATCGTGCGCCAGTATGTGCCCGAGGAATCCGTGGAGGAGCAGTGGGACCTCGCCAGCCTGGAGAAGGTCCTGGCCGACGAATGGCAGATCCGGCTGCCGCTGCAGCAGGAGGTCGAGAGCGCCCAGGCGATCACCGACGGCGAGATCCTCGAGAAGGTCCTCGCCGCGGGCAACGCCGCGTTCCAGGCCAAGGTGGACATGGTGGGCGCGGAGAACTTCCACCAGTTCCAGCGTGCGGTGCTGCTGCAGAGCTTCGACTCCAACTGGCGCGACCACCTCTCCGCGCTCGACTACCTGCGCCAGGGCATCCACCTGCGCGGCTATGCGCAGAAGCAGCCCAAGCAGGAATACAAGCGCGAGGCGTTCGAGCTGTTCCGCCAGCTGATCGACCAGGTCAAGAACGAGGTCACCCGCATCCTGCTGACCGTGCAGGTGCAGTCGCCCTCGGAGCTCGACGAGGCCGCCGAGGCGCTGGAAAGCCGTGCCGAGCAGATCGCCAACGTGACCTACACGGCGCCCACCGAGACCGGAGAGCCCGAGACCCTTCCCGACCCCCGCACGCTGGCGTCGGGCGCGGAAGACCTTCCGCTGCCCGAAGGCCTTCGCGTGGGGCGCAACGACCCCTGCCCATGCGGCAGCGGCAAGAAGTACAAGCAGTGCCACGGCAAGCTGGCATGATGCCGCGCTGACCCTTTCGCTCTCGCCGCAGGGGCCGCCACAGGCGGCCCCTGCCACATCTTCCTTCGCCTTTTTGCTGCTTTCCGAGGAATTCCGCATGCCCGTGAACCTTTCCGCTCCCGTTGCCGCCGACCTGCACCCGGTCGCCGGCGTCCGCATCGGCGTCACCGAAGCCGGCGTCCGCAAGGCGGGACGCAAGGACGTGACCGTGTTCCTGCTGGACGAAGGCGCCACCGTGGCCGGCGTCTTCACGCAGAACCGCTTCTGCGCCGCGCCGGTCCAGGTCTGCCGCGAGCACCTCGCGCAGGGCGGCTCCGTGCGCGCCATCGTGGTCAACACCGGCAATGCCAATGCCGGCACCGGTGCCGACGGCCTGTCGCGCGCCCGCGCCACCTGCGAGGCGCTCGCCGGCCAGCTGGGCGTGCAGGCCGCCCAGGTGCTGCCATTCTCGACCGGCGTCATCATGGAGCCGCTGCCCGTGGACCGCATCGTCGCGGGCCTGCCCGCCGCGATCGCCGATGCGCAGCCCGCGCACTGGGCGCGCGCCGCGGAAGGCATCATGACCACCGACACGCTGCCCAAGGCCTTCAGCACGCAGGTGGAGATCGGCGGCGCCACCATCACGGTGACCGGCATCTCCAAGGGCGCGGGCATGATCCGCCCCAACATGGCCACCATGCTGGGCTTCCTTGCCACCGACGCCTGCATCGCCCCCGAACTGGTGCAGCCGCTGGTACGCGAACTGGCCGACGCGTCGTTCAACCGCATCACCATCGACGGCGACACCTCCACCAACGATTCGTTCGTGCTGATGGCCACGCACCGTGCGGGCAACCCGGCCATCACCTCGCTGGACGGCGCCGAGGGCCAGGCCCTGCGCGCCGCGCTGCGCGAGGTCGCCCAGAAGCTGGCCCAGGCCATCGTGCGCGACGGCGAGGGCGCCACCAAGTTCATCGCCATCCGCGTGGAGGGCGGGCGCACCGCCGAGGAGTGCCGCAAGGTCGCCTACGCCATCGCCCATTCGCCGCTCGTGAAGACCGCCTTCTTCGCCAGCGATCCGAACCTGGGCCGCATCCTGGCGGCCGTCGGCTACGCCGGCATCGACGATCTGGACCAGACCGCCATCGACCTCCACCTGGACGACGTGCACGTGGCCGTGCAGGGCGGCCGCCATCCGGACTACCGCGAAGAGGACGGCCAGCGCGTGATGAAGCAGAGCGAGATCACGGTACGCGTGGGGCTGGGCCGCGGCGATGCGGCCGACACCGTCTGGACCTGCGACCTGAGCCACGACTACGTGACCATCAACGCCGACTACCGCTCCTGACCCTGTTCATCCCATGAACGATCGCTTCGACCACCTCCTGCAGCGCGCCGAGCAGCTCATCGACCGCATCGAGTCGGTGCTGCCCCGGCCGCTTTCCGCACCCGACTGGAACGCCTCCGTGGCCTGGCGCTACCGCCGCCGCGGCGGCGGGCACGGCGCGCTGGAGCCCGTGCGCCATGTCGCGGGCATCGCGCTCGAAGACCTGAAGGAAATCGACGCGCAGAAAGAAAAGATCGAGCGCAACACCCGGCAGTTCGTCGAAGGTCGCCCGGCCAACAACGTGCTGCTCACGGGCGCGCGCGGCACCGGCAAGTCCTCCCTCATCAAGGCCTGCCTGCAGACTTACTCCGGACAGGGGCTGCGGCTCATCGAGGTGGACAAGTCCGACCTGATCGACCTGCCCGACATCGTCGAGGTGGTGGCTGGCCGCCCCGAGAAATTCATCATCTACTGCGATGACCTGAGCTTCGAGGAGGGGGAATCCGGCTACAAGGCGCTGAAGTCCATCCTGGACGGCTCCGTGGCCGCCTCGGCACCCAACGTGCTGGTCTATGCGACCAGCAACCGCCGGCACCTGTTGCCGGAATACATGAAGGAAAACCTCAGTTACACGCATACGGCGGACGGCGAGGTGCATCCGGGCGAGGTGGTGGAAGAGAAGATCTCGCTGTCCGAGCGCTTCGGCCTCTGGGTGAGCTTCTACCCCTTCAGCCAGGACGAATACCTCGCCATCGTCGCGCAGTGGCTGTCCGCGCTCGGCGTGCCGGCCGAGGCCATCGGGGCGGCCCGCCCTGCCGCGCTGGTCTGGGCGCTGGAACGTGGCTCGCGCAGCGGCCGGGTGGCCTACCAGTTCGCGCGGGACTTCGCGGGGCGCGCCGATGGCTGAACCCGCCGCATCCGGCGCCCAGCGCGCCCACACCGAGGTGGCGGTCGGCATCCTCTTCCGTCCCGACGGCGCCATGCTGCTGTCCACGCGGCCGGCCGGCAAGCCCTATGCGGGCTACTGGGAATTTCCCGGCGGCAAGCTGGAACCCGGCGAGACCGTCGAGCAG
This sequence comes from Paracidovorax cattleyae, assembly GCF_900104515.1. Taxonomy (GTDB): domain Bacteria; phylum Pseudomonadota; class Gammaproteobacteria; order Burkholderiales; family Burkholderiaceae_C; genus Paracidovorax; species Paracidovorax cattleyae. The sequence goes on from NZ_FNJL01000002.1 coordinate 98,703, forward strand.
GCCCTGCGCCGCGAGCTCATCGAGGAACTGGGCGTCACCATCGGCCCGGCGTCCGTCTGGAAAGTGACCGAGCACGACTATCCCCATGCGCTGGTGCGGCTGCACTGGTGCAAGGTGCATGCATGGACGGGCGAGTTCGAGATGCGCGAAGGCCAGTCCATGGCCTGGCAGCATTGGCCGCTGCACGTATCGCCGGTGCTGCCCGGCGCCTACCCGGTGCTGCAGTGGCTGGCGGAGGAGCGCGGCCTGCCGTTCGATCCGGACCTGCTGCCCAAGGCATAGCCGCGAGACACCGCTGCGCGTGCGGTGCTGCCACCCCATCACATCGGCAGGGGCACGGGCAGGGCGGCCTTCAGTGTTCCGGCGGACGCTGCTGGTGGTCGCCGAAGGCGTCCTCGTCGGGCGGGGCATCGGCCGCCATGCGGAAATCCTCTGCGGCCCAGGCGCCCAGGTCGATCTGCCGGCAGCGCTCGCTGCAGAACGGGCGGAACCGGTTCTCGGGCGCATACAGGCTTCTGCCGCCGCAGGTAGGACAGTCCACCCAGAGCTGGCGGGAGGCCGGAGGCGGCGCATCCGCCCGGCGGGAATCGTTGTCGTGGCGCGAAGTCATGGTCAAACTCTCGTGCAGCCCGCCGGTCACGCGCAGAGCGTGAGCTCGAAGGCTGCATCCTCCTGCACGGGCTGCAGCTTGCCGTCCGCATCCTGCCGCATGAGCCGCACGGACACGATGAGCCGGTTGCCGCTGATCTCCGGCACCATGTTCCATGCCGGGTCGATCCGCAGCCGCAGCAGTTGGAAGGTGCGCCCCTGTGGCAGGGTCTGCTGGAACTGCCCGTGGTCGGCCGCCACCTTCTGCGGCATGCCCGAATCGCGCAGCAGCTTGAGCAGCACGTAGAGCGACTCCGCCAGCGGCGCGAGATGATTCGCCCAGCCCTCGAGGTCGTGCTGGCGCTTTTCGGGCGAATGGTGCTGCCAGGCGTAATAGGCGGGCAGGTCGAAGCCGCAGGTGCCGCCGGGGATGCCCACGCGGCTGCGGATGCTCATCAGCCACTCGTTCTCGGTCAGGGGCTGGCCGGCCTTGCCGGTCTGGGCGTTCAGGGTCGAGAAGCAGTGGTCGAGCTGGGCGACGACGCCGTCGAGCACGGCCTCCGAGATCGAGGGATTGCCCCCGGTAGCTGTCGAGCTGGTGGCGCTGCTTTTCCAGGTCCTTGAGCACGTCGGACTTCAGGTCGGCCCGGGCCGCCACGTCCATGATCTCGAACAGGGTCACGAGCGCGAAATGGTGGTCCAGCGGGTGCGGGCGGGGAATCAGCTCGCCCAGGCGCCGGAAGAGCTGTTCCAGCCGCAGGTAGGTTCTGAGGCGCTCGTTGAAGGGGTATTCGTAAAGAATCACGCTGCAGGGTTCCTGGGGGCGCACGGCGGGCGCCGCCCGCATCGCGCGTCCCATATCGCCCGCATCATAGCCCGAAGCCATTGGCGATTCGCCGGACCTCCGCCCGCAGGGTATCCAAAGGTATTCGGTCGTTGTGGAGCACCATGTCCGCGACGGCGCGGCGTGCGGCCCGCGGCGCCTGCGACGCGATGATGGCCCGCACGGTGTCCGCGGCCAGCCCGCTGCGGGCCTGCACGCGCGCCACCTGGGTCGCCTCGGAACAGTCCACCACCAGGATGCGGTCCAGTTGCGGCGGCCAGCGCGGTGACTCGGCCAGCAGGGGGATGTCGAACACCACCACCCGGGCGCCACCGGCTGCGGCCTGCTCTGCCTCCGCATGGATGGCCTGGGCCACCAGCGGATGGACGATCGCCTCCAGCCGCTGCCGCGCTCCGGCATCCCGGAAGGCCAGTTGCCGCATGCGGGCCCGGTCCATGGCGCCGTCCGCATCGATCATGCCGTCGCCAAATGCGCTGCGGATGGCGGGAATGGCGAGGCCGCCGGCGGCCGTCGCCGAACGGGCGATCCGGTCCGCATCCACCAGTGCGGCCCCGAATGCCTGCAGCCACTGGCCGACGGTCGTCTTGCCGCTGCCGATGCCGCCCGTCAGGCCCAGCCGCAGCGGGGCAGGGGAGAGGGACGTGCCCGTCACAGGCCCAGGGATCCCAGGATGCCGTGCAGTATGCGCTCGGGGCCGAACAGCATGGCGGCGAGCCCGGCTCCGGCGAGGAATGGTCCGAAGGGAATGTAGTTGCCCTCGCGCAGCCCGCGGGTGAACTTCATGCCGATGCCGATCAGCGCCCCGATGACCGACGCCATCAGGATGATCGGCACCAGGGCCTGCCAGCCGAACCAGGCGCCCAGGGCCGCGAACAGCTTGAAGTCGCCGAAGCCCATGCCCTCCTTGCCCGTGACCAGCTTGAATGCCCAGTACACCGCCCAGAGCGACAGGTAGCCCGCCGCGGCGCCGGCCACCGATGCGAAGAGCGGCACGGAGGTCCACTGGAAGGCCGAGGCCAGCAGCCCGCCCCACAGCAGCGGCAGCGTGATGTCGTCCGGCAGCAGGGTGGTGTCCCAGTCGATGCAGGCCAGCGTGACCAGCGCGGCGGAGAATGCGCACCAGGCCGCCGCCGTCGGCGTCGCGCCCCAGTGCCGTGCGCAGAACCAGAACAGCAGCCCGGTCGCGAGCTCGACGGCCGGATAGCGCGGGCTGATGCGGGTCTTGCAGGCCGAGCATTTGCCGCCCAGCCAGAGGTAGCTCAGCAGCGGAATGTTCTCGTGCCACCGCACCGCATGCCCGCAGGCCGGGCACCGCGAGCGCGGCGTGATCAGGTTGAAGGGCTCCGCCGCCGGCTTCGCCGCGGCCGTGGTCGCCGCGGCGCCCGGCTGCGAGCGCAGGTAGTCCTCGCACTCGGCGGCCCAGTCGGCCTCCATCATGCGCGGAAGGCGGTGGATGACGACGTTGAGGAAGCTGCCGATCAGCAGGCCGACGAGGCCGAACAACGCGGCCTGCAGCCAGGGTTCGAACCCCATCAGACCACCTGTCCCAGCTTGAAGATGGGCAGGTACATCGACACCACGATGCCGCCGATGATGGTGCCCAGGAACACGATGATGATGGGCTCCATGAGGCTCGACAGCCCCGCGACCATTTCATCGACCTCCTCCTCGTAGAAGTCGGCCGCCTTGCCCAGCATGTGATCGATCGAGCCCGACTCCTCGCCGATCGCGCACATCTGGATCACCATGGACGGGAACACGTTCGCATTGCCCATCGCGGCCGTCAGGCTGGTGCCGGTGGAGACTTCCTGCTGGATCCTTTCGGTCGCCATGGCATAGACCGAGTTGCCCGAGGCCCCGCCCACCGAGTCCAGCGCCTCGACCAGCGGAACGCCCGCGGCGAACATCGTGGAGAGGGTACGGGTCCAGCGCGCCACGCAGGACTTGTCGATCAGGGCGCCGAAGACCGGAATGCGCAGCAGCACCCGGTCCATGAACATCTGCATCTTCTCGTTGCGCCGCCACGCCTGCATGAAGAAATAGGCACCGCCGCCCAGCACGCCGAAGATCAGCCACCACCACTTGACGAAGATCTCGCTGACCCCCATCACGAACAGGGTGGGCGCCGGCAGGTCCGCGCCGAAGGAGGTGAACACCTCCTTGAACGCGGGGATCACGAAGATCATGATGACGGTGACCACGACGAAGGCCACGATGATCACGGCCGAGGGGTACATCAGCGCCGAGCGGATCTTCGACTTGATGGCTTCGGTCTTCTCCATGTAGAGCGCGAGCCGGTCGAGCAGCGCTTCCAGGATACCCGCCGCCTCACCGGCTTCCACCAGGTTGCAGTACAGGCTGTCGAAGTACATCGGGTACTTGCGGAATGCGGCATTCAGCGAGGTGCCGGTTTCCACGTCGGAGCGGATGTCGTTGAGCAGCTTGGTGACCGAGGCGTTGGTGTTGCCGCGGCCCACGATGTCGAAGGACTGCAGCAGGGGCACCCCCGCCTTCATCATCGTGGCCATCTGCCGCGTGAAGAGTGCGATGTCCTTGGGCTTGATCTTCTTGCCGCCGCGCATGCGGCGCTTCCTGATCTTGGTGGGCAGCACCCCCTGCCGCCGCAGCGTCGCCTGCACCTGGTTCTCGCCCAGGGCCCGGACCTCGCCGCGCACGACCTTGCCGTGGCGGTCCTTGCCTTCCCATTCAAAGACGAAGTCCTTGATGTCCCTCGATGCAGCGGTTGCCATGCGGGCCTCTTGAAGATGGATTGCAGCGTTGTTATTCGTTCGTCACGGCCAGCACCTCTTCGAGCGAGGTCAGGCCCAGCCGGGCCTTGTGGAGCCCGGATTCGCGCAGCGACCGCACCCCCTCGGCCTTCGCCTGCTCCGCGATCTCCAGCGCGCTGCCGTCGCGCAGGATGATGCGCTGGATCTCTTCGGAGACCGGCATGACCTGGTAGATGCCGACGCGGCCCTTGTAGCCGTTGTTGCAGGCGGAGCAGCCTACCGGGCGGTAGGTCACCCAGGTGCCGTCGATGTCCTCTTCCTTGTAGCCCGCCTCGAGCAGCGTCTCGTGGGGGATGTCGGCGGGCGCCTTGCACGCAGGGCACAGGCGCCTGGCGAGACGCTGCGCCGTGATCAGGATCACGCTCGATGCGATGTTGAAGGGCGCGATGCCCATGTTCCGCATCCGCGTCAGCGTGGTGGGGGCATCGTTGGTGTGCAGCGTGGACAGCACCAGGTGGCCCGTCTGGGCGGCCTTGATCGAGATGTCCGCGGTTTCCAGGTCGCGGATTTCGCCCACCATGATGATGTCGGGATCCTGGCGCAGGAACGACTTGAGCGCCGTGGCGAAGGTCAGCCCCGCCTTTTCGTTCACGTTGACCTGGTTGACGCCGGGCAGGTTGATTTCCGACGGGTCTTCCGCGGTCGCGATGTTGACCCCCGGCTTGTTCAGCAGGTTCAGGCAGGTGTAGAGCGACACCGTCTTGCCCGAGCCCGTCGGCCCCGTCACCAGAATCATGCCGTAGGGGCGGCCGATGGCATGGAGCAGGCGCTCCTTCTCCTCGGGTTCGTAGCCGAGCGCGTCGATGCCCAGCTTGGCGCTGCTGGGGTCGAGGATACGGATCACTATCTTCTCGCCGAACAGCGTGGGCAGCGTGCTCACGCGGAAGTCGATCACCCGGTCCGGTCCCACCTTGAGTTTCATTCGCCCGTCCTGGGGCACCCGCTTTTCCGAGATGTCCAGACGGGAGATCACCTTGATGCGCGAGGCCAGTTTCTCCTTGATCGCGATGGGCGGCGACGCGATCTCGCGCAGCTCGCCGTCGATCCGGAAGCGCACCCGGTACTGGTGCTCGTACGGCTCGAAGTGCAGGTCGGACGCACGCATGTTGAAAGCGTCCAGCAGCATCTTGTGCAGGAACTTGACGATGGGCGCGTCCTCGACTTCCGTCGCGGCCGTGTCCTGGGCTTCTGTGCTCTCCTGAGCGGGCAGGTCGTCGAATTCGAAATCGCCCCCCGACACCATGCTTTCCATGGTCTCGGTCGTGGACTTGGTGGTCGCATCGACCAGCCGCACCAGCTTGTCGTACTCGGCGATGATCCAGTCCACGCCCATCTGGGTGGTGAACTTGATCTTCTCCGCAGCCTCCTGGTCGGTGGGGTCCGCCGTCGCGACGATGAGCCGGTTGTTGCGCTTGCTCAGCACGATGACCCGGTAGGCGAGGCAGATCTTCGGATCCAGCACGTCGCGCGGCAGGCGCAGCGGATCGATGGCCTCGATGTCGAGCAGGGGCGCCCCGAACACCGACGACACGGTATGCGCGAGATTGATCGGGGAGACCGAGCCCGAGCCGGTCAGCTCCGCGATGAAGCTGCTGCGGTTGGCCTGGGACTTCCTGTAGATGTCCTCCGCCACCTTCTGGCTCAGCTGCCCGGCCGAAATCAGCGCCCGCCCCAGACCGGGCAGAGCGATACTGGAAGCGTCCTTGAGGGCAAAATCGGCGTCAGCCATGTAACCAGAGGAGTCGATAGGTTGGAAAGTGAACCATCCTATCATCGCAGCCGTGAAGGACCGCGCATGGCGTGCCCGACAATCGGGGCGGCTTGCGGCGTATTTCGCAACCGCTGCGCATGGCTTGCAGGGAAATGCCCTGGCGATGGGCGCTTCACGTTTTTTGCGCTCTGTGGTGCAGTATCCCGGGAGTGTCGTGCTTTCGCGTCACCGGCGCGGTGGCGCACCAGTTGGCAGAAACGACAAAGCCGCGTTGCCGCGGCTTTCGTGGATTCCTGCTGCTGCAGATGCTGCAGTGAATCTGGTCGGGGTGAGAGGATTCGAACCTCCGGCCTCTACGTCCCGAACGTAGCGCTCTACCAGGCTAAGCTACACCCCGTATGTGTTGGAAGACCTGCTGCGCCTGTTCAAACGCGCCTGTCTAATAGCTGAGACGCCAATTGTAGCAAACCTTCGGTGTACTTATTGGAAGGAAGTGCGGATAGTGCGCGAATGGCTTCCTGGGCCTGGGCGGCGGCGGCGGTGCGCGTGGCCTCCAGGGCGCCGGTGGCCTTCACGATGGACAGGATGGCGGGCAGTTCGTCGAGCGAGCCCTGCTGGATGGCCGTCTCGACCAGCTGCCGCTGGGCCGCGTCGCCGCGCTGCATCGCGATGATCAGGGGCAGGGTGACCTTGCCCTCGCGCAGGTCGTCGCCGAGGTTCTTGCCCATCTCGGCGCTGTTGCCGTCGTAGTCCAGCACGTCGTCGATCACCTGGAAGGCCGTGCCCAGGGCCTTGCCGTATTCGGCGCAGGCCTCTTCGACCTCCGCGCGCGCGCGGGCCAGCACGGCCGCGAGGCGGGCGCTCGCCTCGAACAGCTTGGCGGTCTTGGAGCGGATGACTTCCAGGTAGCCTTGTTCGTCGAGCGTCGCGTCATGGGTGTTCATGAGCTGCTGGACTTCGCCCTCCGCGATGATGTTGGTCGCCTCCGAAAGGATCTGCATGACGCGCATGTCGTCCGCGTCCACCATCATCTGGAAGGCCCGCGAGTGCAGGAAGTCGCCGACCAGCACGCTCGCGGGGTTGCCGAAATTCTCGTTGGCGGTGGGCCGCCCGCGCCGCATCGTGGATTCGTCCACCACGTCGTCGTGCAGCAGCGTGGCGGTGTGGATGAATTCGATCACGGCCGCCAGGTTGAACCGCTGGGCCCCCTGGTAGCCCAGCGCGCCGGACATCAGCAGCAGCAGCGCCGGGCGCAGCCGCTTGCCGCCGGCGGAGATGATGTAGCGGGCAATCTCGCCGATGAGGGGGACGGAGGACTGCAGTCGGAGGCCGATGACCCTGTCCACCTCATGCATGTCGTCTGCAATCAGTGCGAGGATGGCCGAGGTAGGGGGCTGGGCGGACAAGGCGAGGGCGGTCTGCGAGGTGAAAGGAGCATTATAGGAACGGCCATGCCGGGCGCGGAGGACGCCGGCGGGCGCCTGCGGCCGTGGTTCCGGGCCGCGCCTATGTACAAAAAAGGCGTTGCATGCTACAGTGCGTGGTTCCGTAAAAGCGTTTTTGCGGAATCATCACTTCTCAAGAGGTTTACATGTACGCGGTCATAAAAACCGGTGGCAAGCAGTATCGCGTTGCTTCCGGCGAAAAAATCAAAGTAGAACAGATTGCTGCGGACGTAGGCCAGGAAATCGTGATCGACCAGGTTCTGGCAGTCGGCAACGGCGCTGAACTCAAGGTCGGCACGCCCCTGGTGTCCGGCGCAACGGTCACGGTCACGGTCGTGGCCCACGGCAAGCACGACAAGGTCCGCATCTTCAAGATGCGCCGTCGCAAGCACTACCAGAAACGCCAAGGCCATCGCCAGCAGTTCACCGAACTGCAAATCGGCGCGATCGCCGCTTAAGGAGCAGACACCATGGCACAGAAAAAAGGCGGCGGCTCTACGCGAAACGGGCGCGATTCCAAGCCCAAGATGCTCGGCGTGAAGGCATTCGGCGGTGAGCTGATCAGCGCCGGTTCCATCATCGTGCGCCAGCGTGGCACCAGGTTCCACCCCGGCACGAACGTCGGCGTGGGCAAGGACCACACGCTGTTCGCCCTGGTGGACGGCCACGTGTCGTTCGGCACCAAGGGTGCGATGTCCAAGCACACCGTCAGCGTGACGCCCGCCTGAGCGGTTTAAAGTCCGGTGATGCAGTGAAGCCCCGACCTGTCGGGGCTTCGTCGTTTTTGAGCCTTTGCGCCACGGGCCGCGGGGCTCCCGTCCGGGGCGGAAACCCCGTTTTTTGTAAACTCCCTTCATGAAGTTCGTCGACGAAGCCTTTATTGACGTAGCCGCCGGAGATGGCGGCAACGGCTGTGTATCGTTCCGGCACGAGAAGTACAAGGAATTCGGCGGACCCAACGGGGGGGATGGCGGTCGCGGCGGGCATGTCTTCGCCGTGGCCGATCCGAGCCTGAACACGCTCGTGGATTACCGCTATTCCCGCCGGCACGAGGCCAGGCGCGGCGAACACGGGATGGGCTCCGACATGTTCGGTGCGGCAGGGGAAGACATCACCCTCAAGATGCCGGTGGGCACCATCATCTCCGACGCGGAAACCGGCGAGGTGCTGTTCGAGCTGCTCCAGCCCGGCGAAACCATCACCATCGCCAAGGGCGGCGACGGCGGTTTCGGCAACATGCGTTTCAAGAGCGCGATCAACCGTGCCCCGCGCCAGAAGACGCCCGGCTGGCCGGGCGAGCGACGCAACCTCAAGCTGGAACTCAAGGTGCTGGCCGACGTGGGCCTGCTGGGCATGCCCAACGCGGGCAAGTCCACTTTCATCGCCGCCGTTTCCAACGCGCGGCCCAAGATCGCCGACTATCCCTTCACCACGCTGCATCCCAATCTGGGCGTGGTGCGCGTCGGGCCCGAGCAGAGCTTCGTCGTGGCCGACATCCCGGGGCTGATCGAGGGCGCGTCGGAAGGCGCAGGCCTGGGACACCAGTTCCTGCGCCACCTGCAGCGCACGCGGCTGCTGCTGCACGTCGTCGATCTGGCGCCGTTCGACGAGGCGGTGGATCCTGTCGCACAGGCCACCGCGATCGTGGGCGAGCTTCGCAAATACGATGCCGAACTCTATGAGAAGCCGCGGTGGCTGGTGCTCAACAAGCTCGACATGGTGCCTGGCGACGAGCGGGCTGCACGCGTCAAGGATTTCGTGAAGCGCTTCCGCTGGAAGGGGCCGGTGTTCGAGATTTCGGCGCTCACCCGCGAGGGCTGCGAGCCGCTGATCCAGGCGATCTACCAGCACGTGCGCGCCCAGCAGCAGGCCGAGCAGGTGCCGGAAGAGGTCGATCCGCGCTTCGCGAACGACGCGGCTTCGGAGTGACGCACAGGGCCGCCATCCCGATGGGTGGCGGCGCGGAGGCCGTCGTCGCGGCCGGCGCTAGATACAAAAAAGACGGGGATACATGGTTTCGAGCATATTGCGAGATGCGCGCCGCATCGTGATCAAGGTGGGTTCCAGCCTGGTAACGAACGAGGGCCGGGGGCTGGACGAGACGGCCATCACCGAATGGAGCCGGCAGATGGCCGCGCTGGTGAACGGGTCCGGCGGCCCGCGGTGCGAGGTCATCATGGTGTCCAGCGGCGCGATCGCCGAAGGCATGAAGCGGCTGGGCTGGACCACGCGACCGCACGAGATCCATGAGCTCCAGGCCGCTGCCGCCGTGGGCCAGATGGGGCTCGCGCAGATGTATGAAACCAAGCTGCGCGAACAGGGTCTGGGCAGCGCCCAGGTGCTGCTGACCCATGCCGATCTGGCGGACCGCGAGCGCTACCTGAACGCGCGCTCCACGCTGCTCACGCTGCTGCGGCTCGGCGTGCTGCCGGTCATCAACGAGAACGACACGGTGGTCACCGACGAGATCAAGTTCGGCGACAACGACACCCTGGGCGCCCTGGTCGCGAACCTCGTGGAGGCCGATGCGCTGGTCATCCTGACGGACCAGAAGGGCCTCTACACGGCGGATCCGCGGCGCGATCCGCACGCGCAGTTCGTGCACGAGGCGGCGGCCGGCGATCCTTCCCTGGAAGCGATGGCAGGCGGCGTGGGCACCAGCATCGGCCGCGGAGGCATGATCACCAAGATCATCGCGGCCAAACGCGCGGCCGGCTCGGGGGCTTCCACGGTGATCGCCTGGGGGCGCGAGCCGGACGTGCTGCTGCGGCTCACGCAGGGCGAGGCCATCGGCACCCTGCTGGTGGCGCAGACCGCCAAGAAGCAGGCCCGCAAGCAGTGGATGGCCGACCACCTCCAGTTGCGCGGTGCCGTGACGGTGGACGTGGGCGCAGCGGCCAAGCTGCGGCAGGAGGGCAAGAGCCTGCTGCCGATCGGCATGGTCGCGGTGGAGGGCGAGTTTTCCCGTGGCGACGTGATCGCCGTGCGCGATGCGGCGGGCACGGAGATCGCCCGGGGGCTCGCGAACTACGCCAGCGCCGAGGCGCGGCTGCTCTGCCGCAGGCCATCGTCCGAGTTCGAGCGGCTGCTGGGCTACAGCGCCGAGCCGGAAATGGTGCACCGGGACAACCTCGTGCTGTCCGGCGGCTGAGCCGGCCCCATCGGCAAAAGAAAAGGGCGCTCCCGGGAGCGTCCTTTTTTGTGCGGCCGTGTCAGCCGGCCGGCTTGTGGCCGCCGGGCATGCCCGGATCGCCGTCCCCCGTCCGGGGATCGGGGTCGAAGCTGGCCCCTGGCGGCAGTTCCATGCCCGGGTGGACCAGCAGGGAGGTGGTCCGCAACTGCGTCGTGGTGCTGAGCGTGACCTCCGGAGCGCCTTCGCGCTGGCGCATGCCGCTGCGCAGGTACCGGTTGCGCTGGTCATTGCGCGGCAGGAAGCGTGCCAGTTCGGTCAGGGCCATTTCATAAACGCCGCGCTTGAACTCCACGACGACGTCCAGCGGAACCCAGTAGTCGTTCCAGCGCCAGGCATCAAACTCGGGATGGTTGGTCGCCCGGAGGTTCAGATCCCAGTCGTGGCCGACCAGCTGGAGCAGGAACCAGATCTGCTTCTGGCCCTTGTAGTGGCCGCGTGCGTCACGGCGGATGTACCGGTCTGGCACCTCGTAGCGCAACCAGTCCCGTGTGCGGGCCACCACGCGGACGTGGCACGGCTGCAGCCCCACCTCCTCGTGCAGTTCGCGAAACATGGCCTGCTCGGGGGTCTCCCCTCGATCAATGCCACCTTGCGGGAACTGCCAGCTGTGGGTGCGGATCCGCTTGCCCCAGAACACCTGGTTCCTCTGGTTGAGCAGGATGATGCCGACGTTGGGCCGAAAACCGTCCCGGTCGAGCATAATCTAACCCCAATTTTTAAAACTGTATCCATTATGCACGGGCATGGGTGCGCGGCAAGCGTACCGGCCCGGATGGTGAATTCCCTCGTGCAATGAAAGCTTCCCAATTTTTCGTTTCCACCCTCAAGGAAGCCCCGGCGGACGCCGAGGTGGTGAGCCACAAGCTCATGACGCGCGCCGGGCTCATCAAGAAGCTGGGCGCCGGCATCTACAACTACATGCCGATGGGACTGCGCGTGATCCGGAAGGTGGAAGCCATCGTGCGCGAGGAAATGAACCGCGCCGGGGCCGTCGAGGTCACGATGCCCGTGGTGCAGCCGGCGGAGTTCTGGCAGGAAACGGGCCGTTTCGACAAGATGGGGCCCGAGCTGCTGCGCATCCGGGACCGCCACGGCCGTGACTTCGTCGTGCAGCCGACGAGCGAGGAAGTGGTCACCGACATCGCACGCCAGGAGTTGCGCAGCTACAAGCAGCTGCCCAAGAACCTCTACCAGATCCAGACCAAGTTCCGCGACGAGCGCCGCCCGCGCTTCGGGCTGATGCGCGGCCGCGAGTTCATCATGAAGGACGCCTATTCCTTCGACCGCGACCAGGCCGCGGCCAAGGCCAGCTACCAGGTGATGGCGCAGGCCTACCGCCGCATCTTCGACCGCTTCGGGCTGACCTACCGTGCGGTGGCCGCCGACAGCGGCGCGATCGGCGGCGATCTGAGCGAGGAATTCCAGGTGATCGCCGCCACGGGCGAGGATGCCATCGTCTATTGCCCGCAGAGCGACTACGCGGCGAACATGGAGAAGGCCGAGGCGCTGGCCCCGCAGGGCGCGCGCCCCGCCGCGTCGCAGGCGCTCGCCAAGACCGCCACGCCCGGCAAAAGCACCTGCGCGGACGTCGCGCAATTGCTCGGTGTGCCGCTGCAGGCGACCGTGAAATCGCTGGTACTGGCCACCGATGCAACGAACGAGTCCGGCGAGATCGTCCGCAGCCAGGTCTGGCTGCTGCTGCTGCGCGGCGACCACGACATGAACGAGATCAAGGTCGGCAAGGTGCCCGGCCTGGACGCCGGCTTCCGCTTCGCCACCGTGGGCGAGATCGAGGACCATTTCGGCTGCAAGCCCGGCTACCTGGGCCCGCTGAACCTGCGCCAGCCCGTGAAGCTCGTGGTGGACCGCGAGGTGGCGGTCATGGCCGACTGGATCTGCGGCGCCAACGAGGTGGATTTCCACATGACCGGCGTGAACTGGGGCCGCGACCTGCCCGAGCCAAGCCTGGTGGCCGACCTGCGCAACGTGGTGGCGGGCGATCCCTCCCCGGACGGCAAGGGCACGCTGGCGATCGAGCGCGGCATCGAGGTGGGCCACGTGTTCTACCTGGGCACCAAGTACAGCCGCGCCATGAACGCGACCTTCCTCGGCGAGGATGGCAAGCCGGCCTTCTTCGAGATGGGCTGCTACGGCATCGGCATTACCCGCCTGCCCGCGGCGGCCATCGAGCAGAACCACGACGAGCGTGGCATCATCTGGCCGGACGCGATCGCGCCGTTCACCGTGGTGGTGTGCCCGATCGGCATGGACCGCAGCGACGAGGTGCGCGCGGCGGCCGAGAAGCTGCATGCCGACCTGCTCGCGGCCGGCGTGGACGTGATCCTGGACGACCGCGGCGAGCGCCCGGGCGCGATGTTCGCCGACTGGGAACTCATCGGCGTGCCGCACCGCGTGGTGCTGTCCGACCGGGGCCTCAAGGAAGGCCAGGTCGAGTACCAGCACCGCCGGGACGCGGCGGCGACCAAGGTGGCGTCGGCCGATATATTTGCCTTCATCAAGGATCGAATCAAGGTATGAACTGGGGTGGTGGGGTGAGGGGCGGGACGCCCGGCAGGGGCCTGTCCCGGCGGGCGTGCGTGCTGGCCGGTGCGTCTTCAGGACTGGCCGGGTGGCTCGGCATGCCTGCGGCCGCCCATGCGGGCGGGCAGCTGGAAGAGCCGCTCATGGATTCGGTGCGCACCGCGCTCACGTCCGCGATCGCCAACCAGGCGCCTCCCGAGCCGAACTTCTCGACCACGGAAGCCCGCCTGCACTACCTGCGCTGGCTCGGCACCATGAGTGACCGCCTGCGGCGCCGCAAGCCGGACTGGGAAGTGCGCCGCGACTTCCTGCAGACCGTGTGGTACGAATCCAAGCGTGCGGGCCTCGATGTATCGCTGGTGCTGGGGCTGGTGCAGGTGGAGAGCGCATTCCGCAAGTACGCCGTCTCCACCGTGGGGGCGCGCGGCTATATGCAGGTGATGCCGTTCTGGACGCGGGTCATCGGCGACGGCGACGCGAGCAAGCTGTTCCACATGCAGACCAACCTGCGGTTCGGCTGCGTGATTCTGCGCCACTACCTGGACCGCGAGCGCGGCGACCTGTTCATGACGCTCGGGCGCTACAACGGCAGCCGCGGACGCTCGCCGTACCCGGACGCGGTGCTCGCGGCGCAGCGCAACTGGCTGTTCGAAGACCGCATCCGCTCCGCCTGAGCGCGCCGATGCGCCGCATTTAGCCGGCCGGTGCCGGTCCGGGCCCCGCGGGATGGGCGCCGCCTTCCTGCAGGCGCGAGACCATGATCTGATCGATGCGGTAGCTGTCCACGTCGAGCACCTCGAACTTGTAGCCGCCCCAGTTCACGCTGTCCGTGCGGCGGGGCACGCGGCGCAGCATCACCATGAGGAAGCCCGCCAGGGTTTCATATTCGCCCGCATGGGGCAGCTCGTCGAGGTGCAGGGCCCGCAGCACGTCGCCCACGGGCGTGACGCCGTCGATCAGCCAGGAGTTCTCGTCGCGCCGGACGATCTGCTCTTCGTCGTCGGGCCCGATCAGGTCGCCCATCACCGTGCTCATCACGTCGTTCAAGGTGACCACGCCCACGACGAGGCTGTACTCGTTGACGATCACGGCGAAGTCCTCGTGCACCTGGCGGAACTGGTCCAGCACCTCGGCCAGCGAAAGGCGGTCGGGCACGATGAGCACCTTGTGCACGAGGCCTTCGTCCTTCAGGGAGATGGGCTGGTTGTTCAGCACGCGCTGGAACAGGTCCTTGGCATCGACGTAGCCGACGACGTGGTCGATGTCTCCCTCGCACACGGGGTAGGTGGAGAAGGGCTCCGCCGCGATGCGCGCGCGGATGAGCTGGTCCGGATCGTCGCGCAGGAAGAAGGCGATCCGGTCGCGCGGCGACATGGCGCTGCTCACGGGGCGGGAATCGAGTTCGAACACGTTCTCGATCACCTGTTGCTCGCGGGCCGCCAGCACGCCGGCCCGGGTACCGGCCTCCATCATGGCGAGGATGTCGTCGGAGGTGATGCGGTCGTCGCGCAGTGACGACAGGCCGAGCACGCGGAACAGCAGGTCGGCGGAGCGGCTGTAAAGCCAGACGACGGGCCGCAGCACCGCCATGAGAATCGCCATGGGACGCGCGACGACCACGGCGAGGCGCTCGGAGTTGACCATGCCCAGGCGCTTGGGGAACAGGTCGGCGAACAGGATGAAGAGCGAGGTGATGGTCAGGAACGATGCCAGGAAGCCGAAGGTTTCGGCACGCGCGTCGCCGAGCCAGAGCTGGAGCAGGGCGGTGAAGTGGGGGCTGAGCGCGCCTTCGCCGACGATGCCGCCGAGGATGGCCACGGCGTTCTGGCCCACCTGCACCACCGTGAAGTAGTCGCCCGGCTGCTCCTGCATGCGCATGACGCTCTCGGCGCGCGCTTCCCCCTCGTCAGCGAGCTGGCGCAGGCGCAGCCTGCGCGAGGCGGCCAGGGAGATCTCGGCGACGGAGAAGAAGGCGCTGGCCACGATGAGGAGGCCGATGAGGAAGAAGCTTTGCGACAGGGTCATGGGACGGGCGGGCGCCGCCATGGATTTGTCGTGTGAAGGGCCGTGCGCCAGCGTCCCGAGTGTACGCGGGCAGTGCGGGCGCGGCCGTGCGGAGCAGTCCACCCGGCTTGCGTGGTGGATCAGCGGGCAAGCGGAGTACGGCGGCTCCGCCGCCATGCCCGCACGCCGTACAGGAACGGCCGGCTACTGCACGAAGCCCATGCGCGGCTTGCCGGACGCGCCGCGCGGCAGGTCGGACACCTCGACGGTGGAGCGGTGCTGCAGCCGGGCGTTGCCGAAGCCCGTCATGAGCGCCCGGCGCATCTCGCGCGGCGGCATCTGCGCCAGGATGTCCAGCACATCGGCCTGGGGTTCGGGATCGATCAGCCGGCCCCAGTCGTGGCCCTCGCGGATGCCCTGGTAGAGGTTGCGCGCGATGGTGCGGGCCTGCTCCGGCGAGGGGGCCTGGACCTCGAACACGTTCATGCGGTTGAGGATGGGGTCGGGGATGCCGCGCTCGTCGTTGGCGGTGGTGATCCAGATTACCTGGCTGGCGTCGATGGCGATTTCCGCGAATTCGTCGGTGAAGCTCTGGGCCGTGTCGTGTTCCAGCAGGCCGTAGAGGGCACCCAGCGGGTCGTACTGCGCGTCGGGGGCGGCTTTGTCGATCTCGTCCACCACGATGACGGGATTGGCGTATTCGCCGTCCACCAGGGCCTCGAAGACCTTGCCGGGGCGCGCGCCCTTCCATTGCGAGGACGATCCCGAGAGCAGCCATCCGGCGGTCATGGAGCTCATGGGCACGAGGTTCATGCCGGTGCCCAGCAGTTCGGCCAGCTGGCGCGCGAAGTGGGTCTTGCCGATGCCGGGAGGGCCGAGCAGCAGCATGGGCGTGACCTCCAGACCGTCGCGGCTGTCCTGTGCGAGGGCGACGTGGCGCTTCACATCGTCGAGCACGTCGGTGAAATTCGGAAGCTGCCCGTAGAGCCCGGCCATGTCGGGCACGCCCGAGGGCTTGACCTGGAAGCGTTCGGGCCCGCGTTCGAGCATGCGTTCGTACACGGCGCGCAGCGTTTCGTACTCACGCTGGCTGCCGGCGTCCTGGAGCCGGGCGAGCTTGCGCTCCACATCGCCGGGCCGGAACACGTTGCGCAACTGGGCCACCGGCAGGCCCATCGAAGGCGATTGCGGGACAAGGCTGTGTGTCGTCGTCATGGCGCGCTCCTGGTTCGTTGGAGTGAAAGGGCACGCAACCATTCAAGCACACAACATGCCGGGTCCCAAAGATGGAAAAACCCCGTCAACCGGTAGCAGTTGTCCGGCAGCCACGCCCACGGGCCGTGCCCCTTCGCGGGCAAGAAAAAGCCGCCCCGGGGGGCGGCTGCATGCGAGCCTGCCGGGCGTGGCTCAGGCCTCTGCCTGGCCGCCGAGCACCTGCTTGAGTTCGCCCGACTCGTACAGCTCCATCATGATGTCCGAGCCGCCTATGAACTCGCCCTTCACGTACAGCTGCGGGATGGTGGGCCAGTTGCTGTATTCCTTGATGCCCTGGCGGATCTCCTGGTCTTCCAGCACGTTCACCGTGGCCACGGCCTTGGGGTCCACGCCGCAGGCCTTGAGGATCTGGATGGCGCGGCCCGAGAAGCCGCACATCGGGAAGCTGGCGCTGCCCTTCATGAACAGCAGGATGTCGTTGGACTTGACGAGGGCGTCGATGCGTTGCTGGGTGGTGTCGCTCATGGGTTGCTCCTGTAAGGGGCCGCGGTCGGGCGGCCATGGGGGATTATTTCACTGCAGCCCCGAAGAAGGAGGCCTGCACCATCTGGGGGCATGTGCCGGGGTTTCCAGGGAGCGGCCGTGGCAGGCGCGCCGGGCATGCGTCCGCCGGTGCAGCGCGCATGGCCGGCGAGGTCGGCGCGGCTCTGCACGTCGGCATAGCCCGCGCTGCGCAGCAGCGCCTGCACGGCCTGCGCCTGGTTCCAGCCGTGCTCCAGCAGCAGCCATCCGCCCGGGGCGAGGCGGCTGGCAGACTGCACCACGATGGTGCGTATGTCGTCCAGCCCGTCCGGCCCGCTCGCCAGCGCCTGCCGCGGTTCGTGCACCAGCGCCGCCAGGTGCGGGTCGTCTTCTTCGATGTAGGGGGGGTTGGACACGATGGCGTCGAAGGGGCCGGAGATGCCGTCCAGCCAGTTCGTCCGGACGAAGTCCACGGGCAGGTGCAGCCGCCGCGCGTTGGCCTGGGCGACCGCGAGCGCGTCCGCGCTGGCATCCACGGCCAGCACCACCTGCGCGCCGGGCAGCCCGTGCCGCAGGGCCAGGGCGATGGCGCCGCTGCCCGTGCCCAGGTCCGCCACGCGTGGCGCGGGCAGGGGGCGCAGGACCTCCAGCACCCAGTCCACCAGCGTTTCGGTGTCGGGGCGTGGATCGAGCACGCGCGCGTCCACCTGCAGCGACAGGCCGTAGAACTCCTTGCTACCCGTCAGGTAGGCCACGGGCTCGCCGGCCTGCCGGCGCGCGCAGAGAGCTTCGAAACCCTCCTGCTCCCCGGCGGACAGCCGGTCCCCGTCGTGGGCGAGCAGCCAGGCGCGGCCGGCGTCCGGGCGGCCGAGCATGTGCAGCAGCAGCATCTGCGCATCGATGCGCGCGAGGCCGAGCGCCTGGGCGTGCGCGAGCGCCTGGGCGACCGTGAAGGGAGCCGGCGGGGGCGCGTAGGCGTCGTTCATGGCGCAGTGGACATCAGGCCGCCGATTCCAGTTCGGCCAGCAGTTCGGCCTCGCGCGCGTGGCGCAGGGCCTCCAGCACCTCGCCCAGGTCGCCTTCCATGATGGCCAGCAGCTTGTAGAGCGTGAGGTTGATGCGGTGGTCGGTGAGTCGGCCCTGGGGGAAGTTGTAGGTGCGGATGCGGTCGGAGCGGTCGCCCGAGCCCACGAGGCCTTTGCGCAGCGCGGCCTCCCTGGCGGCGCGCTCGCTGCGCTCCTTTTCCTGGATGCGCGCCTGCAGCACCTGCAGCGCCTTGGCCTTGTTGCTGTGCTGGCTGCGGCCGTCCTGGCATTCGGCCACGATGCCGGTGGGCAGGTGGACCACGCGCACGGCGGAGTCGGTCTTGTTGATGTGCTGGCCGCCCGCGCCGCTGGCGCGGAAGGTGTCGATGCGCAGGTCGGCCGGGTTCAGCGTGATCGCCTGCTGCTCGTCGGGCTCGGGCATCACGGCCACGGTGCAGGCGCTGGTGTGGATGCGGCCCTGGGTCTCGGTGGCGGGCACGCGCTGCACGCGGTGGCCGCCGGATTCGAAGCGCAGCGCGCCATAGACGCCGTCGCCTTCCACGCGCAGCACCACTTCCTTGTAGCCGCCGATCTCGTTGTCGCTGGCGCTCAGGATCTCCACCTTCCAGCCGGCCGTGGCCGCGTATCGGGTGTACATGCGGGCCAGGTCGCCCGCGAACAGCGCGGATTCGTCGCCGCCCGTGCCGGCGCGGATTTCCAGGAAGGCATTGCGCGCCTCGTCGGGGTCGCGGGGCAGCAGCAAGCGCTGCAGTTCATCCTCCAGCTGCACCAGTTCGGCTTCGGCAGTGGCGATCTCTTCCCGGGCCATGTCGGCCATGTCCGGGTCGTCCAGCATCTCGCGCGCGCCGGCCAGGTCGGCCTCGCGCTGGCGATAGCGCGCATAGCGGCCGGCGATCTGCGTCACCTCGGCGTGCTCGCGCGAGATGGTGCGGTACTGGGCCATGTCGGACATGATGTCCTCGCGCGAGAGCAGGAAGTCGAGCTCTTCGAGGCGCTGGGCGTAGCGTTCCAGCTGGCTTCTGAGGAAGGGTTTCATTCTGGGAGAGAGGATGGCTGCGGTCGTTGTTCGCAGACCGGGGCATCCGGGTGCGGATGCTGGAGGCCAGAGAGGGTGAGGCCTGGCGGCAGGGCGGCGGGCGCCGCTACAGGCCGCTCTTGGACTGCGAGCGCAGGAAAAGGCGGGAGACGGTCTGGGCCGTCTGGGCGCGCGTGTCGGCATCGCCTGCGCGCAACTCGGCCAGGGTGCCGTGCAGCATCTTCTGCGTGAGGCCGCGCGAGAGCGCTTCCAGCACGGCGTCCATGTCCTCGCCCCTGGCGATGAGCTTCTTGGCGCGTGCGATCTCCAGCGCACGCCATTCGTCCGCCTGGGCGTGGATCTGCTGGATGAGCGGCACCACGCCGCCCACGGGGCTGCGCTGGTCCATCCAGTGCATGAAGCTCTGCACGCCCGCGTCGATGATGGCCTCGGCCTGCGCGACGGCCGCCTGGCGGCTGGCCTGCGCGGTCTGCACCACGCTGGCGAGGTCGTCCACGGTGTAGAGGTAGATGTCCTCGAGCGCCTTCACCTCGGGCTCGATGTCGCGCGGCACGGCCAGATCGACCATGAACATGGGGCGGTGGCGGCGTTTCTTGAGCGCGCGCTCGACGGCGCCCAGGCCGATGATGGGCAGGCTGCTGGCGGTGCAACTGACCACGGCGTCGAACTCGTGCAGGCGGTCGGGCAGGTCGGCCAGGCGCATGACCTCGCCGCCAAAGCGGGAGGCGAGCTTCTCGCCGCGCTCCAGCGTGCGGTTGGCGATGGCGAGGCTCTTGGGGTTCTTCGCCGCGAAGTGGGTGGCAGCGAGCTCGATCATCTCGCCCGCGCCCACGAAGAGGATGCGGATCTCGGTCAGGTCTTCGAACAGCTGCCCGGCCAGGCGCACGGCGGCGGCGGCCATGCTGATGCTGTGGGCGCCGATCTCGGTGCTGGTGCGCACTTCCTTGGCGACGGCGAAGCTGCGCTGGAAGAGCTGGTTGAGCGTGGTGCCGAGTGCGCCGGCGGTCTCCGCCGCGCGCACGGCGTCCTTCATCTGGCCGAGAATCTGGGCCTCGCCCAGCACCATCGAATCGAGCCCGCTGGCCACGCGGAACGCGTGGCGCGCGACGAGGCTTTCTTCGAGCGTGTAGGAGTGCGAGCGCAGCAGCGAGGGGCTCACGCCGCCGCTGTGGGCGAGCCAGTCGAGCGTGTGGTCCAGTGCCGGCTGCTGGCCGGCGCAGTAGATTTCGGTGCGGTTGCAGGTGGAGAGGATGGCGGTTTCCACCTGCGGATGGCGCGTGGTGCCGCCCAGCGACTGGCGCAGGCCCTGCAGCGTGGGCGCGATCTGGTCGATGGCGAAAGCAAAACGGCCGCGCAGATCGAGCGGCGCGGTCGTGTGGTTGATGCCGAGTGCCCAGACTGCCATACCCGGATTATAAAATTTCCACCCCGCCCGTGTGCTTCCCGCAGCACAAGGGTCTTGATCTGCGTCATGCCCTTGCGCTATGGACCCGACTGCCGCCGCACTCCACCTGCTGAATTTCATGGCGCCCGCCCTGGGCGTGGCGCTGTTGCTGGCCTGCCTGGCCGCGCTCTGCTTCCGCGGAACGCCCCGCAGCGTCGGGTTCCCGGGGCAGGTGGCCGTGAGCTTTGCCGTGGGCCTCGGGGTGTGCGTGGCCGGGCTGGTGCTGACCGGGCGGGACGGGAAGATGCTGACCTACGCCGCCCTGGTGGCGGCGTGCGGCACGGTGCAGTGGGTGCTGGTGCGAGGCTGGCGTTGAGAGGCCCTCAGTGCATGCCGCTGCCGCAGGGCTGAAGATCCCCATGCACCGGCCGGCCCCGGCCCCTCAGCACCGCGAGGCTGAGCCCGGCCGTGATCCAGGCGGCCAGCCCGCCATACAGCATCACCCAGCCGAAGCCCTGAATCACCACCTGCTGCAGTGGCGTCACGCTCGCGACCGGCAGGGAGTGGGCGGCCAGCAGTTGCTGCGCGCCAGGCAGGTCGCCGCCCGCAAGCCGCCGGGCCAGCGCTTGCAGCAGGCCCGGTTCCACTGCCGGCCCCCACAGTCCGCGCAATGCGGCCTGGATGCCCGCCACCAGCACCAGGCCCATCACGGCGATGTGGATCACCAGCGTGATGAGGCGCGCGCTCACGTCCATGCCTGACGCCATTCCGGCGCGGTGCGGCGGCACCGAGGCCGTGGTCATGTTGGTGGCCGGCGTCGTGGTCAGGCCCAGTCCGATGCCTGCGACGAGCGCGCCGGGCAGCACGGTCCAGCCGCCGAGGTGCGCCATCAGGCTGCCGCCCCACATCAGCATGAAGCCCAGCCCGATGATGAAGAGCCCGGAGGGGATCACCCAGGCCGCCTGGCAGCGCAGCAGCAGCCATTGTGCGACGGGAGGCATGACCAGGAACGGCACCGTATAGACCAGCAGCATCAGGCCGGTGGCCGTGGTGTCCAGGCCCACACCGGCGCCGAAGTAGAAGGGCAGATAGATCATGAAGGGCCAGTAGCTGCAGTTCATGCCGACGCAGGCCAGGATGCCGCCCGAGAAGTCGCGGATCGTAAATACGGAGAAGTCGAACATCGGGCGGGGCTGACTGCGCTCCACCGCGATGAATGCCGCCAGGCTGACGGCGGCCAGGGTGGCCAGGCCGAGGGCGGCAGGACTCTTCCAGCCGAGGCTTTCGCCCTGCATGAGGAAGCCGGTGAAGCCGAGCACGGCCAGGGTCAGC
This sequence comes from Paracidovorax cattleyae, assembly GCF_900104515.1. Classification (GTDB taxonomy): domain Bacteria; phylum Pseudomonadota; class Gammaproteobacteria; order Burkholderiales; family Burkholderiaceae_C; genus Paracidovorax; species Paracidovorax cattleyae. The sequence goes on from NZ_FNJL01000002.1 coordinate 120,353, forward strand.
GTGCCAAGGCCGGCCCAGTCCAGCCGGTGCTCCCGTGCCTGGGGATCGCGGGACTCCGCCACGCCGGCACGGATCAGGGCCAGCGTGAGCGCGGACAGCGGCACGTGCACCAGGAACACCCAGTGCCAGCTGGAGGCCCAGACGATGGCGCTGCCGGCCATGGGGCCGAAACCCAACCCGACGCCGGCCACCACGCCCCAGACCGCGAAGGCGCGGCCCCGCTCCCGGCCGTCGGGAAACTGGTGCGAGAGCAGGGCGATGGAGCAGATGAACATCGCGCCGCCTGCGATCCCCTGCACCAGCCGGCCCAGGATGAGCACGGGCGTGGAGCCGGCCCATCCGCACCAGAGCGAAGCAAGGCCGAAAGCCAGCACGCTGAGCATGAAGACGCGGCGGCGGCCGTACCGGTCCGCCAGGGTGCCGGTCGCCATCAGCACCGTGGTGCAGCCGATGGTGTAGGCGTTCATGATCCATTGCAGGCCCTGGAAGTCGGCGTGCAGTTCCTTGTCCAGCACGGACAGGATCACGGGCACGCTGGAAATCTCCAGGCCGAACATCAGCGCGGAAAGGCAGATGGCGGCCAGCGCCAGGCGCCGGGAGTTCTTGAGGTGTTCAGGCATAAGGGCTCCAGAAAGCAGGCCGGGAAGGCAGCCGCCATTCTGGAAAGACTGGATTCATGATACAAATGATTAAATAATGTGGGATTCAGTTGATTTTTTAATTTATTAGAGCGCAATGACCATCGACACCGGATTGCTGCACACCTTCGTCGCGGTGCATCGCAACCAGGGCTTTACCCGTGCGGCCCAGCAACTGCACCTGACGCAGTCCGCCGTCAGCCACCAGGTCCGGCGGCTGGAGGCGCTGGTCGGTCGGCCGCTGTTCCGCCGCACGACCCGTCGCCTGGGCCTGACGGCCGACGGCGAGGATCTGCTGCACCACGCCCAGCGCGTGCTGCAGGCACAGGAAGCGCTGGAGCGGCATTTCCGCTGCTCGCCCATCGAGGGCACCGTGCGTCTGGGGGTACAGGAGCACTTCATGAGCGACGGCCTGCCGCAACTGCTGCACCAGTTCGCTCGCAGTTGTCCGCATGTCCGGCTGGAGGTGAGCGTGGGCCTCACGCTCGACCTGTCGGCCATGGTGCGCGAAGGGGATGTGGACCTCGCCGTGATCACCAGCACGTCCGAAGTGAGCGGCGGCATTCCGCTGCAGCGCCTGCCGATGGTGTGGGCAGCCGCCGAGGGCTGGGAGCGGCGGGACGGCGCCTCGCTGCCGCTGGCCTATTCGCCGTTGCCGTGCGTGTGCGGCCAGATCGGGATCGATGCGCTCGAGCGGGCGGGCATCCCCTGGCACAAGGCCTTCAGTTCGCACAGCCTGCACGACCTGCGCGCTGCCGTGCTGAGCGGTCTGGCAGTGGCCATGTTCACGAGCGACAACCTGCGTCCCGGCATGGTGCTGCTGGGCGAGCGCGACGGGTTGCCGCCATTGCCCATGATGGATTACATGCTGGTCTACAGCGATGGGTCGGTGCAGGGCAGCCGTGAGGCGGTGCGGGAACTGGGGCGGCTCATCGAACAGACCGAATGGGCCTCGCAGGAGGTGGCCGGCAATGGGCTGCAGCGCGCGCGGACGGCGCGTTAGCGGTCAGAACGCCGGCCATCGCCGCGAGCCGTCCCACGGATATTGCCCCTGTCTCCACGGCCGCTCCCGCCTTAAGCTGCCGTCTCCACAACACCAACATTCCCGGAGACTTCCCATGCGCTTGCACACCTGGCTTGCCGTCGCCACCCTCGCCTATACGTCCGTGGCTGTCCTGGCCCAGCCCGCCTTCCCCTCCAAGCCCATCCGCGTGGTGGTCGGCTTCCCGGCCGGAGGCCCGCTGGACCAGCATGCGCGGCTGCTGACCGACAAGCTGCAGGCGGTACTGGGCCAGCCGGTGGTGGTGGACTATAAGGCCGGGGCCGGCGGCACAGTGGGTGCGCAGGACGTGATGAAGGCGGCGCCGGACGGCCACACGCTGATGCTGGCCAACACGGGCGTGATGGTCATCAACCCGGCGCTCTACAGCAAGCTGCCGTATTCCACGCTCAAGGATTTCACGCCCATCGCGCGCACGGCGATGCAGCCGCTGGCGCTGCTGGTCAACCCGAAGCTGCCTGTGCGGAACCTGCAGGAGTTCATCGCTTACGCGAAGGCGCGGCCGGGGCAGGTCAACTTCGGCTCGGCGGGCAACGGGGGCATCAGCCACCTGGTGCCGGAGATGTTCAAGACGGCGACGGGGCTGTTCATGGTGCATATCCCGTACCGCGGCAGCGCGCCGGCCTTCACCGACCTGATGGGCGGGCAGGTGCAGTTCATGGCCGAGAGCATTCCGCAGGCGGCGGCGTACCACCAGCAGGGCAAGGTGCGGGCGCTGGCCGTCACCAGCCGCGCGCGCAATCCGGCGCTGCCTGACGTGCCCACGGTGATCGAGGGTGGTATCCCCCACTTCGAGGTGGTGGGCTTCTACGGCTTCCTGGCGCCGGCCGGCACGCCCAGGGACGTGGTGGCGAAGCTCAGCGATGCGTTCGCCCAGGTCATGCAGTCGCCCGACGTCAAGAGCCGCATGGTGGCGCAGGGCGCCGATCCGGCCTTCCTCGGCGCCGATGCGTTCGCCAGCTTCCTCGCGGCGGAGATGCCGCGCTGGGCCGTGGCGGTGCAGCAGTCCGGCGCCAAGCTGGACTGAGCTGTCCTGAACCGAAGCCGCCGGCGGGCCTGCGGCGGTGGTTACGCCGCGCCCGGCGTGGGCGTGCCGGCCGGATCCCTGGGCTGGAGGGCGGCTGCGGACAGAGGCGCGACCGCGGTGGTGGCCGGGGGCGAGAGCGCCAGGCCTGCGGCGCGCAGCGATTCGAGGATGGAGAACAGCAGGTCGCTCTTCACGCCGCCGGCGTTGCGCGGGTTGCTCACATAGCCGATGGCCAGGAAGGTGAGGGTGCCGCTCACGATGTCTTCGAGCGTGACGCTGGGCCCGGGGGTTTCCAGGATGCTTTCGTGGGCCTTGAAGGCGTCCAGGATCAGGGCGCGCATGCGCTGGGCGTCGGTGTCCAGCGGGGCCGGCAGGCGCAGCAGCACGCGGCCCTGCGAGCCGCCCCAGGTCATGTTGCGCACGGTCTTGGTGATGAATTCCGAGTTGGGCACGATCACGGTGGAATGGTCGCCCAGCTGGATCTCGGTGGCGCGCACGTTGATGCGGCGGATGTCGCCTTCGGTGTCGCCGAGCTTGACCCAGTCGCCCACCTTCACGGGCCGCTCGGCCAGCAGGATCAGGCCCGAGATGAAGTTCTGCACGATGGCCTGCAGCCCGAAGCCGATACCCACCGACAGCGCGCTCGCGACCCAGGCGATGCGCTCCACGCTGATGCCCAGCGCCGCCAGCGCGGCCGCGATCACCATCACGCCGCCGAAATAGCCGAGCAGGGTGGTAATGGAGCTGCGCATGCCCGGCTCCAGCGTGGTGCTGGGGAAGTACCGGTCGCTGAGCCAGCGCTTGATCACGCGGATGCCGATGAAACCCGCGATGACGACGCCCAGGGCCGTCAGCAGGGACTGCGGGGCCAGCGCGAAGTTGCCGAGGTTGAGGCCCTGGTCCATCGCGCTGCCCCGGCGGAACAGCTCGTCCGGCCCGGTGCCGAAGGGCGCCAGCAGGGCGATGATGAGATAGAAGAACAGCACGACGCGCAGCGCGCCGGACAGCACGACCGCCGCCTGGTCGAGCAGGCCCGGATCAATGCCCATGCCCGTGTGCAGGCGCCGCCCGAAGCCGCTGCGCGAGGAGAGCAGGGCGTCGCAGAGGTCGTCCACCAGTTGATAGAGCAGGTAGGCGGTGGCGAAGGCGACGCCGCTCCAGACCATCTGCCGCGCCAGTGCCCCGGCCAGCGCGATGTAGCCGAAGGCGACCAGCAGCACCACGGCCAGGGAGGCGATGCCCGCGCAGGCGACCAGCAGGCCGACCCAGAGCGGGCGTGGCGCGTCGGCCGGGGGCGGCGCGGAATCTTCGCCGGTGGCCGGCTCCTGCGCCGATACGGGCAGCGGCGCGTTGAGCTGCCGCACCGACGCGGCGACGACGGCGGCCACCAGCAGCGCGAAGCAGGCCTGGGCGGTGATTTCCGCGGAGAGGCTGGCGCCCACGGCGGCGTTGATCTCCGTCACCATGCCGCCGAGCGCCGCGATGATCGCGATCCACCAGGGGTAGGGGCTCAGCCGGCGGGCGAGGTCGTCGGGCAGCGAGGGCAGGCGCCAGGAACTGCGCTTGCGCGAGAGCAGGGAGTGCCCCAGGCCGATGGCGAAGGCCGCGAAGACCGCGAGGTTCACGGCGGTGTGCCCGAGCCCGTCGAGCCGCTCGCCGAGGTTGTCACCCGCGTCGAGCCCGCTCAGCAGCCATTGCGCGGCGGTGCCGGTGAAGACCACGTTCGCCAGCACGGAGGCCGAGGCCAGCAGGGAGCGCCGCAGCCGGCCCGCGGGCAGCTTGGCCGGTGCCAGGCGAACGAGCAGGCGCTCGCCGGCCCAGTTGCCGGCCACCAGGAGCAGCAGCGCCCCCAGCAGGCTGGCGAGGAAGGTCCGGCGCCGCTCGGGTTCGAGGGCGCGCTGCGCAGCCTGTCGGGCCTCGATGGCCAGGACGGACAGGCGTTCGGTGTCCGTGGGCCACGCGGCGCGCAGGTTGCGCCAGAAGGCGGCGCCCAGGGGCGAATCGGCGCGCGCGGTGAGTTCGGCCTGGAACTGCTGGCGCCGCTGGCGCAGCAGGTCGGCGCCGAGCTGTTCCGCATCGACGGCGATCAGGCGCGCGAGCTTGAGGTCCGCATCGACGGTGGCGCGCTGCTTGGCGAGTGCGCTGCGCTGCTGGACGACGTCGGGCGAGTCGGCGGGCGCGCCTTTTTCGGGGGCGGGGCCGAGTCCGGCGAGGCGGCTGTCCAGGTCCGCCAGATCGGCCGTGCGGCGGGCCACCACCTGCTCGGCGGTGGCGCCCACGGCGTAGGCGTCGTTCACGAGCTTGCGGCCGTCGTCCTGGTCTCCGAGCTTGCGGGGGATGGCCTCGAGGCGCTTGCGCAGCTCGTCCACGGAGGGCAGCGGCGTGTCGGGATCGACAACATCCGCCGCAGCCGCCGCCGCAGCGGCTGCGGTGGCCCGGGATGCCGCAGCGCTGCTGGCGGATGCCGGGGCGGAGGCGGGCGCCTGCGGGGCGGCCTGTGCCGTGCCGGGCGGCCAGGCCAGCAGGCAGGCCGACAGGAGGATCAGCGCCTGCACGGTGCGCGGAAGGCGCCGCAGGAAACGAAGCGGGGAAAGGAAGTGAATGGTCGCGTCCATGGCTGGACCCGCGAGGGTATCACCGTGCCGGACTGAAGAGATCCACCCGGTCGGTGATGATCCCGTCGGTGCCCAGGTCGATGAGCCGCTGCGCGGCCCATTCGTCGTTCACCGTGTAGCTGAGCGTGCGCAGGCCGCAGGCCTTCACGGCGGCGACGTGCTCCGCCGTCCAGAGCGCATGGTTGCAGACCACCGCCGCGCAGCCGAGCTGGCGGGCGGTGTCCAGCCAGCCGGGCTCCAGGGCGTCGAGCAGCAGTCCGCGCGGCAGCAGGGGCGCGGCGTCGCGCGCGCCCGTGAGCGCCGCCACCTTGAAGGAGGTGAGCAGCGGCGGCACCTCGGCCTGGTGCCAGAGCCGGGCCGCCAGCGCGGCCACGGCGCGGCCGGTTTCCTCTTCGGTGCCCGGCGTGGGCTTGATCTCGATGTTCAGCAGGTAGCCGTTGGCCAGGCAGAAGCGTGCCAGGTGCTCCAGGGTCGGCAGGGGTTCGCCCGCGCTGCCGCGGGAATGCCAGCTGCCCGCGTCCAGTTGCGAGAGTTCGCCCCAGGGGCGCTCGCCGGCGGTGCCCCGGCCGTTGGTCGTGCGGTCCAGGGTGGCGTCGTGCAGCAGGAAGACGACGCCGTCGCTGCTCAGCTTGGCGTCGCATTCGAACATGCGGTAGCCATGGCGTGCGCCGAGCCGGAAGGCCGCCAGGGTGTTCTCGGGGCCCAGCCGGCCCGCGCCGCGGTGGGCGATCCATCGGGGGTAGGGCCAGTTGGCGGGGGGCGTGGTGGATGGGGTGGCAGTCATGGCGATGGACTATAGGACCGCCGTCGGCGGACGCGGTTGCTCAGGACTGCAGGATCTCTTCGCCGAACTTGAGCAGGTTGCCGTGGGGATCGTGCACGTAGAGCTCGCGCATGCCCCAGGGGCGCTCCACGGGCGGCGGCAGTTCCAGTCCCCGCTGCGCGAATTCGGCATGCAGCGCGCGCACGTCGCCGCGCACATAGCAGGAGGTGTTCTCGGCGATGTGGCGCTCGCCGCAGAGCCAGAAGTGCAGTTCGCAGCCGTCGCGCCCGGCGATGAGGTAGTCGCCGGTACGCAATGCGACCGTGAAGCCCAGCCGCCCGGAATAGAAGGCAGCGCTTTCTTCGAGGTCGAGGGACGCCAGCACCGGGATGGTGGCGTGCAGCGGGGCTTTTTGTTCCATGCGGACGGTGCCGGCGCGGCTCAGAGCCGCTTGCCGGAGGCGGCCTCGAACCAGTGCAGCCGGTCCATGCGGGGCTCGACATGGATGGTGTCGCCGGGCTGGGGATGGTGGGTGCCTTCCTCGATGCGCACGATGACCGGCTCGTCCCCGCCGCCCGACTGCAGCCGGCCATACACGAGGCGCTCCGCACCCAGCAGCTCGACCGTCTCCACGCGCAGTTCCCAGCCCACACCGGAGATGTCGATGTGCTCCGGCCGGATGCCGAGAATCGCGCCCTGCCGCCCGCCCGGGGCGTTCTTCAGCAGGTTCATGGGCGGCGATCCGATGAAGCTCGCGACGAAGGTCGATGCGGGGGTGTGATAGACCTCCTCGGGCGTGCCGAACTGTTCCATCACGCCGCCGTTCATCACGATCATGCGCTGGGCCAGCGTCATGGCCTCGACCTGGTCGTGCGTGACGAACAGGCTGGTGATGCTTAAGCTCCGGTGCAGCTTCTGGATCTCCAGGCGGGTCTGCGCGCGCAGCTTGGCGTCGAGGTTGGAGAGCGGCTCGTCGAACAGGAACACCTGCGGCTGGCGCACGATGGCGCGGCCCATGGCCACGCGCTGGCGCTGGCCGCCGGAGAGTTCGCGCGGCTTGCGCTCGAGCAGGTGGCCGAGTTCGAGGATCTTCGCGGCCTTGTCCACGCGCGCCTTGATTTCGTCCTTCGGCACCTTGGCGATCTTCAGGCCGTAGGCCATGTTCTCGAAGTTCGTCATGTGCGGATAGAGCGCGTAGTTCTGGAACACCATGGCGATGTCGCGCTGGGCGGGCTCCAGGTTGTTGACCACGCGCGGGCCGATGGCGATCTCGCCGCCGGAGATTTCTTCCAGGCCCGCCACCATGCGCAGCAGGGTGGACTTGCCGCAGCCCGAGGGGCCGACGATGACGATGAATTCGCCGTCGGCGATTTCGGCGCTCACGCCGTGGATGACCTGGTTGGCCTTCGGGCCGTGGCCGTAGCGCTTGACGACGTTGCGCAGGGAAAGAGATGCCATGTTGCGATTGGATTCGTAGCTGGATGCGTGGGTGGAATGGGCGTTTCAGTGGGGGATGGACTACTTCTCGGTGTCCACCAGGCCCTTCACGAACCATTTCTGCATGAGGATCACCACCGCGGCGGGCGGCAGCATGGCCAGAATGGCGGTGGCCATGACGATGTTCCACTCGTTCTGCCCGTCGCCGCCCGCGATCATGCGCTTGATGCCGATCACCACGGGGTACATGTCTTCGCTCGTGGTCGCCAGCAGCGGCCAGAGGTACTGGTTCCAGCCGTAGATGAACTGGATCACGAAGAGCGCGGCGATGGAGGTGCGCGACAGCGGCACCAGCACGTCCTTGAAGAAGCGCATGGGCCCGGCGCCGTCGATGCGCGCGGCCTCGACCAGCTCGTCCGGTACCGTCAGGAAGAACTGCCGGAAGAGGAAGGTGGCGGTGGCCGACGCGATCAGCGGCACCGTGAGGCCTGCGTAGCTGTTGAGCATGCCGAGATCGGACACCACCTGGTAGGTGGGACCGATGCGCACTTCCACCGGCAGCATCAGCGTGATGAAGATCAGCCAGAAGCACAGGCCCTTGAACGGGAAGCGGAAGTACACGATGGCGAAGGCCGACAGCAGCGAGATGGCGATCTTGCCCACCGTGATGACCATGGCCGACACGAAGCTCACCCACATCATGCGGGCCACCGGCGCGGTGGAGCCGGCTCCCTGGTCGCGCCCGAAGAGGGCCGCCTTGTAGGTGTCCCAGAAGTTCGTGCCGGGCAGCAGGGGCATGGGCGCCTGCACGATTTCCTGGGCTGTGTGGGTGGAGGCCACGAAGGCCAGGTAGAGCGGGAACGCCACGATGACGATGCCCAGGATCATGATGAAGTGCGCGAGGGTGCCGCGCGTGAGGCTGCGTTCGACCATTTCAGTACTGGACTTTCTTTTCAACGTAGCGGAACTGCACGACGGTGAGCGCGACCACGATCAGCATCAGCACCACGGATTGCGCCGCGGAGCCGCCCAGGTCCATGGCCTTGAAGCCGTCGTAATAGACCTTGTAGACCAGGATGGCCGTGTCCTTGCCCGGGCCGCCCTGCGTGGCGGCATCGACGATGGCGAAGGTATCGAAGAACGCGTACACCACGTTGATGACCAGCAGGAAGAACGTGGTGGGCGAGAGCAGCGGAAACTGCACGCTCCAGAAGCGCCGCCATGGTCCGGCGCCGTCGATGGCCGCAGCCTCGATCAGCGACTTCGGGATGGACTGCAGCCCCGCCAGGAAGAAGAGGAAGTTGTAGGAGATCTGTTTCCAGACCGAGGCCATCACGATCAGCGCCATGGCCTGGCCGGAGTTGAGCAGGTGGTTCCAGTCGATGCCGAGGCGGCCCAGCGCGTACGACACCACGCCCAGCGAGGGCGAGAACATGAAGACCCACAGCACGGCGGCCACGGCTGGTGCCACCGCGTAGGGCAGGATCAGCAGGGTCTTGTAGAACATGGCGCCCTTGACCACCCGGTCGGCGAACACCGCCAGCAGCAGCGACAGCACGATGCCGCTGGCTGCCACCAGCACCGAGAAGAACGCGGTGGTCTTGAACGACTCGATGTAGCCGGGGTCGTCGAACAGCCGGCGGAAATTCTCCAGCCCCACCCATTCGGTGGACGTGCCGAAGGCATCCTGCATCTGCAGCGACTGCACCAGCGCCTGGCTGGCGGGCCAGAAGAAGAAGACCACGATGATGGCCATCTGCGGCGCGATGAGCAGCCAGGGCAGCCAGGCGGACTGGAATCGGACGCGTTTTTCCATGGCGGATGCAGTTACCTTGTGCCCGGCGTGCACTGCCGGGCTGTCGAATGACGAAAAGACCCTCCCTGCGGTCGCGGGGAGGGCCGGTACGGTGATCGGAAGCCGGCCGGGCCGGCCCCGGGGCTACGGGAATCAGCCCTTGTTGGCCTTCTGGAAGCGTTCCAGCTGTTCGTTGCCGCGCTTCACGATGGCGTCGAGCGCTTCCTTGGCGGTCTTCTTGCCGGACCAGACCTGCTCGAGTTCCTCGTCCTCGATGGCGCGGATCTGCACGTAGTTGCCCAGGCGGATGCCGCGGCTCTTGTCGGTCACCTTGCGGATCATCTGCGTCACGGCGACATCGGTGCCCGGGTTTTCCTTGTAGAAGCCCGACTTCTCCGTCAGTTCGTAGGCGGCGGTCGTCACGGGCAGGTAGCCGGTGCGCTTGTGGCTGGCCGATTGCACTTCCGGCGTCGAGATGAACTTGAAGAATTCGGCCACGCCCTTGTACTCGGCGGGCTTCTTGCCGGCCATCACCCACAGGCTGGCACCGCCGATGACGGTGTTCTGCGGCGCGCCGGGCACGTCGGGGTAGTAGGGCAGGGGGGCGAGGCCGTAGGCGAACTTGGCGTTCTTTGCCACGTTGCCGTAGAAGCCCGACGACGTGTTGATCATGGCGCACTCGCCGGAGACGAAGCTCGCCTCGGGCACGTTGCCGCGGCCCTTGTACACGAACAGGCCCTGCTTGGCCATGTTGGCGAGGTTCTCGATGTGGCGCACGTGCAGCGGCGAATCGACCTTCAGGCGGGCGTCGAGGCCCTGCAGGCCGTTGGCCTTGCTCGCGAACTCCACGTTGTGCCAGGCAGAGAAGCTCTCCACCTGCGTCCAGTTCTGCCAGGCCGTGGTGAACGGGCACTTGTGGCCGGACGCCTTGAGCTTGGCGGCGGCGTTGACCACTTCGGGCCAGGTGGCAGGCGCCTTGTCGGTGGGCAGGCCGGCGGCCTTGAACGCGTCCTTGTTGAAATAGAAGATCGTGGTGGAGCTGTTGAACGGGAAGCTCAGCATCTGGCCATTGGGGGCCGTGTAGTAGCCGGCCACGGCGGGGATGTAGGCCTTGGGATCGAACGGCGCACCGGCGTCCTGCATCACCTTGCCCACGGGCACGATCGCGCCCTTGCTGGCCATCATGGTGGCGGTGCCCACTTCGAACACCTGCAGGATGTGCGGCGCGTTGCCGGCGCGGAAAGCGGCGATCGAGGCCGTCATGGATTCGTCATAGCTGCCCTTGTAGGTGGGCACGATCTTGTAGTCCTTCTGGCTCTCGTTGAACTGGCGGGCCAGGTCGTTCACCCATTCGCCGTTCACGGCCGTCATCGAGTGCCACCACTGGATCTCGGTCTGCGCGTGGGCCGGAATGCAAGCGGATGCGGCGATGGCGGCGGCCAGGGCCAGGTGCTTGGGCTGCATGGAAACTCCTCAAAGTATGGCGATGCGAAAGCGGCGCATGTTATGCGTGCCACATGTCATCGGTATGTCGTTGTCGCATGCGCAGGGGGTTCCACGGATCGGGAACTTCCCTGGACGTCAGGCTCTGTGGGGCGGAATTGTGTCTGTTTTGTGACGGATTGCCCGGCTCGTCCGTCACCTGTGTGACCGGAATTCCACGTGGTGGATCGAAAAGCCCCGCAGGTACAGGGTTTCTTCCCATTGCACAATGGTCTCCCGTCTGCGATGCATAAGTGATGCAGGCGCCGCCATCCCTCCCTCCTTCCCCTCCTTCTCCTTCCTGTAGTTCCATGACCAAGACATCGCTGGACAAGAGCAAGATCAAGTTCCTTCTGCTGGAGGGTGTGCACCCTTCAGCGCTCGACGTGCTGCGCGGCGCGGGCTACACCCAGATCGAGGCATTGCCGGGGGCGCTGGAGGGCGAGGAACTCCACCGCAAGATCGCCGACGCGCATTTCCTGGGGATCCGTTCGCGCACCCAGCTCACGGCCGAGGTGTTCGCGCACGCCCACAAGCTCGTGGCCGTGGGAGCCTTCTGCATCGGCACCAACCAGATCGACCTGGAAGCGGCGCGCGAGCGCGGCATCGCCGTTTTCAACGCGCCGTACTCCAACACCCGCTCGGTGGCGGAGCTGGTGCTCGCCGAGGCCATCCTGCTGCTGCGCGGGGTGCCCGAGAAGAACGCCGTGGCGCACCGCGGCGGATGGCTCAAGAGCGCCGAGAACGCCTACGAGATCCGCGGCAAGACGCTGGGCATCGTGGGCTACGGCTCCATCGGCACGCAGCTGTCGGTGCTGGCCGAGGCGTTGGGCATGCATGTCGTCTTCCACGACGTGGTCAGCAAGCTGCCGCTGGGCAACGCCCGCCAGGCGCCGTCGCTGCAGGCGCTGCTGGCGCAGAGCGACATCGTGACCCTGCACGTGCCCGAACTGCCCTCCACGCAGTGGATGATCGGGCCGGACGAGATCGCGGCCATGAAGCCGGGCGCGATCCTGATCAATGCGGCGCGCGGCACCGTGGTGCGCATCGAGGCACTGGCCGAAGCGATCCGCGCGAAGAAGCTGCTCGGAGCGGCCATCGACGTGTTCCCGGTCGAGCCGCGCAGCAACAAGGATGAGTTCACCTCGCCCCTGCGCGGGCTGGACAACGTCATCCTCACCCCCCACATCGGCGGCTCCACCATGGAGGCGCAGGCCAACATCGGCCTGGAGGTGGCCGAGAAGCTTGTGAAGTACAGCGACAACGGCACCTCGACCTCGTCGGTGAATTTCCCCGAGGTGGCGCTGCCCGCGCACCCGGGCAAGCATCGCATCCTGCACATCCACCGGAACGTGCCGGGGGTGCTGTCGGCCATCAACCAGGTGTTCGCCGACAACCAGATCAATATCTCGGCGCAGTACCTGCAGACCAACGAAAAGGTGGGCTACGTGGTGATCGACATCGATGCGCAGTCGTCCGAGCTGGCGCTGGACAAGCTCGCTAGCGTGCCGGGCACGATCCGCAGCCGCGTGCTGTTCTGAGCGTCGTCCGGGGCGGCGCGGCGTTTCCGGCTCCCATGGCCTCTGTGGCCATGGCGGACGCAGAACGGGAAAATGGCTGACAACATTCTTTTTGTATCAATTGATACATTTGGTGACTATTCAGGTCCCATCCTGGCCATTTTCAAAACATGAATTTCTCCCACATCAAGCTCGCGCCGCGGCTGGGCCTTGCCTTCGCCGCCATGGTCGTTCTCTCGGTCTTCCTGGGGCTCTTCAGCCTGCGGCAGATGTCGCAGTTGCAGGAGCAGACCAGCACCGTGGTGGACAACAACCTGCCGTCGGTGATGATCCTGTCGGAATACCGCCGCAATCTCGACCTGATGCGGCGCGTGGAAGCCCTCCTGCTGCTGGAGACGCCCGACAAGGAGCAGGGTGAGTACCGCGCCTCGTTCGACAAGACGGTCGCCAAGTTCGAGGAACTCAACCGGACCTACGTCGAGCCCACGTTGATCGGCAGTCCCGGCGAGGCGGCCCTGGCCGCGGCCTTCAAGAAGGACCTGGCGGCCTACATCGCCGCTGCATCGCGCATCCGCACATCCGCGCAGGACCGGGGCCAGCATGCGGAACTGCTGAACCACATGCTGAACACCACGCGCGGCCTGTACTTCTCCACCAGCGAGCAGCTCGACAAGGTCATCCAGTACAACGTGGACCAGGCCAAGGACGCCTCCAGCCTGGCCGTGCAGATACTGGACAGCGGCCGCAGCTGGCTCGTCGTGACGATGGTGGCCGCCGCGGCCATCGCCGCGCTGCTGGCCGTGGTCATCGTGCGCAGCATCGTGCATCCCCTTGACCGCGCCATCGATGCGGCCCAGCAGGTGGCGCAGGGCAACCTGGCCGTCGAACTGCGCTCCGACGGCCGCGACGAGGTGTCCCGGCTGCTGCGCACCCTGGTGGACATGCGCGACACGCTGGCACGCATCACCGGCGACGTCCGCCGCAACGCGGAAGGCGTGGCCACGGCCAGCGCCCAGATCGCGCAGGGCAACGGGGACCTGTCGGCCCGCACGGAGCAGCAGGCGGCTTCGCTCCAGCAGGCGGCGGCGTCGATGGAGCAACTGGGCGCCACCGTGCGCCAGAATGCCGAGAGCGCCCGCCAGGCCAGCCAGCTGGCGGCCAGCGCGTCGGGCATCGCGAGCCAGGGCGGCGAGGTGGTCGGCGAAGTGGTCGAGACCATGAAGGGCATCAACGAGGCGTCGCGCCGCATCGGCGACATCATCGGCACCATCGACGGCATCGCCTTCCAGACGAACATCCTGGCGCTCAACGCCGCGGTGGAGGCCGCGCGTGCCGGCGAGCAGGGCCGGGGCTTCGCCGTCGTGGCCGGCGAGGTGCGCAGCCTCGCGCAGCGCAGCGCCGAGGCCGCCAAGGAGATCAAGAGCCTGATCGGCAACAGCGTCGAGCGGGTGGAGCAGGGCACGGTGCTGGTGGACAAGGCCGGTGCCACGATGACCGAAGTGGTCAACTCGATCCGGCGCGTGACCGACATCGTGGCGGAGATCAGCGCGGCGAGCAGCGAGCAGAGCGACGGCGTGGCCCAGGTGGGTGCGGCGGTGACGCAGATGGACCAGGCCACGCAGCAGAATGCCGCACTGGTGGAGGAATCCGCGGCGGCCGCCGGCAGCCTCAAGACCCAGGCGGAACAGCTGGTGCAGGCGGTGGCGTTCTTCCGCACGGCCCCGGGGGCGGCGGTGGCCCGCAGTGCACCGGTGGCGCCCATGCCGGCGGCGGCTCCCGTGGCGATGGTGGCGGCCCCCGTGCCTGCGCGGGCCAGGCCGGCGCAGGCACCTGCGGTGAAATCCGCGCCCCCGGCCCGGGCCGCGGCCCCGAAAGCCCGGATCGGCGCTTCCGCTGCCCCGGCGGCTTCCGGTGCGTCCCGGCCCGCTCCCCGTGCCGCGGGCGGGGAAGACGAGTGGGAGAGCTTCTGAAGCCGGCCTGCCGGGGCGTACGGGCGTGGCGACGGGGCCCGGCGCGCTGGAGGCCGCTGGCTTAAAATCGCGGCCCCTCCCAAGGTTGGGAGCGTCCGCGCTCCCCAGGTGATCCCCCCGATGAATGCACCCACTGAGTTGGCAGCCCTGATGCCACAGGCCGCCGAGCCCACTCGCCTGCGCGAGATTCCGTACAACTACACCTCGTTTTCCGACCGGGAAATCGTCATCCGGCTGCTGGGTTCCGAGTCCTGGGACGTGCTGGACCAGTTGCGCCGCGAGCGGCGCACCGGGCGTTCCGCCCGCATGCTGTACGAGGTGCTGGGCGACATCTGGGTCGTGCAGCGCAATCCTTACCTGCAGGACGACCTGCTGGACAACGCGGGCCGCCGCAAGATGCTGGTGGATGCGCTGCAGCACCGGCTCTCGGAGATCGGCAAGCGCCGCACGCCCGGCGAGGACGCCGAGCGCGACCGCCTGGTGGGCCAGCTGGTGGAGGCCGCCCGCCGGGCCATCGCGCAATTCGACGCCACCTTCGTGGAGGCCGCCCAGCTGCGGCGCCAGGTGCAGAAGCGCCTGCGCCGCCACACGGCCAGGGACAACATCAAGTTCGACGGCCTGTCGCGCGTGTCGCACGTGACCGACGCCACCGACTGGCGCGTCGAGTACCCGTTCGTGGTGCTCACGCCCGACACCGAGGCCGAGATGGCCGCGCTGGTCAAGGCCTGCATCGAGCTGGAACTGACCATCATCCCGCGCGGCGGCGGCACCGGCTATACCGGCGGCGCCATTCCGCTGACCTGGCGCAGCGTGGTCATCAACACCGAGAAGCTCGAGGCCATGACCGAGGTGGAGATGCACCGCCTGCCGGGCATGGACCGCGAGGTCGGCACCATCTGGACCGAGGCCGGCGTGGTCACCCAGCGCGTGGCCGATGCGGCCGAGCGCGCGGGCTTCGTCTTCGCGGTCGATCCGACCAGCGCCGAGGCCTCGTGCATCGGCGGCAACATCGCCATGAACGCGGGCGGCAAGAAGGCCGTGCTCTGGGGCACGGCGCTGGACAACCTGGTCAGCTGGCGCATGGTGACGCCCGAGGCGCAGTGGCTGGAGGTCACGCGCCTGGACCACAACATGGGCAAGATCCACGACGTGGAGACGGCCACCTTCGAGCTGCGGTATTTCGAGGCCGACGGCAGGACACCGATCCGCACCGAGCGGCTGGCCATCCCCGGCCGCACATTCCGCAAGGAGGGCCTGGGCAAGGACGTGACGGACAAGTTCCTCTCCGGGCTGCCCGGCATCCAGAAGGAAGGCTGCGACGGCCTCATCACCAGCGCGCGCTGGGTGGTGCACCGCATGCCGGCGCACACGCGCACGGTGTGCCTGGAGTTCTTCGGCAATGCGAAGGACGCGGTGCCCTCGATCGTCGAGATCAAGGACTTCATGTTCGCCGAGCAAAAGCGCAGCGGCGTGCTGCTGGCCGGCCTGGAGCACCTGGACGACCGCTACCTGAAGGCCGTGGGCTACGCCACCAAGAGCCGCAAGCACGGCGGCGGGCTGCCCAAGATGGTGCTGTTCGGCGACATCGCGGGCGACGATGCCGACGCCGTGGCGCGCGTGACCAGCGAGGTCGTGCGCATCGCCAACTCGCGCGCGGGCGAGGGCTTCATCGCCATCAGCCCCGAGGCGCGCAAGAAGTTCTGGCTGGACCGCAAGCGCACGGCCGCCATCAGCCGCCACACCAACGCCTTCAAGATCAACGAGGACGTGGTGATCCCGCTGCCGCGGATGGCCGAATACACCGACGGCATCGAGCGCATCAACATCGAGCTGTCGCTGCGCAACAAGCTGCAGCTGTGCGATGCGCTGGAGGAGTTCTTCCAGCGCGGCAACCTGCCGCTGGGCCGACAGGACGATGCGCACGAGATCCCCTCGGCCGAGCTGCTGGAGGACCGCGTGGCCCAGGCGGTGGCGCTGATCGGCGAAGTCCGCACGCTCTGGAGCGGCTGGCTGCAGGGCGTGGAGGCGCTCTTTCCGCAACTGCAGGACCACACCCTGCGCGCGAGCTGGAAGACGCAGCTGCGCGAGCCGCTGGCCAAGATGTTCCCCGGCGCGGCCTTCAAGCCCATCATGGACGAGGCGCAGGCCATCCACAAGCGCGTGCTCAAGGGCCGCGTGTGGGTGGCGCTGCACATGCATGCGGGCGACGGCAACGTCCACACCAACCTGCCCGTCAACAGCGACGACTACCAGATGCTGCAGACCGCCCACGAGGCCGTGGCGCGCATCATGGTGCTGGCGCGCAGCCTGGACGGCGTGATCTCGGGCGAGCACGGCATCGGCATCACCAAGCTCGAATTCCTCACCGACGACGAGCTGCGCCCGTTCGCCGACTACAAGCGCCGCGTGGACCCGCAAGGCCGCTTCAACAAGGGCAAGCTGCTGCGGAGCCAGGAGCCTGCCGCCCGGGAGGGCGCTGCGCCGGCGGCCGTTTCCGCCCGCGAGTCGCTGATGTTCTCGGACCTGACCAATGCCTACACGCCCAGCTTCGGGCTGATGGGGCACGAGTCGCTCATCATGCAGCAGAGCGACATCGGCGCCATCGCCGACTCGGTCAAGGACTGCCTGCGCTGCGGCAAGTGCAAGCCCGTGTGCGCCACGCACGTGCCGCGCGCCAGCCTGCTCTACAGCCCGCGCAACAAGATCCTGGCCACCTCGCTGCTGGTCGAGGCGTTCCTGTACGAGGAGCAGACGCGCCGCGGCGTGTCCATCAAGCACTGGCAGGAGTTCGAGGACGTGGCCGACCACTGCACCGTCTGCCACAAGTGCTACACGCCGTGTCCGGTCAAGATCGATTTCGGCGACGTGACCATGAACATGCGCAACCTGCTGCGCAAGATGGGCAAGAAGACCTTCCGCCCCGGCAATGCACTGGCCATGGGCATGCTCAACGCCACCAACCCCGACACCATCAAGCTGATGCGCACGGCCATGGTGGACGTGGGCTTCAAGGCGCAGCGCATGGCCGTCGATCTGCTGCGCGGCTTCGGCCGCAAGCAGACCGCGCACCCGCCCGCCACGGTGGGCACGGCGCCGGTCAAGGAGCAGGTGATCCACTTCATCAACAAGAAGCTGCCCGGCGGCCTGCCCAAGAAGACGGCACGCGCGCTGCTGGACATCGAGGACAAGGACTACGTGCCCATCATCCGCAATCCGGCCGCCACCACGGCCGAGACGGAGGCGGTGTTCTACTTCCCCGGCTGCGGCTCCGAGCGCCTGTTCTCGCAGGTCGGCCTGGCGACCCAGGCCATGCTCTGGCATGCGGGCGTGCAGACCGTGCTGCCGCCCGGGTATCTCTGCTGCGGCTACCCCCAGCGCGGCAGCGGCCAGTTCGACAAGGCCGAGAAGATGATCACCGACAACCGGGTGCTGTTCCACCGCGTGGCCAACACGCTGAACTACCTGGACATCAAGACCGTGGTGGTGAGCTGCGGCACCTGCTACGACCAGCTGCAGGGCTACCAGTTCGACAAGATCTTCCCGGGCTGCCGCATCATCGACATCCACGAATACCTGCTGGAAAAGGGCATCCAGCTGCAGGGCAAGGGCGCCTACCTCTACCACGAGCCCTGCCACAGCCCCATGAAGCAGCAGGACGCGATGAAGACCGTCAAGGCGCTGGTGGGCGACCAGGTGGTCAAGAGCGAGCGCTGCTGCGGCGAGTCCGGCACGCTGGGCGTGACCCGGCCCGACATCTCCACCCAGGTGCGCTTCCGCAAGGAAGAAGAGATCCGCAGGGGCGAGGCCAGGCTGCGTGCCAGCGGTGCCGTCGCTCCGCAGGAGAACGTGAAGATCCTGACCAGCTGCCCCAGCTGCCTGCAGGGCCTGAACCGCTACCAGGACGATCTGCAGAACGGCCTGCTCGAAGCCGACTACATCGTCGTCGAGATGGCGCGCGAGATCCTGGGCGAGAACTGGATGCCCGAGTACGTGCAGCGCGCCAACGCCGGCGGCATCGAGCGGGTGCTGGTCTGATGGCTTCCACCTGTCCGCTGTGCGGCGGCGACGGCGGCACGCTGGTCTGGCGTGGCCGGCAGGTGCGCGTGGTGCATGCCGGCGAGGAGGTCGGCCGCGGCTTCCCGGGGTTCTACCGCGTCATCTGGAACGCGCATGCTGCGGAGTTCTCGGACCTGGCCGAAACCGAGCGCGCGCACTGCATGGCCGCCGTGGCGGTGGTGGAGCAGGTGCTGCGCGAGCAGCTGCAGCCCGCGAAGATCAATCTCGCGGCCCTGGGCAACATGGTGCCGCACCTGCACTGGCACGTGATCGCCCGCTTCGGGTGGGACAGCCATTTTCCCGCGCCTGTCTGGGCGCCGCCCCAGCGCGAGCGTGACCGGGTCCAGGAGGCCGCCGCGCAGGCCCGGGGCGAATCCATCGCGCAGCGGCTGCACGAGCGCCTGGCCCAGGCCGGCCTGGACTAGGGCGCGCGGTCAGTCCGCCGCCGTCACGCGGTTGCGGCCCGCGTTCTTGCTGGCATACAGGGCCCCGTCGGCACGGGCGATCGCGGCTTCCAGCGATTCGCCGCTGCGCAGCTGTGCCACGCCCAGCGAAAGGCTCGCCGGGATGGCGTGCGCCCCGTGGCGGGCCGGGTGTTCGGACACGGCGGCGCGCATGCGCTCGGCCAGCGCCTGCGCGTCCGCCAGGCCGGACGTGGGCATCACCAGCAGGAATTCCTCGCCGCCCCAGCGCGCCAGCAGGTCGCGCGCGCGGCTGCTGCGCGCCAGCAGTTCCGCCACGTGCGCCAGGACCTGGTCTCCTGCCTCGTGGCCGTGGGTGTCGTTGATGCGCTTGAAGTGGTCGATGTCCGCGATCACCACCGCCGTCGGCTGCCCGGCCTGCCGCGCCTGCGCAATGCGGTCCTGCGCGAGGCTGGCCAGGCGCCGCCGGTTGGACAGCCCCGTGAGCGGGTCGGTGGCGGCCTGGTCTTCCAGCCGGCGCTCGGCGCGCAGGACCGAACCGTAGTAGTAGCGCGCGGTGTAGGCCGCCATGGCGAAGACCACGGCCACGTTGAACGCATGCGTGATCGAGAGCCCGAGGTCGCCGAGCGGCGCCTGCGCGCCGTAGCGGCGCGACAGCTCGTACATGCCGATGTAGAGGACGAACAGCGCGAGCAGCATCACCGGCGTGATCCTGCGCCGGCCCCGGCCCACCACGACGGCGGGGATGAACATCAGCAGGTAGTAGTGGAAGCCGCTGTTCCAGCCGACCAGCCAGGTGCCCAGGGCCGAATGGCCCACCACCTCGAGCCAGATCAGCGACAGCGCGGCGACGTTGCGCCGGCGCCCCAGCAGCGCGTAGGCCGCCGCATACATGGCGATGCTCGCCACATTGACCCAGGTCAGCAGCGGCGATCCGAGCAGCAGGAAGAGGGGATGAAGGCTGCGTCCACCGCCGCAGCCATCACCGTCACGCGCCGCGTCATGACCAGGAAGGCTTTGCGCGCCAGGCGCCCCTCCTCGGCACGATGGGGCGCGGGGATGGGGGCGTCGGTGCCGGGCATGGTGGGCTGTGGGGCAGCTGGTGGGACAATTCTCGTCCACGAATGTAAGAGTTGCTACCGCGGCGTCCCGCGCGGCAGAAAGATGAGAGAACCTTCCATGGCAGACCAGCAGGCGGCCGCCGCCGCGCCGCAATCGCTCACCGTGCACGGCGCGTCGCGCGTGCTCGAAATCGCCTTCGACGATGGCGCGAGCTTCCGCATTCCTTTCGAGTTGCTGCGGGTGTATTCGCCCTCCGCGGAAGTGCAGGGCCACGGCCCGGGCCAGGAGGTGCTGCAGACGGGCAAGCGCGATGTGCAGATCACCGCCGTCGAGCCCGTGGGCCACTACGCGATCAAGCCCGTGTTCTCCGACGGCCACCAGAGCGGGCTCTTCACCTGGCCGTACCTGTACCGGCTCGGGCGGGAGCAGGAATCGCTCTGGCAGCAGTACCTGCAGCGCCTGGCGGAGGCCGGGCTCGATCGCGATGCGCCCATGCCGGCGGGGCGCAACGGCGGCGGCGGTGCCGGTGGCGCCTGCGGCACGCACTGAGCGTATGCTCTAATATTGATAGCGCCAGCGGTTTTCCCGGCAAGCGCTGGCGCCGGTTTTTTCTTCAAGCCCCGCGTACCCGCCGCGCGACATATGTCCCAACCCTTTGCGGGGTTGTCACCGTCCGCGCGGCCCCTGCGCTCTTAGCATCCCACCATGAGCACCACCCATTTCGGTTTCCAGACCGTGGACGAGAACGACAAGGCGCGCCGCGTGCGCGGGGTTTTCGATTCCGTCGCCTCCAAATACGACGTCATGAACGACCTGATGTCCGGAGGCCTGCACCGTGCGTGGAAGGCCTACACCGTGATGGTCGCCAACCTGCGCGAAGGCCAGCGCGTGCTGGACATCGCCGGCGGCACGGGCGACCTGGCCCGCGCGTTCGCGAAGAAGGTGGGCGCGAGCGGCACGGTGGTGCACACCGACATCAACGAATCCATGCTGCGCGTGGGGCGCGACCGCCTCATCGACGAAGGCACCGTGCTGCCCACGCTGGTCTGCGACGCCGAGCGGCTGCCGTTTCCCGACAACCATTTCGACGTGGTGAGCGTGGCCTTCGGCCTGCGCAACATGACCCACAAGGACGTGGCCATCGCCGAGATGTGCCGCGTGCTCAAGCCGCGCGGCCGGCTGCTGGTGCTGGAGTTCTCGCAGGTCGCCAAGCCGCTGCGCAAACCCTACGACTGGTACTCCTTCAAGGTGCTGCCGCGGCTGGGCCGGCTGGTGGCCGGCGACGACGCAAGCTACCGCTACCTGGCCGAGTCGATCCGCATGCATCCGGGCCAGGAAGAGCTCAAAACCCTCATGCAGAAAAATGGCTTTGGACATGTGGACTATCACAACATGACTGGCGGCATCGTGGCCCTGCATGTTGGAATCAAGTGCTGAACTGGGACGAAGTACGCGTTTCGGATAACTAAACCGAGTGGAGATGACATGATGAAATTCTGGTCTGTGGCGTTGGTGGCGATGCTCGCGGTGGTCCACCTGGACGCCGATGCGCGCCGCATGGGCGGCGGCAAGTCGGTCGGCAAGCAGTCGAGCAACGTGACGCAGCGCGAGGCCGCGACCCCGCCGGCCACGCCGGCGGCCCCCACGCAGAACGCGGTGGGCAACAGCCCCGCCAATGCAGCCGCGGCCAAGCCGGCGGCTGCGCCGAACGCGGCGCCCGCCGCCGCTCCCAAGAAGCCGTGGGGCGCGATGCTGGGCGGCCTGGCCGCGGGCCTGGGCCTGGCATGGCTGGCGCACTCCCTCGGACTGGGCGCGGCCTTCGGCAATTTCCTGCTGATCGCGCTGCTCGCGCTGGTGGCCTTCGCGGTGATCGGCATGGTCATGCGCTCGCGCAGGCCGGCTTCCGCGGCTGCGGCCGGCGGCGCGCCCTTCGCTTTCCAGGGGGCCGGCTCCGCGTCGCCCTCCGATGCGGCCGTGCCGCGCCAGTACAGCCCGCAGAACGTGGGCAACGATGCCTCCGCGCGCCCCTTCGAGCGCAGCGGCATGGCGTTCGACACGTCCCGCGCCGCTGGCGCAGGCAGCGGCGTGGTGATCGGCTCCGCGCTGTCCGGATCGCAGAACTGGGGCGTGCCGGCCGACTTCGACACGCAGGGCTTCCTGGACGCCGCCAAGCGCAACTTCGTGACGCTGCAGGCCGCCTGGGACCGCTCGGACATCGCCACGCTGCGCTCGATGATGACCGACAGCATGGTCGATGAAATCCGCGCGCAGCTCGGCGAGCGCGAATCCCTGCGCGGTGCCAGCCAGCCCAACCACACCGACGTGGTGATGCTGGAGGCGCAGCTGCTGGGCATCGAGGACCTGGGCGACGGCTACATGGCCAGCGTGGAGTTCTCCGGCATGATCCGCGAGGAACCCTCCGCAGGCCCGAGCCCGTTCCGCGAGGTCTGGAACATGACCAAGCCCAAGAGCGGCACCAGCGGCTGGCTCGTGGCGGGCGTGCAGGCGCTCCAGTGAAACCGGCGGGGCCGGTCTGCCGCGCGGCGGGCCGGGCTCCAATGGCACGGCCCGTGTACGGGCAAGCTTTCGGGCGTCCGGGCGAGTTCGGGGAATAATCGGGGACTATGGCAGCACCACAGTCCCCTTTTTCGTTCCTGGACGGGCTCTTCGAGCGCCTGGCCAGCGGCCCCCAGCCCCCGCAATGGCTGGTGCATGAAGTGCAGCACCGCCTGGTGCTGCTCGTCAACCACGTGCTCATGCAGGAACCCGAGGCCATGGAACGGCTCGTGCGCCAGAGCGGCAGCGTGGCGCGCTTGCAGTGGCGCGTCTATTCCATGTCCCTGCGCGTGACGCCGGCCGGCCTGTTCGACCTGGCCGGCGAAGCGGCCGTGCCCGACCTGCGCATGGAGATCACCGACACCTCGCCGCTGTCGCTTGCCCAGGCCGCCCTGCGCGGCGACAAGCCGGCCATCCGCATCGAGGGCGACGTGCAGCTGGCGGCCGAGATCCAGTGGCTGGTGGACCATGTGCGCTGGGATCTCGAGGAAGACCTCTCGCGCCTGGTCGGCGACACGCCGGCGCATGCGATCTGCACGGCCGCGCGGCGCGCCGCGCAGGCGCTCAAGCAGTTCGTGGGCATGCGCATGGGAGGACGTCCTCCGGCGGACGGCTCCGCCCAGGCGGCTGCTCCCGCTTCCGACCGCGGCGTTCCATGAGCCGGCTTTTCCGCGGCGCCACCATCGTCTGGGTGGCGCTGCGCTATGGACTGGATGAGCTGGTACTGACGAGCTTCCAGAAGCCCTGGCTGCGGCTGCTGGCGCGCATCGTCTCCTTCGGCCGCAAGCTGGACGCGCCGCGCGGGCAGCGCCTGCGCGAGGCCCTGGAGCGGCTGGGGCCCATCTTCGTGAAGTTCGGGCAGGTGCTGTCCACGCGGCGCGACCTGCTGCCGCCGGACATCGCCAACGAACTGGCACTGCTGCAGGACCGCGTGCCGCCTTTCGACCCGGACGTGGCCGTGGCCACCATCGAGCGCGCCTTCCGGAGGCCCGTGGGCGAGGTGTTCGTCTCGTTCGAGCGCGTACCGGTGGCGAGCGCCTCCATCGCGCAGGTGCATTTCGCCATCGTGCGCGATCGCCACGGCGTGGAGCGCGAGGTGGCGGTGAAGGTGCTGCGCCCCGGCATGCTGCCCGTGATCGACAACGACCTGGGGCTCATGCGCGCCATGGCCGGCTGGGTGGAGAGCCTGTCGGCCGACGGCAAGCGCCTGAAGCCGCGGCAGGTGGTGGCGGAGTTCGACAACTACCTGCACGACGAGCTGGACCTGATCCGCGAGGCCGCCAATGCCGCGCAGCTGCGCCGCAACATGGAGGGCCTGGGCCTGGTGCGCATCCCGGAGATCCTCTGGGACTTCTGCCACCCCGAAGTGCTGGTGATGGAGCGCATGAAGGGCGTGCCGATCAGCCAGATCGAGCGGCTGCGCGCGGCCGGGGTGGACATCCGCCAGCTGGCGCGCGACGGCGTCACCATCTTCTTCACGCAGGTCTTCCGCGACGGCTTCTTCCATGCGGACATGCACCCGGGCAACATCCAGGTGAGCCTGGAGCCGGGTTCGTTCGGCCGCTACATCTCGCTGGATTTCGGCATCGTCGGCTCGCTCACCGAGTTCGACAAGGAATACCTCGCGCAGAACTTCACCGCCTTCTTCCGCCGCGACTACAAGCGCGTGGCGGAGCTGCACGTGGAGAGCGGCTGGGTGCCGGCCGACACGCGCATCAACGAACTGGAATCGGCCATCCGTGCCGTCTGCGAGCCGTACTTCGACCGTCCGCTCAAGGAAATCTCGCTGGGCATGGTGCTGATGCGGCTGTTCCAGACCTCGCGCCGCTTCCAGGTGGAGATCCAGCCGCAGCTCGTGCTGCTGCAGAAGACGCTGCTCAACATCGAGGGGTTGGGCCGGCAGCTCGACCCGGACCTGGATCTCTGGAGCACGGCCAAGCCGTTCCTGGAGAAGTGGATGCTCGACCAGATGGGACCGCAGCGGCTCTGGCGCGAAGTGAAGGCCGAGTCGCCGCATTTCGCCAAGATGCTGCCCGAGCTGCCGCGCCTGCTGCACGACTACCTGCGCCACAAGCCGCACGACCACCGGCGCGAGATGCAGGAACTGCTCGCCGAGCAGCGCCGCACCAACCGGCTGCTGCAGAGCATCATCTACGGTGGCATGGGTTTTGTATTGGGGCTGCTGGCGCTGCAGTTCCTGATCCGCATCCGGTTCTTCCACTGAAGCTTCCGCAGCGCCGCCTGCGCATCCTCTCTTACCCACAACCTCACTTCGCGACATCGAGGAGCATGCCGTGCTGCTGACCCTGGTCATCGTCTATCTGCTGACCACCATCGCCATCGGGCTGGTGGCCGCCAAGCGCGTCAAGAACACGGCGGATTTCGCCATTGCCGGGCGGCACCTGCCGCTCTACATGATCATCACCACCACCTTCGCGACCTGGTTCGGTTCGGAGACGGTGCTGGGCATTCCCGCCAAGTTCATCCAGGGCGGCCTGGGCAACGTGGTGGAAGATCCCTTCGGCGCCGGCTTCTGCCTGATCCTCGTGGGCATCTTCTTCGCCGCGAAGCTCTACCGCATGACGCTGCTCACGATCAGCGACTACTACCGCGAGCGCTACGGCCGGGCGGTGGAGATCATCTGCTCGCTCATCATCATGCTGAGCTACCTGGGCTGGGTCGCGGCGCAGGTGACTGCGCTGGGGCTGGTGTTCAACCTGCTCTCGGGCGGCTCCATCAGCATCCCGGCAGGCATGGCGATCGGCGTGGTGTCCATCCTCGCGTACACGCTCTTCGGCGGCATGTGGTCGGTGGCGGTGACCGATTTCATCCAGATGATCATCCTGGTGGCGGGCCTGGCGATCATCGCGGTCTTCGCGGGCGAGATGGCGGGCGGGGCCGGCAAGGTGATCGACTTCGCCGCGAGCCGCGACCTGTTCCGCTTCCTGCCGGAGCCGAAATTCCACGACGTGGTGTTCTTCGTCGCGGCCGGCATCACCATGATGTTCGGGTCGATCCCGCAGCAGGACGTGTTCCAGCGGGTGATGTCCGCCAACAACCTGAAGGCCGCCACGCGCGGGCCGGTGATCGGCGGCATCTGCTACATCCTGTTCGCCTTCGTGCCCATGTTCCTCGTGGCCAGCGCGCTCATCATCATGCCGGCGGAGACGGCGGCGCTGCTGAAGGACGATCCGCAGAAGGTGCTCCCCACGCTGGTGCTCGAGAAGATGCCCTTCGTGATGCAGGTGCTCTTTTTCGGTGCGCTGCTGTCGGCCCTGAAGTCCACCGCCTCGGCCACGCTGCTGGCGCCCAGCGTCACGTTCACCGAGAACATCTGGCGCCAGTTCCGCCCCTCCGTGACCGACCGCGAGCACCTGCGCACCATGCGCATCAGCACCCTGGTGTTCAGCCTGCTGGTGCTGGCCTATTCGATCCACATGCAGGGCACCTCCATCTACGAGCTGGTGTCCGGCGCCTACCAGGTGCCCCTGGTCGGCGCCTTCGTGCCGCTGGTGTTCGGCCTGTACTGGAAGCGTGCCACCACCCAGGGCGCTCTGTGCGCCATCGTGCTGGGCTTGGGCTTCTGGCTGGCCTTCATGGCGCTGCCCGTGGGCGAGGTGTTCCCCGCGCAACTGGCGGGTCTGCTGGCCGCTGTCGCCGGCATGCTCGCCGGCTCGCTGGCCCCCCAGTGGCTGGCCAACAGCCACGCATCCCACCATCGCGTGGTGGGAGCGGAGTGACCCGCGCAGGGCCGCGAAACGAGGGCTGGCGGGGGCGCCGGAGCGCCTGCCTATAATTGAAGGTTTTGCAAACCCTCCTTCGCGCGTCTAACAGCACGGTAAAAAATGCCTATCTATGCCTATAAATGCGGCTCCTGTGGCCATGCCAAGGATGTGCTGCAGAAGATCTCCGATGCCCCGCTCACGGTCTGCCCCGCCTGTGGTGCCGAGACGTTCGCCAAACAGGTCACGGCCGCCGGCTTCCAGCTCAAGGGCTCGGGCTGGTACGTGACCGATTTCCGCGGCGGCAGCGGTGGCGGCGCCAGCGCGCCGGCCCCTGCGGCGGAAGGCGCTGCGGCGCCCGCTCCCGCCCCCGCGGCGGCACCGGCACCTGCGTCGGCTCCCTCTGCCGCGGCACCCGCCGCACCCACCTCCAAGAGCTGAACGCCCCTCGATGTCCGCTTTGCGCAAATGGCTGTTCACGGGCCTGCTGGTGATCGTGCCCGGCGTGATCACCGCCTGGGTCCTGCACTGGATCATCAGCACGCTCGACCAGACGCTGCAGATCCTTCCCGAGAACTGGCAGCCCGACCGGCTGCTGGGCTTCCACATCCCCGGCTTCGGCGTCCTGCTCACGCTGGCCATCCTGCTCACGGTGGGTGCGCTGGCCAGCAATTTCGCGGGCCGCAAGCTGGTGGAGTGGGGCGATGCGCTCGTGAGCCGCATCCCGGTGGTGCGCTCGATCTATTCGAGCGTCAAGCAGGTCTCGGACACGCTGTTCTCCGAAAGCGGCAACGCCTTCCGCACGGCGGTGCTCGTGCAGTGGCCGCGGGAGGGCGTCTGGACCGTCGCGTTCATCACCGGCACGCCCAGCGGCGAAGTGGCCGCCTACCTGCGTGACGGCTACGTCAGCGTGTACGTGCCGACCACGCCCAACCCGACCGGCGGCTATTTCGTGATCCTGCGCAAGAGCGACTGCATCGAGCTCGATATGAGCGTGGATGCCGCGCTGAAGTACATCGTATCGATGGGCGTGGTGGCTCCCCCGGACCTCACGCTCCCCGATTCCAAGTAACCCTTTCCCTTTCGTCGCGCCCCGCGGGGCCGCGCTCGATACCTCCCTCCAGTTTGGGCGCCCCTCGCGGGCGCAGGAAGAAGCACCCATGGCCATGCGTTCCCACTATTGCGGTCTCGTCACCGAAGCCCTGATGGGCCAAACCGTCACCCTCGCGGGCTGGGTGAACCGCCGCCGCGACCATGGCGGCGTGATCTTCATCGACCTGCGCGACCGCGAAGGCAACGTGCAGGTGGTGTGCGACCCGGACCGCGCCGACATGTTCAAGACGGCCGAAGGCGTGCGCAACGAGTTCTGCGTGCAGATCAAGGGCCTGGTGCGCGCTCGCCCCGAAGGCACGACCAACGACAGCCTCAAGAGCGGCAAGATCGAAGTGCTGTGCCATGAGCTGAACGTGCTCAACCCCTCGGTCACGCCGCCCTTCCAGATGGACGACGAGAACCTGTCCGAGACCACGCGCCTCACGCACCGCGTGCTGGACCTGCGCCGCCCCTACATGCAGCGCAACCTGATGCTGCGCTACAAGACGGCCATCCAGGTGCGCAACTTTCTGGACAAGGAAGGCTTCATCGACATCGAGACGCCCATGCTGGGCAAGAGCACGCCCGAAGGTGCGCGCGACTACCTCGTGCCCAGCCGCGTGCACGACGGCCAGTTCTTCGCGCTGCCGCAGTCGCCCCAGCTCTACAAGCAGATGCTGATGGTGGCGGGCTACGACCGCTACTACCAGATCACCAAGTGCTTCCGCGACGAGGATCTGCGCGCCGACCGCCAGCCCGAGTTCACGCAGATCGACTGCGAGACTTCCTTCCTGGGAGAGGAAGAGATCCGCGCGATCTTCCAGCGCATGGTGACCGAGGTGTTCAAGACCCAGCTGGACGTGGACCTGGGCGAGTTCCCCATCATGACCTACCAGGACGCGGCATTCCGCTTCGGCTCCGACAAGCCGGACCTGCGCGTGAAGCTCGAGTTCACCGAGCTGACCGAAGTCATGAAGGACGTGGACTTCAAGGTCTTCTCCGGCGCGGCGAACATGGTGGGCGGCCGCGTGGTGGCCCTGCGCGTTCCCGGCGGTGCGCGCGAAGAGGGCGGCCTCTCGCGCGGCGAGATCGATGCCTACACCGAGTTCGTGAAGATCTACGGCGCCAAAGGCCTGGCCTATATCAAGGTCAACGACCTGACCAAGGGCCGCGAGGGCCTGCAGTCGCCCATCGTGAAGAACATCCATGATGCGGCCATCGCCGAGATCCTGAAGCGCACCGGCGCGCAGAGCGGCGACCTGCTGTTCTTCGGCGCCGACAAGCTGAAGGTGGTCAACGACGCGATCGGCGCGCTGCGCCTGAAGATCGGCCACAGCGAGTTCGGCAGGAAGAACGGCCTGTTCGAGAACGTCTGGGCACCCCTCTGGGTGGTGGACTTCCCGATGTTCGAGTACGACGAGGACGACGCGCGCTGGGTGGCCGTGCACCATCCCTTCACGGCGCCCAAGGACGGCCATGAGGACCTGATGGACACCGACCCGGCCCGCTGCATCGCCAAGGCCTACGACATGGTGCTGAACGGCTGGGAACTGGGCGGCGGCTCGGTGCGCATCCACCGCGCCGAAGTGCAGAGCAAGGTGTTCGCGGCCCTCAAGCTCACGCCCGAGGACGCCCGCGCCAAGTTCGGCTACCTGCTGGACGCGCTGCAGTACGGCGCGCCCCCGCACGGCGGCCTCGCCTTCGGCCTGGACCGCCTCATCACGCTGATGACGGGCGCCGAGTCGATCCGCGACGTGATCGCATTCCCCAAGACGCAGCGCGCGCAGGACCTGCTCACGCAGGCGCCGAGCCCGGTGGACGAGAAGCAGTTGCGCGAGCTGCACATCCGCCTGCGCAACCCGGACGCTGCCAAGGCCGCCTGACCGGGGCCGGCAACGGTTTCGAATCCCATGGCAGGGGCCTCGCGGCTTCTGCCATTTTTTTTGCGAGGAACCTGTCACATGCAGAATTTCGCGAAGGGCGCCGCGGCCCTGGCGGCGGTGCTGGCCCTGGCGGCCTGCGGCGAGAAGAAGACGGAGCTGGGCGAGGGTGGTTCGGTGGTGAGCGGTTCGGCCGGCCCGCAGGGCGCACGCAATGCCGCGCGTGAACTGGTGCGCTGCGACGCGCCGGTGGCCACGCTGGCGCTGGCCGAGAACCCGAACGGCTACGTGATGGGCTCGGCCTACCAGCTGCCCTCGTCGCCCGTGCCGCTGGTCAAGCTGCTGGCCCAGCAGAGCGGATGTTTCCGCGTGGTGGACCGCTCCGCCGGCCTGCGCGGCACGGTGCAGGAGCAGGACCTGCGCGAGGCGGGCGTGCTGCGCAAGGACACCACGGTGCACAAGGGCCGGGGCTACGAGGCGCAATACACGCTGACCCCGAGCGTGACCTTCAGCGAGCAGGACGCCGGGCGGGGCCTGGGCGGCATCCTCGCGATGATCCCCGGGCTGCGCGACATGGCGGGCCTCATTGGCCTCGCGGAACGGGTGAAGTTCAAAGAGGCACAGACGGCGCTGCTGCTCTCGGACAACGAGACGACGGAGCAGGTGGCCGCCGCCACGGGCGCCGCGCGCACCACCGACCTGGGTGTGGGTGGCCTGGTGCTGGGCCGCCTGGGCGGCGGTGCCGGTGCCGGCTGGAGCAATACCAACGAGGGCAAGGTGATCGCTGCGGCGTTCCTTGACGCACACAACCAGCTCGTGGCGCAGGTGCGGGCGCTGCAGGCGAAGGAATTGCCGCCGGCCGTTCCGGTGCGCAAGGCCACGGCGGGCGGCTGAGGGGTGGATCGCTTCGCACGCGCCTGGCCGTGCCCCGGGGCGCTCAGGGTTCAGGAGAACCCGGCAGGTGCGATATTTGCTTAAAGTGACACGACCTTTCCATATCCTGCCTCTTTCAAAGGAAAGGTGGAGACCGCAACGTGTCCACTTCGCCCATCGCATCCCCGGAAGAATGGCTGCGCTACATGCCTGCCGCGCAGCAACAGCAGCAGGAGCTCAGGCTCGTCGAAAGTGCGTGGGACCATCTGTCGCTGCTGTCGTCGCTCTCGCTGCTGTCCACCAAGGCTTCTTCGGGCAGCGATCTGGCGCGCGCCCGCCACGACTTCGCCGCGCTCTCCGGGGAGCTTATGCGCGGGCTGGCCAGGGAGGCGCTGCGCAACCGCCTGGACGACCTGGCGAACCGCGCGCAGATCTGCATCGACGTGCTGGTGCGCAACCTGTTCGAACGGACTGCTGACATCGGCTTCCTTGCGCTGGACGGCCCGCTGGCCAGGTACCTCGACGAGGGGCGCCACAGCCCGGGTGAGCGCTCGGCCATCGAGTCGCGCCTGAAGGCGTACGCGGGCAAATACACCGTGTACGGCAATATCTTCCTCTTCGATGCGCAGTGCCGCCCCTGTGCCTGCCTGCACGGGGACCTGCCCGCGCCCGGCGGCGCGCTGCACGATCGCGACCAGCAGTTCCTGCGCGAGGTGCTGGGCAGCGATGCCGCGTACGTGGAGCACCACGCCTTGCACGGCTTCACCGGCCGGAGCGTGCCCACCCTCGTCTATGCGCACCGCGTCGTTCGGGAAGGACGTACTGTGGGCGTGCTGTGCCTGGAGTTCCGCCTGGCGGATGAGATGCCCGCGATCTTCGAGTCCCTCCGCGATACCGACGAGGGCGAGCATTCCGGTATCGATGCGGTGCTGGCGATGGTGGATGGAGAGGGCCGGGTGCTGGCATCCGGCGATCCGCTCCAATTGCCGGTGGACTGGCGCATTCCCGAGGCGGGGAGCGGCACGCCCGACGCCGGGCAGGTGGTGCGCCACATGGGGCGCCGGTACCTGCTTGCGGTCCGCCGGACTCAGGGTTTTCAGGGCTATGCCGGCCCGGGTTGGCGCGGCGTCGCCATGCTGCCGCTGGACGGCGCCTTCGAAGAGCGTGCCAGCATGTCGGACGGCCGCACGCATATGGCCGGCCGCCCGGACCTGCTGTCGGAAGAACTGCGCGGCATTCCGCTGCGGTCGGCCGCCATCCAGTCCGCCCTGGAGCGTTCGGTGTGGAACGGGCTGCTGGAACTGAACCAGATCGGTGGCGGCGAAGCCGTGGCGGCTCGGGAGGTGGTTTTTGCGCGGACCCTGCTCTCGGAGATCGGAGCCACCGCGCGCAAGACCGCCCGGGCCTTCGCCGCGGCACTCGAGGGCCTGTACGGCGTGGTGACCCAGTCGCAGTTGCGGGATGCGCAGAGCCGTGCGTCCCTGGCCATGCAGATCCTGGACCGCAACCTGTACGAGCGCGCGAACGACTGCCGCTGGTGGGCGCTCACGCCCCGTTTCGCGCAGGCGCTGGCGGACAGCGCCGCGCGGTGCGAGGCCTCTGCCGCGGTGCTGGCCGAGATCAATGCGCTCTACACGGTCTATGCGTGCCTCGTGCTGTTCGACCGTTCAGGCCGGGTGGTGGCGGTGTCGCGGCCGGACCGCGCCCACCATGTGGGAACGGTCCTCGATGAACCCTGGGTGGCACGCTGCCTGCGGCTGCCTTCGGAGCAGGCCTATACGGTCAGCGACTACGTGGAAAGCCGCTTCCATCCCGGCTCGCCTACGTTCGTCTATGCGGCGGCGGTGCGCTCGGCGGAAGATGCCGCCGCGCTGGGCGGCGTGGCCGTCGTCTGGGATGCCGCCCAGCAACTCGACTCCATCCTGGCCGACTGTGCTGCCGGCCTGGGCGAGCAGGACCTGCTGGCTTTCGTCGATGCCGCAGGCACCCTGGCGCGTGCCAGCCGTACCGGCGCGGCACGTGCGCAAGAGGCTGTATCCGTGGCCCTGGATGCGCTGCGGGTGGCACCCGGCGAGCGAATGGTGTCGCTCGTCGGAGGAGTGTTCGGTGTGGGTGTCGACAAGGGCCATGGCTACCGCGAGTTCCGCGCGCAGGACGGCTATGACCATGGCCTGCGCTGCATCGCGCTGCGCCGCCTGTGCGCCAGCGATGATTCCGCCGGCTGGGGCGGAAGGAGCGTGCCGGTGCCCGCGGCATCCGCACCGCGCCGGGAGACCGGCAGCGAACTGCAACTGGCCACCTTCCTGGTCGGCGAGCACTGGTTCGGGATCGGTTCGGCCCACGTGGCCGCTGCCGCGCAGGATGTCGCCGTGCTGCAGGCCGGACGCGCCCGGGCCCCATTCCTGGGATTGGCGCAGATCGGGGAGCGGGTGTGCCCCGTGGTGGACATGCACTCGCTCGTGGCGGACCAGCGCGGGCGGGCTGGGTGGACGGGCCTGCCGTCGGGCCTGCACCAGCTGATCGTCCTGCGGATCGGCCTGGACGACGGGCGCACGGGCGAATTCGCGCTGCGGGTGGATGGACTCGGCCCCATGCTGGACATGGATGCGCGGCAATTGCAGCCCGTGGCGTGGCCGTCTGCCGCCGGGCAGGCGCCGTTGATCGACGCGGTGCTCTCGGTACCCGTCGACGGTGGTGCCGGCAAGCGCATGCTGTGCCGCATCGGCGCCCCGTGGCTGCGCCAGTGCGCTGCCGGTGCCCTGGGGCCGGAGCCGCCGCTGGACCTGGCGGCGCTCGTGGCGGCCGGCTGATGCGCGGGGAGTCCGTGCCGCCGCAGGCGCCTCCGGCCAGCGGCTCCGTGGGCTACAAGATTCCCGAGTCGGTGCTGGTGGTGATCCATACGCCGGCGCTCGAGGTGCTGATGATCCGCCGCGCGGGTGGCGGCGAGCCGCACTGGCAGTGCGTCACGGGCAGCAAGGACTGGCCTGGGGAAGCCTTCGAGGCCGCCGCGGTCCGGGAGGTGTTCGAGGAGACCGGCATCGATGCGCGCGCGCCGGGGCATGTGCTGACCGACTGGTTCCTGGAAAACGAGTACGACATCTGGCCGCAGTGGCTGCACCGCTATGCGCCGGGTGTGGTGCGCAACCGCGAGCGGCTGTTCGGGATGTGCGTGCCCGTGGGCACGCCAGTCGTGCTGAGCCCGCGGGAGCACGATGCCTGGCAGTGGCTGCCCTGGCGCGAGGCAGCGCTGGCCTGTTTTTCGCCATCGAATGCGGAGGCCTGCCTGTGGCTTCCGCGGTTCGTGGAACGCGCGGGCCCGGAAGGTTCCGGATGACTGGCCCCGTCCGGTAGGCCGCGACCGCTGGCGCAGCGTGATGCCTAGCGCTCAGGCGGGGCGCAGGCGCAGCAGGTCGGCGGCATCTCCGCCATGGCCGGCATTGGAGGTCAGTCCACCGGCCGCATCGTCGGTGCGCTCCTCCGCGGCCGGCGGCATGGCGGCGTCCGCCCTGGCGCTGGCGGTTGCGCGGCCGGTGCGCAGCACCAGTTCCCCGGGCTTGCGCTCGGTGCCCTGGCCGAGCATGGCCCGGGCGGGCGCGTGGCCGCAGCGCGCGCGCAGGGCGTCGATGCGCTCCTGGTGCCCGGAAGATACCGCGGCATCCAGGCGCGGGGCATAGCGGGTCAGGACCTGCTGCGCCAGGTCCAGCAGCTTGGTGTTCAGCGTGGCGTCCGCGTGCACGAGCAACTGGCCCACGGCGCTCGCGGGGTCTCCGCCCAGGCTGCGGGCGATGGCCTCCTCGGCTGCGCGGTTGACCCGCGGAAGGCAGGTGCGCAGGGCTTCCGCATACTCCGGGCAGAGGTTGCCTGCACGCGCCAGCAGTTCGCACAGGCTGCGCGTATTGGAGTAGCGCATGCCGAGCGATTCGATCCAGGTCGAGGCGTCCGGCAGGTCGATCGAGGTGCGAGTCAGCACGGCCAGCAGCCCCACGAGGTTGCAGGCGGCCTCGAAGTCGAAATCCGGGGCGGAGGCCTCGGCCGCCATTGCGCGCACCCCGGCCACCGCCTGGGCGAACTGCCGCTGCAGGATCAACTGGAGTGCGCGGACTACGCTCTCGAAGCGCTGCAGCCGCTGGCTGGCCGGATGGCGCTCGCGGATGCGGGCGAAATCGGCCATGCAGCGCTCCAGCCCCTTGCGGTCGGACGTGTCGAAGTAATTGAACGCGAGCAGCACGACCGACTGGTAGTCGAACAGCTTGGAGTCCAGTCCCAGCACGGCGGCGCGCGAGAGCATCTTCGCGGCGGTGTCGTGGTCGCCGAGGTAGTAAGCCATCATGCCCAGCTTCTGCAGCCGCACGACGGAATCGGGCGTGAGCTGCGCGGCGGTGCGGTAGGTGCCGAGCGCCTCCTCGAACTGCCCCATCTCCACCTGCGCGCGTCCGAGGACATCGTAGGCGTCCGCGAACGATGCGTCCTCGCCGATGATGCCCTCCAAGGTGGTGACCGCGCGCGGCGCCTGGCCGGCCTCGATCTGCGAGCGCGCCACGCCCAGCTTGGCCCAGGGCAGGGCGCGCGCTTCGATCACGGCTTCGAACAGCGTGCGGGCCTCGTCGTGCCGGCCCAGCCGCAGCAGCAGTTCGCTGCCGATGCGTGCGGCATACAGCCAATAGGGCTGGCGCGTCTCGAAGCGCTGCACGCAGAGCCTGGCCGCACCCTCGAAGTCCTCCTCGCCGATCGCGTCGAAGATGGGCTTGAGGTGGTTCTTGCGCAGCCGCGCCAGCGACAGCCGCTCGAACAGGGCACTGGGCGTGAACGGCTTGAGCAGGTAGCCGTCGAGGGCGGATTCCGCGGCTTCGGCCACCGCCGCATACGACGCCTCGGCCGTCACCATGAAGAAGACCGTGGAAAAGGGCAGCATCTGCGCGCGGCGCAGGTCGTCGAGGAGCGTCTGCCCCGACTGCCCGGTTTCCTGGAAGTACTGCTCGCACAGCACGTAGTCGAACACCGTGTGCTCCAGGCGGGCGCGCGCGTCCTGCACCCTGCTGCACTGCACCACGCGCGCGATGCCGTACTCCCGCAGCTGCGCCACGAGGATGCTGCGCGACGTCGCGTTGCCATCGATGACCAGGGCCTGCGATTCGGCGAGGTGGGCGGCTTTGGCGCTGGACATGGAAGGCCGCGGTGCGGCGTCGAAGGAGTGGGGGAGGCGACGCGCCAGTGTAGGGCCTGGAGGCTGGAAGCGGGAGAGGGAATGTGCGGGAGGCCGGGCGGCTGCGCCACAATCGCGCCATGGAACCATGGGACGTCTCCGACGGCGCCGGCACTCTCCGGATTGCCACCTACAACATCCACAAGGGCGTGCAGGGCCTGGGCCCGGCCCGCAGGCTCGAGATCCACAACCTCGGCCACGCGGTCGAGCAGCTGGACGCCGACATCGTCTGCCTGCAGGAGGTGCGCCAGGTGCACCGGCGCGGTGCGCGGCATTTCCCGCGCTGGCCCGAACTGCCGCAGGCCGAATTCCTCGCCCCGGAAGGCTACGAGGCGGTGTACCGCACCAATGCGTTCACGCGCCATGGCGAACATGGCAATGCGCTGCTCACGCGCTGGCCGGTGATCGGCCACCAGCACGAGGACATGTCGGACCATCGCTTCGAGCAGCGGGGGCTGCTGCATGTCGAGGTCGAGGTCCAGGGCCGCCGCGTGCATGCCATCGTCGTCCACCTGGGCCTGATCCCGGGCAGCCGGGTGCGTCAGGTGGAGCAGCTGCAGCGCTTCGTGGCGCGGGAGGTGCCGGCCGGTGCGCCACTGGTCGTGGCGGGAGACTTCAACGACTGGGGCCGGCAGGTCAAGCATGCGCTGGCGGCGTTCGGCCTGCGCGAATACGAAGGGGAGCCGCGCGCGCTGACCTATCCCGCGCGCCTGCCGCTGGTGCAGCTGGACCATGTGTACGTGCGCGGCATGGAGCCCATGGGCCTGCACGTGCCGCGAGGCCGCATCTGGTGGCGCATGTCCGACCACCTGCCGCTGATCGCGGAATTCCGGCTGTGATGCCGCCGGCCCCGCGTTCCGCCGCTCCGGCGGCCGCCCCCGCACCGCGGCGCGGCGTGCCGCGCTTCACCCTGCGCCGGCGCCGCGCGGTTCCGGCCGCGTTGTCCGGCGGGCACCGCGTCGCGCTGCTGCAGGGCTCGGCGGAACTGTTCTGCGCGCTGGTGGCCGACATGGACGCCGCACTCTCGGACATCCAGTTCGAGACCTACATCTTCGACTGCACCGGCTCCGGGGCCGACATCGCGGAGGCGCTGATCCGCGCGGCCCGCCGGGGCGTGCGTGTGCATCTCGTGGTCGATGGGGTCGGCACGGGCCGCCTGTGCTCGCCGTGGCCCGAGCGCTTCGAGGAGGCGGGCGTGCGCATGCAGGTGTACTCGCCGCTGGGCCCCCTGGGCCTGCTGCTGCCCAGGCGCTGGCGGCGCCTGCACCGCAAGCTGTGCGTGGTGGACGGCTGCGTGCTGTACTGCGGCGGCATCAACGTGCTGGACGACCTGCACGACCCCAACCATGGCGTGCTGGAGTCGCCGCGGTTCGATTTCGCCGTCCGGGTGTGGGGCCGCCTCGTGGAGGAGGCCGGCGAAGCCATGGAGCAGGTCTGGTGGCGCCTGCAGGCCACGCGCGACGCGCGGCAGCGCCGGCTGGCCGACCTGATGCGCGATCTGCGCGCCGCGGCGCAGGCCCGCCAGGCGGAACGTCTGGCCCGGGAGGCCGCGCCCGGCGGAGCCGCGGCGGTGCACGGGCTGCGCGCCGGGCTGCTGCTGCGCGACAACCTGCGCAACCGCAGCCGCATCGAGCGCGCCTACCGCCGCGCCATCGGCAACGCCCGCCACGAAGTCATCATCGCCAATGCCTATTTCCTGCCGGGGCGCAAGCTGCGGCACGCGCTGGTGCTGGCCGCGCGCCGCGGCGTGCGCGTGCGGCTGCTGCTGCAGGGGCGCTACGAGTACTTCATGCAGTACCACGCGGCACGTCCGGTCTATGGCGCGCTGCTGGCGGCCGGGGTGGAGATCCACGAGTACGCGCCGAGCTTCCTGCACGCCAAGGTGGCGGTCATCGACGCGCAGGGCGATCACCCCTGGGCGACCGTGGGTTCGTCCAACCTCGATCCGCTGTCCATGCTGCTGGCGCGCGAGGCGAACGTGGTGGTGGAGGATGCGGGATTCGCCCGGGCGCTGCGGGCGCGGCTGGTGGACGCCATGGAGCACGCCGGCCGACGGCTGGACCCGCAGGCCTACGGGGCCCGGCCCTGGGGCCAGCGGCTGCGCGACCGCGTGGCGTTCGCGCTCATGCGCCTGGCCCTGTGGGTGACCGGCAGCCGGTACTGAGGCGGCCTTCCTGATTGGTTTGCTATTGATTTAATAGCTCGATGTGGCCGGCCGGCGCTGCCGGAGCCAGCGAAACCCTGGTCGAGCCGATGTGGCGCATCGCTGGTACCATCGCCGGCATGTTCACACACCTCGCCGACGATCCGAACAGCGCTCCCCCGCCCGAAGGCGCGCCTGTCTCGGCCAAGATACGTGAGCGCCTGCTCGCGGCCCGCAAGCGGTTCCATGCCAACGACAACATCGCCGACTTCCTGGAGCCCGGCGAGCTCGAGCAACTGCTCGACGAGGTCGAGGCCAAGATGCAGGGCGTGCTCGACAGCATGGTCATCGACACGGCCGGCGACCACAACACCCAGGACACCGCCCGCCGCGTGGCGAAGATGTACCTGGGCGAGGTGTTCCGGGGCCGCTACGTCAAGCAGCCCGCGATCACCGAGTTTCCCAATGCCGAGCACCTGAACGAGCTCATGATCGTCGGGCCGATCACCGTGCGCAGCGCCTGCAGCCACCACTTCTGCCCCGTGATCGGCAAGCTGTGGATCGGCGTGCTGCCCAACGAGCACACCAACGTCATCGGCCTGTCGAAGTACGCGCGCCTGGTGGACTGGGTCATGGGCCGCCCCCAGATCCAGGAGGAGGCGGTGGTGCAGCTGGCCGACCTCATCATGGAAAAGACCCAGCCCGACGGCCTCGCGATCGTGATGGAGGCCAGCCACTTCTGCATGTCCTGGCGGGGCGTGCGCGAGATGGACAGCAAAATGCTGAACTCGGTCATGCGCGGTGTCTTCCTGAAGGACGCGGCGCTGCGCCGGGAATTCCTCTCGCTCATCCCCGGAAGGACCTGACATGCTCGTACGCCTGCTCTATGCGAGCCGCGCGGTGGACACCTCCAGCGCGGCCATCGAAGACATCCTGGCCCAGTCGCGCCAGCACAACCCGGGTAGCGGCATCACCGGGGTGCTCTGCTATGGCGCCGGCGTGTTCCTGCAGGCCATCGAGGGTGGCCGCTCTGCCGTGAACGAGCTCTACGGCCACATCCTGCGCGATCCCCGCCACAAGGATGTCGAGCTGCTGTACTTCGAGGAGATCGAGGAGCGCCGCTTCGGCGGCTGGACCATGGGGCAGGTGAACCTCGGCCGCATCAACCATTCGACCCTGCTGAAGTATTCCGAGAAGCCGGAACTGGATCCGTACGTGGTCTCCGGCCGCGTCTCCCTGGCGCTGCTGGAAGAGCTCATGGCCACGGCGTCGGTCATTGGCCGTACCTGACGCGGCCTCCTGCTGCCCTCCCTGGCGGCAGCCGCCGCCGGGCGCATCCCGGCCCGCCAAGGCCGCCGGCGCTTTTCCCGATCCGTCCACCGCCCTGCCGCCGCAGGGCTCCGCATGCCGTTCTCCGCTTTCGCCCTCATCCTGCTGGCCGGCGTCATCCACGCGGGCTGGAACATCGTCGCCAAGAAGGCAGGAGGCGACGCGCGGTTCGCGTTCTTCACCTCCGTGGTGATGATGTTCGTCTGGGCCCCGCTGGGCTTCTGGCTGGGCCGGGATGCTGTGCCCTCGTGGGGCGCCACCGAATGGGCGCTCGTGGCGGCGAGCGGCGCGCTGCACATGGCCTACTACGTGATCCTGCTGCGCGGCTACCGCAAGGCGGACCTCACCGTGGTCTATCCGATCGCGCGCGGCTCGGGGCCGCTGCTGTCCTCGTTCGTGGCCATCACCTTCCTCGGCGAGCACATCAGCGCGCTGGGAGTGGCCGGCATCGCGGGCGTGGTGGGCGGGGTGTTCCTCATCGCCGGCGGACCGGCGCTGCTGCGTGCATCGCACGATCCCGCAGCGCGCGCCCGCGTGCACAAGGGCATCGCCTACGGGCTGCTCACGGGCGCGTTCATCGCGAGCTACACCGTGGTGGATGGCTATGCGGTCAAGATGCTGCTGATGTCGCCCATCCTCGTGGATTACATGGGCAATTTCGTCCGGGTGGCGCTTCTCGCGCCCGCGGTGCTGCGGGACGTGCCCGCGGCGCGCCGGCTCTGGAGCGCCCAATGGCGCTTCGCCCTGGCCGTGGCCCTGGTGAGCCCCGTGTCCTACGTGCTGGTGCTCTACGCGATGCAGGTCGCCCCGATGTCGCACGTGGCGCCCGCGCGCGAAGTCTCGATGCTGTTCGCGGCGCTCATCGGCGGACACCTGCTCGGCGAGGGCGATCGCGCCTCGCGGCTGGCCGGCGCGGTGCTCATCGCCGCCGGCGTGGTGGCGCTGGCACTGGGGTAGCCGCATGGCCGAGCCGGTTCCCTCCGCCGGGCCGCTGCTCGTGGGCTGCGACTTTTCCAGCAGCCCGGGCCGCCGCAAGCCCATCGTGCTCGCGCTCGGCCGCGAACGCGGTGGCCGGGTGTCGCTGTCGGGGCTCGAGCGGTTCGAGACGCTGGACTCCTTCGGCCGCTGGCTGGCCGCGCCGGGCGCCTGGGTGGGCGGCTTCGACCTGCCGTTCGGCCTGCCGCGCGGCCTGCTGGAGGCATTGGACTGGCCCCTGGACTGGGCCGGCAGCATGGCCCACTACCGCAGCCTCACCCGGCCGCAGATCCGCGAAACCTTCGCTGCCTTCTGCGCCGCGCGTTCCGTGGGCGCGAAGTTCGTGCACCGCGCCACCGACGGGCCGGCCGGCTCCAGCACCTCGATGAAATGGGTCAACCCGCCCGTGGCGTACATGCTGCACGCGGGCCTGCCGCTGCTGATCGATGCGGGTGTGCACATTCCGGGGCTGCGGGCCGGTGATCCGGCGCGCGTGGCGCTGGAGGCCTACCCCGGCCTGCTGGCGCGCGAGATCCTCGGGCGGCGCAGCTACAAGAGCGACGAGACGGCGAAACAGACCACCGAGCGCTTCATCGCCCGCAAGGACCTGATCGCGGGCCTGGAGTCGGGCGCCACCCGGCTGGGGCTGCGCGTGGCCCTCACCAACGCCCAGCGGGATGCGCTGGCCGGCGACGCGAGCGGCGACAGCCTCGATGCCGTGCTCTGCCTCGTCCAGGCTGCCTGGGCGGCCAGGCGCCATGCGCTGGGTGATCTGC
Source organism: Paracidovorax cattleyae (assembly GCF_900104515.1). Lineage (GTDB taxonomy): Bacteria > Pseudomonadota > Gammaproteobacteria > Burkholderiales > Burkholderiaceae_C > Paracidovorax > Paracidovorax cattleyae. Next base: position 160,749 of record NZ_FNJL01000002.1, read on the forward strand.
TTTACGGGCTGCCTGCCGGCCTGGACCCGGTTGAGGGATGGATCGTGACTGCGCCGTTTCCCGGCAGCTGAACGCGCGGTGAATCCCGGCTTTGCGCCGGCTTCAAACGGGAGCCGCACAATGCGGACAGGATCGCCGCGGACATCGGCAATGAAAGGAGTCCCGCATGCTCGACAAGGCCATGGCAAGAACAGCGGCATGGCGCCTTCCCGCCTGCGCCGCGCTGGCGGCACTGTGCTGCATGGCCGCGCACGCCGGTCCGGCCGCCTGGTACTACTGGCGCAGCAAGGTGGATGGCCAGCGCGTCTGCACGCAGGTGTCCCCGGGCCCGGGCTGGGAGCGCGACAGCGAACCCTATGAAGGCCCGGGGTGCACGGCCCCGCGCAAGGTGTTCGTGATCCCGATGCGTTGATCCCGGGCTCCGACCGCCGCCGCAGGCCCCGTCAGCTTCCCAGCGCGGTCTTGGCGAGGGCGGACATCAGGTTCCTGGCGTCCGCGGGTGAGGCCACCTGATCGGCCCCGATCACTTCCACCACGCCCGTGCCCCGCGTTGGCACGGGGGCCGGGCGGAACAGCATGCCTGCGGGCCCGTCGGTGGCGGCGAGCAGCGTGAGCGGATCGTAGAGGTTCAACCGGCTGATGCTCTCCCACACCGCGTCGAAGGATGCCTCTGCGGATGCCCGCCACGCCTCGAAGGCTTGCGCGTTCTCCCCGGGGCGCGCGACGAACGTGTTGTAGAACCATCGCTTGTCGAGCCGGGCGATCTGGCCTTCCATGATGCCTCGCCACAGATGCCTGAGGGCGTCGCGCTGGATGTCCACAAGATAGCTGCCCACCGGGTGGCCGGTCTTGCCCAGCGCTTCATAGAGCTCTGGGGGTACTGCCGCCTGGTAGGCGGCTTCCTTGCTGACGATGCGCAGGGGAATGCCGTATTCCTGGGCCGTGCGGTAGAACGCCCGCGCGGCGGCCTGGTCGGTGTGATTGTTGTAGGCGCGCTCGTCGGGCTGCACCCATCCTTCGGCGTCCGGGGCCTGTTCGATGCCACCCATGATGACGATGCGTTCCACCTTCTCCCTGACGAGCGCGGGGTGCTGTTGCAGCAGGGCGTTGGCATCGGTCATTCCGGCGATCGCCACCAGCGTGGCCCTGCCTTCCAGGCGTGCCAGGCTGCCGCCGATATCCTGCCCTGCTTCCGCCTCCAGGCGCTCTTGCGGAGCGCGCAGCGGCTCCCCGCGCCGCAGAAAGACACCGTGGTCTGCCGATCTCCGTCCCATGTCGTACTCGCCGCCTGCCGATACGGCGACGTCGGGCATGCCGAGGGCATCGAATACCCCTTTGGAGAATCGCGCGCGCTCCTTCCGGATGTCGGCGGGGCCGAGGGTGGTCACGACATGGTGGATCTTCGCCAGCCCCATCTCCTGCAAGGGCTTTCCGATGACGAAGGACACCGCGTCGTCCGGGTCCTTGTTGGGATCGCTGAACAGAATGCAGTTCTGTGGCCGCGCCGGGCGGTATTGCCGGAGCCGCTCGAGGACCGCGGCTTCCGCCGTGGACAGGGATGCCGGCGTCTGCGCCGGGCGCGGGCCTTCCGACAGGGTCCATAGCGCCGTGAACAGCAGCGCGGGCCAGAGCGCTGCCGTCGGCGCCTGCCGGGGGGCGCGCAGCCCTGCGCGGGATGGTGGATGGCCCAGGCCCGGCCCCCGGATGCCACGCAGTTCTGCCAGCGGTCCTGCTGCATCGCGGCGGGATGAACGGCGGATCGAAGACGTCGGTGCCGTGCCGCCGTCGCCGCCGTGCACTGTGGACGCGGGCCGGGCGTGTTCGGCGCGGCCGGGAAGGGAGGATGGAGAAATGGATGTCATCGCTCCATCCTGCGCGAACGCCGGCAGCTGCCGGATGGAAGGGCGCAGGGCCTTGCGGTACCGCGAAGCGCAACATGCCCTGCGTGCCCGCACCCGCCTGCATCGCATCAGACGCTCTCGCGCTCCACGATCGAGAATCCGATGTCCACCCGGGGCTCGGGCAGGGCGCGGCCCTCCGCCCGGTCGGCGATGAAGGACGCGGCGATCCGGCCGATGCGCGTGCCGTCGATGCGCACGGTGGTCAGGCTGGGCGCCAGGGTGGCGGCAAACTCGATGTCGCCGAAACCCACCACGGCAAGGTCCCGGGGCACAGCGATGCCGCGCTCGCGGGCCTCCGTGAGCACCCCGAGCGCCAGCATGTCGGAACTGCAGAACACCGCATCGATGTCGGGGGTGTCCTCCCGCAGCGCAGCCAGTCCGTCGCGCCCCTGGGCATGCGACGTGGGTGCGGGCACCCACCGCAGGACCGGCTCCTGCAGGCCCAGTTGCCGGGCGGCCTCGGAAAACCCCCGCTGGCGCCGTGCGGCGCGCTCGTCGTCACCGCTGATGAGCGCCAGCCGGCGCCGCCCGCGGCCATGCAGGTAGCGGCACACCGCGTCGCCCAGCCGCTCGTGCGACAGCCCCACCAGCATGTCGATGGGCGTAGGCGTGGTGTCCCAGGTCTCCACCACGGGAATGCCCGAAGCGAGCAGCAGCCGCCGCCCCTCGGGGGAGTGCATCACGCCCGTGAGCACGATGCCGTCCGGGCGCCGCCCGACGATGGCGCGCAGCAGTTCGTCCTCGCGCGACGCTGCGTAGCCCACCTCGCCGAATACCACCTGGAAGCCGCGCGCATGCAGCGCATCGGTGAGTGACTGGATCATTTCACCGAACAACTGACCACGGATGGTGGGCACCAGGGCCATGACGAGGTGGCTGCGCGAAGAGCGCAGGCCGCCCGCCAGCAGGTTGGGCACGTAGCCCAGGGTGGACACGGCTTCCTCCACGCGGGCCCGGGTGGCCTCGCTGACCTGCCGTGGCGTCTTCAGTGCGCGAGAGACCGTGATCATCGACACACCCGCACGGTCGGCCACTTCCCGCAGGGTGACGGCGGCGCGGGAAGCCGACCCCGGACGGGCGGCGGGACCGGGGGGCGGGGAGGGGGCGTCGGGGGGCAGGGCCATCCGGCGAGTCTAGGGCGTGCCGCTTCCACGCGATGGCGCCGGATGACGGAACCGCCTGTCGCAGAAGCCGGGTTTACCCTCTGCATTTCGTAAATGTTAACGTTAACATTCGCAAAACAGGAGACAAAAGCCATGCCCGCCCCCCGATTTCTGCGCTGCCTCTGCGCCGCCCTTTCACTGTCCGCCATGCTCCTCTGCGCCGTGCCGCCCGCCCTGGCGCAGGGAGCCTGGCCCGACAAGCCGGTCACGATCATCGTGCCGTTCCCCGCAGGCGGCTCCACCGACATGGTGGCGCGCGCCATGGCCCAGCGCATGGGAGACAGGCTGGGACAGAACTTCGTGGTGGACAACCGGCCCGGCGCGACCGGCACCATCGGCGCAGGCTTCGTGAAACGCGCGGCCCCCGACGGCTATACCCTGCTGGTGTCGTCGCTCGGCGCCTTCGTCGTCACGCCGCACCTGCAGAAAAACGTGCCCTACGACGCCACCAGGGATTTCGACTACATCACCGTGCCGGTGCAGGCGCCGAACGTGCTCGTGGCCAACGTGGCGCAGAAGGCCCGCACGGTGCCCGAGGTGATCGCCCAGCTCAAGGCCCAGCCTGGCAAGGTGAGCTTCGCGAGTTCGGGCAACGGCTCCTCCGACCATCTGGCCGCCGAGGTGTTCTGGCAGCAGACCGGCACGCAGGGCCTGCACATCCCCTACAAGGGCGGAGCGCCGGCCATCAACGACCTGCTGGGCAACCAGGTGGACTTCTCGTTTCAGAACGTGAATGCCGTGCTGCCGCACATCCGCGCGGGCAAGCTGCATGCCATCGCTGTCACCGGCAGCCAGCGTTCGCCCGTGCTGCCCGACGTCCCCACGCTGGCCGAGGCCGGGGTGGCGGGTGCCGAGGTGTATTCCTGGCAGGGCATGGCCGCGCCCCGGGGCCTGCCGGCCGCCGTGAAGGACAAGCTCGCCGCCGCCGCCATCGCGTCGATGAAGGACCCCGCCGTGCGCAAGCGCATGGAAGAGCAGGGCCTGGAAATCGTGGCGAGCACGCCGGCTGAATTCACGGCCTTCCAGGCCCGCGAATGGACCCGCTGGAAGCAGCTCATCGAAATGCGCAAGATCACCTCCGACTAGTGAACGGTACCTCCCTGACCGGGTAGCCCGGCAAAGCCGGTTCCACGGCGTCCGCTGGCGTGGCCTGCTCCGCGGGCGCGCCGGATACGGCACCGGGGGCCGTACTTACTTTCCTTTTTTCCATTCACCATGACATCTTCCGACAACCTCCAGGCCCCGGGCGCCACGCCCGTCATCACCGACCTGCGCGTCGTGCCCGTGGCCGGCCACGACAGCATGCTGCTGAACCTGAGCGGCGCCCACGGCCCTTTCTTCACGCGCAACCTGCTGATCCTGCGCGACAGCGCGGGCCGCACCGGCGTGGGCGAAGTGCCGGGCGGCGAGAAGATCCGGCAGACGCTCGAAGACGCGCGCGCGCTGGTCGTGGGACAGGGCGTGGGCCACCACCGCGCGGTGCTGAACGCGATGCGGGCGCGCTTCGCCGACCGCGACAGCGGCGGCCGCGGCCTGCAGACGTTCGATCTGCGCGTGACGATCCATGCGCTCACCGCCGTGGAGTCGTGCTTCCTCGACCTGCTGGGCCAGCACCTGGGCGTGCCCGTGGCCGCGCTGCTCGGCGACGGACAGCAGCGCGAGGCCGTGCAGGTGCTGGGCTACCTGTTCTACGTGGGCGACCGCCGCAAGACCGACCTGGCCTACCGGGACGAATCCGGCGCAGAGGACGACTGGTTCCGCCTGCGCAACGAGGAAGCACTCACGCCCGGGGCCATCGTGCGCCTGGCCGAGGCCACGCATGCGCGCTACGGCTTCGCCGACTTCAAGCTCAAGGGCGGCGTGCTGCGCGGTGAGGACGAGGTGGAGTCGATCCGCGCGCTGCACGAGCGCTTTCCGCAGGCACGTGTCACGCTCGACCCCAACGGCGGCTGGCTGCTGAAGGATGCCGTGCGCCTCACGCGCGACCTGCACGGCGTGATGGCCTATGCGGAAGATCCGTGCGGCTCCGAGGGCGTGTATTCCGGCCGCGAGGTGATGGCCGAATTCCGCCGCGCCACCGGCCTGCCCACGGCCACCAACATGGTCGCCACCGACTGGCGCGAGATGTCGCACAGCCTGTCGCTGCAGTCGGTGGACATCCCGCTGGCCGACCCGCATTTCTGGACCATGGCTGGATCGGTGCGCGTGGCCCAGGTGTGCGAGGCCTTCGGCCTGACCTGGGGCTCGCACTCCAACAACCACTTCGACGTGTCGCTCGCCATGTTCACCCACGTGGCGGCCGCCGCGCCCGGCAAGGTCACGGCCATCGACACCCACTGGATCTGGCAGGACGGCCAGCACCTCACCCGCGCACCCTACCGGATCAAAGGCGGGCAGATCCAGGTACCGCAACGCCCCGGCCTGGGGCTGGAGCTGGACATGGATGCCGTGGAAGCCGCGCACCGGCTTTACCTGCAGCACGGCCTGGGCGCACGCGACGATGCGGTCGCCATGCAGTACCTCGTGCCGGGCTGGCGCTTCGACAACAAGCGGCCCTGCATGGTGCGCTGAGGGCGGCGGCACCATCGACGTGACCGTTCCCGCCATGGGCAAGCCCATGGCCCGCGTGCCGCGCATTCACCTCACGGGCTCCACCGGAACCGGCCGCACCCTGACGCGCCGGAGCCCGGACATCGTCAAGAAACTCTCGCTGAAGCCGGGTGGCAATGTGCCTTGCATCGTGTTCGGCGATGCCGACCTGGACGCGGCGTGCAGGGCGCCACCGTGCTGGCCGATGCGCCGCGGATGCGGTCCGACGGCGACCCGTTCGGCGGCGTGAAGCAATCGGGCCGGTGGCGCGAGGGCTACAGCTACGGAGTCGGCGGCTTTCTGGTCATCAAGTACCTGCGCCCGGACGCGATGCGCTCCTCCTGAAACTTCGAAAACCACGACATCGCTTCGCTCGGCCTGCCGTGGTGTCTCCAACTGGTCATTCTTAATGTGCTGGATATAAGTTATCCGATCAGAGGAGCAGGGGTTTGCAATGGACAACAACATCATCAGTCATCGCGCATCCGGCCGAATGAGCAAACTGCAGTCCCCGGTCTCCGATGCGGAGGTTGGACAGGGAAAGCCAGACACGGCGAGTGCATCCAATGCACCGGGACCACTTACCGGCCTGCACGCGCGGGCGACGGATTACGGCCCGGAGGCCGCGGTGCGGCCCCGCGTCAGCTTGGCGTCCGCCACCGGAGCCGCCGAGTCCGGGACGATCCTGGATTTGGAGGCAGGCATTACCGAGCCGCAGGGAACCGTGCAGGTGGAGCGGGGCGGTGCGATTGCTTCCACACCGGCCGCACGGCTCGTTGCTCTGCAGCGCATGCAGGTGTCGCTCGCGACGCAATCATCCCGGGAGGTCAATCCACAGATGGCCGTGGACCTGGTGAACCGCTTGCGTCCGCTCATGCGGCAGATACCCACGCACTCGGACCTCATGAGGGAGGTGTCGGAAACCGATGTACGGGCATGGTACGGAGCCCAGGGCCTGGACCGGGAGGACGTGGATGCACTGCGGCGCAGCGCTTTCCTGTCAGGCTTGCCGAATCCCACCGGATCGTTCATGAACAACGCGCTGCAATATATCGTCTCGCCGTGGGTCAACTACGCCACCGGCGATCCCTGGGCCGGCGCCGGGATCGGGTTCGGCACGGCCGCCATCGCTGCTCCCATGAATGCCCTGCAGCAGTCGGCCGTTGTGACCCTGTGCGAGTCGCTTCGCGAGCGTCACGGCCCAGTGATCGTTCCCGACAAGAAGAACATCAACGACAGGCACTGGCTGCCCGAACTCTCCAAAGCGCTGGAACACGAAGTCGTTCAGTTCAGCGCCCTGCACGACCGGTTGCGCGCTACGCTGGCAGAGCACGGCATCCAGGCGGATCAGGGAGGTCCACCCGATGCCGTGCTTGCGGCGCTTTCCGGGCTTACCCGCGAGGCGCGCCAAGAACTGCACCTGCAGGTGAGGCAGTGGCTGGACTCCGAGAAGAAACTGCACAGGACCCATGGAGAATTCCTGATGACGCAGGGAGCGCATGAACGCCAATGGATGGGCAACAGGTGGCAGTTCGTGCCCCGGACCTTGCGTTCACCCGCAGCCAGCCTGCTGGGGCTGGTGGGCAAGTCGGGAGCCGCCCGGGTCCTGCCGCCCACGCTGCAGGTGGTTGCCTCCCTCATGCTGACGGCAGCCCAGCACGTCGCCGCGGGTTTCGACGAAAGGGCCAAGCAGGAATACAACAATGTCCTGAACCTGCTCTACGGACAATTCTTCACCGCTTCGGGTACCGACAAGCTGGCCCGTGGGCAGCCATTGGAAGCGGATGACATCGATACCGCAAAGCTTCGGGGCTTCATCTCGATGCCGGTGCAGTCCCTGGTCAAGCGAGTTTCAGCGGATGTGGGGCGGCAGGTGACAACCTTGCGGGAACTGCTGGCCGATCGCCCGCCGGCCGTCGGGCAGGGGGACACCGACAGTCGGGCGAGCGATCGTGCGGCCCTCGCCGGGATGGAGAACGATGCGGCGCTGCTCGGGCAAGGGCGGTTGTCGGAATTGGACCCCGACGGACTCGCGCAGTCCCTTCTCCTCGCATCGGAAAAGTCGGTGATCTCAGAGCAGCTATTGCGGGATCTCGTTGCCAAGTACACGGTGAAGGAGTTTTCCGCGCAGACCGCGCAGCGGCTCGGGCAGGCCTTCCACCTCGGGGTCTTCGGCAGTGCCGCGTCCTCGATCATCGGCAAGGTGACGTCTGCGGCATCCGGAGGCACGCGGCAGGCCCCGGTCGCGCAGACCGTGGGGGTTTCGGTGCTGTCCGGGGTCATGGCGGCCATCGGAGCGAGCAACCAGCACACGGCCATTTCCGTCAAGAACAACCGGCGCGAGGGCGAAGTCGATGTCGGTCTTGGGAGGCAGGTGCTGCGCGGCGTCATGGGCGGCCTGAGCGAATCGCTGGCCCAGCGCCGCGGATCACGTGCGGGTCTGGACATGAAGGCTTTGCTGGCCCAGGACCAGGTCGGGAACCTGCTGGGTTTCGCTAAATCACTAAACCAGCAGTTGAGCGCAGAATTCGAAGTCGCGCCCGAGATCCTCTCCCTGTCCGAGGCTGGCAGGGTACTGGGTCCGGGCCATACCTCTGCAGCGGGTGCGACGGAAATAGTGATCGAGATGGACCCAAACCAGGCCACCTCCGGGATGCGCCTGACTGCGGCGTCTCATCCGCCCACCAGCGCCAGGTAGGCCCGCCGCGTTTCCGGCGATACCGATTCCACCAACTGCTGGTGCGGCGTCCGGTGGCGGGCCACCATGCGCGCCGAGGCCACCGTCTTCGACTTGCAGAACCAGTGGCAGGTGTGCTGCATCAGCAGCAGCTCCGCGGTCAGCGTGAAGGCCTTGTCGCGCTGCGTGAGGCCGGCATCATTGCGCACACCGCGCGCGATGCCTTGGGCGTGGACCACGAATGCCTGCCGCAGGTCGAACGACGCGGCAGGAAACAGCTGCAGCGCGAAGGGCAGTGCCACCGGGATGCGGCTCACGCGCGTCTTCTCGTGCGGCACTTGCGAGAACTCCGCCGCGAAGCGCTGGAACTGCTCCGCCAGTTGCTGCTCCGTGGTGCGCAGCAACTGCCAGATCTGGTCGCGCCTCGCTTCCTCCTTCTCGCCGAGCGCCCGCAGATAGCCCTCCAGCAGGTTCTCCATGAGCTTTTCGATCTGGTAGTTCGCCAGGTGGCGGGCCAGCAGCCCGATGCGGCGGCGCTGCTGCCGCAGGTTCAGCACGTGCACGCCGGCGGCGATGAAGGCCGCCATGATCAGGATATCCATTCGGTGGGTGTGTCCAGGGGGAGTAGGTGCGGTGAAGGGGCGTGCTGCTGGTTCAGGCCCGGAACATGCGGCAGCGGGGGGGGGGCCGTCACGCCCATGACAGGGCCGACAGATCGTTGGCGAAGATGGGCATGTCCTTCCACAGGCCTCGCAGGTTGCGGTTCGCCACCGTGGCCCATTGCGCCTGGTAGAGGAATGCATGCACGCAGTCCTCCGCCAGCAGCCGCTGCGCATCGCCCAGCAGCCGGGCCCGGTCGGCGGGATTGGCCGCGCTCCTGATCTGCTCGTAGAGCGCGTCGAACCGCGGAGAGCGGTATCCCCAGTAGTAGTCGGGCTTGGCGAAATTGCCCAGGTCGAAAGGCTCCACGTGGGATATCAGCGTGAGGTCGTAGTTCTTGTTGGCATAGGTGCCGCTCAGCCACTGAGCCCATTCCACGTTCCTCGGCTTCGCCACGATCCCCACCTTGGCGAGCTGCGCCGCGATCACCTCGCCGCCCTGGCGCGCGTAGGGCGTGGGGGGCAGCGTCATCGTGAGTTCGAGCGGCGTTTTCACGCCGGCCTCGGCCAGCAGCCGCCGGGCCTTGTCGGGGTCGTAGGGGTTGATGCCCGTAGTGTCCACGTAGCCGAATGCGCCCGGAACGTAATGGCTGCCGATCGGCGCGCCCAGGCCGTCCGCGCCACCCTGGATGACGGCCTTGCGGTCGATGGCCGCCGCGATGGCCCGGCGCACGCGCACGTCGTCCAGCGGCTTGCGCTGGTTGTTGATCGCGAGGATGGTTTTGGCGCGGGAGCCGCTCACGATCACCTGGAAGCGCGGGTTGGCCTTGAACTGGGGCACGGCGCGCGGCGCCACGCGGGGGAACGCGTCCACGTCACCCGCCATCAGTGCCGCCACCTGGGCGGCGGGGTCCGAGATGAAGCGGAACACCGCGCGGCGGATCTTCGCCGTGCCGGGCGTGCGGTAGCCGTCCCACGCGGACAGCGTGACGGAAGCCCCCTGGTTCCAGGCCGTGAACTGGTAGGGGCCGGTGCCGACCGGCCGCACGCCGTTGCCCTCGGCACTCGTGGGCTCCACGATCGCTGACGTGGCCTGGCCCAGCAGGAACAGCAGGTCCGGATCGACCTCCTTGTTGATGACCACTACCGTGTGCTCGTCCACCACCTGCGTGGTGAGGTTCGCGAAGGTGCGCTTGTCCTTGTTCGTGCTTTTCTCGCCGGACGCACGGTCGAAGGAATACTTCACCGCCGCGGCATTGAAGGGGGCGCCATTGTGGAATTTCACGCCCCGGCGCAGGTGGAACGTGATGGTCTTCAGGTCCGGGGAGATGTCCCAGCGCTCCGCCAGCAGCGGGGAGGTGCTGCCGTCGGGGTTGATGCGGGTCAGCGTCTCGAACAGGTTGTAGAGCGTGATCTCGCCGATGGCCGACGCAGCTCCGGACGTCGGATCCAGGCCCGGCGGCTCCAGCGTCATGGCCAGCACGACGGTGTCCTTGCGGGGCTGGGCCAGGGCTGGCAGCGGCAGTGCCAGCGGCGAGGCGGCAGCTGCGGCGAGGAGGGTGCGGCGGTCGATGGGCATGGGGTGGCGTGTCTCCGTTCGGTCCGGGTGTGTTTGTACACCACGCGGCGCATTCCGCCATGCCGGCCGGCATCGCCGGGCCGCGCCGATCAGAGAAATGCCTGCCTTTGCCGATGCAGGGCTTCCCGGTCGATGCTGGCCCGCAGCACTTCCAGGTCGGCATCGCACACTCCCGTGCGGGCGAAGTGGGCCTTCCAGCCATCGACCGTGCGCGCCACCTGCCGCACCAGTTCGAGGGCCCTCGGCGCGCGGATGCCGAATTCGCTCAGTTCCGTCATGGCGTTGTCGAGGCTCGATTCGGCGCCGGCCGCGCCGACCGACATGGCCTGGCAGCCCAGGTTCTGCAACGTCGGCACCACGTCGTAGGCGGGCGAGAGTGCGTAATAGCCGTCGAAGTCCAGGCGCAGGCTGTGATTGCGTTCGTGGTCGTCGGTGTTGTCCATGAGGATGTTGAACACCATGCGCCTGAACAGCTCCTCGCGCTGAGCGGCCTGTGTGTCCGGATGGCCCAGGCGCAGCAGGACGGTGGCCAGGGCCCCGTAGCTCTCGTCCAGCCCTGCCGCCCGCAGCGCCGTCCGTGCCGAAATGCAATGCATGCGGTGGCGGCCCCGCCGGTCGAAGCGCTGGATCGTCAATGCATGGCGTGCCTTGCCGTGGCGCGGTGGAACGGGCAGCACGCCCGTCTGCGCCACGTCGATGCCGGCCATCGCGGCCAGGGTCATGGTGGCGTGCTCGACCAGGGGCGTGTCCACCGTGTCGTCCAGTTCGCTGAACTTGACCACGCACGGCCCTGCGGCGGTGTGCAGCAGGGCCTTGGGCCGCGCGCCGCCCAGCGTGACCCCGGGCTGCAGCAGGCGCTGCATGGCCTCCGTGACCGGGGCCTGGGTCTGGGCTTCGTCGATGGCGGCGCTCAGCATCCCCAGGTCCCGCAGCTGCGGATAAGGGCCCAGGGTGCGCGGCACATATTGCCGGGCCGACACCGACACCCCCAGAGCCCCGAAGCGGTCGTCGCCCGCGAACAGCAGCATCTCCAGGATAGACAGGCGCCCCGGACGGTCGATATGGCGGATGATGCGCTCGCCCCAGCGGTCCGGCCGGGCATCGTCGATGGCGCCCGGCGCGCTGCCTTTCTCTGCCGCCGTGAATGGATGGCCCGGCATGATGGGCAGGTCCTCGCTCAGCGGGAAGTGCCACCAGCCCTCGTCGTAGGAGAAAGTGGCGCAGTCCGGCACCAGCTCCGACAGCCGCAGCGTGCCGACCTTCACCGGGTAGTCGGGGTTCACCAGGGCCCACAGGTGCAGCTCATCCTGCGGAACGTAGGTGCGCGGGTGGACGCTGCCGTTGTCGGTCATTCGCGTGGGGGCTTCGTGGGGTGCAGCAGCGCCGCCAGCCCGGCCGCCTGGCTGGCAGCATCCGGGCCCGGCCCGGACACGCCGAATGCCGGAAGCGGCCCGGAGGCTCGTGGTACCCGAAGCCTGGCGGGTTCCCTGCCGTCGCGGGGACGCGACGCAGGGCGGCGCGAGCGTGCCAGGGCCACCTCCCGTTCCAGCGCCGCACGGTCATGCGCGGGGGCGGCCAGGTCCGCGAGCCCTTGCGCCTGGTTGATCAACCACAGGCACATCACATAGGAGGCCATGGCCACGGAGGGATCTCCGCGCTCGATGCGCGCCATGGTGGGCTGCGATACCCCCAGCTTCCTGGCCCACTGCGCCTGCGTTTCACCGCGCCGCTTGCGGGCGGTGGCAATGTTCTCGGCGAGCTGGCCGATCTGCTGCAGCACGGCCTGGGGGTAGTCGGCAGGACGGGTATTCTGGCGGGGCATTCATAGATGTTACCCGGATGCCAAAAATACGTAAATCTATGAATTAAATATTCATAGAAGAATGAAATGACCGTACCTTGAAAATCTATGAATAGAGTGTCTCCCGGCCATGGACGGGAAGCACCCGGGGAACGGCTGCCACCAGTTCGCGGGTGTAGGGATGCACAGGGGACCGGAACAGCACTTCGGGGCTCCCGCGCTCCACGATGCGGCCTTCCCTGAGCACCACGACCTCCTCGCACAGATGGCGTACCACGGCCAGGTCGTGGCTGATGAGCAGCAGGGAGAGTCCGGCCTGCTCCTGCAGGTCCTGCAGCAGGTTCAGCACCTGGGCCTGCACCGAGACGTCGAGCGCGCTCACCGGCTCGTCGGCCACGACCAGGGCCGGGCGGGTGACGATGGCCCGCGCGATCGCAATGCGCTGGCGCTGCCCTCCGGAAAACTCGTGCGGATACTTGCCCGCGTCGGACGGGCGCAGGCCCACCTGGGCCAGTACTTCGGCCACGCGCTCGCGCTGCTGCGGGCGGGGCACGCCCTCCAGCGCCGCCAGCGGCTCGGCCACGATGCGCTCCACGGTCATGCGCGGATCCAGCGAGCCATATGGGTCCTGGAACACCATCTGTACGTCGCGCCGGGCCGCGCGCAGCTCTGCCGCATCGAGCGCATGCAGATCGCGCCCCCGCAGCCGCACCTGGCCCGCGGTCGGCGCGTCCAGCGCCATCACGAGCCGCGCCAGTGTGGACTTGCCAGAGCCGGATTCGCCCACCACCCCCAGGCTGCGGCCGGGTGCCAGCGTGAAATCCACGCCGTCCAGTGCCCGGAAGCGTGGTGGCGGCGCCCACAGGCGCTCGCGCGGCAGCGGGTAGTCGCGCACCAGGCCGCTCACATCCAGCAGCGGTGCCGGCAGCACGGCCGCATCCGCCACTGCGAGGTCCGGAGCGTCCTGCCGGTTCACCGCCGTACCTCCGTCGCCTGCGCAGCCTCCACGGCCTCCAGCCGGATGCAGCGCGCGTGGTGCGCCGGCCCCACGTCCACCGGCTCCGGCAATCCGGCGTCGCAGTCCGGCACCGTGAAGGCGCAGCGGCCCGCGAACGGACAACCCGGCGGCAGCGCTCCGATCTCCGGCACCGTGCCGGGAATGGTCGGCAGCCGTGCCCGGCCGCCGAGGGCCGTGCCCGCGTTGCCGGAATCGTCCGTCCAGCGCGGCCGCGCGGCGAACAGACCCTGCGTGTAGGGATGGGCCCGGTGCGCGAACACCTCGCGCGTCGGGCCGTCCTCGACCACGCTGCCGCCATACATCACCAGCACCCGGTCCACGCTCTGCGCGACCACGCCCAGATCGTGCGAGATCAGCACCAGCGCCATGCCCCGCTCGGCCACGAGTCCCGCGATCAGCTCCAGAATCTGGCGCTGCACGGTGGCGTCCAGTGCGGTCGTCGGTTCATCGGCGATCAGCACGTCCGGCCCGCAGGCCAGGGCCATGGCGATGGTGATGCGCTGGCGCTGCCCCCCCGAGAATTCATGCGGATAGGCGCCGAAGCGGTGCGCTGCCCGCGGTATGCCCACGCGGTCCAGCAATGCCACCGCGCGCGCGCGCGCCTCGGTGCGCCCCAACCCCAGATGCCGCCGCAGTGGCTCGGCCACCTGCGCACCGATGGTGTGCACGGGGTTGAGCGCCGTCATCGGTTCCTGGAACACCATCGCGATGCGCCGCCCGCGCAGGCGCGCCAGCGCGGCGTCGGGCAGGTCCAGCAATTCCTGGCCCTCGAAGCGCACGCGGCCCGTGGCGCGTGCGCCTTCGGGCAGAAGGCCCATGAGCGCCATCGCGGTGAGCGACTTCCCGCAGCCCGACTCGCCCACCAGGCCGAGCGTGCCGCCGCGTGCGAGCATGAAATCCACCCCGTGCACCGCCCGCGCCATGCCCTGGCGGGTGGGCAGGTCCACCCGGAGGCCGCGCACCTCGAGCAGGGCGCCGGGGGCGGGTGAGGGAGTCGTGCTGGAAGTCACTGGCGGTCCTTCGTTCAGCGGTGGCGCGCCAGGCGTGGATCGAGCAGATCGCGCAGGCCGTCGCCCAGCAGGTTCAGCCCCAGCACCGCCAGCGCGATCGCCAGCCCGGGCCACACGGCCAGCAGGGGGGCCTGGAACATCAGCGTCTGCGCCTCGCTCAGCATCCGGCCCCACGAAGGCTGTGGCGGCTGCGTGCCCAGGCCCAGGTAGGACAGGGCGGCCTCGGCCAGGATCGCCAGCGCGAACTGGATCGTCGCCTGCACGGTCAGCACGGCGGCGATGTTGGGCAGCACGTGCTCCAGCGTGATGCGCCAGGGACCCTTGCCGCACGCGCGCGCCGCCAGCACGTACTCCCGCGCCCAGACGGCCTTGGCCGAGGCGCGCGCCACGCGTGCGAAGGTCGGGATGTTGAAGATACCGATGGCGATGATCGAATTCACCACGCCGGCGCCCCAGACGGCGGTCAGCATGATGGCCGAGAGGATGGCGGGAAACGCGAACGTGAAATCCGCCAGCCGCATCACGGCCTCTTCCACCCAGCCCCGCCGGGCCGCGGCCAGCAGCCCGAGTGCCGAGCCGGCCGTGAGCCCGATGCCCACCGCGATCACACCCACCAGGATCGAATTGCGCGCGCCCACGAGCAGCAGCGAAGCCACGTCGCGCCCGTACGCATCCGTGCCCAGCCAGTGCGCGGCTCCGGGCGGCAGGAGGGCCGCACCCATGTCCATGTCGTAGGGTGATCCGGGCGTCCATGCGAAGGAAAGCCCGGCCGCCAGTGCCATCAGCAGTGTCAGCGCGGCCCCGAGGGCGAAGCTGGGATGCCGCAGTGCGCGCCGCAGCCCGTCCACCGCCATGGCGGTCCGGGTGGCGGCAGGTGCGGTGGCATGGAGCGGCGTTCGCATCAGAGTCCGCTCGCTTTCAAGCGGGGATCGATCGCCGCGTAGATCAGGTCCACGGCGAAGTTCACCACGATCACCATGGCCGCCAGCAGCATCACGCAATTGCGCACCACGACCAGGTCGCGGTTCGCGATGGACTGGAAGATCAGCCGGCCCAGCCCCGGCATGTAGAAGACGTTTTCCACCACGATCGTGCCGGCCAGCAGGTTCGCGAACTGCAGCCCCATCACGGTGACCACGGGAATCATCGCGTTGCGCAGCACGTGGCCCCAGAGCGCCGAGCGGCGCGACAGGCCCTTGGCCCGGGCCGTGCGCACGAAATCCTCGCGCAGCACCTCCAGTACCGCGGAACGGGTGATGCGCGCGAGGATGGCCGCCTGCACCACCGCCAGCGAGACGGCCGGCAGCAGCAGCGCCTGCAGCGCCGCAAGCGGCCCGCCGCCCGCCGCTTCGGTCCAGCCGGGGAATCCGCCCGCCGAGAACCACTGCAGCTTCACCGAGAACAGCAGGATCAGCAGGATCGCGAACCAGAAGTTCGGGATCGCGATGCCGATCTGCGCCAGGCCCATCATCCCCACGTCACCCCAGCGGCGATGGTGGGAGGCCGCGTACACCCCGGCCAGCAGTGCGAGCACGGTGGTGATCGCCATCGCCATCAGCGCCAGCGGCACCGTCAGGGCCAGCCTTTCCAGCACCAGGTCGCGCACGGGCGTGCCGTAGGCATGGCTGGTGCCCATGTCGCCCGACAGCAGCCCGCCGATCCACTGCATGTAGCGCAGCGGCGCGGGCTGGTCCAGGCCCAGCCGGGCGGCCAGCGCCGCCACTGCCTCGGGCGATGCGTCGGGGCCCATCATGACCTGTGCGGCATTGCCGGGAAGGATCTCCAGCACCAGGAATACGACCACCGATGCCCCGGCAAGCGTGGCGGCGAACGTGAGCAGGCGCTTGAGAAGGAGCGGTCCCATGGAGAGGCGGTCGGGGGCGTGGGCGTGAAAGGCGCAGCATAGCGGCAAACCTGCCCGGAGCCGTCGCCCGATGCGGAGCCGGCGCCCCCTGGCGCGGCATGGAGATGGCGGGCTGGGATAATCCTTCGCATGACGCCCGTTTCCCGCACGCCCGCCGTGCTCCGCTCCACCCGGAGGCACCCATGGCCCTGATGATCACCGAGGAGTGCATCAACTGCGACGTGTGCGAGCCCGAGTGCCCCAACCACGCCATCTACCTGGGCGAGGCCACCTACGAAATCGACCCGGACAAATGCACCGAGTGCGTGGGGCACTTCGATGAGCCGCAGTGCGTGCAGATCTGCCCCGTGGCCTGCATCCCTGTGAATCCCCGTCATGTCGAGAGCCGCGAGACGCTCATGCAGAAGTACCTGCGCCTGACCGGAACGGCCGATGCCGGGGCTCCGGCTCGCCCTTCGGAGTAATTTTCCGCCGGGCAGGGCGCCGCGCCGCGACCCGGCTTACTCGCCGCCGGGCGCGGCAGGCGCGTTCACCGGGGCGTCGGCGGGCCGCGGGGGCTTCGGCCGTGGCGGCTTGGTCGTGTGTACCAGCAGCGTGGCCTTGCCCATGTCTCCGGCCAGCATGGCGGGCGCGGCTTTCAGGGAATGGGCGATGCTGTCCTCGATCAGCGTGCGGTGGTCGGGCGACGGCTTCTTGAGCACCCAGTTCGCGACTTCTGCCTTCACGCCCGGATGTCCTATGCCGATGCGCAGGCGCCAGTAGTCCGGCGAGCCCAGCTGGGCGTGGATGTCGCGCAGGCCGTTGTGCCCCGCGTGGCTGCCGCCGCGCTTGAGCTTGGCCTGCCCCGGCACGATGTCCAGCTCGTCGTGCGCCACCAGGATCTCCTGTGGCTGGATCTTGAAGAAGCGGGCCAGCGCGGCCACGGACTTGCCCGACAGGTTCATGAAGGTCTGCGGCTGCAGCAGCCACACGCTCTGCCCGCCCACGCTCGCCCGGGCAGCCAGCCCGTGGTAGGCCCGCTCCGGCACCAGTTGCACCTTCAGCTCGCGGGCCAGCCCGTCGATCCACCAGAAGCCCGCGTTGTGCCGCGTGGCGTCGTAATCCGGCCCGGGGTTGCCCAGGCCCACAAACAGTTTGATCATGGTGCGCGCGATTATCCGGGGAGTGCCGTCGGGCGCTCCAAAAAACAACGGCCCACGCGCTCGCAAGCGGTGGGCCGTGGCCGGCGAGGGCAGCCCGCCAGGGGCCGCCTTCGGTCAGCGGGCAGGAGTTACTTCTTGCCCTTCTTGGCGGGCGCAGCGGCCGGAGCAGCCGCGCCTTCGGCCGGTGCCTCGACTTCGGCCACCGGTGTCACCACGGACACCAGCACCGGGTTCTGCTGGCTGCCACGCACCACGGCAGACACGCCGCGGGGCAGCTTGATGTCCTTCAGGTGCAGCGAACGGCCCTTTTCCAGCTTGCTCAGGTCCACGTTGATGAACTCGGGCAGGTCGGACGGCATGCAGGACACGTCCAGTTCGGTCGCCACGGGGTTGACCATGCACTTGTCGATCTTCACGGCCGGGGATTCCTCGGCGCCGGAGAAGTGCAGCGGCACCTTCATGTGCAGCTTGGTCTTCTCGTCCACGCGCTGGAAGTCGATGTGCAGGACCAGTTGCTTGTAGGGGTGGTATTGCACGTCGCGCAGCAGGACCTTGCTGGTCTGGCCGGCCAGTTCCATGTCCAGCACGCTGGAGTGGAAGGCTTCCTTCTTCAGGGCGTGCCACAGGGCGTTGTGGTCCACCTCGATGAATTGGGGTTCGGCGGAACCACCATAGACGATGCCGGGCGTCTTGCCCGAATTGCGCAGACGGCGGCTCGCACCCGTACCTTGCTTGGCGCGCTCAAAAGCGACGAAGTTCATGTTTCACTCCTGTGGGGGCCTGCCGCGACCAGCGGGCCCTGCGTTGACGAAGGCCCGCGCCAGGATGGCTGCGGGCCCGTGGGGTTGTTCCCGAACGCGCAAGCCTCCCGAAGGAGGCCTGGCATCTGCCGCACCGGCCGGCAGGCCGGGGCAGGGGAGGAAGGATCCTCAGTCCGAGAACAGGCTCATCACCGACTCCCCCTTGGCAATGCGCTGGATCGTCTCGGCGATCAGCGGTGCCACGGAGAGCTGGCGAATCTTGGTGCATCCCTTGCCGGCTTCGCTCAAGGGAATGGTGTTGGTGACGACGACCTCGTCGAGCGCATCACCCTGGGAAATGCGGTCGATGGCGGGGCCCGAGAAGATCGGGTGCGTGCAATAGGCGTACACCTTCTTGGCGCCGCGCTCCTTGAGCACCTCGGCGGCCTTCACGAGGGTGCCGGCCGTATCGATCATGTCATCCATGATCACGCAGTTGCGGCCTTCGATCTCGCCGATCACGTGCATCACTTCCGAGACGTTGGCCTTCGGGCGGCGCTTGTCGATGATGGCGAGGTCGCAGCCGAGCTGCTTGGCCAGTGCGCGCGCGCGCACCACGCCGCCCACGTCGGGCGACACGACGATCAGGTCTTCATAGTTCTTCTGGCGCAGGTCGCCGAGCAGCACGGGGGACGCGTAGATGTTGTCCACCGGGATGTCGAAGAAGCCCTGGATCTGGTCGGCGTGCAGGTCCATCGTCAGCACGCGGGCGACGCCGACGGCCTGCAGCATGTTGGCCACCACCTTGGCCGAGATCGGCACGCGCGTGGAGCGCGGGCGGCGGTCCTGGCGGGCATAGCCGAAATAGGGAATCACGGCACTGATGCGTTCGGCGGATGCGCGCTTGAGCGCATCGACCATGATCAGCAGTTCCATGAGATTCTCGTTCGTGGGGGCGCAGGTGGACTGCACCACGAACACGTCGCGGGCACGGACGTTTTGCTTGATTTCTACGGTCACTTCTCCGTCGGAGAAGCGGGCCACATCGATGGCGCCGAGGCTCGTGCCGAGATGCCGGGCGATATCAGCGGCCATGCCTGGATTGGCATTGCCGGTGAAAACCATGAAGTCGGGGTGGTTGGCTTGCATGCGAGACCCAGCAGTCTGAAGTAAATGCCCGAGGCAAAAAGCTTTGGCAGGGGAAGAAGGATTCGAACCTTCGCATGCCGGAATCAAAATCCGGTGCCTTAACCAGCTTGGCGACTCCCCTACACAGGTTGACTGCCTGATGGCAATCCACCTCAATCTTCATCTGCTGCCCACCCTGCGAGGGGGTGGAGCCTCAGATTATCACATACTTTTGCCCTCCATCCGGTGGGCAGATCGAATAAATCGATCGCATGTGCCATTTGCGCAAACACCGCACTTCCCGAGCCGGTCATCCGGGCCTGCAGTCCTTTGTTCCCAAGCCATTGGATGGCTTGCGAGACCTCGGGGCAGAGCGTTTCGGCGACCGGCTGCAGTGCGTTCTTACCAAATTGGTAGTGTGCTGCAGCAAAGCCTGAGATTGTAGCATGCTCTGAATCGCGTTCCAGAGAAGGAGACGAAAAAATCGATTTCGTATCCAGTCCGGCTTCGGGCTTGACTACCACGAACCGGCTCTGCGGCAGCGCATGCACGTTCTCGAGCGGCGTAATTGTCTCACCGATTCCTTCGACCCAGGCGTTCCTGCCGCGCAAAAAGAAAGGAATGTCTGCCCCGAGCGACAGTCCGATGTGCTCGAGCGCCGGGCGGCCCAGCCCCAGTCCCCACAGCCGGTTGAGGGCGAGCAGCGTGGTCGCCGCATCCGAGGAGCCTCCGCCCATGCCGGCCTGCGCGGGAATGGACTTCTCCAGGGTGATATGCACACCCGTGCGCGTGCCCGTGGCCTCCTGCAGCGCGCGGGCTGCGCGGGTGCAGAGGTCGTCGGCCGGAAGATCGGCACCCATGTCCTCCCGGCTGATCCCGCCGCCTGGGCGCACCTCGAAATGCAGCGTGTCGCACCAGTCGATCAGCATGAAGGCCGACTGCAGCAGGTGGTAGCCGTCGGGCCGGCGCCCGGTGATGTGCAGGAACAGGTTGAGCTTTGCCGGGGCGGGCAGGTCGTGGATCGCGCGCATGGATCGGCTCAGCGGTCCAGCACGATGCGCAGCGTGGCCTCCGGCAGCGGACTCTGGCGCTGGGCGGTCAGCCGGCCATCGTCCAGCCGGCTGGTATCGACTGTCCAGCCGGGCACTGCCACTGCGTTTCCCTGCAGCCAGGCGAAGAGCGCGGCGACGGGCAGGGCGCTGCCCGTCAGCTCGAGCACCAGCGCGTCGAGCGATGGGGAGGTGCGGCGTTCGCCGCCCTTCTGCAGCACGGCGCCGGCGGGAGACCACTCCAGAGTGGCCAGCACGTTGCCCAGGGGATTCAGGAGCACGAGCTCCCCCTGCTGCGGTCCGCCGCTCAGTTCGAATCCGGCGCTGACGGGGTTCACTGCGGGATCATCCACCTGCAGCGCCATGCGGCCGTTCCACTGCCGGGTGCCCGCCTGCTCCGCGGTCCCGGGTGGGCGGGGTGGGCTGGCACATCCCGCCAGCACGAGGGCGGTTCCCGCCAGGGCGCCCAGCAGGCTGCGGCGCAGCGGACGCATCGCCACGGGCACCGCGTTCACGGGGCGGCCTTCAGCCGCTTCATCGTTTCCTGCAGCGTCTCATTGTCCTTGTTGAGCTGGAGCCCCGTGCGCCAGACCTCCAGGGCCCGCGAGCGCTCCCCCATGGTCCACAGCACTTCGCCCAGGTGGGCCGCGATCTCGGGGTCGGGCTGGCGCTGGAAGGCGTCGCCCAGCAACTGCGCCGCCTCGGCATGGTTGCCCAGGCGGAACTCCACCCAGCCCAGGCTGTCGGTGATGAACGGATCCTTGGGCGCGTAGGTCAGGGCCTTCTGGATCAGCTGCCGGGCCTCCTGGAGGCGGATGCCGCGCTCGGCCAGCGAATAGCCGAGCGCGTTGTAGGCGTGGTGGTAGTCAGGGCGCTTTTCGATGATCTGGCGCAGCAGCCGCTCCATGCCGGCCAGGTCGCCGGCCTTCTCGGCCAGCATGGCCTGGTCGTAGGCCAGGTCGTAGTCGCCGGGCGCCATGGCGACCGCCTTGCCTTGTACCTCGAAGGCCTGCTGGTATTGCCTGGCATCGCGCAGCAACTGCGCCTCGGCCACGAGTTTCTGGCGTTCCTCCACCGGATTGCGCGCCGGAAGGCGGCGGATCAGCGCGATGGCTTCGCTCAGCTTGCCCTGCCGCGCCAGCAGCGAGGCGCGGCGTGTCTGCGCGGCCAGCAGCTCGGAGGAGTTCTCTATCTTGCCGAGCCAGGCCTCGGCCTGGGCGAGGTCACCGCGCTTTTCGGCGATTTGCGAACGCAGCAGGTAGGCCTGTCCCATGGCGGCCTTGCGCGGGTCGGTGGCCGGGTAGGACTGCAGCAGGCGCTCGAACTGGTCCAGCGCCGCTTCGGATTCCTGCAGCCGGTCGGATTGCAGGGCCAGGGTCGCCTTCAGCAGCCAGGCTTCGGCCATGTCCGGGGCTTCCCGCGTGAGCAGGTCCACCTGTGTGCCGGCCTCGGAGAAGCGCTGCAGGTTGAGCAGCACGCCCGCATAGGCCATGCGGATCTCCGGCTGCGGCTTGCCGTCCATGTAGCGGGCGACGAGTGGCTCGGCCTCGGCTTCTCCCGCTTCCATGAGCTGCAGCGAAAGCAGCGCCGCGGCGTCCAGCGTGGGTTCCTGCGCCTGGGCGTTGCGGGCGGCCTCGAGCGCGCCCTTGCGGTCGCCGGCCGCGAGCCGCATCCGGCCCAGCGCCGTCCACGCGAGCGGGCCGGCCGCAGGGTTCTGCAACTGATCCGCCAGGGCTTTCTCGACGACGGCCGCCGCGGCCGCCTTGTCCGGTGCACGTCCGTACAGTTGCGGAATGGCCTGCAGGGTCAGCAGCCGGTCCTTCGCCGGGGACTGCGCCAGTTCCTGCCGCAGCAGGTCGCCCGTTTCCGGGATGCGGTTGAGCGCGATCAGGATCTGCAGCACGTAGCGATTGGCCTCGCGCGACTGCGGCTGGGATTCCTTCCAGGCGCGTGCTGCCGCCAGGGCGTATTCACCGGAACGGGACTGCAGCGCGATGTCCGTCGCGCGCCGGTAGAGCTGGGCGTCGCTGCTGCGCCGTGCGGCCTCGAGCATGAGGGCGTAGCCCGTGCCGGGGTCTCCCTGGCTCGTGCTCAGTTCGCCGATGAGGATGTCGTAGAACAGCTCGGCATCCAGGGCCGCGCGGGCTTCGCTTGCCGGGATGTTCTCCACCTGCAGCTCCGTCTGCTGGGCTCGCGCGGATGGGGGAGGGGGAGCAGCCGGTGCCGCGAAAGAAGGCGCCGCGACGGCACACAGTGCGCACAGGAATGCGGCACTCCGAAGTCGATGTGATTGCTCCATCGACCCATAATAATCCATGCCAGATCCTGTTTCCGGAGCCCGACCATATGCCTGAGTTGCCCGAGGTGGAAGTGACGCGCCGCGGCATCGCCGACGCCATGGCGGGCGCGCTGATCGAATCCGTGAGCCTGGGGAAGTCGCTGCGCTGGCCCCTGGGCTGCGCTCCCGAGGACCTGCACGGCCTGCGCGTCGTGGCCGTGCGGCGCCGCGGCAAGTACCTGCTGGTGGACCTGGACCGCGGCATGCTGCTGATCCACCTCGGCATGTCCGGTAGCCTGCGCTTCGACCGGAGCGCCGAGGCCCCCGGCGCGCACGACCATTTCCTCATGGCCACCAGCCAGGGCACCTTGCGGCTGAAGGATCCGCGCCGCTTCGGTGCCGTCGTCTGGGCCGATTCCGAGACGAGCCCGCAGGCGGTGAAGCTGCTGGGACGGCTGGGGGTGGAGCCGCTCGGCGATACCTTCACTC
Source organism: Paracidovorax cattleyae (assembly GCF_900104515.1). Taxonomy (GTDB): domain Bacteria; phylum Pseudomonadota; class Gammaproteobacteria; order Burkholderiales; family Burkholderiaceae_C; genus Paracidovorax; species Paracidovorax cattleyae. The sequence continues at coordinate 183,776 of NZ_FNJL01000002.1, forward strand.
TGGAAGGCTTCGTGGCGGCGCTGCGGGCCAGCCGCCTGCCCCTCAAGCAGTTCCTGCTGGGGGGAAGGGCGGTGGTCGGTGTCGGCAACATCTATGCGTCCGAGGCGCTGTTCCTGGCAGGCATCCGCCCGACGGCGCGTGCCGCGTCGATCGGGCCCCTGCGTGCCAGGCGCCTGCACGAGGCCATCCGCACGGTGCTGGCCCGGGCGGTGGAGCGCGGCGGCAGCACCCTGCGGGACTTCGCCGGCGTGGACGGCAACGCCGGGCATTTCCAGCTCGAAGCCCATGTCTATGGGCGCGAGGGCCTGCCGTGCCGGACCTGCGGGACGCCGATACGCTCCATGCGGCAGGGCCAGCGCAGCACGTACTATTGCATCCGCTGCCAGCGGCCCTGATTTGCATGGGCAATGCCGCCCGGGGTGCTGATATATTTTGCATGTGCCTGCAGGGCAGCAGCGCAGCATCCACCTCCAGGAGCACCGTGGGACCTTCTTTCAACGAGCAATTCGACCAGCATGGCGCCTGGCGGCGCGCTTTCGCGCTGCAGCTGAAGCACCTGGGGGAATGGATGTCGTCGCACGCCCTCATGGATGCGGCCATCGAGGAAAAGCTGCGCCGCCTGGAAGACCAGGTGCGCAGCGACAAGGTCATGGTCGCATTCGTGGCGGAATTCTCGCGCGGCAAGTCCGAGCTCATCAATGCGATCTTCTTCGCCGACTACGGCCGCCGCATCATGCCGGCCAGCGCGGGGCGCACCACGATGTGCCCGACCGAGCTCGGGTACGACCCGGCGCTGCCCAACAGCCTGAGGCTGTTGCCCATCGACACGCGGCTGCAGCCGCAGGGGCTGGCCGAATGGCGAATGCGGCCGGACCAGTGGACCGAAGTGCCGCTGAACGTCGGCGATGCCGACCAGCTCGCCCAGGCCATCGAAAAGGTGTCGGAAGTGCGACGGGTCACGCAGGACGAGGCGCGTGCCCTCGGCTTCTGGCACGACGACCAGCCGCAGGAGAACCCCGTGCTCGACGCCAGGGGGCTGGTGGAGGTACCGGCGTGGCGCCATGCGCTGATCAACATCCCCCACCCCTTGCTTCGGCAGGGCCTGGTCATCCTGGACACTCCCGGCCTCAACGCCGTGGGCGCCGAGCCCGAACTCACCATCAACCTCATCCCCCAGGCCCACGCCGTGGTATTCATCCTGGGGGCGGACACCGGCGTCACTCGCTCGGACCTGGAGATCTGGCGCCAGCACGTGGCTCCGGCCGTGGGCCACTCCGACGCGCAACTGGTGGTGCTCAACAAGATCGATACCCTCTGGGACACACTCAATTCCCCGACCCAGGTGCAGGAGCAGCTGGACCGCCAGCGGCTGGCCTCCGCCGACATGCTGGGCGTGGCGCCCGACCAGGTGCTCCTGGTGTCCGCCCAGAAGGGCCTGGTGTCCAAGATCCATTGCGACGACGTGCTGCTGGAGTCGAGCGGACTGCCGGCGCTGGAGGATGCGCTGGCGCAGGGCGTGATGGGCGAGCGACAGGCCATCCTGCGTTCAGCCGTGACGGCCGGCGTGGCGTCCCTGCGCTCGGAGGCGGGCCGGACCATCAACATCCGGCGCCGCGACCTGGACGACCAGATGCTCGAACTGCGCAGCCTGCGCGGCAAGAATGCGTCGGTGATCGAGTCCATGCGCGTGCGCATCGAGCAGGAGCAGCGCGAATTCGATGCCAGCGCCGCCAAGATCCAGGCCGTGCGAGCGGTGCACCTGAAGCTGTTGCGCGACATCTTCCATGACCTGGGCGCACGCTCGCTGAAGGCGGAGTTGACGGTGCTGGTCGAAACCCTCCAGCAGAAGGGTCTGAAGCTCGGGGTCCGCAAGGTGTACGTGGATACGTTCGAGCGCCTGCGCACCATCATGGACAAGGCCCAGGCATCGGCCACCGAGATCCATGCCATGCTGGGTGGAACGTTTCGCCAGCTCAATGCGGATTTCGGTTTCTCCCTGCAGGTGCCCGCCACGCCCCGGCTCGATGGTTTCCTCACGGAAATCCAGCAGATCGAGAGCCGCCACATGCAGTACCTCGGCGTGGGCAACACCCTGCGGCTGGCGCAACCCGACTTCACCCAACGCCTCGTGCGGGCGCTGGGAATGCGGCTGCGCACCGTGTTCGAGTCGGCCGCGAACGACCTGGAGCTGTGGAGCAAGTCCGCCACGGCGCAGCTCGATGCGCAGCTGCGCGAGCGCAAGCGCAGCTTCGCCCGGCGCATCGAGGCCGTGGATCGCATCCAGCATGCCGCCAGCGGCCTCGTTGAGCGCATTGCCGAGATAGAGCAGGCCGAGCAGGAACTCGCGCAACTGGAGACGCGCCTGCACGAGCTGACGGAGCAACTCGCCTCCCTGCCGGCGGAAAACGGCAAGCCCCAGCCCCGGGCGCCGCTGTCCGCATGAAGCGCGCGGTCCCCGACATCGCCACCGAGGTGGTGCGCTGGCAGGCCGTGCACGGCCGCAACCACCTGCCCTGGCAGCAGACGCGCGACCCCTACCGGGTCTGGCTGTCCGAAATCATGCTGCAGCAGACGCAGGTCAGCACGGTGCTGGACTACTACACCCGGTTCCTGGAACGGTTCCCCGATGTGCGCGCCCTGGCCGCTGCGCCGGAGGACGACGTCATGGCCCTCTGGAGCGGCCTGGGCTACTACAGCCGCGCCCGCAACCTGCACCGATGCGCCAAGGACGTCGTGGACCGGCACGGCGGGGCGTTCCCGCGCTCCGCCGAGGCGCTGGCCGGCCTGCCCGGCATCGGCCGTTCCACGGCCGGCGCGATCGCCTCCTTCTGCTTCGCGGAGCGCGTGCCCATCCTGGACGCCAATGTCCGGCGGGTGCTTACGCGGGTGCTCGGCTTCGATGCCGACCTGGCCGTCGCCCGCAACGAGCGTGACCTGTGGGATCGCGCCAGCGAGTTGCTGCCGCACGACGACCTGCAGGAGGCGATGCCCCGCTACACGCAGGGACTGATGGACCTGGGCGCGAGCCTCTGCACGCCGCGCAAGCCCGCCTGCATCCTCTGCCCCCTGCAGCCGCAATGCGCGGCGGCCGCGGCCGGCAATCCCGAGGATTATCCGGTCCGCACGCGCAAACTGCTGCGGCGGGCGCAGGCATGGTGGTTCCCCCTGCTGCACGACGGCGAAGGCCGCCTGTGGCTGCAGCGCAGGCCTTCCGAGGGCATCTGGGCCGGACTGCATTGCCCACCCATGTTCGACAGCCGGGAAGATGCGATGGACTGGCTGGCGCAGCGCGGCGTGGTCCGCACGCCGCGGGAGCTGGACGCCGTGTTCCATGTCCTCACGCACCGGGACCTGCACTTGCACCCGATGCTGGTGCACGGGCCGGAGCCTGCCGCACGCGGCCAGTCCGATACCGCGCAGGAGGGGGGGCTGGTACACCGCCCCGCAATGGAAGGCGCTGGGATTGCCGGCCCCCGTGCGCAAGCTGCTGGAGCAGTTGCAGCTGCCCGCCGCGGGAGCCGTGCAAGCCTGAGCCGCGGTGCCCGGCAGGGCCGCCGCCTAGCGCCCGTCGAGTTCCCGGTGGCGCCGCAACGTCGTCCAGCGGTCCGAGAAGTCCTCGGCGAGTTTCTCGACGAGATACACGGACCGGTGCTGCCCCCCCGTGCAGCCGATCGCCACCGTGACGTAGCTGCGGTGGTTCTGGGCCAGCGGCTCCAGCCAGTGTCCCAGGAAGTGGGTGATGTGCTCGCGCATCTGCCGCACCTCCCGGGCCTGCTCCAGGTAATGCACCACGGGCTGGTCCTTGCCGGTGAGGTGGCGCAGGCCCGGTTCGTAGTGCGGGTTGGGCAGCATGCGCACGTCGAAGACGTAGTCCGCGTCCACCGGGACGCCGCGCTTGAACGCGAACGACTGGAACACCAGGGTCAGCTGCCCCGGCAGCGCGGGCATGAGGCTTTTCACGTAGCCCTGCAGTTGCGCGGCGCGGATGGCGCTGGTGTCGATGACATGCGACTGTTCGCGCAGGTCCGCGAGCAATTCACGCTCGAGTTCGATGGTTTCCAGCAGCGCGTGCGGCTCGCCATACCAGTCGTCGCGGGACAGCGGATGGCGGCGGCGGGTTTCCGAGAAGCGGCGCACCAGCGTGTCCGTCGTGGCATCCAGGAACAGCGAATGCACGGTCACGCCTTCCGCGCGCAGCCGGCGCAGCTGTTGCGGCACCAGGGGCAGTGCCGTGGCGCTGCGCACGTCCATGGCAATGGCCACCCGGTTGCCGTGGTGCTGGTGCTCCAGCGCCACGAAGGCCGCGAGCAGCTCCGGGGGCAGATTGTCCACGCAGTAGTAGCCCGCGTCTTCCAGCGCATGCAGCGCCACGGACTTGCCGGAGCCCGACATGCCCGTGATCAGCACGATCTCCAGCGTTTCAGCCGTCATGGCCGGGCTCCCCTGGCTGCCGCGCGGCTGTTGTCCAGCATCTCTCGGGCGTGTGCGAGGGTGGCGGCCGAAGCACGCTCGCCGCCGAGCATGCGCGCCATTTCCTGGATGCGTCGCTCGCCTTCCGCAGCCGCCACGGTGCTGACCGTTCCCTGCTGGCGGGAGCGCTTGGACACGACCAGATGATGGTCCGCGCACGCGGCCACCTGCGGCAGGTGGGTCACCGCCAGCACCTGCCGGTCGCGGCCGAGCCGCTGCATCAGCTGGCCCACGGTTTCGGCGACGGAGCCGCCGACGCCGGAATCGACCTCGTCGAAGATCAGCGTCGGCGCTTCGCCGAGGCGACTGGTGGTCACCGAGATCGCCAGCGAGATGCGCGACAGCTCGCCGCCCGAGGCCACCTTGCCGATCGGGCGCGGCGTCACCCCCTGGTGACCCGCCACCAGGAACGCCACGCTGTCCAATCCGTGCGGGCCCGGCTCGGCCTGCGCATCGAGCGCCACGTCGAAGCGTCCGCCCTTCATGCCCAGCCCCTGCATGGCCTGCGTGATGGCGCGCGCGAGCTGTGGAGCGGCCTTGGCGCGCTTCTGGGAAGTCTCCCGGGCGGCCTGCATGTAGGCGGCTTCGCTCCTGCGGGCCTGCTCAGCGAGGGCTTCCACGTCCGAGGCCCCGTCCAGGCGCGCGAGTTCTTCCTCCCAGCCGGTGAGCAGTGCGGGCAGGTCCTGCGGCTGGCGCTTGAAGCGCCGGGCCAGCGACATCCAGAGTCCCATGCGTGCATCCAGCGTTTCGAGCCGGTCGGGGTCCACGTCGGTGTGGCGCAGGTAGGCCTGGAGCGAATGGGCCACGTCCGATGCCTGGGCCAGGCAGGACGCCAGCACGTCCAGCATGGACTGGAACTGCGGGTCCAGCGACGCCTTCGCTTCGAGCAGGCCGCGGGCGCGCACCAGCGGGCCATGAGCGCCCGATTCATCGTCTTCCAGCGCCGACAGCGCGTCCTGGGCCGTGTCGATCAACGCCTGCGCATGCGAGAGGCGAGTGTGCTGTGCATTCAGCTCGTCCCACTCGCCATCGGCGGGTGCGAGCTTCTGCATTTCGGCGATCTGCCACTGCAGCCGGTCGCGTTCGTGCTGGATGTCGTTCTGGCCCGCGACGGCGGCATCCAGTGCCTTGCGGTCGTCGCGCCAGCTCGTCCAGAGGGGCTGCAGGCCTTCCGGGCGGATACCGCCGTACGCATCCAGCAGGCCGCGCACCGCGTCCGCGCGCGTGAGGCTCTGCCAGGCGTGCTGCCCATGGATGTCGAGGAGGTGGGAGCCCAGGGTGCGCATCTGCGTCGCGGTCACCGGCACCCCGTTGATCCACGCCCGGCTCTTGCTCTGGGTGTCGATGGTGCGCCGCAGCAGCAGGCCTTCTTCCGGAGGAATGCCCGCCTCGTCCAGCCAGGCTGCGATGGCGGGCGTGCCGTCGAACTCCGCGCACAAGTCCGTGGACGCCGCGCCTTCGCGCACCACGCCCTGATCGGCGCGCGCGCCCAGCAGCAGCTGCAGCGCATCGATGAGGATGGACTTGCCGGCGCCGGTCTCGCCGGTCAGAACGGTGAATCCGGAATGGAGGTCGAGCTCGAGGGACTCGACGATCACGAAATCACGCAGCGCAATCCGCTTCAACGCCATTCTCAGTAGCCTCCTTCGTTCCAGCGGAGTTTCTTGCGCAGCGTGGCGAAATAATTCCAGCCGCGCGGATGGAGAAAACGCGCCCGGTAGTCCGAGCGCTGTACCAGGATGCGGTCGCCGTGCTGCAGGGACGCAAGGGACTGCATGTCGAAATTCGCGCTGACATCGCGCCCGCTGACGACCTCCACGGCCACTTCCATGCTGTCCGACAGCACGATGGGCCGGTTCGACAGCGTGTGTGGCGCGATCGGCGCCAGCACCCAGCCGGGAATAGTCGGGTGCAGCATCGGCCCGCCCGCGGACAGGGCATAGGCGGTGGATCCCGTTGGGGAAGCGATGATGAGGCCGTCGGCGCGCTGGTTGGACACGAAATGGCCGCCCACCTCCACGCGCAGTTCGACCATCCCGGACGTGGATCCGCGGTTGACCACCACGTCGTTCATGGCCAGGGCCTCGAACACGCACTGGCCCTGGCGCATCACCCGGGCCCGCATGAGGGGGCGCAGGTCTTCCTCGTATTCGCCGCGCAGCATGGGCTTGAGGACCGTCGGGTACTCGCCCAGGGGGATGTCGGTGATGAAACCGAGCCGGCCCTGGTTGATGCCGATGAGCGGCGTGCGGTATTGCGCGAGCTGCCGGCCAACGCCGAGCATCGTGCCGTCGCCGCCCACCACGAGGCAGAGATCGCAGTCCAGCCCGATGCGCTCCACGGAGAGCGCCGGGTAGTCGGTGAACCCTGTGTTCGCGGCGGTATCCGCCTCGAGGGCAATCTCGCATCCCTCGTTGGCCAGGAATCTGGCGATGCCGTCCACCGCGTCGCGCGAACTGTCGGACATGCCTGCAGAAGTGGGCGCCTGGTATTTGCCGACGAGCGCCACGCGTTGGAACCTGAGCTTCATCGCGGAAATTAGATCATTAAAATGATTCAATGCTCGATGACCGTGCCAAGTTGTTGCTCAAAGCGCTGATCGAGCGCTACATCGCCGACGGCCAGCCGGTGGGATCGCGCACCCTGTCGAGGGCCTCCGGGCTGGATCTCTCGCCGGCGACCATCCGCAACGTCATGGCCGACCTGGAGGAGATCGGGCTGATCGCCAGCCCCCATACCTCCGCGGGGCGCATCCCCACGGCCAGAGGGTACCGTCTGTTCGTTGACACCATGTTGACGGTGCAGCGCGGCGAGCTGTGCTCCCCCGAACTCGCACCGGACCAGCCCCAGAAGGTCATCGCCAACGCGGCGCAGCTGCTGTCCAGCCTTTCGCAGTTCGTGGGCGTGGTGATGGCGCCGCGCCGGCAGTCCGTCTTCCGGCATATCGAGTTCCTGCGCCTCTCGGAGCGCCGCCTGCTCGTCATCATCGTCTCGCCGGACGGCGACGTGCAGAACCGCGTGATCTTCACCGAGGTGGATCACTCCCAGTCCCAACTCGCAGAGGCCGCCAATTTCCTCAACAGCCATTACTCCGGCATGGGCATGGAAGAGGTGCGGGAGCGGCTCAAGACCGAGGTGGACCAGTTGCGCGGCGAGATCGCCTCCCTCATGCAGGCCGCGGTGAACGTCGGCTCCGAGGCCATGGCCGCCTCGCAGGAGGAGGTGGTCATCTCTGGCGAGCGCAACCTGCTGGCCCTGAGCGATTTCTCGAACGACATGGGCAACCTGCGCAAGGCTTTCGACCTCTTCGAGCAGAAGACCCAGATACTGCGCCTGCTGGACGTCTCCAACCGGGCCGAGGGCGTGCGGATCTTCATCGGAGGCGAAAGCCAGGTCGTTCCGTTCGAGGAGCTGTCGGTGGTCAGCGCCCCGTACGAGGTGGACGGGCAGGTCGTGGGCACCCTGGGCGTCATCGGCCCCACGCGCATGCCCTACGACCGCATGATCCAGATCGTAGATATCACCTCCAAGCTGGTGACCAACGCGCTGAGCCATCGCCGCTAGGGCCCCCGGCCCGGATGGCGCGGCATGCGGCCATGGTGGCCCGGCAGGCAGCGTGCGGGCGGATTACCGGCCGTCGCTCCATGTGCCCGCCTTGATCACGGCGGTCGAGGTCTCGCAGGCCTGGCGCTTCTGCTGGATGGCATCGGCCGGGAGGCCGTAATAGTAGGCATCGAGCGGCCGGCCCATCAGTCCCTTGCAGGCGCCGCTGGCAGGTCTCGGGCACTGGCGCATGAGTGTCACCTTTCCGGGCTTGCCGCCCAACCCGGCCGACGCCTGTGCGACCGCGTCGCAGCTGCTTTTGAGTTGCTCCGCCGTGACGTCGGACGAGAACTCCATGCAGTCTTTCACTGCCGTCCCGGAACCCGCGACGGAGATGGTTCCCTCGATCACGCAGGCGCGGTTGGCGGACCAGGCCATCGGCGCGGTGAGCAGTCCGATGGCAAGCAAGGGGGCGGCAATCCTCATGTTTTCTCCTATCCGTGACGGCCTTGCGCAGACCGTCCATCCGTTCAGCTTCCATATAGGGGACATCCCACCCGGACCATGCGGTTCCGGCAGGGAACGCGGATTTATACGGGGCGGCCCTTCTGCCCAAACCCCTGCCATGGCGGGAATTGCGTAACCCCTTGTATCGCCTCGAGCTCGTTGAGCAGGGCTGCGCTGCGCCACGGGGGCGCGTCAAGATCCACTGATCCGGACGCCGCGCAGCCGGGAGATCAGCTCTACGCGGTTGCTCACGCCAAGCTTCTGCAGGATGGCCGTCAGGTGTTCCTTCACCGTGTGCTCCGAGAGATGCAGCGTATTCGCGATGGGTTTGTTGGGCAGTCCCTCCAGAACCAGTGCGAGGATCTGGCCCTGGCGCGGGGTCAGGCCCAGATCGGCGGGAGCGAGATAAATTTCGCGAGGTGTCGCGGCACCGAGGGCCGTGCCGGAGAGGGAGGCCGTGGCCTCCGATTCGAACCAGGCGGCTCCATCGAGCACGGCATTGACGGCGGCGTGGAAGGTCTCGGGCGATTCCCGCTTGTGGATGAATCCATGGGCACCGCTGGACCGGGCCTTGAGGACGATGGCCGGGTGGTGGTCCGCGCTCACGATCAGCATGCGCGTGCTCGGGGGCATCGCGAAAAGGTTGTCGATGAACGACGTGGCGGCACCCTCCGAGAGCCAGAAATCCACAAGTGCCAGGACGGGGGAGCCATGCGAGGCAATGATGCGCAGGGCCTCGGACGTCTCGTGTGCGTGGCGGGCATCGTCCAGACGGGGATGGATGCGGAGAAACTCGGCCATGCCCCGTGCGACGAGCGGATGGTCATCGACGACAAGCGCGTAGCACGCCAGCGGAAGGCGGGAAAAGGCGGACAGTGGCATACGACGTTCTGGCGATGGGCCGGATCATCAAAAGCAACTCGATCGTAACGATGAGGTTAAACCATGCTCGGGTGCCAGCGAGTTACAAAACCTCTTCCGAGGCGTCCGAGTGAAACGGCCTGCACCGATACCAGGGGCATATCCCACATGCCGGGCTTTCCTGGCCTGTCCATGCCGCAGGCATGGGGCTCTTTCAGAAGCCGCCAACTCCTGCTTTTTTGCCGTGCCCAGTGGGCTATGCGACAATCGAAGGCTGTGGGCCGTTAGCTCAGTTGGTTAGAGCAGAGGACTTGACGGGGAGGCTCCTGCCCCCAGGCGAACGCCCGGGAATGGAGCGGCACCCAATGGGTTGCTCAAGGTAAGTTCACTCTGCCTTGAAGTAGAACTTCTCAAATTCGGTGAACGCTACTGCGCGTCCGTGCGCGCTATGCCAACGCCGAGCGAAGCCCTCCACGAGGAGGGAACGTGTAGAGACTCGACGGGAAGGCCGAAAGGCAAGACAGAGTCCAGGCCACGAACCGGAAACGGGCGGCGAAAGCCGAAGTGGCACGCATAATCCTTTGGTCGCTGGTTCGAGCCCAGCACGGCCTACCACGCACAGAAGATGGACGACGCGCACGGCAGGCGTGACGATCCACGCAGCACGGACCGTCCGAACAGGTGGCTGTGCTGGCCGACGATGCCCTTTGGGACCGCTCCACGCCCAGGTTGACCCTCCCGCCGCCCTTGCAACTGGTCCCGCGGCTCGGCCGATGGCCTGGATTCCTGGCTGCAGGAATGTCTCCGCCGTGACCTTGCGCCCACCTCAATGCGTTCGTTTCGTTTTGTTTGACTAGCGCGGGGGCGTGTTCGGGGAATGTTTAAATAATGTGGTCGGCCTGCCGGTTTTGAACGCGGCGAGTCGAAGTCCGATCAGATCTTCCGTCCGTTCCAGATCCATATCACCTTGCCCAGGATCTCCACCGTGTGCTTGCCGTCCAGGACGTCCACCGTCTTCACGGTGGGGTTGTCGCTGCTGATCTCGTAGGCACCATCCAGCCGCTGGCGCACACGCTTGATGAAGAGGCGGCTCTGGGCCGCCAGCACATAGACCCCGTCGACCTCCAGGGTGCGCACGCCTGCGTCCACCAAAAGCACGTCGCCGTCGAGGAAGGTGGGCTCCATGGAGTCCCCGTAGGCATGGATGAAGCGGAGGTTCTCAGGCGTGCTCAGGCCGCGCAGTGTCTTGCCGATCCATGCCGGTGACAGGGTGAGGTGGCCGACCATGACATCTTCAGGGGCCATCTCGCTTCCTGCGCCCATGGACGCGGTGTTTGCCAATTGCGGCACCGACACGCCGCTTTCCTGTGAGGGGGCTCGGGCAGGTGCCTCCCCGCGCCTGGCTGGTGGCGCATCGCCCGCCAGCACCCAGGCGGCCGAGCAACCGATGAGTTCCTCGGCCTTGAGTGCTCCCGCCTTGGAAACTCCTCGCACCTCCCAGTTCTTGAGGTTCTGCGGCGACTCCCCGAGCAGCCGGGCCACGGCGGACTGGCCCGAAACATCCTTGATTTCGGACGCAGCCTGGTAAAGACGGGCAGTACTCTCGTGCATGGCCTCATTGTGCCCCAATTAAACAAATTGTTTTAAACAAAAATTGGACTTTTGTGTAAACGTGATGTTTAATCAATGAAGCAGGAATTCGGTGCGGCAGCGCGGCTGCTGCGAAGTTCGATAACCATGACTGCGAGGATGGCCATGTCTCCCAGCGATTTCCCTGTACTCGAAGAGGCGTACGGCACAGCCACCAGCGCTTCCGACCTGCGCTTCTGCGTCCGCGAAGGCTCGCCCCATACATCTGCCGACGTGCTGGTCGCGGCAGGTTGGAGCCGTTCGCGCACCGGCGGCGCTCTCCTGCGGCTGCGTGCGGAACATGATGCTGCAGCGCGCAAGGCCGACAGTGGCGGTGCACCAGGGCAGGTCTGCGGACACGCTCTGCTGCGGGCTCTGCCGCAGGTGCAGCGACAGCTTTCCGCGCAGGCGGCCCGATGGAACGTGGATTCTCCCGAGGTCGTGTCGGCCGCCGTACTCCTTTGGTGGCTGCAGCCTGCATGTTCCGAGTGTCTCGGCAGGAAGTTCCTGCCCATGCCCGGCACGGGTCGGCTTTCCTCCAGAAGGTGCATTGCATGCGACGCCACCGGCTTGACCAGCGTGCCGCATGGCGAGCCTGGACGCCGCATTGCCAGCTTCATCGACGACTGCGTGCAGCGCGCGCTCCAATCCATCCATTCCCGTCTCGGTGGTCAGCGCACCTGACCGGAACTGCATCAGTTGATTGCAGAGGGTGCTGATCCTCTCGCGCGACGCCTCTTCGTCAAACGCCCGCAACGACAGCCTGGCCAGTAGGGCCTGTAGCGATTGCGGTAGCCCTCGAAGAAGAAGCTCGCCCGAAATTTTCCCAAGCCTGCAGGGCTCGCTCTGCAGGCTTTTTTCATTTATCCCCGGGCACTCGTGGCAATGGCCGCGCTACGTCCGGGCTCCGGGAGGCTGCGGGTTTGCCGGTGAGAGCCGCAACCCATGAGAACGCGCGCAGGCGCAACGAGGAGATGCCATGAAGACCAAGACCGCCAGCACTGAAAAGCATTTGAAGTTCGACGCGACGATCAGCACGGGCACCATCTTCCAGTTGCTTGCATTCATCGGCTCGGTGATTCTGGCCTATGGCTCGTTCTGCGAAGAACGTGTCCGCCAGGACAGCCGCATCGCGCAGGCAGAGGCGATGGCCGGAAGGGACCGGGAGTCCGTGCGTGAAGCCATCCGGGAAGTCAGGGAGCGTGTGGATACCCTGGAGCGCAGCCATCAGAACGCCCGGGAGTCCCTGGTCACGCTGCAGTCGTGTGCCAGGGCCAGCTCTGCCAGATAGAAAATTACCGAAGTCTTCAGGCGGGACGGATTTCTGTACTACAATGGCGTTCTGCTTCTGATGCGACGGACTTGATCCGAAAGGCTCAAAAAATCTCTCAGAAGTTTTTGAAGAGTGGCAAAACATGCTATAATTCAAAGCTTGGCGGCTGTAGCTCAGCTGGATAGAGTACTTGGCTACGAACCAAGGGGTCGTGGGTTCGATTCCTGCCAGCCGCACCAAATGGTAAGCCTCGTGATGTCAAAGTCACGAGGCTTTTTCCATTTTCTGCCAGCTGCCGCTGGCGGTCGTCATCACCTGGAGCCGACCGATCCCATGAGCAAGGCCTTCACCAAGGAAACGGATAACGCCCCCGACGACGATGCGGAGTTCCCATCCGCGCCGCCGTTGCCCGCCGGCAGCAAGAACTACATGACGCCGGCAGGCCATGCCCGTCTGCGGTCCGAACTGCTCGACCTGATGGACAACGAGCGGCCGAAGGTGGTGGAGGTCGTCCACTGGGCTGCCAGCAATGGCGACCGCTCCGAGAACGGCGATTACCTCTATGGCAAGAAGCGCCTGCGCGAGATCGATCGGCGCATCCGCTTCCTGACCAAGCGCCTGGACATCGCGGAGGTGGTCGATCCCTCTCTGCACCACGGCAGCGACCAGGTGTTCTTCGGCGCCACCGTCACTTACATGGACGACCTGGACGTGGAGCGGACGGTGACCATCCTGGGGATCGACGAGGTGGACAGCAGCCAGTCCCAGGTGAGCTGGGTGTCGCCCGTGGCGCGCGCGCTGCTGAAGGCGCGCGAAGGCGACCAGGTCCGGCTGGGCACGCCCGGCGGGCTGCGCACGCTGGAGATCCTGCGGGTCGAGTACCCCGCGCGAGCGCCTTCCTGAAACCCTTCCTGCGCCCATTGGGGGTGCGAAGGGACGCGGGTGTCCGGCTGGGGGCTAGGGCGACGGCAGGATGCGGAAGGCGCGCAGGACGGCCGTGGTGCGCCGCAGGTTGCGCAGCGCGGCTTCGACGTGCGCCTGGTCGCGCACGGCCACCACGAGGCGCAGGTCGGTCGTGTCCATGGCTTTTTCCTCGTCCATGTCCACATGCACGATGTCTGCCTCGGAGCTGGCGAGTTCCGCGGCGATGCGTGCCAGCACGCCCTTGCCGTTGGTGACCGTCACCACGATGCCGGTCTCGAACATGCGGGTCGGCTCGTCCGCCCAATCGACGGTGATGAAGCGCTCGCTGTCCTTGTGCTGGAGCTTCTTGGCCACACCGCATTGGGCGTTGTGGACGACGAGGCCTTCGCCGCGGCCCAGGTAGCCGACGATCGGGTCGCCCGGCACCGGCCTGCAGCAGCTGGCGTACTGCACGGAGGCGTTCTCGCTGCCGTCGAGCGTGACGCCGCCCTGTGACAGGTTCTCGTGCGAGGTATAGCGCTCCCGGGTGAGCAGCAGGGCGTCCGGCCGGTGGCCGTGTTCCGCCATCAGCACCATGAGCCGCTTGGCCACGATGCCGGCGATGCGCTTGCCCAGGCCGATGTCGGTCATGAGTTCGGTGCGCGAGCGGTTGCCGGTGAAGCGCAGCAGCTTGTCCCAGAGCGCGTGGTTCTCGTCCTCCGAGGGCAGGCGCTCCAGGCCCTCGGCCCGCAGTGCCTGGGTGAGCAGCTTTTCACCCAGGCCGGCGGACTCTGTGTGCGCCAGGGTCTTGAGGTAGTGGCGGATCTTGGAACGCGCGCGGCCGGTGCGCACGAAACCCAGCCATGCGGGGTTGGGGGTGGAGACGGGCGCGGTGATGATTTCCACCACGTCGCCGTTCTTCAGCTCGGTGCGCAGCGGGACCTGCTCGTTGTTGATCTTGGCGGCCGTGGCCCGGTCACCCACGTTGCTGTGGATGGCATAGGCGAAGTCCACGACGGTCGCGCCGCGGGGCAGGGCCATGATCTGGCTCTTGGGTGTGAACACATAGACCGCGTCGGGGAACAGGTCCACCTTCACGTGGTCCCAGAATTCGGCGGCGTCGCGCGTCTCGTTCTGGATGTCCAGCAGCGACTGCAGCCACTTGGTTCCCAGCCGCTCGGCCGTGCTGCCTTCGGCATTCTGGGCCTTGTAGAGCCAGTGGGCTGCGACGCCGGCCTCTGCCACCACGTGCATCTCCTCCGTGCGCATCTGGAACTCGATGTTGATGCCGGAGGGGCCCACGAGCGTGGTGTGCAGCGACTGGTAGCCGTTCAGCTTGGCGATGGCGATGTGGTCCTTGAACCGGCCGGGCACGGGCTTGTAGAGCTGGTGGAGGATGCCGAGCGCGGTGTAGCAGTCGGTCACGGAGGACACGATGACCCGGAAGCCGTAGATGTCCGTCACCTGGGCGAAGCTCAGGTGCTTGGTGTCCATCTTCTGGTAGATGGCGTAGAGCGTTTTCTCGCGGCCGGCCAGCCGCGCCTTCATGCCGATGCGGGCGAAGGCCGCGTCCACTTCGGTCTGCACCTTCTGGATGATGTCCCGCCGGCGGTTGCGCGCCTTGTTCACCGCCTTGGATAGCGTGGCGTAGCGCCAGGGGTGCAGGTGGCGAAAGGAGAGGTCCTGCAGTTCGCGGTAGGTCTGGTTCAGGCCCAGGCGGTGGGCGATGGGCGCGTAGATCTCCAGGGTCTCGGAAGCGATGCGGCCCCACTTGGTGCGCGGCATGTCCGAGAGCGTGCGCATGTTGTGCGTGCGGTCGGCCAGCTTGATGAGGATGACGCGCACGTCGCGCGCCATGGCCAGCAGCATCTTGCGGAAGGACTCGGCCTGGTTTTCCTCGCGGGTGTTGAATTGCAGCTTGTCGAGCTTGGTGAGGCCGTCGACCAGTTCGGCCACCTGCGGGCCGAAGCGTTCCAGCAGGTCCGACTTGGTGACGCCGCAGTCCTCCATCGCATCGTGGAGCAGCGCCGCCATCAGCGCCTGGGCGTCGAGCTTCCAGGTGGCGCATTGCGCGGCCACCGCGATGGGGTGGGTGATGTAGGGCTCGCCGCTGCTGCGCAACTGCCCGAGGTGGGCCTTGTCGGCGAACTTGTAGGCCTGCCGCACCTGCTCGATGCTCGCTGCATCGAGGTACTCGAGGTTTTCGGTGAGCGAGGCGAAACTGGCGGCGGCCGCGTTGGCGGCCGCGGCAGACGCGCCCGCCGCCGGGGCGTTGCCAGGGCGCGGCTCCGGGGCGGAAGGTTTGGTCAGTACCTCATTCATACCCTGAAATGTAGCGTGCCCGTGCCCCGCCGGCCGAAGGCAAAAAAAAGCACCGCCTGGCGGTGCTGTTGATCGGTGCGCGACCGACAGGGTCAGCCGGGCACCTTCTTGAGCATCTCCAGACCGATCTTGCCTTCGGCGATTTCGCGCAGGGCCGTCACGGCGGGCTTGTTGCGGCTCTCGATCTTCGGGGCGTGGCCCTGGCTCAGCATGCGCGCGCGGTACGTGGCTGCCAGGACGAGCTGGAAACGGTTCGGGATGTGCTCGAGGCAGTCTTCAACGGTGATGCGTGCCATGCGGATTCTCCTGGCGGTCTAGACGATATTGAGGGATTCGAAGGTGTCGGCACGTGCCCGGCGCTGGGCTGCGTACTTGAGCCGCTGGGCATGAACGACGGTTTTCATGTCGAAAAGCGCCCGTTCGAAAAGCTCGTTGATTATAACGAAGTCGAATTTCTCGGCCTGCGCCATCTCGATGGCCGCATTCTTGAGCCGCAGCTCGATCACGTCCGGGGCGTCCTCGCCGCGGCGCTCCAGCCGCGAGCGCAGCTCTTCCCAGCTCGGCGGCAGGATGAAGATGAGCACGGCGTTGGAGAAGGCTTCCTTCACCTGCATGGCTCCCTGGAAGTCGATCTCGAGGATGACATCCGCGCCCTGGCCGATGCGTTCCTCGATGCTTTTGCGGGACGTGCCGTAGCGGCGGCCGTGGACGTGCGCCCACTCGATGAAGCCGTTGGCGGCCACCATCGCATCGAACTCCTGCTCGGAGGTAAAGAAGTATTCGCGCCCGTGCCGCTCCTGGCCGCGCGGAGGCCGCGTGGTGTGGGATACGGAGGGCTGCACGTGGGAGTCGAGCTCGAGCAGGGCCTTTACCAGGCTCGACTTGCCTGCGCCGCTCGGCGCCGCCACTACGAAAAGATTACCGGGATAGTCCATACGGGATGTGCGCGGGCTGCTATCAAATCAGGAGGATTATCGCTCACTCGATGTTCTGGACCTGCTCGCGCATCTGCTCGATGAGGACCTTCATGTCCACGCTGATGCGGGTCAGGTCCATGGCGGCGGACTTGGAGCCGAGGGTGTTGGCCTCGCGGTGCAGTTCCTGGATGAGGAAGTCCAGGCGCTTGCCGATCTCCCCGCCCTTCTTCAGCAGGCGCTCGATCTCGTCGAGGTGGGATTCGAGGCGTGTGATCTCTTCCGCGACGTCGATGCGGATGGCGAAGGCGGTGGCTTCCGCCAGGGCGCGGTCCTGCGCCGCCTCGGGCACCGGCACGCCTTCGGCGAGCGCCATGGCTTCCTTCCAGCGCTCGAGGAAGCGCTGGCGCTGCTGGTCCACCAGCTGGGGCACCAGGGGGCCGGCCTGGCGGGCGAGGGCGCGCAACTGCTTCAGGCGGTCCTGCAGCATGGCCGAGAGCCGCTTGCCCTCGCGCTCGCGCGCCGCCACGAGGTCTTCCAGCGCCCCCTGGGCCAGGGCCTGGAGGTCTTCCGCGTTCCAGGAGGCTGAAGACGCCGCGGAGCCCGCGCACAGGCGCAGTGCGTCGGCCACGGACAGCGGCGCGGCGGACGGCAGCCAGGCGCGGACCGAGTCCTGCGCCGAATTGAGCTGCTGCAGCATGCGCGCCGAGGGCGGGGCGATGAGGCCCTGGGACTCCGACTCGATGGAGGCGCGCACCTCCACCTTGCCACGCTTGAGCTGCTGGGTGACCAGGGCGCGCAGGCCCGGTTCCTGGGCCCGGAGCTCGTCGGGCAGCCGGAAGGAGAGATCCAGGAAGCGGCTGTTGACGGAGCGGATCTCGATCCCCAGGCGGGCGGGATGGGCACCGCTGTCGGCATCGGTGGCGGAGGCTTCGAGCTGGGCGCTCGCGTAGCCGGTCATGCTGTAAACTGCCATCGGACTTTTTCGGTGATTGCTTGCGATCCGGCGATTATCCGGGTTCCTTTTCCCGATCGGGACGCGTCCAGGTTTTCTTCGCGAATATGTCAAAAATCAAGCCGGCCCCCTTGCCGCCCGACACCATGCTGGGCGGCTACCGCGTGGTACGCCGGCTCTCCTCCGGCGGCTTCGGCGTGGTGTACCTGGCCGTCGATGCCGAAGGCCAGCAGGTTGCCATCAAGGAGTACCTGCCTTCCTCCCTCGCCACGCGCTCGCCGGGCGAGTTGCTGCCCAAGGTGCCGCCCGAGAAGCTGTCGCTCTACCGCCTCGGGCTCAAGAGCTTCTTCGAGGAAGGCCGCGCCCTGGCCCAGATATCCCATGCCTCGGTGGTCAGCGTGCTCAATTTCTTCCGGGAGAACGAGACCGTCTACATGGTGATGAACTACCTGGAAGGCGCCACGCTGCAGGATTTCATCATCACCGCGCGCGACCTGAAGACGCAGAAGGTGTTCCGTGAATCGACGATCCGCTCGCTGTTCGACGAGGTGCTGCGGGGCCTGCGCATCGTGCACCAGCACAAGATGCTGCACCTTGACATCAAGCCGGCCAACATCTTCATCACCGACGACAACAAGGCGGTGATGATCGACTTCGGCGCGGCGCGCGAGGTGCTGTCGAAGGAGGGCAACTTCATCCGGCCCATGTATACGCCGGGCTTCGCGGCGCCCGAGATGTACCGCCGCGATTCCTCCATGGGACCGTGGACCGACATCTACGCCATCGGCGCATGCATCTATGCCTGCATGCAGGGCTTCCCACCGAACGAGGCACCGCAGCGCGCCGAGAAGGACCGGCTGTCGCTCGCCCTGAGCAAGCTCCGGGGCGTCTATTCCGACAACCTCATCGAGGTGGTGGAATGGTGCATGGCGCTCGATCCGCTCTCGCGCCCGCAGTCCGTCTTCGCGCTGCAGAAGGAGCTGAGCCGCGAAGGCGAGCGCCGCTATACCAAGCTGTCCGTCGGCGAGAAGATGCGGCTGCAGCTCGATACGCTGGTGTCGGATACCAAGAAGAACGTGCAGAAGGTGGGCGAGGCCACGCGCCTCGGCGGAGGGGCGAAGCAGAAATGAAATTCTCGGTCTTTCAGGTGAGCCGCCGCGGCGGCCGCGAGATCAACGAGGACCGGATGGGCTATTGTTATACCCGGGAGTCCAGCCTCTTCGTGCTGGCCGACGGGATGGGCGGGCATCCGGATGGCGAGGTGGCCGCGCAGATCGCGGTGCAGACGGTTTCCGCCGCGTTCCAGCGCCAGGCCAAGCCCGTGCTGCCCTCGGTGGATGCCTTCCTGGCCGAGTCCCTGCTGGCCGCGCACCACCAGATCCTGCGTTACGCCAGCGACCGGGGCATGCTGGACACGCCCCGCACCACGCTCGTCGCGGCGGTGGTGCAGGCGGGCAGCGCGAGCTGGGTGCATTGCGGGGATTCCCGCCTCTATATGGTCCGCTCC
The DNA here is from genome assembly GCF_900104515.1 of Paracidovorax cattleyae. GTDB lineage: Bacteria > Pseudomonadota > Gammaproteobacteria > Burkholderiales > Burkholderiaceae_C > Paracidovorax > Paracidovorax cattleyae. Next base: position 202,660 of record NZ_FNJL01000002.1, read on the forward strand.
GGCGAACTGCTTACGCGCACCCGCGACCACTCCTACATGGAACTGCGCAATGCGTCGCTGCCCGGTATGGACCGCATGAACCGCAACGTGCTGTTCACCTGCCTGGGGTCTCCGACCAAGCCCATCTACGACATCACGGGCCCGGTCGCGCTGGAGCAGGGCGACCGGCTGCTGCTCTGTTCCGACGGCCTGTGGGGCGCGCTGGACGATGCCTCCATTGCGCGCCAGCTCGGGAGGCTGCCGGTGTCCCAGGCGGTGCCGGAGCTGGTGGAAGATGCCCTGCGCAGGGCGGGGGATAGCAGCGACAACGTCACGGTGGTGGCGATGGAGTGGGAAACTCCCGACACCTTCGAATCCACCCAGGGTATATCGACACACAGCATCGCAGACGACGGCTTCGCTTCCACGATCCAGGCCGAACCGTTCGAGGCCGGAGCGGCCGACGAACTGGACGATCTCGACGACGAGGCGATCGAGCGCTCCATCGCCGAGATCAACGAGGCCATCCGTCGCTCCGCCGCGCGCAAGACCTGACGCTGCGGCGCAGGCTGTGCCGGGCGCGCAGGACCACAGGCGCAGCCCTGGCGGGCGCGGACCGTGCGCTTTCCGCGCCGGCCGCAGCCGGGTGGCTATTCATTCCCTTTCACACGCGGTTGCATCCCCATGCCTTCCTCCTCCCTTTCCGTCCCTTTCGAACGCAGCGCCGGCCGCGCCGTCGATGCCCTGCGCCCTGTGCGCATCACCCGCCGCTACACGATGCACGCGGAAGGCTCGGTGCTGGTCGAGTTCGGGCATACGAAGGTGCTGTGCACGGCTTCGGTCGAGGAGCGGGTGCCGCCGCACAAGCGCGGCAGCGGCGAAGGCTGGGTGACGGCCGAATACGGCATGCTGCCGCGCGCGACACACACCCGCAGCGACCGCGAGGCCGCACGCGGCAAGCAGAGCGGCCGCACGCAGGAAATCCAGCGCCTGATCGGCCGCAGCCTGCGGGCGGTGTTCGACCTGCGCGCGCTGGGCGAGCGCACCATCCAGTTCGATTGCGACGTGCTGCAGGCCGACGGCGGCACGCGCACGGCCGCGATCACCGGCGCCTGGGTCGCCGCACACGATGCCGTGTCGGCCCTGCTGGCGGGCGGGAAGATCTCCGCATCCCCCATCACGGCGCCGCTGGCGGCCGTGTCGGTGGGCATTGTGCAGGGCACGCCGCTGCTCGACCTGGAGTACACCGAGGATGTGCAGTGCGACACCGACATGAACGTCGTCATGATGGACGGCGGCCGGTTCGTCGAAGTGCAGGGGACGGCGGAAGGCGTCGCGTTCACGCGCAGCGAGATGGACCGGCTGCTCGACTTGGCCGCGCAGGGCGTGGACGCGCTCATCGCCCTGCAGCGGCAGGCGTTGTCGGTGCCGGCGTCCGGCGTCTGAGTCCTTTTCCCGAAAGCATTCCCACCATGAAACTCGTCCTCGCATCCAACAACCGCGGCAAGCTGGCCGAACTGCAGAGCATGTTCTCTCCCCTCGGCGTGGAGCTGGTGCGGCAGGCCGACCTCGGCGTGGGTGAGGCGGACGAGCCCTTCCATACCTTCGTCGAGAATGCCCTGGCCAAGGCGCGCTTCGCGGCGAAGCACACCGGACTGCCGGCGCTGGCCGACGATGCGGGCCTGTGCGTGGATGCCTTCGGTGGCCAGCCGGGCGTGCAGACCGCCTACTACGCCACCCGTTTCGGCTACGAGAAAGGTGACGCGAACAACGTGCGTGCTTTGCTGGAGCAGATGCAGGGCGTCGCTTCGCGGCATGCAGCGATGGTGAGCACGCTCGTGGCCGTGCGCAGTCCCGACGATCCCGAGCCCCTCATCGCCGTGGGCCGGGTGGCCGGAGAGATCGCCACGGAGCCGCGCGGCAACGGGGGCTTCGGCTTCGATCCGGTGATGTTCATCCCGGAGTTCGGCAAGACGTTCGCGGAGCTGCCCGTGGAGGTGAAGAATGCGCACAGCCACCGGGGGCGGTCCGCGCAGCAGATGCTCGCGCTCATGCGCGAGCGCTGGTTCTGACCCACACCGGCGCTTTGGCCCGAACGCCTTTTCCCCTCCGGCATCCCCGTCTTCCAACGTTTCCCTTCCCGTGTCCATTCCCATCGTTCCTGCCGCCCCTCCGGGCGCCGAAGAGGCGCCCGCTCCGCTGCGCGACGTGCGGCATTCGATGCGGCCCGGTGTCTTGAGCCTGGGTTCCCCGCCGCCGCTGTCGTTGTACGTGCATCTGCCCTGGTGCCTGAAGAAGTGCCCATACTGCGACTTCAATTCGCACGAGGCGCGCGGCGGTGCGGGCGCACTGCAGGAGCAGCGCTATCTGGATGCGCTCATGGCGGACCTGGAAGCCGCCTTGCCACTCGTCTGGGGACGCACGGTGCACAGCGTGTTCATCGGCGGGGGAACGCCCAGCCTGTTCTCGCCGGAAGCGATCGACCGGCTGATCGGCGGAGTGCGGGCGCGGCTGCGGCTCGAGGCGGACGCCGAAATCACGCTCGAAGCCAATCCCGGGACCTTCGAGAAGGACCGTTTCCGTGCCTACCGCGCGGCCGGTGTGACGCGGCTGTCCGTCGGCGTGCAGAGTTTCGACGACCGCTTCCTGCGGGCGCTGGGGCGGGTGCATGACCGGGCCCAGGCCCTGGCTGCAGTGCAGGAGGCCGCGCAGGCGTTCGATACGTTCAACCTCGACATCATGTACGCGCTGCCCGGGCAGAGCCTGGAGGACCTGGGACGGGACGTGGCGCTGGCGCTGTCGCTCCAGCCGCCGCACCTGTCCATCTACCACCTGACCATCGAGCCCAACACCTATTTCGCCAAGTTTCCCCCAGTGGTGCCTGAAGACGATCTGGCCTATGCCATGCTGGACCGGATCACCGAGATGACGGAGGCGGTGGGGCTGCACCGCTACGAGATTTCCGCTTATGCCCGTCCTGGGCACCAGTGCGTGCACAACACGAACTACTGGCAGTTCGGGGACTATCTCGGCATCGGCGCGGGGGCGCACGGCAAGCTCAGCTTCGCTCACCGCGTGGCGCGGCAGGTGCGGTTCCGCGATCCGCAGCGCTACATGGAGCAGGCACTGGCCGGCAACGCCGTGGCGCAGGACCACGAAGTGCGCAGGGCGGATCTGCCGTTCGAGTTCATGCTCAATGCGCTGCGCCTGCGCGAGGGGTTCGCCCTGCAGGATTTCGCGGATCGCACGGGACTGCCGCTGAGCGCCATCGCGGATGCGCTGGACGAGGCCGAGCGCAAGGGTCTGGTCGTGCGGAATGCCGCGCGCGTGCGCCCGACGGAGCGCGGGTTCGACTTCCTCAGCGACCTGCAGGAACTCTTCCTGGCAGATTGAGGCGGATCGCGGTGCGCGCCCGGGCCCGACGGGCTGCGGATCAGCCGCAGCGGGCCGCGGTGATGCGGCCGGACGCATCCACCTCGAGATTCAGGCGCTGCGGGTCGTATTCCTTGGTGACGATCTGCCCGGGCCGCAGCAGCCGCGCCAGTTGGGACCCGGACCGCACGCGCGCATCCTCGACCACTCTTGCGGTGCTGTTCTGGCCGATGAGGGCCTGGGCGGGCTGGGCGTTGCAGGTGCCGCCCATGGGGGCGCCGGTCGGGCCGACCGGCGCCGGCGCGGATTGTCCGCTCCAGGGCATGTTCGCCGTACTGCAGCCACTGGCGAGGAGTGCGAGAGTGGCGGTGGCGAGAAGGCAGGCAGTGGTGCGCATGGATGGAGGCTCCGTCATCAGGAAAAGAGGGGCTGGGAGGGTGGTGCCGGTATGGCGCGGTATGCCGGCCTGGCCGACCGACCTTAGCGCAGCCGGTCGCGCGGGGGGCGTCACGAGCAGTAACACGAAACCACGGCAGAGGTGCCATCACGGGCGCTGCGCAGCCGCGGCCGAGGTTTCCAGTCCGAGCGCCCGGATACGAGCGGCCGCGGCATTGGCTTGCGACGTGGAAGTGAAGGGGCCTGCGCGTACCCGCAGCAGTTCGCGGCCGTCTGCCGCGGTGACCGGTTGCGTGGCCGCCGGAATGCCGGCCCCGCGCAGCATGCCGTGCGCGCGTTGCGCATTCGCGGGCTCGGCGAAGAGGCCGACGTTGATGTAGAGCCTGCGTGCGGGCGACGCGATGGTGTCGGTACGGTCCGCCGCTGCGGACGCCGCTGGTCGGGAGGCCGGTGAAGGGGCGGAGGGGGCGGTGCGGCGAGAGGCGGCACTGGCCGGCGCCTGTGGCTGTATCTGTGCCGGCCGTGTCGATGCGGAGGCAGCCGCCGAAGCCGGCAGCGCGCGCGCAGGGGCTGCGGCCGGTGCGGTGGAGGACGCTGTGGGCGCGGGCGGCAAGGCCGGAGAGGCGGCAGATGCCGCCAGGGAGGCGCCTGCCACGCCGGCCGTCTCGACAGGTGCGGGTACCGAGGCCGGAGCGGCGGGGGAGGTGGCGTCGGGCGCGGGGGCCGCGCTGGCGGACGCCGAGGCGGCCTCGGGCGGGCCGGAGGGCATTTCAGAGGCCGTTTCGGAGGCCGGTGCCTGCGCTGTGGACGCAGCTGTCCGCGGGGCCTCTGCGGCCGTCGCGGGCGGGTGGAAGGCTGCGGAAGGGTCCATGGCGGACCATCCCGGCTGCAACAGCAGCAACGCCGCCAGCAGCAGGGCCAGCACGGCGTTGGCTGCGCCGATCCACACGAGCCGGCGCTGTGTCGGCGCATGCTCCTGCAGCCGTTCCTGGGCCTGCGTCAGCGTCGCGGAGGCGGCCAGCGCCCTGGTGATCCGCTTGCGGATTTCGCCATGGACGATGGCGTTGCCGTAGAGCCCGGGAATCACGGTGGCGGCAAGCAGCACCGCCAGGCCCAGGCCGGCGAGCACGGGAAGCGGCCAGGTGCCGGTGTAGCGGCCCACCGCGACGGCCAGGAGCGCCAGGCCCTCGAGTGCGGCCACATAGACGAGCGCAGCGCTCCACAGCTGCCGGAACACCATCCAGTTGAGCGTGCACAGCGCCGCCGCCCAGTTCCAGCCGGGCAGCGTACGGCCGGCCTCGTCGAAGCGCTCGAAGGCGGGCAGGTACCGCGCCACGCCGATCGGGCCCAGAGCGGCGCGGTACAGCGCGGCCATGGTGCTTTCCGTGGAGCGTCGGGCGGTGGTGGCGGCTGTGACCGCGTAGGCCGATGGTGCGGACATGGCCCGGATTCTGGCACGGGCTGCTCGCGGCCCGGCCGACCGTCCGGCATGGAAAAGCGCGGTTTTATCGCCGGCCGGTGCGGGGCGGTGTCCGACAGGCGAGCGCCGCAGGGGCTTCCACCATGGTGTGCACGGAGGCGCCCGCAATGCTCCTGCCCGCCCGTCCTGCGCAGACGGCGGCAGGCGGCGCGGGCGCCGCGCCTTTCATACAGCTGATCGGAAAGAGGTCTCGCCATGGAATCCATCGAAGGCAACACGGAAACCACTCGGCCGCTAGCGGTGGTTACCGGAGCGTCGTCCGGCATCGGGCTGGAGCTGGCTCGGTGTGCCGCCCGAGGGGGGTACAACCTCGTGCTGGCAGCGGACACGCCGCTCAACGGAGCGGCCGAGGCGTTGTGCGCCGAAGGCGCCGAGGTCGAGTTCATCCAGTTGGACCTGGCCACGGCCGAGGGGTTGGAAAAGCTCTGGGCGGTCATCGGCGACCGCATGGTGCATGCGCTCATGGCCAATGCGGGCCACGGCCTGGGCGGGGCCTTCCTGGACCAGCCGTTTGCCGACGTGCGCCACGTGATCGATACCAACGTGACCGGCACCGTATGGCTGGTGCAGCGCGTGGCCCAGCGCATGTGCGCGGCCGGCCGGGGGCGCATCCTCATCACTGGATCGATCGCCGGCTTCCTGCCCGGCAGCTTCCAGGCCGTGTACAACGGCACCAAGGCATTCGTCGATTCGTTCGCGGCCGCGCTGCGCGATGAACTGCAGGATTGCGGGGTGACGGTGACCTGCCTCATGCCGGGTGTGACCGACACCGCGTTCTTCGAGCGGGCGGGCATGCTGGACACGAAGTTCGGCACCCAGTCCGGCAAGTCCGATCCGGCCGAGGTGGCACGCACGGGCTACGCCGCGATGGAGGCCGGTGAGGCGGATGTGGTGGTGGGGCTGGGCAACAAGCTGCAGGTGGCCCTGGCGAAGATGGCCCCTTCCCAGTTGGTCGCGGCGCAGCACCGGAAGATGGCCGAGCCCGGCACGGCCGACCGCTGACGCCCGCGGCAGGGCGGTGCGGAGTACCGTTGCCCTGGCAGACTGCTCAACGGTCGGTGTGCTCGAGGGTATAGAGGCCCACGTCGATGTGCCCCGTGCGGAAGCCGGCTTCGCAATAGCACAGGTAGTACTCCCAGAGCCTGCGGAACGGCTCGTCGAAGCCCAGCGGCTCGATGGACGGCCAGGCGGACTGGAAGCGCTGGCGCCATTGGGCCAGGGTGGTGGCGTAGTCGGGGCCGAAGGTCTCGCTGGAGCGGATGCGCAGGCCCGCGCCCGCGGCCTGGCTGGCGAGCACCGCAGGCGAGGGCAGCATGCCGCCGGGGAAGATGTACCGCTGGATGAAGTCGGCCCCCGAGCGGTAGTGCTCGAAGTGGCGGTCCGCTATGGTGATCACCTGGAGCACCGCGCGCCCACCCGGCCGCAGGCGGTCGCGCAGGGTGGCGAAGTAGGTGGGCCAGAAGGATTCGCCGACGGCTTCCAGCATCTCGATGGAGACGATGTGGTCGAAGGTGCCGGGCACGTCCCGGTAGTCCTGCAGGCGCAGTTCCACGGTGTCCTGCAGCCCCGCCTGCCGCATGCGCTCCTGGGCGAAGCGCAGTTGCTCCGAAGACAGCGTGATGCCCGTCACCCGGGCGCCCCGCCGGGCCATGTCCTGTGCCAGCGCGCCCCAGCCGCAGCCGATTTCCAGCACCTCTTCGCCGGGTTGCAGGGCCAGGCGCTCGGCGATGCGTTCCAGCTTGACGGCCTGGGCTGCCTCGAGCGATTCCGATCCCGTGGGATAGATCGCGCTGGAGTAGAGCATCGACGCGTCCAGCCACTGCGCATAGAAATCGTTGCCCATGTCGTAGTGGAAGGCAATGTTGCGCCGGCTTCCGCCGCGCGTGTTGGCGCGCAGGAGGTGGCGCAGCCGACCCGCCCAGCGGGCCAGCCAGCCGCCGCCGATGCCCCGGCTCCAGGGGGCTTCGTTGCGGCTGCCGCACTCCAGCAGGGCCGTGAGGTCCGGGGTGGACCATTCGCCCCGGCGGTATCCTTCCGCCAGCCCGAGGTCGCCTCCGGCAAGCAGCCGCCACACGGGCTTCCAGACGTGCAGGACCATGGCGGCCTGCGGGCCGGGTGCCGCGCCGGCACCATGCAGGACCCCGCCATCCGGCAAGTGTACCGATAGCGATCCGCAGGCCATGCTGGCGAGCAGCCGGCGCAGCAGGCGCTCCAGGGGGCGGTGCAGCCAGGGCCTGCCGGGGGAGCGACGCGCATGCGGCAGGTGGTGGCCGGAGGATTCCTCGGACAGGCCGCTCGCGGCCTTCGTGGGCGAGGTGGGGGAGGGCGTCATGTTTCTTCGGGGCGAATGATGGTGAGGTGCCGCTCGGGGGCCGGCGGCTTGGTGTGGACCTTCACGCCCTTGAGCCAGATCTGCAGCGCTTCCCAATGGATGGCGCCCATCACCTTCAGCGTGAGCAGGGGATGCGTGAAGAAGGCGCGAACGAGCGCTCCGTCGGTCAGGGGGCGCATGCGCAGCCGCCATGCGGCGTGGAGCACGGGACCGGCGGCGTCGCCAGCCGTCACGCCGAGCGCCAGTCCATCGCCTGGAACCTGCGGGCGCCGCAGGTCGAACGCGTAGCGCAGGGACAGTGGCAGGAAGGGCGATACATGGAAGGACTTGTCGCATCCATGGCGCTGCCGCGGGTCGTGCGCCTGCGCACCAGGCACCGCGACCAGGTAGCTGTGGCGTTCTCCGAAGGTGTTGTTCACTTCGTAGAGCACCGCGAGCAGGCCGCCGTCGGGCCGGTGGCAGGCATATACCGTGATCGGGTTGAACGCGTAGCCCAGGATGCGCGGCATGGTCAGCATGCGGATGGGGCCTGCTCCGGTCGGAATACCCGCCGCGGCGAGCTGGCGCTCCACGTGGCTGCGCAGGGCCTCGCCCGTGCCCGGTCCGTAGTCCCGCTCGTGCAGGCTGAACAGGTTGAACCGGTTGAGGGAGAAGAACCGCAGCCGGCGTGCCAGCTCCTGCAGTTCGTCCACGTCCAGCCAGAGCGCATGGACGCGGTAGCGCAGGCGATGGCGTGCAGGGCGGTGGCGCTGGTGCGTGACTTCCCCGATGCACAGGGCGCTGCCCGGCACCGGCACGGTGGCGGGAATCATCCCGGGGCCCCTGGCGCATGCGCCGGCGTGCAGTGGATGCGGCCCGATTCGTTCGGCACCGACCAGGGGCGCCGCACGCCGCCCAGGGCCTCGGCCACGGCAAGGCCGGCCTGCAGCCCATCCTCATGGAAGCCTGCGCCGAAGTAGGCGCCGCAGAACCAGGTGCGCCGCTCGCCCTGCAGGCTCCACAGCTGCCGCTGGGCGCGCAGCGCGTCGCCGTCGAAAATGGGGTGTTCGTAGGTTTGCGCGTGCAGTACGTGGCGCGGGTCGGGCTCGCGTACCGGGTTCAGGGTCACGAACAGGGGCAGGTCGTCCGGCAGGTGCTGGAGCCGGTTCATCCAGTAGGTGACGCTCAGGCCGTCGGCGAGGCTGCGGTCGCTGGCGTAGTTCCAGCTGGACCAGACCGCGCGTCGGCGCGGCATCAGTGCCGGGTCGCTGTGCAGCACGGTGCGGTTGCGGCTGTAGCCGAAGGCGCCCAGCCAGCGCGACTCCTCCGGCGTGGCATCGGGCAGCAGGCGCAGCGCCTGGTCGGCATGGGTCGCGATCACCACATGGTCGTGGCGGCGCGATTCGCGCGCATCGGCGGTGCGGACGTGGATGCCGCCTTCCGTGCGGCGCACTTCCACGGCGGGCCGTGCGAGCGACAGGCCGTCCTGCCCCAGGGCGGCCACGAGTTTTTCCACGTAGCGCCGGCTGCCGCCACGGACCGTGCGCCATGCCGGCCGGTGGCCCAGGTGGAGCAACTGGTGGTTCTCGCAGAACCGGACGAAGGATTCCGTGGGGTACTCGCCGATGCGCGCGGCGGGGGTGGACCAGATGGCCGCCGCCATGGGGTAGAGGTGGTCTTCGCGGAAGGCGCGGCCGAAGCCGCGGCGGTCGAGGTATTCGTCCAGGGGCAGCAGCCCCATTTCCTGCGCGTCGCCCGGCGCGAGGCGGTAGAAGCGCACGAGATCCCGGAGCATGGACCAGAAGCGCGGGCGCAGCAGGTTGGCGCGTTGCGCGAACAGGCCGGACAGGCCCGATCCGGAGTATTCCAGCGCCCCTGCGTCCATGCTCACCCCGAACGACATGTCGGTGGGGACCGTTTCCACGCCGAGGTGGGCGAACAGGGCGGTGAGGTTGGGGTATGCCGATTCGTTGTAGACGATGAAGCCGGTATCGACGGCCACGGTGCCCGAAGGGCCCTGCACGTCCACGGTATGGCTGTGGCCGCCGGGCCGCGCGTCGGCTTCGTACACGGTCACCCGGTGGCGGCCGGCCAGCAGCCAGGCCGCGGCCAGGCCCGAGATCCCGCTGCCGATGACGGCGATATCGAGCGGGCCGTTGCGCGATGCTCCGCCCGCGGAGCCGCCGCCGGGGGCGGACATGTCTGGTGTCGTTCTCATTGGAGTCCTCGGATGCTGCCGTCCTATACGCATCTGCCGGGCTCTTGGATTCCGATGTCGCGGGGCGTGATCTAATCCGCCCATCGCTGCGTAATGGCAGCACCATGACCATCGTCCGCAAGCCCCTGGCAGAGCAGCCTCCCCCGAGGACCGCCTCCGCTCTGCCTCCCTACCTGTCGATTGTGTCGAAGTATCACACCGAAGGACTGCCTTCATCGCCTTCGTCGGAAGCGTGGATCGCGCTGGTGCGCGCCGTGGCCGATCACGGGGACCGGCAGGCCTTCGCGGCGCTGTTCAAGCATTTCGCCCCGCGCGTGAAGGCCTACCTGATGCGCCTGGGCCTGGCGGAGGGGGTGGCGGAAGACCTCGCGCAGGAAGCGATGGTCAATCTCTGGCGCAGGGCGGCCACCTTCGATCCGGCACATGCCGGCGTCTCGACCTGGGTGTTCACCATCGCGCGCAACCTGCGCATCGACCATCTGCGCCGCAAATCCAACCAGCTGTGCGACAGCGACGAAGGACTCGACATCGCCGTGGACGGCGACGGCCCCGAGGAACTGACCTACGCCGCCCAGTGCGAAAACGACGTGCGGCGGGCGATGGAGTCGCTCGCTCCCGAACAGGCGCAGGTGCTGCGCCGCTCCTTCTTCGAGGACCAGCCCCATGCCCGGATCGCCGAGGATCTCGGCATCCCGCTGGGGACCGTGAAATCCCGCGTGCGCCTGGCCGTACGCCACCTGCACCGCCTGCTCGGCGCCCATGCGCCATGACGATACGCCACCACCCTGGAGATGGCCTGCTGCTCGACCTGGCCGCGGGACGGCTGTCGCCGGGGCCGGCGCTGCTGGCCGCGGTGCATGCAGAGATGTGCCCGCAGTGCGGGCAGCGCCTGAGGGTCCTGGAGGCTGTCGGCGGCGTGTTGCTGGAATCCCTGCCGGCCGAAACGCTGAGGCCCGACGCCCTGTCCGGCGTACTGGAGGCCATCGATGCCCTGTCCGTGGACGGAACGCGCCCGCCAGTCGGGGCTACCGCACCCGTGCGCGGCGGCCCCGACTGGCCTGCGGGCGCACCATGGCCGCAGGCGCTGGACGGCATGGCGTTCTCGCCCTGGAAATGGATCGCCCCGGGCATGCGCTGGAGCCGGCCCCTCTCCCCGCCGGCGGGCGACGTGAACGTGTTCCTGCTGCGCATCGGCCCCGGACGCAGCCTGCCCGCCCATACCCACGGCGGGCTCGAGTGGACGCAGGTCATGCACGGCGCTTTCCATGACGGACATGCACTCTTCGGCGCGGGCGATTTCGATGCTGCCGACGACAGCGTGCACCACCAGCCGGTGGTGCAGGGGCCGGGAGACTGCATCTGCCTGGCGGCCGTCGATGGGCGCCTGCGCTTCGACGGGATGCTGGCGCGGCTGGCGGGAAGCCTGGTGGGAATGTAGGGCCGGTGCCGAAATGGCGCGGCCCTGGACGGTCAGGCCGATGCAGGAGGGAACCACCGCAGGATCACCTCGCAGGCGATCGCGCTGGCAGCTCCGGTGGCCACCGTTCCCCAGGCCATGTCCATGGCCGTGACATGCCAGGGCCAGTCGCGCAACACCGCCTGGTTGGTGAGCCCGAAGGTGGCATAGGCCATCAGCCCGAGCGCCGCGCCCAGGCCCAGGGCCTGCTGCCAGCTTTGCTTTTCCATGCCTGGAACGACGGCGAAGAAGACCATGCCGGCCACATACAACAGGTAGAACAGCACCGCGGGGGCGATGGAGACACCGTCCTGCATGAGGTGCCCGATGTTGGGCCGGTACAGGCGCTGGGCCATGGTGCCGAGCCATACGGAATCCAGAGCGAGGAAGGCGAGGGCGGTGGCGGCGTAGGCGATGGCGTAGGTGCGTGGCATGGGCGGCTTTCGGAAGAGTGGGGATGGCGGGGAATGCGGTGGTGCGGCGGGAGTGCGATGCCGTCATGGAAGCCGGTAGCTGAGCTTGCGTCCGCCGCGCACGGTGGAATCCAGCCCCACCCACTCCCCGGTGTCGGCGGCATACCAGACGTCGATGGGGCTGCGGGCGCCCGCGATGCGCCAGCGTGTCGCCGGCCGGGGCTGGCCGCGCACGGTGACCGAGCCGTCCTCCTCGCGCGATATCTGCACCGGTTCGAGCTTCCCGCTCTGCGGGTCCAACAGCTGCCGCGAGGCCAGGATGGCCGGATTCCAATAGGCGAAGCTGCGGGTGCAGGGAGCGTCCGGCGCGAATTCCTGGCGCACCGTGCTGCGTTCACCGTCGTCGTCGGTGTCGGCCGCGATGCGCCTCAGGCAGTCGCCACGCCATTGCTCCCGGGCTTCATGCCGGTAACGGTACACCGCGATGCCCAGCACTTTCACCGTGAAGCGGGCCGAGCTTTCCAACTGGCGGTTGCCGCCCTCCTGGGCGCCCAGCCGGAACCGGTGTTCGCCAATCGGGCTGCCGTCCAGCGACACGGTGAAGTTCCACTGCTGCTCCGTCGCGTACTGCGCCTGGGCGTTTGCCGCTGCCGTGGCCAGCAGCAGCCCGGGCAGCAGCCTGCGTGCCCGCGCGGCGGCGTGCATGCGACCGGGATGCGCGGGCTCCTTCACGAGGGCCTCCCGGACCGCGGCGGCATCGGTATGAAGGCGCTCGTGCGGCGCTGGTATTCGCGGTAGGCGGGCCTGCGCGAATGCATGTCCTTTTCGAGCAGCGCCACGCCCGAGACCCGCAGGAGCAGCGTGGTCATGAGCAGGGGCGAGACGATGCTCCAGACCGCCGGCATGCCAGCCACGCCCAGGGCCGCCAGCCACAGGCCCCACCATACGCAGGCCTCGCCGAAGTAGTTGGGATGCCGGGTATAGCGCCACAGGCCCTGGTCCATCACGCGGTCCCCGCGGTCGCCCTGGCGCTTGAACCGGGCCATCTGCGCATCCCCCACGGTTTCGAACACCAGGCCGAAGACGGCCAGGGCCAGGCCGGGAAGGGTCTGCCAGGCATGGTCCGGGCGGAGGAACACCACCGCGGCGAAGAGGGGGGCCGACACCACCCACGCCAGCACGGCCTGCAGGCCGAAGACCAGGTACAGGCTCCTGATCCCGAAGCGCTCGCCGTGGCGCTCCCGCATGGCCTGGTAGCGGCGGTCCTCGCCATGGCCCCAGTTGCGCAGCGTGATGAAGACGGCGAGCCGGGCCGCCCAGGCGGCCGCCACGGCGACAGTCCACCACGCCGCACTGCCCTGCCATGCCGGGCTCAGCCGCAGGGCATACACCACGCCGGCCCCGGCGATCATCGGGCCCCAGATCCGGTCCACCAGGCTCGCATCGCGGCGGGCCAGGCTGACGGTCCAGGTGGCCAGCGCCACGGCGGCGGTCCATGCCAGGCCGCCCAGCGCGGCCTGCCAGGCGTCAGTGCCGAAGAAGTCCGCCATGTCGGTCTCCCGTCCTGTCAGGCCGCTCCGTGCGCGGGCCGCTTGTCGAACAGGTAGTGGCTGACCCACCACTGCTGGCCGTCGCCGTAGGCGAAGAGTTCCTCCACCGCCAGGAAGAAGAGCCGCCAGCGCGTCCACCAGGTGTCCGCGTCGCGGCCGTACACCTGCTGGAACAGCGGCTGGAGTTCCGCGTGGTGCGCGTCCATGTTGTCCAGCCAGGCCCGTGATGTCTTCGCGTAGTGGGTGCCTTCCCATCGCCAGCGCCGCGCGACGCGCAGGTCGTCCTGGCAGTGCAGGGCCAGGTCGTCGCTGGGCATCATGCCGCCCGAGAAGAAATGCTCGCTCATCCAGTCGCTGGCATCGCGGGCCACGAACGGGTAGGGGGCCTCGCGGTGGGTGAACACGTGCATGAAGAAGCGGCCGTCGTCGGCCAGCCAGCGTGCCACGTGCGAGAAGGCGCGGGGCCAGTTGCGCAGGTGCTCGAACATTTCCACCGACACGATCCGGTCGAATCGCTCCGGGGTATCGAAGACGTTGAAGTCGCAGGTCTGCACGCGCACGTTGCGCAGGCCCCGGCGCGCGGCTTCGGCCTCGATGTACTGGCGCTGGGAGTGCGAATTGGAAATGGCCGTGATCGTGCTGGCCGGATACCGCGCGGCCATCCACAGCGTCAGCGAGCCCCAGCCGCAGCCCAGCTCCAGGATGCGCTGGCCGTCCTGCAGGCCGGCATGCTCGCAGGTCTCGGCGAGGGCGTTCTCTTCGGCCTGCTCCAGGGTCGTGGTGCCGTCCGGCCAGAGGCAGCAGCTGTACTTGCGGTGGGGGCCGAGCACCTTGCCGAAGAATTCGGCAGGCACCTCGTAATGCTGCGCATTGGCCTTTTCCGGAACCAGTGCCAGCGGGGCCGAACGGATGCGCTCCAGGAACGCCTGGGTCTGCTCCGCCGCGGACACCCCGTCGCCGCTGCGCAATTCGGCGAGCCGGTCTTTCAGCAGGCGGCGTATGCCGTGCCGTATGAGCCGGTCGGGCAGCAGGCCCCGTTCGACGAGGCGGATGGCGGTGGCGGTGTTCTGCAGCATGCGTGGAGCTCCGGCGGGCGGCGTGCCGGATGGCCCGCCTGGTTCCGGCCTGTACGCGGCGGCTCGCTTTTTGGATTGCAGGGCACCGGCGTGCCGGCGCCCGGCGGCTGCCACCGCCGGTTCAGGTCTTGGTGCCGGTGGCGCCGTCGAGCACCATGCGCACGCGCCGCGCGAGGTCCGCCAGGCGGTAGGGCTTCTTCAGGATCTCGAACTCGCTGGGCGCGACATTGGCAAGGCTGCCCATGTCGCGGTCGAAGCCGGTGGTCAGCAGGATATGGATGCCCGCCACCGTCTTGCGCATCTCGCGGGCCAGTTCGTAGCCGTTCAGGCCTCCGGGCATCACCACGTCGGTGAAGAGCAGGTGCGGCAGCGCGGACGGCTCCAGGGATCGCACGAGCTTGAGGGCCGCGTGCGCGCTGTGCGCCACGTGGACCGTGTACCCCAGCCCTTCGAGCATGGCCTGCGCGAGGTCGGCCACCTCGACGCGGTCGTCCACCACCAGCACGGTTTCCGCGCCGCCGCGCGCGTGCGGAGCAAGCGATTCCACCAGTTCCGGGTGCGTGCGGCCGTGCACGGCAGGGAAGTACATGCGCACCGTGGTGCCCACGCCGACTTCGGAATAGATGGTGACGGCACCGCCCGATTGCTTGGCGAACCCGTACACCATGGACAGGCCCAGGCCCGTGCCCTTGCCTTCCTCCTTGGTGGTGAAGAACGGATCCATCACGCGCGGCACCATGTCGGCCGGGATGCCCGCGCCGGTGTCGGTCACCGACAGGGTGGCATAGGGGCCTGGCGGCAGGCCGGAGAAGGCATGGCCATCCTGCGCGTGCAGTTCGATGCCGCGGGTCTCGACCCCGATGCGGCCGCCGTTGGGCATGGCATCACGGGAGTTGAGCAGCAGGTTGAGCACCGCGACCTCCAGCTGCGTGGTGTCCAGTTCGCAGTTGGGTACGTCGTCTCCGAGCGCGTAGTCGATCTGGATCGCTTCGCCGAGCGTGCGTTCGGCCAGCGAGGCCATGCCGGTGGCCAGCGCATTCAGGCTGACGACCCGGCCCTGGAGCTTCTGCTTGCGCGAGAACGCCAGCAACTGCTGCGTGAGCGTGGAGGCCTTGCTGACGGCGCTGCGGATGCTGTCGACGGAGCGGTCGATGTCCTCCCGGGTGAGCTTCTGGCTGCGGTTGCGCACGCGCATCACGTCCAGATGGCCGGACATGACCTGCAGCAGGTTGTTGAAATCGTGCGAGATGCCACCGGTCAGCTGGCCGAGGGCCTCCATCTTCTGCGCCTGCGACAGCGCTTCCTCGGCGTCGCGGCGCCGGCTCACGTCGAGCTGGGATGCGAAGAAATAGACGAGTTCTCCGCGGGAGTTGTAGACGGGCGAGATGAACAGCGCATTCCAGAACGTGGAGCCGTCCTTGCGGTAGTTGAGCAGTTCGAGCGAGATCTCGCGCCGCTGCTCGATCGCTTCGCGCAGGGCCGCGACGGTGTTGCGATCGGTGGCGGGACCCTGCAGGAAGCGGCAGTTGTGCCCGAGGATGTCCTGCGGCTGGTAGCCCGTCATCGAAATGAAGGCACGGTTGCAGAAAACGATGGGGTTGTCGGGCTGGCGCGGATCGGTGACCAGCATGGGCATCCGCGTGGTTTCGATGGCCGCGAAAAAGATGTCGTCCTTGTGATCGGCGACTTCGGTGGGGGCGCCTTCCGCGACGAAGGGGCGCGCCTGGCCGGTGATGGGGGGCTTCTCGCTGCTCATCAGGCGGACTATACGGACAAAGCGGACAAAGCGCCGTGCTGGACATTTCCCCCGATCGGCCCGGCCTGTAGGCGCACGCGCCGTCCACCACAGGTGGCGGCTGCGTCCTACGCGGCGTGGCTCGGCCGGCGCATGGAGGCCGGTGGCTTCCTTGCCAGGATCGCGGCCAAGGAGGATCCAAGCCCATGTGGAATCTCGAAGTGGAATGGCCGGAACGGGTGCTGCGCGGCGTGCTCGTCTATCTTGCGCTGTTGTGCATGCTCCGGATTTCCGGCAAGCGGACGGTGGGGCAGTTCACGCCCTTCGATCTGCTGGTGTGCGGGGTGCTGATGGCGCTGAATGCGACCGCGGGCTTCCTGAGCGCATGCAGCCGCATGGTGGAGGCCGTGCTCGTGGCGCGCGATGGCCATGTTTTCCGAGATGCGCTGCGCCGCCACCGGGTGTCGCGCAGCGACTGGGACAAGGCGCTGCGCGAGGCCGATTGCGACGAGTCCGCGATACGGCTGGCTTTCCTGGAGGCGGACGGCAGCATCGTCATCCAGAAGGCCCCGCGCGCGCAGGCGGAGTGACCGGGCGCACGGCAACGCGCGGCACCGGCCCATACGCCACGGCCCGTACAGAAGCGCGCCGGATTCGGAGGTTCCCTGCGGCACAGGTCGGTGGAGGCGGGAAGTTCTTGGGGGGTATCTTCATTGCCCGGTACCTGCCACCCGTGTCCTCCGCCGCCTCGCCTCGCCAAACCCGCCTGCCGCGCATGCGACGCTGCAACTGCGGGAGCGGCTGGCAAGCCGCCGTGTGCCGGTGATCTATGCCAACGACAACTACGGCACGTGGCACAGCGAATTCAGCGACCTGCTCGCGGCCTGCGGGGAATGGCCAGGAAAGCGCGGCGAACTGTCCCGGCTCATGGCGCCCCGCCCACGCGACCTGACCCTGCTGCACCTGCTGCTGTAGATGGGGACGCGGCGCATCATCGTCGCGGGCCTGGCAGCGGAGATGTGCGTGATGCTGAGCGCCACCGACGCCCGCATGCTCGGCTACGACGTCTGGGTGCCGGAGGACTGCACCGCCGCCGAGAGCCCGGCGCGCAAGCGCAACGCCCTGAGGCAATTGGAAGAGGCCTTCCAGTGCGATGTGCGGCCCGGAAACCTGCTGTGACAGTTCCAGCATGGACGGCGGGGCTTGTCCTACGCCCGGGCCGCAGCGGGCCGCCCAGCATGGATGCATCGCACATGCATTGCATAGGAGCATTTTCGTGGCAGACGACAAAACCAAGGTGGGTGGCGCGGACCGGCGGCTCATCAACCTCTCGGAAGACTACGAAGTGCGCGACTGGGCCTCCGTGCTCCATTGCGACGAATACGAACTGCGCAGGGCCGTTCAGACCGTCGGCAATTCGGCGGAGGCCGTGCGCAGCTATCTCGCGCAGAACCGCGAGCGCGCGCAATGACAGCCCAACACATCGGAGGACACCCCATGAAGCCTGACGACACAGCCACTCCAGCGCAGCCTGACACATCCCGCGAAGCCATCGCGGCTTCCGGCCAGGAGCGCCGGCGCGACACCGGCCACCATGACCAGTACGGCATGCGCGACGATCCCCGTCCCGCCGCCACCCCCGCCGGCGCGGAGAACCTCGCCACCGGCGAAGGCGCGCGCCGTTTCGGTGCCGGCGGCGACGAGAGCACCTATGGCAACCGCGAGCGCCAGCGCCCCGGCGACCGGCATTCGGACCGGCTGCGGACCGGGCCGATCGCGTCGGTCGATTCCTCCGGCTCGGCACGGGGCCTGGGGCTCGACTACGGTGGCGGCCAGCCCGAAGGCCCGATGCCGTCCTCCCGCCAGGGGGCGGCCCTGATCGGCGAGACGCGCGACCGCGGCCGCCAGCACTGACCGGCATGCCCGGTCCGCACGATGGCTGAGGACACCTTGTCGCAAGGCCGCAGCCTGCACCCGCTGGCCTGGGCTGGCGGCTGCACCAGGTACTGCAATGGCACCACCTGCTGAGCCGCGTGCGTTCCCCCCGCTGGCGGACGGGCGGTTCCACACCCTGATGTACGTCATCGCGGCCGTCGGGCTGTGGCGGCTCTGGAAAGCGCGCAGCGTGCTCGCCGCATCCGAAGCCGATCATCGTCTGGCCGGCAGTGCCTTGCCCGGCTTCGGGCTCTGGCACCTGCTGGATGCCCCGTGCCGTCGCACTGGCTGCTCTGGGCCTGCACCGCGTGCGCGACGCGGCGGAGATACCGCTGCTGTGGCGCATCGGCTGGCTCCTGCTGAACGCCATCTCCGGTGGCCGCGGAAACGGCCCGGGCGCCGTGGCCGTGGCTGGCCCGCTACCGGTCCCGTTGCGCAGACGGCCGCGCGGGGCTCCAGCCCCGGTGTGGCGGGCCGCTGGCTGGCCGCCGTGCTGCTGGTGGGTGGAGCGGCGCTCGCCTGCCTGTGGCCGCAGGGCGACCGGGGCGGCGATGTGATGGTGCTGTTCCGCCCGGGGATTTCCGCGGCCGACGCCATGGGGCGTCTTTCCGCTGCCGATGCGCGCGTAGTCTGGGCGGACCGGTCCGGTGCGCTGGGGATGCCTGTCCTGGATGGGCGCCGGGCCTTCCGCGTGAGCGCGGTCATTCCTTGCAGTTTCCCTTTCATCACTGCAGGAAGGAGTATTCCATGGACCACCGCCAACTGGTGATTTCCGCCTCCGTCGTCCTGGAAGGACAGGCGTCGCGCCTGACGCGGGCGGACAAGTCCTTCCGGGACGATGCTGCCCACAATGGCCATGCCGAGGTCAGGAGCAGCCAGCTCGCGCTGCAGAAGGCCCGGAACCCCAAGGTGCGTGCCTTCGCGCAGCAGATGGTGGACGACCACACCCAGGCCAACCAGCAACTGGCCGCGCTGGCAGCCGGGAAGAACATGCGCCGCAGGCCGGTGTCGGTGTGCGTAGGAAGTGCGGCGGTTCAGGCCATGGATTCCCGGCTGGCCACCCTCGCGCACACCCGCAGGTCCGGCCCGACCTGGGCGACCGAGCGGATGGTGAGGCCGAGCGCCTGCCCCAGGTCCGGAAGCGGGCCGAACGGCGCAATGCCTCTTCCTTGTCCCAGGAGCTTGGGGGCGAGGTAGAGCAGCACCTCGTCCACCAGACCGGCCGCGCACAGCGCTCCGCTGGCGATGGCGCCTGCTTCCACATGCACCTCGTTGGCTTCCCGTGCCGCGAGGTCCGCCATGACGTCGTGCAACGCCACCCGACCGTCGGGGCCGGGCAGGTGCACGACCGTCGCGCCCGAGGCGCGCAGTGCGCTCTCCTTCGATTCGTCCCTGATCGCGCAATAGATCACCACGCTGCGCTCCCGCGCACGCAGCAGTGCCGCATCCGGCGGGGTGCGCAGCCGGCTGTCGAGCACCGCGACCCAGGGCTGGCGTTCGGTGGGCACCTCGCGCACATCCAGGCGCGGATCGTCCGCGAGCACGGTGCCCACGCCCGTGAGGACCACGCAGGCCCGCGCGCGCCAGGCATGCGCGTCGGCGCGCGCCGCGGCGGAGGTGATCCACTGGCTTTGCCCGTCCGGCAGCGCCGTGATTCCGTCCAGGGACGCTGCGGACTTCAGCCGCACCCAGGGCAAGCGCCGCACCATGCGGCTGAGAAAGCCGATGTTCAGCTCCCGTGAGGCCTCTGCGCCCGGGCCGACTTCCACTTCGACCCCCGCAGCGCGCAGGCGCGCGAACCCCTGGCCCGCCACCCGGGGGTTGGGGTCGCCTACCGAAGCGACCACGCGGGCGATGCCTGCTTCCACCAGGGCGTCGCAACAGGGGCCCGTGCGTCCGTGATGGGAGCAGGGCTCCAGGGTGACGTAGGCGGTGGCGCCTCGGGTGGCGTGGCCCCGGGCCCGGGCATCGCGCAGCGCCATGATCTCGGCGTGGGGGCCTCCGGCGCGCTGGGTCGATCCCTGGCCAATGACCTGCTGGTCGGCGTTGACCAGCACGCACCCCACGCGGGGATTGGGTGAGGTCCTGTAGAGCCCGTCTTCCGCCAGCTGGAGCGCACGCTGCATGAAATCGATGGGGAATGCGGAGGCGTAGGGCACGGACATCCGGGTATTTTGCGCTGACTGGTCGGATTGGCCCGCCAAACGGCATCGCCAGAGGCATGCCGCCGACCTAAGATTCCGGCATGGACAATAACAGTTTGTTGTACTCCTTACGTTCGTGGCGGCCAGCGGGAGATGCATCTCCACGGCATCGGGAATCGGGGTTTACCCTGGTGGAAGTGCTGGTGTCGATCGTGGTGCTCTCGTTCGGCATCCTGGGGCTGGTCGGAGTGCAGGCCTTTGCGCTGCAATCGACCCGGGAGGCCCGCCTGCAGGCCCAGGCGGCCAACCTGGCGCGGGAGATGGCGGAGATGATGCGGGGTAACAACCAGATCGGCATCAAGAGCGATGCCAGCTTGAATCCGTATCTCGTCAGTCTGCAAAGCCCGTTGGCCCCGGCGACCGCCGGCTATTGCCTGGGTGTGGCCTCGTCGTCCGCCTGCGCGGATGGGACGGCTGTGGCCCGTGCAGAACTGACTGATTGGCTCACGCGGCTGGATGCCGCCCTGCCTGGCGCGCGGGTGGTCATCTGCTTCGACAAGGCGCCCTACGACAGCAACGGCATGCCGCAATGGAACTGCACTGCTGGAACTGCCGGCGTGGATGAAATCGCGGTCATCAAGATCGGCTGGACCCGCAAATCCACGCTCCGTGCATCGGAGTCCGCCGGCATCGAGACCGCTGCGGCCAGCACCAGCTACCCCTATGTGGTCTTCCCCGTCACGAGCGGCAACCCGATGGGAGCGCCCTCGCTATGAGTCGCTTTTCCAAAGCCGCCGGCCGCAGGGGCCGGCAGAGGGGCCTGACTCTGGTGGAACTGATGGTCGCGATGGTCATCAGCCTGCTGATCGTATTGGCTGCGACCGTGGCCCTGGTGGTTGCCCGGCAGGGCTTCAACAACGTCGATGCGGCATCGCAGCTGCGCGACAACGCCCGCTTCGTGGAAGACATGGTTCAGCGCCTGGGCGTGCAGGCGGGCTACCGCGACCTGTTCCATGCGGCCTATGACGAGAGCGCCAGCACCAGCGGGCTCGATCCGTCCGCGGTCCCCAATACCTTCGTCTATGGCTTCAACAACAAGGCACGTACCGGTTCGGACAACTGGTACCAGGCCAGCACGGCCCGTACGTCGGGCAGCGTGGGATATGGCAGCGACGTGCTCGTCCTGCGCTTCCAGCCCGCGACATCCAACAGCGATGCCACCAAGACGGACAATGCAATGATCGACTGCTCGGGTTATGCGCCCGCCGTGAGTGCCAAGGACCGCTACGACCGGGTGGCGAGCGTGCTCCACATGGACGTGAGCAATGATGGCGAGCCGGCACTGATGTGTACGCGCTGGTACCTCGACAGCACGAATACGCTGCAGACGGATACCGGGCCGCTGATCTCCGGGGTCGAGGACTTCCAGGTGCTCTATGGCGTGGACGGCATTCCTGCCAACAACGCCACGATGCCTGCCGCTTCCACGGTGGACAGCGTGCAGGACCGATTCCTGCGTGCCGACCAGATCACGGTCTCCGATCCGCTGGTGTCTGCCGCGAACTGGCGCCGCGTGCGCAGCATCCGGATCGGCATGGTGTTGCGGGGCGCGCCGAACTCGGCCGTAGACCGCACCTCGCAGACCTACTACCCCCTGGGCACCGCGAAGGGATCGAGCGGCGGTGCCATCGGCAGCATGTTCGCCGATGACACGAACGATCCAGGAGCCGTGTTCACGCCGACCGCCGACGGCCGGCTGCGGCAGGTGGTCACCTTCACCGTGCATTTGCGCAACAACCAGCGGGAGCCTGGATGATGTCCCGTACTCGAACCGATCACTGCGTACGACGCTCGGTGCTTAGTGTCCGGACAGAGGCCGGCATGTCGCTGATCGTCGTGCTGCTGATCCTGGTCGTGGTGTCCATCCTGGGCGTGGCGGGCATCCAGATCTCGATGATGGGCGAGCGCTCGACCCGCAACGACCGCGACAAGCAGGTGGCGTGGCAGTCCGCCGAGGCGGCGCTCATCGATGCGGAATTGGACATCCTCGGCAAACCCGATGCCGCCACCGTCACCAAGCGCGGAGAGGTCTTCAAGCGGGGCAGCACGGATGTCTCGAAGTTCCTCCCGGGTTGCGGCAGCGATCAACGCGCCAAGAACCTGGGCTTGTGCTACTCCCTGCCCGGCGTGGCGCCTGCATGGCTGACGGTGGACCTGGCATCGTCCACCAACCCCCAGTCCGTGACCTTCGGCACCTTCACCGGGCGTGTGTTTCCGTCGGGCCAGGTGGGACTCCAGCCCGCCGCGCCGCCGCGCTACGTGATCGAACTGGTGGAAGACCCCGAGGGCGCCCGCCCCACCGCTCCCAAGGACCGCAAATACATCTACCGCGTGACTGCCATGGGATTCGGCCCCAGTGCCTCCACCCAGGGCGTCCTGCAGATCGTCTACAGAAACTGAGCCCGCCATGAACGCCCAGAGTCCATCCTACCGGCCCTCCCTGCGCCAGCGGGGCTTCATCAGCAAGCCGTTCCTCGGGGCCGTGGCCATCCTGGCGGGCCTCGTCGCGTTCGGGACGTCTTTCCTGGCGATCGGCGCCGGCTCGCCCGTCACCACGCCGCCGATCAATCTGTCCAGCGACCCGCTGTACGCGGTGAACGTGAAGGACAAACCCACCATGGCCCTGGCCCTGTCGGTGGAATATCCCACCGTGGGTGCCCAGTACGTCAACGTGCCCAACACGAACACCGACGATTCGTACGCCAACACCAATGAATACCTCGGCTACTACGACGCGGAAAGCTGCTACCGGTACAACGACGCGCCGACCGAGACGCCGGAAAGCGGAAGGACAGCCGCTGATTACAAGCGCTTCGATCCCATCGGAAGAGCCACGAACCGCAAATGCAACGATGCCTTCAGCGGAAACTTCCTGAACTGGGCCACCAATTCCGCCGTGGACATGCTGCGCCTTGCGCTCTCCGGTGGCGACCGCTATGTCGATACCTCGACGCTGACCATCCTGCAGCGGGCCGTGCTGCCGAACGGCGATCCCATCTGCATGTGGAATTCGAACAACTTTCCGGCGAAGCGGCTGGCGAAGGATGGGGGCGGAGCGAACTCCTATTGGGGTGCCGTGCCGAATGCCATGGTGACCGGCGCCAACGGCAACGACATCTGGGTGGCCAACACGCTGAACCGGGTGTACTTCCGGGCGGGGGCGTCTGCCGCGGGATCCTGCACGGATAGCAGCGGATATATGCTCGGTGCGCCCACGACGACGCAGAGCCGTGGCACGACCACCTACCAGAACAATGTAGCTTTGCCGAACGATGCCGTGCTGTGCACGGCAGAAAACGCCATGTGCAACTTCACCGGCGTGCGCGAGGTGTGGTTCGGCGTTCCGCCGTCCTTCCTTTTCCCGCGCCAGAACTGGGCCGTCGTGCCCGCCTCGAATGGCATCAATTGCAACTACCAGGTGATCGGTGATCCTGCCCCCGGCCAGGGCAAGAATTGCTATACGCGCCCCTACACGGGTACATGGCAGCCCCCGCAAAGCACGGCGCTCAATTCCGACGGTTTCTTCTATTCGCGCGTGCAGGTCTGCAACAAGACCGGCGACCTGCTGCAGGATATCCGTGACTACGGCCTGTGTACCCAATACCCGAGTGGCAACTACAAGCCCGTGGGCGTGATCCAGAAGTATTCCGACCAGCTCAGGCTGGCGGCATTCGGCTACCTGATGGACCAGACGGCAAGCTACAACAATGGCCGCTATGGTGGCGTACTGCGTGCGCCCATGAAGTACGTCGGGCAGAAAACCTTCGATGTGCTGGGTCGTGAGGAAACCACGACGAATGCGAAGGCCGAGTGGAATATCAACACGGGCATTTTCAACAAGAATCCCGAGTCCGACACTGTCTTCGGGATCAGCGGGGTGATCAATTACCTGAACCAGTTCGGCCGGACCGGGCCCGTGCCGGGGCGCTACAAGATATACGACCCGGTCGGAGAACTGTATTACCAATCACTGCGGTACATGCAGGGCCTGGCGCCCACCGGGGATGCGATTTCCGGCCTGGGTACCCCTTCCACCGGCAGCGCGCTGTACGACGGCTATCCGGTCTATACCGACTGGACCAATATCGATCCCTACGGTGGCTCTCGTTCTCCTTCGGAGAACTATTCGTGCGTCCGCAGCAATATCGTGGTGATCGGGGACATCAATACCCACGACGGCAATTGGCGCAACATCCCCACCTCCGATGATCCGGCCAACAATGCCACGAACTTCCGCACGTGGCACCAGGTGGTACAGGCGTTCGAGAAAGGCACGTCCATGGCCTATGTGGACGGCCAGGGCGTCAACCGCACGACGTCCAATCCCAACACGCCCAATCCGAACGTTCCTTCCAATAGCCAGACCAGCCAGATCATGGGGTACGCGTACTGGGCGCATACCCAGGACATCCGCGGAACCCGATGGACTGCGGCCACCGCGAAGCAGCGCCCGGGATTGCGTGTGAAGACATTCCTGTTCGACGTGAACGAATACGCGGCCCAGAACGATGTCACTACCCGGCAGACCCGCAACCAGTTCTTCATGGCCGCCAAGTACGGGGGCTTCAACTCGACCTCATCGACATCGTCGTCCTCTAACGCTTCGGTGGATCCTTACAATGCCTACGGCAATCCGTTCCGGAACCAGGCCACCAACACAAACGACAACAACGTCTGGCAGAAGCCGAGTTCCCCCGGCGAAGCGTCGACTTACTATCTGCAGAGCGATGCACGGGGGGTGCTGGCCGCGTTCAAGGCCATCTTCGAGAGTTCGATCGGCAGCGCGCGCAGTATCGCTGGCAGCGCTTCTGCCTCCCGCGTGCAGGCAAGTGCGGACAACTTCCTGTATTCCGCGAAGTTCGACGTGGCTTCGTGGACGGGTGACGTGATCGCAGAGCAGATCACGCGATCGGGGTCAGGGGCGTCGGCCGGCCTTTCCGTGTCGTCCAACCCGGTGTGGAGTGCCGCTGCCCGCCTGAAGGCCAAGAATGCTTCCGATCGGAAGATCTTCGCCGGTCATGGCAGCCGGCAGGCTGCTACGGAGTTCACGTGGAGCGGTATCAGCGGCAAGCCGATGCAGACGTCCCTGAGCAAGGCGTCTCCGAGCGCGGCGGCGGATTCCCTGGGGCCCGACCGTCTGGACTACTTGCGCGGGGTGCGAACCAATGAGGGCGCAGGTGCCCAGTTCCGTGTGCGAACGGAACTCCTGGGAGACATCGTGAACTCCGGTGTCACGTTTTCCGGTCCGCCCCCAGCGGCATTCACCGGGAACAGCTATGCCCTGTTCAGCGCCAGCAGTGCGAATGGAAGCCGTTCCCCCGTGGTGTTCGCGGGAGCGAACGATGGCATGCTGCACGCCTTCGCCGCCCAGACGGACACTGGCAAGGGCATCACCGCAGGGGACGAGTTGTTTGCCTATGTTCCCAGTTGGATGGGCCCGAAGCTCTCGGCCTTGACTTCGCCGACCTATGTCAACAACCACCAGGCCTATGTCGACGCCCCATCTGCCGTGGGAGAGGCCCAGGTCGCTTTCACGTCGGGCGCAGGCAGTGCCACCGACTGGAAGACCGTGCTCGTTTCCGGCACCGGCGCCGGCGGCCGGGGTGTGTTCGCGCTCGATGTCTCCAAGCCGGAAACCTTTGCAGTCGGCAATGCGATGTGGGAATTCACCGGTGCCGACGATTCGGACATGGGCTTCGTGATCGGGCGCCCGCAGATCCTCAAATTCCGGACCGGGGCGGATACCTATCGCTGGTTCGCCGTCGTGGCCAGCGGGGCGGACAATTACTCCAGCACCTTCGACAGTGGGGGCGGCGGGGGCCGTCCGGCGCTCTTCCTGCTCGCGCTGGACAAGGCTTCGGGGGATGCCTGGGTCGAAGGGACCAACTACTTCAAGCTGATCTTCCCCGTGGACGCGACCCTCGCTGCCACCGTGGCCACGGGCATGGCGAATTTCACGCCTCTCTACGCCCGCGGTGGGGAGGTCACGCAGATCTATGCCGGAGACCTGCATGGCAAATTGTGGAAACTGGATTTCACCTGCGCCACGTCCACTGCTGCCGGCTCTTCCTGCACATATGGCTACAAGGCCACCAGCAGCTGGACGGTGGCCGGCCTGAGCAGTTTCGGCTCGGGCGGAACCCCGTACCCCTTCTTCATTGCCAAGGATGCTTCGGGCAACGCGCAGCCGATCACTTCGGCGCCGCAACTTTTCACCGGTCCGATCGTGAACAGCCAGGAGACGTTCTACGTACTGATCGGAACCGGCAAGTACCTGGAATCGTCTGACCGGACTTCCACCAGCACGCAGAGCGTGTACGCCCTCTACGACAACGGCTCATCCACGGCCGACTCTTCCACTCCCGCTGCGGCCATCTCCGGACGGAGCCGGATGGCCCCGGGAACGGTGAGCACCACGGCACAGACGGTGAGTGTCGCCAGCTTCAAGTGGGGCCGCCCCCAGAGCGATGGCGACACCACCCAGCGCGCCGGCTGGTACATCGATCTGCCGAGTTCCGGCGAGCGGTCCATCAGCGGCTTCACCGACCTCGGCGGACTGACGGTGGCGTTCAGCACGGTCATCCCGGGAGATGTCACCTCTGCAGGAGCTTGTAACGCCAATCCAGGTTCAGGACGCCAATACACGGTGGATGTCGCCGCGGGCACGGGCAGCACGGCGGAGTCCCAGGTAGGGCTGCTGAGCGCATTCGTGGTGATCGAGGACACCGCCAGTTCCACGGTGACCAATTACGATAGCACCGGCCAAGCCGTGCGCACGATCATGAAGCGCAGCCTGCAGACCGGCTCCTCGGGCGTCACCGAAGGCAAGAGCACCCCGGTGCAGGAGGTGGTCGGCCGGCTCAGCTGGCGGCAGATCTACGATTACCGGCAACTCCGCAAGGACGCGACAACCCCATGACACAACCTCTTTCCAACCGTGGTTTCACTCTGCTGGAGCTGATGATCGTCGTGGCGGTGATCGGTATCCTGGCAGCGGTGGCCTACCCTGCCTATACCGACTCCGTACTCAAGGGCAGGCGCGCCCAGGCTCGCACGGCCCTGGCGGAACTGATGCAGCAGCAGGAGCGTTTCATGACGCAGCGCAATTGCTACCTCGGGTTCAGCAACAGCGGGGGCAGTGCCACCGCCACGGCGAACACGAACTGCGGCATTGCTACCTCCTTCACCGTGCCTTTCAAGACGTATGCGGGCGAGAATCCCGGCTCGGCCACCTACCAGTTGTCGGCCACGACCTGCAACAGCAGCCTGACACTGTCGGACTGTGTCAAGGTCGTGGCCAGCCCGGTCAAGTCCGACCCCGCCGTGGGCGATCTCTCCCTGACCAGCATGGGCGTCAAAGCATGTACCGGCACGGCCAGCACTACCAATCCGAAACTGTGCTGGCCATGACGACGGATGCGCGCCATGGGCCGCAGGCCCTCCGAAGCAGCGTGGCCGCCAGGCGGCCCCGGGGCTTCACCCTGATCGAACTCATGGTGGTGATGGTGCTGGTGGCAGTGCTTCTGCGCATCGGCATCCCGAGCTTCGTGAGCTTCCAGCGCAATTCCGAACTGACCTCCGCTGCCAACGGGCTGCTTTCGAGCATCAATTCGGCCCGCACGGAGGCCATGAAGCGCAACATGAATGCCACGGTGTATCCCACCGATGGCCGTTCCTGGGCCGCCGGGTGGACCGTGTATGTGGACGTGGATGGCACCGGCTCGTTCAATGCCGCCAACGACCTGGTCGTATCCGCGCAGCCTGCACTGGCTTCGTATTTTTCCGTGAGCGGCACGGGCACGGCGGCGGGTACGACGCCCTTCGTCACATTCAACTCTTCGGGGTACGTGAAGGATTTCGGCAACGTCACCCTGGAAATCGCGCGCAACGATCTTTCCGATGCGGCGCTGTTGCAACAGACGCGGCGGGTCATCATCTCCAAGACGGGCCGCGTGCGCGTCTGCAAGCCGGCGTCCGCGACAGACGCCACCTGCTCGAGCGGCGGGAACTGACGGTCCGCTGCCTGGCGCCGGGTGGAGAGACTCGCCCTAAGCCCCCCCGATCTCCCTCCAGATCGCCGACAGCGGCAGGACCTTGTCCACTCCCCCGCGCTTGATCGCCTCCTTCGGCATGCCGAAGACCACGCAGCTCTCTTCGTCCTGGGCGGTGGTGCGGGCACCGGCCTGGTGCATCTCCAGCAGGCCGGCGGCGCCGTCGTCGCCCATGCCGGTCATGATGATGCCGTGGGCATTGGCGCCCGCGCTCTTGGCCACGGAGCGGAACAGCACGTCCACCGAGGGGCGGTGGCGGTTCACCAGGGGGCCGTCCAGCACCTCGACGTGGTATTGCGCACCACTGCGCCGCAGCAGCATGTGCCTGCCCCCCGGGGCGATCAGCGCGCGGCCGGGAACGACGCGGTCGTTGTTTTCCGCCTCCTTGACGGCGATGTGGCACAGGCCGTCCAGGCGGCTGGCGAAGGCGGCGGTGAATTTTTCCGGCATGTGCTGCACGATGACGATGCCGGGGCACACGCGGGGCAGGGCGGTGAGCACTTCTTCCAGCGCCTGCGTGCCGCCGGTGGAGGTGCCGATGGCCACCACGCGCTCCGTGGTCTGGGCCATCGCCCGGCCCGCGCCGGGCGGCAGGATGGCGTCGGCAGTGTGCTTGCCGGTGGGCGCCAGCGGCACGGCCGGGCGGGCCAGGCGCCGCACGTTGGCGCGCGCTGCGGCGCGCACGGTGGCGACCAGTTCGTCCGCGCTCTCGGTCAGGAAGGACTTGAGGCCGAGCCGGGGTTTGGTCACGATGGATACCGCGCCTGCGGCGAGCGCCTCCATCGTGGTCCTGGCGCCCTTTTCCGTGAGGGTGGAGCAGATCACGACGGGCGTGGGACGCTCGGCCATGATCTTGCGCAGGAAGGTGATGCCGTCCATGCGGGGCATCTCGACGTCCAGCAGGATCACGTCCGGCCATTGCTGCTTCATGCGCTCCATGGCCAGCAGCGGGTCGGCTGCCGCATACAGCACCTCGATGCCGGGCGCCTCTCCGAGCAGGCCGGTAAGTACCTGGCGCACGACGGCGGAATCGTCCACGACGATGACTTGGATGGGTTTCATGGGTTGTTGCGTCTGCTGTAAAGCGCTGTGGTGAGACCGGCTATGGCTGCCGCAGTGCGGCCGGCGGGATCTGCCGGACCCAGACCGCGCCGCTGGCGACGTCGAAAACCACCTGCCGGTGGCCGTCGCCGAAGAGGTGTTCGCTGCGCACCGCGATGCCCCGGCCGGCCAGCAGTTGCCGCGCGGCGTGGCCATTGCGGGTGCCGACGGTGTCCATCACGGACTCCGGCCGGGTGGGGAACATGTTGCCGCCACCGAAGACCTTGGCCTCGCATTCGGCGGTGGGCACCCGCTCGCGCCGCAGGCCGCGCACCATCAGTTCCAGTGCCTCTTCGCCGTAGCGGCCGTCCAGTTCGCCGGGCCGGGCAGGGCGGCCGCGGTCGGCCAGCAGGAAATGCGACATGGCGCCGATGCGGCGCGCGGGATGCCACAGCGTGATCGCCACGCAGGAGCCCAGCATGGTGCGCAGCCGCATGGTGTCGTCACCCACGAAGTATTCCCCCGGCTGGAGGAAAACGTCCATGGGCCTGGAAGGCGTCGGCACGTGCGGCTCCGGGCATCATGGCTTGCGATAAACCGAGGGCGCGATCTGCACCATGGCGGAGTCGATGCCGTGCAGGCTCTCCGAATGGCCGATGTAGAGATACCCGCCCGGCCGGATGAACGAGATCACGCGGGCCACCACGTCGCGCTTGGTTTCGCCGTTGAAGTAGATCATCACGTTGCGCAGGAACACGACGTCGAAGCTGCCCAGGTCGGGGAGCTTTGTGTTCAGGTTGGCGTGGAGGAAGCGGACCTTCTGGCGCAACTCGCGCGCCACCAGCAGCGTTCCTGCCTGCGGCCCCTGGCCCTTCAGGCAGAACCGCCGCAGGTAGGGCTGGGGGATCTGGCGGGCGCGCTGCTCCGGATAGTGGCCGGTGCGGGCCTTGTCCAGCATGCGCGTGCTGATGTCGGTGCCTACCACCTCGAAGGACTGGCCGCCGCGGCAGTCCGCCAGGACCATGGCGATGCTGTAGGCCTCTTCGCCGCTGGAACTGGCGGCGCTCCACACGCGGAACGGCGAGGTGGCGCCGGGCTGCTGCGCGGCGCTGCGCAGCAGATCGAAATGCCGCGATTCGCGGAAGAAATAGGTTTCGTTGGTGGTGAGCAGATCGACCGCCATCTGCACTTCGGCGGGATCCTGGCCGCTTTGCAGCAGTGCGAAGTATTCCGCGTACCCCGCCATCTGCGTCGCGTGCAGGCGCTTGGCCAGGCGTCCGCAGACGAGGGCTTTCTTCGCCGGGGACAGTGTGATGCCGGCCGCGTCGAAGATGAAGCGCTGGAAGTGCCCGAACTCGAGATCGGAGATGGTTCTGGATGGCATGGGGTGGTGGTCAGGGAAGCCGCAGATCGTCCAGGCGCGTTCGGTGGGAGCGGTTCCAGGCGGGCAGGTCTTCCCCGGGCATCGCCCTGGAGATCAGCCATCCCTGGGCGCTGGTGCAGCCGAAGTCCTGGAGCAGCCGCCAGTCCTCCAGGTGTTCCACACCCTCGGCCACCGTGGAGAGGTTGAGCCGGCGCGCCAGGTCCAGCGCCGACTCGAGGATCACGCGCAGGCTCTTGCGGCGGTGGGCGCCGTGGACGAACGAGCGGTCTATCTTGAGCTCGGTGAAGGGAATGCGCGACAGCTGCTGCAGCGAGGAAAACCCGGTGCCGTAGTCGTCGATGGACAAACCGAACCCCTTGAGCCGCAGGCGCACCAGCGCCGCGTGCGCGGCGCTGCAGGTCTCCACCATCGACCCTTCGGTCACTTCCAGCATCAGCTGCGAGGGCGCCAGGCCGTACCGCAGCTGCCGCGCGCATATCTCGTTCACGATGTCCGGAGAGGCCAGCAGTTGCGGAGACAAGTTGATGGCCAGCGTGAGCCGCATGCCGCGCGATTGCCAGGCGGCGCACTGCAGGAAGCTGCGCTCCATCATGGACAGCGTCAGCGCGTGGATGAGTCCCACGCGTTCGGCCAGCGGAATGAATTCGTCCGGCGGCACCATGCCCAGGACCGGATGGTTCCAGCGCGCCAGGGCCTCCACCCCGCGGAGCATGCCGGTCCGGGTGTCCGCTTTCGGCTGGAAGTGGGGCGTGATGCCTCCCTCCCGGATGGCCTGATCGAGCATGGCTGCGTCGATCGGCATGCGGGGCGCACGGCGCCGCTCGGGGAGGGGCGCCGACGGCGACAGGACTTGCTCGAGGACCGACTGCAGATCGCCGCTTTTCAGCGGCTTGTGCAGCCCGCGCACGACCGACGTGCCCAGCGACTGGACCGAGTCCAGCAGGGCGTCCCCGTGTCCCGACAGCAGGACGATGGGGATGCGCAGGCCCTGCTGCTGCAGGGCTTCGATGAGTTCGATGCCGTCCATCTCGGGCATCTCCAGATCCACGATGGCCAGGCTGGGCTGCGGGACCATCGCCGCGATCATCTCCAGGGCCTGGCGGCCATCGCAGGCCTCCAGCACCTGTGCGATGCCCAGGTGGTGGCAGAGCTGCACGGCATGCTGCCGCTGCGTCCGGCTGTCATCGACGATGAGGACCGAACAGGCGGCCGCAGGTGGCGACCCCCGGGGTGCGGCCGCGCTCGGCGGGAACAGGTCAGGTGCGGTCATTCCGTGGCGGGCGGTCGGGCGGCGGGAGTCTCAACGGGGCTCGGCCGTGTCCGCCGGCAGCAGGGCCAGCCCAGCCAGGGCCTGCGTGGAGAAGGCCCGGTCCAGGTTCAGCAGGACCACCAGGCGGTCGCGCACCTTGCCCATGCCCTGGATGAAGTCCGCCTGGATGCGGGCACCGAAGGGGGGCGGCGGCTCGATGTCGGCAGGGGCGATGTCGATGACTTCGTTGACGGCATCCACCACGACGCCGATCACCTGCCGCTCCTGGTCCGCGCCGACCTCGACGATTACGATGCAGGTGCGCTTGCCCACGGCCGCGGGCTCGCCGCCGAAGTGCGCCTGCAGGTCGATGACGGGAACCACGGCGCCCCGGAGGTTGATGACGCCGCGCACGGAGCGCGGCATCATCGGCACCGTGGTCGGATCGCCATACTCGATGATCTCTTTGATGGCAAGGATGCCGATGGCGAACATCTCGCGCCCGAGCTGGAACGTGAGGTACTGCGCCGCATCAGCGGCGGCCCCGTCGGAGGGGTCCGTGGCGGGGGAATGCTTGGCGTTGGGCATGCGGGCGTCCTGGGCAGCCATCAATAGCGGGTGAATTGGGATTCGTCGATCCCGTCCGCACCCGCGGCGCCCGCGAAGGCGAGGCTGGGGCCGGGCCTGCGGGACTGCGCGGGTTTTCTCGCCGCAGCGTTCCGGAGCGCACCGGAGGGCGCCCTGGCCGGCACGCTGCCCGCCAGCTTGAAGAAGCCCATGGTCTGCTGCAGCTGCTCCGCCTGGCTGCTCATTTCCTCGGCGGTGGCGGCGAGTTCCTCGGAGCTCGATGCGTTCTGCTGCGTGGTCTGGCTGAGCTGGCCGACGGCGGCATTGATCTGGCCGACGCCCGACGACTGTTCCTCGCTCGCGGCGGTGATCTCCTGCACGAGGTCGGAGGTCTTGCGGATGCTGGGCACCATCTCGCCCAGCAGGGTGCCGGCGCGCTCGGCCAGTTCGACGCTGGAGCTGGCCACGTCGCCGATTTCCTGGGCGGCGACCTGGCTGCGCTCGGCGAGCTTGCGCACCTCGGCCGCGACGACCGCGAAGCCCTTGCCGTGCTCGCCGGCGCGTGCGGCCTCGATGGCGGCGTTCAGGGCCAGCAGGTTGGTCTGGTAGGCGATGTCGTCGATGATGTTGATCTTCTGGGCGATCTGCTTCATGGCCGCGACGGTGGCCTTGACGGCTTCGCCGCCCTCGGTGGCCTCGGAGGCGGCCTTGGTGGCCATGCTGTCGGTGAGCTTGGCGTTCTCGGTGTTCTGTGAGATGGAGGCGGTCATCTGCTCGAGCGACGCGCTGGTCTCCTCCACGCCGGCGGCCTGCTCGCTGGCGGCCTGGCTGAGCGACTGCGCCGTGGCGCTCACCTCTTCGGACGCACCCGCCAGGGATTCCGCGCCGCTGTTGACGTCGGTCACCACGCGCGAGAGCTTGTCCACCATGTTCTTCATCGCGGCCAGCACGCTGGTGGTGTCCCCGCTGCGCGTGGCCACCTGGATCGTCAAATCGCCGTTGGACACGCTGTTGGCGATTTCGGCCACGTAGACAGGCTCGCCTCCCAGTTGCTTGATGAGGTTGCGCGCGATCAGGATGCCGATCAGAGTCACCAGGACCAGGGTAGTGGCAGCCACCGCCATGGAACTCATGAAAGCGGATTGCCTGGTGGCGTCCGCGCGGGCTGCCCCTTCCTTGGAGAGCTTTTCGTTGTAGGCCTGGATATCGCCTACCGCTTTCCACAACTGATCCACCTTGGCCAGTTCCTTTTCGTTCAGCGTTATTGCTTCTTCACCTTTGTTAGCCAAACCCAACTCTTCAAGACGGCTACGCAGTCCCTGATAATTTGCCCACGAGGACTTGACTTCCGCCAACAGCGCACGGTCCGTGTCGTCGCTGATATTGTTGGCTTCGTATTTTTTCAGCGACGCATCGACCTTTGGCAACTGCTCCTTGATGGCAGCGCTGTAGCGCTTCATTCGATCGACATCGGTATCCGCGACAGTTTTCCAAGTCTCCAGTTGAGCGTTCATCATGGCATTGCTGAACTCCGCGATGTTGACCAGCGAAGGCACGCTGTTTTCCGTCGCGTAGCTGGCAGCCTTGAAGACCTGCCCCATTTGGACGAAGCTTGATCCCGCCAAGGTGAGGATCCCGGCCAAGGCGAGCAAGATCAGAACCAGGAATTTCTGGGTGACCGTGAGTTTGTTCATGAGAACTCCTTAAAACATCGTTGGAATAGGTTGCTCAAGTGCCTTTTGGGGCTGTTTTACAAAGGTGAGCGCGTTCATCAGTGACGTGGGCGGCATCGATCAGCAACAGGTGGCCGGGTAAAAGCCGTCATTACGGCGCGGCGGCCACGGTGTCGGAGACGGGGCGCTGGGCGGCCATGGCCTTCGCGGCGAGCGCCGGAATGTCCAGGATCAGCGCCACCTCGCCGGTGCCCAGGATGCTGGAGCCGCTGATGCCCTGGAGGTGGGCGAACATCTGCGCCAGCGGCTTGATCACCGCCTGGGCCTCGCCCAGCAGGCGGTCCACGATCAGGCCGAAACGCTGCGAGCCTTCCCGCACCACCACGATGCTCTGGCGGGAACCGGCCGGGTCCGGCACGTGGAAGAGTGCGCGCAGCCGGATGAACGGCAGCACGCGCCCGCGCAGCTCGGTGTAATCGTGGCCGCTGTCTTCGCGGAACTCGATGCATTCCTCGATGGCCTCGAGCGGCAGCACGAAGACCGAACGCCCCACGGCGACCTGGAAGCCGTTGATGATGGCCAGCGTCAGCGGCAGCCGCACGGTGGTCTTCGTGCCCAGGCCCGGGCGGCTGTCGAGGGACACCGTGCCCCGCAGCGCGGCGATGTTGCGCTTGACCACGTCCATGCCGACGCCCCGGCCCGAAAGGTTCGTGACCTGGTCGGCCGTCGAGAAGCCGGGCTCGAAGATCAGGTTGTAGATGTCTTCGTCCGCCAGCGCCTTGCCCGCATCGACCAGGCCGCGCTCGACGGCCTTGGCCAGGATGCGGTCGCGCGACAGGCCGCCGCCGTCGTCGCCCACCTCGATCACGATGCTTCCCGAGTCGTGGTAGGCGTTGAGCGACACGGTTCCCCATGCGGGCTTGCCGCGCTCGATGCGCAGGGCGACCGGCTCGATGCCGTGGTCCATGCTGTTGCGCACCAGGTGCGTCAGCGGGTCGGCGATCTTCTCGACCACGGTCTTGTCCAGTTCGGTGTCTTCGCCGCGCACCTGCAGCACGATGTCCTTGCCAATCTCGCGCGAGACGTCGTGCACCATGCGCTGGAACCGGTTGAACGTCGCGCCGATGCGGACCATGCGCAGCTGCAGTGCGCTGTCGCGGATCTCCTGCACCAGGCCGTTGAGCGTGGAATGCGACTCCTGCAGGGCCGCGTTCTGCACGTGGCGGCCCGCCTGCGTGGCCGTGGCCGTGGCCGTGATGAGCTCTCCCACCAGGTCCACGAGGCGGTCGAGCTTTTCTGCATCGACCCGCACGGACTGGTGCTCGGCGGAGCGGCTTTCCTTGATCTGCTTCTGGCGCACCAGAGCGGCTTCCACGATCGGCTGCTGCACGCGGCGCTGCTCCACCAGCAACTGGCCGAGAGGTTCGCTCGCGCCGTGGTGCTGCAGCTGCAGCGCTTCGTCGAGCTCCCGGCGCGTCAGGCTGCCGCAGTGCACGAGGATCTCGCCCAGGCGCAGGGAGGCATCCTGCCCGTGCGGCCCCATGGTGCCGATCAGGTCGATGTAGCGGGAGATCTCGCTGTCCGGCGGAAGGATGTGCACCACGCAGTCGTCGAGCACGAACTCGAAGGCACCTTCGATGTCGGCCTTGCTGGCGCTGCTGCGCAGCGCGATCTCGAAGCCGAGGTAGCAGGACTCCGCATCCATGTCCGTCAGCGCGGGCAGATCGTCGGGCAGCGTGGCGATGCCCGTGATCGTTCCGAGCTTGTTGAGGTAGCGCAGGAACGACAGGGGATCCATGCCGTTGCGCAGCACGTCCCGGCCGAAGCGCAGGGAGATGTGCCAGTGGTCCGGCGCGCGGCCTCCGGTCGCGGCCGGTGCCGGGGGCGCGAGGCCTTCTGCCGGGCGGGCGGGCTGCTCGGTGCGCGGCGCGGCGCCGGCATTCTCCAGCAGCCGGTTCAGGCCATCCAGCAGCGGCTGCGCATCGGCCTGCAACTGCTCGTCGGCCTGGGTGTGGCCGGCCGCCGCGGCCGCCACGAGGCGGCCGGTGTGGTCGCCGCAGGCGAGCAGCAGCGACACGACCGATTCGTCGAGGGCGATGGCGCCGTCGCGCACCTTGTCCAGCACGCTCTCGGCGACGTGGGTGAAATCCACGATGAAGTCCAGGCCGAACAGGCCCGCGGATCCCTTGATGGTGTGCGCCGCACGGAAGATCGCGTTCACCGAGTCGGACGGGTCCTCCTCCTGCAGCACCCCCAGGAGGGCCTGCTCCATGTCCTCCAGCAACTCGCCGCTCTCGGCGATGAAGGCCTGCAATGCCTGTTCCATGTTCATGAAGCGTCTCCCTCGGGCGGTGTGCCGGCGGCGAGGGTCTCGCCGAAGAATGCGGACAGGTCAAACAGCGCGAAGACGTCCGACACCGGCGCATTGCAGCCGGTGAAGCGCAGCCACTGGCCCCTGGCCTGCGCATCGCGGCGGGCTGCCATGAGCAACTGCACGCCTGCGCTGTCGATCTCGGTCACGCCCGCGAGGTCGATCTCCAGCCCGTCGGGGCTGTCGGAGAGGGCTGCAAGCAGGCCCGTGCGCGTTTCCGCAGCCCGGTAGATGGTGAGCTCGCCGTCGAGCGCCAGCGTGGTGATGGAGGTCATGGCAGCACCAGCTTTTCCACGGCCGACAGCAGGGTGGGCGGCTGGAACGGCTTGGTCACCCAGGCCTTGGCGCCGGCCATCTGGCCCTCGCGCTTCTTCGCCTCCTGGCTCTCCGTGGTAAGCATGATCACGGGGGTGAAGCGGTAGGCCGGCATGGCTTTCACGCTCTTGAGGAAGGTGATGCCGTCCATGTTCGGCATGTTCACGTCGCTGATGATCAGGTGCACCTTCTGGCCGGTGAGCCGGCGCAGCGCGTCGATGCCGTCGCAGCCTTCGATGACGTCGTAGCCCGCGCCCCTGAGTGCGATGCCCACGACCGACCGCACGGAAGCGGAGTCATCCACGATCAGAATGGTCTTTGCCATAAAGAAGGTCCTTCAGAAAAATGTGATCTCTTCGTGCTGCGCAGGCGCGGGCGCAGGAGCGCCTGCCTTCGCCGAGCCGGCGCGGTGCACGGAACGCTCGCTCGCCATCGCATAGGTGGCCTCGAGTTCCTGCAGCAGTTCGCCGGCATCCAGGGGACGCAGCGCACCCTCGCTGGCGCACTGGGCGTGGTGGCTCTGGACGACCGCGGGCATGCGGCCGATGTTGTCGCGCACGTGGCTGAGCACCTGGCTGACCCGGTCCTGGAACTGCAGTTGCACCAGCGAGTCGTTCACTTCCAGCTGGATCTGGCGGCTCTCCTGGCGCAGCAGGTCCGCCGACTGCGCCAGGTGGTCCGTCAGGTGCCGGAACTGTTCCAGCACCTGGCCGATGCGGCTCTCGGAATCCGCCATGACGCGGTGCTCCTGGTTCTGGGACAGCTGTGCCGCGGCACGGGTTTCGTTGATCGCCGAATGGATGGCATTGATGGCCGCGATGATCCGGCGCCCGGTGTCCCCGGACATCTGCGACAGCGAGCGGACTTCCTGCGCCACTTGCGCGAAGCCGCGGCCGCGCTCCCCTGCGTGGGCCGCTTCGATGGTCGCGTTGATCGCCAGCAGGTTGGTCTGCTGGGCGATGCGGGAGACCGCTTCGGCCATGTCCTGCAGCTCTCCCACGAAGCGTTGCAGGTCTTCGATCTTGGCCAGCATCTGTGCCTTGCCCTGCATGGCGTCCCGCAACGATCCGACAAGCTCCTGCAGTTGCGCCTGGCTGCGGGCGTACACGGCTTCCGCATCCCCCGGGCCCGCGCCGTCGCGCGCCGACTGGTCCAGCGTGCGCGACAGCTGCTGCACGATGTTGGCGAACCGGGCGCTGAGCTGCGCGATCGCGTCTTCCATCTGGCCGCGCGACGATTCGATCTGCCCGGACCAGACGGGGGCCATGGCTGCGCTGAAGGCCTCGAACTCCGCGAGAAGCCGGAGGAGCTCATCGGGTACGGTGTGCCGGGGGCGCCAGGCAATCCAGCCTCCCAGCGCACCGCAGGCCACGAGTGCCGCGGCACATGCCATGCCCGCCAGGCTCGCGCCGGACAACCCGAGCGCCGCGACCGCACCGAGCAATCCGGTGCATGGTGCGATCAGGCTTTTCCAGGCCTTTTCCCTATCTCCGTTCATATGGCAACGCCCCCCGTGAAGGCAGCCATGGCCGGAGATATGGGCCACTGTCTGCCGATAGGACAACCTTAAATCTCAGGCTGCTCGAGCATGGGGACCGAATTGACAAGAATGCGGTACCCATTCGGCCAATTGTAGGTGTATTTGATAAATTCCGCACCTGAAAATGCTGTGTTGCAATGTTTTTTGCGGAAAGTGTGAAAATTGAGAGAACATGCAGAAAACAACATCGAAACCCGGCGCCGCCCGGAACGGGCACCACGCGGACCTCTCCCCGCTGTTCGTGCGCCTGCTGGTTTCCAGAGCCTGGACCCGCGGCCTGACTGCCGAGCGGCTGACGCGCGGGCTGGGCCTGGAGCCGCTCGCCCTGGACGCTCCCGGGCTGCAGGTGTCATACCGCCAGAGCCTGGAGGTCGCCCGCCGTTTCTGGAACGCGGTGCCGGGCGTCGAGCAGGGGCTGCGATTCGGTGGCCAGGCGAACATCGTCGCGCTGGGTGCGCTGGGGCTGGGCATGATGGCGTGCGCGAACATCCACGACATGCTGCAGTTCCTCATCGAGTTCCAGCGCGCCGGAGGCTGCCTGCTGAGCGTGTACAGCGAACGGACGGAACAGCATTTCCATGTGGTGGTGGAGCCCCGTTTCGATGATCCGGAAGTCGAACCCTTCCTGACCGTGTACACGCTGGCATCCATCACCGCCATGGTGCGGCAGGTGCTGGGCACGGAATTCCATCCCCTCTGCGTGCAGTTCGCACTGCCGCGGCCGGCGGACATATCGGAATTCGAGCAGGCCTTCGGCTGCCGGGTCGAATTCGAATCGGGTGCCCATCTGCTGAGCCTGTCGCCGCAGGCCACCGCGCTCAGGACGGCCGAGGCCGGCGTGGTGGAGCGGATGCGGGCACTGCTGCTGGAAGCCTGGCCGCCGGAGCCGGGGACGGACCTCGGCGCCGCCGTCGTGGAGATCCTCCGGCGCAGCCAGACGCTCGCGCCGCCGCTGTCGCACATCGCGGCTGCGCTGGACCTTGGCGAGCGCACCCTGCGCCGCAGGCTGGCCGAGGAAGGGCTGACCTACCGCGGCCTGGTGACGGAGGAGCGCCGCCGCCGCACGCTCACGATCGTGTGCCGATCCACCCAGTCGATGGAAGACGTGGCGGTGAAGACGGGCTACTCCAGCGCGCGCAGCCTGCGCCGCGCCGTGCAGCGCTGGACGGGCAGCGGCCCGTCGCTCGTCCGCGCGGCGGCCCGGGCGGAGTCCGGCGCCCCCGGGGCGGAGCAGGACCCTGGCGCAACGGACTGAGGGGCAATCATCGGCTCCATGACTTTTTCCGTCCGGAATGCTCTGCCCGGCGACGTCGCCGCCGTGTTCCATGTCCGCACCTCCGTCACCGAAAACGCCCTGACTCGTCCGGAGCTCGAGGCGATGGGCATCACCGAAGCCTCCGTGGCCGCGATGCTGTCCGCGGACTTGCCCTGCGCCTGGGTGGCCTGCCACGGCGGGCGGGTGGTCGGCTTCGCCATCGCGGACCTGGAGGCCGGCGCGCTGTTCGCGGCCTTCGTGCTGCCATCGCATGAAGGGCGGGGCATCGGCCGGCGGCTGGTGCAGGAGGCCGAGCAGGCCCTGTTCAGCCACCATGCGGTGGCGTGGCTGGAGACCGGGCGGGAGACCCGGGCCGCGGGGTTCTACCGCAGGTTGGGGTGGGGCGGTGCGCGGGATGTGGGGGCGGGGGATATCCGTCTGGAAAAGCAGCGGCCGGTGGGGCCGGGGCCTGTGGTGGCACTCGCAAGCGGCTGACGGGGCGCTGCGGCGCTGGACACTCGGCCATTTGCTGCTGACAAAGATGAAATCAGGGGGTATAACTTCTTCGACTTGCGGCAACGGCCCCGTTGAATTCAAAGATGACCGACGCGAGCAGGAGAGGGGGAATCATGGAAATCGGCCACCGGCTTTCTATTCTTGTCGCCGTATCTGTTCTCGTTGCGGGATGTGCCACGCAGCACCAGCCGTCGGACGCCCCTGTGGTGTCCGCTCCTCCGGCTCCCGCAGTGCCACTGCCCCCTTCAGCGCCACCGCCGCCGGTTCCCGCAACGGCTCCTCCTGCTCCTCCCTCGGCCATCGATGTGCCGAGCCTGCCACCTCTCCCCAGCACGTCGACAGGACTCGAAAAGCCTCCGGGCATGGCGGTGACGTTGTGGTACGGAACGAACCGGAAACCATCGGTTCCATTCCGGGAGTCCCATCCTTACGGATCCGAGCGTGACTCCAGGCTGAATTACGGCACGGCTGAAGTCTGGGTACCTAAAAGCCGTCCGCGCGGCTCGATGGGAAGCGAAGATCTCTTCGATCCCAGGAAAAGCACGAAAATAACCTTCGAGTTTGCCCGCGAGTTGAAGGAGACGGCCTATTGGGAGAATCTGAGGAGCAAGCTTCACAGTGCCCAGGGCAACGAAAAAGTCGTACTCGTCTTCATCCATGGATACAACACCAGTTTTGTCGAGGCGGCCCGCCGAACGGCACAGTTATGGGCAGATCTCCGGCTGACGGGCATCCCCGCATTCTTCAGCTGGCCATCCAAGGCAAGGGTTTTCTCGTACACAGTGGATGAAGCCACCGTGGACTACAGTGAAAAGTACCTACGGGAGTTCCTGACGCGACTGCGCCAGGAGGTTGGCGATACCCAGCCCATTCACCTCATCGCCCACAGCATGGGCAATCGCGCCCTGCTGCGGGTGGCGGAGACATTGCAGGGGAAGCTGCGCTTCGGACAGATCATTCTGGCCGCCCCCGATGTAGATGCGGATCTTTTCCAGGACATGGCCCAGGTCTATCCCAAGATATCGGAACGCACCACGCTGTATGTTTCCAAGGCGGACAAGCCTGTGAATTTTTCCAGGCACCTTCATGACGTGGGCCGCGTAGGGGCTCCTCCAAAATTCGCCAGGGTCCAGGGAATCGACACGGTCGAAGTCGTCGCCAAAACCGGCCTTCTGCAAATGGGTCATAGCTATTTTGCCGAATTCAACGATCTGCTCGATGACATGGAACTTCTTCTGAAGAAAAATCCGGCAACGCGCCATACCGTATTTGGCCGCCGGCTGGACAGGCGTGCGCAATGTGCGTCTGTGGGAGAGGGTGCCACGAGGGAGAGTTGCTGGCGCCTGGTCGCAGACAAGTGAATACCATCGGTGGTGTGTTCCGTGGCGTGTTTCCATGCATGGATTCAGCTATGCGGCGAATGGACGGATCTTCTGCAGACCATGTTCACGGCGCATGCATCTGCATGGTCGCAATGCTCGGGTTTTGATCGAAAACGGGCCAGCAGGTCCTGGCGACTCTCAGCTCCTGAAAGAACTTCGCTGTGTCAGCCGTGTTCCACGTCCACTGCGCGAGGTTTCTGCTGGCCACCCTCAGAAGGGGGATGCCCTTGCATCGGAACAGCATGCTTTTGCTGAAATCGTAGCCTTGGTACGGGTATTTTCCGTGGTGCGGCCCATCGATTTCCAGGCCTGCGATTATATTGCCTGCAGTATTGCATACCAGCACATCTACGGCTTTTCTGCCGATCTGACCGCGCAGGGCGGCAAGTGCGGATCGGCGGATGGCCTTGCGATTCGCCTTGAAAAGATTGCCTCCAGTCCAGTGCGGCTTGATCTTGTATGACTGCAGGAAGGCCTTGATGTCGATGGAGAATATGTCTGCGAGAGGTACGTTGGGAATGAAATGGTATTTCCGGCCCAGAACGGAATGCATGAGCGCTCTCAGCGCAGGTTCTTCGTATGGCGAGGCCGGATTCACCCTCCATGTCAAAGGGAGAGGGCATGGCGGGTGCGTCCAGTCCAATTTCACGAGGGCCGGCGTGATGTTCTCCGGCGACGCATAGCGCCTGCGCGTCATCGTTCCCAACGGATCGAAACCCATCGTTCTTCCTTGTAGTTTTCCACGAGGATATCAGGGCGGAGAAAATCCGACTGGAATTGCAAGGCGGCAATACCGGCACCGCGACCATCTGCGGAGTGAACGCGCGCTTCGTTTTCCGTGGCAATGGCCGCTGCTCAGGCGGCCTTCGCATATGCACATGCGGAAAGCGCGGTTCACGCCGGGGAAGACGTTGACTAGGCTCATGGTTCCCTGCGCGGTCGTGCAGGGGAGCGACCGGCCGTTGCCGCCCGTCGCGGATCCCCCGTTCCTTCCAACGCCGGCTGCCGCGACAGCCGCCTGCCTGCAATGTCCCTTCCTTCCCCCGTTTCCGCTTCCTCTTCGCCGCGCGCTGCGGCAACCGGTACCCGCTTGCGCCTGGCCGTCGATGTGGGCGGCACCTTTACCGATATCGTTCTGCTGCGCGGCGATGCCCGGTTCACCGCCAAGGTGCTGACCACCCCCGGTGCGCCCGAACTGGCGGTGCTGGGCGGCATCGACGAGGTCCTGCAGCAGGCCGCGCTGGGCTGGGCCGATGTGGACCTGCTGATCCTGGGCACCACGCTCGCAACGAATGCGCTGATCGAACGCAAGGGCGCACGCACTGCGCTGATCACCACGGAAGGCTTCCGGGACCTGGTGGAGATCGGCCTCGAAGACCGCTTCGCCCAGTACGACGTGTTCCTGGAAAAGCCCGCTCCCCTGGTTCCGCGCCACTGGCGCCATGGCGTCAAAGAACGCGTGGATGCCGCCGGCCAGGTGCTCACGCCGCTGGAGGAGGCCCAGGTCATCGCGCTGGCCGGGCAACTGCAGGCCGACGGCATCGAGAGCGTGGCGGTGTGCTTCCTGCACGGCTATGCCAACCCCGTGCACGAGCGCCGGGTGCGCGAGTTGCTCCTGGCCCATGCCCCCGGCCTGTGGGTGTCCCTGGCATCCGACGTGTGCCCCGAGATCCGCGAGTACGAGCGCCTGTCCACCATCAGCGCGAATGCCTATGTGCAGCCCCAGGTGGCGGGGTACCTCTCGCGCCTGCACGAGGGTGCGAAGGCGCGCGGCCTGCGCGGCGAGCCTTTCCTCATGACGTCGGGCGGAGCCATCACCACGTTGCAGACCGGCATCGACGAACCCGTGCGCCTGGTCGAGTCCGGGCCCGCAGGGGGCGCCGTGCTGGCACGCCAGGTGGCCGAGCAGATCGGCGCGTCGCGCGCCCTGTCCTTCGA
This sequence comes from Paracidovorax cattleyae, assembly GCF_900104515.1. Lineage (GTDB taxonomy): Bacteria > Pseudomonadota > Gammaproteobacteria > Burkholderiales > Burkholderiaceae_C > Paracidovorax > Paracidovorax cattleyae. The sequence goes on from NZ_FNJL01000002.1 coordinate 246,067, forward strand.
CATGGGGGGCACCACGGCGAAGATCTGCTTCATCGACGATTACCAGCCGCAGGTCAGCCGCAGCTTCGAGTTCGGGCGTGTGCACCGGCATCTCAAGGGCTCGGGCCTGCCGATCCGCATCCCCGTCATCGAGATGGTGGAGATCGGGGCGGGTGGCGGCTCCATCGCCCGGGTCAACCACCTGGGCGTGGTCCAGGTCGGTCCCGACAGCGCGGGGTCCAGTCCCGGCCCGGCGGCCTATGGCCTCGGCGGCGAGCAGCCGACGGTGACCGATGCGCATGCGGCACTGGGCACCGTGGACCCCGCGCGCTTCGCCGTGGGCAAGGTGCGGCTGGAGCCGCAGCGCGCACGCGACGCCCTGGTGCAGGGGCTCACAGCGCAAACTGGCCTGGAGGTGGAGGCCGCGGCCCAGGCCGTGATCGACATCGTGACCGAGAACATGGCCAATGCCGCACGCGTCCACGCCTCCGAACTGGGCAAGTCCGCCGATGAAAGCACACTGATCGCCTTCGGCGGCGCGGCCCCCTTGCACGCAGCCCTGCTGGCGCGCAAGCTCGGCATCGCGCGTCTGGTCGTCCCGGGCTCGGCCGGCGTGGGCTCGGCGCTGGGATTTCTCTGGGCGCCCGTGGCCTACCAGACGGTGCGCAGCCTGCACCAGCGCATCCTCCAGGCCGACCACGCCGCCGTCGAGGCGCTGCTGGCGGAGCTCACCGCCCATGCCGACGACGTGGTGCTGCGCGCCGCGCCGGGTGCGCGCCTTGCGCGCCAGCGCACGGTCTATATGCGTTACGCCGGCCAGGGCCACGAGATCCCGGTCGATTTGCCGGAAGGCCCGTTCGATGCCGCGGCGGCCCGGGCCCTGCATGCGCGCTTCGAGGCCCGCTACGCCGCCCTCTACGGACGCAGCCTGCCCCACATCGCGACCGAGGCCGTGAGCTGGTCCGTGGCCGTGGAGGCCGGCGGCCGCGCGGCGCCCGAGCCGGATGCCGTACCCGCCGATGTCGGCCCTGCCATTCCCCACGGCACGCGCCGTGTCTATGACGCGGATGCTGCCGCGTGGCGCGACATTGCCGTCTACGAACGCACCGGGCTGCAGCCAGGCCAGTGGCTGGCCGGCCCGGCCCTGGTGGTGGAAGACGAAACCACCACCTACGTGATCGCGGGCTTCGAGCTGCGCATCTCCCGACTGGGCGCCCTGGTGCTGACCGACACCGCGGCCCTGGCGGCGCAGGTGCAGGCCGATGCGGAAAGCGCGGTGGCCGCATGAGTGCCGCTGCCTCTTCCAGCCGCCACACCATTCGCCAGCAGCTGGTCTGGAATCGCCTGCTGGCCGTGGTCGAGGAGCAGGCCCAGGCGCTGATCCGCACGGCGTTCGGCACGCCGACGCGCGAGGCGGGGGACCTGTCGGCCGGCGTGTTCCTGCCGGACGGGCGCATGGTGGCCCAGGCCGTCACGGGTACGCCCGGCCACGTGAATTCCATGGCCGATTCGGTGCTGCACTTCCTGCGCACATTCCCTGCGGACACCATGCAGGACGGCGATGTCTTCCTCACCAACGACCCCTGGAAGGGCACGGGCCATCTCTACGACGTGGTCATGGTCACGCCCGTGTTCCACGGGGGCAGGCTGGTGGCCCTGTTCGCATCCACGGTGCATGTGGTGGACATCGGCGGCCTGGGCGCCGGCCCGGACGCGCTGGAGATCTTCCACGAAGGCCTGTTCCTGCCCATCCTGCGCTTCGTCACCCGCGGCGTGATGGAAGAGGCGGTGCTGGACATCGTGCGCGCCAATGTGCGGGAGCCCGAGCAGGTGGAGGGCGACCTCCATGCCCTGGTGGCCTGCAATGCCGTGGGCGCGCGCCGCCTGCGGCAACTGCTGCACGAGTTCGGCCTGGCCGACCTGCAGGCCCAGGGCGACTACATCATCGAGCGCAGCGCCCTGGCCATGCGCGAGGCGCTCAAGGACTGGCCCAGGGGCACCTGGCGCCACCACATGACGGTGGACGGCTACGACACGCCCGTGCAGTTGCACGCGGCCGTGACCATCAGCGACACGGAAATCCTGGTGGACTTCGCCGGCACCTCCGGCACGGTGGCGCGCGGCATCAACGTGCCCAAGGCGTACACCCATGCCTACACCTCGTTCGGCATCCGCTGCCTGGTGGGCGCCGACGTGCCCAACAACACGGGCTCCCTCGCGCCCATCCGCGTGGTCGCGCCCGAAGGGTGCATCGTCCACGCGCTGCCGCCCTGCGCCGTGGCCGCGCGTGCCGCCATCGGCCAGATGCTGCCCGATCTGGTGTTCGGCGCGCTGCGCCAGGCGCGGCCCGACCGCGTGCCGGCCGAAGGGTCCTCGTCGCTGTGGAACATCCGCCTCGCGGGCGGCCAGCCCATCGCGGGCGGACCGAACGACCAGCTCATCCGGGGGCGGCGTTTCGGCATCGTGAGCTTCACCACCGGCGGCACGGGGGCCCGGCCCGGGTGGGACGGGCTCTCCGCCACGGCCTATCCGAGCGGCGTGCGCAATGTGTCGCTGGAGATTCTGGAGACGCAGGCACCCCTGACCTTCCGGCGCAAGGAGTACCGCGCCGACTCGGGCGGTGCCGGCACCACGCGCGGCGGCCTGGGCCAGACCATCGCCATCGAGCACGCCCTGGGCGAGCCCATGGTGCTGGCCGCCACCTGGGACCGCGTGATCTACCCGCCCCGCGGGGCGCTGGGCGGTCTCGACGGCGCGCCCGGCCGTGCCTACCTGCAAAAGAGCGGCGCCGTCCTGCGCGGCAAGGGCCGCCAGCTGGTGCCCGCGGGCGAGGTGCTGGTGGTGCAGACGCCCGGCGGTGCCGGGCTCGGCGATCCGGCCGGGCGCGATCCGGCGCTGATCGAACGGGATCTGCAGGCGGGCTTCATCACCGGCGAGGCGGCCCGCGCGCAGTACGGCGTGGAACAGGCCGGCGAGGTGGCGGCATGAGCAGGGCGCAACCCACCCGCACGGCCATCCGCCACCAGCTCGCCTGGGCACGCCTGCTGTCCGTGGTCGAGGAGCAGGCGCAGACCCTGATCCGCACCGCCTTCGGCACGCCGACCCGCGAGGCGGGGGACCTGTCGGCCGGCGTGTTCCTGCCGGACGGGCGCATGGTGGCCCAGGCCGTCACGGGCACGCCCGGCCACGTGAATTCCATGGCCGAGTCGGTCCGGCATTTCCTGGCGCGTTTTCCTGCCGCCACCATGCAGGACGGCGATGTGTTCCTGACCAACGACCCGTGGAAGGGCACGGGCCACCTCTACGACATGACCATGGTCACGCCCGTGTTCCATGGCGGCAGGATGGTGGCGCTGTTCGCTGCCACGGTGCACGTGATCGACATCGGCGGCATCGGCTCCAGCCCCGACGGGCTGGAGATCTACCACGAAGGCCTGTTCCTGCCCATCCTGCGCTTCATCCGCCAGGGAGCGGTGGACCCGGCGGTGCGGGCCATCATCCATGCCAACGTGCGCGACCCGGCCCAGGTCGAAGGCGACCTTTTCGCCCTGGTGGCCTGCAACGACGTGGGCGCGCGCCGCCTGCGCTCCCTGCTGCGCGAGTTCGGCCTGGCCGATCTGGAGGCGCTGGGCGCCTATGCCATCGACCGTTCGGCCGAGGCCATGCGCGCGGCGCTGCGGCACTGGCCGCACGGCACCTGGCACCACACGCTGGTGGCCGATGGCTACGACGCGCCCATCACGCTGCAGGCCGCCGTCACCATCGACGGGAGCGGCGTGCACGTGGACTTCGCCGGCACCTCGGGCACGGTGGCGCGCGGCATCAACGTGCCCAAGGCGTACACCGATGCCTACACCTCGTTCGGCATCCGCTGCCTGATCGGCGAGGATGTGCCCAACAACGCGGGTTCGCTGGCCGCCATCCGCGTGAGCGCGCCCGCAGGCTGCATCCTCAACGCCCTGCATCCCGCGCCCGTGACGGCGCGGCACGTGGTGGGCCAGCTGCTGCCCGACGTGGTGTTCGGCGCGCTGCGCCAGGCGCGGCCCGACCGCGTGCCGGCCGAGGGAGCGTCTTCCCTGTGGAACCTGCAGCTCGTGGGCGGCGAGGCCCTTCCCGGCGCGAGTGCCGAAGACGCCGCGGCCCTGCAACGCGGCCGGCGCTTCAACATCATCAGCTTTTCCACGGGTGGCACGGGCGCGCGGCCGGGCAAGGACGGCCTGTCGGTCACGGCCTACCCCAGCGGCGTGCGCAACGTCTCGCTGGAGATCCTGGAAACCGCCGCCCCGCTGGTCTTCGAACGCAAGGAGTACCGCGCCGGCTCCGGGGGCGACGGCGCCGCGCGCGGCGGCCTGGGCCAGGTCATCGCCGTGCGCCATGCGCAGCCGGATGCGGCCCTGGTGATCGCCGCGGCCTTCGACCGCGTGCACCACCCGGCGCGCGGCGCCCTGGGCGGGCAGGACGGCGCGCCCGGCGTGCTGCGGCTGGGCTCGGGCCGGGTACTAGCCCCCAAGGGCCGCCAGGTCGTTCCGGCCGGCGACCGCCTGGTGGTGGAGACGCCCGGAGGCGGCGGCCTGGGAGACCCGGCCGCGCGCGACCCTGCCTCGCGCCAGCGGGACCGCCTTCTCGGCCTGGTGCCCTGAGAGGCCGCTCCATGCACCGAGGATGACCTCCCGATTCCGAATGCTCCGCTCTGCCGGTGTCCCTGTTTCCCTTCCTCCATCGTTCTGCTCCATGCTTCCGTTCCTGCGCCTGATTCCCCGATCCATCCTCGTCGCCGGCCTGCTGGCCGCGGGCCTTGCAGCCCACGCCGCCCCGCCGAACCACGAGGGCTCGCTCACGCTGCTGCTGCCGTCCGAACCCACGGCCCTGGTCACCGTCAGCAACGTCGCCACGCCCATCCTCAGCGTGAGTGCCAAGGTCACCGAAGGCCTGCTCAAGTACGACTACGACGTGAATCCGCAACCGCAGCTGGCGACGAAATGGGCCATCAGCCCGGACGGGCTGACCTATACCTTCACGCTGCGCCAGGGCGTGAAGTGGCATGACGGCAAGGAGTTCACCTCGGCCGACGTGGCGTACTCCATCAACCTGCTCAAGCAGATCCACCCCCGCGGGCGCAACACCTTCGCCAATGTGACGGGCGTGGACACGCCGGACAAGTACACGGCCGTGCTGCGCCTGTCCAGGCCCGCGCCATACCTGATCCGTGCGCTGGTGGCCTCCGAGACGCCCATCGTGCCCAGGCACCTGTACGACGGCACGGACGCCAAGGCCAACCCCGCCAACAACGCGCCCGTGGGCACGGGCCCGTTCAAATTCAAGGAGTGGGTGCGCGGCAGCCACATCGTCTATGAGCGCAACCCCGACTACTGGGACAAGCCCAAGCCGTTCATCGACCAGCTCATCGTGCGTTTCGTGACCGACCCGGCCGCCGCCGCCGTGGCGTTCGAGACCGGCACCGTGGACCTGGGCTACCGCACGCCCGTGCCGCAGGCCGACCTGGACCGCCTGAAGAAGGTGCCCACGCTGCGCTTCGAGACCAAGGGCAACAGCTATTCGCACAACGTGACGCGGCTGGAGTTCAACCTCGACAACGAGTACTTCAAAAACGACAAGGTGCGCCAGGCTGTCGCGCATGCGCTGGACCGCAACGTCATCGTCCGGGTGGTCAACTACGGCTACGGCCAGGTCAGCTATTCGCCCATCGCCCCCGGCCTCAAGGCGTTCCACGATCCCGCGCCGTCGCCCTATGCCTTCGACCTGAAGAAGGCCAACGCGCTGCTCGACGAAGCAGGCTACCCCAAGCGGGGTGCGAGCCGCTTCGCCGTGCCGCTGGACTTCAACCCCATCAGCGGCGACGGCCAGCGCCTGGCCGACTACATCCGCTCGGCCCTGGCACGCGTGGGCATCGCCGTGACGGTGCGGGCGCAGGATCCCAGCGCGTTCATCAAGCGCATCTACACCGACCGCGACTTCGCCTTCACCACGAACGGGGCCAGCAACCTGTTCGATCCCACGGTGGGCGTGCAGCGGCTCTACTGGAGCAAGAACTTCATCAAGGGAGTGCCTTTTTCCAACGGCACGCACTACGCCAGCACCGTGGTGGACAAACTGCTCGAAGACGCCGCCGTGGAGAACGATTCCGCGCGCCGCAGGCAGCTGTTCAAGGAGTTCCAGGACGTGGTCGCCCGCGACGTGCCGGACCTGAACCTCTACCAGCCGGCGTTCATCACCATCGCGAACCAGCGCGTGCACGACCACTCGCTGACGGCCGACGGGGTGGAATCGAACCTGGCCGACGTGTGGGTCGAACCGAAGAAGTGATCGCACCATGAGCCTGTCCACCCCCAACCCGGTTCCGGCCGAGGATCTGCTGGCATTGCGCTACGGCGAGACGCCGGCTTTCGAGATCATCGAGAACGGCGTCGTTCGTCACATCCTGCGCCACCGATCGGTGCGTGCCTTCGGGCCCCAGCCCTTGCCGCAGGGCACGCTGGAAACCCTGGTGGCGGCAGCGCAGTCGGGGTCCAGTTCGTCCAACCTGCAGGTCTGGAGCGTGGTGGCGGTGGAGGACCGCCAGCACAAGAGCGAGCTGGCCGGCTGGGCCAATCAGCAGGACTTCATCCGGCAGGCACCGCTGTTCCTTGTCTGGCTGGCCGATCTGTCGCGCGTGCGCCGGGTGGCCGACGCGCCGCCCGGTGTCGAGATCGACGGAACGGACTACCTGGAGTCTGTCATCCTCGCGTCGGTGGACACGGCCATCGCCGCGCAGAACGCGGTGCTCGCGGCCGAGTCGCTGGGCCTGGGCGCCGTGTACGTGGGCGCCATCCGCAGCCACGTCCAGGCCATCGCACAGGACCTGCAGTTGCCGCCGTATGTGTACCCGGTTTTCGGCACGGCCATCGGCTACCCTGCGCAGGACAGGGCCAGCCACGTCCGTCCGCGCCTGCCGCAGGCGGCCGTTCTGCACCGGGAGCGCTACGACGCGAGCGGCCACGAGGCCGCCGCGCAAACGTACGACCGGGCGCTGGATGCGTTCTGGAAGAAGCAGTCCATCGACCACCCCCTGTGGACGCGCCACCTCGCGCGCCGGCTGGGCAATGTGAAGCACAGTGGCGACGCCCGCTATGAACTGCGCGGCATTCTGGAAGGGCTGGGGTTCCCGCTGCGGTGAGCCGCCGCCGGCGGCGTCAGGCCGCCTTGCGCTGTTCCGCTCCGGGCACCGACCGGATCAGGCTGCGCGTGTAGGGGTGCTGCGGCCGCTCCCAGATGTCCTGGTGGCTGCCGGTCTCGACGATGCGGCCCTGGTGCATGACCATCACGCGGTCGGCGATGTAGCGCACCACGGACAGGTCGTGCGAGATGAACAGGTACGACAGGCCGAAGTCTTCCTTCAGCTCGGCCAGCAGGTTCAGTATCTGGGCCTGCACCGAGACGTCGAGCGCCGAGACGGGCTCGTCCAGCACCACCAGCGAGGGCCTGACCACCAGTGCGCGTGCGATGCCGATGCGCTGGCGCTGGCCGCCGGAAAACTCGTTCGGATAGCGGCTGGCCGCATCGCGGGGCAGGCCGACGCGCTCGAGGATGGCGGCGATGCGCCGGCGCCTTTCCTGGCGTTCGGCTACGCCGTGCACGGTCAGCACGGCATCGAGGATGTCGAACACGCTGCGGCGCGGATTGAGCGATGCGTACGGGTCCTGGAACACCATCTGCATGCGCCGCCGCCAGGGTTTGAGCGCGCGCTCGGACAGCGGCGCGATGTCGGTGCCGTCGAAGCCGATGCGCCCGGAGGCCGGCGCCACCAGCCGCAGCAGGGTGCGGGAGAGCGTGGACTTGCCGCAGCCCGATTCGCCGACCAGGCCCAGCGTTTCGCCCGCACCGATGTGAAAGCTCACGCCATCGACGGCATGCACCACGTCGCCGCCGCGCGTGAGGTAATCGGTTCGCAGGTCCTGCACGTCGAGCAGCGGGGCGGCGCCGGCGATGCGCGCGGGGGCGGCAGCGCGTGCGGCCGGCACATGCAGGGCGAAGCCGGGCTCCCCGGTCGCGGGCTCCACGCGGGTTCGGATCTCCGGCAGGCGCGCCCGCGTGTAGTGCTGCGCCTGGCCGCCATGCAGGGAGGCGCCGAGCAGGCCGCGGGTGTACGGATGGGCGGGTGCCGCGAACAGCGCGGCCGTGGGCGCTTCCTCCACCTTGCGGCCGCCGTACATCACGGCCACCCGGTCTGCCCATTGCGCGACCAGCCCCAGGTCGTGCGTGATGAGCAGCAGCGCCATGTCCAGTTCGCGCCGCAGGCCGTCCAGCAGCTCCAGGATCTGCGCCTGGATGGTCACGTCCAGCGCGGTCGTGGGCTCGTCGGCCACCAGCAGGCGGGGGCGGCAGGCCACGGCCATCGCGATCATCACGCGCTGCCGCTGCCCGCCGGAGAGCTGGTGCGGGTAGTCGTGGACGTGGCGCTGCGGATCGGGAATGCGGACCAGGTCCAGCAGCTCGACCGCCCGGCGCAGCGCCGCCGCCGCGGGCAGGCCTTCGTGCAGGCGCAGGGTCTCGGCGATCTGCGCCCCGATGGTGTGCACCGGGTTCAGCGAGGTCATCGGCTCCTGGAAAATCATCGAGATGTCGCTGCCGCGCAGGGCCCGCAGGTCGCGCGGGGGCAGCGCCAGGATGTCCCTGCCCTCGAAAAGGATCTTTCCCCGCACCTGGGCGCCGGGCGCCAGCAGGCGCAGCAGCGCCAGTGCCGTGGTGGACTTGCCACATCCCGATTCGCCCACCAGGGCCAGGGTCTCGCCACGCTGCAACGTGAGGTCCAGGCCCTGCACGGCATCCACGGGCCCTTGCGCGGCTGGAAAACGGATGCCCAGCTGGCGGATGTCCAGCAGGGGTGCATGGGCAGCGCGGGCCCCGGTGGCGTCGTCGAAAGAAGTCATGGAAGGGATGGCGGGTGCGGGGGCTGCAGGGTGCGGCGGGGTCAGCGGCCACGCAGCCGGGGGTTGAAGGCATCGTTGAGCCCGTCCCCCAGGAGGTTGAGCGCCAGCACGGTGAGCACGATGGCCAGGCCGGGCAGGGCCGTGAGGTACCAGGCGGTGCGCAGCAGCTCGCGCCCCTCGCCGATCATGCTGCCCCACGAGACGGCATTGGGGTCGCCCATGCCGAGGAAGGACAGGCCCGATTCGATGAGGATGGCGCTCGCCACGAGCACCGAGGTGGTCACGATGACCGGCGGAAGCGCGTTGGGCAGCAGCTCCTGCACGATGATGCGCAGGTGGCCGAAGCCCTGGCTGCGCGCGGCGAGGATGAACTCGGCCTCGCGCAGGGCGCGGAATTCCGCCCGCACCAGGCGCGCGATCACGGGCCAGGATGCCAGGCCGATCGCCAGCACGATCACGGGGACCGAGGGCTGGCCGATGGCCACCACCACGACCACGAAGAGAAACGAGGGCACGGTCTGGAACAGCTCGGTGATGCGCACCAGCACGTCGTCCACCAGGCCGCCGAAGTAGCCGGCCGCCGCACCCACCACGATACCGATCAGCAGGCTGAGCGCGGCCGCCACGACACCCACGGCCAGCGACACCCTGGCCCCGTGGGCCAGCCCCGCGGCCACGTCGCGCCCCAGCGAGTCGCTGCCCAGCGGGAACCGGGCGTCCTGCCCGGGCCACAGCAGGGGCGGGGCCACCATGTCGAGGGGGTCGCCGGGATACAGCCACGGTGCGCTGAAGGCGAGGATGACCATGAGGACGAGCAGCACGGCGCCCGCCATCGCGAAAGGGTTGCGCGCCAGCGCAAGCAGCGACGCGCGCCGGCTGGTGGCGGGTGCGCGATCGGTGTGTGCGGGTGGCGAAGCGGTCTCGGCGGCCGGCAGTGCGTGGAACGGTGTGGACATGGCGGTCGGGCGGGGTCAGCGGACCTGGATGCGGGGATCGAGCACGGCGTGGAGCAGGTCCACCAGCATGTTGGCGAGGATCACGAGCAGCGACGACAGCAGCAGGATGCCGAGCAGTACGGTGTAGTCCCGCGCCATCACCGACTCGAAGGCCAGCCGGCCCAGGCCGGGCCAGTTGAAGACGGTTTCCACCACCACGGCCCCGCCCAGCAGCGTGCCGAAGTGCATGCCTGCCACGGTGGTGACGGGAATCAGCGCATTGCGCAGCACATGGCGCAGCGTGACGGCCAGCGGGGCGAGGCCCTTCGCCTGCGCGGTGCGCACGAAATCCTGGCGGCTCACCTCCAGCATGGATGCGCGGGTGAGCCGCGAGAAGATCGCGATGTAGAAGCCGGACATCGCCAGCGTTGGCAGCACCAGGTGGCGCAGCGCATCGGTGGCCGCGGCCCAGCCGGTGGCCCCGCTGCCGATGGTGCCGCTGCCGCCCGTGGGCAGCCAGCCCAGGTGAACGGAAAACAGCACGATGGCCATCAGGCCGAGCCAGAAGCCGGGCGTGGAATACAGCAGCAGGGCCAGCACCGAGAGCAGGCGGTCCGGCCAGCGTCCCGCATGGCTGGCCATGGTGCAGCCCAGCGTGATGCCCACTGCCAGCGCGAGGCCGAGGGCAGCCAGCATCAGCAGCAGCGTATTGCCCAGGCGCCCGGCGATCAGTTCGGTGACCGGCATGTTGTAGCGCGGCGAGGTGCCGAGGCTGAAATGCGCGAGGTGGTTCAGGTAGCTGGCCAGCTGCTGCAGCAACGGCATGTCCAGGCCGAAATGGCTGCGCAGCTGGGCCATGCTTTCCGCGGTGGCGGAGCCCGACTCGGCGGCGATCACGTCCGCCGCATCGCCCGGCACGAGCTGCAGCAGGAGGAAGTTGAGCACCACCACGCCGAACACGGTGGGCAGTGCCTGCCACAAGGTCCGGCCGAACGCCCGGAGTGCGAGCTTGAGTCTCATGGGCGCAGGTGCAAGGGGAAGGGAGGGGAGCGGGGCGGTGCCGTGATGGCAAGGAACGGCAGGGAAGGGCGGATGGAAAGCCTTCCAGGACTGTAGGCGGCAGGTGGCGCGGCCGGAACGAAGATTCGTGACTATGCTTATGCGTTGCGCGAGCCAATCGGGCGGCTCATCGCCAGCGGGCATGCCGCACGCCCAGCTGCAGCTGCTGGATGCGGCGGTGGATGGTGGAGCGGCTGACGCCGAGCTGGCGCGCGGCCTCCGAGACGTTGCCCTGGCATTGTTCGAGCAACTGCTCCAGCGCCTGCGCGGCGGGCTCGCCGGTGGGGCTGGCCAAGGCCGTGCCGGGTGGCATGCCGCGCAGCGCATCAGGCAGGTGTCCGGGCTCGATGGTGCCGTCGCCATCCTCCCCGCACAGGGCAGCGGCGTAGCGCAGCGCGTTGTGCAGCTCGCGCAGGTTGCCGGGCCAGGCATGCGCGGCCAGCACGGAGCGGGCCGCGTCGCCCAGGTGCAGGTGGCTGCCCAGGTTGGCCAGCATCCGGTCGGCGATCACCTGCAGGTCGCTGCGCTGGCGCAGCGCAGGCAGTGGCAGTTCGGCGGCGTTGAGCCGGTACAGCAGGTCCTCGCGGAAGCTGCCGCGGCGCGCCAGTTCGGCCAGCGGGCGGTGCGATGCCGAGATGAAGCGCACGGACACCGCCTGTGGCGCGCGGGCGCCCAGCGGGGTGATTTCGGATTCGGACAGCACCCGCAGCAGCTTGGCCTGCAGGGCCGGTGGCATGTCGCCGATCTCGTCGAGAAACAGCGTGCCTTCGTGCGCCGCGGCGATCAGGCCCTCGCGGCCCCTGGCTGCTGCCCCAGTCCAGGTGCCGGGCAGGTAGCCGAACAGCTCGCTTTCCAGCAGCGCCTCGGGAATGGCCGCGCAATTGATGGCGATGAAGGCGCCGCTGCGGCCGCTGGCGGCATGCAGCGCGCGGGCCAGGTATTCCTTGCCCGAGCCGGTCTCCCCCTGCACCAGGATGGGCAGCGTCTGCGGCGCGAGCCGGGCCGCCTTGCGCAGCAGCGCCCGCAGTGCCGCATCGCCCGTGTCCAGCGCCTGCAGTGCCGGGGGCAGCGGGGGCTCGGCCGGCGTGGCCTGCGCGGGCGCATGGCCCACCCGGCGCTGGGGCTCCATGGCATGGGCGAAGAGGATGCTGCCGTCGCGGGCGCGGATGATGCGCTCCTGCGCGGGGCGGTTGCGGCGCAGCTCGGGCAGGTGGCGCAGGTCCACGTCGAAAAAACGCTCCAGCGGCTGGCCGATGAGTGTGTGGCGCTGGCGCCAGTCCAGGTGTGCGGCGGCTGCCAGCAGGCGTGCGCCCGCGTGGGTCATGGCGCGGATGCGGCCGCGTGCATCGACGCTGATGGAGGCGTCGGGATCGACGTCGAGAAAATCGGGCGACTGTGCCAGGCGCACCACCCAGTCGTGGCCGGACTGCGCCATCAGGTTGGCGTGCTCCACGCGCCGCGCCGCGGCCGCGACGAGGTTGAGCGCCAGGTTCTGGCTGGCCCGCTCGGCGGGGGAGCGCAGCAGCGACAGGTCGAGCACCGCAGCGAGTTCGCCGCGCAGGTCGTAGATGGGCGCGGCGGTGCAGGACAGGCGGGTGTGCGTGAAATCGAAATGGTCGCTCTGGTGCACGGTCAGCGCTTCGCCCGTTGCCAGGCAGGCCCCCACGGCCGAGGTGCCGGAATGCTCCTCGCGCCATTGCGCACCCAGGTACAGGCCCGCGCGGCGCAGGTCGCCGGTGTCGGCTTCGTGCCCCAGGAAGTCCACCGCCACGCCGTGCCGGTCCGCCAGCAGCAGCACGTAGTCCAGGCCCTTGAGCTGCTGGTAGAGCCGCTCCAGCGCATGGCGGGCGATGTGGATCAGCGGGCCGGATTCTTCACGGTGTGCGCGCAGCTCGCCATCGGGAACGATGTGGGCTTCGCTGGTTTGCGCCGGATCGAGCCGATGGTGGTCGATGCAGCGGCGCCAGCTGCGCAGCACGGCGCGGTCGCGATCCTGGCTGCCCGTGGGGTAGCCCGAGCCGAAGGCTTCGATTTCCTGGACGTGCGAGGTGTAGGACTGCAGAGGCATGGCGTGGAGTCGATGCGGTCTTGTCTTGGAACGTGCCGTGGGGATTGTGTGCCCGGTGCCGTGCCGCGCCCATCGAGATTTACCCATTGCACCTGCTGCGCTGCAGCACGCGGAATGCGACAGGTGTCGCACGGTGCGCCGCCTGTCGCATGCAGCGACCGTGGTCTGCCGGGCAGGCGACGAAGGGTTTGCACCAGAGGTGCGCTCCCAACCCCTTGATTTGCCTGGCATTCGGTGCAGGTCGGCAGGGCCTGGCGGATCTGGCATGGCGGTTGCCTTGAGCAACGCTGCCCGGACAAAAAACCAGCGGGCACGACCACTATCCAAGGAGACAACGATGACCGATACGACGGCTGCAGCCCGCGCCCAGGCGCTGCTCGACCGACTCAACCGCGCTCTGGCGGACCGCGACTTCACGGTCGCGAGCCGCCTGTTCGCCGGGGAGTGCTACTGGCGCGACCTCGTGCTGCTCACCTGGAACATCAAGACCCTGGAAGGGCAGGGCCAGATCGCCGGCATGCTGGCCGCGCAGCTGGATGCCGCCGCGCCCGTGCGCTTTGCGCTCGACGAGCGCGAGACGGTGGAGGAGACCGATGGCGTGGTGTCCGCCTGGATCGTGATCGACACGCGGCATGCGCGCGGAGGCGGCCATGTGCGCATCCGGGACGGGCGCATCTGGACGCTGCTCACGGCCGCCCAGGAACTGAAGGGGCATGAAGAACCCCTGGGCACGCGCCGCCCCATGGGGGCCGAACACGGCATCCGGCGCGGCCGCCAGACCTGGCAGGAGCGCCGCCAGAAAGAAGCCGAGGAACTGGGCCGTGACACGCAACCTTTCGTGCTGGTCATCGGCGGAGGGCAGGGCGGCATCGCGCTGGGCGCGCGGCTGCGCCAGCTGGGCGTATCGCACATCGTCATCGACCGCCACGCGCGCCCGGGCGACCAATGGCGCAATCGCTACAAGTCGCTGTGCCTGCACGATCCCGTCTGGTACGACCACCTGCCCTACCTGCCGTTTCCGGACAACTGGCCCGTGTTCGCGCCCAAGGACAAGATCGGCGACTGGCTGGAGATGTACACCCGGGTGATGGAGGTGAACTACTGGCCGTCCACCACGTGCCTGAACGCCCGCTTCGATGAAGACAGGCAGGAATGGGAAGTCACCGTGGAGCGCGATGGCGAGACGCTGGTGCTGCGTCCGAAGCACCTGGTGTTCGCCACCGGCATGTCCGGCAAGGCCAACGTGCCCAGGATCCAGGGCCAGGAGGTGTTCCGGGGCGAGCAGCAGCACTCGTCGCAGCACCCCGGCCCGGACGCCTATGCCGGCAGGAAGGTGGTGGTGATCGGCGCCAACAATTCCGCGCACGACATCTGCGCGGCCCTGTGGGAGCACGGCGCCGACGTCACCATGGTGCAGCGCTCGTCCACGCACATCGTGCGCTCCGATTCGCTGATGGAGATCGGCCTGGGCGACCTGTATTCGGAGCGCGCCGTGGCCGGCGGCATGACCACCAGGAAGGCCGACCTCACCTTCGCCTCGCTGCCCTACCGCATCATGGCCGACTTCCAGGTGCCGGTGTACGACCGCATCCGCGAGCGCGACGCGGAGTTCTACCGCAAGCTCGAAGCGACCGGCTTCATGCTGGACTTCGGCGACGACGACTCGGGCCTGTTCATGAAGTACCTGCGCCGCGCCTCGGGCTACTACATCGACGTGGGGGCCTGCGACCTGGTGATCGACGGCAGCATCAAGCTCCAGGCGGGCAAGGAGATCAGCCACCTGTCGGAGAACGCCGTGGTGCTGGACGATGGCACCGAGCTGCCGGCGGACCTGGTGGTCTATGCGACCGGCTATGGCTCCATGAACGGCTGGGTGGCCGACCTGATCAGCCAGGAGGTGGCGGACAAGGTGGGCAAGGTCTGGGGCCTGGGCTCCGACACCACCAGGGACCCGGGGCCATGGGAAGGCGAGCAGCGCAACATGTGGAAGCCCACGCAGCAGGAGGCCCTGTGGTTCCATGGCGGCAACCTGCACCAGTCGCGCCACTACTCCCTGTACCTGGCGCTGCAGCTCAAGGCGCGCCAGGAAGGCCTGCCCGTGCAGGTCTATGGCCTGCAGCAGGTGCACCACTTGCGCTAGCGCAAGGGCCGAATGTGCCCGCCGGATCACGATGGACGGCAGTGTGCCGTCCTGTCCCCCCCACCTGACCAATCAGAAAGTTGAATCATGAAAGCAGCACGTTTCCACGACCGCGGCGACATCCGCATCGAAGACATTCCCGAACCCGTGGTGGAGCCCGGTACCGTGGGCATCGAAGTGGCCTGGTGCGGCATCTGCGGCACCGACCTGCACGAATTCATGGAAGGGCCGATCTTCATCCCGCCCTGCGGCCACCCGCATCCCATCTCGGGCGAATCCGCCCCCGTCACCATGGGCCATGAATTCTCCGGCGTGGTCTATGCCGTGGGTGAAGGTGTGACAGACATCCAGGTCGGCCAGCACGTCGTGGTGGAGCCATACATCGTGGCCGACGACGTGCCCACGGGCCCGGGCGACCACTACCACCTGTCGAAGAACATGAACTTCATAGGCCTGGGCGGGCGCGGCGGTGGTCTCTCCGAACGGATCGCCGTGAAGCGCCGCTGGGTGCATCCCATCTCCGACGCGATTCCGCTGGACCAGGCCGCGCTGATCGAGCCGCTCTCGGTGGGCCACCATGCCTACACCCGCAGCGGCGCCAAAGCGGGTGACGTGGCACTGGTGGGTGGCGCCGGCCCCATCGGCCTGCTGCTGTCCGCCATCCTGAAGGCCAAGGGGCTCAAAGTCATCGTCACCGAGCTGAGCGCCAGGCGCAAGCAGAAGGCGCAAGAGTCCGGCGTGGCCGACCACATCCTCGACCCCTCCGAAGTGGACGTGGTGGCCGAGGTGATGCGCCTCACCGACGGCAAGGGCGTGGACGTGGCCTTCGAATGCTCCAGCGTCAACCAGGTGCTCGACACCCTGGTGGCCGTGACGAAGCCTACGGGCGTGGTGGTGATCGTCTCCATCTGGAGCCACCCGGCCACTATCAACGTGCACAGCGTGGTGATGAAGGAGCTGGACGTGCGCGGCACCATTGCCTACTGCAACGACCACCAGGAGACCATCCGGCTGGTCGAGCAGGGAAAGATCAACCTGGAGCCCTTCATCACCCAGCGCATCCAGCTGGAGGACCTGGTGGCGAAGGGGTTCGACACGCTGATCCACAACAATGAATCGGCGGTGAAGATCATCGTGCAGCCGCGGCTCGAATAGAGTGCGAAGTACCCTCGACGCGCTGAGAGGGAGCTAGAGGGCGCGGGTCGATAGCAGCCCGCGGCATAGAACTGTTGAGGATGGGCAGCAAGGCGTCAACCCCAGCCATAGCCGCAATGCCAGTCAGTTAACCCGTTGGCCCGGAGGGGGCTGCAATTACTGGGAATGCGAGGAGCATGGCTTGCTCGAAGGCCTGTGCTCGGGTACACATGGCGGTCACGCTGTTCCAGTGCTTGGCGACGGCATCCGCTGCGGCGAGGCGGCTCGCGCGCTTCTTCTTGTCCACACGCAGTTTGATAGGCAGGCTTGCCATTTGGGGTTCAATCCGCAGATTGCATTCGAGATCGGCGAGCAAGGCATGATCGTCAGGCAGTTTAGCTGCAGCCTGCCAAGCGCCAGTATTCATTGCCGGGATGCACACTATCGTCTTTGAGCCTGGCACTGCAGGTTGCAGCCATGCCAGCAATACAGCGTGCAAGTCATCTGACTGGAGGGGGGCGGGGGGGGCTGTGGACAGGACATGGCAAAGGCCTCCAGCCTTTGCTGACGGCGTCTGCATCTGTGTAGGGCGGGCGCAGGTCTGCATAGGAGAACGTAGCCACGTCCGCATCCAATTGGATGACGATGCAGTCGAAGTTCGATAGGGTGGGGTCTTCATCGATCGGCCTACCATTGGGCTTACTGCGGGTTGCCTGTTGCTGGCACCACTTCAAGACCCCGCCCCACCCGGTGCCCATATCGGGTTTGGTCGCTTCGGGCTGTAGTTGTGTCAGCACGAAGGTGCGGGGAGCAAGAACATGCCTCAATGCAGCCTCAATCACTTCACGCTCTGTCGGGCCTTCGCCGACCAAGGCAATTCGCAGCGGACTAGACATTCGGTACCGCCCCCAGGTGCCCCATCGTCCACAAGCGCGAAAGCGGGTAATCGCTATTCAGCGCCTTCAACTCTGGTGTCGGATTCAGCCTTCGAACCACGGTGTGTCCGTTGCTGTCTCGGTCCACGGCGAACAGACGAACTTCGTCATTGTCCAGATCTAGTCCGTCAAGTACCGCAGGGTTGTGAGCCGTAAACATTAGCTGCCGGCTGTGGCCAACTGTGTCGTTCGCAACCAACGGCACCCGAGTCAGCCAGCCCGCCAGCCGCGTCGTCAACGCGGTGACCAGCCGCGGATTCAACGCCTGATCCAGATTGTCGATGGCGATCATCGCAGGGCTGCGCGGCGACAAGCACAGTGCGGCGGTAAACAGTACATACAGTACACCTTCGCTGGCATCAAAAGCCGTTAGTTCGTTACGGCTGGCGGCCATAAAACGATCGGTGAACTTTAAGACTTCTTGGCTACGTGCTACTGATGGGGATAGCAGCGCCTGCACGCTGCGCGAGGTTCCGACATCCGCAGCCCAATCGACCAGGCGAAGAAGGTCATCCAGTAAATCACCTTGGGATTCTTCAGCGAAACGTTTTAAGTCGGATATCGCCTCGGCCAGTCGTCCTCCTGATAACCCCAGTGGTTCGCGTGTCTGTTGGTCAGGCAGGATGCCACGCAAAGTGGGTGTGTTGGGACAGTAGATCGCGTATTGCTGCAGTTGTTGCAACATCAAAGCCGCCGGGCTTTCAGGAGGCAACTCTACCAATCTAAGCGCTGCGAGACCAGCCTTCGGATTGAGATTGATTTTGTTGCGGACCCCGTCGGTCAGAATGGTTCTCCGACCATCTGTCAGCGTCTCGGTCTTGAACGACCAAGCTGGGTCTGGAGACTCCAGCGGGTTCAATAAACTGACCTTGTAAGTTGCGCCACTCTGCGCTACAGCTTCCAGACCAATGTGCGGCAGACTACGAAAGTCATGGAAAGACGATTTGAATAGTCGAGGCAAGCCAGGGCGCACGCCACGACGCTGCAGGGCCTCGTCGTCCACAGCGCCATTGGCTGCTGCCCCCAGAACGCCCAGGGCCTCCAGCACGTTGCTCTTGCCTACGCCGTTTGCACCAATGAAGCAGTTCACCACACCCAGCTCGATATCCAGTTCAGTGATGGACTTGAAGCCGCGAATCTTCAGTTTCCGAATCATTTTTCTTCTCCAGTGATGGCTTGCGACGGAGGGGGAACGAGCATTCGCTTAAAACGGCGGACCTCAGCGTCCAACAGCGAATTTCCTATTCAGCACCACCTGGAGCTACCGCTCCGTTAGCCTGAACTCGATGTCTTCTGTGCATGCTCGAAAGGTTGGCGATATTGTCGCAGCGCTTGATGGCGCTCGACGGCTAGTGCGGTTGAAGCTCTATACCAATGACTCTGAAGATCATCCGTGCAGCCGCGGCTGAAGTAGGCAGAGAGCGCGATGGTGTCCGGGCTCACCGCAAGAACCGCTCCGCCAACTGGCACCAGAAGGCAGCCCCGTAGGGCAGGATGCCGTCGTTGAAGTCGTACTTGGGGTTGTGCAGGCCGCGCCCGCCCTCCGCAGGGCCGTTGCCGATGCGCACGAGCGCCCCCGGGCGGCGCTGCAGCATGTACGCGAAATCCTCGCTGCCCATGAGCTTTGGGAACTCCGCGTCCACCGCCTCCGGCCCGACCAGGTCGATGGCCACCTGCGCGGCGAGCTCGGCTGCGCCGGCGTCATTCTCGACCACCGGGTAGCCTTCCACATAGTCGATCTCGGCCCGGCACCCGTGCGCTTCTGCCGTGCCCGTGACGAGCGCGGTGATGCGTTCCTTGAGCAGCGCGCGCACCTCTGCCGAGAACGACCGGACGCTGATGCCGATTTCGGCCTCCGCGGGAATGACGTTGAGCGCGTCCCCGGCACGGAGGCGGCCCACCGTGACGACGGCGGGTTCCGACGGATCGACATTGCGCGCCACCACCGTCTGCAGGCCCATGACGATGGCGGAGGCCGCGACCACCGGGTCCACGGCCAGATGGGGCCTGGCCGCGTGCCCGCCGAGGCCGATCACCTGGATGAACACCCGGTCGCCTGCCGCCATGAACGGCCCCTTGCGCACGAGGAACCGGCCCGGGGCCGCGCCCGGGTGGTTGTGCAGGGCGTACACCGCATCGCAGGGAAACCGCTCGAACAGCCCGTCCTCGACCATCGCCTTTCCGCCGCTGTCGAAGCCGCGCTCCTCGGCGGGCTGGAAGATCAGGTGCAGCGTTCCGGAAAAATCACGGTGCCGGGCCAGGTACTTCGCAGCGCCCAGCAGCATGGTCATGTGGCCGTCGTGGCCGCAGGCGTGCATCCGTCCTGGAATGCAGCTGGCATGCGGAGCGCCCGTCGCTTCCTGGATCGGCAGGGCATCCATGTCCGCGCGGATGCCCAGGGTCTTCGTGCCCTCGCCATGGCGGAGGCTGCCGACCAGGCCCGTGCCGCCGATGCCCCGGGTGACCTCGTATCCCCACTCGGTGAGCTTGCCCGCGATGAAGTCGGATGTCGCATGCTCCCCGAACGCTAGTTCCGGGTGCTGGTGCAGGTGCCGTCGCACGGCGACCAGCTCCTGTTCGTAGGGCAGCAGCTGGTCGATGCGCGTATGGGCGCGGCGTGGGTCTGGGGATCGGGTCATTCGAGAACGATGTGGTTGGCTTGGGCGATGCGCTGGTAGAACTGGATGCGCTCGGCGATCTCGGCCTGGTAGGCCTGGGGCTTCACGTCCTCCGGCACCATCATGCCCTTGTCTTCCCATACGCGGCGGGTCGCAGGGTCCTGCAGGACTTTCCGCATGGTCTGGTAGAGCTTCTGGACGATGGCGTCCGGGGTCCTGGCGGGCGCGGCCAGCCCCGTCCAGGATGTCAGGTTCAGGTCCGGCAGCTTCAATTCCGAAAAGGTCGGCACGTCGGGAAGCTGCGGCACCCGCTGCGGAGAGGCCACGGCCAGGGCGCGCAGTTTGCCGGCACGGATGTTCGCCAGGTTGGACGACAGGTTGTTCCAGGTGACCTGCACCTGGCCGGCGATGAGGTCGGTCACCGCGACGCCGGCGCCGCGGTACGGAATGTGCGCCATCGGCATCTTCGCCTGGCTTTTCAAAAGCTCCATGCTCAGGTGGGAGACCGATCCGGTGCCGGCGCTCGCGTAGTTCAGCGATCCCGGATGGGCCTGCGCATATTGCACCAGGTCGGCGAACGAGCGCACCGGCAGGTCGGCATTCACCAGCAGCACGTTGGCGAGCCGGTCGATCAGCGTGATGGGCGCGAAGTCCTTCACCGCATCGTAGGGCAGGTTGGCATTGACGGCCGGGTTGACCACGTGCGTGCTCTGCGACGTCACGATCAGCGTGTACCCGTCGGGCCTGGCCCTCGCCACATAGACGGAGCCCATCGCGCCGCCCGCGCCGCCCTTGTTGTCCACGACGACGGGCACGCCCAGTTCGCGGCCCAGGCGGTCCGCCATCAGCCGGCCCGAATTGTCCACCAACCCACCGGGCGCGAACGGCACCACGAGCGTGATGGGCTTCTGGGGATAGGCGGCGGATTGCGCATGCGCCGGGGACAGCGGCGCCATGCTCCCCGCTGCCGTGGCGGCGGCTGCCATGCCCATGAAATCGCGTCGCTTGATCTGCATGTGGTGCCTCGGTGAAGATGCCGCGAGGTTAAGAAAACGGAGCGCCGGGAACAAACGACAAATACGCCTCGGGTGTTGACATGGTGTAATTGCCCGCCATGAAGATCCATTCCCCGTCGCTGGTGGAACTGCATGCGTTCCTGGCCGTCTGCCGGCACGGCAGCTTTCGCCGCGCAGCCGATGCGTTGTGCGTGACGCCCGCGGCCGTGAGCCGTGCAGTGCAGCGCCTGGAGGAACACCTGCAGGGCGAACGGCTCTTCGAACGCTACGTGACGGGCGTGGCCCTGACGGCGCGGGGCGCGCAGTTGCGCAAGCTCACGGAGCGGCATGTGCTCGCGCTGGAATCGGCCGCGGAGACGATGGGGCGCTCGGCCGCGCCGCAACGCGTACGGCTGAGCGTGATTCCCACATTGGGCATCCAGTGGCTCATGCCCAGGCTGCCCGCGTTCAGGGTGGAACACCCGGGCATCGAGATCGAACTGCGCCAGTTCAAGCACGACGAGGATTTCACGCGGGACGACGTGGACCTGTGGATCGAAGTCAAGCGGCCGCAGCGCAGATGGCCCGCGCATGTCCGCACGCGCTACCTGCTGGGCCGGGAGTTCGTCCCGGTGTGCGCGCCAGGCCTGCGCCAGCGGTACCGTGATCCGCAGGATCTGCAGGCCGCCGCCTTGCTCCACCACACCAACTTTCCCGACAACTGGGAGCGCTGGTTCGCCAAGGCGGGTGCACCGTGCACGCCGCGGCTCGGGCCGGGGTTCGACCTGACGATGCACCTGATCATCGCGGCAAAGGCCGGGATGGGGGCCGCCGTCGTGCCTTGCTGTCTGGTGGAGCGCGAGCTGGCGGGTGGGGAACTGGTGATGCCGTTCGACATCGAGGTGTCCTGCGGACGCGGGTACTTCCTCTGCTCGCGGCGTGACGGCCCCCCGTTTCCCGCACTGCAGAAGTTCGCGGGGTGGCTGGAGGCGCAGGCAGTGGTAGGGTGATGGCACGACGCGCTGGTGGCGCCAGCAGGAGCGCGGCAGTGGCACGGCGCTGTCCGCCTTCCGCGATGGTGCTTCGGCCTACATCGGTGGTACTCGGTGCCACTTACTCTTGGATCTCGCCATGCCGCCAACCAGACCAGGAGTGAACATGCAGTCATCCGCAGCCAAGCCAGACCTCGTGAACCTCGAGGATCCCGATTCCGTCGCGCGATGGGTCAAGGAACTGGACACGACCGAGAGCCAGTTGAGAGACGCCGTCGCCCAGGTGGGTACGAAGGGCGCCGATGTCGAAATGCATCTCAAGGGCGCCCGCAGCTCCACCAATGAAGACCGCATGAAGCAGGCGCCCCCCAGGGAGCGATAGATCAACGGAGTGCCGACGGCGGGGGCTTTGCGGGCCCTGGCTTGACCTCTCGCTTCAAATGAAACATCATAAGTTGCATGAAACGCGACAGCCGCCTCTCGTCGGTCCTCCACGCCCTGCTGCACATGGCCGGGCAGCCGGGTCCCATGACCTCCGACGCCCTGGCCCGGTGCCTCGGAACCAATCCCGTCGTTGTCCGGCGCACCATGGGTTTCCTGCGGGACGCCGGCATCGTCCAGTCCGAAAGAGGCCACGCGGGTGGATGGCGCATCCAGGCCGACCTGCGCGCCGTCACCCTCCGCCAGCTGCACGAGGCCCTGGGCGAGCCGGCGATGTTCGCCATCGGCAACCGCCACGAGGCGCCGGAGTGCCTGGTCGAGCAATCGGTGAATGCCGCGCTCGAAGGCACGTTCGCCGAGGCCGAGGCGTTGCTGCTCCAGCGTTTCTCCGAAATCACCCTGGCCGATCTCGCCGCCGACTTCGCGCGCCGGCATGCGGCCGTCAGGCGCACGAGGAAATGAGCATGCAGCATGACGCCATCGTCATCGGCGGAAGTTATTCGGGCATGGCCGCGGCCCTGCAACTGGTCCGCGCGCGGCGCGGCGTGCTGGTGATCGATGCCGGCAAACGGCGCAACCGGTTCGCCAGCCACTCACACGGGTTTCTCGGCCAGGATGGCGTGCCACCGGGCGAGATCGCGGCACAGGCGCGCCGCCAGCTCGAAGCCTATCCCACGCTGGCTTGGCGCGACGGACGGGCCGGGGCGATCACGGGGCCACTGGACGGATTCGTGGTCACGATGGCCGACGGCACTTCGCACCATGCACGCCGCATCCTGTTCGCGAGCGGGGTGGCCGACCAGCTTCCCGCGGTACCGGGCCTGGCCGAGCGCTGGGGGCAGTCCGTCTTCCATTGCCCGTACTGCCACGGCTACGAGCTGAACCAGGGGCGCATCGGCATCGTCGGCAGCAGCCCGCTGTCGCTCCACCAGGCCGAACTGCTGACCGAATGGGGTGACGTGACGCTGCTCGTCAACGGAGCCGTGGAGGTGGGCCCCGGGATCCGCGCGAAACTGGAACACCGGGGCGTGGCCATCGAGCCGGTGCCCATCGACCGCATCGCAGGCCATGCCGACGTGCTGCTGGCCGACGGGCGGCTGCTGCCCTTTGCAGGCCTGTTCGCGGCGCCCCGCACGTCGCCATCGAACGCCCTGGCCGAGGGCATGGGCTGCGCGCTGGAAGACACGCCCATGGGCATCCAGGTCCGCACCGACGTGGAGAGCAAGACGTCGGTCGCCGGGGTGTTCGCCTGCGGCGACGTGGCGCGCGTGCCCCATTCGGTATCGCTGGCCGTGGGCAGCGGGGCCATGGCGGGCGCCCAGGTGCACCGCTCGCTGGTCTGGCCCGAGACGCTCACGCCGTGACGCCACCCGGGCCGTGCTGCGCGAATGCGTTGCGGCCCAGCTCCCGCGCCGCGGCGATGTGGGATGCAGCGCTCTCGCCATCGACGCCATACAGGATCCTGGAAGTGACCACCCTGGCTCCGCAGTAGTCGAAGATGCCGTGGTCGATCTGGGTGCGCAGCGCCGCGTCGTAGCCATGCCGCGCATACGTTCCCTCGTCAGCGGCGCCGATCCCGACCAGGTGGACGGCAAGACGGCCGAGCCGCTTCTCGATGGCGCCTTCCGGGGTTTCCGAATACGCCCACCCGTTGGAGAACACGCGGTCGATCCAACCCTTGAGCTGCCCTGGAAACGACCACCAATAGACAGGGTACACAAGCACCAGCGCATCGGACCGGTCGATGCGCTCCTGCTCGCGCAGGACGTCGGACGGAGCGGATGCCTGCAACAGGAACGTGGCCCGGTCCGCAGGATTGAAGGCGGGCTGGAACCCCTCTGCCGCGATGTCTGCCAGCTCCGTGGTGTGCTTGCCGGACTCTTCGACGCCCTCGGCAAACGCGTGCGCGACAGCGTGGGTGAGCGATTGTGGATCGGGGTGGCTGGCGACGATGAGGGCGCGCATGGGAGGTCCTTGAGGAGGGGTTTAAACTACCGTTGGTATGTTAGCAGGTTAAATTACCTTTGGTAGGTTATCGATGTCCAACCACCCGACGAAGCCGGACGCGGGCCGTGCGATCCAGCGGCGCCTTCCCAAGGAGGCCCGGCAGCGCCAGCTGCTGGATGTCGCCTGGTCCATCGTCCGCAGCGAAGGCAGCGATGCGCTCACGCTGGGCTACCTGGCCGAGCGCGCGGGCGTGACGAAGCCTGTCGTCTATGACCATTTCGGGGCGCGCAACGGTCTGCTCGCGGCGCTCTACGAGGAGTACGACAGCAGGCAGCATGCCCTGCTGGACGAGGCCCTTGCCGCCTGTGCCAGGACACTTCCAGCAGTGGCCAAGGTCATCGCCGCGAGCTACGTCGACTGCGTCATGACCATGGGGCGGGAAATGCCGGGCGTGAGCGCGGCGCTGACAGGCTCACCGGAGCTGGAAGCGTTGAAGAAGGAGCATGAAACCCTCTTCATGGACAAGTGCCGCCGCGCGCTCGAGCCTTTTGCGAAGAAGCCCCTGAAGCCGGCCGCCATGCGCGCCATGCTGGGGGTGGCCGAAGCGGTGTCCTTCGCGGCGCTGGCGGGGGAGGTGGATCCGGTGGATGCAGAGAAGGAGATCTACGACGCGATCCGGCGGATCACGAAGAGGGGTTGATGCCGCTCCGTCACGCGGTCCTGGCGCGGTGAGCGGCTGCGTCCCAGACCTGCATGACCTCGGTCACCGCGCTGTCCAGGGCCGCCGACGTCAGGCCATCCCGTGCCAGGGTGGACAGGCCGACCAGGAAGCTCCCGAACACCATCGCCAGCGCGCGCACGTCCGTGCCGGCCGGCAGCTCGCCCGACTCCACCGCGCGCTCGACGCAGGCTGCGATGCCCTCGCGCGTGCGTGCGCGTGCCTTGGCCAGCAGTTGCTGCACGTGGGCATGCTCGGGCGAGCAGACGGCGGCTGACAGCACCATCAGGCAGCCCTTGGGGTGGCCGCGTTCGCTCTGCATCTTCGCCGAGCGGCGCAAGGTCCGTTCGATGGCTTCGCGTGCCGGAACGCGCCCGTCCCACAGGCTCTCCTCCACGCGCCCGTGCGTGGCCAGGTAGTGCGCCACGACCTCCTTGAACAGCGCCTCCTTGGAGCCGAACGCCGCGTAGAAGCTGGGGGCGGTGATGCCCCCGCCGATGCCGGCCTTGAGCTGGGCGAGCGAGGTGGACTCGTAGCCATGCTCCCAGAAGATGTGCATGGCCTGGTGGATGGCCTCGTCACGGTCGAAGCTGCGGGGGCGGCCCATTTGCGCCATGAAGAACTCCTTTGGGGGACCAGATAAATACTAGTCGATACAAAAGTCGTTGACAAGGGTTGGCGGGCATCGCTACATTTGTACCGATCGATATTAAAGTGGTGCAATGACCGAAACCATCCTCTCTCCCTGCAAGGGCGCGACATGCCCTGCCGATGCCGGACGACTGCCGATAGCGGCCCTGCTGGCCCTGGCCATGACCGGCTTCATCTGCATCGTGACCGAGACGCTGCCGGCGGGCCTGCTGCCGCAGATCGGTGAAGGCTTGGGTGTCTCCCAGTCGTTCGCGGGGCAGATGGTGACGGCCTATGCCCTGGGGTCGCTGCTGGCCGCCATTCCCCTGACCATCGCCACACGCGGCTGGCGGCGCCGCAACGTGCTGCTGCTGACCATCGTGGGGTTCCTGGTCTTCAACTCCGTCACGGCGCTGTCCTCGAACTACGGGCTGACGCTGGTGTCCCGCTTTTTCGCCGGCACGGCGGCGGGGCTGGCCTGGAGCCTGCTGGCGGGCTACGCGCGCCGCATGGTCGAGCCGCACCAGCAGGGGCGCGCCATGGCCATCGCCATGGTGGGAACACCCGTCGCGCTCTCGCTGGGGGTCCCGCTCGGAACCTGGCTCGGTGCCGCAGCCGGCTGGCGCACCGCATTCGGCATCATGTCGCTGCTGACGTTGGCGCTGATCGTCTGGGTGCAGGTGAAGGTGCCCGACTATCCGGGCCAGTCAGGCCGCGAACCGATGCCGCTGCGCCGGGTGTTCACGACGCCGGGCGTGCGCCCGGTCCTGGGCGTCGTGATCGCATGGATGCTGGCCCACAACATCCTCTACACCTACGTGGCGCCGTTCGTGGCTCCCGCCGGCCTGGCGGCCCAGGTGGACAGGGTCCTGCTGCTGTTCGGGCTCGCCGCGCTGGTGAGCATCTGGATCGCCGGCCGATGGGTCGATCGCCGCCTGCGCTCGGGCGTCCTGGCCAGCCTTGCCGCGTTCGCCCTGACGGCGCTGGCGCTCGGCCTGTGGACGGCTTCGCCCCTGGCCGTCTGCGCGGGCGTCGCGGTCTGGGGGCTGACGTTCGGCGGCGCGGCCACTTTCCTGCAGACGGCCCTGGCCGATACCGCGGGCGATGGCGCCGACGTGGCCCTGTCGATGAACGTGGTGGCCTGGAACGGCGCGATTGCCGGCGGAGGCCTGCTGGGTGGCGTCCTGCTGGACACCCAGGGGGTTGCGTCTCTCCCCTGGGCTGTCCTGGCGCTGCTGTCGGTCGGCTGGCTGGTGGCCTGGTCCGCCCGCTCGCGGGGCTTTCCTTCCGGTCCTCGGTCGTCCAGCATGGTGGTGGCGGGCCATTGAAGCACGTGCTGTCGGCCCGGCACCACCCGTGTCCTGGAATCGGGCCCCGGAGGAAAGCGTTGCCTCAGTTCGGGAAGGCGACGCCGACCAGCGGGCTGCGCAGGCTGGCCGCGTTGCGCGCCGACAGGGTGT
Organism: Paracidovorax cattleyae; assembly: GCF_900104515.1. GTDB lineage: Bacteria > Pseudomonadota > Gammaproteobacteria > Burkholderiales > Burkholderiaceae_C > Paracidovorax > Paracidovorax cattleyae. Next base: position 273,045 of record NZ_FNJL01000002.1, read on the forward strand.
AGGTGCTGCTGTCGTCGGTCGAGAGGTCGCTCACGAAGAAGAAGCCTTGCGCGGCACGCTGGTTCATGGCGGCCAGCTTCTGGTCCGCCGTCTGCTGCAGGCTGACGGCGCTCAGGTCGTATTCGACGGCGCCGTTCTGCGCCGAGCTCTTCTCGAAGACCTGCCCGATGGCGCCGCCCTGCAGCGAGAACGCGCCCAGGTAGAAGCGGCCCTGCGCACCCTGTTCGTTCAGCCGCTGGCGCAGCGCGTCGCCGCTGGCCATGCCGCCGGAGCCGGACACGGGGATCACGGTGTAGGAATAGGTGGTGGCGCTGGAGTCCCTGGCGTAGAGGTTGAAGCTGTCCTGGCCGGCGCCGATCGGGCCGACCAGCCGGAAGCCCCGAGCGCCTTCTGCGTTCAGCTGGGCCTGGAAGGCATCGCTGCCCAGGCTGCCGGAGATGGCCTGCCGCTCGTAGGAATAGGTGGCGCCGCGCGCCGCGTCGCGCACCGTCAGCAGGCTGATGCCCGGGCCGTCTCCGGACATGTAGGGCCCCTTGAAGACGAAGCCGCGTGCGCCCTGCTGGTTGAGCTGGGCCACCAGGCCATCGCCCGAGTCGGCCTGCGCCACCGTTTCATAGGTCAGCCGCGAGCCGCTGTGCGCGGTATCGGTTACGTAGAACTCGTTCTGCGCGCTGCCTCCCGTCACCATGGCCGACAGGTAGGCATAGCCGCGCGAGCCCTGGTCGTTCAGGGCGGCCAGCAGCGCAGCGCCGGAGGCGGCGGGCTGGACGATGTACTGGCCGGTGACCTGGGGTGGAGGAGTGGTGCCGCCACCGCCATTGCCGCCACCGCCACCATTGCCACCACCGTCCACGCCTCCACCGCCGCCGCCGCCGCCGCCATTTCCGCCGCCTCCGAAGACGTCTCCTCCGCCGCCGCCTCCGCAGGCGGCCAGGCAGGCAGTCAGGGCAAGGGCCGCAGCGCGGCGGGTCATGGCGAGAGCATTCATGGAAATCCTTGGGGTGCTAGTGAGTGGGGGGCGGCAGTCCGTCCGGTTGCATCGTTCGTTGCAACGCATCGGAGCGCACGCCAGTGCAAAGGAAAATTATTGGCACCAAGGCCGAGCAGAGTTCACCCCGCCAGCGCATGGGTTCTGTTTCACGCTGTAGCCCGGCGGATTCGCCGAGTGTCCTGTCGAAGCTTGGAGGTCCACGATGGCCCCCTTTGAAACCGCTGGAACTTACATTTGCTGACACCTTCCGCTCGATGCCTGCGCCTTATCTTGGCATGGCACGACGGCCGGAAGGCCGCCGCTTGCAGGGCGGCAGTTGCCTGAGTCCTAGGGAGCCGATGGACGAAAACACGTTGGAGAACGCAATTGCAGGCTACGAACACCCAAGACTTCTACCTCGCATACATCGCTTGTCTCAATGCGCAGGACTGGCCCCGGCTGGGCGACTTCGTCGAGGCCGACGTGCGCCACAACGACCGCCCGCTCGGCCTGACGGGCTACCGGGCGATGCTGGAAAACGACTTTGCCCGCATCCCTGACCTTCGCTACGAAGTGGAGTTGCTGGTCGCCGATGGGAACTGCGTGGGGAGCCGACTGGGGTTCAACTGCTCGCCACAGGGCGAGTTCCTGGGCCTGCCCGTGAACGGCAGGAGGGTCGTGTTCTCGGAAAACGTGTTGTACGAACTGCGCGATGGCAAGATCGCCCGGGTCTGGTCCGTCATCGACAAGTCGGCGATTGAAGCGCAGCTGCCATGAACTGGAGGAAAGTGGCCGCCGCGAGCGGCGCCCACGTTTCCAATGTCGCGCGAGATTTTTCGCTTCCGCCACAGCCGCACAGCCGTTGCGGCACCCGCTGGGGGCTGAACTGGCGGAGACTGTGAGATTCGAACTCACGGACGGTTGCCCGTCGGCAGTTTTCAAGACTGCTGGTTTAAACCGCTCACCCAAGTCTCCGCAGGCCGTGATTCTACGCTGTCGATGGGGCTGCGCTCGGTCCCCTCCGTCCCAGCATCCCACCTTCCCAGCGACCGCAGCAGGCCTTGATTGTCGCTGTTCGCGGTGGGCACCCCAGAGGGGGCCGCGGTAAATTGAGCGAGCCGCAAGGCGCCTCGGCCCAGCCTCCCTACCGTGACGTTACGGTCAGGCAGCAGAATTACCCCCGATGAACTATGGCTTCATTGAGAGCTGAAACTACCTTGTCAAGGTACTCCTTCTGTTGCGTCGTCAGAGCTTTTGTCTCGCCACCCGACGTACGAAGCATGATGGGAACCTCTCACAACCCCTGATCCGAGCCCAGCATCAAGGCTATCCGCACACATTCACCTGCTTCGGGAGCGCGATAGCAACTGCCCTGGGGACGATCCCCGTGCTCAGGGGCCTTTCGGCCCCAGCGACTCATGCGTTCGCCGTGCGCGGGCGCACCTGTGCCTTGCAGGCGCCGCTTTTGAGTTTGAAGAATGCATCCACTCCCCGGTCCAGGAAGGACGCCAGGCGCTTCATGTTGTAGCAGGCGGCCATCATCGTCATGCCCACCGTGGCCCGTGCCTGCCCGATCGTGCGCACGAACTTGCCGCCCAGGTGACGGAGACCGGCAAACACATGCTCCACCTTG
>NZ_FNJL01000036.1 GCF_900104515.1 Paracidovorax cattleyae
GAAGTGACGGACCGCAAAGGAGCCTTGCAGGCGCTGCAGCGCTGCCAACCTGCGCTGGGCAGGGTGCGAAGCCTGCTGTGCGACAGCGGCTACGTGGGCAAGCCGTTCGCCCTGGGCGTGCAAGAGATCCTGGGCGAGCACGTCACCGTTCAGATCGCCAAGCGAAGCGAGTTGCACGCGTTCAAGGTGATGCCTCAGCGCTGGGTGGTGGAGCGCAGCTTTGCCTGGTTGGACAAGAACAGGCGTTTATGGAAGAACTGCGAGAGGTTGCTCAACACCAGCTTGCAGTTCGTCCACTTGGCATTCTTGGCTTTGCTGTGTCGAAGATCGTAAACAGGCTCTAAGGTCGGTGGCATCTATTGCACACCAGGAGCCTTCCCGTGATCACCACCGAACCGACGATGACCAACCTGTTCCTGCAACTGGGCCTGGATGAGAGCCCGGATGCCATCACCCGCTTCATCCACACCCACCAGCTCGGCGCCGGGGTGCAGGTGGCCGATGCCCCGTTCTGGAACGATGCGCAGCGCCAGTTCCTGGCAGAGCAGCTCAAGGCGGATGCACATTGGGCGCTGGTGGTGGACCAGTTCAACGAAGCGCTGCACGCCGATGCGGTCGAGCGGCGCACCGAAGCGGAAGTGCCCACGAAGGCCGAGGCCGTTCCGGCGCGCTGACCGCCAAGCGGGGCGCCACCCCTTCCGCACTCTCCGCATCCGGAGAGAATGTGCAGGCAATTTTGCGGGCGCACGCGCGAAGGAAAACGATGAGTGCAGCGGATTGGGCAGGTATCGCCGTGCTGAAGGGCGCGTGGAACCGCATGGCGCTGGCACGGCAGGGGCGCGCTGCCGGGGTGCCCATGCCGCAGTGGCGCGAAGACCACTGGGTGCTGCATGCCCTGGGCATCGGCATCGAGCCCTTCCATGCCTGGTTTGGCCGCAATCCGGGAGCCGACTTCCAGGACTTCGCGCGGTGGCTGCAGGAAACGGCGGGGCCGCCGCCCACGGACCGCGTGGTCCGGATCGACGCCGCGCTGTCGGGATTGCCGCCGCCCCCCGGCGCGCAGCGGTTGATCGCCGAGGTGGACCGCATAGCGCCGGTGCTGTCCGCCGAGGACCTGGCCTTCTGGGACGCCCAGGGCTACGTGGTGCTGCACGACGCCGTGCTCCCGGCCGATGCCGAGGCCACGGCGGGCGCGATCTGGGAATTCCTCCACGCCCGGCCGGAGGATCCTTCCACCTGGTATCCCCCGAATGACCACGGCATCATGGTGCAGCTCTTCCAGCACGCGGCCCTGGAGCGCAACCGGCGCAACCTGCGCATCCACAAGGCATTCGCCCAGCTCTGGGGGACGGCGGACCTGTGGTGCACCACCGACCGCGTGGGTTTCAATGCGCCGGAAACCCCGTCCCACAGGTTTCCCGGCCCGCACCTCCACTGGGACGTCAGCCTGCGCATCCCCGTACCCTTCGGTACCCAGGGCATCCTGTACCTGACCGACACCCGGTCGGAGCAGGGGGCGCTCACCCTGGTGCCCGGCTTCCACCACCGGCTCGGCGTATGGCTGGAGGGCCTCCCGGGGGGACCGGCATCGGCCCGTACGCAGGACCTGCAGGCGCTGGGCGCGGTGCCCATCGCCGGGCGCGCGGGCGATCTCATCATCTGGCACCACGCCCTCCCGCATGGCAGCCGTCCCAACAGTACCGACCGGCCCCGCCTGGTCCACTACCTCAACTTCTTTCCCGCGGACGCCCCGGCACAGGACGAGTGGGTCTGAGACCTGTTACCCCTGCCACTTCCGCCGGGCCTCGGGGCATTGCGCGACCCGCTGGCATGGCCTTGTCCGACGCGGTGCAGGGGCGCCGGGGGTTACCGTCGGGCTTTCAACCTGTCGATGGAGAAGACCCCATGAACGCACCACGCAACTCGGCTGGCGCCGTACCCACATCCTCGAGCCGCAACCGGTTCGCCAGTGCCCGCACCCTCTGGGTGGCCGGCATCGCTTTGGCAGTGATTCTCTTCGTGTTCATGATTCCCTGGTGAGCACCGGCTGGGTACAACCGGTGTGGGAGGCCCGGGCAGGGCTGAGCGCGATGGCCGTTCCGTCCTCCGGGCCGAAGGTGGACGCTGGCGATGGTCGCCAGGCGCCGCACCATGTCGGGAGGAACCCATGTCGAAATTTCTGTCTTCCATATTCGGTCGGCGCTGTGCGCGGGCCTTGGGCTGGCTGGCGCTGGCAGTCGTGCTGCCGGTGGCTGCGCAAGTCACCCCGGGTGACACCTATACCGGGCGCGGCACGAACTATGGCTACGACGGCGGCGGCAATTGCAGCCTGCCGTTTCCGGAGCACGTCTTGACCGTGGCCATCAACGATTCCGACTACCAGGGCTCGCAGGCATGCGGGGCCTACCTCGAGGTGCTGAATCCCGCAACGTCGAGCAAAGTGGTGGTTCGTGTGGACAATCGCTGCCCCGAATGCCCGCCGCGCGCGCTGGATCTGGCCATGCCGGCCTTCGCGCAGATCGCCCCGCTGGAAGCAGGCATCGTCTCGCTGCGCTGGCGCTACGTGTCGGGCCCCGATGCACAGGCGACCGTCGTTTTCAAGGAAGGTTCCAGCGCTTCGTGGAGCGCCCTGCAGGTGCGCAACCAGCGCAATGCGGTCGCTTCGCTCGCCTATCGCACGAGCGGTTCGGGCGGTACCTATGTGCCACTGGAACGGCAGATGTACAACTACTTCCTCGCACCGGGCGGTATGGGGCCGGGGCCGTTTGACCTGAAAATCACCGATATGTTCGGCCAGGCGCTGGAAGTGTCGGGCGTGCCGCTGAGCGTGGGGCCCGAGCTTCCGCTGGGCGTGCAGTTCCCCTCGGCGCTCCCCGCACCCGGCTCGGCCTGGTCCGTACCGGATTCCACGCCACCGGCGCCCCCCACCGGTCCGGTCACCTACGCCACCAGTGTCAACAGCGACTGGGGCCAGGGCTATTGCCTGAATGTGATGGTGAACAACCCCAATGCCGGTCCGGTGGACTGGGCTGTGCGCATCCCGGTGGCGGGGACGGTCTATAACGCCTGGGACTCTCAGGTGACCCAGGCAGGCAATGAGCTTCTTGCCCAGGGCGCGGCCTGGAACCGCACGCTGCAGGCCGGCGCCAGCGTGCAGTTCGGCTTCTGCGCCAACCGCTGAGCGGTGTCCGGCAGCGGTCTGTTTCCGGGCCGTTGCCGGATGGCTCCGCGAAAGGTGCTGCACCGCAGAGATCGGATACCCGGCACCGGACGGCCGCAAGGGCATGGGAGCCCCGGCCGGCCTCCTGCGGGTGTCAATGGCCGGCGCCGGATGGGTGGCTGTCCGCCGCCACGATCCGGTCGCGGCCCTGCTGCTTCGCTTCGTAGAGGGCGGTGTCGGCGCGGCCCAGCAGTTCTTCCGGTGTTTCGGATTCGCGCCCCGGGCAGCAGGCGACGCCTCCACTCACGGTGACGTGGCCGAAAGGGCTGCCGGGGTGCGGCAGGTGCAGGGCGATGACCGCGGAGCGGGCGGCCCGGGCCACCTGCAGGGCACCCGGCGCGTCGGTTTCCTGCAGGACGATGGCGAATTCCTCGCCGCCGTAGCGGGCGATGAAGTCCCCGGGCCGGCGGATCGATCCCGCCAGCGCGTGCGCCACACGGCGCAGGCATTCGTCCCCTTCCAGGTGCCCCAGGGCGTCGTTGTAGAGCTTGAAGAAATCGACGTCGAACATCACCACCGAGACGGGCCGCTGGTAGCGCCGGCATTGCGCCATGACTTCGCGGATGCGCCGGTCGTAGGCGCGCCGGTTGCGCAATCCGGTAAGCCCGTCGTGCTCTGCCATGTGCTCCATGCGCGCGTGCGCCTCGACCAGCGCCTCGTGGGTCGTGCGCAGCCGGAGGTCTGCGTCGCGCCGCATCTTCACGGTGCGGATCAGGTACGCCCCCGCAGGACCGATCACGGCGAGCAGCAGCAGGATGCCTGCGATCTGCGCGGCCGTGGCCTTGCGCCACTCCGCGAGGATATCGTCCTCCGACAGTGCCACGGCCGCCGCGAGCGGGACATTGCGCGCGTATTCGAAGCTGACGAGGCGCACCACGCCGTCGATGGGTGACGGCACGACGGTGAGGCCCGAGCGGGACTGGAGGAATTGCGGCAGCTGCGAAGCCGGCAGCGTGCGGCCCAGGTCCTCCACGCGGAAAGGCTTGCGCGTCAGCACCGTGCCGTCCGTGCGCAGCAGCGCGATGGCGCCCTTGTTTCCCACGTCGAAGCCCTGCAGCACCTCCTGCACGTGCCGGACGCGGAGGGTGGCGAGCACGACGCCCGCAAAGCCGCCCAGGGCGTCGTTGATGCGGCGTGACAGCGGTATGACCCATTCACCCGTCGTTCGGCTCTGCAGGGGTTTGCTGACGTAGGTCAGCGTGCTGGGATTGTCGCGGTGGTGGATGAAGTATTCGCGGTCCGCGTTGTTGGCGGCCGGAGGCTGTACCGGCAGGCTGTGCACGAGCCATTCACCGTTCCTGCCGAATACGAACAGCCCCTGCAGGTGCTCCGCCAGGGACACCTGGTTGACCAGCATGGGCTGCAGTGCGTCCAGCTGCGCGGGCGACAGCTCGTCGCGCTCCAGTTCGTACTGGATGGAGACCAGCTCGCGGCCCACCTCCGTGGCCAGGCCGTCCATCTGCTGCGCCATGGCACGGGACAGGTTCTGGGCGAAGACCCGCGCCTGCTGCCATTCGGCCTGGTGGGCGCGCCACGCCAGCCACACGTTCGAACCGATAAGCAGCAGGGCCACCAGGACGACGAAGCCGATGGCAAGGGGCAGGGAACGGTCCTGCCCGGATTCCTGCGGTGCAGCGGGAGGCAATGGCGATTCCGTAGGCTCGGTGGACATTGGAGGGGCGGTGGGCGCGGGTGGGGCTGGGCGGCTGGCTATTCTTACACCCGCGGACGACTCGCCATCACCCGGCGGTAGAGCTCCCGGGCGGCGACGGACAGGTCGCGGCCGCGCCGGCGCACGAGGAAGACCTGGCGCGTGAGCGCAGGCAGCGACAGCGGCCGCGTCACGAGGCCGGGCTGCGAGAAGTGAAAGAGCGTGAGCGTGGGCACCACGCTGATGCCGATGCCTGCGCGCACCATGCCCATGACCGTGGCCAGCTGCTCGACCTCCATCAGCGTGTTCATGGCGTGGGGATGGATGGCGGCCTCCAGATATTGCCGCACGCTGCTGGTGCGCGCGAGGTGCACGAATGGCCAGGGTGCGAGGTCCTGCATCTGCAGGCCGCCGCGGGGGCGGCGTTTCGCCAGCGGATGGTCGGCGCGGCACACGAGATGGAATCCATCGCTGCAGAACGGTTCGGCCTGCAGGGACGGTGTATCGGCGCGGATGGCCGCCAGCGCGAAGTCCGCGCGGCCCGACGCCACGCGTTCGATGCAGGGCTCGGACAGCACGTCGGCGATGTCGAGTTCGATCCGGGGATGGTCGGCCCGGAAGCCGGCCAGGATGCCTGGCAGCCAGCCTGCGGCCAGCGAGGGCAGCAGCGCCAGGGACACCCGGCCGCGCCGCAGCTGCGCCGCATCGCGCGCCATGCCGATCGCGCTGTCGATCTCCGCGCGCAGGCGCCGTGCGGACTCCAGGAACTGCAGGCCTTCCTGCGTCAGCTCCACGTGGCGCGTGCTGCGGTCGAACAGGCGCAGCGCGAGGCCTTCTTCCAGCGAGCGCACGAGGGCGCTGAACGCCGGCTGCGAGAGGTGGCACAGGCCGGCCGCGCGCGTGAAGCTGCGCTCCTGCGCCAGGGCAAGGAATGCGTCGATGTGGCGGCTGGAAAGATGCATGGACCCGGGGCAGAGCGGCGTGGCGGATGGAGTCGGTGGATTGATCGGAAAAACGGATGAATCCATCTTAACAATCTATTTCACGAAACAAGCCACGGCGCCTACATTGGGCCCAGGAGACCACAACGCATGGCGAATGGAGACATCTTGCGCATCGGCTGCGCAGCCGGCTTTTCGGGCGACCGCACCGATGCCGCGCTGCCCGTGGTGCGGAAACTGATCGGCAGTGGCGGCCCGGCCGTGCTCATCTTCGAGACGCTCGCTGAGCGCACCCTGGCCCTCGCGCAACTGGCCCGCCGGTCGGATCCGCAGGCCGGTTTCGAGCCTTTGCTCGACGAACTGCTGCGCCCGGTACTCGCTCTCTGCCTGGAACACGGCATCCGCATCGTGAGCAATTTCGGCGCCGCGAATCCGGACGGCGCTGCGCGCCACATCCACCAGCTGGCCGCGGAACTCGGCCTGCGGCGCCCGCGTGTTGCCGTGGTGCATGGCGACGACCTGAGCAGCCCCGGCCACCAGCCGCTGCTGTCCGGCGCCCTGGGTGCCGCGCTGCCTGCCGAGCCGGTGGTGAGCGCCAATGCCTACATCGGCGCGGAGCCGATCGCCGGGGCGCTGCGCGAGGGGGCCGATATCGTGGTGTGCGGGCGGGTGGCGGATCCTTCGCTCGTGGTCGGGCCCGCGCTGGCGCATTTCGGCTGGAGCCTGGACGACTGGGACCGCCTGGCCCGCGCCACCATGGCCGGCCATCTGCTGGAGTGCGGCGCGCAGGTCACCGGCGGGTATTTCGCCGATCCGGGCTACAAGGACGTGCCCGGCATGGCGCAGCTGGGCTATCCCATCGCCGAGATCGATGCCGACGGCCACTGCACGCTGTCCAAGCCGGCGGGCACGGGCGGGCGCATCGACGAACGCACGGTGAAGGAGCAACTGCTCTACGAGTTGCACAATCCGGCGGCCTACCTCACCCCCGACGTGGTCGCGGACATCACCGCCGCCACGGTGCGCGAGATCGCGCCGGGCCGCGTGCGGCTCGAGGGCGTGCGCGGGCATCCGCGGCCCGCGGCCCTGAAGGTGAATGTGTGCTTCGAGGCTGGCTGGTTTGCCGAGGGCGAGATCTCCTATGCAGGGCCCAGGGCCGAGGCGCGGGCGCGGCTGGCGGGAGAGACGCTGCGCGAGCGCCTGGCCGGCGTGGCGCCGCTGCGCCTGGACCTGATCGGCGTGACCAGTGTGTTCGGCGACGACGCCAGCCGCTGGCTGGACGAGGCACCCCAGGGCGACGCCCGCGACGTGCGCCTGCGCGCAGCGCTGCAGCACCGCGACCATGCGGCGGCCCGGCGGCTGGTGCGGGAGGTTACGGCCCTGTATTGCTGCGGCCCGGCGGGCGGCGGCGGCGTGCGCACCGCCATGCGGCCGCGCCTGGGCATGGTGTCGTGCCTGGTGCCGCGAGAGTCGGTGCCGACCGGGCACCGGTTCCTGGATTGAAAGGACGGACGCGATGGATATTCCGCATTCGGCCGCTGCAGCGGCCTCCGGCGACCCGGTCGCCGTGCCGCTCTACCGGCTGGCGCACGGGCGCACCGGCGACAAGGGCAACCGCTCGAACATCAGCGTGATCGCCTGGCATCCGGCACTCTGGGACGTGCTGGTGGAGCAGGTGACCGAGGATGCCGTGGCGCGCCGGTTCGGCCAGCGCCGGCCGAGCCGCGTGCGCCGCTACCTGCTGCCGCAACTGCACGCGATGAATTTCGTGATCGACGACGTGCTCGACGGCGGCGTGAACGATTCCCTCAATCTCGACAGCCACGGCAAGGCGCTCGCCTACCTGCTGCTGGACCTGCCCCTGCAGGTGCCCGCCGTGCTCGCGCAGCACCTGGCCGGCCCGCCCTGACGGCGGAGTGCATGCACATTCCTACATAAATCCACAAGGAGACAACGCCACCATGAACCATCCCGCCTTCAGCCTGTCGCGCCGCCGCATGGCCCTGGCAGCCGCCGCCTTCGCCCTGTTCGGCACGGCCGCATCCGTCACGGCCCAGCCGGCCGCCTATCCGTCCAAACCGCTCACCTTCGTGGTGCCCTTCGCGGCAGGCAGCGCCACCGACCAGCTCGCACGCGCCCTGGGGCAGGCGATCACCACCGACACGAAGCAGCCCGTGGTCGTGGACAACAAGGCCGGCGCGAGCGGCATGATCGCCGCGCAGGCGGTGGCCAAGGCGCCGCCGGACGGCTATACGGTGCTCATCACGACGAACACCACCCACGCCGCCAACGAGCACCTGTACCGGAAGCTGCCGTACGACCCGGTGAAGGATTTCGTGCCCGTCACGGGCCTGGGCAAGGGCGGGCAGGTGCTGGTGGTGAATGCCGGCGCGCCCTACCGCAGCGTGGCCGACCTGCTGGCCGCCGCGAAGAAGAACCCCGGCAAGCTGAGCTTCGGCAGCGGCAGCTCCTCCAGCCGCATGGCCGGTGAAATGCTCAAGCAGCTGGCCGGCGTGGACATCCTGCACGTGCCCTACAAGAGCAACCCGCTCGCCATCACCGACCTGCTCGGCGGGCAGATCGACATGATGATCACCGACACCTCCACCGGTGTGCCGCAGATCAAGTCGGGCAAGCTGCGCGCGCTGGGCTATTCCACGCAAAAGCGCAGCGCGCAGCTGCCGGACGTGCCTACGCTGGAGGAGGCGGGCGTCAAGGGTTACGACATGGGCTACTGGTTCGCCGCCTACGTGCCCAGCGGTACGCCGGCACCCGTGGTGTCGCGGCTGAACGAGCTGCTGGCCGCGGCCACGCAGAGCGCCGCGGCGAAGTCGTTCTACGACACCGCCGGCTCCGAGCCCTGGACCACCACGTCGGCCGAGCTGGCCCGCTTCCAGGCGGCCGAGACGCAGAAGTGGGGCAAGGTGATCAAGGCCGCGGGCATCGATCCGGAATAGGCCCCTACCCACACCTTCCGTACCGGGCGTGCAGCCCGGCAGTCCGCACAGGGCACTTTGCGCCCGGAACGCATGGCATCGCGCATCGCCAGGGGCGGTTGCGCTCCGGATTCCGGCGTTCCTGGCGGCGGCTTGCGCATTCCACAACGACAACACTGGAGACATTGCCATGCACTTTCCCGGAGCCATTTCCCGGCGCGCCCGCCCGCGGCGCCCATTCCCCGCCGCCGCCGCGGCGCTCGCAGCCGCCGCGCTGCTGGCTGCCTGCGGCGGAGGCGGCGGTTCATCGTCGCTGCCCGGCGGTGCGCCGAAGCTGCGCATCACCATCGGTGCCACCGAAGACTTTCCCGGCAGCTTCGGCAGCGTGGGCGCCTATGAAAAGGTGTCGGGCACGGTGCAGGGCGAACTGGATCCGGCGGATCCGCGCAACGCGGTCATCCAGGACCTGCAACTCGCGCCACGCAACAGCCGCGGCATGGTGGAGTACAGCGCCGACTTCGTGCTGCTCAAGCCCAAGGACATGTCCAAGGCCGGCGGCGTGCTGCGCTACGACGCGCCCAACCGCGGCAACATCCTCACGCTGCCCAATCCGGCGGCCGTTCCGGGCGATGCGGTGTATTTCGAACGCGGCTACACCTTCCTCTATTCGGCCTGGCAGGGCGACGTGCCCAAGAGTTCGCCCGCGCGGCTCACGGCCACCGTGCCCGTGGCCCGCAATGCCGACGGCAGCAGCATCACCGGCCCCTACCGCACGGAACTGGTGCCCACCGCCGCGGCCCCGGCCATGGCGCTGCCCGGAGGCGTCTTCGACGGCACCATGACTCCCTATGAGCCCGCGGGCCTGGACAACACGCAGCCGGGCTATTCGCTCACACGCCGCCGCAACGAGACGGATGCGCGCGAGGCCATACCGGCCGCGGACTGGAAGTTCGCCGCCTGCGATACCGGGGCCAACCCGTTCCCGGGCACGCCCAGCCCCGCCAGCGTCTGCCTGCGCGGCGGGTTCGATCCGCAGTACCTGTACGAGCTGGTCTATGTGGCCAAGGACCCGAAGGTCATGGGCGTGGGGCTTGCCGCGCTGCGCGATACCGTGGGATTCTTCCGCGGCCGGGCCGCCGATGCGGATGGCCGGGCCAATCCGCTGGCGGGCCGCATCACGCACGTGATCGGGCAGGGCACGTCCCAGTCGGGCAATGCCATGAAGACCTTCCTGCACCTGGGCTTCAACCAGCGGCTGGACGGTGGCATGGTGTTCGACGGCATCTATGCCCACGTGGCGGCGCGGCAGACCAACGTCAACACCCGCTTCGCCGTGCCCGGCGGCGGTGGCGGCCTGCGCACCGACCACACGGCCTTCGGGCAGATGGCGCCGCGCGGCCTGGCGGCGGACTACGTGGATGCGGTCAGCGGCCGCGAGGGCGGGGTGATGCGCCGCTGCAGCGCGACCGGCACCTGCCCCCGCTTCTTCCTGGGCCTGTCGGGCACCGAGTTCTGGCAACTGCAGGGCTCGCCCGTGCTCACCGATGCGCAGGGCCAGCGCGACATCGCCCAGCCCGCCAACGCGCGCATCTATTACTAACTACGCGAGCACGCAGCACGGGGGGGCGGGTGGCGTGGAAAGCATCAGCTACGCGCCCTCGCGCACCGTCTATCCCGCGGGCACCGTGGTGCATTTCAACGACACCTTCCGGGCACTGTTTCTCGCGCTGGAGGACTGGGTGGTGCGCGGCACCGAGCCGCCAGCCAGCCAGGTGCCCCGTATCGCGGACGGCACGCTGGTGCGCCCGGCCCTGGTCGCCTATCCGGCCATGAAGGGGCTGACCTGGAGCGCGGGTGGCCTGCAGGCACCCATTCCGGAGTTCCGCTACCAGGCGCGCTACAACGGCTTCACGCTGCTGGATTTCGGGCCGCAGTACGTGCCGCAGGACGAATCGGGCATCGCCACGGTGCTGCCTCCGCGGGTGGTGGGGCGCGACTACGCCATCCTGGTGCCGCAGGTGGATCCGGCGACCGGGTTGGCGCGGGCCGGCATCCAGAGCGTGGAGGCCCAGGCGCCGCTGGGCACGAGCATCGAGTTCAATGAAGTGGCCACGCCCGGCATCGTCGATCTCTCGAACCTCACGGGCAGCTTCATCCCGTTCCACAAGACGCGCGCGGCGCGCCTGGCCGCGGGCGACGGTCGGCCGTCGCTGGAGGAGCTGTACGGCTCGCAGGCGGGATACGTGGCCACCGTGTCCCGCGCCGCCGACGGGCTGGTGGCGCAGCGCCTGCTGCTGCGCCGCGACGCCGATGCGATCGTGGCCAGGGCCCGGGCGGCCAGCATCCTGCCCTGAACCGCCACCGGCGCCCTGGACGCCTGTGCGTTCCAGGGCGGATGCAGGCGTGGAGTGCAGCGGTGTGATGCGGCGGGCTGTACGTGCCGGCCGGGGGTGCGTAGAGTGGCGGGGCAGGGCGCTCCGCCCATACGACGAACAAAGAGACAACCCCCCATGCCGTCCATGCCCCCAGGCTCGCCCTGGCCTGCATTCCTTTCTTGCCTGCTGCACCGTTGCACCGCCCGGCTCCGGGCCAGTGAGGCCGCAGTTATCCACCGGGACAGGCAGGCGGGCAGGGCGGAGCGGTGGGTAGCGGCCATGGCGATGGCTGCGATGGTGGGCGGCGCCGGCCCTGCCGCGGCACAGGCACCCGCCAGCGCCCCGGTGCCCGCCACGCCGGCGCCGGCTTCCGGCATGGCCGACCGGGTCATCGCCTGCACGGCCTGCCACGGCCGGGAGGGGCGGGCTACCCAGCAGGGCTACTTTCCGCGCATCGCCGGCAAGCCGGCGGGCTACCTGTACCACCAGCTCCTGAACTTCCGCGACGGGCGCCGCAGCTACCCGCAGATGTCCTACCTGCTCGAGCACATGACGGACGGCTATCTGCGCGAGATCGCCCAGCATTTCTCCACGCTGGAGCTTCCCTATGCCGCGCCGCCTCCGCCCCAGGCCCTTCCGGCGACGCTGGAGCGGGGCCGCCGGCTGGTGCGCGAGGGCGATGCCGCCCGCGGCATTCCCGCCTGTGTGCAGTGCCACGGCGGCGCCATGACCGGCGTGCAGCCGGCCATCCCGGCGCTCGTCGGCCTGCCGCGCGACTACCTCAACAGCCAGATCGGCGCCTGGCAGACCGGCCAGCGCCGCTCGCAGGCGCCCGATTGCATGGCCCACGTGGCGCGGCAGCTCACGGCCGAGGACGTGAGCGCCATCTCGGCCTGGCTCGCCGCCCAGCCGGTAGCCGGCAGCGGCAAGCCCGCCGACGCACCCGCCGGCCCGCTGCCCATGCCCTGCGGCGGCGTGGACATGTCCGCCCGGGGGAGCACGCCATGAACGGGCCGCCACCGCATACACCGGGCTTCTGGCGGCGCTGGCCTGCGCGTGCGGGCATGGCCCTGCTGGGCGGGCTGGCGGCCTGCGCCGTGCTCGTGGCCGTGCTCAACCGCTGGGGCGAAGCCCCGCTGCCGCTGGACGACGGCCCGCCCGCGTCCGCCACGACCCAGGCCATCGCCCGGGGCGAATACCTGGCCCGGGCCGGCAACTGCATGGCCTGCCATACCGCGCCGGGCGGCGCGCCGTTCGCGGGTGGCCGCGGCATCGAGACGCCGTTCGGCACGGTGTACAGCACCAACCTCACCCCCGACCCCGACACCGGCCTGGGCCGCTGGTCGGATGCGGCCTTCTGGCGCGCCCTGCACCATGGCCGCTCGCGGGACGGGCGGCTGCTCTACCCGGCATTCCCATATCCCAGCTACACGCATGTGGCGCGGGAGGATGCCGACGCCGTCCACGCCTACCTGCGCAGCCTGCCGCCGGTGCGCCAGGCCCCGCGGCCGCACGCACTCGGCTTCCCCTATGGCACCCAGGCCGCGCTGGCCGTGTGGCGGGCGCTGTTCTTCCGCCCGGGTGGCCTCGCGCCCGAACCCGGCCGGCCAGCCGACTGGAACCGCGGCCGCTACCTCGTGCAGGGCCTGGGGCATTGCGCGGCCTGTCACAGTCCGCGCAATGCCCTGGGCGCCACGCGCGATGCCGGCGCCCTGCGCGGCGGGCTCATCCCCGTGCAGAACTGGTATGCACCGGCCCTGGACACGGTGCGCGAGGCCGGCGTCGCCGACTGGCCGGTGCACGAGGTGGTGGCCCTGCTGCGCGACGGGATCACGCCGCGCGGCACCGTGACCGGGCCGATGGCCGAGGTGGTCTTCCGCAGCACGCAGTACCTGGACGACGCGGACCTGCGCGCCATCGCGACCTACCTGCGCGCGCTGCCCGCGCCCGAAGGTCCCGCGCCCGAAGGTCCCGCGCCCGCGGCATTGCCGCCGCCGTCCCGGACCGCGATGGAGCGGGGCGGGGCGGTCTATGACCGCCATTGCACGCAGTGCCACGGCGATGGAGGGCAGGGCCGCCCGGGTGCCTTCCCTCCCCTGGCGGGCAACCGCGCGGTGCAGCTCGAATCGCCGGTGAATGTGGTGCGCACCATCCTCCAGGGCGGCTATCCTCCGGTGACGCCCGGCAATCCACGGCCGCACGGCATGCCGCCCTTCACCCAGGTGCTGGGCGACGACGACGTGGCCGCCGTGGCCACCTTCGTGCGCAACGCCTGGGGCAACCAGGCGCCCGGGGTGGGTACCATCGACGTGTACCACGCACGGGAGCGCCGGGGCCGGTGAAAGCGGGCCCCTGCTTCTTTCCCGTCCGCCGCCCCTTCTTCCACGCCTGTTGAAAAAACCATGCCGGACACCATCTCTCCACCAGTACCGCTTTCCGCCGGCGGCCCTCCCGCCGCCCCGGGCTGGTGGGTGGTCTGCCTGTGCGCCGCCTGGTGTGGCGTCTGCCGCGAGTACGGTGCCGTCTTCGAGGCGCTGCGTGCCGCCCATCCGGATGTCCGCTTCGAGTGGGTGGACGTGGAGGACGAGGAAGACCTGGCCGGCGAACTCGATGTGGAGACTTTCCCCACCGTGCTCGTGGCCGATGGCACCCATGCGCGTTTCCTCGGTCCCGTGCTGCCGCAGTCCGGCGTGCTCGCGCGCATGCTCGCCGCACTGCGGAAGGAGGGGGACGCATCTCCCGTGGATGCCCGGGCGCAGGCGGTGTTCGAGCACATCCGCCAGGCGCGCGCAGCGGCCTGAAACTGACGCTGCGCCGCCACGTTTGTTGCGCACCTGCAATGCAAATTGCATGCCGCCAGCTTGGCAAAGCGGTGCGCCGCAGGCTACAATAAGTGCTTCACGGCCAAACGGGCGGGTCCCCACCGCCCGTTTTTTTTGGCCGTTCGCTTTTCTTCGAGCTCGAAGCTGCCGGGGAGATTCCTCCGGTGGTTATCGGGTTTTTTGTACTTCTGGAACAGAGCTGAACGACACGTGGCATTGCAGCAGATCGTCGAACAAACCGTCGCGGGCCTGGGTTACGACCTGGTGGAGATCGAGCGCTCCGCCGGCGGGCTGCTGCGCATCACCATCGATCTGCCCTGGCAGCCGCCTGCGGAAGGCACCGCCCCCGATGCCGCTGCGCCGGCCGGCCCCGAGGCGTTCGTGACGGTCGAGGACTGCGAGAAGGTCACGCGCCAGCTGCAGTTCGCGCTGGAGGTCGATGGCGTGGACTACAAGCGCCTGGAGGTCTCCTCGCCGGGCATCGACCGCCCGCTGCGCCATGAACAGGATTTCCAGCGCTTCGCCGGCGAGGTGATCGACATCACGCTCAAGGCCCCCATCGGCGAGGCCGCCGCCGGCCAGGTGAACGCCAACCGCAAGAAATTCCGCGGCACGCTCGAGCGCACCGAGTCCGGTGGCTGGCAGATCGTCTGGAGCGACGAGCCTCCCCCGAAGCCGGGCCAGAAGGTCAGCAGGAAGCGGGTGCCCGCGCCGCTGCAGGCCCTGGGCTTCACGCTCGACGAGCTGCGCGACGCCCGGCTGGCGCCGATCGTGGACTTCAAGGGGCGCGGCCCGAAAGGCGGGCCGGCTCCGGACTGAAACGGGCCGCAGCGGATTCGAAGCAAGGGTTGCCGCGCAGGGCGCGGGCCTTCAAGGGATTGAAAAATAGGAGAGTCGTCGATGAATCGCGAACTGTTGATGTTGGTTGAAGCCATTTCGCGCGAGAAGAACGTGGAGCGCGACGTGGTGTTCGGCGCCGTGGAGCTGGCGCTGGCCCAGGCCACCAAGAAGCTCTATCCGGGCGAGGTGGACATCCGCGTGGCGATCGACCGCGACAGCGGCAACTACGAGACTTTCCGCCGCTGGCTGGTCGTGCCCGACGACGCCGGCCTGCAGAACCCGGACGCCGAGGAACTGCTGATGGATGCGCAGGAGCGCATTGCCGACATCGAGGTCGGCGAGTACATCGAGGAAGGCATCGAGTCCGTGCCCATCGGCCGCATCGGTGCCATGGCCGCCAAGCAGGTCATCCTGCAGAAGATCCGCGATGCCGAGCGCGAGATGCTGCTGAACGACTTCATGTCGCGCGGCGAGAAGATCTTCACCGGCACCGTCAAGCGCATGGACAAGGGCGACATCATCGTCGAGTCCGGCCGCGTGGAAGGCCGCCTGCGCCGCAGCGAGATGATTCCCAAGGAAAACCTGCGCAACGGCGACCGCGTGCGGGCGATGATCATGGAGGTGGACCTCACGCTGCGCGGCGCGCCCATCATCCTCTCGCGCTCCGCGCCCGAGTTCATGATCGAGCTGTTCCGCAACGAGGTGCCAGAGATCGAGCAGGGCCTGCTGGAGATCAAGAGCTGCGCCCGCGACCCCGGCAGCCGTGCCAAGATCGCCGTGCTGTCGCACGACAAGCGCGTCGATCCCATCGGCACCTGCGTCGGCGTGCGCGGCACGCGCGTCAATGCCGTGACCAACGAGCTGGCCGGCGAGCGCGTGGACATCGTGCTGTGGTCCGAGGATCCGGCGCAGTTCGTGATCGGCGCGCTGGCGCCGGCCAACGTGTCCTCCATCGTGGTCGATGAGGAAAAGCACGCCATGGACGTGGTGGTGGACGAGGAGAACCTTGCGATCGCCATCGGCCGCGGCGGCCAGAACGTGCGCCTCGCTTCCGACCTGACGGGCTGGAAGATCAACATCATGGACGCGGCCGAGTCCGCCCAGAAGCAGGCCAACGAGACCGATGCGTCCCGCCGCCTGTTCATGGAGAAGCTCGACGTGGACGAGGAAATCGCCAACATCCTCATCGAGGAAGGCTTCGCCAGCCTCGAGGAAGTGGCCTACGTGCCGCTGCAGGAGATGCTCGAGATCGAGAGCTTCGACGAGGACACGGTGAACGAACTGCGCGCCCGCGCCAAGGACGCCCTCCTGACCATGGAGATCGCCCGCGAGGAAAGCGTGGAAGGTGTCTCGCAGAACCTGCGGGACCTGGACGGGATGACGTCCGAGCTCATCGGCAAGCTGGCCGAGGGCGGCGTCCACACCCGTGATGACCTGGCCGACCTGGCCATCGACGAACTGACCGCCCTGACCGGCCAGTCTGAGGAAGAAGCCAAGGCCTTGATCATGAAGGCGCGCGAACATTGGTTCGCGGGGCAAGAGTAAGGGTCAGGGGAGGTACGAACTGAATATGTCCAGTAACACTGTCGCCGAGTTCGCCAGCGAACTCAAGAAATCGCCGGAAACCCTGCTCGACCAGCTCAAGTCCGCTGGCGTGTCCAAGGCTGCCCCGTCCGATGCCCTGACCGAATCCGACAAGCAGAAGCTGCTCGCTTTCCTGCAGGCCAGCCACGGTACCGCCACGGCCGACCGCAAGAAGATCACGCTGACCAAGAAGTCCACCAGCGAGATCAAGCAGGCCGATGCCACGGGCAAGGCGCGCACGATCCAGGTGGAAGTGCGCAAGAAGCGCACCTTCATCAAGCGCGACGACGTGGCCGAAGGCGCTGCCGAGGGCCAGGACACCATGTCCGAAGACACCGCCGCGCCGTCCGCCGAGGAGCAGGATCTCGCACGCCGCGAGGAAGAGGCCCGCCGCCAGGCCGACCTCATCAGCCGGCAGGAGGAAGAGCTGAGCACTGCACGCCGAGAGCGCGAGGAGCGTGAGCGCCGCGAGCGCGAAGCCGAAGAGCGCGCAGCCGCCTACGCCGCCCAGCAGGCCGAAAGGAAGGCCCAGGAGTCCGCCGTGCGCGAGGAGGCCTCGCGCGAGGCCGCTGCCGAAGCCGCTGCGCGCAATGCCGCGCAGGCCGAGGCACGTGCCAAGGCCGAGGCCGAATCCAAGGCCCGTGCGGCCGAGGAGACCGCGCGCGCCGCCGACCTGGACGAGCGCCGCCGCAAGGCCCTGGCCGAAGCCGAGGCGATCCGCGCCATGATGGCCGCGCCCAAGAAGGTGCTGGTCGCCAAGAAGCCCGAAGAGCCGAAGCCGGCTCCGAAGCCCGCGGCTGCGGCCGATGCCAAGAAGGGCACGCTGCACAAGCCCGCGGCCACGCCCGGCGCGCGTCCGGCGGCCGGTGCGCCGGCCGGCGGCGGCAAGGAAGTGAAATCCGCCAAGCTGTCCTCGAGCTGGGCGGGCGATCCTGCCAAGAAGAAGGAAATCAAGACCCGCGGCGACGCCAGCGGCGGCGTGGGCCGCAACAACTGGCGCAGCGGTCCGCGCGGCCGGCGCGGCGACCGCGACGAGCATTCGCACCAGGCCTCCGCGCCCGTCGAGGCGCGCATCATCGAAGTGCACGTGCCCGAGACCATCACCGTGGCCGAGCTGGCGCACAAGATGTCGATCAAGGCGTCCGAGGTCATCAAGTCGCTGATGAAGATGGGCCAGATGGTCACCATCAACCAGCCACTGGACCAGGACACGGCCATGATCGTGGTCGAGGAAATGGGCCACAAGGCCGTCGTGGCCGCCCTGGACGATCCGGAAGCATTCCCCGACGAGGACGTGTCCGGCCAGCAGGCCGAGGCGCTGCCCCGCGCTCCCGTGGTCACCGTCATGGGCCACGTGGACCACGGCAAGACCTCGCTGCTGGACTACATCCGCCGCGCCAAGGTGGCTGCGGGCGAGGCCGGCGGCATCACGCAGCACATCGGCGCCTACCACGTCGAGACGCCGCGCGGCATCGTCACGTTCCTGGACACCCCCGGCCACGAGGCCTTCACGGCCATGCGTGCCCGCGGCGCCCAGGCGACCGATATCGTCATCCTGGTGGTGGCCGCCGACGACGGCGTCATGCCGCAGACCAGGGAGGCCATCAAGCACGCGAAGGCGGCGAAGGTGCCGATCGTCGTGGCCATCACCAAGGCCGACAAGCCCGATGCCAACCCGGACCGCGTCAAGCAGGAACTGGTGGCCCAGGAAGTCGTGCCCGAAGAGTACGGCGGCGAGTCGCCGTTCGTGCCCGTGTCGTCCAAGACCGGCATGGGCATCGACGACCTGCTCGAGCAGGTGCTGCTGCAGGCCGAAGTGCTGGAACTCAAGGCGCCTGTCGAAGCCATGGCCAAGGGCCTGGTCATCGAGGCGCAGCTGGACAAGGGCCGCGGCCCCGTGGCCACGGTGCTGGTGCAGTCCGGCACGCTGAAGGTGGGCGACGTGGTGCTGGCAGGCCAGACCTCCGGCCGCGTGCGCGCCATGCTGGACGAGAACGGCAAGGCGACCAAGTCCGCAGGTCCTTCCATTCCGGTGGAGATCCAGGGCCTGTCCGACGTGCCGCAGGCCGGCGACGAGTTCATGGTGCTCTCCGACGAGCGCCGTGCCCGCGAGATCGCGACCTACCGCGCCGGCAAGTTCCGCAACACCAAGCTCGCCAAGCAGCAGGCCGCGAAGCTGGAGAACGTGTTCGCCGACATGACGGCGGGCGAGGTGAAGAACCTGCCCATCATCATCAAGGCCGACGTGCAGGGCTCCCAGGAAGCACTGGCCACCTCGCTGCTCAAGCTCTCGACCGACGAGATCCGCGTGCAGCTCGTGTATGCGGGCGTGGGCGGCATCAGCGAGTCCGACGTCAACCTGGCCATCGCCTCCAAGGCGATCGTGATCGGCTTCAACGTGCGTGCCGATGCCGGCGCGCGCAAGACGGCCGAGGCCAACGACGTCGATCTGCACTACTACAACATCATCTACGACGCCGTGGACGAGTTGAAGGCCGCCATGTCCGGCATGCTGGCACCCGAGCAGCGCGAGGAAGAGATCGGCACTGCCGAGATCCGCACCGTGTTCGTGGCTTCCAAGATCGGCACCGTGGCAGGCTCCTACGTCACGTCGGGCCAGGTCACGCGCAACTGCCGCTTCCGCCTGCTGCGCGACAACGTGGTCATCTACACGGGCGAAGTCGAGTCGGTGCGCCGCCTCAAGGACGACGTCAAGGAAGTCAAGGAAGGCTTCGAGTGCGGTATCAAGCTCAAGAACTACAGTGACATCAAGGAAGGTGATCAGCTGGAGTTCTTCGAGATCAAGGAAATTGCACGGACCTTGTGATGCACCTCCTGAGTTGCTTCGCGCCTTCCCCCTTGAGGGAGACGATGCCGTTGGCCTGGAAAAGCCAGTTCCACGGGGTCCGCTGGCATCGCCTGCTCCGCGGCGTTTCGATCGGGCACACACCGTGCTTGAGCGAAAGCCGCGAGCAGTGCGCGACGCGACAGGGGTAACGACATGGCTGCTAAAAAATCATCCACGCCCAACCGCGGCTTCAAGGTCGCGGACCAGATCCAGCGCGATCTGACCGAGCTGATCCGCGAGTTGAAGGACCCGCGCATCGGCATGGTCACGCTGCAGGCCGTGGAAGTGACGCCCGACTACGCGCACGCGAAGGTGTTCTTCAGCGTGCTCGTGGGCGACGCCGACGCGACGCAGGAAGCGCTGAACCAGGCTGCGGGCTTCCTGCGCAACGGCCTGTTCAAGCGCCTGCACATCCACACCGTGCCCACGCTGCACTTCATGTTCGACCGCACCACCGAGCGCGCTTCGGACATGAATGCGCTCATCGCGCGCGCCGTGGCTTCCCGTTCCAAAGACGACGACGAAGCATGACCGCACGCGCTCCCCGCATCCGGGTGCAGCGGCGCCCGGTGCACGGAGTGCTGCTGCTCGACAAGCCCCTGGGCCTTTCCAGCAACGACGCGTTGCAGAAGGCCAAGTGGCTGCTGCGCGCTGAAAAGGCCGGCCACACGGGCACGCTCGACCCGCTCGCCAGCGGCGTATTGCCGTTGTGCTTCGGCGCGGCCACCAAATTCAGCCAGCTGCAGCTCGACGCGCCCAAGACCTACGAGGCCGTGGCCCGGCTGGGCGTGACGACCACCACCGGCGATGCCGAGGGCGAGGTGGTGGAGCGCCGCGACGTGGATGCCTCTCGACTCGCTGCCGCGCGCTTGGCCGAGGTGCAGCGGCAGTTCACCGGCCCCATCCGCCAGGTGCCGCCGATGCACAGCGCCCTCAAGAAGGATGGCAAGGCGCTCTACGAATACGCCCGCGCGGGCATCGCCGTCGAGCGCGAGGCGCGCGACGTGGTGATCCATGCGCTGGAGCTGTCGCTGGCCGAAGACCAGGGCGGCGAGCCCGCCGTGCGCATGGTCGTGACCTGCAGCAAGGGTACCTATATCCGCACGCTGGGCGAGGACGTCGGTGCCGCGCTGGGCTGCGGTGCGCACCTCGTCTTCCTGCGCCGCATCGATACCGGCGGGCTGGGCGTGGAGCGCTGCATCACCCTCGAAGCGCTCGAAGCGCTGGACGAGGCCGGGCGGATGGCCTGCGTGCAGCCGGTGGAAACGCTGCTCGCCGGGCATGCGGCTGTCACGCTGGACCGCGACAATACGGCGCGATTCCTCTCCGGCGTGCGCCGCCGCGGGCCCTGGCCCGATGCGCCCGCCGCGGCGGTGTTCGGTGACGAACCCCGCGCCCTGCTGGGCGTCGGCCGCGTGGCGGCCGGTGAACTCATCCCCGAGCGCCTCCTGAGCCCCCGGGAGATCGCACAGATTCTGGAAAGCACGCCGCGGGCAGAGCGCGGCACATTGGAACCCACTCTATGAGCAAACAAATCCGCAACATCGCCATCATCGCGCACGTCGACCACGGCAAGACCACCATGGTGGACCAGCTGCTGCGCCAGTCCGGTACCTTCGCCGACCACGAAAAGGTCGTCGATACCGTGATGGACAACAACGCGATCGAAAAGGAACGCGGCATCACCATCCTGGCCAAGAACTGCGCCGTGAGCTGGGAAGGCACGCACATCAACATCGTCGACACCCCGGGCCACGCGGACTTCGGCGGCGAAGTGGAACGCGCCCTGTCGATGGTGGACAGCGTGGTGCTGCTGATCGACGCGCAGGAAGGCCCCATGCCCCAGACGCGCTTCGTGACCAAGAAGGCCCTGGCCCTCGGCCTGCGCCCGATCCTGGTGGTGAACAAGGTGGACAAGCCGGGCGCCAACCCCGACAAGGTCGTGAACGCCGCGTTCGACCTGTTCGACAAGCTGGGCGCGACCGACGAGCAGCTCGATTTCCCCGTCGTGTACGCCTCGGGCATCAATGGCTGGTCGTCGCTGGAAGAAGGCGCGCCGGGCGAACAGTGGGGCCCCGACATGTCGGCCCTGTTCAACACCATCCTGAAGCACGTGCCCCCGAACTCGGGTGACCCGGAAGCGCCGCTGCAGCTGCAGATCTCGGCGCTGGACTTCTCCACCTTCGTGGGCCGCATCGGCGTGGGCCGCATCAGCCAGGGCACGCTCAAGCCCGGCCAGGACGTGCTGGTCATGGAAGGTCCGGACGGCAAGAGCGTCAAGGGCCGTGTGAACCAGGTGCTGACCTTCCAGGGCCTGGACCGCATGCAGACCCCGCTGGCCGGCCCCGGCGACATCGTGCTCATCAACGGCATCGAGGACATCGGCATCGGCGTGACCGTGACCGACCCGGCCAACCCCGCGCCGCTGCCCATGCTGAAGGTGGACGAGCCCACGCTGACCATGAACTTCTGCGTGAACACCTCGCCGCTGGCAGGCCGTGAAGGCAAGTTCGTGACCAGCCGCCAGCTCTGGGACCGCCTGCAGAAGGAACTGCAGCACAACGTGGCCTTGCGCGTGAAGGAAACCGACGAGGAAGGCATCTTCGAAGTGATGGGCCGGGGCGAACTGCACCTGACCATCCTGCTGGAGAACATGCGCCGCGAAGGCTACGAGCTGGCCGTCTCCAAGCCGCGCGTGGTGTTCAAGGACATCGACGGCGTGAAGCACGAGCCGATCGAACTGGTCACGGCCGACATCGAGGAAGGCCACCAGGGCGGTGTGATGCAGGCGCTGGGCGAGCGCAAGGGCGAGCTGGTCAACATGGAATCCGACGGCCGCGGCCGCGTGCGCCTGGAATACCGCATTCCGGCACGGGGCCTGATCGGCTTCACCAACGAGTTCTTGAACCTGACGCGCGGCTCGGGCCTGATCTCCAACATCTTCGACAGCTACGAGCCGCACAAGGGCGACATCGGTGGCCGCAAGAACGGCGTGCTGATCTCGATGGACGACGGTGAAATCTTCACCTACGCCCTGGGCAAGCTCGACGACCGCGGCCGCATGTTCGTGAAGGCGAACGACCCGGTGTACGAAGGCATGATCGTCGGCATCCACAGCCGCGACAACGACCTCGTCGTGAACGCCACGCGCACCAAGCAGCTGACCAACTTCCGCGTCTCCGGCAAGGAAGACGCGATCAAGATCACGCCCCCGATCGACCTGACGCTGGAATACGGCGTGGAATTCATCGAGGACGACGAGTTGGTCGAAATCACCCCCAAGAGCGTGCGGCTGCGCAAGCGCCACCTGACGGAAAACGAGCGCAAGCGCGCCAGCCGCGGCATGTGACCGGGGCCCCGGTCGGGGCTTCCCGCCACGCATGAAACGACGCGCCCGCTGGGGCGCGTTTTTCGTTTCCGGGGCCGTTGTGGGAGTGCAGTGCCACCGCTGCAATGCGCTGGCAGGGCGCGGGAGGGGGCCTGCTGCGATTGCGGGGCTTCAGGTGCCTGCGGACGGCGATGCCGCGCCGGCAGCGGCCGGACCGGCACTGTCGTCGCGGCACACGTCCACGCGAGCGATGCGCCGGCCCTGCACGGCCACCACTTCGAAGCGCAGGCCGTGCAGCACCATGGCGCGGCCGGGCGCAGGCAGTTCCCCGAACGTCTCCAGCAGCAGGCCTGCCAGCGTGCTGGCATCGTGCGCGCTGTGCGCGAGCCGTTCCACCCGCACCGCACGCGCGAGCGTGTGCAGATCCACCAGGCCGTCCGCCAGCCAGTGGTCCGGTCCCACGGGCTGCACCAGCAGGTCTTCCCCTGCATCCGGGAACTCGCCCGCGATGGCCTCCAGCACGTCCATCGGCGTGACGAGGCCGAGGATCGTACCGTACTCATCGCTCACCAGCGCCAGGTGGTTGCGCGTGCGGCGCAGGTTTTCCATGAGGCGCAGGATGCTGACCGTTTCCGGCACCACCAGCGGCGGCTGCAGGCTGCGCTGGCGGTCGATGGTGCCGCGCTCGACGAGGTCGGCCATGAGGTCCTTGGCGCGGCCCACGCCGAGCACCGCGTCCAGCCCGCCCCGGTCGCAGACCGGAAACAGCCCGTGCGGCTGCGCCTGCAGCTGGCGGTACAGCGACGGCTTGTCCTGGCTGATGTCGATCCAGTCCACATCCGCGCGCGGGGTCATGATGGAGAGCACGGAGCGCTCGGCCAGCGAAAGCACACCCCGCACCATGCTGCGCTCTTCCTGGCGAAAGCCGCCCCTCAGCGCCGATTCCGCGCCGGCGGCGGCCGGACCCCCTCCGGATGCGCCCGCATCCTGCCCGCCCAGCAGCCGCAGCACCGTCCGCGCCGTGCGCTCGCGCAGCGGCAGCCGTGCGGCATGGCGCGCGATATTGCGCAGCCGCCACTGGTTGAAAAACTCGATGAGGATGGAGAAGCCTATCGCCGCGTAGAGGTAGCCCTTGGGCAGGTGGAAGCCCATGCCTTCGGACACCAGGCTGAACCCGATCATGAGCAGGAAGCTCAGGCACAGCACCACCACCGTGGGATGGCGGTTGACGAAGGCGGTGAGCGCGCGCGACGCCACCATCATCACGCCCATGGCGATGACCACGGCGGCCATCATCACCGGCAGGTGCTGCACCATGCCCACGGCGGTGATGATGGAGTCGAGCGAGAACACCGCGTCCAGCGCCACGATCTGCACCAGCACGACCCCGAAAGCCGCATGCTCGCGGCGCTCGGGCCCGGTCGCGTCCACGCCTTCCAGGCGCTCATGGAGTTCGGTCGTGGCCTTCCACAGCAGGAAGATGCCTCCGGCCAGCAGGATGATGTCCCGCCACGACAGCGACAGCCAGCCCCATTCCAGGACCGGCGTGGTGAGGCGCACCAGGTGCGCGATGGCGGCCAGCAGGCACAGCCGCAGCACCAGTGCGAGGGACAGGCCGACCAGACGGGCGCGGTCGCGCTGCTCCGGCGGCAACTTGTCGGCCAGGATGGCGATGAAGACGAGGTTGTCGATGCCGAGGACGATCTCGAGCACCACCAGCGTCGCCAGGCCGGCCCAGGCCGAAGGATCGCTCAGCCATTCCATGGCCAGGCTCCGTGTGGGCGGGCGTGCAGCGCCGCCTGCAATGCCGCGGAGCCGCCCTCAGAAGGCAGCATGCGGGGCGGCGTTTCGCAAGAGGAAGAGGGGGGCCGCGCTGCTGCGGCGGGGTGGGGCATGCCGGGGCATTCTAGGCAGCGCTTCGGCCAGGTCCTGTAGGAGACCGGGCACACCGCTTGGCCTGCGGCACAATTTCCGGCACGTTCCAACACAGGATTCCAAGGAGACGATCGAATGGATGCAACGCAACGCGACGTGCTGGCCGAGGTGCGAGGACAGGTGGGCTTCATCACGCTGAACCGCCCGCGCGCGCTCAATGCCCTGTCGCTGGGCATGGTGCGCGACCTCATGGAGGCGCTGCTGCGCTGGCAGTCGGACCCGGCCGTGCTCGCCGTGGCGATCCGCGGCACGAACAAGGAGGGCGCCTTCGGTGCGTTCTGCGCGGGCGGGGACATCCGCTTCCTGCACCAGGCCGGCAGCACCGGCAACCCGCAGCTGGAAGACTTCTTTACCGAGGAATACGCGCTCAACCACCTGATCCACACCTTCGGCAAGCCTTACATCGCCTTCATGGACGGCATCGTCATGGGCGGTGGCATGGGCATCAGCCAGGGCGGCAGCCTGCGCATCGTCACGGAGCGCACGAAGATGGCGATGCCCGAGACGGCCATCGGCCTGTTCCCGGACGTGGGCGGCGGCTACTTCCTGTCGCGCTGCCCCGGCCGCACGGGCGAATGGCTGGCGCTGACGGGTGACACCATCGGCGCGGGCGATGCGGTCGCGCTGGGCCTGGCCGATGGCTGCATGCCCGCCGAGGCCCAGCACGGTGTGTGGGAGAGCCTGGCCACGCAGGGCTTCGAGGATGGCGCGGCCATCGAACGCTGGGTGGCCACACATTTCGCTCCTGCCGAGCCCGCCGCCGCGGCCGACCGCGCGCGCATCGAAGCGGCCTTCGGCCAGGAGAGCGTGCCGGCCATTGTCGCAGCGCTGGAGGCCGACGGCAGCGACTGGGCGCGCACCACGGCGGCCACGCTGCGCAAGCGCTCGCCGCTGATGCTGCACGTGGTGCTGGAGCAGATCCGGCGTGCGCGGGAGATGGATTTGGCTGCCGACCTGCGCATGGAGCGCGACATGGTGCGGCACTGCTTCTACCTGCGGCCCGGCCAGAGCGAGACGGTGGAAGGCATCCGCGCGCTCGCGGTGGACAAGGACCATGCCCCGCGCTGGAACCCGGCACGCATCGAGGACGTCACGCCCGCGATGTGGCAGCCGTTCTTCGACAGCCCCTGGCCCGCGCATTCCCATCCGCTGGCCGGCTTGCGGTGAATCACAGCTGCGGATGGATGGCCGTCGCGATGGCCAGCAGCGCCTCGCGGGGCAGCGGGCCGCTCAAGGCGTAGCCGAAACCGTCCTCCACCCAGTAGAAGCTGGGCACGGGCCCGCCGCCTTCATAGCGGAACGCGGTTTCCGCTGCAGGCGTGCGGCCCGCTTCGCCATGGGGCGCGCCCGCCGCAGGCATCGCGCCGAGGTACAGCGTCACGCGCTGCCCTGCGGCGTTCTGGTACATGAACTGTGCTCGTGCGCCGCTGGCGCCGCCCGGACTGGCATCGCCCGGCAGCAGGCGCCCGCCCACCAGTTCATAGCCCTGGGGCTGCAGATCCGGAATATGCAGTGGCCGCCCCAGGCGCCTGGAAAGCCACTGCACGAGGTGTTCCTGCTGGGCCGCGCCCACTTCCACCGGATGGCGCTGCTCGGGCTGGTAGACCGCATGTGCTGCGGCGGCCTGCAGGGCGAAACGCTGGGTGGGCGCCAGGGGCGGGGGCGTTGAGCGCGCCAGCGTCGCTGTGTTCGGATTGGCGGGGCCGACCGTGCCGTGCAGCGTCCATCCCAGCCCGAAGGCGAACGCGATCGATGCCGCGAGCCCGGCCATGCGCCACGCCTGTGCCGATCGCATGCGGCGGTTCTGGAAGTCGCGTGCCGCCTGGATGAGCGGTGGCGGCACCGGCGCCACTTCCCAATCCGCATGCAGCCCGCGCAGTTGTTCGCGCTGGGCTTGCCAAGCCTGCACCCGGTCCTGCGTCGCCGGGTCGCCCGCTAGCCGCTGGCGCAGCGGCTGCGCTTCTGCGTCGGACAGCCGGCCGTCCACCAGCGCATTCAGGCGTTCGTCGTCCAGCCCGGTTTTCGGGGCACCGGACGGTACGCCATGCAGGGTGCCGTCGGGGGTGGGGGTGGGCGGGGTGGTCATGGCCTGCGGTCCATCGTCATTTCAGGCGCCGCAGCCGCGGCGCTGCGGGCGGCGAGGGCGTCCGTGCTGCAGTGGTTTCTGGCCACACGCCGGGCGCGTGGGCCTGCGGTTCCATCAGTTCGCGCAGCCGCTGCCGGGCGCGCGAGAGGCGCGACATCACCGTACCCACCGGCACGTCCAGCACCTTCGCGGCGGCGGCGTAATCCATGTCTTCTAGGGTCACCAGCAGCAGCACCGCGCGCTGCTCGGCGGGCAGCCGCTGCAGGCAGCGGTCCAGGTCCAGCGCGTCGTCCGTGCGCGTGGCCGGCGCCTGCAGGTGGTCCTGCACCGACTCCAGGTCGAGCGGCGGCCGGGCCGGCACGGCGCGCAGCTGGTTCAGGTACACGCGGTGCATGAGCGTGAACAGCCAGGCGCGCAGGTCGCTGCCCGGACGCCACAGCAGCCACTTCCGGCAGGCACGTTCGAGCGTGTCCTGCACCAGGTCGTCCGCCGCCCAGGCATTGCCCGTCAGCGCCCGCGCATAGCGCCGCAGGCCGGGCAGATGCGGAGCGATGTCGTCCATGCGGGCGGCGTCGAAGGCCGGTCAGGGCTTGGCGGTGCGCCAGACCTGGTTCACGCCGTCGCCGGTGCGTTCGCCGGGCTGGGTGTCCTTCACCCAGTAGTACAGCGGCTTGCCCTTGTAGGCCAGCTGGCGGGCGCCGTCGTCGCGCTCCACCACGCTGAACTCGCCCGTGGGCGTGTCGCTGCCGGCCAGCAGCGGCGGCCAGTTCTTCGCGCAGGGACCATTGCAGACCGACTTGCCGCCACCGGACGGGTCGCGGTCGAAGGTGTAGAGCGTCATGCCGTTCGGGCCCACGAGGGCGCCGTTCTTCTCGGCGACGCCGCCGGGCATGCGGGACGACGACATGGAGGCGCAGCCGGCGAGTGCCAGGGCCAGGGCGGAAGCGGCCAAGAGGGTGGAGATTCGGGTCATCGGTGTTGCTCCTGTAGGCACGGCCGGCGACATGCCGGCCCGCAACGGAGTAAACACCGGACGCGACGGATTTATTCCGCGCTGCCCGAAAAAAATTCCGCCGCCTCAGCGGTGGCGGCTCTTCATTGCGCGCTCCACCTCGCGCTTGCCCTCGCGCTCCTTGATGGTGTCGCGCTTGTCGTGCTCGGCCTTGCCCTTGGCGAGTGCGATCTCGCACTTGGCGCGGCCGTTGGTCCAGTGCAGGTTCAGCGGCACCAGCGTATAGCCCTTCTGCTCGACCTTGGCCGTAAGGCGCTTGATCTCTTCCTTGTGGAGCAGCAGCTTCTTGGTGCGGACCGCGTCCGGGCTCACGTGGGTGGAGGCCGTCTTCAGGGGATTGATCTGGCAGCCGATCAGGTAGAGCTCGCCTTCGCGGATCACCACGTAGCCGTCGGTGAGCTGCACCTTGCCTTCGCGCAGGGCCTTGACCTCCCAGCCGTGCAGCACCATGCCCGCCTCGTGGCGTTCCTCGAAGAAATAGTTGAAGGCCGCCTTCTTGTTGTCGGCGATGCGGGACAGGGTCTCGGGTTTCTTGGCCATGGGGAATCAGATGCGGCACATGGAGGCGTTTGAAAGCCCTCCCTACAATCGGACGATCGGCCTTGCGCTATCCGGGGATTCTAGTGCCCCGTTCCGCCGCGGCCCGCCATGCCCGTCCTCCCATGAAAAACGTCAACAAGTCCGTCCTGATCTGGTACAGCCCCGAAGAGATGTTCGCCCTCGTCACCGACGTGGCGAAGTACCCGGAGTTCCTGCCCTGGTGCGACAGCGCGCGGGTGCTGGAGCAGGACGAGCACGGCATGACCGCCGAGGTCGGCATCGCCTTCAGCGGCCTGCGCAAGTCCTTCGTCACGCGCAACCAGCACGAGCCCGGCCGGCGCGTGCAGATGCGGCTCGTGAAGGGGCCTTTCTCGCAGCTCGACGGCGACTGGCGATTCCATCCCGTGGGCGATGGCAGCCAGCGGGCCTGCAAGGTGGAACTGCAGCTCAACTACGGTTTCGACAACATCGCGCTCGCCGCCCTGGTGGGCCCGGTGTTCGACCGCATCGCAGGCAGCATGGTGGATGCGTTCATCCAGCGCGCGGAGCAGGTCTATGGCTGAGGCCGGCGCCGCTGCCGCCACCGGCGCGGGCCGTGTGGCGGTGACCATCGCATGGTCTCCCGGGCCGCGCGAGGTGCGCGAAACAGCGATGGAATTGCCTGCCGGCGCCACGGTGCGCGATGCGCTCGCGGCCTGCGGCGGCCCCGAGGATGGATCGGCCACCTGCGGCATCTGGGGCCGCCCCGTGGCGCTGGACCGTGTGCTGCAGGACGGCGACCGCGTGGAGTGGTACCGCCCGCTGCGGGTCGATCCCAAGAAGGCGCGGCGCGAGCGCTTCGCGCGCCAGGGGGCGCGGGCCACGGGGCTGTTCGCAGCGCGGCGCCCCGGTGCGAAGGCCGGTTACTGAGGGTCCGGAGCCGCCGCGAACGCAGCGGCCTGCTTCAGCGCGCGCAGTCGGAGGCGATCGCCGCTTCCGCGCGGCGCATTTCCGCGGCGCGGGTCGCGTCGTCCATGAAGGCCCGCTCGCCCTGGGCGTTCACCTGGCTCACGAGCTGGCCCGACGACAGCATGGCCTGCTGCTGGCGCGCACGCTGGCAGTTCTCGGCACGGGCCTTCGCCTGGCGTTCCTCGTCGGCCTTCTTGCGGGCGGCCTCGGCGGCGTCCGCCTGCGCCTTGCGCTGCTGCAGCTCCGGGTCGGAAGCCGCCAGCCGCGGCGCGCCCGCGGCGGACGCCGGTGTGCCGGGCGCGTCGGCAGCGGCATTGGCCGCCTGCGTGCGGGGAGGAGGCGGGGCACCCCCCGGCTGCTTCAGGATGTTCCTGGCGGGCACGTCGGTCGGAGGCGGGCGGTCGCTGAACACCTTGCGCCCGTCCTTGTCGATCCATTGCCATTGCGCCGAAGCCCCCAGCGCCCAGGAGCAGGCACAGGCGAGCACGAGAAGCCGGTGGAATTTCATGCGGCCAGTGTAGCGCCCGCCCTCCGGCCGCGCCATCGGGCCGGCAGGGCGCGGCGCGGCAGGGACGCGGCCCGGCGGGTACAATCGTTTTTTTGGAGCGAATCTCATGCGCCTTCTAGGAAAAGCGCTCACCTTCGACGATGTGTTGCTGGTGCCGGCGTACTCCCAGGTCCTGCCCAAGGACACGTCCCTCGCGACGCGACTTTCCCGCAATATCTCCCTGAACCTTCCCCTCGTGTCCGCCGCCATGGACACCGTCACCGAGGCGCGCCTGGCCATCGCCATCGCGCAGGAGGGCGGCATCGGCATCGTGCACAAGAACCTCACGGCGCAGGAGCAGGCGGCCCATGTCGCCAAGGTCAAGCGCTATGAATCCGGCGTGGTGCGCGACCCCGTCGTCATCACCCCCGACCATACGGTGCTGCAGGTGCTGCAGCTGTCAGAGCAGCTCGGCATCTCGGGCTTCCCGGTGTGCGATGCGGGCAAGGTGGTCGGCATCGTCACCGGCCGCGACCTGCGCTTCGAGACCCGCTACGACGTCAAGGTGCGCGACATCATGACGCCGCGCGAGAAGCTCATCACGGTGAAGGAGGGCGCGACCGCTTCCGAGGCCAAGGCGCTGCTCAACAAGCACAAGCTCGAGCGCCTGCTGGTCATCAACGACGCGTTCGAGCTCAAGGGCCTCATCACCGTCAAGGACATCACCAAGCAGACCAGCTTCCCCAACGCGGCGCGCGACAGCAACGGCCGCCTGCGCGTGGGCGCGGCCGTCGGCGTGGGCGAAGGAACCGAGGAGCGTGTCGAGGCACTGGTCAGGGCCGGCGTCGATGCGATCGTGGTGGACACGGCCCACGGTCACAGCAAGGGCGTGATCGACCGCGTGCGCTGGGTCAAGCAGAACTACCCGCAGGTGGACGTGATCGGCGGCAACATCGCCACCGGCGCGGCGGCGCTCGC
The DNA here is from genome assembly GCF_900104515.1 of Paracidovorax cattleyae. Taxonomy (GTDB): domain Bacteria; phylum Pseudomonadota; class Gammaproteobacteria; order Burkholderiales; family Burkholderiaceae_C; genus Paracidovorax; species Paracidovorax cattleyae. The sequence continues at coordinate 30,532 of NZ_FNJL01000036.1, forward strand.
GCTGGTCGAGGCTGGCGCGGACGGCGTCAAGGTCGGCATCGGCCCCGGCTCCATCTGCACCACCCGCATCGTGGCGGGCGTGGGCGTGCCGCAGATCATGGCCATCGACAGCGTGGCCACGGCCCTCCGGGGCACGGGCGTGCCGCTGATCGCCGACGGCGGCATCCGCTACTCGGGCGACATCGCCAAGGCGCTGGCCGCGGGCGCGAGCACCGTCATGATGGGTGGCATGTTCGCCGGCACCGAAGAGGCGCCGGGCGAGGTCATCCTGTTCCAGGGCCGCAGCTACAAGAGCTACCGCGGCATGGGCTCCATCGGCGCCATGCAGCAGGGCTCGGCCGACCGCTACTTCCAGGAGTCCAGCACCGGCAATCCGAACGCCGACAAGCTGGTGCCCGAAGGCATCGAAGGCCGCGTGCCCTACAAGGGCTCCATGGTCTCGATCGTGTTCCAGATGGCCGGCGGCGTGCGCGCTTCCATGGGCTACTGCGGCTGCGCCACCATCGAAGAGATGAACAACAAGGCGGAGTTCGTCGAGATCACCACGGCCGGCATCCGTGAAAGCCACGTGCACGACGTGCAGATCACGAAGGAAGCGCCTAACTACAGAGCTGATTGAGTACATCCCCCTGAGGCGCTTTGCGCCTTCCCCCTTCTCTCGAACGGCTGCGCCGTTCGGGAAGGGGGACGCAGCCGGTGCGGCGGGCGGCCCTTGCAAGGCTGCGCTGGATTCTGGCCGTGGGGGCTTTGAGTGCCATGGCGAATTTTGGGCTCGTGGCTATTCTGGTCTGATTGCCAGGTTCTGGTCGGTTTGGTAAAGTCTGGTCTGAATTTTTTTCAGGCCAGACTTTTCTTTTTTCCGGAAGCCTTTGCGCATGCAGACCGTGGGCATTTACGAAGCCAAGACCCGCTTTTCCGCGCTCATCGAGGCGGTCGAGCAGGGCGAGGAGGTGCGCATCACCCGGCACGGGAAAGAGGTGGTGCGCATGCTGCCGGTGCGGCGCCGGCCGGTGATCACCGACGAGCAGATCGCGCGCGAGCTGGGGCAGATCGATGCGCTGCATGCCAGCATCCGCGCCGCGACCCAGGACACGGCGGCGCCGGCCCTGCGCCGCAGCGGACGGAGCACCGCTGCATGACCACGGCCTTCGTGCTCGATGCCTCCGTGACGGCCGCCTGGCTGGTGCCCGATGCGGCCAGCGAGCACACGCGGCGTCTTTATGCCCGCATCCGCCGCGACGAGGTCGAGCCACAGGCGCCCAATCTCTGGCAGTGGGAGTGCGGCAACCTGATCGCGAGCGGCGTGCATGCCGGCCGCATTCCTGCAGGCTCCGTCGAAGGGCTCTGGGCCGTGCTCGAAGCCATCCGCCACCGCGTGGAATTGCACGAACTGGCGCCAGCACAGCACAAGGCCGTGCTCGATGTCGCACTCGACACCGGCCTGCCGGTCTATGACGCTGCCTACCTCTGGCTCGCGCGCTCGCTGCGCCTGCCGCTGGCCACGTTCGACGTGGCCCAGGCCGAGGCGGCCGCGCGCACCGGCGTGGCGCTGCTCGACCTGTCCACGTTCTGATCCTTCACGATTTCACACCCTTTCCCTTTCCGCCCACCGTTCTCCCCCGACCACCATGCAACACCAGAAGATCCTCATCCTCGACTTCGGCTCCCAGGTCACCCAGCTTATCGCGCGCCGCGTGCGTGAAGCCCATGTGTACTGCGAGGTGCATCCCTGCGACGTGAGCGACGCCTGGGTGCGCGAGTACGCCGCCGACGGCGCGCTCAAGGGCGTGATCCTCTCGGGCAGCCACGCCAGCGTGTACGAGGAGACCACCGACCGCGCGCCGCAGGCCGTGTTCGAGCTGGGCGTGCCCGTGCTGGGCATCTGCTACGGCATGCAGACCATGGCGCAGCAGCTCGGCGGCAAGGTCGAGGGCGGCCACAAGCGCGAGTTCGGTTATGCCGAAGTGCGCGCCCACGGGCACACCGCGCTGCTGAAGGACATCGCCGACTTCACCACGGCCGAAGGCCACGGCATGCTCAAGGTCTGGATGAGTCACGGCGACAAGGTCGCCGAGATGCCGCCCGGCTTCAAGCTCATGGCCTCCACCCCCAGCTGCCCGATCGCCGGCATGGCCGACGAGGCGCGCCGCTTCTATGCGGTGCAGTTCCACCCCGAGGTGACGCACACCGTGCAGGGCCGCGCGCTGCTCGACCGCTTCGTGCTGGGCATCTGCGGCGTGCAGCCGGACTGGGTCATGAAGGACCACATCGCCGAAGCCGTCGAATCCATCCGCGCCCAGGTGGGCGATGAGGAAGTCATCCTCGGCCTCTCGGGCGGCGTGGATTCCAGCGTGGCCGCCGCGCTCATCCACCGGGCCATCGGCGACCAGCTCACCTGCGTGTTCGTGGACCACGGCCTGCTGCGCCTGAACGAAGGCGACATGGTGATGGACATGTTCGTGGGCAAGCTGCACGCCAAGGTCGTGCGGGTGGATGCGAGCGAACTCTTCCTGCGCGAACTGGCCGGCGTGAGCGACCCGGAGCAGAAGCGCAAGATCATCGGCCGCCTGTTCGTGGACGTCTTCAAGGCCGAGGCCGCCAAACTCACCGCCTCGGGCGCATCGAAGAAGGAAAAGGGCGCCACCTTCCTGGCCCAGGGCACCATCTACCCGGACGTGATCGAATCCGGCGGCGCCAAGAGCAAGAAGGCCGTCACCATCAAGAGCCACCACAACGTCGGCGGCCTGCCCGAACAGCTGGGCCTCAAGCTGCTGGAGCCGCTGCGCGACCTGTTCAAGGACGAAGTGCGTGAACTCGGCGTGGCCCTCGGCCTGCCGCACGAGATGGTCTATCGCCACCCCTTCCCCGGCCCGGGCCTGGGCGTGCGCATCCTGGGCGAGGTGAAAAAGGAATACGCCGACCTGCTGCGCCGCGCCGACGCGATCTTCATCGAGGAACTGCGCAACCACGTGGATTCCGAGACCGGCAAGACCTGGTACGACCTCACCAGCCAGGCCTTCACCGTCTTCCTGCCCGTGAAGAGCGTCGGCGTGATGGGCGACGGCCGCACGTACGACTACGTTGTCGCCTTGCGCGCCGTGCAGACCAGCGATTTCATGACCGCCGACTGGGCCGAGTTGCCGTACGCGCTGCTCAAGAAGGTGTCGGGGCGGATCATCAATGAAGTGCGCGGGATCAACCGGGTGACGTACGACGTGTCGAGCAAGCCGCCGGCGACGATTGAGTGGGAATGATCCCGCGTCTGGCAGTGGCTGGCATCGACAGGCACTAAAACACAGCTAAGCCGCGATTTTGCGGGCTTTTTTGTATTTTTATGCGGCACTGGCTGGCAACCTCTGGCATGTCCAAGCAGACTTTTTTCATGGCATTTCGAATGGTACTATGTGCCATCGATGCCATGATTTGTTTCGATACCATGCCATGAGGCTGCAGGGTGGCATGGTATTGAAATTGCGTAAGTGATTGATTTATAAGAAATAGATTGCCTCACAGGGGTCTGTCTCTAGCATGGTATCGGCGATCAATAGGAACCGAGAACATGCTGACTGATACCAAGCTGCGCAGCCTGAAGGCGCAGGACAAGCTCTACAAGGTGAACGACCGTGATGGCCTCTATGTGGCCGTCACTCCGGCCGGGGCGATCTCTTTTCGCTACAACTACTCGATCAATGGTCGGCAAGAGACCATCACCTTCGGCCGCTATGGCATCGGAGGGATCACCCTTGCCGAAGCTCGCGAGCAGCTGGCAGACGCCAAGAAGATGATCGCCAGCGGCAAGTCGCCGGCGAAGGAGAAGGCGCGAGACAAGGCCCGCGTCAAGGATGCAGAGACCTTCGGCGCATGGGCCGAGAAGTGGCTGCGCGGCTACCAGATGGCCGACTCCACCCGAGACATGCGTAGAGCGGTCTATGAGCGCGAGCTGAAGCCGAAATTCGGCAACCAGAAGCTGGTCGAAATCACCCACGAAGACCTGCGGGCGTTAACTGATGCCATCGTGGAGCGCGGCGCACCAGCCACAGCTGTCCACTCCCGTGAGGTAGTCCTGCAGATCTACCGGTGGGCCATCGAGCGCGGCCAGAAGGTCGAGAACCCTGCAGAGCTGGTGCGGCCGACCACCATCGCCAAGTTCGAACCGCGCGACCGGGCGTTGACGCCAGATGAGATCGCGCTGATGTACCAGTACATCGAGCGCATTGGCACTACACCATCCATTCGGGCGGCGGCCAAGCTGTTGTTGCTGACGATGGTTCGCAAGAGCGAACTGACGAACGCCACTTGGAGCGAGATCAATTTCAGCGAAGCCTTGTGGACCATTCCCAAGGAGCGGATGAAACGGCGTAACCCGCACCTGGTTTTCCTGTCCCGGCAGGCGCTCGACATATTCATTGCCCTGAAAACCTTTGCCGGCGGATCGGACTATGTGCTGCCGTCGCGGTATGACTCGGATACGCCAATGAGCAGTGCCACGCTCAACCAGGTGCTGACGCTGACGTACAGGCTTGCGCAAAAGGAGGGGAAGCCACTTATGAAGTTCGGGCCGCATGACCTGCGGCGGACGGCCAGCACGCTATTGCACGAGGCTGGCTACAACACGGACTGGATTGAGAAATGCCTTGCCCACGAGCAACGTGGCGTGCGGGCGGTCTACAACAAGGCCGAATACCGCGAGCAGCGCACGGCCATGCTGCAGGATTGGGCCAACATGATTGACGAGTGGACCGCTAAACGGCCGGTGCAAGCGGGCTGACGCCAGGGCGCATTGCGTGAGCACCAGAAGACTTGCGGGCCTCAATCCATTGCTCCACCTCGGCCAAGTCCCAGGCGACATTTCGGCTGGTGAGTGCGATGCGGTGCGGAAATTCCCCTCGCTGTTCCATATTGAAAATCGTGCGCTCGGAAAGCGGGATCATCGCCAGCAGCTTCTTGCGGTTGATGAGTGTCTTGGTATAAACCTCTTCGATCTGCATAACTACGATTCCATGCGTTCGATAACGGCTCCAAGAATGCCTTGGCATGGAGTAAGGTGCAGCTTATTAAGTTATCGATATGGTTGACAGCTTGTCGCGCGTTCGTTGTTGCACGCGCAGGAGATTGGCGATGGAAAAGCAATGCGTGTACACGGCACCGAATGGCGACGATGTTGGTGCGTTTCGGGAGGATGCGCTGTCTTTGAGTGAAGCAATAGCGGCGTCTGCTTGCGCGCCCAATTTTATTTTTCAGATCGACGCGATGATGTCCGATCTGCTGGACGGTATGCGGCGACAAAGTGCTGATGCGTTACTACGCAAGGAAATTGGCAGTCGTTTGGTTTAGTCGGATGTCGGGAAGCACCGGGCAAGGCGTGTACACGCATTCAATTTGGTAATTTTCCGGTGCGGTCGCCGCTATGATGCGTTGCTCAGACGGTCTAACCGATATTCTTGCGGGACGGAGTGAAGGGCTTTAGAAATTGCCTGTCGTTCAATACCGAGTTGTCGCGCTACCTCGGACTGATTCATGCCCGAAGATAAGAGCGCGATGATCTCTTTTTTTCGGTCGGAAATGCGGCGATCCACGAGCATGCGCGCCTCCCACCGAAGCCGGGTTTCCAATGTATCAAGTCGATCTGATGGTTGTTGCTCATACGTTAGGCTACGATGAGCCGACAGCAGCCGAATATATTCATCCACCGCCGGGTTTCCCGACTTGGCATAGGCCGCAGCGGTGCCAGCCCAACTTTGGCGGTCAAGCCTTTCTAACTCTTGGTCAAAGGCCCCTTGGTTGCGCTTTGCGCGCAGATAGTCTGCTCGCACTGCATCCGAGAATGCTTTCTTGGGCTTGTGTTTGCAGCAATACAGTGAACTGAGCCGCAAGCGTTGATCATCAATATCCTCCTCGGGCCAGGCGTTGCCAGCAAGATGTGCTGAAAGCTCGGTCGCCTGGTCACATAGTCGGCAAATCTCTGCGCCGCGTAATGTGTTCACTTTCCCGTGATATTCCCGCTTGGGCTTCTTTGCCCTGCACGCAAGCGCTAAGTTTCGCAGGCTGTCCAAGCTTGCGGTGAGCATGATGTCACTGGCAGTCGTACCGTCATATGCGGGGGTGGATCGAATCACGAAATAAATAAAACGATCCAGGGCATTGAAACCATACTGCTGACCGATCAGGGAAAGTGATTTGAAATCGGGGAATTCTCCGTCTGACAGAGCCGGTGAGTGTGCCTTATCTGACGTTTCAATCAAATTACCGTCACTATCAACCCTAGTTCCTGCACGAGACCGAAAAAGCTCGTACCGAACCCACGCCGTCTTCAAGACGGAGCCAGTCACCATCGGGAATCGGGCAAGTAGTCCTTGCCAAGCAGGATCAATTTTCTCCTTCAGCAAACGGAAAATTGAATAGCGGCGCGACTGCGCAGAATACGGTCCCCACGCCCGCGAAAAGGCTGCAATCGCTTCCGCAACCTGTGGATCGCATCCAGGCCATGTAGTGATCGAAGTCGCGTCCGCCATGTCAACCAAAAAGACAACTTAATAAGCTACATCCTACTCCATGTAACGGCATTCTTCAAGCCGTTATCGAACGCATGGAATCGTAGTTATGCAGATAGAAGAGGCTTTGACCAAGCAATACGGACCGCTGTTGAGCATCAATCAGCTGGCAAAAGTGCTCGACCGATCCGCAGAGGGCTTGCGCCTCAGCCTGCGAACGGACTCTGAGTGGGCGCGGCCGATTAATGCCGCGAAGCTGAAGCTCGGTCGGCGGGTTTACTTCCGCACGGCGGAAATCGCCAAAGTCCTCAGCGGCGAGTGAGGCGGCTTCCATGTCTTCGCCGCTGTTCTCGCGATTTCCAACCTTGGCCGCACGCGCGGCCGAGGCGCAATCGCGCATCGAAGCACAGTGCGAGGCCATCACACCGCAGCAGCTCTTCCTGCCTGGCCTTGAAGACTTCATGCGAGCCATGCCGAATCACATCGCCCGTTCCAGCCTATTCGCGCCGGTCGCGCGTGGCCGCAAGCGCATCCACAAGGACATGATTCTTGTAAGCCGCGCCGATGCCGTCATCAAGTTCTGGGGCGAGCAACTGGACGAAAGCCAGGCGGACGTTTGGATGCAGGCCATGCACGAGGCCAGCCGCAGGCCGCTGGGCGAGCCCGTGGTCATCAAGCGGGCCAAGTTCCTGCGCGACATCGGGAGGCAGACCGGCAACTACGAATACAAGTGGCTGAACCGGACCATGCAGACGCTGACCTTCGCGATGCTGGTGATCGAGGTTCGCGCCAAGGACGGCAAGCCGAAGCTGTCGGTCGGAAAGAACCGCGCGCTTCACATGATCGAAGGCTTCGACTACGACGACGAGGCCGAAGCGTACACGCTGCGCATCGATCCTCGTTGGCGAGTCATGTTCGGCAATCGCGAGTTCGCCCTGATTGATTGGGAGAAGCGCAAGCGCTTCGGGGCACGCCAAGACATGGCGAAGGCGCTGCAGCGCCTGGCCGCCACCTCGGACGAGAGCATCCAGCGTTACGCCCTCGACTGGCTCAAGGAAAAGCTGGAATACACCGGCCGCATGCGTGACTTCGTGGACGCCATGGGCCGTGCGATGCGCGAGCTTGAACGGCTCGAAATCATCGCCGGCGGCCGCATCGAGTCCAGCACCAAGGGGCGCACCCAAGCGGTGTGGACAAAGCTATGAGCGCCATCGGGGTTACGTCGCGCCCTCGTCGGGGTTACGTCGCGCTTTATCGGGGCTACGTCGCCACTTTTCGGGGTTACGTCGCGCAGCACGCGCGCAACCCATTGTCGGCATTGAGTTTTTCAGCTCGTTTTTGCCCTCTACCTTCTTTCTACCTTTCTTCTACCGGAAGAGGGCTGTGGGTAAGTGCCGTCAGCGATCCGTCTTCGCCGGTTGTGCCGTCATCAAGCCGGCGAGGAATTTCATTGATGACGCCAAAAGGAGAAATAGCAATGCGCAACGCAACAGCACGTCGGGCCGTCTTGGCCGCGCTCGCCGGCAGCATGGTCATGTCCGCCGCCAACGCGGGCAGCGTGGCCGGCAACGGTGGGGCCACGGAAGTGACGCAGATTCTGAACAACGTCGAGCTGGTTCAGCAGTCGGCCCAGATGTACCAGCAGGTACAGCAGACGCTGCAGCAAGTTCAGATGATGCAGTCTCAGCTGAAGAACTTGCTCACAGCCCCGCAGCAGCTATGGGGCCAGGCACAGCAGGACCTGATCCAGCTGACGCAGCTGGTGAGCCAGACGCAGGCCATCGGCTACGCGGCTGCCAACGTGGACCAGCAGTTTCGCCAAGCCTTCCCCGGCTTCGCCGCGAGCGCCGGAAATACGACCTACGGAGCCAAGTACAAGGACCTGATAACGAAGGCAATGGGCGGCCTCAATTCGGCCCTGCAGGGTGCCGGATTGAACGCCAGGCAGTTCGACAGCGAGCGCAGCGCCATCGCGCAGATTCAAGGCATGTCGGGCAGCTCTGAAGGTGCTCTGCAGGCAGTGCAGGCCGGCAACATGATCGCCAGCCAGACGGTGGACCAGCTGCAGAAGATGCGCCAGTTGCTGCAGACGCAGGCCCAAGCCGAAGCGAACTACCTGGGCATGCAGGCGCAGGTACAGGCCGACCAGACCGACGCGCTGCAAACCATGCTGAAGCAAGGCGACGGGACCGTGCGCCGGTCCGGTCAAAGCGGCTTCCGTGGCTACTGAGAGGGACATCGACCATGAAGCTAAATAACGCACAGAAGCGGGCCGCGTCCTTCGTCGCCGCCGTCCTGGTGGTCATGCTCGGCTCGATGCTCTTCGAGCCTGCACGCCAGGCGATTACTTCAACCGTCGCCGCGGCCGCCCTGCTGGGCCTGCCTGTGGCCTGCGTGTTCCTGGTCGCTTTCACCAGCGGCCGCGCGAACAAGCCAACCCATCAGGAGACTGACCATGCGTAAGACCAACATCGTCGGCGCGCTGGTCCTGGTCGCTTTGGCCGCCGGCCTGGCCGGCTGCGGCGACAAAGCGGCCGAGGAAGCCGCTGCACGCCAGAAGGCACAAGACCAAGCCCTGCAAATGATGCTCAAGCAGTGTGGCAACGCGCCGGCCAGCGGAGCCAGCGCCCCCACCGACTGCAAGCACACCGTGCGCAAGGCCGGCGAATCCGGCATGAAGGGGTATTGACCATGAAGCATCGCAACCTGTGGCTATTGGTGGCGGGCCTCTTGATGGTCCTGGCCGCTCCCGCGTTCGCCGATACCGGCGGCTATGACGTGGGCAACATCATGGACAAGTACCAAACTGCAGCCCAGCAGTTCGGTACAGCCATTTCCAGCGCGGCGCTGAAGGTGTGCTTCACCCTCTTCACGATTGACCTGCTGTGGACCGTCTTGGGGAAGCTCATCAAGGGCGGCGACACCGTTGAAATCGGGGTGGCGATCATCTTCCGCATCATGTGGATGAGCCTGGTTCTGTGGGTGATGCAAAACCCGTCCGTGCCGATGGCCTTCGTCAATGGGTTCATCCAGCTTGGCAAGACCGGGGCCAACGTCAGCGCGATCAGCCCCGGCGATGTGTTTTGGCAGGGCGTGGACCTGGTGAACGTGATGATCAACAGCTTCGCGGATAACGCCACGGTCGCCGGCGTGCCCGTGCCTGCTGGCATCGCTGCGATGGCTAACCCGTTCGCGGCCGTTCTCATCGGGACGGCGCTGCTGGTCATCATCATTTGCTATGCCATGTTGGCCGCACAGTTCGCGGTCGCCTGGATTCAGCTGTGGTTCTACATGGCCGTGTATCCGATGATGCTCGCTTTTGGGGTCACCAAGTGGAGCAAGGACCTGGCGATGAAGGTCTTCACGACTCCCCTGGTCTATGGCGTCCGGTTCCTGGCGATTTACTTCATCGTCGCCGTGGGTCACACCTTGGCCGCTGACTTCGGCAACGAAATTTCCCAGCTCTCGCTGACGAACCTGAAGCCGATTTGGACGGTGCTGGCCGGCTCTGTGCTGCTCTTCATGTTGACCATGAAGGTTCCCACCTTGGCGTCCGACCTGTTGAGCGGCAGCGCATCCTTGTCGGCGGGTGACGGCGCGGCCGGTGCCCTGGCTGCAGGCGGTGCCATCGGCGCGACGGCCGGCGCTCTGTACGCTGGCGGCTCGACGGTTGCGAATGGCCTGGCCGGTGCGATCCGCGCCGGTCAATCGGCCATCACGCAAGCCCGCGAGAAAGGCGCAACGGGCATTGTCTCAACGGCGGCCGGCGCGACGGGTGCTGTCGGTAGCGCCATGGCGGAAGCTGCAGGCGAGAAGATCAAGGGACTTGGATCTGAGTCTGCCGGCGGCCGCCTGGCCGAACGCATCGACAACCGGACCGCATCCATCCGCGAATCCAATGCAGCGGCCAGCGTGTCCGCGCCTACCGTCGCCGGCGGCCAACCTCCCGCACCTGGCGGCCAGTCACCAGCCACCAGCGAAAGCACGGGCAGCACGGCCGCCCCAGCAGCGCCGGTCGATAGCGCGGGATCAGCAGCGCAAGCTGAAGCCACGCGGCCAACCCCTGCAGCGCCATCAGCGGCCGCTGCAGCTCCCGCGCAGCCTGCCGCACCGGCCAGCAGCGTCATCGACACAAGCGGCGACATTGCGGCCGCCAAGGCGGCCCGCGATGCCGGCCAGGCGGGCATGCCTGCGGCTCCTTCACCCGCGCCCACCCCTGCAGCGCCGGCACCAGTGCCCGAGTCTGCAGCTACGGAAGCGACACCGGCACCAGGTGCCAGCGCTCCCGAGGCCAGCAGCTCGCAGCCCCCAGCACCCGGCCAGGACCAGCAGCAGCCAGAAGCGCCCAAGCCAGAAACGTCGATGGCGATGGCGGCCGCGCAAAAGGCGGTCAGCGAATTGGAGAAGACTGGCGGCCAGACCGGCGGCAGCGTCACCATCAGCCACGGCGGGCATGAGTGAGGACCCCGACCATGCCGAAATTCAAACTCAATCGGGCCAGCTTCACCGCTGAAAACTGCGTGGACGGCGTGCTGGTCAATCCGACCTTGCCCAAGCTCTTCGACCAGACGCCTAACGAAGACAGGCCGCCGGCGCAAGCCAAGTGGTGGAACCTGCCGTATGTCGTCACCATGACCGTTGAAGAGTGGGACCGCATGTATGCGGAGCGCACCGACGAATACGCCGACGCCGGCCGCAAGAATTGGGCCGAAGCCCGACCGAAGTGGATGCAAGCCTGGCCGAGTGGCACGCGCTACGAGACGCGATGCCTTGACGGCGGAGCGTGGGACCGCTCGACCAGTTGGGGCATGTTCGCAACCTTGGAAGAAGCATTGGCATGCGCTCGCGCCGGGTCAGGGTGGCGGCGATGGGGAAGCGCGGCATGACGCGCAGCCTTCTCCTGGCGGTTGCAGGCGCGCTATGCGGCTTCGCGTGGGGCCATGAGGGCCTGACCTGGCTGACAGGTTTCGCGGCCCTTGTCCCGGTTCTCTGGAGCCTGGCGTGTTCGCGGTGGTGGGCCGGCGCGACAACGCTGGCCTACTACCTGGCCGCCAGTCGTGGCCTGCCATTCGGGGCGGGCATCTTCTTCGCGGAGTCGGCCCCCTCGTGGTTCAGTTGGGCGCTGTGGCTGGTCGCCGGCGTGGTCAATGCGTTGCCCTGGCTTCTCCTTTGGAGTGAAACCCCACGCCGACAGGCGTGGACACTACCGGCTGCGCTCGCGCTGACGGCGGTGCCACCGATTGGCTTCATCGGCTGGGTGAACCGATGACGGCCGCCGGCGTCCTCTTCCCTGACCTTGGATTCGTCGGCTTACTCTGTCTTGTGGCGGGCTTCGTCTTGATCGTGCTGCGGTATTGGTCGGCGGTCGCGGCCCTGGCCAGCATGGCAGTGGTTGCCAACCTCGTCATGCTGCAGGCGAGGCCGGCCTGGGCGGACACCTGGTCGGGGTATGACACCGCTTTTGCGCGACTGCAGACGGCCGCCGCGCCGAATTTCATGGCAGAGGGCCAGCGCATGGCGCAGGTCTTCATGCTGGCCGCCCAGCTTGAACCTGGGCGCGTGCTGGTCCTACCGGAAACCGTGCTGCCGCGTGTACGCCAAGGAAATGACTTCAACGCCTTGATGCTGGCCGACGTGTCGGCACAGCTCAGGGCCAAGGGCAGCGCGATGCTGGTGGGGGCCGAAATGTCTATTCCCGGTCGCCCGATACGCAATGTTTTGATCGCCGTGGGTGTCGATGCCGGCCCGCTGGTCCAGCGTGTGCCAGTGCCCATTGGCATGTGGCGGCCCTGGGCTTCTGACTCCATCGCCGCCGACCCCTTTGGCAGTGGCATCGGCTTGGTCGCTGGCCGGCGTGTCGCCTACTCGATTTGCTACGAGCAGCTACTGACCTTTCCCATCTTGGTCAGCATGGCAAATCGCCCGGATGTGATCGTCGGCGCAGCGAACGATTGGTGGGCAAGAGACACCAGCATTCCCACCATTCAAGGCCAGGCGCTCGATGTTTGGGGGAGGTTATTCGGTCTGCCGGTAATTCGGGCGACGAACATTTGAAACGTGATCGTCGAGGTGAATTTCTGCTGACTACGTCAGCGTAATTGAAATGGATTTCGCTGATTCAGTCAGCACATTTGAAGGAGATGGAATGAGGAAAAGTCAAAAGATCGGTGGCTTCTCGGTTGAAGCCATGCCGGTCGGCTCTGGTTCGCAAATTGAATGGTCTGTCTGGCTGTCCGATCTGCCCTATGTCCGGGCATCCGCGCCCAGCCTGGCCGACGCGAAGAAGGCACTTGAAGAGCGGTGGAAGCAGCTGGTCGCTGCCTATCGGTCCGCCGGTGAACCTGTACCACGCCCGATTCGGCGGCGGGGCAATCGACGGATTCTGGACACGATCAACAAGCTCGGGAGCCTGCGCTGCGGGCAGATTTTTTGATTGGCATGAAGGCCCCAACATGCAGTGCATTCGCAGTGGACCTGTAGTGCTTTTGCAGTGGACATGCAGTGTTTCTGTAGTGCCACATCAACACACTGCACGTTCACGCCATATTCACTGCAATTCCACTGCAAGAAAACCACATGCCACGCCGAGCGCTGGTCAATCCATTTGGCGTACTTCTGACGTAGTTGTGACGCATTTTCGACGTAGGGCTGGCGAAAGAGTGACGCAACGCGCAGGAACCCGGAAATGCAATGCGCTCACCCGGAAGACAGTGCTGAGTGGAACATAAAGGGGTATTGCGCTGCAGGGGTGTTTTTTGGTGTTTTTCGTTGCGGGACAAGGCTTAGAAGCGTCCTGCACTTTGTAGATACGTGTTGCGTTCGCAGGACGCGCCCGCAACACAGATGAAAGGGGGCCACATGGCCGCAAAACGAACTTATTCGGTCCGGCTCGAAGACGAGCAGCGCCAACAGCTGGAAGCCAGAGCCGAAGCCATCGGCTTGCCAACAGGGCACCTCATCCGGTCGGCGATTGCCGACTTCCTGCGGCAGCAGGAAGAGAAGGACTACCTGGCCGACGTGGAGGCGCGCATTGCCACCGCGATCAACCGGCTGGCTCGCCAGGTGGAGAAGGACCGCGCCGAACAGCAAATGGTCCTCGGCGTTCTCGACTACGTGCGGGAATGGCTGTCCTTCACGTTGCCGCCGCCAGCGGACAAGGACGCGGCAAACGCACTGATGAAAGAGCGGAACAAGAATTTCCTTGCTCGATTGCCGCTGCACTTCACCACGGGCAGCAAGGCCAAGGTGACGACATACATGGAAACCAAGACAACCGAAGCCGAGCCGTGCCCTATATGTGCAACCGGAATTCTCAGGCCGAAAGAAGGTCGGCAGGGCCTGTTTTGGTACTGCACCAACTGGAATGCGTCGCCGAAGTGTGAGGCGACTTTCCCGGACGCCGGTGGTTGGCCTCAATTGCCCGTTGGTGATTCGAGCGACGGCCAGGCGGCATCTTCAATCAACCAGGAGTCATGAACATGCAAACCACGATCTATTCCGCAATGGCGATGCTGACCAGCGCCACATCCATCAAACACATACTCGATGATGACGCTGAGGAATTGAGCTGCGGCCAGGTGCACTATGCCTTGGAGCTGGACGGCCGAATCTTCTTGGTCTGGAACGACATGGACAGCGGGTTGATGATCGTTTCACCTATCGAGCATTGGGACTTGGAAAACCTGCTCGATGCAATCGATGACCCTGTGCCGGTGCTGTCGTTCAGCGAGATCACCGCACGGGCGTTGGGCAAGGTGGCGGGGCAGACGATTGCAGCGTCCGTCCCGCCGGACAAGACGACCCATTGAGTGAGGCACCTATGGCCCAACGAACATACACCATAAACGCTTTAATGGGGGAGGGGTAACGATGTTCTTCCTGACCTACGTAATGGCCCAGGACGCGGGCGGCCTTCGCGTGATCCTTCCTGACTTCGATCTGCAGGCGAGCGCGGCCGCTGTCGTAGAGGTACCTGACCGCCTTCAGGAGGCTATTGCTCAACGCTACGAGGGAAACGCCCCGAAGTCCTCGCGCCTTGAGGACCTACAGGCTGATGAGCGCTTTCGTGACGGCTGGTGGCTCTGGCTCAATATCGACGTGGACGACCTCGGTCGCCGGCGTCGAAAACGAAAGACGGAGCGCGCAGCCGCCCATCGGATTCGACCGGGCAGATAGGTCGCACTGTCACAGGCGCAGGAATGGCGCTCAGGCACGTGCCTTATTCTGGGTCGGGATGCGAGTGTGCGAGACCGCACCATCGGGTGTGATCGTGAATTTCATGTCGGATTCGCGGTACGTGTTGGCGGTAATGCCGCAATACAACGAATCGAACAACCACGTCGCCATCAGCATTTGGATAATCGCCTTGCTTACATCGGCATGCTCGCCCGTGTTAACGGCCTTTACAACTTCGCCGCCGAAGAACGACACGGCTCCTGCAGTCCACTCCGAACCCATATCGCGGGCGCTTTGTTCGCGGGACTTGGAAATCTCGAACAGGTTTTCAACATCGAATTGGTCTTCGCTTTGGAAATGCGGCTCCCCATTCGTATTGAGTACAAGTGTTGTTACTTTCATAATGACTTGGGTGATGTCAGCCAGACGGGTACGCACCTGTTCAGCGGTAACGGCGCGGCGAGGGTCGGCTTTCAGTGCATCAAAGGCCGGGCCTACTTCTGCATTTAGCCAAGCTTCCTTGGCTTCCTTCCTCATGGTTCACTCCTTTGCTAAATTCTCAGAACACCTCACATGCCGCCCATGATGGTCTTGTACCCGGCATGGGTTAATTGTCACTGCAAGCCATCGTTGTTGCGCCTTGACGAATCTGCGTGCGCAGTTCGTTCAGATGTGTCCGGGCCGAGATTACTCGCTCTATGCGCTCGTACAGCGATTTCCAACCCGGCCAGTAGTGATGCTTCGGTGCCATCTCGCGATCCCATATGTCCTCCCACCACATAGACCGAGATTCCTCCTTGAGTAGGGACCCAGGATGGGTATTCCCCTTGGTCAATTGCTCGATGTCGTCAGGCCGCAGTTGGTAACCCAGGACCATGATGCCGCTACCCATCGCGGTGTAGCGCTTGTACAGAAGTTCGAGCGTCACGATTAGCGCGGCCAGAGATGCTTCACCACCAGCACCAATCTCCTCTGATACATGAATCGGCGTGTAGAACGTCCGAAAGTACCCCTTGTCGGATTCCTTCACGATGTACAGACCGCCAGTGGGATTGGCGGCTCGGATCAGGTGCAAGGTCTTGAGCGTGCCATCAGACTGGCCGTTGGCCAGGTCCCAACGCAGAAGCCAGTCAACGGCTTCGAAAGGGTTCTCAGACAAGCGCTCGTATTCGGGGGGATAGAGCGCCTTGTCGCCATGTTTGAGCCAGTCTGAATCGACACCCAGGAAGATCGCGATGGCTGACAGTTGGGAAAAGCTCGGCTCCTTTTCCCCAAGAAACCAGTCCTCGACATCCTCCGCTCGCTCCTCCTGAATGGCCTCAGCGATGTGTGATGGAGTGAGCTTCGGGCCGCGTCGGCCGGCGTTGACCTGCGT
Source organism: Paracidovorax cattleyae (assembly GCF_900104515.1). Lineage (GTDB taxonomy): Bacteria > Pseudomonadota > Gammaproteobacteria > Burkholderiales > Burkholderiaceae_C > Paracidovorax > Paracidovorax cattleyae. The sequence goes on from NZ_FNJL01000036.1 coordinate 46,573, forward strand.
CAGCATCCGATTGAGACGCTCTGCGACTTCCTTGCGGCGCGTGTTCCGACCGTCTTGAACCAACAACGGGTCAACCCATGCTCGCAGGGCCTGTCGAGCTTCGGCCTCGGTTGAGCGGTCGTGGAGGTCCGCCAGTGTTTCCAGTGCACGAAAGATCTGGCTGGGTATGTTTCGAATCGCGATCTTGCTGAACATGATGGCTCCGTGCGTTGATTGTTCAAAATGATATCATAATGAATGGATGGTGCAAGACGTATATTTAATGGCCTGTAGAGCAGGCGTTGCGTTGATGGACGGCATATGTCACTCGGTCCGTGTCCCGTTTGACTCTATATCTGAAATGGTATAGATTTGCGGCATGACAGAACAAGACAGGCTGCTGATCTGGGTCGGAGGAAGTAAACGAGACCTGATGGCGCTTCCTCTCGATGTGCGGAAGTTCTTTGGTCACGCCCTCGACTTCGCTCAGCGGGGCGATCAGCACGGTGCGGCAAAGCCGCTCAAGGGCTTCGGCGGTGCCGGCGTCCTTGAGATCGTCGAGGACGATGTCGGCGGTACGTACCGGGCCGTCTATACGGTGAAGTTCGCGGAAGCGGTGTTCGTCCTGCACTGCTTCCAGAAGAAGAGCAAGAGCGGGATCGCCACTCCGAAAGAGGACATGGACATCATTCGCGCCAGGCTGAAGGTAGCCGAGGCGCTGGCAAAGGAGCTACGACATGGCAAAGCGCATGATTGAAGGCATCGAGATCGAAACCGGCTCGGGTAACGTCTTCGCCGACCTCGGCCTAGCCGACGCAGAGAAGCTCAAGATCAAGTCCGGCCTAGTGATCGAGATCACCCGCGCCGTGCGTCGTCTCGGCTTGACCCAAGAAGAGGCTGGCCGGCGCATGGGAATCCCGCAACCGAAGGTGTCGGGAATGATGCGTGGCGACTTCGCCAACCTCTCCGAACGCAAGCTCATGGAGTGCCTGAATCGTCTCGGCTACGACATCGAAATCAAGGTGCGGCCGGCCGCCGAGCCGATCGGTCATCTGACGCTCGCGATCGCTTGATTTGAAGCTCATGACCAGGATCATGAACCATATCGACCTAGTGCTGTTCGCAGCACTGGTCGCGTTTGGCTGGTACGTCCTGGCATGCAGGCCCTGGGGGATCGGTCACGACCAAGCAGCGGCGGCCGGCCTTGCCGGTGCGCTGTTCGGTGGTGCTGCGCTCCTGTTGGGCAACTGGATCAATCGCGCCAACGACCGCTTCAAAGCCGCACAGGAGCAAGCCGGCCAAATCGAAAAGCTCAAGACCATGATCGCAGCCGAGTTGGTCGATGTGGCGTGTGGCCTGATGAGCGCCAAGCAGCTTGTCGATGCAGCCATCATCAGCGCGCGAGCTGGCGGCCAAGTGTCGGAGGCATTGGACATGAGCCCTTATCGGCCCCGTCAGATGCCTTTCACCGACAGCCTTGGCACGAAGCTACTTGTCTTTGAAAAGGGAGCGATCGACGCGATTGCGACCTTGCGATCGAATCTGGCTGTCACTCGGCAAGGCATGGACGAGGTGACGGCTGGCGCTCGCTTTGGCCTGCTGAAAGCGACCTCGCTATCAAACGGCCTGGGCCACGACATGACCGTACTGGCCGAGGTATTCACTCATATCGCACCGACTCGCAAGCTGCTCATCGCGGGCGCCGAACCGGAACTTGTGACCGAAATCCTGAAGCGAGCTGCCAAGCCGCCGGCCGAGCCTGTGCAGCTATGAAGACCCCCTACGTCCCGCATTTATTCGGCGCTGCTGCCCTAGACCGTATGAACGGCCGTCGGGGCTGGCTGTCTGTGGGTGTGGTTTCGTCGATTGCCTGGTCGCAGGAGGATGTCTGGATCGAGTACGACGGACATGAGTACTTCCTGCAAGGTGTGAAGCGCGAACAGGAAGGGGAGGTGCGCAGCGCGCCGGGCATCAGCACGCCTGCTGAGCAAGACAACAATGACGAGGTGATGGCGCGGCTATACCGCTTTACGTCCATCCTTGGCTTTTACAAGCGCGGTTATGTCGACATCACGAACCGGACCTGGGGGACCTTCATCATTCGCTATGGTGCCGTCCGGGACGTCTATACCGAGGTCATGCAGGGAGGCGCGCACGGCTTCGATTGCAACCACATGCCCATCATCGAGAACGACCAGGTACGCAAGGCGCTAGCGTTCCTACGCGAGGGCCGCCGTTTGAGCCGCGTTCATGACGCCTACAGCTTTCTGAGCTTCTTCAAGGTCATCGAAAGTCAAATGCCCAGCGAGAAGCGCGTCGAATGGGTTGGGAACAACCTGGACCAGTTGACGGAGGAGCGAGCCGTCAAGCGCATCAAGGAACTGCGCGACCAGGGCATCGATGTCAACAAGCATCTGTTCGATTCGGGCCGTTGCGCGGTGGCTCATGCGAGTCTCGGCAAGATCATTGTGGACCCCGATATTCCGGCTGATCGCCAGCGCATCGCAGCGGACTTGTGCATCATCGAGGCATTGGCCAACCGCTACATCAAGGTTGACGCCGGGGTGCCCGACGAGATGGATGTGTACTCGAACCGCGACCGGCTCACTCCGTGGTATCCGCTCATGACACCAGAAGCTGTGGAGACGCTCAAAGCTGGTGGCTGCGTCGAGGATGTCGCGCGGCTCGGGCGGCTTGAAGGGGCTACCGTTTCAGTGAACCTTTGGCCTCATCCACCAGCCGACCAGTTTCGGGAGATGACGCTGCTGCCTATCGACAACGGCGATGGTGTCCTGCGGTTCGTCACGATAAGCTCACGCGGCACCATCGTGCTTGCGTTTGCTATGGACGTGGCGAACGGAAAGCTGCATACGCTGCTCAATGAATGTGGTTTCCGACAGGGTGTGGAGATAAACGAGCAGGACATTGAGGACTTCACCCGGTACTTCCATAGTGTCATCGGCAACGGCATGGTGGAATTGCGTATCAAAGGTGTGGAGCCGATTGATTGCGAGGTCGTCATACCCGTCAACATCATTCCTCAAGTACCAGAAGAGGCAGTGCAGAGAGCCCTGGAGCAGTTCAGGCATAGCCGACAGCACGCGGAGGTGCCTACGCCCGCCGTGGCGCAGACTCAAGTTGACGATCAAGCGGGCGGCGACAGTCTCGGTAGGAGTGAAAGTGGTTCCACATCATGAACATGGCATTATTCATGGCATCGGATGCCGGAGTCATCCGTAAGTCATTGGCAATGAAGACATTTTTTGGTTTGTTTACAATTGAGTGGGAGTGATTTGACGTCCTTCACGGACTATCGCCAGCTATCGAAAAATTTCCGCAACCTGTTGATGTGAAAGGAAAAAGGTTGCGGATGCTATCGGTGACTATCGCCGGCTAGCAGAAAAATTTGACGGTATAGGTGGCGGTAAAAAACGCGGCCGGACTCAGTCGTTCTCATTCACTATCCAGACTTATACCGTCTTTGACGGTAAAAGTTTTCTCGGAAAAGCTTATTTCATACGGCTTTCCGGGCATCAGCAGGCCTCCAGGTCCCTGACGGTAAAAGCCGTCGGAAAAACCGGAGAAAACGTCGATGCTGACCGATGCTGCGCTACGAAATTTGAAGCCCAAGGCCAAGCCCTACAAGGCTTCTGACCGCGATGGGCTTTACGTGACGGTATTGCCGAGTGGTACCGTCACCTTCCGCTACGACTACCGGCTCAATGGCCGTCGCGAGACCTTGACCCTGGGGCGCTACGGCGCTGGCGGTATCTCGCTGGCGATGGCGCGTGAACTGCTACTGGAGGCGCGCAAATCGGTCCAGGCAGGCATCTCTCCCGCGATCGAGAAGCAGCGGGCCAAGCGGCGGGTTACCGCCATCAAGACCTTTGGGGCGGCGATGGATGCGTGGTTGGCCAATGCGAGGTTGGTGGATGACTTTAGCCGCGAGTGCGTGGACATCGCCGTGGATCACGGCATGGGTGTTAGCGCCGAAGTAAAACTGACCCACTGCGCC
>NZ_FNJL01000017.1 GCF_900104515.1 Paracidovorax cattleyae
GGCCTGCGGGGTCAGCGCTTTACCCCGAAGCCCACCTTCAACGCTTCGATGTGCAGGTGGGCCTCAGCCAGCAGCTTCTTGAGCTTGGCGTTCTCGCCCTCGATCTCGCGTAGTCGTGTGGCCTCACTGGCTTGCATGCCGCCGAACTTGGCGCGCCACTTGTAGAAGGTCGCGTCGCTGAAGCCGCCCAGGCGGCACAGTTCCTTGACCGGCATGCCGCCTTCAGCCTGCTTGAGGAACCCGATGATCTGCTCGTCGGTGAATCTGCTCTTCTTCATGTCCGTTCTTCCTCTGAAAACGGACTCTACTAACCTTCTATTGGTACGCCCTATGGGGAGCAGGTCAGCCCATGGGAACGCGTGGGCTCCGTTGCCGCGCTGCGGTTTGATTTTCGTTTATCGATGGACTGGTACGCAGGCTGACTGTGCGATGCGGCTTCTATTCCCCAAGATTTTCCATTTGCTGCGGAAACATCGTGGAATATCGAATCAATCGTCAGGCACGCACCACGGGCTCATCCTCCCGTGGAACCAATGATCTCGAACAGAGCACGGCCCCTGCCGTCCCGGCGGGTCGCCATGCCGGACACATCCACGTCCCGGGGCTGGATGGATTGCCGCGCAGAAGAGTGACGGGTGACGATCCAGCGCAGCCCCTTGACGGAGAGGCACTGCTCGCCAGGCATTCGGCTTCGATGGACCGCCCCGCCAGGCCGGCTCAAGGGCCCCGGCCTCACGGGGCCATGTTCTCGATCATCAGACACCTGTCGTTCCTGTCCACCCACAGTACCCCAGGCGACGTCCAGGCCGCATCGGGAGCCTCCGGAAATGGCGTTGTCTTCTCACGCTCGAAGAAGGCGCTGGGAGGCAGCGACGTCGGAATGGTCGGGAAGATCGATGGCGAGGAGCATCTTGTCAAGACAGGAATCTCGAGAAGCTTGCTGGGCCAGGCGGTTGCACTTTGTGCGAAAGGGCAGATTTCCGAAGCGAACAAGCGCCTGGGGTACATCGTCAGTGCCTGGGACAGGCTTGTGGAGGGTGGCACCGCGAAAGGGGCTCTGGAACGAGAGCTGACAGATGCTTTCCATGGCTTTCTCCAAAGCGGGAAAGGAAGAAAACTGGCGGAGAAAGCGAAGGCGGACGAGCTGGACATCAACGATGTCAGCGACGTTCATGCGAGCCTCGTCCTCTCAAATCCACAGTTGAAAAACCCACTCGGCATACCGATCATTTTCGATGTCATCAACGTGGCTGCCGCGCAGGACATGGTCAATGCATTGCAAGGCACCTATCTTGCAAAGCACCATATTCCGGACTCCTCCCTGCTGACGGTGGAGAACAATGCGTTGATCGCTTCGCGGCTCATTCCGGACGCCACGCCGCTCGATGCTTTCCTGACCCAGCCTTTTCTTCCGGATGGCGTTTCGCTCGCGGACGCAAAACGTGCTGCGTCGCTCATCAAGGCAGCCGCTGCCGGAAACCGGGTAGAACCGGATGAGGTCACACGGGCGCAGGCACTGGTATCACGGATCAACGATCCCGCCAATCTCCGCTCGGGCCAGCGGGCCCTGAGCGAGGCGTTGCAACAGAAGGGGTTGGACGGACTGTTCATGTCGCTGCTGACCCGGCTAACCCTGGGGGAATCGTCCGATCTGGGGCCGGACAACATGCTGGTCGTCCCTGGCGCAGACGGCCGGCACCAGGTCGTGAACATCGATGTCACGGGGTTCCGCTACGACCGGGAGAAAGACGCCACGTCCAGTCCGCAGGATCCGGTGCGGCATGGCTGGGGAAAGGTCATCGAGAACCCCGGGCTGGCGCTGAACGTGCTGCTCGACCGGAGTGTGCTGAACAGCCGTTATGCGAAAGGTCTCGATCCGGTGCACGAGGCCGTCGTCGATTGCATGCGCGAAGTGCTGCACCAGAACGCCACGCCCGAAGCGGCGGCGGTAAAGCGCTGGTACGCCTCACTCGACATTGATAGATCCACCGCATCGCTTCTTTCGTTGCGCCAAGGCTTGGGGCATCTTTCAGGATGCAGCTGGATGCCGGACGCCGACCTGGTGGACACGGTGTTGGCTCGCAATGCCTCGTTCATCGACAACATCGTCCATAAATCCAGGACGTGACGATAGCGGGCTGAAGGCTGCTGCAATACCGAGACGGTGGATACTGCCCTTCATACCCTCCTACCGACCCATCTGCTCCAGCCACTGCGCCACCTCCTGCGCCGCCTGGGCGGCCGCCTGCGCCATGGCGAGGGTGCCGCCGCGCGCATCGGCCGTGGGGGCCGGGCGCTGGATGACGAAGACGCGCTGGGCGACGAGCTTCTCGCCGGCCGGGGTGGACTCGGCGAGCGAGGCGCGCAGCCGCAGCACGCCGGTGCTGGCCTTGGGCGACTGGAAGACCTGGCTGAACTCCTCGATCTCCACGCGCAGCACTATCGGCGGCTTGCCCGTATCGACGAGTTGCGATGCACCCTCGTCGCCCATGAGCACGGGGCGGCGCAAGCCAAGCTGGTCGCGCAGGGCCTGCTGCACGAGCTGCGCGGGCGGCTGGCTCCAGCGTGCCTGGCCGTAGGGACGGAGGTGGCGCGGATCGTCGTAGGCCAGGCGGTACAGCACGGCGGTGCTGCCTTCGACCGGCCCCGCGGCGGCCACTTCCGGCAGCGCGATGGGCGGCAGCGGCGCGCCGCGCTCGGCGGGCGCTTGCTCCAGCGGGCCGGGACCGAAGTCGTACACGTCGGCACGGGGTGGTGGCGCGGGCAGGGCGGAGCAGCCCGCAGTGAGCGCTGCGGCCGCGAGCGCGACGGCCCAGAGGCCGCGGGCCCGGGGGGTGACTGCGTGGTGTGCCATGTCGTTCCTCGTCATGTCCTTGGATGCGGTGGAAGGTCTTGCGGGTGCATGCCTGCGGGTGCCGGCACGGCGCTTCACGGTGCCGCAGCGGCCGGCGCCTCGAAGCCGGGTTCGCCGGGACCACCCGCAGAGCGGCCGGGCCCGTAGATCAGCGATTGCGGGTTGTCGCTGAGGTTGCTGGCCGCGCGGCCCAGGCGGCGCACGGCCCGCGAGGTTTCGTCGGCGGCGTGGTTCAGGCGCGGTAGCGTCACGCGGCCGAAGCGGTCTGCGGCCTGCGAGAGCGATTGCGAGCTGTCGGCGATCTGGTCCAGCGGCCCGCCTTCGGCGCTGAGCTTGCGCACGGCGGCCTTGACCTCGTTGGCCGCGTCACCGGCGTTGGTTCCCGCCTGCCGCAGCGCCTTGAGCGTCTCGCGGGCATCGCTGGCCACGACCGGCACCGATGCCAGGGCCGGGTCGAGCCGCTGCTCCACCGTGGCGTCGAGCCGCTTCATGAGCGCATTGGCGCTGCCGGCGGCCTGGCCCAGGTTGTCCAGCGCCAGGGAAAAGCGTTTCTGGTTCTCGTCGCCCAGCAGGTCGTTGATGCGGTCGGTCGCCTGCTGCACCTGCGCGAGGATGGCCGGCCCCTGTTCCGCCAACTGGCTGAAGGGTGAACTCTTGAGGGGCAGCCGCGGCAGGCCGCTGGATCCGCGGGGGAGCGCCGGCTGCGGTCCGTTGCCGTCGTCGAGCAGCACGTGGGCCAGCCCGGTGACGCCCTGGTAGCCCAGCACCGCGAAGGTGGCGGGGGTGACGGGCGCCTGCTCGTTGACGGCGATGCGGATGAGCACGTTGCCCGGCACATCAGGGTCGAAGCCGATGCGCGTGACCTTGCCCACGGCCACGCCCTTGTAGCGCACGGCGGCCTGGGGCTGCAGGCCGCCCACACTCTCGCGGGTGGACAGTTCGTAGAGCTGGTAGCTCGCCCGGTCGCGGGTGAGCCACAGGCCCAGACCCGCCAGCAGCGCCGCCACGACGACCACGAAAATGCCCGCGGCCAGGGCATGGGACTTGTTTTCCATCAGGCCTCCTGTCCCGGGGCTGCGGCGGCGGGCGGCGCCGATGGCGCGGGCGCCATCGCGCGGCGGCCGCGCTCCCCGAGGAAAAAGTGTTGAATGAACGGATGCTCGAAGCGGGTTACCTCCTGCGGCGTGCCGCTGGTGATGACCCGCTTTTCCGCGAGGACCGCGACGCGCGTGCTGAGCGCGAAGAGCGTGTCCAGGTCGTGCGTGACCATCACCACGGTGAGGCCCAGCGCGGCATGCAGCTCGCGCAGCAGTTCGCAGAATTCGTCGGAGCTGTTCGGATCGAGGCCCGCGGTGGGCTCGTCGAGCAGCAGCAGCGGCGGGTCCATGACGAGCGCGCGCGCCAGCGCCACGCGCTTGATCATGCCGCCGGAGAGATCCGAGGGCATGCGCGTGGCGTGTTCGGGTTTCAGGCCCACCATGCGCAGCTTGACCATGGCGGCATCGCAGATCAGGTCCCTGGGCAGGGTGCCCTGCTCGCGCAGCGCGAAGGCGACGTTGTCCAGCACGCTGAACGCCGAGAACAGCGCGCCGTGCTGGAACAGCATGCCCACGCGGCTCGCGGCGCCCGCCCGGCCCATCTCGGAGGCCGGCCGGCCCAGCACGGTGACGCTGCCTTTGGCCGGACGGGTGAGGCCCAGCATCTGCCGCAGCAGCACGGTCTTGCCGGTGCCCGAACCGCCCACGAGCGCGAGAATCTCGCCGCGGCGCACCGTGAGGTCGAGGTTCTCGTGCACGGCAAAGGCTTCGTCGCCCTTGCCGAACACGGTGGACAGCCCCTGGATCTCGACCACGGGCGTCGCGTCCGCCGGCGGCGGCTCGGGGGCGGCTGCGGGACCCGTGGCGATGGCGTCTGCTTCTGCTTCTGCTTCGCTCGTCATGCGCTCAGATCCCCAGGTTCTTGAACGCGATCGCGAAGAGCGCATCCACGATGATGACCATGGTAATGGCGTTCACCACCGAGGCCGTGGTGCCCTCGCCCAGGCTCTGGGTGTTGGGCTTCACGCGCAGTCCCCAGTGGCAGCCGATGAGGGCGATGCCGACGCCGAACACCACCGATTTCCCCATGGCAAGCACGAGGTTGGAGAAGCCCACCGCATTGGGCAGCGCCTGCACGAAATAGGCGGGCGAGACGTCCATGGCGATGTCGGCCGCGAGCATGCCTCCGGCGAGGGCGCACAGCGTGGTCCAGACGGCGATCAGCGGCATGGCGATGGCGAGGGCCACGGCCCGGGGCATCACCAGCCGGAAGCCGTGCGGTATGCCCATGACGCGCATCGCGTCCAGTTCCTCGGTGACCCGCATCACGCCGATCTGGGCCGTGATGGCGGAGCCGGACCGGCCCGCCACGAGGATGGCGGCCAGCATGGGGCCCAGTTCCCGGATCAGCGAGATGCCCAGGATGTTGACGATGAAGGATTCGGCCCCGAACTGCCGCAGCTGCAGGCTCATGAGATAGGCCAGCACCACGCCGATCAGAAAGCCCACGATGGCCGTGATGGGCAGGGCCGTGGCGCCCATGCGGTAGAGGTGGCCGGAGATGTCGCGCCATGGCGCACGGCGCGGCGCGCGCACGACGCGGACCAAGTCGATCATCAGCTGGCCCACCAGCTCCAGCAGGTGGCGGCCGTGGCCGAGGGCGCTGAGCACCTTCACACCGAGCCGATCGACCTCCTCGGCCAGGCGCCAGGGCGATTCGGGCGGCCGGCGGGTGACGGTGTATTCAGCCACGCGCTCGAGCATGTCGCGCTGCGCGTCGTCCACCGACAGGCGTTCGGGCCACTCTCGGCCCCAATGGTTCCAGAGCAGCTGCGCGCCCACGTGGTCGAGCCATTCGACGCCGCGCAGGTCCCACCCCAGGCCGGACGCGGGCGGCGTCTTCGCCAGTTGCGCCGACAGGGCCTTCCAGGCCGGCCGCGTGCCCAGTTCCGCAGCGCCCCAGCGGCCGAGCAGCGCCGCGACCGGCCCTTCGGGGGTGTCCGTGCGTGTGATGCGTGGCTGGCTGTCGCTCATGGAGGGGAAACGGGGCCGGATCGGGGTCGGGATGGGCGGGCGGGATGCGGTGGCGGTGAACGGACGGCAAAAAAAGTGCCGCCAAAAACGGCAACCGGATGTTAGCGGAGTGCGGCACGCCGCCCGCGTCAGCGCAGAGCCCGTCCGTATGGCGGAAGGCGCCGGTTGAAATTTCATCAAATCCGGCCTGGCGCCTGCATGGATGGACAGGCAAAGCTATCGAACCAGGAGCAGCAGGTGTTTCCCTATCGACAGCGCGGCACCGCCGCGCACAATGGGCCGGGCCCGTTGCCGCGCCGCGGCTTCCCGCCCTCCTTTCCATGAGCGACACCTCTTTCGACACCATCGTCATCGGCGGCGGCACGGCCGGCGCCCTGCTGTGCAACCGGCTGAGCGCCGATCCGCGGCACCGCGTGCTGCTCGTGGAGGCAGGCCGCAAGGACGACTACCACTGGATCCACATCCCCGTGGGCTACCTCTACTGCATCGGCAACCCGCGCACCGACTGGCTCTACCAGACCGAACCGGACGAAGGCCTGAACGGACGCAGCCTGCGCTACCCACGCGGCAAGACCCTGGGCGGCTGCAGCAGCATCAACGGCATGATCTACATGCGCGGCCAGGCGCGGGACTACGAGCAGTGGGCGGAAACCACCGGCGACGACACCTGGCGCTGGGAATCCGTGCTGCCGGCCTTCCGCCGCCACGAGGACCACTGGCGCCTGGACCGCCCCGACACGGCCACGGACGCGTTCCGGCGACTGCACGGCAGCCGCAGCACCGGAGGCAGCGGGGAGTGGCGCGTGGAACGCCAGCGCCTGCGCTGGGACGTGCTCGACGCCTTCGCGCTCGCCGCGCAGCAGGCCGGCATTGCCGCGACCGACGATTTCAACGGCGGCAGCAACGAGGGCGTCGGGTACTTCGAGGTCAACCAGAAGAACGGCTGGCGCTGGAACACCGCCAAGGCCTTCCTGCGGCCGACCTGCTACGGCCGCCCCAACTTCGAGATGTGGACCGGCGCGCAGGCCGCCCGGCTGCTGCTGGAGACCCGGCCGGACGGCACCAGCCGCTGCACGGGCGTCGAGGTCTGGAACGGCAGCGAGATGGTCACCGCGCACGCCGCCCGCGATGTGATCCTGAGCGCGGGCGCCGTCAACTCGCCGCAGCTGCTGCAGCTCTCGGGCATCGGCCCGGGAGAGTTGCTGCAGTCGCACGGCATTCCGGTGGCGCACGACCTTCCAGGGGTGGGCGGCAACCTGCAGGACCACCTGCAGATCCGCGCGGTGTTCAAGGTGAATGGCGTGCCCACGCTCAACACGCTGGCGGGCAACCTCTGGGGCCGCGCGCGCATCGGGCTCGAATACGCCCTCAAGCGCACCGGCCCGATGAGCATGGCGCCTTCGCAACTGGGGGCCTTCACCCGCAGCGCACCGGAGCAGCCGCACCCCAACATCCAGTACCATGTGCAGCCCCTGTCGCTCGACGCGTTCGGCGAGCCGCTGCACACCTTCCCGGCCTTCACCGCCAGCGTGTGCAACCTCAATCCCACGAGCCGCGGCACGGTGCGCATAAGGAGCCCCCGGTTCCAGGACGCACCGGCGATCGCGCCGCGCTACCTGAGCACGCCGGAGGACCGGCAGGTGGCCGCCGATTCGCTGCGCGTCACGCGCCGCATCGTGGCGCAGCCGGCACTGGCGCCCTATCGGCCCGAGGAATGGAAGCCGGGACCGCAATACCAGACCGACGAGGAGCTCGCGCGCCTGGCGGGCGACATCGCCACCACCATCTTCCATCCCGTGGGCACCACGCGCATGGGCGCCGACGGCGACTCCGCCGCCGTGCTCGACGCGCGGCTGCGCGTGCGGGACGGCCGGGGCGGCACGATCGAGGGCCTGCGGGTGGTGGATGCGGGCGCCATGCCCGCCATCACGAGCGGGAACACCAATTCACCCACCCTGATGATCGCGGAAAAGGCGGCCGAATGGCTGCGCGCCGAAGCCAGGGCCGGCGGCTGACGCGCAGCCGACCACGGGCCGATGCACCACCGCGGCCCCCCGCCCGGCCACCCGGCGCACCGCCATCGCGCACAGGCGATCTGCGGGAAACCCCCAATGCACCAGGCGGGTGCGGGAGTTACATTGCGGTTACCCGATGGCGCGCACGTCGCGCAACGAGGGGGCCGAGGAGACAAACTCGAACTCGAAAAACATTCCAAGCATCCCCTACAAGATGCCCCATTTCCCCAAGCGCCGGTGATCCCGGCGCTTTTTTTTGCCCGCAAGCTATTGAAACGATAGCAAATGAGACAATCCGGGGATGGAATGGATCATTGTTTCGCTGGCATCGCTGCTGGCCGGTTTCGTGGATGCGATCGTGGGCGGCGGCGGGCTCATCCTGGTGCCCGCGCTGTTCGCCACCTTCCCCACCGCGCCCCCGGCGACCATGATGGGCACCAACAAGAGCGGCTCGATCTGGGGCACGGGCATCGCCACCTGGCAATACAGCCGCCGCGTGCAGATGCGCTGGAAGGCGCTGCTGCCGGCCGCAGCCACCGGCTTCGCAGGCGCGTTCGCCGGGGCGTGGACCGTGACCGTGGTCCCGGTGGACTTCCTGCGCCGGCTGCTGCCCTTCATCCTGCTGGCCGTGCTGCTCTACACGCTGGCGCGCAAGGACCTGGGCAAACACCATGCGCCGCGCTTCGAGGGCGGCACCGAAACCCGGGTGGCCTGCCTGATCGGCGCCGCCGTCGGGTTCTACGACGGCTTCTTCGGGCCGGGCGCGGGCAGCTTCTTCGTGTTCCTGTTCGTGCGCCTGCTGGGCTACGACTTCCTGAACGCCTCGGCCTCGGCCAAGCTGCTCAACATCGCGACCAACGTCGCGGCACTGATCCTGTTCACGGCCAAGGGCCACGTGTGGTGGCATTTCGCGCTGCCGCTAGCGGTGGCCAACGTGGCGGGCAGCATGCTGGGCACGCACATGGCGATGAAGCATGGCACGGGGTTCGTCCGGGGGATCTTCATCGTCGTGGTGGGCGCGCTCATCCTGAAAACCGGTTATGACGGATTCATGAGGTGACATCGCCTGCCGGGCGGGACAGGCGCTCCGCCGCGCGCACGATCTCGTCGATGAACACCTTCACGGCCGGGTGGTCGCGCTCGCCGCGCCGGAAGGCGACGGAGATCTCCCGGGCGACGGCCGGGCGCAGGGGCACGGCGCGGATGCCCGGCAGCGGGCGCAGCAGGCGCAGGCCCGGCACCACGGTGACGGCACAGCCGGCGCCCACCATGGCGGACACCACCTCGAAGCCCAGGGCGCGCACGTCCATGCGCGGCTCGAAGCCTTCCGCGAGGCAGAGGTTGCGCACGAACTCGCCGAAGCTGCTGGAGGCGGCGTCCATGGCCCAGGGTTCGTCCCGCAGGTCCGCCACGCCCAGCCACGGGCGGGCTGCCAGCGGATGGGTGCCGGGCAACAGCACGTGCAGCGAATCCCGGGCCAGCGCCACGAAGCCGCAGCCGTCCTGCCGCCGGTCGCGGCGCAGCGCGAGGTGGTCGATGAGTGCGATGTCGGCGCGCCAGGAGCCGAGCGCCGCCAGGCCGTCCGCCGGCTCCATTTCCTCCACGGCCAGGCGCAGGCGCGGATAGGCGGCCCGCAACGCCTGGATCGTCTCGGGCAGCAGCGCGGAGGCGATCGACGGGAACGCCGCCACGCGCAATTCCCCCGCGAGTTCGCGCCGCAGCAGCGCCAGTTCGGACTTCGCCTCGTCCAGCACTGCCATCAGGCGCTCCGCGTGCCGCACCAGCGCTTCGCCGCCGGGCGTGAGCCGCACGCCGCGCCCCTGCCGCTCTGTGAGCGCGATGCCCGCCTCCGCCTCCAGCTGCGCGATCTGCTGCGACACCGCCGAAGGCGTGAGGGCCAGCGCCTCGGCGGCCGCGGCCATGGTGCCGCAGCGGGCCAGTTCGCGCAAGGCGCGCAGGCGGTTCATGTCCATGGTTTGCCGGCTTTCGCGATTCAACAGGATCGCTAATGTATTCCCTCACGAAAGATCAGTGGACCTGGCGAAACTTGTTGCTTACGCTGTGCGCCCATCCGCAGCTTGCACTCCGATCCCATGGCCATCAGCGTCTTCGACCTCTTCAAGATCGGCATCGGTCCGTCCAGCTCCCACACCGTGGGCCCCATGCGTGCCGCCCGCCTGTTCACCCACGCGCTGGAGCACCAGGGCCTGCTGGCCGCCACCGGGCGCGTGGAGGCGGAGCTCTACGGCTCGCTGGGCGCCACGGGCAAGGGCCACGGCAGCGACACCGCCGTGCTGCTGGGCCTGTCCGGGCACGAGCCCGACACCGTCGATGTGGACCGCATCGGCAGCTACGTGGCAGAGATTCGTGCGGGCGGGCGCCTGCCGCTCGCGGGCCGCCACCCGATCGCCTTCGACGAGCCGCGCGACCTGCGCTTCTACGCCCTCAAGACCCTGCCCTTCCACGCCAACGGGCTGCGGTTCGCCGCGCTCGCCAATTCGGGAGAGTTGCTGCACGAAGCCACCTACTACTCCGTGGGCGGCGGATTCGTGGTGAGCGAGGCGGTGGCCGCGGACGGTTCGCGGCACAAGGTGGTGGCGCCCGACCCGTCGGTGCTGCCCATGCCCTTCGGCGACGCGGCGGACCTGCTGCGCCTCACGGCCACGCACGGCCTGGACATCGCAGGGATCATGCGCGCCAACGAGCGGCACTGGCGCACGGACGCGGAGATCGACGCCGGCCTGCTGGCCATCTGGCGCACCATGCAGGGCTGCGTCGAGCGCGGCTGCCGCACCGAGGGCCTGCTGCCCGGAGGATTCAAGGTGAAGCGGCGCGCAGCCGGCCTGGCGCAGCGGCTGGGAACGTTCGATCCCCGTCCGGAAGATCCGCTGCGGGTGCTCGACTGGGTGAACCTCTGGGCACTGGCGGTCAACGAGGAGAACGCCGCCGGCGGCCGCGTGGTCACCGCCCCGACCAACGGCGCCGCCGGCATCGTGCCGGCCGTGCTGCACTACTACGTGCATACGGCACCCGGCGCCAGCGAGCGCGGCGTGGTGGACTTCCTGCTCACGGCCGGGGCCATCGGCATCCTCTACAAGCAGAACGCGTCCATCAGCGGCGCGGAAGTCGGCTGCCAGGGCGAGGTGGGAGTGGCCTGCTCGATGGCGGCAGGCGCGCTGTGCGCGGCACTGGGCGGCACGCCGGCCCAGGCGGAGAACGCGGCCGAGATCGGCATGGAGCACCACCTGGGGCTGACCTGCGACCCGGTCGGCGGGCTGGTGCAGATCCCGTGCATCGAGCGCAACGCCATCGCCTCGGTCAAGGCGATCAACGCGGCGCGCATGGCGCTGCACGGCGACGGCACCCACTTCGTGAGCCTGGACCAGGTCATCAAGACCATGCGCGAGACCGGGGCCGACATGCTCACCAAGTACAAGGAGACGGCCCGGGGCGGCCTGGCGGTGAACATCGTGGAGTGCTGAAGGCCGCGCAGGTCCGCTTCTTGCTGGGCCGTGTAGCCGCTCCATGCGGCACCGGACCATCCGCATTTTCGAGAGGGCATGGCGCCATGCCCCGTCTTTATAATGTGTCCACTCCGTGACGCCCGACCCCGGGCGGCGGGTCCACCATGTCCGGCTTCGCCACACGCCAAGCCGGATTTTTTGTACCCTGTCCCACCCCACCAGGAACCGCAGATGAAGATTCTCAAGACGATGGCCACCGCCGCCGTGGCACTGTGCGCAGCCTTCTCGGCACAGGCCCGCCCGATCGACGCCATCCAGAAGGACGGCAAGATCATCATCGCCACGGAGGGGCAGTTCGCGCCCTTCAACTATTTCAAGGGCACGGAGCTCACGGGCTTCGAGGTCGAGGTCGCCAACCTGGTGGCCAAGAAGATGAATCTGAAGGTGGAATGGAAGACGCTGGGCTTCGACGCCCTGCTGACCGGCCTCGCGCAGGACCGCTGGGACGTTGCCATCGCCTCGCACGGCGTGACGGAAGAGCGCTCCAAGGCCGTCACCTTCGCCACGCCCCACTACTGCTCCGGCGGCATGGTGATTTCCATGGACCCGGCCATCCGCGCGGGCAAGGACCTCGCCGGCAAGGTGGTGGCCGTGCAGACCGGCACGAGCTACCTCGAGAACGTGAAGAAGGTGCCGGGCGTGAAGGACGTGAAGAACTTCCCGACCGACGTGGACGCCCGCAGCGCCCTCACGTCCAAGCGCGTGGACGCCTGGGTGACCGACAAGTTCGTGGCCAAGGAAGTCGCCGCCAAGAACCCCAAGGCAGGCCTGAAGCTCGGCGACATGCTCTTCATCGAGAAGATCGCCCCGGCCGTGGCCAAGGGCAACACCGGCCTGGCCGATGCCTGGAACAAGGCCTTCGCCGAGATCCAGGCCGACGGCAGCTATGCCGCCGTGTCCAAGAAGTACTTCAACGAAGACGTCCGCTGCACTCCCTGATCCCTGACCGCCGGCCGGCGCCCTGACGCGGCGCCGCGGCCGGCCTTCCGGACGCTTTCTCCATGCTCACCGCTCTTTGGCCCCGGCACTGGAGCCGCCAGCAGCGCAGCAATGCGACGCTGGTCTCGGCCCTGGTGCTGATGGTGCTGGCCCTGGCCCTGCTCGGCCAGGCCCTCTCCTTACTCCCCGACCCCATCGGCCCCAACGCGCAGGCCTTCGCCGACGGCGCGCGCACCACGCTCTGGCTCACGCTAGTGAGCGGGTTCTGCGGCCTCGTGCTCGGCACCGGCGCGGCCCTGGCCCGCACCGCGCGCTGGACGCCGCTGCGCTGGGCGGCCCGCTTCTACATCTGGGTGATCCGCGGCACGCCGCTGCTGGTGCAGATCCTGTTCGTGTATTTCGCGCTGCCGGTGCTGGTGCCGGGGCTCAACCTGCCCGACTTCGCCGCCGCCGTGGTGGCACTGGGCCTGAACGTGGGCGCCTACAACTCCGAAGCCATCCGCGCCGGGCTGCTGGCCGTGCCGCGCGGGCAGACCGAGGCGGCGCGCGCCCTGGGGCTGTCGCGCACGCATGTCTTCTTCGACGTGGTGTTCCCCCAGGCGTTCAAGATCTCGCTGCCGCCGCTGGTGAGCAACTTCGTGGCGCTGCTCAAGGACTCCTCCCTCGCCTACGCGATCGGCGTGGTGGAGCTGACCAACGTGGGCAACCGCATCCAGTCGGCCACCTTCCAGCCGATCGCCACGCTCTCCACCGTGGCCATCACCTACCTGCTGCTGACGACCCTGGTGACCCAGGTGTCCAACGCGATCGAGCACCGCTTCGACGTGGAGGGCCGCGCCCAATGAACCGGCCGCACACCACCCCCGCCACGCCCTACATCGTGGCGGAGAACGTCTGCAAGGCGTTCGGCGCCCACGAGGTGCTCAAGGACGTTTCCACCGTGTTCAACACGGGCGAGGTCACCGTGATCATCGGCGCCTCCGGCTCGGGCAAGTCCACGCTGCTGCGCGCCATCAACCGGCTGGAGCCGCACGACAGCGGCCGCATCACCATCGGCGGCGTGGAAGTCACCGACGACCAGCGCGTCCTGCAGCAGCAGCGCAGCGAGGTCGGCATGGTGTTCCAGCAGTTCAACCTGTTCGGCCACATGAGCGTGCTCGACAACGTGACGCTCGCGCCGCGCCGCATCCACCGCACGCCGCGCGCCGAGGCGAACGAGCAGGCCCTGCAGCTGCTGCGGCGCGTGGGCCTGCGCGAGCATGCCCACAAGTATCCCTGGCAGCTCTCGGGCGGCCAGCAGCAGCGCGTGGCCATCGCCCGGGCGCTGGCCATGCGGCCCAAGGTGATGCTGTTCGACGAGCCCACTTCCGCCCTGGATCCGGAGATGGTGCAGGAAGTGCTGGACGTGATGCGCGAGCTCGCGCGCGGCGGCATGACCATGATCGTGGTCACCCACGAAATGGGCTTCGCCCGCGAAGTGGCCGACCGCGTGATGTTCTTCGACCAGGGCCGCATCGCGCACGATGCGCCTCCGGCCGAGTTCTTCGCCAACCCGGCCAACGACCGCATCCGCGCCTTCCTGGGACGCATGGGCAGCTGACCGCCTTGCGCTCCGAACGCCAGGGCCTGCTGGCCCTCCTCCTCGTCACCATGGTCTGGGGAACGACCTTCCCCGCGATGAAGATGCTGTCCGCGCACCTGGACGCGCTGCAGATCATCTGGATGCGCTTTGCCATCGCGCTGGCCGTGCTCAGCCCGATGTGGCGCGGCATGCGCCGCGCCGAGTTCGGCTGGGGGTTGATGCTGGGCGCCCTCCTGTTCCTGGCGTTCTGGCTGCAGATCGAGGGCCTGGCGCGCACCAGCAGCAACCGCAACGCCTTCGTCACCGGCCTGAACGTGCTGGTCGTGCCGCTGCTGGCCATGGCCGTGCTGGGCCGGCGCTACGGCTGGACGCTGTGGGCCGCCTGCGGCATGGCGCTGGCGGGCATGGGCCTGATGTTCCACGAGAACGAACCCTGGAGCCTGGGCGATACGCTCACCCTGGCCAGCACGGTGTTCTACGCCATCTACATCCTCGCGCTGGAGGAGTGCGCGCGCCGCACGGCCGGCGCGCCGCTGCGGGCCACGCGCATGGCGGCCATGCAGGCGCTGGTGATGTTCGGTGCTGCCACGGTGCTGGTGGGCGTACGCCATGGCGGCTATGCCACGCCGATGGCGCAGATCGCGCAGCTGCCGGGCGATGCGTGGAGTGCCGTGGCCTACCTGGGCGTGGTGGCCAGCGTGCTGGTGGTCACGCTGCAGGCCTGGGGCCAGCAGCGCGTGGACGCCATGCGCAGCGCCATCGTATTCGGCCTGGAGCCGGTGTTCGCTGCGCTCACGGCCTGGGTGCTGATCGGCGAGCGCCTGGGCGGGGCCGGCGTGTGCGGGGCGGCGCTCATCGTCGGTGCGCTGATCGTGAGCCAGCTGCAGCCGCCGCGCGCGCCCCAGGCCGCCGGCTGAAAGGCCGCGATCGCCGTTCCGTCAGGGCGCCGGGGCCGTCACCTGCACCTCGGCCGCGCGGCGCGGCGTGCCCATGGGCGCGCCGGCCTGGCCCTTGGCCACGGCCGCCAGGTCCTGCTCGTTGGGATAGTCGCCCTGGAGCCAGTAGTCGAACACGCGGCGCACGATGGGCGCCGCCGCCGCGGCACCGAAGCCCGCGTTCTCGACGATCACCGCCACCGCGATGCGCGGGCTCTCGGCCGGCGCGAAGGCGGCGAACAGGGAATGGTCGCGCTGATGCTCTTCCAATGACTTGGCGTTGTATTTCACGTTCTGGCCGAGGCTCACGGCCTGCGCGGTGCCGGTCTTGCCGGCCGCGGTGTACGGAGCGCCCGCGAACACGCGCGTGCCCGTGCCGGCCTTGATCACGGCCGTGAGGCCGTTGCGCACGATCTCGAGGTTGCGGGGCGAATAGCCCAGGTTCTGGCCGGGCGGCTGCTGCACTTCCGTGACCGCGCCCGTGACGGTGTCGCGCACGGCCTTCACGAGGTGCGGGCGGTAGCGGATGCCGCCGTTGGCCAGCGTGGCCTCGGCCGAGGCCAGCTGCAGCATGGTGAAGCTGTTGTAGCCCTGCCCGATGCCGAGGGACACGGTTTCGCCCGAGTACCAGCGCTTCATCTCCGGGCGCTTGTAGGTATTGCGCTTCCACTCGGTGCTGGGCAGCACGCCGCGCACCTCGCCGTTGAGGTCGATGCCCGTGATCTGGCCGAAGCCCAGCGGCTTCATGAAGTCGTGGATGGTGTCCACGCCCATGTCCACGGCCAGCGAATAGAAGTAGGTGTTGCTCGAGAACTGGATGGCGCGCACCATGTCCACGCCGCCCAGGCCGCCTTCGTGGCTGCGGAAGGTGTGGCCGCCGTAGGTGTAGAAACCCGGGTCGTTGTACACCTGCGTGGGCGAGCGCTTGTTCAGTTGCAGCGCGCCGAGCGCCATGAAGGGCTTGTAGGTCGAGCCGGGCGGATAGGTGCCGCGCAGCGCGCGGTTGAGCAGCGGCTTGTCGATCGATTCGTTGAGCGCCTGCCAGTTCTCCGCATCGATGCCTTCCACGAACAGGTTCGGGTCGAAGGTCGGCTTGGACACCAGCGCGAGGACCTCGCCGTTGCGCGGGTCGATGGCCACCAGCGCGCCGCGGCGGTCGCCGAACATGTCCTCCACCAGTTTCTGCAGCTTGATGTCCAGCGACAGCATCACCGTGTTGCCCGGCGTGGCCGGATGGCTCGCGAGGCGCCGTACCGCATGGCCGCCGGCCGAGGTCTCCATGCGCTCCACGCCGGTCTGGCCGTGCAGCGTGGTCTCCTGGCTCTGCTCGATGCCGAGCTTGCCGATATGGTCGGTGCCGCGGTAGTTGGCCGCGTCCTCGGAATCCTCGATGCGCTCCTTCTCGCGCTGGTTGATGCGGCCGATGTAGCCGATCGCGTGGCTGCCGATGTCGCCCAGCGGGTAGTTGCGGAAGAGCCGCGCCTTGATGTCCACGCCCGGGAACCGGTAGCGCTGGGCGGTGAAGCGGGCGACCTCCTGGTCCGAGAGGCGCGTGCGGATCGGCAGCGACTCGAAGCTGCGCGACTCCTCCATGAGCCGCTTGAAGCGGCGCCGGTCGCGTGCGTGGATTTCCACGACCTTGGCCAGCTCGTCGATCGTCTCTTCCAGGCCGTCCACCTTCGAGGGCGTGATCTCCAGGGTGTAGGCCGAATAGTTGGTGGCCAGCACGATGCCGTTGCGGTCCTGGATGAGCCCGCGGTTGGGCACGATCGGAACGACCGCGGTGCGGTTGCTCTCGGCCTGGTCGGCGAGGTCTTCATGGCGAACCACCTGCAGCACCAGCAGGCGCGACACGATGAGGCACATGGCGAGCAGCACCACGAAGCCCACGACGAAAACGCGCAGGCGGAACCGCGAGAGATCGGCCTCGGTATTGCGCAGCTCGGTCATGTCGGCAGGGCGGAATGAAAAGAGAAGGGCCGCGTCAGAGCGGCCGGTTCTCGTCGCGGTCGGGCGGGCGGCGCTGCGGCGCGAGCAGCACCCAGCTGGCGAGCGGCCACAGCAGCGCCTCGATCGCGGGGGCGACCAGTCCCGGCAGCCCGGGCAGGATGCCGCCCGACACCATGCGCACGAGCAGCTCGATCGCATGCGCGGCCAGGAACAGGGGCAGCACCTGCAGCGCCTGGGAGAACGGGCTGAACCACAGCAGGCGCCGGTGCAGGTAGATGGCGCCGAACATCATGGCGCAGTAGGCCAGCGCATGCTGCCCGAGCAGCGCGGTCTGGTACACGTCCATGCACAGGCCCATGGCGAACGCGACGGTCATGCCCACGCGCTGGGGCTGGTGCACGCCCCAGAAGACGAGCAGCACCATGACGAGGTCGGGCGTCCACACCACGCGCCCGAGGGGCAGCATGTTGAACGCCAGCGCCACCAGCAGGCTGGCCGCGATGAAGGCGGGACGCACGGGCATCAGCAGCTGCTCGCCGCGGGGCATGATCATCGGCGGCCTCCCTTGCGGGCCGGTGCGGGCTCGGCGGCGGGCGGGCGCTCGGGCAGGCCCGCATCGAGCGGCTGCAGCACCATGACGTGGCGCGCGCCCTGCGCCTGCGCCAGGGGCGCGCAGTAGATGCGGGCGAAGGCGGAGTCGGCGCGGCGCTCCACGCGCACGATGCGGGCCACGGGCAGGCCCGGCGGATAGAGCCCGTCCACCCCGCTGGTGGTGAGCAGGTCGCCTTCCTGCACGTCGGCGTTGCTGGGCATGAAGCGCAGTTCCATCCCTCCGCCATGCGCGATGACGGGGTCTCCGTAGGCCACGCCTCGCGCGCCCGTGCGCACGTTCATGACCGGAATGGCCTGGTCGCGGTCGATGAGCAGGGTGACTTCGCTCAGCAGCGGATGCACCCGCGTCACCTGGCCCAGCATGCCGGACTCGTCCATCACCGGCGAGCCGAGCGCGATACCGGCCATCTGGCCTTGGTCGATCATCACCCGGCGGGTGTAGGGATCGGCGGCGTCGTAGATCACCTGCGCGGCCTTGGCGGGGGTCTGCAGCCGGTCGCGCAGCTGCAGCAGTTTGCGCAGGCGCTCGTTCTCCTGCAGGAGCTGGTCGGCCTGGTTGGCGCGCTGGGCCATGGCCACCATGTTGCGCCGCGCGGCATCCACCTCGGCCTGGGCGGACTCCATGGTGCGCAAGTAGGCCATGCCGCCGCCCACGAACTCCACGGGCTGCAGCATCACCCACTGCACCGGGTAGAGCGCCACGGCGATGGCCTTGCGCAGCGGCTCGGTGACGTGGAAGCGGGCGTCCGCCACCATGAGGAACAGCGCCAGCGCGCCGCACAGCGCGAAGCGGGCGCGCGGCGACGGGCCCTGCTTGAAGAAAGACGGCGCGGTCCGTTCGAGGGTACCGATGGGCATGGCGGTAGGGAACAGCCGCTGGGAATGTCAGGAGGAACGGGGCCGCGCGAACGCGAAACCGGAACCGGCGGCGCGCAGGCCCGGGGGCCGGCCTGCCCGGCCGGCGGACCCGCAGCCTCCGACCGGCGGCATGGTCATGTCACTCGCTCGTGAAGATGCTGCCCTGGCGATCCATGCGCTCGAGCGCGATGCCGCAGCCGCGGACCACGCAGGTCAGCGGGTCCTCGGCCACGAGCACCGGCAGGCCCGTCTCTTCGGCGAGCAGCCGGTCGAGGTCGCGCAGCAGCGCGCCGCCGCCCGTGAGCATCATGCCGCGCTCGGCGATGTCGGCGCCCAGCTCGGGCGGGGTCTGCTCCAGGGCGTTCTTGACGGAGGACACGATCTGGTTGAGCGGGTCGGTGAGCGCCTCCAGCACTTCGTTGCTGGAGATGGTGAAGCTGCGCGGCACGCCTTCGGAGAGGTTGCGGCCCTTGACCTCCATCTCGCGCACCTCGGAGCCGGGAAAGGCCGAGCCGATGTGCTTCTTGATGGACTCGGCGGTGGGCTCGCCGATCAGCATGCCGTAGTTGCGGCGGATGTAGCTGATGATGGCTTCGTCGAACTTGTCGCCGCCCACGCGGACGCTGCCCTTGTACACCATGCCGCCCAGCGAGATCACGCCGACTTCGGTCGTGCCGCCGCCGATGTCCACGACCATGGAGCCGGAGGCCTCGGAGACGGGCAGGCCCGCGCCGATGCCGGCGGCCATGGGCTCCTCGATGAGGTAGACGGCCGTGGCGCCCGCGGCTTCGGCCGCGTCCTTGATGGCGCGGCGCTCGACCTGGGTGGAGCCGCAGGGCACGCAGATGATGATGCGCGGGCTGGGCGTGAGCAGCGTGCGCGGGTGCACCATCTTGATGAACTGCTTGATCATCTGCTCGGTGATCACGAAGTCGGCGATGACGCCGTCCTTCATGGGCCGGATGGCTTCGATGTTGCCGGGCACCTTGCCGAGCATGGCCTTGGCCTCGTGGCCGACCGCCTGGATGACTTTCTTGCCGTGGGGGCCGCCTTCATGGCGGATGGCGACGACGGAGGGCTCGTCGAGAACGATGCCCTTGTCGCGGGCGAAGATCAGCGTGTTGGCTGTGCCAAGATCAATGGCAAGGTCGGTGGAGAAGTACCGACGGAAAGCTCCGAACATTCAAAAATTCCTCTCGGGCACGGCATGCACGTCGGCCTGCCATCGCCGGGTGTTTAGGGGGTGTTTGTTGGCTTTTTTCGCACAATGACCGGCGGTTGGGAGGGTATTGCGGCAAAGCCGGGATAATACCGCATCCCCTGTGAATAACTTCCGCCCGCCCCTGCGCGGGCGCAGCTTTACATCCCGTTTCCGGACCTGTTTTCCCTATGGCACTGACATCCCAGGACATTGGCCGCATCGCCAACCTGGCGCGGCTCGAGCTGAGCCCCGCCGAAAGTGAGCGCATGCTCACCCAGCTCAACGGCTTCTTCGGCATCGTCGAGAAGATGCGGGCTGTGGATACCACCGGCCTGGAACCCCTCTCCCATCCTGTCGCGGCCATCCAGGACATCGCCCTGCGCCTGCGGGAGGACACCGCGAGCGAGCCCGACCAGCGCGAGGCCAACCAGCGCAGCGCGCCGGCCGTGGAGCGGGGCCTGTTCCTCGTTCCCAAGGTGATCGAATAACAGGAATAAACATCCGTCATCCATGAGCGAACCCTCCTCTTCCCTGCACACCCTGGGCGTGGCCGAGCTGGCCACGGCCCTGCGCGGCAAGCGCATCTCCGCCGTCGAGACCGCCAGCCATTTCCTCGCCCGCATCCGGCAGCACACCGACCTCGGCGCCTTCGTGGGCGTCAACGAGGACGCCACCCTGGCCCAGGCCCGCGCGCAGGACGCGGCCATCGCCGCCGGCACGGCCGGCCCGCTGGCGGGCGTGCCCATCGCCCACAAGGACATCTTCGTCACGCGCGACTTCCCCAGCACGGCCGGCTCGAGGATGCTGGCCGGCTACCAGTCGCCCTTCGACGCCACGGTGGTCACGCGGCTGGCCGACGCCGGCGCCGTGACGCTGGGCAAGCTCAACTGCGATGAATTCGCCATGGGCTCGGCCAACGAGAACTCGGCCGTGCCCCCCCTGGGCGCCGATGCGCCCGCGCCGGTGCGCAACCCCTGGGCCACCGACCGCGTGCCGGGCGGCTCTTCCGGCGGCAGCGCCGTGGCCGTGGCAGCACGCCTCGCCCCGGCCGTGACGGGCACCGACACGGGCGGCTCCATCCGCCAGCCGGCCTCGTTCTGCGGCATCACGGGCATCAAGCCCACCTACGGCCGCGCCAGCCGCTACGGCATGATCGCCTTCGCGTCCAGCCTGGACCAGGCCGGCCCGATGGCCCGCTCGGCCGAGGACTGCGCCCTGCTGCTCTCGGCGATCTGCGGCCCCGACCCGGACCGCGACTCCACCAGCCTGGACGTGCCGGCCGAGGACTTCAGCGCGAAGCTGGGCGACAGCATCGACGGCCTGCGCATCGGCATCCCGGCCGAGTTCTTCGGCGAGGGCCTGGCGCCCGACGTGCGCGCCGCGGTGGACGGCGCGCTCCAGGAATACGAGAAGCTCGGCGCGAAGCTGGTGCCGATCACGCTGCCGCGCACCGAGCTGTCCATCCCGGTGTACTACATCATCGCGCCGGCCGAGGCCTCGTCGAACCTGAGCCGCTTCGACGGCGTGAAGTTCGGCCACCGCGCCAGGGATTACACCGACCTGGTGGGCATGTACAAGAAGACGCGCGCCGAAGGCTTCGGCGACGAGGTCAAGCGCCGCATCATGATCGGCACCTACGTGCTCTCTCACGGCTACTACGACGCCTACTACCTGCAGGCGCAGAAGATCCGCCGCATGATCGCGGACGACTTCCAGAACGCCTTCAAGGATTGCGACCTGATCGCCGGCCCCGTGGCGCCCACGGTGGCCTGGAAGCTGGGCGAGCATGGCAACGACCCGCTGGCCGACTACCTGGCCGACATCTTCACGCTGCCCGCGTCGCTCGCCGGGCTGCCCGGCATGAGCGTGCCCGCCGGTTTCGGCGAAGGCGGCATGCCCGTGGGCCTGCAGCTCATCGGCAACTACTTCCAGGAAGGCCGGCTGCTGAACGCCGCGCACCGCCTGCAGCAGGCGACCGATTTCCACCTCCGCACGCCCGCGGCATTCCCGGCATGAGCTATACGGACGCGCAACTCCTGGCCCTGCTCGCAGCGCCGGAGTCTCAGGTTCTGGAGCGCAAGGAGTCCTTCGACAAGGACAAGGTGTGCAAGACCGTCTGCGCGTTTGCCAACGACCTGGCACGCAACCGCCAGCCCGGCGTGCTGTTCATCGGAATCCGCGACGACGGTACCGTCGTCGGTGTCCAGGCCGACGACCGGCTGCTTCTGAGCATCGACCAGATCACCTCCGACGCGCGCATTCAGCCGCTGCCCAGCGTGACGGTAAGGGTCCTGCCGATGGATGGCCGCTCGGTGGTCGCCATCGTGGTCACGCCGTCGGCACTGCCTCCTGTCCGCTTCGACGGCAGGGCATGGGTTCGGATGTCCGCCAGCAATCGGCAGGCCCATCGGGAAGACGAGCGTGTGCTCGACGAAGTGCGCAGGACCAATGCCGGCCGGCCGTTCGACAGCGAAGCCATTCCAAGCGCTTCGGTGGATGATCTGGATCTGCGCTACTTCAAGGAAAACTATTTGCCCTCGGCGCTTGCACCGGACGTGCTGGCCGCCAACGGCCGCTCCATGCAAGAGCAGCTGGCCACCACGCGCATGGCCCTGGGCACTGCGCCCTGCCTTCCCACGGTCACCGGATTGTTGACCCTCGGCCTGTCGCCACAGGACTTCCTGGCCGGGGCGTATGTGCAGTTCATCCGGTACGCCGGCACAGAACAGGGCTCGGACATCGAGGACCAGGAAAAGATCACCGGCACGCTGGAAACGGTCATTCTGGAGACGGAACGGCGCCTGAAAGCCCACATCCGGACGTCCTTGCGCATCCTCGGCGTGGACCGGGAAGTCGCCGCGCCGGACTATCCGCTGGCGGCCCTGCAGCAGCTCTTTCGCAACGCCATACTGCACCGCACCTACGAGGGCACCAATGCGCCCGTCCGGGTGTACTGGTTCGACGACCGCATCGAAGTGTGGAATCCGGGCGGCCCCTACGGCATCGTGACGCCCGACAACTTCGGCGAGCCGTACATCGCCGATTACCGCAATCCGTCGATCGCCGAGGCCCTGGCGCATCTCCAGTTCGTGCAGCGGTTCGGCTTCGGCATCCAGAGTGCCCGGAAAGTGCTGCACGACAACGGCAACCCCCCGCCGGAATTCCGCGTGGAGCAGGGGTTCGTGCTGGTCACCATCCGGAAGAGGCCGGCGGCATGACTTCCGTGCCCACTTTGACGTTCTTCAACAACAAGGGCGGAGTCGGCAAGACCACGCTGGTCTACCACCTGTCCTGGATGTTCGCGGAACTGGGCGTGCGGACCCTGGTGGTGGACTGCGACCCGCAGGCGAACCTGACGGCGGCCTTCGTCGACGAGGCGACGCTTTCGAACCTGTGGAACCCGCCGGGAGGCGACCATTCCGCGGGAACCATCTATGAAGCCGTCCGGCCGCTCACCCGCATCGGCGACTTCGCACCACCGGACACCATCGCCGTCGATCCACGATTGCAATTGATTGCCGGGGATCTGGGCCTGTCCGCTTTCGAAGACCAGCTCTCGGAACAGTGGACCAAGGCGCTGGGGGACGACACGCGCGAACGGGCCATGCTGGTGCTCAGCGCGTTCTGGCGCATGGCACAGGCCAAGGCGAAGGAAATGGACGCCGACCTCGTGATTTTCGACGTGGGCCCCAACCTGGGGGCCATCAACCGGTCGGTTCTGATCGGTACGGACCATGTCGTCGTGCCGCTGGCGGCAGACCTGTTTTCGCTGCAGGGCCTGCGCAACCTGGGTCCCGCACTCGTGCGATGGCGCAATGGCTGGGCCGAGCGCAAGCTGCGCATCGGGGATGCCGTGGGCTCGCTGCCGGCCGGGGAAGCCCGGCCCGCGGGATACATCGCGCTGCAGCACCAGGAACGGCTGTCGCGCCCTGTGCAGGCTTACGTGTCATGGCTCGGCAGGATTCCAGGGGAGTACCGTCAGCACCTGCTCCAGGAACAGGCGAGCGGAACGCTCCCGGACATCAAAAACGATCCTTACTGCCTTGCCCTGCTGCGCCACTACAAAAGCCTGATTCCGTTTTCTCAAGAGGCACGCAAGCCCGTCTTCAAACTCCGTTCGGCAGACGGTGCCATCGGCAGCCACGCTGCCGCCGTGACCCGCGCCTACCAAGACTTCCACACCCTCGCCTTGAAAATCCTTTCCCGTGTCGGCGTCACGCCTGCGTGAAAAAACCATGTCCGCTCAGTCATCTCTCCTCATCCACGGCTACGAAGTCGTCATCGGCTTCGAGACCCACACCCAGCTCGCCACGCAATCGAAGATCTTCAGCCGCGCACCCACGGCCTTCGGCGCCGAGCCCAACACCCAGGCCTGCGCGGTGGACCTGGCCCTGCCCGGCACGCTGCCCGTGATGAACCGAGAGGCCGTGGCCTGCGCCATCCGCCTGGGCCTGGCCCTGGGCTCCCGGGTCGCGCCCGAGAGCATCTTCGCGCGCAAGAACTATTTCTACCCCGACCTGCCCAAGGGCTACCAGATCAGCCAGTTCGAGATCCCGGTGGTGCAGGGCGGCGAGGTGTCGTTCTACCTGGGCGACGAGAAGAAGACCGTGCGCCTGGTGCGCGCCCACCTCGAGGAAGACGCGGGCAAGTCGCTGCACGAGGACTTCATCGGACAGTCGGGCATCGACCTGAACCGCGCCGGCACGCCGCTGCTGGAGATCGTGACCGAGCCCGACATCCGCAGCAGCGAGGAAGCCGTGGCCTATGCCCGCGAGCTGCACAAGATCGTGACCTGGATCGGCATCTGCGACGGCAACATGCAGGAAGGCTCCTTCCGCTGCGACGCCAACGTCTCCGTGCGCAAACCCGGGGCGCCGCTCGGCACGCGCCGCGAGATCAAGAACCTGAACAGCTTCAAGTTCATGCAGCAGGCCATCGACTATGAGATCCGCTGGCAGATCGAGCAGATCGAGGACGGCCACGCCATCCAGCAGGCCACCGTGCTGTTCGACCCGGACACGGGCGAGACACGCGCCATGCGCACCAAGGAAGACGCGGCCGACTACCGCTACTTCCCCGACCCGGACCTGCCGCCGCTGCGGATTTCGGAGCAGTGGGTGCAGGAAGAGCGCGCGCGCATGCCCGAACTGCCACGCACCATGGCGGCGCGTTTCGTGGCCGACTACGGCCTGCCGGAATACGACGCGACCACGCTCACGCAATCGAAGGCCATGGCGGCCTATTTCGAGGAAGCGGCCAAGGCCAGCGGCAGCCCCAAGCTCGCCAGCAACTGGATCATGGGCGAGGTGTCGCGCCGCGTGAACGCGGGCGAGACCGACATCGCTGCCGCGCCGGTGACGGCCGCGCTGCTGGCGAAGCTGATCCAGCGCATCGCCGACGGCACCATTTCCAACGCGGCCGCCCGGCAGGTGTTCGAGGCGCTCTGGACCGGCGAAGGCAGCGACGTGGACGCGGTCATCGAGGCCAAGGGCCTCAGGCAGATGAACGACTCCGGCGCGCTGGAGAAGATCATCGACGAGGTGATCGCCGCCAACCCCGACAACGTGGCCCAGTTCAAGGCCGGCAAGGACAAGGCCTTCAACGCACTGGTCGGCCAGGCCATGAAGGCCAGCCGCGGCAAGGCGAACCCGCAGCAGGTCAACGACCTCCTGCGCGCCAGGCTGGGCGCGGCCTCCTGACGCTGGCCCCGGTCAGCGCGCGGCCGGCGTGCCCTGCTGCGCGGCCCAGAGCTGCCGCAGCTGGGCCAGTTCCGCATCGAAGCGCTGGTGCACCCGGCGCTTTTCGTCCTCCTGCGAGGCGATGAACCGCTGCTGCTGGGCGAGCGACTCTTCCTGCTCGGCGATCTGGCGGCGCAGCGCCATCGGGGCCTTGGACGGGTCTCGGCGGTAGAACTCCATTTCGGCATCGAGCGTCTTGCGCTGGCGCCGCAGTTCGGCCACGCGGGCCTCGGCCACGGCGGTCACCTCGTTCACCTGCGCGATGGCCACCGCGCGCTCGGCGTCGTGCGCGGCCTGGTCCGGATAGCGGGCGACCAGCACGCGCTCGCGGCGCCGCTCCTCGGCGGCGCGCGCCCGCTCGTCGGCCTCCTTGCGGCGCTGGGCCTCGAGCGCGGCGCGCTCCTGGTCGGACAACGTGGGGCCCACGCGCGTGCGCTCGGTGCCGGACGGCCCCAGCACGCGCTGCTCGCGGTCCAGGCACTCGGGGATGGGACGATCCGCCGTGAGGCGCCGGCCCTTGGCATCCACGCAGGTGTAGATCCCGCCGGGCCCCGGCTGCTGCTGCGCATGGGCCGCCCCGCCGCACAGGACGGCCAGCGCCGCTCCGGCGCCCGTGCGCCAGAGGCTCAGTTGCTTCACCGGAAGGGCTCCCATGCTGGATGGCGTGCGAAGAAGGGTCTGGCGCCGTCAGACGCCGTAGCGCTGGCGGTAGGCCAGCACGCGCTCGTGGTGGGCGCCCATGTCGGAGCCCCCGCGGTCCTGCAGATATTGCAATAAATCGGCCAGCTTGGCGATGGTGCACACCTGCATGCCCAACTGGCCGCGCACGTACTGCACGGCGCTGTGGTCCACGTCCTGGCCGTTCTCGGTGGCCTTTTCCTGGCGGTCGAGGGCGATGGCCATCGCATGGGGTACCGCACCGGCCGCCCGGATGAGCGCGATGGATTCGCGCGCGGCGGTGCCCGCGGACATCACGTCGTCCACGATGAGCACGCGCCCCCGCAGCGGCGCACCGACCAGCGTGCCACCTTCGCCATGGTCCTTGGCTTCCTTGCGGTTGTAGGCGAAGGGCACATTGCGGCCATGGCGGGCCAGCTCCACCGCCACCGTGGCGGCCAGCGGGATGCCCTTGTAGGCGGGCCCGAAGACCATGTCGAACTCGATGCCGCTTGCAGCCAAGGCTTTTGCATAGAATTCCGCGAGCCGGCCCATCTTGGCGCCATCGTCGAAAAGCCCGGCATTGAAGAAGTACGGGCTCATGCGGCCCGCCTTGGTCTTGAATTCGCCGAACCTGAGCACGCCCGCCTCCACGGCGAAGTGCACGAATTCCTGGGCGAGGCGGTCCGCCGACGCGCCCTCTCCTGCCATTTTCTCCCCCGCCTGCCGCTGCGCGCCGTCTGCCACCATGGATGCTTCCCTTTTCAAATTGACCAGCCTGAACCTCAACGGCATCCGCTCCGCCGCCTCGAAAGGCGTGGAGGCCTGGATCGCCGAGACGCGGCCGGATTGTATTTGCGTACAGGAGATCAAGGCCCAGTCCGCCGACATGGAAGGCCGCTTCGAGACCCTGGCGGGTCTCAAGGGGCATTTCCACTACGCGGCCAAGAAGGGCTACTCGGGCGTGGGCATCTACACCCGCCACGAGCCGAGCGACGTGCGCGTGGGCTACGGCTCCACCGAGTTCGACGCCGAGGGGCGCTACGTGGAGGCCCGCTTCGATACACCGTCGCGCAAGCTGTCGATCATCAGCGCGTACTTCCCGAGCGGCTCGTCGGGGGAGGAACGCCAGCTGGCCAAGTTCCGCTTCCTGGCGGAATTCCACGTGCACCTGATGCGCGTGAAGGAAGAGCGCGAATTCATCCTCTGCGGCGACGTCAACATCGCCCACCAGCAGATCGACCTGAAGAACTGGCGCAGCAACCAGAAGAACAGCGGCTTCCTGCCCGAGGAGCGCGAGTGGGTGACAAAGTTGTTGCACAAGACCGATGCGGGCGGCGGCCTCGTGGACGTGTACCGCCTGCTGCAGCCCGACACCACCGAGGCGGCCTACACCTGGTGGAGCAACCGCGGGCAGGCCTATGCGAACAACGTGGGGTGGCGGCTGGACTACCACCTCGCCACGCCGGCCATCGCGGCGCTGGCACGCACCGAATCCATCTACAAGCAGCAGAAGTTCTCGGACCACGCGCCGATCACGGTGGGCTACGAACTGGCGATCTGATCAGAACGAGGCATTGAGCGCCACGAACAGGCGCCGCCCCTCATCCACCATCCAGTTGCCGTCCAGCCCGCCCGTGCGGGCGCGCGCGTCCACGGGCACGACCTTGTCCGTCAGGTTGAGCACCGCGAATTTGAGCGCCAGGTTGCGGTTGAAGGCGTATTGGCCGCCGAAATCCAGCGTGGTGGAGGCGCCGCGTTCGCGCACGCCGAGCGCGGCGTTGCGGAAGGCCGCCCAGTACTGCTTGCCGATGTAGCTGGCCGAGGCGTAGAGCGACAGCTGGCCGGTGGCCGTCCAGTCCACGCGCGCGTTGAGCACGTGGCGCGGGGTCTTGTCGAGCGGGCGGCCCTCGAGCGAGGTGCCGTTGAAGGCGGGCTCGCCGCCGCCCTTGCGGCGCGAGTCGGTGAAGGTGTAGTTGCCCGACAGCTTCCAGTCGCGGGCCAGCGTGGTGCCGGCACCGAGCTCCAGCCCGCGCAGGGTCACGCGGTCGATGTTGTCATAGACGTAGATGTTGCGGCCGGCCGAGCGCGGATCGCGCACGCCGGTGTCGTAGCTCGCCACCTTGTTCTTGAATGCGTTGTGGAAGAACGTCGCCGAGACGTTGCTGCCGCCCTGGTCGAAGCGCAGGCCGATCTCCTGGGTGAGGCTGGTCTCGGGCTTCAGGCCACCGTCGCCGCAGAGGGTGCCGGGCGTGGCGCCGCCCGCGCCGCCGGTGGTCATGCAGTAGCCGGTGGTGCTCTGGCGGATGGTGGGGGCCTTGAAGCCCTTGGCGATGCCGCCGCGCAGCGTCCAGGCAGGCGCCAGCTGGTAGACGCCGTAGAGGCGCGGCGTCCAGTGGCGGCCGTAGCGGTCGTCGTCGTCCACGCGCGCGCCGGCCGTCACGGTGAAGCGGTCGGTCACGAAGAATTCGTCTTCGGCGAACAGCGCCCAGCCATTGAGCTTCACGCGGTCCACGTTGGCACCGTAGCCGCCCGGTGCCGCATCCTGCGCGGCGATGCCGGTCAGCTCGTTGCGCGTGGCCTGGCCGCCTACCTTGAGCACGCTGCGCCCCAGCGGCAGCGTGGCGGTGCCGTCCAGCACGGTGTTGGTGAGCTCGGGCGCCACCGGGTTGCGGCCGCCCGTGCGCCACTGCGTCTGCTGGCCGACCTCCTGGTAGAGCGACACGGCGGTGGTGCCGAAATCCCAGCGGCCGTCGTGGGCGATCGCCCAGTGGCGCCGCTCGTGCTCGGTGCGCACCACGGTGGTTGCCGAGGCGGTGGGCGAGAGCGAGCGGCCGGGCGTGCTCTTTTGCGTGAAGCGGCCCTGGCCGGCCTCGAAGGTCCACTCCTGGCCCGCCGAGGGTTTCAGGGTGAACTTGGCCGTCAGCTCCTCGTCGCGGTTGCCGAAGTTGCCGCTGGTGGCGTTGAGCGGGAAGAAGATGTCGTCCTCGCCGCGGTGGCGCGATTTGCCGAAGACCTGCACGCCCAGCACGTCGTCGCGCAGCGGGCCACCGATCCAGAAGTCTGCCAGCGTGGAGTCGCCCTGGTCGCGGTCCTGCTGCCAGATGCCGCCGACCTCGAGCGAGCCGCTCCATTGCTTCGGCACCTTGCGGGTGATGATGTTGATCACGCCGCCCATCGCGTCCGCGCCATAGAGGGAGGACATCGGCCCGCGTACCACCTCGATCCGCTCGATGGCGGCCAGCGGCGGGATCAGGTTCGACTGCACGCCCGCCGTGCCGCGGTTCATGGTCTCGCGCGTGCCCTGCCGGCGGCCATCCACGAGGATGAGGGTGTATTCGCCGGGCATGCCGCGGATGACGATGTCCTTTTCGTTGGCGCTGGCGCCGACCACGCTCACGCCTTCCAGGTCCTTCATCACGTCCTGCAGCGTGGCGTAGGGGCGCTGATCCAGTTCCTCGCGCGTGATCACCGAGATGCTCGCGGGGGCCTCCCTGACCTGCTGCTCGCGCCCGCTGGCGGTGACGACCACGGTGCCGAGCGCGGGGGCGTCGGCGGACGCATCGGCGGCGGCGGTCTGCGCCTGGGCGCCCGCGGCGGCGCAGGCGCCCAGCAGGGCGGCGGCGAGCCAGGGATGGAGCGACGGAGCGCGTCGGCGGAAGGATTCGGAGGGAGGAAGAAGGTGCATGGCGCGGCGTGGCGGAGTGATGGTTTCAGGAATGATTCGCATTACTTTCTGAAACGATTCTTCCATGCCCTGCCTGCGCGGTGGTTTGCCGCGCCAACAAAGATGTTTGCGCGGAAGGCCCGGGCCAGCGTGGCTCGGGTGCCCGAGCCGCCGCTCTCTTCAGACGCGGCTGCGGGCCTGCTTGGGCGAGAGGCCGAAGCGGCGCTTGTACGCGGTGGCGAAGTTGGCCGCGCTGGTGTAGCCGGCCACCATCGCGGCCTGGCCGACGGTGAGGCCGTCGCGCTCCAGGGCCTGGCGGGCGCGCTGCAGGCGGCAATCGCGCAGGTAGTCGAACACCGTCGTGCCGTAGACCGTGCGGAACTGGCGCTGCAGCGTGTTGGCGTTCACCCCGGCGCGGCGCGCGATCTCGTCGAGCGAGAGCTGGTCCGCCTCGCCCGAGCCGAGGAAGGCGTGCAGCTCGCGCAGGCGCTGGTGCTCACGCGGGCGCAGCGCGGCGGACGAGGCCGCGGGGGGCGGCGGCGCGGCGGGATTGCGGTAGAGCGTGCCGAGTGCCTCGCCCACGAGTTCGAGGGCGCGGCTTTCCAGGTAGAGGTGCTGCAGCAGTGGCTCGAGCACCGGCGGGCGCACGAGCTGTTCGGCGATCGCCACGGCGCGCGGCGAGGCCTGCCACCGCTGCATGGCGAGGTGGCGGTGGCGGAATTCGCCCAGCTGCCCGCGGGCGCCCGGCGGATCGCCGCCCTCGCCCAGCGCCTGGGCGATCCAGTCCCAGCCCAGGCCCAGGCTCACGCGGCGCGCATAGGTACCCTGGCGGGCCCGGCGGGTGAAGTGCTCGCGCTCGGCCACCGATACGAGCAGGGCGCTGGCATGGCCGGCGCGGCCCGTGAGCCGCACGCGCTCGGGGCCGTACGAGACGTCCACCGAGCCTTCCAGCAGCAGCACGATGCGCAGCCCTTCCTCGATTTCGGCCTGCGCGGTGAGGTCGCGCTCGTCGCAGGCATCGTCGGTGTGCAGATGCAGCCCTGGTCGCAGTTGCCGCATGCGCAGGAAATGCGCACGCAGCGCGGGCTCGGCGGCGAGCGCGCCGGGCACGGATGCGAGGGGATGGACGGAAGGTGCGGACGGCGGCACGGCGGGGCAGCGGCGGCAGGGGAAACGGGCGAGATGCAGGGGCAGAGGCCGGGCGGAAAGCGGCCAGCGGACAAGGAGGCGGGGCCGCGCAAACATCTTCGTTGGCGGTGCAAACACGCGGTGCCGCAGTGCGTGGGATGCTATCAGGCAGCGATCGATAACACAAATGGTTCTCAATACAATTCCATGGCAACCCGGTCGGTGCCGGTCTCGCTCCCCTGGTCTGCGCATCCTGCCCGGTGTGATCCGCGGGACGCATCCCGAGCGCACGGATCGCGCGCGGCTGCCTTCCCCTCCGCCCGTCCGGCTTCTTCCTCTCTCCTGCATCCGCCACGCCACCATGACCTTCCTTTTTCGCCGTTCCGTTTGCCGCACCCTCTGCGGCGCCGTGGCCGCGGCCGCCGGCCTGTGGGCCCTGCCCGCCACCGGCCAGGCACAGCCTGTCGCTGCGGCCGGCTTCATCGAAGTGACCGATCTCGCGCAGCGCACCGTCCGCCTGCCGGCCCGCGTGGACCGCGTGCTGCTCGGCGAGGGCCGGCTGCTGCCCGCCCTCGCCGTCTTCGACCGCGAGGACCCGACGCGCCGGCTCGTGGGCATGATGGGCGAATTCGAGAAGCTCGACGCCCCCGGCTACGCGCAGTGGGCGCGCCGCTTTCCGCATCTCGACCAGGTGCCGCGCGTGGGGCGCACCAGCAGCGGCAGCTTCAGCGACGAGCAGGCGGTCGCGCTGCGGCCCCAGGTGGCGATCCTCGGGCTGGCCGGCGGGCATGGCCCGAGCGAGCGGGACCGCGAGACGCTGGCGCGCCTGGAGGCGGCCGGCGTGGCCGCGGTGTTCATCGATTTCCGGCACGACCCGTTGCGCAACACGCCGCGCAGCATGGCGCTGCTGGGCGAGGTGCTGGGCCGACGTGCCGAGGCCGACGCCTTCGTCACAGCCTGGAAGGCGCAGCTGGCCGTGGTGACGGACCGGCTGGCGCGCGCCAGGCCGGAGGCGCCCACGGTGTTCCTGGAAAACCGCGTGGGCCTCTCCGAAGGCTGCTGCGACACGATGGTGGGCCTCGTGGGCATGCTGCTGGACGCCGCGGGGGGCCGCAACATCGGCAAGGGGCTGGTGCCCGGGGAATTCGGCACGCTGAACCCGGAGTTGCTGATCGCGCGGCAGCCGCGCTTCTACATCGGCACGGGAATCGGCTCGGCCGCCACGGCGCAGGGGATGCCGCTGCGCATCGTGCTGGGCGCCGACGCCACGCCCGAGGCGGCGCGCGCCTCGCTCGCGCGCGCGGTGCAGCGCCGCGGCATCGCCCAGCTGAAAGCCGTGCAGGAGGGCCGCGCCTTCGCCATCTGGCACCACTTCTACAACTCGCCCTTCAACGTGGTCGCGGTGCAGGTGTTCGCCAAATGGCTGCATCCCGAACTGTTCGCAGACGTCGACCCGCGCGAGACCTTCCGCACGCTGACCGAGCGCTTCCAGCCCTTCGCGCTGGAAGGCACCTACTGGACGGAGCTGCCCCGATGAGCGCCGGGCCCACCTCGGCAGAGCGCCGCGGCCTGCTGTGCGCAGGCGCGGGGGCGGCGCTCGCGCTGGCGGGATGCGCGGCCGGGCAGCCGGTCCTGGCGACCCGCCACGCGGATGCCGCCCTGCCGCCGCTGGACGGCGCGCCCGCCTTCGCCATGCCGGGCACCCGGCAGATCGACTGGGCCGCGAACGGCCACGTGCACCGCATTTTCGTGGCGGAGCCGCTGGTCCCGCCGCCACCCGAGGGCCACCCGGTGATCTTCGTGCTGGACGGCAACATCCTGTTCCCGATCGTGGCGCAGCTGGTGCGCAACCGTGCGGTGCGCAGCGATGCGGCGGCGCGTTCCTCGGCGGTGGTGGTGGGCCTGGGTTACGCCACGCCGGGCGTGCTGGACACCACCGCCCGCGCCTACGACTACACGCCGCCCCTGCAGGGTGACGATGCGGGGACCGCGGGGGCGCCGCTGGTGGACCCGCGCGGTCGCCGGGAAGGC
Organism: Paracidovorax cattleyae; assembly: GCF_900104515.1. Classification (GTDB taxonomy): domain Bacteria; phylum Pseudomonadota; class Gammaproteobacteria; order Burkholderiales; family Burkholderiaceae_C; genus Paracidovorax; species Paracidovorax cattleyae. The sequence goes on from NZ_FNJL01000017.1 coordinate 32,763, forward strand.
GGCGCCGACGCGTTCCTCGACCTGCTCGAAGGGCGCATCCGCCCCTGGATCGCGGAGCGCTTCCCGCTCGACCCGCGGCGGCAGACGCTGTTCGGCCATTCGTACGGCGGCCTGCTGACGCTGCACGCCCTGTTCACCCGCCCCGCCCTGTTCACGCACTACTGCGCCGCCAGCCCGTCGGTGTGGTGGCGCGGCGGGCCGCTGGCGCGGGAGCGGGATCGATTCATCACCCGCGCGCGTGCCGGGGCGCTGCCGCCTGCCGGCATCGACCTGCTGATGACCGCGGGGGGCCGCGAGGGCGCGCCGCCGGTGCTGCCGACGGACCCCGCGCGTGCGGCCATCGTGCGCCAGCGCCAGGCCGGGGGAACGCCGCAGGACTGGGCGCGGCACCTGGAGGGCGTGCCGGGACTGCGCACGCGCTTCGTGCGCTTCGAGGACGAGGACCACGGCAGCACGATGGCACCGGCCGCGGGGCGCGCCGTCGCGCTCGCGCTGCAGGAGGCCGCCGCATGACCGTGGATGCACCGAGCGCCCCGGGCGCCGGCGACGCGGCGGGCGCAGCGCTCGCCCGCCGCTACCGGCGTTTCGCCTCGGTGCGCGTGCTGGTGCTCGCGGCCATGGCGGTGGCACTCGCGCTGGCGTTCGCGGTGGACGTATCCACCGGCCCCTCCCACTTTCCTCTGGCCGACGTGTGGGCCGGCCTGCTGGCGCCGGGCACGCTGCCGGACGAACAGCGCGTTATCCTCTGGGAAGTGCGCCTGCCCTATGCCGCGATGGCCGTGCTCGTGGGCGCCTCGCTGGGGCTGGCCGGCGCGGAGATGCAGACGGTGCTCAACAACCCGCTCGCCAGCCCGTTCACCCTCGGCATCTCGGCGGCCTCGGCCGTGGGGGCGTCCGTCGCCGTGGTCTCGGGCCTGACGCTGGTCGCGTTCGGCGAGAACCTGGCCGTACCGCTGTGCGCCTTCGCCGCGGCGACCGGCGCCACGCTGCTCATCCAGTTCCTGGCCTGGCGCTTCGGCGCCACGGTGGACACGGTGGTGCTGTTCGGCATCGCGCTGCTGTTCACCTTCGAGGCACTGCTGTGGCTGCTGCAGTTCATCGCCGACAGCAACGCGCTGCAGCAGATCGTGTTCTGGACCATGGGCAGCCTGTCGCGCGCCACCTGGAACAAGATCGGCCTGGTGGGCACGGTGTTCGCGTTCTGCGGGCTCTGGTCGGCGCGCCACGCCTGGCCGCTCACGGCGCTGCGCGCGGGCGAGGACCAGGCGCGCAGCTTCGGCGTGGCGGTGGAGCGGCTGCGGCTCGTGACAATGCTGCGCGTGAGCCTGCTGGCGGCCACCGCGCTGTCGTTCGTGGGCACGATCGGCTTCGTGGGCCTCGTGGGGCCGCACATCGCGCGGCTGGTGGTGGGCGAGGACCACCGCTACTACCTGCCGGGCAGCGCGCTCGCGGGCGCGCTGATGCTCGCGGGCGCCTCCATCCTCAGCAAGGCGCTGGTGCCGGGCGTGGTGCTGCCGATCGGCATCATCACCGCGCTGGTGGGCGTGCCGATGTTCATGGCGCTGATCCTCGCGCGCAGGCGGCCGGCATGAGCGCGGCGAACCACGATGCAGCGGTGGAAGGCCTGGTGCTGCAGCAGGTGCAGGTGGGCTACCCGGGCCGCACGGTGCTCTCGGACATCGCGCCTGCGCGCGCCATGCCCGGCACACTCACCGCCGTGGTGGGCCCCAATGCCGTGGGCAAATCCACGCTGCTGCGCGCCATCGCGGGCCTGCAGCCCGCGCGCGGCTCCATGCGCCTGGACGGTGACGACCTCGCCGGCCTGGCTCCGCGCGAACGGCTGCGCCGCGTGGGCTACCTGCCGCAGACGCTGCCGCAGGCCACCTCGCTGGTGGTGCACGAATCGATGCTGAGCGCCGTGCGCGCAGGCCGCCCGGACCTTGCCGGCGCGCGCGCCGACGCCGCACTGGCCCGCGTGCTCGGCGACCTGGGCCTGGACGGCCTGGCGCTGCGCCGGCTGGACGAACTCTCCGGCGGGCAGCGCCAGATGGTGGGCCTCGCCCAGGTACTGGTGCGTGCGCCCCGGCTGCTGCTGCTGGACGAGCCCACCAGCGCGCTCGACCTGCGCTGGCAGCTCACCGTGCTGCAGACCGTGCGCGCCCTGGTGGACGGCGGGCAGACGCTCGCGCTCATCGCCGTGCACGACCTCAACCTGGCCCTGCGCTTCTGCGACCGCATCCTGGTGCTGGGCCAGGGCCGCATCCTGGCCGATGGCGTACCCGCCGACGTGGTTACGCCGCAATTGCTGCAGCAAGCCTACGGCGTACGGGCGCGCGTGGAGCGCTGCTCGCGTGGCCACCCGGTCGTGCTCGCCGACGAAGCGCTGGCCCTGGCCGGCGCCGCCGCGATCGCCCGTGCCCCACACCCCCACGACACTGCCTTTTCATGATCACACGCCACGGCCGCATGGACACCGCCGAGGCCAGCCGCTTCCTCACGCGGCTGTGCTACCACTTCCGCCGCAAGATCCCGGTCGAATACGACCAGGTGCGCGGGGACGCGCGCTTTCCGTGGGGCGCATGCGTGCTGCGGGCGGACGCCGGCCAGTTGTCCTTCGACTGCAGCGCGGCCGACGCCGAAGCGCTCGCGCGCGTGCAGCATGCGATCGATTCGCACGTGGAGCTGTTCTCGCGAAAGAGCCCGCTGCAGGTGGTGTGGGACGCGCCGGTGCATGCGGATGCAGATGCGGGCCCGGACGCGCGTGTGGGCACGTGCAGCGGCGCCCCTTTCTGAAGCGCCGTCGGCCGTTTCAGTCCCAGGCCGGGGCCAGTCCTTCCGGGTCCACCAGCCGGCCGCCGCGGTCCAGCGCGGCGATGCGTTGCATGTGGGCATCCTCCAGCCGCAGCTGCGTGGCGCGCAGGTTGGAGTGACGGTGCTCGCGGCGCGTGGACGAAGGGATCACGGCGAAGCTCGACTGCATCGCCCAGGCCAGTGCGACCTGGGCCGGTGTGGCATCGCATTCCTGCGCGATCGACTGGATCTCCGCATCCTGCAGCATCTGGCCGTAGCCAGACGGCGTCGGGCGTCAGCCGGGCGCTCGCGCGCCTGGAGAAGAAGCTCGACACGACGCTGCTGCGCCGCACCACGCGCCGCATCGAGCTCACGGAGGAAGGCCACGCCTTCCTCACGCGCGCCCGGGCCATCCTCACGGCCCTGGACGAGGCGGAAGAGCACATGGCTGCACGCCGGCACCAGCCCGCAGGACGCCTGCGCGTGAACGCGGCCACGCCGTTCATGCTGCACGTGGTGGCGCCGCTGGTGCCTGCATTCCGCAGCACCTGCCCGCAGATCGCCCTGGAACTGGACACCGACGAACGCAACATCGACCTGCTGGAGCGGCGCACGGATGTCGCCACCCGCATCGGCACGCTGCGCGATTCCACGCTGCATGCCCGCCCGCTGGGCTCCAGCCGCCGCGGCCCCCATGGCGACGCATGGACTGTCACTCCGGACATCGCGGCCTCCAGCGGCGAAACCCTGCGCCAGCTCGCGCTGGCGGGCGCCGGCATCGTCTGCCTGTCGGATTTCATGACCGCGCATGACCGCGAGCGCGGAGACCTCTTGCAGCTGCTGACCCGGGATACGGCCTACGTGCGGCAGCCCATCAGCGCGGTGTACTACCGCAACACGCAGCCGGCATCGCGCATCGCCTGCTTCCTGGATTTCCTGGCGGCCCGCCTGGTCGAGCCCGGGCATTGAGAGGCCTCTGTAGGACCGTGCCTCCTCCTGGAGACAGGCTTGCGAAAACGCAAGGCGCCCCGCCCCCCGGGGCACTCCAATGCCGCCATGCGCCCGACGAACATCCCTTTACTCCGCCCCGGCATGTACGTACGCTCCCGGAACGGGAACATCCGCATGCTGGTGACCTGCGACAACGGCGACGGCTCCTTCATCTGCTTCTGGTTCTGCGAGGAGCGCGACCGGCTGGTCTGGCAGCGATTCGCGTGCGGCGATCTGTGCCCGGACCTGCGGCCCGGCATCCGGCCGTCCACGGGCCAAAAAACCCCGCGCCGCGGCAACCATGCCCGGCCCGCCGGCGCATGACGGGTGTGCCCGGCCGTACGCTCTGTTGCAGACTGCCTTTTACGCGCGCACCTGCTGATGCTTAGACTGGGCCATGTTCCTCGACTACAACCCCGACGACCTCGATGTCCGGATCTCGGAACTGCTGGTGGCCACCTGCGACTCCGCCGACCCCGAACTGCCGTCTGCCGTCCCCGCCGTCCTCCGCCTGCTGCGCACGCGGCTGGACATGGACGTGGCCTTCGTCTCGCAGATCGCAGACGGGCGCCGCACGATCCAGGCGGTGGACCACGCGCCCGGCTTCGATCCCCTTCCGGCCGGCACGTCCGACCCGGTCGAGGAAACCTGGTGCCAGCACGTCATCGAAGGCCGGCTGCCGGAGCGCACGGAGAATGCGGCCGCCTACGTCAAGGCAGGGAAGGCGCCGGATCCGGGGTATCCCGTCGGTACGCTTCTGAGCACGCCGGTGCGCCTGCCCGGAGGCGGGGTCTATGGCACGCTGTGCTGCTTCAGCCGGGGCATCCACCCGGAAGCCGACATCGGCCGCCTGCGGTACACGGCCGACCTGCTGGCATCGCGGCTCAAGCCCGGGACAGGCAAGCCGGCTTCCGCCGGCTGAGCGGGCAGGCCGGTACAGCCGGTGCCGCTGCGGGCCTACAGGTGGAAATCGCCCCGGGCTTCCGGCTGGTAGAGCACCTTCCGGATACGGATGCGACGGGTCCGGTTCGCGATCCGCCAGCGGAAGGCTTCGCCCTCCCGGTAGCCCAGGATCGCGGTGCCGAGGCCCGAGCAGACGGAATGCCTGCCGGCGGCCTCGTCCACATCCCCCGGATAGACCAGTGCCACATCCACCCCTTCGTCGTCCACCTCCAGCAGGGCCCTGGAATTCACCGTGACGACGTCCTCCGCCACCTGCCGCGGATCGACGACGGTGGCCCGCTCGATCTCGTGCTCCAGTTCGAAAATCTCCGGATCCGGGTGGAACGCGACGAGTTGCCGGAGCCGGGCCTCGCCGATCTCGGTGACGTGGATGGCGGGGGTACTGGCCACAGGGTGTTCGCGCAGGAGCCGGAGATAGCGATCCGAGCCCATGGCCAGGGACGTTACGGAAGGCCCTTCGCTTTCCAGCGCGAATCCGCTGCGCAGGAACGCCTTGAGCGACCGCGCGTTGTCCGGATGGACTTTGGCGATGAGCCTTTCGGCCCGCATGTCGAAGAAGGCGCGCTTCATCCCTTCCCGGATCGCGCTGGCCCCCAGCCGGCGCCCCAGTTGGCGCGGTCGCCGATGGCCAGGACCATCTCGCAGTCCGGGCCGTCCTTGACGAGGCGGACGAAGCCCACGGGCACGTCATGCCGGTCGCAGGCCATGAAGAACCGGCCACCCTGGTTGAACAGATGCGTGAGCACCGGCAGCTGGACCCGGCCGACCACCTGCCCGATGGACCGGAAGACATCGCGCGCATCGCTCAGCTAGCGGGTCACGCCCTCGTCTTCCAGCCAGTCCATCAACAGGAGTGCGTGGGCCCGGGTGATTTCCGGGCACAGGGAAATGAAAGGCTTGTTCATCTTCACCCCATCGGGTTGCGACCATGAAAGCCTTCCATGGCCAGGGCCATGGCGGTTCTTTCGGAAAAAGAATCTGCCCGGCCCAGGTCACCTGATCCGGTCGCGCGAAACGTCCATCACCATCCTGGCAGCCAGATACAGGCGGGGCACGATAGTGCCGATCTGCACGTATTCGGCATCGTTGGAATGCGCGCCGTAGCCCGACAGGCCCATGCCCTCGACAACGGCGCCCCTGGTCTTCAGTCCGGCGAAGGCTGCATCGGTGCCGCCACCGGTGGCCCTCTCGGCGACTTGCAGCGGCAAACCCAGCTCCTGGTAGATAGTCTTGCCATAGCCGGCCACCCGTCGCGAGGCATCGGTCGCTTCCAACGGCGGGCGGCGCACCTCGAATTTCACGGTGACCGCGGAGGCCGGCAGCAGTTTCGTCTGCACCCTGGCCTGCAGCGATTTCTCCAGCCCGTCGAAGTCCGACACCCTCAGTGCGCGGGCATCGGCCTGCGCGGTGGCCTGGGCGGGGATCACATTGCGGTTGGTGCCGGCCTGGGCGACGGTCCAGTTGAGCTTCAGCCCGTCTTCGGTCTTCGAGAGGTCCTTGAGCTGCAGTAGCTGGTGCGACAGTTCGTAGAGCGCGTTCACCCCATCCTCAGGCCTTGCGCCCGCATGCGACGCCTTGCCCTGCACCGTGAGGTAGGCGGCACCGATGCCGCTGGTGGCCAGTCGCAGCATGCCGTCCGTGCCACCGCCTTCGAAGGAGAGCACCGCATCCTGGTCCGCCGCAAGTTGCGTGATGGTGTTGCGCCAGCCGGGCGAACTGATCTCCTCGTCGCCGTTGACCAGCACCGTCAGGGTGCCATAGTCCTTGAACCCGAGCTTGTGCAGCAGCGCTACCGTGTGGATGATCAGCGCGACGCCCTGCTTGTCGTCGGAGATGCCCAGGCCGTAAGCCTTGTCGCCCTCTATCCGGAACGGCTGGTCCTTGAGCATGCCCTTGAGATAGACCGTATCCATGTGGGCGATCAGCATGATCTTCCTGCTGCCGGTTCCCCGATACACCGCCTTCACCGCGGGGCCCACCTTTTCGGGCGTATCGTCCAGGCGGTGGATGTCGGAGGGCTGCAGCACCTCCACCGTGCCGCCAAAGGTCTTGAGCTGGCCGGCAATCAGGCCGGCGATCTGATTCAGTCCCTCGATGTCCTTGCTGCCCGACTCTATCTGGACCAGGTCGCGGAGAGTGTCCAGCACGGCCGGCTGCTCCTTCCGGGCCAGGTCGTGCACTTCGGCCACAGGTGCCGCATGCGCGGCTGCGGCGGCGAAACCCAGGGACAGTGCGACGACGGCGGGGCGAAGTGCGGAGGTCGAAATTCGAGTGTGGCGCATGGGTCTGTACGGGACTTCGGTGGTGTGGGAAGTGGGCAATTATGGACGGGGCCTTTCGGCGGCACGCTCTTGCAACGGCATCTTCGGGATGCTGCCGGGTGCCGGGGCTGTTCGAGCTGCACGGGGCCGGCAACAATGAGGCTTTTCAGCGCGCCCCTTCCAGCCCCATGCTCCACTACCACACCCAACCCGTCACCGCCTTCCAGCAGAACTGCTCGCTCGTCTGGTGCGACGGCACGCAAGCGGCTGCCGTGATCGACCCCGGTGGCGACCTCGACCAGGTGCTCGCGGAGGTGGAACGCCGCGGCCTGCGGCTGGAGCAGATCTGGCTCACGCATGCCCACATCGACCATGCCGGCGGCGCGGGCGAACTGTCCGGGCGGCTGTCCCTGCCGATCACCGGCCCGCATCCGGGGGACCAGTTCTGGATCGACGGGCTGCCGCAGCAGAGCGCGATGTTCGGCTTTCCGCCCGCCCGGCCCTTCACGCCCACGCGCTGGCTGCACGACGGCGAAACGGTGCAGATCGGCAACGAGACGCTGCACGTGCGGCACTGCCCCGGCCACACGCCCGGCCATGTGGTGTTCCACGCGCCGCAGATCCAGCGCTGCTTCGTGGGCGACGTGCTCTTCGCCGGCAGCATCGGCCGCACGGACTTCCCCCAGGGCAACCACCAGCACCTGATCGACAGCATCGTGCAGCGCCTGTGGCCCATGGGCGACGAGACGGTGTTCATTCCCGGACACGGGCCGGAGAGCACCTTCGGGCGCGAGCGGCGCAGCAATCCCTACGTCGGCGGCACCTGAGCGGCCCTCCGCGGCGGATGCGGCGAGCGCCACGGCCGGGCATCCATCCGGCCTTGATGCCCGTCAATGCCCCGACGGCGGCATGCGGGCATCCTTTCCGGCAGGCCTGATGGCACCGCGCAATCGGTCGTTTCCGATCCATGGCGGGCCACGGGCCTCACCGTGAAAGCAAAGCCTCCGCCATGACGACGACACCCGTCCCCTCGCCCTCTCCCGCCGCTCCGATCACCTCGCAGCCCGAGCCCGACTCCCGCCGCAAGCTCGGCTACCTGCTGCTCGCCCTGGGCCTGTATGCGCTGGTGCTCGCCCTGCCCGCGCCGGCCGGGCTCTCGCCTTCGGGCCAGGTCGCCCTGGGGCTGCTGGTGCTCGTGGTCACGCTGTGGATCAGCGAATGCGTCTCGCCCGCCAACAGCGCGGTGCTGCTCACCGGCATGGCGGTGGTGGGGCTGATGGGCAAGCCGCTCACGCCGGGCGCCAAACCCATGGGCTCGGCCGATGCGCTCACCGTGATGCTGGGCGGCTTCTCATCCACGGCCGTGCTGCTGGTGGCCGCCGCGCTGTTCCTGGCCGTGGCGCTCAAGCACACGGGGCTGGACCGCCGCGTGGCCCTGCTGGTGATGAGCCGGGTGGGCATCTCGCCGGCCCGCCTCACGCTGGGCGCCATGCTGGTGGGGTTCGTGCTGGCGCTGTTCATTCCTTCCGCCACGGCGCGCGTGGGTGCGGTCATTCCGATCATGGTCGGCATCACCGCGGCGCTCGGCCTGCCCGTGGGCAGCAGCCTGGGCGCCACGCTGATGATCGTGACGGCGCAGGCCTGCTCGATCTTCAACATCGCGGTGAAGACGGGCGCGGCGCAGAACCTCATCAGCCTGAACTTCATGCAGGGTGCCTTCGGGCACGGCGTGACCTGGGGGCAGTGGTTCCTGGCCGCCCTGCCCTTCACCGTCGGCATGTCCGTGGTGCTGTTCTTCGTGTCGCTGTGGCTGCTGCGCCCGCAGGTGCCCGACGCCGAGGGCGCCGCGGGCAACCTGCGCGAGCAACTGCGCGCGCTGGGCCCCGTCAGTGCCCCGGAAAAGCGCCTGATCGCGGTGGCGCTGCTGCTGCTCGTGCTCTGGTCCACCGAAGGCACGCTGCACCCGTTCGACACGACCACCACGACGCAGCTGGGCATCGCCCTGTTGCTCATGCCCCGCATCGGCGTGATGCACTGGGCGCAGGCAGAAAAACTCGTGCCCTGGGGCACCGTGGTGCTGTTCGCGGCCTCGATCTCGCTCGGCACGCTGCTGCAACGCACCGGGGCGGCCGGCTGGCTGGCCCAGCAGACGCTGGGGCAGTTGGGGCTCTCGGGCCTGCCGGTGGTGTCGGTGATCGGCGCGCTGGCCGTGTTCAGCATCGTGCTGCACCTGGGCTTCGCCTCCGCCACGGGCCTGGCCAGCACGCTGATCCCCATTTTCATCGCCTTCGCGCAGACGCTGCCGGTCTCGAAGGAGACGGCATTCGGCATCGTGCTCGTGCAGAGCTTCGTGGTGTCGTTCGGCTTCATCCTGCCGACGAACGCGCCACAGAACATGCTGTGCTATGGCACGGGCGCGTTCGGCACGCTGCAGTTCGCCAAGGTGGGGCTGGTGGTGACGCTGGCGGGCCTGGCGCTCATCCTGCTGCTGTCGGCCACGCTGTGGCCCTGGATGGGCGTGCTCTGACGCTGCGCAGGCGGCGCGGGCTCATCCGCGCCGCGCGGCCTGGTAGAGGCCCTGCACGCGCGGCACGTTCTGCTCCAGCTCGCGGATGCGGTCCGGCCCGCTCGGGTGGGTGGACAGGAACGCGAGGCCGCCCTGACCGCCCGTTGCCTCGCCCATCTTGCGCCAGAGCGTGACGGCGGATTCGGGGTTGTAGCCGCCGCGGGCGGCCATTTCCAGGCCGACGAGGTCGGCCTCCGTCTCGTCGCTGCGGCTGAACTTGAGGGAGATCAGCTGCGTGCCGAGGTTCGCGGCCGCGTTGCCCAGGTCGCCCAGGCCCAGCAACTGCGCGCCGAGCGACAGGCCCATGCTCGTGGCCTGCGTCTTGGCCAGGCGGGCGCGGGCGTGCTCGCGCAGTGCGTGGGCCATCTCGTGGCCCATGACCATGGCGGCCTCGTCGTCGGAGAGCTTGAGCTGGTCCAGGATGCCGGTGTAGAAGGCGATCTTGCCGCCCGGCATGCAGAAGGCGTTGATCTGCTTGCTGCCGATCAGGTTGACCTCCCACTTCCACTGCCGCGCGCGGTCGTTCCACTGGGCGGAGAAGGGGATGAGGCGCTGGCCGATGCCGCGCAGGCGCACCAGCTGGGGATGGGTGTCGCCGGCCAGGGCGCGCTGGGCCTTGGCCTTGGCGAGCATCTGGTCGTACTGCTGGTCGGCGGCGGCCTCCAGTTGCTCGGCCGGCACGAGGCGCCGCATCTGCGAGGCAGAGCCCACGTCCACCTGGGCCAGCGCCGGGGCCGCGGCCGCCGCGCCAGCCGCCAGCAGGAAGCCCCGCCGCGCATTCCAGGGTCCGGTGCGCAGGACGGTGCAGAAGCGGCAGCCGGTGTCGGAATGCGGCACGGCCGCCGGAGACCCATCGACGGCCGCGAAAGGGGAAGTCGGGTGATCGTTCGGCATGATGGGGGCGAGTCTAGTGCGCCCTGCCGCAGCGCGGCTGTAGGCCGCCCGCGCAAATGTCCATGCAGCCGAAGCGGCGTCCGTCAGCCCGCACCCCCCTTGCGGCCACGGATCTCCGACCAGACCACGATCAGCAGCCCGCCGAGCACGCCCGCGAGCCCCCACACGGCCATGGCGGACGGCGACTCGCCCACCACCGCCACGGCCAGGGCGAACGCGGTGACCGGCTCGGCCAGCGCGAGGGTGACGCCGGTCGCGCCACTGATGTGCCGCAGCGCGTGCGTGAACAGCAGGTACGCCAGCCCGGTGGCCACCAGGCCCAGGTACAGCACCACCCCCCAGGCGCGCGCCGACACCGCGAGCGGCCCGGCGATGGCGAAGGCGGCCGGCAGGGACAGCATCGCGGCCGAGCCGAACACCGCCAGGTTGACCGCCCCCGGCGCGGCACGGGCCACCAACCGCTGGTTGACGAGCGCATAGGCGGCGTACGACAGGCCGGCCAGCAGGCACAGCGCGATGCCGCCGGGCGGCGCCTGCACGCTGGTGCGGCCGTCCAGCGCCATGGCGGCACCGCCCGCCACGCCGAGCAGCGTGCCCGCCCACCACACGGCCGCGGGCCAGCGGCGCTGCACCACGGTTTGCAGCAGCCCGGCCCAGATCGGGCCGCTGCCGATCGCGATCGCCGTGCCCAGCGCCACGCCGCTGGCCTTCACCCCGGCGAAGAAACTCAGGTTGTAGGCGGCCACGCAGACCCCGCCGGCCAGCACGCCGCGCCAGGGCAGCGCACCGAGGCCGCGCGCGCCGCCCTGCCACCGCAGCAGCGCCGCAAAGAAGGCACCGGCGATCAGCAGCCGCAGCGCCCCCACCCACACGGGCGCCAGGCCGGAAGGCGCGAGGCTCTGCGCCGTGCCGGTCGTGCCCCAGAGCACGGCAGCGAGCAGCACCATGCCGATGCCCAGCGGCGCCCGGGCAGGGGACTGTGCCGGCGGCCGGGAGATGGAGGTGGAAGGTGGCGTCGCGGACGAAGTCGCTGGCGATGGGGAGGACATGGCTGCGAGCGTGCCACGCGGCACGGCCGCCGGATGTCGCGCAACGCTCGAAGTGCGCCTTGCGCCGTGCCTCAGCCCCTTCCCGCGTCTCCGCGCAGCGCGCGGGCACCCGTGCCGCGCTCCCGGCGCAGCGCGCTCGCGAGGGCCGTGCCCGTGGCGTAGCCGCAGGCCAGCGCCGCATCGTCGAGCCGCTGTCCGCGCGCGATGCGCTGCGCGGCGGCATCCAGGCGCAGCCCGCGCAGCCAGGCCTGGGGCGTCGCACCCGTGAGCTCCAGCCAGCGGGCATGGAAGCGCTGCGGGCTCAGGTGGCACAGGGCCGCCATGCGGGACGTGGGCCAGGGTTCGTGCAGGGCGGCCTCCACGGCCTGCTGAAGCCGCTCCAGCGGCAAGGCCCGGCGGGCCAGCACGCGCGGCGCACGGCGCAGCAGGGCTTCCAGGTGGGCGGCCAGCTGCGCGCCCTGCGCGACGGGCGCGCTCCACACGCCAGGCAGCGAGGGCAGGCAGGAGGCGCCGCCAGTCCCTCCGATGGCACGCACAAGTCCATCGCGCGCCTGGGCCGGCACGGCGAAGCGGCGCAGCCGGTCCATGCCCGGTTGCGCCGCCGCATCGACCACGCAGAAGCGGGCCCCGGGAGAGGCCAGGTACCCGTGCCGCGCACCGGCAGGTATCAGGATGCCGCAGGAGGCGTCCACGAACGCCGCGCGGCCGTCCACCTCCAGCTCCATGCGCCCCTGCAGTCCGACCAGCACCTGCGCATGGTCGTGTGCATGCGCGGCGTGCTCCCCGCCGTAGTGGCGCAGGGTGCAGGAAAGGAAGGCGGGGGTTCCCGGCAGCATGGCCCGGATGGTACGCCCGGCGGCCCGCCCCGATAATGCCGCCACGCCCGGCCGCCCCCGCCCCGGGGGACGGCCACGCCCTTGCCCATGACCTCCACGCAGCCTTCAGAGCCTCCATCGTCCGCGCCCTCCGTGCCAGCACCGCCCCGCCGTTCCTGGAAGGCCGCCTGGAAGGTCTATGCCGAACCCGCCAGCCTGCGCATGCTCGCCCTGGGTTTCTCCGCCGGCCTGCCGCTGCTGCTGGTGCTGGGCACGCTGTCGTTCTGGCTGCGCGAGGCGGGCGTGGACCGCACCACCATCGGCTACCTGAGCTGGGTGGGCCTGGCCTACGCCTTCAAATGGGTCTGGGCACCGCTGGTGGACCGCATGCCGCTGCCGCTGCTCACGCGCGCGCTGGGCCGGCGCCGCAGCTGGCTGCTGTTCTCGCAGGCGCTGGTGATGGCGGGCCTGGCGGGCATGGCCTTCAACGATCCGCGCGCGGCCCTGGCGCCCATGGTGTGGTGCGCGCTGGCGGTGGCCTTCGGTTCGGCGACGCAGGACATCGCGCTCGACGCCTTCCGCATCGAATCGGCCGACGCCGACCGGCAGGCCGCGCTGGCGGCCACCTACCAGACGGGCTACCGGCTGGCGATGATCTGGGCCGGTGCCGGCGTGCTGTGGGTCGCGGCGCGCGCCGAGGTGCCCGGCCTCGCGGGCTACCAGCACGGTGCCTGGCGCACGGCCTATCTGGTGATGGCCGCCTCGATGCTGTCGGGCGTGCTCACGGTGCTGCTCTCGCGCGAGCCTGCGCCGCGCCCGCTGCCGCCTGCGCGCAATGCCGCCGAGTGGCTGCGCGGCGCGCTGATCGACCCCTTCGCCGACTTCATCGCGCGCTACCGCTGGCAGGCCGCGCTGATCCTGGCGCTGATCGCCGTCTACCGCATCAGCGACGTGGTGATGGGCATCATGGCCAATCCGTTCTACGTGGACATGGGCTACACCAAGGACGAGGTGGCCGCGGTCACCAAGGTATTCGGCGTCATCATGACGCTGGCCGGCGCGTTCCTCGGGGGCGCGCTGTCGATGCGCGTGGGCGTGATGCGCGTGCTGATGCTCGGCGCGCTGCTGAGCGCGGCCAGCAACCTGCTGTTCGCCTGGCTGGGCCTGCAGGGGCACGACGTGACCCTGCTGGTGCTGGTGGTCTCGGCCGACAACCTGGCCGGGGGCATCGCCTCGGCCGCGTTCATCGCCTACCTCTCGGCCCTCACGAATGTGCAATATTCGGCCACCCAGTACGCGCTGTTCAGTTCCATGATGCTGCTGCTGCCCAAATGGCTCGCGGGGTTCTCGGGGCGTTTCGTGGATGCCTTCGGCTACCCCGAGTTCTTCGCGGCCACGGCGCTGCTGGGCCTGCCCGTGCTGCTGCTGGTGGCGCTGGCCGCGCGGGTGCAGCGGCGCCCGCCGGGCTAAGCGCCGCCGGTTTACCGAAACTTTACGGCCACTTCAACGCCCCGAGATGCGCCGGGAAGAGCATGACATCCTGCCCCTGCAGAAGGAGACGAGAGACGCCATGAGTACCGCCCAGCTGTTGATGATCGAAGACGACTTCCGCCTCGCGCAGATGGTCATCGAATACCTCGGCCAGTCGGGCCTGGAGGTCGCCCACATGGCCGACGGCCAGAGCGGCATGGCGCGGCTGCAGGGCAGCGATGCCGGACCGCTGCCCGACCTCGTGATCCTGGACCTGATGCTGCCCGACATGGACGGCCTGGACGTGTGCCGCCGCATCCGCTCGCTGCCCGGTGCCGCGGCCCAGGTACCGGTGCTGATGCTCACCGCCAAGGGCGACCCCATGGACCGCATCATCGGGCTGGAGCTCGGCGCCGACGACTACCTGCCCAAGCCTTTCGAGCCGCGCGAACTGCTGGCCCGCATCCGGGCCATCCTGCGGCGCCGCGAGACCGGGCCCGCGGCGCCCTCGCAGGCCCTGCGCTTCGGCTCGCTGGAAATCGACCGCGACGCGCGCTCCGTCACGGTGGGCGGCCAGCCGGCCGACCTCACCTCCTACCAGTTCGACCTGCTCGTGGCGCTCGCGGAGCGCGCCGGCCGCGTGCTCACGCGCGACCAGATCATGGAGGCCGTGCGCGGCCGCGAGCTGGAAGCCTTCGACCGCTCCATCGACGTGCACATGGGCCGCATCCGCGCCGCCATCGAATCCGACCCCAAGACCCCCCGCCGCATCCTGACCGTGCGCGGCGTGGGGTACGTGTTCGCCAAGCAACAAGACTGACGGCACGCAAGCCATCCCCCATGTCCAATCCCTTTTCCCGCCGCCTCTACCTGCGCATCTGGCTCGCCGTGGTCGGCGGTATGGCGGTGCTCACGCTGGCGGTGGGATGGGCGTGGCGCATCGCATCGGAGCAGAACGCGCTGTCGCAGCCGGCGCCGCCGCCGCGCGAGGTGGTGCTCATGGATGCCGCGGGCCAGCCCGTGCTGCGCGGTCTCGCGATCCGCGTGCCGCCGACCGCGGGCGGCCCTCCGGGCGGGCTGGAATTCAGCGTGGAGGCGGAGAACGGCGAACTGCCCTACACGCTGCAGTTCTCGCCCCGCGTGCGCCCTCCGGGCCCCGACCGGGACCGGCGCGGCGGCCCGGAGGTCGCTTTCTGGACGCGCCCGCCCTTCGGCTTCCTCTGGATGCTGGGCATCGTGGGGATCGCGGTGGCCGTGGGGGTGTTCCCCATCATCCGCCGCCTGCTCAAGCGGCTGGAGAACCTTCAGCGCGGCGTGCAGCGCTTCGGCGAAGGCGACCTGTCGGTGCGCGTGGCCGAGCACGGCCAGGACGAGGTGGCAGACCTCGCCCGGCAGTTCAACGCCGCTGCCGCGCGCATCGAGACCCTGGTGAAGTCGCACAAGTCGCTGCTGGCCAATGCCTCGCACGAGCTGCGCTCGCCCCTCACGCGCATCCGCATGGGGCTGGAGCTGATGCAGGGCAGCACGCCCTCGCCGGCGTTCCGCTCCGAAATCCTGCGCAACATCGCCGAACTGGATCAACTGGTGGACGAGATCCTGCTCGCCAGCCGCCTCGACGCGCGCGAAGCCGACATGGGCACCGTGGAAACGGTGGACCTGATGGGCCTGGCCGCCGAGGAGTGCGTGCGCGTGGACGCCGAACTGCAGGCCGCCGACGGCACGGCCGCCGATGCGCTGGAAGTGCGCGGCATCGCCAAGCTGCTGCGCCGCGCGCTGCGCAACCTGCTGGAGAACGCGCGGCGCTACAGCCAGGGCGACATCACCGTCACGCTGCGCAGCACGGCGACGCAGGTGGAGGTGAGCGTGTGCGACCAGGGCCCCGGCGTGCCACCGGCACAGCGCGAACGCATCTTCGAGCCCTTCTACCGCCTGCCCGGCGCCAGCGAACGCTCGGGCGGCGTCGGCCTGGGCCTGTCCCTGGTGCGCTCCATCGCGGAGCGGCATGACGGCAGCGTGTACTGCGCGGACCGGCCCGACGGAGCGGACGGCGCCTGCTTCGTGCTGCGCCTGCCCCGCGCCGGCTGACCGACACCCCGGCGGCGCCACACCGCGCTTCAGCCCCCTTCCAGCGCCGGCGGCCAGCGCCACGCCATGGCGCCCAGCACCGCCGCCCCCAGGACCAGCGCTCCGGCCGCCATCGCCAGACCGTGCGAGAACCCCTGCTGCGGCGTGGCCGCATGGTGCAGTGCCCAGGCCACCAGCGGCGGCCCGGCGATCTGGCCGAGGCCGTAGGCCACCGTCAGCAGGCCAGCGAAGCTGTCGCCCGCCGCCGGCCAGATGCGCCGCGCCTCCTGCAGCGCATAGAACGTGATGGCGGTGAAGGGCAGCCCCAGCAGCAGGCTGCCCAGGGCGAAGCCCGGCACCCCCGGCCATGCCAGGCCCAGGCCGATGGAAAGGGCCTGCAGCGCATAGCAGCCCGCCAGCAGCCAGCGCCGGTCCCACACCGCCGGGGTGCGGGTGGACAGGGCCGCGCCCAACGCCACGCCCGCGCCGAACACCGGCCAGAACAGGTCGGGCCAGGGCGATCCGGCCGGCAGCACCCCGCGGGCGATCACCGGCAGGAACGTGGCGGTGACGATATAGCCCAGCCCTGCCAGGCCGTAGGCCAGCGTGAGCAGCGCACGGGCGGAGCGGCCGCCCCCGGCCGCGGGGGCGGCCGCCTGCACCGCCACAGGCCCCGGCGCGCCCGCCGCACGCCGCGCCGCGCCATGCACCACCGGCCACACCAGCGCGCACAGCACCGCGCAGAGCAGCCCGAAGACCGCCCAGGCCGTAGCGGCCCGCCAGTGCGCCGACACCATGGCGCCGGCCGACAGCCCCGTCAGCACGATGCCCAGCCCCGGCCCGCAGAAGATCAGCCCGCCCAGCGCTGGCTGCCCCAGCGCCACCAGGCGGGCCATGCACCAGGACGACACGTTGAGGAACACCACCGCGCTGGCCACGCCCGCCGCCGCGCGCAGCAGCGGCCATGCGCCAGGCACGGGCAGCGCCATGCCGCAGGTCAGCAGTACCGTGACCGCCAGCCCCCAGCGCGTGAGCCGGGCCCCCTGCCATGACCGGGCCGTGCCCGGCGCCAGCCACGGCAGGGCCATGCAGACCAGGGCGCCCACCAGGTAGCCCACGTAGTTGACCGTGGCCAGCCAGCTGCCACCCGCGAGGGTGACCACGCCGTCGGCCAGCATCATGGGCAGCAGCGGGGTGAAGGCGAAGCGGCCGATGCCCATGGCGGCGCCCAGCGCGGCCATGCCGGCCAGGGCGACGGCCAGCGGGCGATCCGCCAGGGCGGGGGCCGCGGCCAAGGGATCGGACGGAATGGGATGGTGTGCCATGCGGTCTCCTCTTGTTTATTCTCTTTTTAAGATTAACATTCAAAATATCCATCTCTCAAAAAGAATTTCATGGACCTGTCCGCCCTGGAAATCTTCCGTGCCGTCGCTGCCGAAGGCAGCGTCACCCGCGCGGCCGAGCGGCTGGGCCGGGTGCAGTCGAACGTCACCACCCGCGTGCAGCAGCTGGAGGAACAGCTGGGCGCCACGCTGTTCCTGCGCGAAGGGCGGCGCATGGCCCTGACACCGGCCGGCACCTCGCTGGTGGCTTATGCCGATCGCCTGCTGGCGCTGGCCGAAGAGGCCCGCCAGGCCCTGCACCCCGGCACGCCCGTGGGCCGGCTGCGCCTGGGCGCCATGGAGAGCACCGCCGCCGCGCGCCTGCCCGCCCCCCTGGCCCGCCTGCACGCCCGATGGCCCGGCCTGCAGCTGGAGTTGCGTACCGGCGCGTCGCGCGACCTGGTGGACCAGGTGCTGGCCCACGCCAGCGACTGCGCCCTGGTCGCCTGGCCGCCGCCCGGCGTGGACCCGGAGGCGCCGGTGGACCGCACGCCCGTCTTCAGCGAATCGCTGGCCATTGCCCTGCCGGCCGGCCACCCGCCCGTGGCGCGCCCCGGCGACCTGCAGGTGGACACGCTCGCCGCCTTCGGCACCGGCTGCACCTACCGCCGCATGGGCGAGGACTGGATGCGCGTGCAGCGGCACGGCGCCGCGCCCCAGGTGCTGGAACTGGCCTCCTACCACGCCATCCTGGCCTGCGTGGCCGCCGGGCGCTGCGCCGGCGTGGTGCCGCAGTCCGTCATCGACCTGATGCGCGAGCCGCCCGCGCTGCGCTGGGTGCCGCTGCCCGACCGGGAGACGGTGCTCGTGCGCCGGCGCGGCTGGCACACCCCGGCCCTGGATGCGCTGCTGGACGCGCTGCGCGACGCCCCGGCCGGCGCGCCGCCGGGCGCCTGATCCCGGCCATCCCCTGTTCCCAGTCCACCGGAGACCCGCCATGCCGACGCCCGTCCTTTCACCCCGCCGCACCCCGCTGTTCGACCGCCTGGGCATCGACCTGCCCATCGTGCAGGGCCCCATGACCGGCGCCGACACCCCCGCCCTGGCCGCCGCCGTGTCCGAAGCCGGCGGGCTGGGCACACTGGGCTGCGGCATGCGCTCGCCCGCCGCCATGGCCGAGGCCGCCGCCGAAGTGCGCCGCCGCACGGCCCGCCCCTTCGGCATGAACCTTTTCGTGCAGGACACGCCTTCGCCCGACGCCGCCACGGTGCGCGAGGCGCTGGACCGGCTGGCGCCGCTGTACGCCGAATTCGGCCTGGAGCCCACCGTGCCCGCGCAGTGGTGCGAAGACTTCGCGGCGCAGTTCGAGGCCCTGGTCGAGGCCCGCCCGGCCGTCGCCAGCTTCACCTTCGGCATCCTCGACGCGCGCCAGGTGGAGCGGCTGCAGGCGGCGGGCTGCGTCGTCATCGGTACCGCCACCACCGTGGCGGAGGCCCGTGCCTGGGCCGACGTGGGCGCCGACGCGGTCTGCGCCAGCGGGCTCGAGGCCGGCGGCCACCGGGGCACCTTCCTGGCCGACTTCGCATCCAGCCAGGTCAGCACGCTGGCCCTGGTGCCGCAGTGCGTGGACGCGCTGCGCATTCCGGTCATCGCGGCCGGCGCCATCATGGACGGGCGCGGCATCGCTGCCGCGCAGGCCCTGGGCGCCGAAGGCGCGCAGATGGGCACGGCCTTCCTGTCCTGCCCCGAGTCGGCCATCGCACCGGCCTACCGGGCGGCGCTGGCCCAGGCAGGCGAGACCAGCACCCGCCTCACCCGCGTGTTCTCGGGCCGGCCGGCGCGCGGCATCGTCAACGCCACCATGGAGCGGCTTGCCCCCTGGGAAGGCAGCGTGCCGGCCTACCCGGTGCAGAACGCGCTGATGGGCCCGGTGCGCAAGGCCGCCGCCGCCCGGGGCTGCGCCGATGCGGTGGCGCTGTGGGCCGGCCAGGGCGTGGCGGCGGTGCGGCCGATGCCGGCGGGCGAGCTGGTGGCGCTGCTGGCCGGCGAATGGCGGGCTGCGGCGGGCGGGGTCAGCGGGGTCTCACCGGCGTGACGGCCGGGCCGGCCTCTGCCATGAGGTGCCGCGCGGCGATGCTGTCCGGAAGGTAGAGGCCCCGTGCCAGATAGTCGTCCAGCCGCCTGCGGTCGGGTGCGCGCAGCTTGATGAGCGGCGGCAGCGAGCCCGCGGGCCGCGAGAACAGCAGCCGCAGCTTGAGCTGCGTGCGTTGCCAGCGCCCAAGCATGTGGTAGTAGAACGGCCCGTCTTCCGCGCGGGCCAGCGCCAGCCGGTAGCCGCCACGTGCGCGCAGGATGAACTGCAGCGCCAGGTGCATGCTGAGGTAGTCCGGCGCATCGATGTACTGCCGCACCTCCTCGTACACGCCCAGGGATTGCAGGTGGGCGATGTATTCATGCCCCGTGCGGTGGATCACCTGGGTCGTGAACTCCTGCTGCAGGTCGGCGATGAAGCGGCTGCCCGGCGGCGCCGCCATGAACCAGTTCTCCACGACCGGGTAGGCCGCGTCGCGGGTGTGGCGCCCGAGGTAGAAGCCCACGAAATCGGCCGGGGTGTGCTCCTGCTGCGCCAGCACCCAGTCCAGCGGCGCCGTGAGGATGGTGCTGGCATCCACCCAGATGCCGCCATGCAGCCGCAGCAGTTCCAGCCGGATCCAGTCAGCGCGCTTCGCGGGCGATACGTCGTCGAGCACGGCCGGGATGTCGGGCAGCCATGCCCGGGCGGAGGCATCGTCCAGCAGGCGGATCTCGTAGCCCGGGCTGTTGCGCCGCCAGTTGGCGAAGCAGCGCTGGATGAGCAGGGGCGCAGCGGCCCCCTTCCAGTAGGCCCAGATGACGCGCGGAATCGGGCGCGGGCCCGCTTCGCCCTCTCCGTCCGCAGGCACGCCCGGGGCGGACGCGATGGCATGCAGCGCGAACGGTGGCGGGGGACAGGCCTCGAGCCGGCGCGGCCACAGGCCGTAGAACCAGCGCAGGCCGCGCGCCAGCCAGAGTTCGCCATGCGTCTTGAGCGTGGGGCGGGGGAATGCGGGCAGGTTCATTGTGGACGGAGCGCGTGGGCGCGCAGGAATTTCATTCGCCGCAACCACCAGCCGCGCCGCAGATAGGCGCGCGCCAGCGCGTCGGCCGGCAGCGGCGACACGGCGGCGAAATCGGCGCGGATGCGGTCGGCGGTGGCATCCAGCGCCGCCGCATCCGCGCCGGGCTGGCCCGCGGCGCGGGCCACCACGCGCATGGCGCCCGTGAGATTGCGCGCGCTCTGGTGGGCCAGGGCGAAGCGCAGCGCCGCGTCCCCGGCCTCGGGCCGGCCTCGCAGCGCTTCGCTGAAAGCCCGCAGTGCGGCGGACTGGTCCAGTGCCTTGGGCAGCGTCATGGTGGCCAGGATGCTGCCACCGCGCTGGCGGTAGGCCACCCAGGGCCGGGGCGCATGCCAGTAGCTGCGGGCGCCCAGCAGCGCCAGCGGCATGGTGGCCATGTCCTCGAAATACCGGCCCGCCGGAAAGCGAACGGCATCCGGCCAGAGTCCGCGGCGCGTGATCTTGGACCAGGCGTGCAGCTGCCCCGTGGACAGCAGCCCGGCCAGCAGCTCCGGCCCGCCGGGGCGCAAGGTGGCATGCGGGCCGTCGAAGCTGCCCCGGTGGCCTTCGCCGCGCAGGCGGTGTTTCAGGCGCGGACGCTCGCGCCACACGGTGAAGTCGCACAGCACGGCGTCGGGCGCGTGCAGGCGCACTACTTCGCTCAAGCCCGCGATGGCGCCGGGCAGGAGCTTGTCGTCGGAATCGAGGAACCAGAGGTAGTCGCCCCGCGCCGCGGCGATCATCGTGTTGCGCGCGGCGCTCAGGCCCGCGTTGCGCTCGTGGCGCATCAGCCGCAGGCGGCCGGGCCAGCGGGCATCCAGCGCGGCCATGACCTCGGCAGAGCCATCGGTGGAGCAGTCGTCCAGCAGCAGCACTTCGACACCCGCACCGGCCGGTGCCTGGGCCAGTACCGATTCGACGCATTCGGCCAGGTACTCGCGCACATTGAAGACGGGCACCAGCACGCTGAGCCAGGACGTGGCGGCCGTGCAGGCCGCCACAGGGGATGCGGAGAACGTCATGGTGCAGCCGGCGCCTCGCGCAGCAGCCCCTCCAGCAGGGCTTCGTAGCGCGCCGTCATGGTGGGCAGGCCATAGTGCGCCACGGCGTCATCGCGCGCGGCGGCGGCCATGCGGGCGGCGGCATCGGGATCGGTCAGGAGCCGCTCCAGCGCATCGGCCAGCGAGGCCGCATCGCCCGGCTCGGCCAGCAGGCCCGTGCGGCCGGGCGCGATCACTTCCTGCACACCCACCACGCGGCTGCCCACCACCGCGCAGCCGGCGGCCATGCCTTCGATGAGCGACAGCGGCATGCCCTCGTAGTGCGTGGAGAGTACGCAGATCCGCTGGCCCATCAGCAGTCCGGGCACGTCGGCACAGTGGCCGATGAACTGCACCTGGGGCAGCAGATCCAGTGCGCGCGCCAGCCGCTCGGCCGCCTGCCGTGCGCCGGCCTTTCCGCCACCGGCCAGCCGCACGGGCGGCGTGAGGCCGCGATCGCGCAGCAGCGCCACCGCGCGCAGCAGCGTGGCGTGGTCCTTCTGGCGGGCGAAGCGGGCGGCCATCACGATGCCGGGCTCGCGCGCGGCGAAGGGGTGGGCGGCGGCCTGGGCGAAGGGCTCCAGCCGCACGCCATTGGGAATGGCATGGATGCGCTCCGGCGGGAAGCCGCGCTCCAGCAGCGTGCCGCCCACGCCCTCCGAAACGCCGACGATGGCCGCCGTGCGCCGCGCCAGCCAGCGCGCCTGCGCCAGCCGCCAGGCGGTGTAGCGCTCGCGGGAGTTGTGCTCCACGTGCACCAGCCGGGGCACGCCCGCGAGCAGGCCGGCATAGCGGCCCCAGAGGTGCTCGCTGAAGCCGTGCGCGACCAGGATGTCCGGCCGCCAGCGTCGGCAGAGCGCTGCCAGCTGCCACACGGTGGCCGCATGCGCCCAGCCGGGCACCAGCTCGACCGCCAGACCCTCGGCCCGCAGCGCCGCCACGCGCTCGGGCGTGGTGGTACGGCGCTTGGAGCGCAGCGCGAGCAGGGCGTCGAAGCGGCCGGATCCCGCATGCGCGCGCACCAGATCGACGGCCACCTGCGTGGCGCCGGAGAAGCCGCCGGTCACGAAATGCAGCACGCGCGGCCGCCGCGTTGGCGGCATGCCCGCGGCCGGAGCGACGTGGAGCGTGCGCGCGCTCATGGCACGGGTTTCACGCCCTGGCGCCCGCCGCCGGCGCACGCATGCCCAGCAAGGCAGCCCAGGTCACCATGTTCATGAAGATGTAGAACATGATGCCGCTGTTGTGCGCGAAAAACACCTGCGTGAGCCCGAAGCCCGCATAGAGCACCGGGATGCACACCCCCGACAGCCGCAGTGCCAGCACCTGGAAACGCACCGGCTCAGGCTCGGAAGCCACCGCGGCCATGCGGCGGCGGCTGGGCCAGAAGAGCGCGAGCGGCACGCCGTAGAAGCACAGCAGGAGCATCACGCCCCCGATGCCGGTCTTGACGAAGACGTCCAGCAGTTCGTTGTGGACGTAGATGTATTCCAGGATGGAAGGCTCGTACTGCTTCGCTGCCACCCGAGCGGCCTTCTCCTGCATGTAGCCGGCCATGCCCCAGCCGGTCCAGGGCCGCTCCATGCCCACGTTCCAGGCGAAGCGCCAATGCTCCAGCCGCTGGCCGACGGAGTTGTCGGCTTCGCCGTGGGTGTCGTACTGCGTCACCTCTTCCTGCATCCGCTCCCAGCGCTTTTCCATCACGCCCCAGTTCATGGCCGTCAGCACGGCCAGCGCGGTGACCAGCACGGCGGTGATCGCCGTGATCCGGCCCGGATGCAGGCGGTGCAGCAGCCACAGGCCCATGGGCAGCGCCAGCAGCAGCGCCAGCCATCCGCCGCGGGACTGCGACAGCACCGAGGCATTGAGGGCCCCGAGCGCGGCCACGACCGCCAGCCATGCGACCGCGCGCGGAAGCTGGCGCCACAGCACGATCAGTTGCAGGGCCAGCATCGAGCCCAGCAGCAATGCCAGGTTGCCCCACTGGATGGCGTTCGTGCGGCCCGTCGGGAATCCGGAAGCCCTCAGCGCGCCCTGCACATGCACCTGCCACAGCGCCACCAGGCCTGCGCCGACGCAGCCTGCGAGCAGCCCCCAGAACAGCGGACGCGGCCGGGGCGGCTGCGAGGCGATGAACAGCCCGCACACGGCGCCCAGTATGAACTTGATGGGACGGTCCCACTGGCCCATGGTTTCGCGCGGATCGGACATCACGCACCACAGCAGCCCCATCGCGAAGGTCACCGCGACGAGGACCAGCGTCCCCCGGTCGGGGCGCAGGCGCATCCAGCGGGGCAGCGTGGCCAGGGCCCCGAGCAGGAGCAGCACGGCCCCGTACGAATAGCCGGACGGCACTGTCAGCGCCAGGGCCGGCAACAGGAAGGCGACCAGCGTCGTGAGGCGACGCGGCCAGGGGTCGGGCCCCAGCAGGGAGGAGAAGGCAGCGAGAGTCATCGGAGGGGAAAGGCGTGCTTCGCGGGCACGGATACGGAAAGGGCGCCACGCAGGGCGCGACGGCGCGGAACGCGGAATATTTATTCGGATGGTCTCTCCGCGGCGGATCGTAACGCAGCGCCGCGGTGCCAGAATGCCGACCGTCGCGCATCCGCGCAGTCCGGCCGACACGGCATTCCATGACGCTTCGCATTTCTGCCCGCGCCCTGCGCGCGGCCTACCGCCTGGTGACCTGCCTGCGCCCCCGCGGCAACGCCCGCTATCCCGGCCAGCCGCAGGCCGTGCTGTTCGACGGCCAGCCCGGCGCTGCGCCCGCCGCTGCCGGCCGGCCGATCCCTCCACGCCTGTGGACGTATTGGGATACCGAGACCGCCGATCCGCTGGTGGACCAGTGCATCGCCAACTGGCGCATCCACTGCCCGGACTTCGAGGTGCAGGTGGTCAACCGCCGCAACATCGGCGATTTCGTCGCGGCCGGCGACCTGCCGCCGGGCTTCGCCCAGCTGCATCCGACCAAGCAGTCGGACTGGGTGCGCCTCTACCTGGTGCGCCACCATGGCGGCTACTGGCTCGACGCCACCATCCTGCTCACGCAGCCGCTGCACTGGATGGACGCGCTGCGGCAGTCGCACGGCGCGGAATTCGCGGGCTTCTACCTGGGCGGCTACACGCACGACGAACGCTTTCCGGTGATCGAGAGCTGGGCCTTCGGCGCCCCCGCGCACGCGCCCTTCGTGACCGCCTGGCAGCAGGAGTTCCACCACGCGCTGGTCACTGCCGGCACCGACGCCTACCTGGCGCAGGTGCGGGGGCAGGACGATGCGGCCGCACGGCTGCAGGGCATCGCGGACCCGGCCTATCTGCTGATCCACGTGGCCGCCCAGCAGGTGCTGCGGCGCGGCAATGCCTTCCGGCTGGCGCTCTGCAAGGCGGAGGACACCGCATTCTTCTACCAGCAGGCCCTGCGCTGGAAGTGGTATCTGCTGTATCCGCGGCTGTGCCTCGTGCCGGCCGAGCCGGACCCGGCGCCGCTCATCAAGCTGCGCGGCGGCGAACGCCGGCATTTCTCGGACCTGTTCACCCAGCATGGCGGGCCGGCGCCCGGCAGCCTCTGGCAGCAGGCCTGCAGCGGAGCGGCGCCATCGCACGCCGGAGACGGCTCGGCAGCGTAGGGACATGGAAATCAGCGCCGCGCGCGCAGGCGGCCGCGGCTCAATGGCCCGCGCGAACGGCTTCGCCCGCCTTCAGGCGGTACACGGTGCCGCAGTAGGGGCACTTGGCCTCGCCCGTGTGGGCCACGTCCAGGTACACCTTCGGATGGGTGTTCCAGACCTTCATGTCGGCCTTGGGGCTGGGGCAGAAGACGCCGCCCTGCGGGTTCAGGTCCTGGGCGAGCAGTTCGATGATGGCTTGCGTCATGGTGGGGTTCGCGCTGTGCGGGCAAAAAGGGAAAGGATCAGACCAGGGTCAGCCAGTGGGCGTACTTCGGGTTGCGGCCGTTCACGATGTCGAAGAACGCGTTCTGGATCTTCTCGGTGACCGGGCCGCGGCTGCCCGCGCCGATGGCGATGCGGTCGAGTTCGCGGATGGGCGTGACCTCCGCGGCCGTGCCGGTGAAGAACGCCTCGTCGGCGATGTACACCTCGTCGCGCGTGATGCGCTTCTGCACGAGTTCGATGCCGAGATCCTTGCAGATGTGCAGGATCGTGTTGCGCGTGATGCCGTTGAGCGCCCCGGCCGACAGGTCGGGCGTGTACACCACGCCGTTCTTGATCACGAAGATGTTCTCGCCCGCGCCCTCGGACACGAAGCCGGCGGAATCGAGCAGCAGGGCCTCGTCGTAGCCGTCTTCCGTGGCTTCCATGTTGGCCAGGATGGAGTTGGTGTAGTTGCTCACCGCCTTGGCCTGCGTCATCGTGATGTTGACGTGGTGGCGCGTGTAGCTGCTGGTCTTCACGCGGATGCCGCGCTGCATGCCTTCCTCGCCGAGGTAGGCGCCCCAGGCCCAGGCCGCGACCATCAGGTGGATCTGGTTGCCCTTGGGCGACACGCCCAGCTTCTGCGAGCCGATCCAGGTGAGCGGGCGCAGGTAGCAGGAAGCGAGCCGGTTCTCGCGCACGACGGCACGCTGGGCCTCGTTCACCTCGTCCTGCGTGAAGGGGATCTGCATGCGCAGGATCTTGGCGCTGTTGAATAGCCGCTCGGTGTGCTCCTGCAGGCGGAAGATCGCCGTGCCCTGGGGCGTCTGGTAGGCCCGCACGCCCTCGAACGCGCCGCAGCCGTAGTGCAGCGTGTGGGTGAGCACGTGGATCTTGGCGTCGCGCCAATCCACCATCTTGCCGTCCATCCAGATCTTGCCGTCACGGTCGGCCATCGAGGGAACTACGGGGCTCATGGGATTCCTTTGTCCGGGGGCTTGCTGCCGCAAAACCGGCGATTTTACGGCGCGGACGGCCCGGCGGCGGGCGGCAGCGCACCGGAAGCGCCGCCGGCCCCGGCCCCGGCGTCTGCCGGACGCACCAGCTCCCAGGCGGCAAGCCGGCCGCCGCGGAACTCGCAGGTCACGTGCGACTGCGTGCCGTCCGTCCAGCGGTAGCGCTCGGGATCCTCGCCCTCGGGCGAGAGCAGTTCGCCCAGCGAGCGCGTCATGGCCACCACGTGCATCAGGTTCACCCCCTCGCGCAGGCGGGCGTTCAGCATCACGGCACTGCCCACGTAGCCGATGGGCCGGTCGGCGGCCTTGCGCATCACGTTCATGAGGCGCGTGAAATGCAGCAGCGCCCACATGAGCAGGCCGCCGCCGACGGCGAAGACGCCCTGCCAGCCGTACGAGCGGTAGGCCGCGATGACGAGCAGGGCGATGAGGACGGGAATGAAGAAGCGGCGCAGCAGGTTCATGCGCCGATTGTCGTCGGCCCGGGCAAGCCCCTCGCTGTGGATGGTGCTTATACAGGGAGGAATTCAACCCATGCCGCGGACCACTTCCATCGCCTCTTCCACCCGCTCGACCGCATGGATCGTCAGCCCCTCGATGGGCTTTTTGGGCGCGTTGGCCTTGGGCACGACGGCCAGGGTGAAGCCGAGCTTGGCGGCCTCCTTCAGGCGCTCCTGGCCGCGCGGCGCGGGCCGCACCTCGCCCGCCAGCCCCACTTCGCCGAAGGCGAGAAAACCCTTGGGCAGGGCTTTGCCGCGCAGGCTGCTGGTGATGGCCAGCATCACGGCCAGGTCGGCCGCCGGCTCGCTGATGCGCACGCCGCCCACGGCATTGACGAACACGTCCTGGTCCATGCAGGCCACGCCCGCATGGCGGTGCAGTACGGCCAGCAGCATGGCGAGGCGGTCGCGGTCCAGGCCCACCGACAGGCGGCGCGGGCTCGGGCCGCCCTCGTCCACCAGCGCCTGGATCTCCACCAGCATGGGCCGGGTCCCCTCCAGTGTGACCAGCACGCAGCTGCCGGGCACCGGCTCGCTGTGCTGGCTCAGGAAGATGGCGCTGGGGTTGGTCACGCCCTTCAGCCCTTTTTCGGTCATGGCGAACACGCCGATCTCGTTCACCGCACCGAAGCGGTTCTTGATGGCGCGCACCAGCCGGAACTGGCTGTGGGTGTCGCCCTCGAAGTACAGCACCGTGTCCACCATGTGCTCCAGCACGCGC
Organism: Paracidovorax cattleyae; assembly: GCF_900104515.1. Taxonomy (GTDB): domain Bacteria; phylum Pseudomonadota; class Gammaproteobacteria; order Burkholderiales; family Burkholderiaceae_C; genus Paracidovorax; species Paracidovorax cattleyae. The sequence goes on from NZ_FNJL01000017.1 coordinate 60,230, forward strand.
GGGCCGGCCAGCGCCCCCTCCTTGGTCACGTGGCCCACGAGGATGATGGACACGCCCGTGGTCTTGGCCGCCCGCGTGAGGTGCGCCGCGCACTCGCGCACCTGGGCCACCGACCCCGGCGCACTGGTGAGCTGGTCGGAATACACGGTCTGGATCGAGTCGATCACGGCCACGGCGGGCTGCGTCACCTCGACGGTGGCGAGGATCTTCTCCAGCTGGATTTCCGCCAGCACGTTGACCTGGCTGTGGTCCAGCCCCAGCCGGCGCGAGCGCAGCGCCACCTGCGCGCCGCTTTCCTCGCCCGTCACGTAGAGCGTGGGCAGGCCCAGGCGCTGCAGCGCGTCCAGTGCCTGCAGCAGCAGGGTGGATTTGCCGATGCCCGGATCCCCTCCGATGAGGACCACGCCGCCCTCGACCACCCCGCCGCCCAACACCCGGTCGAGCTCCTCGATGCCGCTGGCGGTGCGCGCCACGTCGGCGGCCTCGATGGCCGACAGGGGCGTCACCGCCTGCGACTGCGCCAGGCCCGCATGCTGCGGCGTGCTGTAGCGGTTCTTGCCCGGTCCGGACTCGGCGACGGATTCCACCAGCGTGTTCCAGGCCCCGCAGGCGGGGCACTTGCCGAGCCAGCGCGGGCTGGTGCCCCCGCATTCGGTGCAGGTGAAAACGGTCTTGTCTTTGGCCATGGCAGAGGGAGCCCGCAGGATGCGGGCCAGGGAAAAGGAAGGTGCAGAGAGAGGAGCGAGACCCAGTGGTCGGCACGCATCCAGGCATGCAGATGGGGCCGGCGATGCCGATTTTCACGGGGCGCGCAGCGGTGGGCCCTGCAGGAAAGCGGGGCAACCGTAAGCAAATGCGTCGTCAACCCTATCCTACTCCGCGCGGACGGCGGCCTCCCTAGGATGGGCCTCCCGGTGGCATGGCGCCGCCTTGTTCCTTCAACGGAGAACGAATCTATGACCAAGAACACCGCACTTTCCGCATCGCGCCGCTGGCTGGTGGCCGCACCGATCGCGCTGGCATCGGTGCTGGCCCTGTCCGCCTGCGACCGTAACAAGGAAAGCAACGTGAACAACACGCCGGCCAGCACCCCGGCCCCTGCCACCGCCCCGGCGCCAACGACCACGCCGCCCGCCTCCGATGCGGGCACGTCGGGCTCCGGAAGCAGCTCCGGCGGCGCGGTCTTCGGCGGAACGTCCCCTGGCGCGGCGTCCTCCGCCCCTTCCGGCGGCGCCGTCTTCGGCGGAACGGCACCCACCGCACCCGCCTCCGCGGCATCGGACGCCGCCAGCGTCCCGAACTGATACCGCGCCATTTCCGGGTGGCTCCGCCACCCACAGCACAATAGCCTCCTGCGCCCGGCACGCGTCTCGCGTGCCGGGCGGTTTTGCGCTCGTTGCAGCGCGACACGCGAGGAGACAGGAGACGATGCAGGTTGCGATCTATGGTGCCGGCGCCATCGGCGGCTGGCTGGGCATGGCGCTGTCGCGAGGCGGCGCCGGCGTATCGTTCGTGGCGCGGGGCGCCACGCTGCAGGCCCTGCGCACGCACGGCCTGCAGTGCATCCGGCCGGACGGCAGCCGGGAAGCGGTGCCCGTCGCCGCCCACGAGGATCCGGCCGCGCTCGGCGTGCAGGATGTGGTCGTCCTGGCCGTGAAAGCGCCGGCGCTGCCCGACGTGGCCGCGCGCATCGCGCCGCTGCTGGGCCCCGGGACCACCGTGCTCACGGCGATGAACGGCGTGCCCTGGTGGTTCCTGGAGGGATGTTCCGGCCCGGTGCATGGGCGGGAGCTGGCTTCCGTGGACCCGGGCGGCTCGCTGGCGCGCGCCATCCCCATCCGCCGGGTGGTCGGCGGCGTGGTGCACGCCAGTTGCTCGGTCGATGGGCCTGGCATCGTACGGCAGCATTTCGGCAACCGGCTCATCCTCGGCGAGGCCGGCGGCGGCACCACCCCGCGCCTGGAAGCGCTTTCGGCGCTCATCGCCCGCGGCGGCATCGAGGTGGAGCAGTCCCCGCGCATCCAGCAGGACATCTGGTTCAAGCTCTGGGGCAACATGACGATCAACCCCATCAGCGCCCTGACCGGCGCCACCACCGACCGCATCCTGGATGACGACCTCGTGCGCGGATTCGTCTCCGCCGTGATGCTGGAGGCCAAGGCGATCGGCGAGCGCCTGGGCCTGCGCATCGAACAGCAGCCCGAGGACCGGCACGCGGTGACGCGCAAGCTCGGCGCCTTCAAGACCTCCATGCTGCAGGACGTGGAGGCCGGCAAGCCGCTGGAGATCGACGCCCTGGTGGGCGCCGTGCACGAACTGGGCCATGCCACCGGCGTGCCCACGCCCCACACCGATGCGCTGCTGGGCCTCGTGCGCCTGTTCGCATCCACCCGTTCTTCCCTTCGCAACGACACCCGCCCATGACCTCTGCCCTGACCCTCTACTACGCCCCCGGCACCTGCGCACAGGCGGTTCGCATCGCCCTGCACGAAGCCGGCGCGGAGCACCGCCTGGTGCGCCTCGACTTCCCGGCCGGCCAGCAGCGCAGCCCGGAATACCTCGCGATCAACCCCAAGGGCCGCGTGCCCGCGCTGGTCACCGAAGAGGGCACGCTGACCGAGACGCCCGCCCTGCTCGCCTACGTGGCCCAGCGCTTTCCGCAGGCGCGCCTTGCGCCCACCGATGCCCATGGCTTCGCGCGCATGCAGGAGTTCCACAGCTACCTGGCCTCCACCGTGCACGTCGCCCATGCGCACCGTCCCCGCGCGGTCCGCTGGGCAGACGAGCCCGAGGCCATCGCCGCGATGCAGCGCAAGGTGCCGCAGAACATGACCGAGTGCTTCGAGATGATCGAGCACCACGCCCTCGGCGATGGCCCCTGGGTGATGGGCGACCAGTACACGGTGGCCGACGGCTACCTGTTCACCGTGGCCGGCTGGCTGGCCGGCGACGGCGTGGACATCGCCCGCTTTCCCAAGGTGCACGCCCATTCTCAGCGCGTGGCGGCGCGCCCGACGGTACAGCAGGCACTGGCCTGAGCCTGCGGCGGGCCGCCCGCTTCACCGCAGCGCGGCCTCGTCGCTCCATGCGAAGCGCACGCGCGGCTCGATCTGCGCGATCTCCGCGCGCAGCAGCGCCGCCAGGCGGGCGGCCTCGCGCTGCGTGAGGCGCGCGACGGTGGTGGACAGGCTCACGGCCGCGAACGCGCAGCCGCCCGGGTCGCGCACGGCATGGCCCACCGCGGCGGTGTTGGTGTTGAGGCAGCCACCGCTGCGGGCATGGCCCAGGGCGCGCGTCTGCGCGATGAGCATGCGCAGCGATGGTACGTCGAGCCCGCCGTAGCGCCCGAGCACGCCCGCATGGGCCGCGAGCGACGCCTCCACCCGGGCGTCGTCCTGCGCGGCCAGCAGGGCCAGGCCCGCGGCGCCCACGCCGAGCGGCCGCCGGCCGCCCACGGTGACGGACAGGGGTGGATCGAGCCGCTGCGCGTGGGTGTGGTCATGGCAGACGGCCTCGAGGCCGCTGCGCACGAACAGATAGGCGGCGTAGCCCGTGGCCTCGGCCAGGCGGCGCAGGGCGGCCGAGAAGAGCGTCGCCACATCGTGCCGCGCGCGGGCCGCCAGCCCCACCTCGTAGGCCAGCCGGCCCAGCACATAGCCCCGACCATCGGGCAGCAGCGTCACGAGGCGCGCCTGCGCCAGGTCGCGCAGCAGGCGGTGCACAGTCGGATGCGGTATGCCCGACTGGCGGGCGATGTCCGACAGCGAGAGGCCTCCTGCGTCGTAGCGCGAGAGCTGGTCGAGGATGCGCAGGACGCGATCGAGCACCACGGTGGTCATGGCACCAGCATACCCGGCGGGGAATGGAATTTCGCCGCTTCTTGTCCACACCGTGGACAAACCACTGGCATGGCCGGGAAGGCTGGCAACAATCGCGGCAACGACCCATCAGGAGACAGCATGCGTTCCATCCCTTCCGATTCCCCCTGCATGCCGCGCCGCATGGCAATGGGCGCCGCCGCGGCCCTGCTGCTGGCCGCCGCCGGCCCCCTGGCCGCGCAGGAGGCGTTTCCGTCCCGCCCCATCCGCTTCATCGTGCCCTATGCGGCCGGCGGCACCACAGACCTCGTCGCGCGCACCGTGGGCGCGCGCATGGCCCAGACACTGGGCCAGCCCGTCGTCATCGACAACCGCGGCGGCGCGGGCGGCAACATCGGCATGGACGCGGTGGCCAAGGCCGCGCCCGACGGCTACACCGTGGGCATGGGCGCGATCTCGACCAATGCGCTGAACCCGCACATCTACAAGAAGATGCCCTTCGACCCGCGCAAGGACTTCACCCCCGTGGGCCTGCTGGGCCAATCGACCATCGTGCTGGAAGCCGGCCCCGCCCTGCCCGTGAAGAACGTGGCCGAGCTGATCGACTACGCGCGCAAGCACCCGGGCCTGCCGTTCTCCACCGCGGGCGCGGGCACCTCCATGCACCTGGCCGGCGTACTGTTCGGGCAGCTGAGCAAGACCGAATGGACGCACGTGCCCTACAAGGGCAGCGCCCCGCTCATCACCGACCTGATCGCAGGCCAGGTGCCCGTGGCGTTCGACAACCTGCCCGCGTCGCTGCCGCACATCCAGGCCGGCAAGCTGCGGGCGCTGGCGGTGGCCGGATCGCAGCGCTCGCCCGCGCTGCCCGGCGTGCCCACCCTGGCCGAAGCGGGCCTGGCCGGCTACGCGGTGGAACCCTGGTTCGGGGTCTATGGCCCCGCCGGCATGCCGGCCGCGGTGGTGCAGCGCCTGGACAAGGCCCTGCAGGAGGCCCTGGCCGATCCCGCCGTGAAGGACCGCCTGCAGGCGGCCGGCTTCACGCCGCGCGGCTCCTCCGCGGCCGAACTGGGAGCGCTGACGCTGCGCGAGTACGACCGCCTGGGCAAAGTGGCCCGCACGGCCGGGATGACCGTCGATTGAGGTCCCGCCATGCCACAGCACACCGACGCCACCCATGACCCGGCACTGCGCAGCTGGGTCGAATCCGCCAACGACGCGGGCAGCGACTTTCCCATCCAGAACCTGCCCTTCGGCCGCTTCCGCGCGCAGGAAGGCGGCGCCCGCATCGGCGTGGCCATCGGCGACCGGATCCTGGACCTGCAGGCCGCGGGCCTCGTGGCCGGCGACGACATGAACGCGCTCATGGCCGCAGGGCCGCAGGCGCGCCGGGCCTTGCGCGCGCGCCTCTCGCAGGGCCTCGCCGCCGGCAGCGCGCAGCAGGCCGCATGGCAGGCCGCGCTGCTGCCCCAGGCGGGCACCGGGATGCTCGTGCCCTGCCGCATCGGCGACTACACCGATTTCTACACCAGCATCCACCACGCCACCAACGTGGGCCGGCAGTTCCGCCCCGACAACCCGCTGCTGCCCAACTACCAGTGGGTGCCGATCGGCTACCACGGCCGCGCATCCTCCATCGGCGTGAGCGGTGCGGCGGTGCGGCGCCCCCACGGCCAGCTCAAGGCCTCCGATGCCGCGGCACCGGTGCTCGCGCCCAGCCGGCGGCTGGACTACGAACTGGAACTGGGATGGTTCATCGGCACGGGCAACGCACAGGGCGAGCCCATCGGCATCGGCGAGGCGGAGGACCACCTGTTCGGCGTCGCGCTCTTCAACGACTGGAGCGCGCGCGACATCCAGGGCTGGGAGTACCAGCCGCTGGGCCCTTTCCTCTCGAAGAATTTCGCGAGCACGCTCTCGCCCTGGGTGGTGACGCTGGAAGCCCTCGCGCCGTTCCGCGCGCCCTTCACGCGGCCGGCGGAGGATCCACAGCCCCTGCCCTACCTGGACTCATCCGCCCACCGTGCCGCGGGCGCATTCGACATCACGCTGGAAGTACTGCTGCAGACGGAACGCATGCGCGCCCAGGGGCTGCCGCCGACAGTACTTTCGCGCACCGGCACCGCGCGCGCCGCCTACTGGACGCCTGCGCAACTCGTGGCGCACCACACGGTGAACGGGTGCAACCTGCAGAGCGGCGACCTGCTCGGCTCCGGCACGCTGTCGGGGCCGGGCCCGGGCGAGGCCGGCTCGCTGCTGGAACTGGCCGCGGCCGACCGCCAGCCCGTGCGCCTGCCGTCGGGCGAGGAGCGCAGCTTCCTGGAGGACGGCGACACGGTCACGCTGCGCGGCTGGTGCGAGCGCGAGGGCGCGGCGCGCATCGGCCTGGGCGAAGCCAGCGGGACGATCTCCGGCTGACGGCGCCCCTCACGCGCGCCGCGGGCCGGTCATTTCTCGACCTTCAGCACGCGCCAGTCGATGCGGTTGTCGGCGCGGTGCGGCAGCTCCACCTTCTGCGTGGCGGCCCACGGAATGATCTGGTTGTAGAGCGGGATGTGCGAGATCAGCTCGTGGTCCTTCAGCAGGGCCTGCTCGATGAGGCCGTTGCGCGTCGCGGCATCGGTTTCCTTCTTGATGCGCTCGATCAGCGCGTCCTGCTGCGGGTCGGAGAAGCGGCCCAGGTTGAAGTTGCCATCGCCGCCCGCGCCGGGCGATCGGACCAGCGACTGCAGCGAATAGAACGCATCGAAGGTCGGCACGCCCCAGCCCAGCAGGTAGATGCTGGCCTCGTTGCGCTGGATCATCGGGAAGTACGTGGCGAAGGGCTGGGTGCGCAGCTTGGCGCGCACGCCCACCTTGGCCCACTGCGCCGTGATCGCCTGGCAGAGCTGCTCGTCGTTCGTGTAGCGGCCCGCGCTGCACGCGAAATCGACCTCGAAGCCCTGCGGATAGCCGGCCTCGGCCAGCAGCTTTTGCGCAGCGGCGGCGTCGTAGGGCCAGCGCACGTCGGCCTTCTGCGTCCAGCCGTTCACCTGCCGCGCGATGAGCGCGCCGGCGGGCTGCGCGAGGCCGCGCAGCGTCACGCGCTGGGTGGTCTGGATGTCGATCGCCTGGTAGAGCGCGCGCCGGACGCGCACATCCTTGAGCGGGTTCTTGCCCTTCACGTTCGAGCCGGGCAGCTCTTCGCGGAACTGGTCCAGGCCGAGGAACAGCGTGCGGTTCTCCGGGCCTTCCAGCACCTTGAAGCCGCTGGTCTGGCGCACGCGGGCGATGTCTTGCGGGCTCGGATCGAGCACGAAGTCCACCTCGCCCGACAGCAGCGCCGCGGTGCGCGTCGCGTCCGACTTGATCGGGGTGTAGACCACGTCCGTCACATTGCCGGCGAACTTGCCCTTGCCCCACCAGTGCGGGTTGGCCGCGAGCACGGTGCGCTGGTCGGGCGACCACGACTTGAGCACGAACGGCCCCGTGCCCAGCGCGTTGCGGTGGGTGTAGGGCTCGTCGCTGGTCTTGATGTCCTTGGGCGTGAGCGCGTTGTTCTTCTCGGCCCAGGGCTTGCTCAGGATGCGCAGCTCGGTGAGCTGGTTCACCAGCACCGGGTTGGGCACGTCCGAGAAGATGTCGATGGTCTGCGCATCGACCACCTGCACGCGGTCGATGCCCTGGGCATAGACCGCATAGTTCGAGGTCCTGGCCTGGGCGCGCTCCAGTGAGAACTTCACGTCCTCGGCCGTGAGCGGCGAGCCGTCGCTGAACTTCACGCCCTGGCGCAGCGTGACGCGCAGCTGCGTCGGGCTCACCTGCTTCCACGCGGTGGCCAGCTGCGGCTCGGGCCTGAAGGTCTTGCTGTTGTATTCGACCAGCGTCTCGTACACCGCCGAATGCAGCACGTTGTTCGGGCCCACGTTGTGGGCATGCACGTCCCAGGTGGTCACGTCGGCCGAACGGGCGAAGCGGAAGGTGGCAGCCTGCGCGGCCAGGGGCAGGGCTGCCGTGATCGAGGCCGCGAGCGCGGCCGCCAGGAGGGTGCGGGAAAATCGCATGGTGGTGTCTTCGTCTCGGGATGGGGCTGCTCCGCAGCGAGGGAGCCACTATGCCAAGCCGCCCCCGCCGGCAGAACGACTTTGTGGTTGTATCGATATGGGGCGGCAGGCGCAGCCCGCGTCCACATCGCAGATTCAGCGGTGGCCGCCCCGGAGCATGCGCACCGCCTGCGGCAGCGACCGCGCGTCGGGCAGGAAGCGGTCGAGCGCGGCCCCGAGCACCACGGCGCACAGCACCGCGCCCAGCAGGGGTTTCCAGGTGAGGCGCACGGCGGCCGCGAGCCAGCCCGCGCGCTCCACGCCCATGGCGGCGCGCGCCGTGGCATAGGAAAATGCCAGCTCCACCGCCACGGCCAGCAGCACGTCGAAGCCGAAATACAGCAGCGCGAGCGCCCCCGCGCCGAAAAGCACGGCCGCGCCGATGAGGAAGATGGCCACCACGGGCACGACCACCACCGCGCCTTCGTCGGCCTCGGCGGCGGCACCCAGCGCATCTCCCGCCATGCTCCCCAGGGCATCGCCGAAATACCCGTCCGCCCCTGCCCCGGCGAAATCGCCACCGCCGGACTGCGGCAGCGCCGGCGCGCGCCCGCCGGCACCCCTCACCGCCCGGGCCGCGAGATCGCCGGCGTCGCAGAGGGCTTCGGCCACGTCGGCCACGTCCATGCCGCTGGAGGGATCGATACCGTCATCCTCCCGGTGGCGCGACCGGCCGGCCGGCAGTTGCACCAGCCGCGCCGCCCAGAGCCGCAGCACCAGCAGATAGGCAAGGTACCCGGCCCCGAGCGTGACGAGGTAGCGCACGGCGAGCGACTCCACGCCCAGCACCATCTGCGTGTGCGAGACCGCCCACATGAAGGCCATCATGAAGGCACCGATGCACCAGCCGTGCACGCGCAGCCGGTAGCGGCTCAGCAGCGACGCCTGCAGCGTGCTGGCGGGCGTGCGCACGCGGCGCCAGTTCGATCCCCCGGCGCGCTGTCCGGACCGGGCTTTGCCGCGCACCGCTCAGTCCACCACGACCGGCACCCGGAGGGCCAGGGCGCACATCAGCTCGTAGCCCACCGTGCCGGCCGCCTGCGCCACCTCGTCGATGCACAGCACGGTCCCGCAGGACGCCCGCCCCCAGAGAGTGGCCTCGCTGCCCACGCCCGCTTCCACGCCGGCCTCGTGCAGCGGCGTGAGATCCACGGTGATCATGTCCATGCTCACCCGGCCCACGGTGCGGGTGCGCACGCCATTCACCAGCACCGGCGTGCCTGTGGGGGCATGGCGGGGATAGCCGTCGGCGTAGCCGCAGGCCACCACGCCGATGGCGAGCGGCCGGTCCGCCGTGAAGGAAGACCCGTAGCCCACGGTGTCCCCGGGCTGCAGCTGCTGGGTGCCGATGATGCGCGCCGACAGCGTCAGGGCGGGTGCGAGGCCCCAGTGCGCTGCCGTGTGTTCGGGGTGGTCGGCCGCGCTGCCATAGAGCACGATGCCCGCGCGCACCCAGTCGCCGCGCACGCGTGCATCGCCGGCGTACCGCAGGGTGGCGGCGCTGTTGCTGACCGTGCGCTCGCCCGGCAGGTCCTGCGTGGCGGCGCAGAAGGCATCGACCTGGTGGGCGATGCCGCGCGGCCCGTCGGCGTCGCTGAAGTGGGTCATGAACGAGATCTCGTCCACCTGGGGCAGCGCATTGAGCCGCGCCCAGGCCGCCCGGTAGCGCGCGGAGGGAAAGCCCAGGCGGTTCATGCCCGAATTCATCTTGAGGAACACCCGGTGCGGCGCGTGCGTCTTGTGCGCGGACAGCCAGTCGATCTGTTCGTCGCAATGCACAACGTGCCAGAGCGACAGGCGCGAGCACAGCTCCAGGTCGCGGGGCTCGAACACCCCTTCCAGCAGGAGGATGGGCCCCCGCCATCCCAGCTGGCGCACCCGTTCGGCCTCGCCCAGGTCCAGCAGCGCGAAGCCGTCCGCGCCGCGCAGCCCCTCGAACGCGCGCTCGATGCCGTGGCCGTAGGCATTGGCCTTGACCACGGCCCAGACACGGGCATCGGGCGTGGCGGCACGGGCACGCGCCAGGTTTTGCTGCAGTGCAGCAGTGTGGATGGTGGCTTGTATGGGGCGCGGCATGGGGGCTGGACGACAGGCAGAAAGGGAGGAATTCTGGCATCGGAGCGCACAGGGCGCGTGATATAACCGCCAGTCACTTGCAGCCGGGTCCGAGATTTAACAGGGCATCAGTTCCGCTGATGCACCCCACAGCCATTCGATGAAGCGCGGTTTCTACACCATCATGTCGGCGCAGTTCTGCAGCTCGCTGGCCGACAACGCACTCTTCGTGGCGGCCGTCGAACTGCTGCGCACCAATGGCTCGCCGGAATGGCAGCGGGCTGCGCTGGTGCCCATGTTCGCCCTGTTCTACGTGGTGCTGGCTCCCTTCGTGGGCGCCTTCGCGGACGCGCTGCCCAAGGGCAAGGTCATGTTCGTGAGCAACGCGATCAAGGTCGTCGGATGCCTCATGATGCTGTTCGGTTCCCATCCGCTCATCGCCTACGCAGTGGTGGGACTGGGCGCCGCGGCCTACTCCCCCGCCAAGTACGGCATCCTCACCGAGCTACTGCCGGCATCGCAGCTGGTCAAGGCGAACGGCTGGATCGAGGGCCTCACGATCGCCTCCATCATCCTGGGCGTGCTGCTGGGCGGCCAGTTGGTGGGACCCAACATCTCCGGATGGCTGCTGTCGGTGGACATCCCGTTCGTGGACACGGGCGTGGACACCGCCGCCGAGGCCGCCATCGCCACGCTCATCGCGGTGTACCTGGCCGCCGCCTGGTTCAACACCCGCATCCCGCACACCGGCGTCGAGATGCGCCCCATGCCCCGCAACCCGCTGGCGCTGCTGCCCGATTTCTGGGCCTGCAACAACCGCCTGTGGCGCGACAAGCTCGGGCAGATCTCGCTGGCCACCACCACCCTCTTCTGGGGAGCCGGCGGCAACCTGAAGTTCATCGTGCTGGCCTGGGCGGCCGCGGCGCTGGCCTACAACACCACCCAGGCCTCGGCGCTGACCGGCGTGGTCGCCATCGGCACCGCGGTGGGGGCCGTGGTGGCCTCCATGCGCATGCGGCTGGACATGGCGACCAAGGTCATCCCGCTGGGCATCGCCATGGGCGTGCTGCTGATCCTGATGGTCTTCATCAAGAGCATCTGGATCGCCATCCCCTTCCTGATCCTGCTGGGCGGCCTGGGCGGCTACCTCGTCGTTCCGATGAATGCGCTGCTGCAGCACCGCGGCCACAACCTCATGGGCGCGGGCCGGTCCATCGCCGTGCAGAACTTCAACGAGCAGGCGGCCATCCTCGGGCTGGGCGCGTTCTACAGCCTGTCGCTCAAGATGGGGCTGTCGGTGTTCGGCGCGATCACGGTCTTCGGGCTCGTGGTGGCGGGCGTGATGTGGCTGATCCGGCGCTGGCACATCCACAATAGCACCCGCTATCACGACGAGGTGGAACACCTGCTGCACATCGCGCGGCACGACCACCACCACTGAAGCACCGGCCCCCGCGGGCCGCGCCCGGCACCGGTGCGCGGGGCATCCGCATCCAGGCACCCGCCGCCATCCCGGCCCGGATTTCCCATGACCTCCCCGCTGCCCATCCTCGCCCTGCTGTTCAATGCCTTCGCCTGGGGGCTGGCATGGTGGCCCTTCCGGCAGATGCACGCGGCCGGCCTGCACCCGCTCTGGGCCACGGCGCTGATGTACTGCGGCGTGCTGCTCGCAATGCTGGCGGTGCGCCCCGGTCTCTGGGCGCAGGTGAGCGCGCATCCGCAGCTCTGGCTGCTGGCCCTCAGCTCGGGCCTGAACAACGTGGCCTTCAACTGGGCGGTCACCGTGGGCGACGTGGTACGCGTGATCCTGCTGTTCTACCTCATGCCCGCCTGGGCAGTGCTGCTGGCCTGGAAGGTGCTCGGCGAACGGCCCACGGCCGGGGCGGTCATGCGGCTGGTGCTGGCCTTCGCAGGCGTGGTGCTGGTGATCTGGCCCGAGGGCGCCTCCGCGCACGCACTGCTGCACGGACTGTCGATGGCGGACGGCCTCGCCCTGCTGGGCGGCTTCATGTTCGCGCTCACCAACGTCACGCTGAGGCGCCTGCACGCAGTACCGGGGCAGGCACGCATGTTCTCGATGTTCGGCGGCTGCATGCTGATGGCGCTCGTGGTGGGCACGATCGGCCTGCACACGGGCGTGGTGGAGCCCTTCCCAGCGCCGAACGCCACCTGGATCGCCACGGCGGCACTGCTCGCGGGCGTGCTGCTGCTGGGCAACTGGGCGCTGCAATTCGGCGCGTCCCGGCTGGCGGCGGGCACGACGGCGGTCGTGATGCTCTCGGAAGTGGTGTTCGCCAGCGTGTCGTCGGTGCTGCTGTCGGCGGGCACATTGCAGCCGCGCACGCTGCTGGGCGGCGGAATGATCGTGCTCGCCGCGCTGCTGGCCTCCCTTCAGCGGCGCTGAAGCCGCCGGCAGGCGCACGGCCCGCGGCGGTCCTTGCGACAATGGGTGCGAAGCCCGCTGTTGCGGGTCCTTCTTCACCGGGAGACGCCCAGATGACCTCCGCCTACGATTTCGATGCCCTGCAGATGGACGGCCACACAGTGCCGCTGCGCCAATACGCGGGCCGCGTGCTGCTCATCGTGAACACCGCCAGCGCCTGCGGCTTCACGCCGCAGTTCGCGGGCCTGCAGGAACTGCACCAGCGGTACGCCGGCCAGGGGCTGGTGGTGCTGGGCTTTCCGTGCAACCAGTTCGGCCGGCAGGATCCGGGGTCGAACGGCGAGATCGCCACGTTCTGCCAGCGCAACTACGGCGTGGATTTCCCGATGATGGCCAAGATCGACGTGAACGGGTCCGAGGCGCCGCCGCTCTATCGGTGGCTGACCGCGGAAGCCCCGGGCCTGCTGGGCACCAAGGCCATCAAGTGGAACTTCACCAAGTTCCTGGTCGGCCGGGACGGCCAGGTGATCCGCCGCTACGCGCCCACCGACAAGCCCGCGTCGCTCGCCACGGACATCGAGGCAGCGCTCGCCAGCCCCGCTCCCTGAGCCACCCCGGTCAGTCGGACAGCTCGCGCTGGGGCCGCCCGGTGATCTCGAAGCGGCGCGAGAACCCCAGCGGCCTCGATACTCCGCGCGCCTCCGGCACCAGGGGCACGCGCAGGCGGGGCCGCGGCAGCACCCTCAGCCGCCAGTCGGTGCCGCCGATGAACCGGAACCGCACCGTGTCCGTGCCCTCCACGCCCAGCAGCAGGAAACTGCCGGTGGAATACATGCCTCCGAGGGTGGCAGAGTCCAGCAGTTCAAGGGTGGGGCTGAAGAGGTGGATGCCGAGGAATTCCTCGTCCGGCACGTCGTCGGTGGTGAACAGCAGATAGCCGCTGTCGCAGCGGAATGCCGCTTCCAGCAGCGCGGCCTCCACGGTGCGGCCGGTGCGCTGCCCGGCCAGCACGATGTCGCTCAGCGGCTTGTGCCGCGCATCGGCCTCCCGCAGGAGGTGGAGGGAGAGTTCTTCAGGGGCGAGGACATCCATGGGCCGGGAGCCTCACCAGAGCATGTCCACGCCGAAGGCGGCCAGTGCGCCCCCCACGAAGGCCCCGACCGCCACGCAGACCGGCGCGCCCGGGCCGCAGGCCAGGCCCGCGAGCGCGCCGCCGGCAATGCCGCCGCCGATGCCCGCTCCGGTGACGGTCACCTCCCGGCCGGCCGCCTCCACCTTGTCCTGCGCCGTCGCCACGTTGTAGACCGACAGCGCCAGCGACAGCACGATGAGCCCCCGCCCCGCGCGCGACAGCCCCCGCATCGTCTGGGTGACGCGCGGATTGGATTTGCCGGCCGATTTCACGATCTCCGCATAGACACCGTTCTGCTGCGCCGCCGTGAGCCGGTCGAACTGCGCGCCCGGTCCATGCAACTGCTGCACCTTGCGCGCGATGAGTTCGTTGAGCGTCTTGCCATCGGCCTTGAGTTGCTGCGCCATGGCCCGGCCGAAGGGGGTGCTGCGGCCGCGGACCACCTCCATGATCACGTTGCGCGTGTCCTGCGCCTGCTGCGCGGCCTGAGCCCAGGTGATGCGCCCCGACAGGGCCTGCGTGCGCAGTTCGTTGGCCATGGCGTCGATCTGGCGTGTGTAGGCGAGCCGGGCGTTCGCGTCGATGGTCATGTGCGCGCCGGCATTGCCCATCTCCACCTTGAGCATCCAGATGGACGTCTCGAACGCTGAGCGATCCTTTGCGGAATTGTCGTTATCGGTGGTCATGTCTCCTCCTGCCCGTGATGACGCGCCCGGTTCCGGAAAAAGCGGTGCCATGGGGCTGGTGCCAACCGTACCAGCGCAGGCCGCCGCGGTTGCGAAACGACCCGTCACAAAGGTCATTTTTGGTATCCACTGATACCAGATGCTCACCCGGGGAGATAGGCAAAAAGTGCGTTTTACGCTTTAGTAAATACTTCGCATTCACGTCACAGGACAGGGGGGAAACCCAGGCAGAACACCATCATCGCCCGGCACTCCCGGCGCTCCCGCACGGCACGCCTTGCTCTGGCATGCGCGCTTGTCCTGGCCGCTTCCGCGGCAGGCATCGCGCCGGCCTGGGCGCAACCCCCCGCGGCGGCGGGCGCGGAGCCCGAGCCCCGCCACAGGCACCATCACGCTGCCCGGCGACACGCCGCGGCGCATCTCGCGCTATCGCTACGAAGACCATACCGCGCGCTTCGGCAAGGCCTTCGAGGGCCGGCAGTACCTGTCCCCCTATCCTCCCAGCGGCTCGGTCGCCATCCACCTCGACGCACGCAACGGCGCGTTCCGCATGGACACCCTCCTCACCAGGGGCAACAACCAGAACTGCCGATACCAGGGAAGCTACGGGCTTGCCGGCGACGGGATAACGACGCACGGCTCGATGAATTGCTGGCACCCTGCACCAGCGGGCGCTGGCCGGGCGACTCAGGCCGCGGCCGGGGGCGGCTCCGGAGCTTCCGGGGCCGCTGGTGCGGACGCAGGCACGGGCGCAGCCCGCATCTGGCGCGCACGCTGCAGCAGCCGCTCGGCCGCCCGCGGCTGCAGGCCGTACATGTCGGCGAACTGTTCCACCGTGCTGCCGCTGGCCTCGAAGGCGCGCAGCAGGGCCTCGGCCTTGGCATCGCGCTCGGCGACTTCGGCGAAGGCTTCGTCCAGCACGGCATTGGCGCGCTCGTCGCGGCCACGCACCAGCGCGTCATAGGCGTCGCGCGTGAGGCCCGATGCTTCGTGCGCCTGAACGATGCGGCGACGCAGCTTGGCGGTGAGATCCTCGCCGTCGCGCGGCTTCTTGCGGCGGAAGACTTCCAGCAGTGCGTGGTGGACATGCTCGGGCGCCATGGCCTCGACGGCCTGGCCCTGCAGGTCGTGGCGGGGGCGGCCCTCGGCCACCACCTGCAGGTAGCGTGTGGAGCGGGTGTGGATACCCAGCGCGGCCTTCAGGTCGTCCTTCTCGAAAGCGCCAGGGTGGGCGTCCTGCAGGTCCTGGAAGATGCCGCGCTTGAGCGGCAGGAACTGCGCGCCGAAGAGGTGCGGATAGAAGCCCGCCAGCTGTTCCAGCACGGGGTGCGTGCGGCGCGGGCCCTGGGCCTGCGCCGCGGCAGCGCCTGGCGCGGCGGCGGGCTCGCCCGCGGCGCGGTTGCGGGCGCTTCCGCGGCCCCTGCCTCCACGCCGGCCGGCGCGGGGGGCGCGGACTTCGCTGCCGGCCTCGGCAGCATCGCCGGTGGCGGCCAGCGCGGCGTTGTCCGCCGCGGCTTCGCGGCCTGCCACGGCCTGCGCGTCGCCCGCTGCGGCGGTGACGGGGTTCTGGGGTGCTTCTGCGGTCGCGTTGTCGGTCATGGCAATCAAGGATGCGGTCTGGGTCAGGGCGTGTGGCCCGGCTGCGCGGCACGGCCACGCGGCGTAAAACCCGCCATCATGCCAGTTTGCCGCGCGCTGACTCCTGCGCAGCGCTAGACGGCACCCGGCCGCAGGGCCTCGTCGAGCACCTCCACCCAGTGCCGCACGGGCACCTGGGTGCCGCTCTGCAGGTGCGTGATGCAGCCGATATTGGCCGAGAGGATGGCCGCCGGCGGCTCCTCCGCGCACGCCTCGTCCAGCGCGCCGAGCTTGCGGTCACGCAGCTGGCCGGCGATCTCCGGCTGCAGCAGCGAGTAGGTGCCGGCCGAGCCGCAGCACAGGTGCGCTTCCGTGCGCGCAACGCGCAGGCGGAATCCCAGGCGGGCCAGGTGGGCCTCCACCCCGCCGCGCAGTTTCTGGCCGTGCTGCAGCGTGCAGGGCGGGTGGTAGGCGAGCAGCGCCCGCGGGGGATCGATCCGCCCCTCCAGCCGCTCGGCGAGCGCGGGCAGCATGTCCGGCAGCAGTTCGGACAGGTCCCGCGCCAGCGCGCTGACGCGCTCCGCCCGCGCGGCGTAGGCCGGATCGTGGCGCAGCAGGTGGCCATATTCCTTCACCGTGGCGCCGCAGCCCGAGGCATTGAGCACGATCGCCTCCACGCCGCCCGCTTCCACGTGCGGCCACCAGGCATCGATGTTGGCGCGCATCTGCGCAAGGCCGCCATCCTGGTCATTGAGGTGGAACTTCACCGCGCCGCAGCAGCCCTCGCCGGTGGCGATCACGGTCTGGATACCCGCGGCGTCCAGCACGCGCGCCGTGGCGCGGTTCACATTGGGCAGCATGGCCGGCTGCACGCAGCCCGCAAGCATGAGCACCTTGCGCGCGTGTTCGCGGACCGGCCAGGCGCCGGCCTCCTGGGGGCGCGGCACCTTGGCGCGCAGCGTGGCAGGCAGCAGCCCGCGCACGGCCTGGCCGGCCTTCAGCGCCGGCTTGAACAGCGGCGAGGGCAGGCCCTCCTTCAACGCCCAGCGGCGCGCGCGTTCGGGCAGCGGCCGCGTCACCTTGTCCTCGACGATGCGCCGGCCGATATCCACCAGGCGCCCGTACTGCACGCCGCTCGGGCAGGTCGTCTCGCAGTTGCGGCAGGTCAGGCAGCGGTCCAGGTGCAGTTGCGTCTTGCGCGTGGGAGTCTCCCCTTCCAGCACCTGCTTGATGAGGTAGATGCGCCCGCGCGGCCCGTCCAGTTCGTCGCCGAGCAACTGGTAGGTCGGGCAGGTGGCGGTACAGAAGCCGCAGTGCACGCACTTGCGCAGGATGCCCTCGGCCTCGCGGCCTTCGGGCGTGTCCTGGAATTCGGGGGCGAGTCGGGTTTGCATGGTGTTCTTGTCGTGGGAATGTCGTGGTGGCGGCCCGCAGGGCACTCAAGGGCGGTGGCGGCGCGTACGCCACAGCGCGGCCAGGTGCCCGAAATCCGAGGCGAGCGGCGGCAGCGCGAGCCCCAGCAGCACCGCCGCCAGGGGCACCACCCAGATGAAGCCCACATGCTTGAAGCCGGCCGCGCCCACGATGCCGCCGGCCGTGAACATGCCCAGCAGGCTCGCGAACAGCACGAGCCGGGCGCGATTGGAATGCACGTGCGCCTCCGGCGGCGTGCCGCGCCGGTTCCAGTAGAGCATCTTGCCCATCTCGATGCCCAGGTCGGTGGCCACGCCCGTCATGTGCGTGGTGCGGATCTGTGCCGAAGACATCTTGGTCACCACCGCGTTCTGCAGCCCCATGAGGAAGGCCAGTAGCAGCACGGTGAGCGGCACCGAGAACGGGGTGGGCCAGCCCAGGGTGATCGCGCCCATCAGCCCGAACAGCAGCATCAGCACGGCCTCCAGAAGCAGCGGCAGCGCGAACCCGCTGCGCAGCCGGTGGTGGCGCGCCCAGTTCACCATGATCGCGGTGGTACCCGCACCCGACATGAACGCCCAGAGCGTGCCCACGGCGGCCAGCACCAGGGCCATGTTGCCCAGCACGAGGTTGTCTGCCACGGTGGACAGAAACCCCGTCATGTGCGAGGTGTAGCTGTGCACGACGAGGAAGCCGCCCGCGTTCACCGCGCCCGCGTTGAACGCCAGCAGCAGGCCCAGCAGCCGGTTGGTGGCCGGGGTGCGGTGCCGCCCCATGAGGTGCCGCAGCAGGCGCATGCCCTTCCCTACCCCGCAACCCGCCGTCCGGGGTTGAAGATGCCCGCGGGATCGAAGGCGGCACGCAGCCGGTCGTGGATGCGCTGCAGGGCCGCGTCCGCGGGCTGCGCCGGCACGGCACCGTCCGCCGGCACCAGAGGAGACTCCGCCGGAGCGCGGAACGGCGTGGCCGCGCCGCCAACGGCACGCGCGGCCTCCTGCAGGGCAGGCCCCAGGGCTGGCGGTGCCTGCACCCAGCGCAGCCCGCCGTGCCATTCGACCAGCGGGCCGGATGCCCCTGAGGGCAATGCCAGGGCCGGAGCCGACTGCGGCACCGACAGGCGCCAGAGCGCGGCGCCCGCGGGCCGGCCGGCGAACCACGGCAGCGCCTGCTCGCGGCAGGCACCCCACTGCGCGGCCGCCTCCTGCGGCGATTGCAACGTTCCGCCCAGCGCTCGGCAGGCGGACTCCACGGCCGCCGCGGCACCCCGCAGCCGCAAGTGCAGCACGCCGCCTGCGGCACCGGACGGGCCGGCCTCCCAGCGGCTGGCATTCAGCGGCAGCGGCTGGCCGCCCCACTCCTGCAGCCGCCGCAGCGCATCGGCCTGCGGCAGATCGAAGCACAGCGTGGCCTCCGCGGGTGGAACGGGCAGTACCTTGAGGCTCACTTCGGTGACGATGCCCAGCGTGCCCCAGGCCCCCGCCATCAGCCGCGAGACGTCGTAGCCCGCCACGTTCTTCATGACCTGCCCGCCGAAGCGCAGGCATTCGGCGCGGCCGTTGACGATCTCCGCCCCGAGCACGAAATCGCGCACGGCTCCGGCGCTCGCGCGGGCCGGGCCCGACAGCCCCGCCGCGACCATGCCGCCCACGGTGGCGCCCTCGCCGAAATGCGGCGGCTCGAACGGCAGGCACTGCCCCCGGCCGGCCAATAGCGCCTCCAGCTCGGCGAGCGGCGTGCCGGCGCGCACCGTCACCACCAGTTCGCTCGGCTCGTAGTCCACCACGCCCGCGCAGGCACGCGTGTCGAGCACTTCGCCGGCCAGCGGCATGCCGCCATGGAAATCCTTGGTGCCGCCCCCGCGGATGCGCAGGGGACGGCCTTCGCGCGCACTGTCGCGCACGCGTTCGATGATCTGGCGGAGGGCGGAATCCATGGCTGCATCGTAGCGGCAGCCCCGGAGCGGGGCGCCCGGTGCCCGCGTGAATTTTTTGAACACGGCGCGTGAAGCCTGGATGGGCACGAAAACGACCCCGCCGGCACCCTCGCATAACGGTTCATTTGCACCGCCATAACACCCGACATCCGGACACAAAACAAATTTTGGCAAGCCCTTCCCTGCTTTGGAAGCGCTTCCTATCATCGCGCCCGTTTTGAACTCTACCGTTCGGCCGCAAGGGCTGAACCCGACCACAATGACACGCCGCGTCACCATCCGGACGCCCCTGGGAGAGCAGCTGCAGTTCCGGCAGCTGCGGGGCAGCGAGGAGCTGAGCCAGCTTTTCTCCTTCGACATCGACCTGCGCTCGGAGAGCCGGAACATCGATCCCAAGGCACTGCTCGGTAAAACTGCGACGGTGGAGATCGAGACGCAAGGCGGCGGGCGCCGTTGCCTCGATGGCCTGGTCACCCGCTTCGGCATGCAGGGGCAGGACCACCGCTTCTGTTCGTACCACCTGCGCCTGCAACCCTGGCTCTGGGTGGCCACGCGGCGGCAGGACTTCCGCATCTTCCAGTTCAAGACCGCCCCGCAGATCGTGCAGGACGTGCTGGGCCGCTACGGCTACCCGATGCAGCTCAAGCTCACGCGGGCTTATCGCAGCTGGGACTACTGCGTGCAATACGGCGAGAGCGATTTCGACTTCGTCTCGCGATTGCTGGAGCATGAGGGCGCGTACTACTACTTCCAGCACGCGAGCGGCCAGCACACGCTGGTGATTGCCGACGACATCGTAGGTTGCCACGAACCCTTGCCGGGCGCGGCAACCATTCCGTTCTACCCGCCGGAGAAGTCGGCCACGGCCGACCGAGAGAATATCCATGCCTGGGTGCTCAGCGAGGAAATCAAGTCGGGCCGGTACTACAACGACGACTACGACTTCAAGAAGCCCCGGTCGGACCTCTCCAACATGCGCCAGCAGCCGCCGGGGCACGCGCACGATGCGTACGAGATCTATGAATGGCCGGGCGGCTACGTGCAGCACGGCGACGGCGAGCAATACGCCCGCGTGCGCCTGCAGGAAGGGCTCACGGGCCACAGCACCGTCAGGGGCGAGTCCCGGCACCGCAGCATCGCACCCGGCTATACCTTCACGCTGGAGAACTACCCGCGGGGTGACCAGAACCGCCAGTACCTCATCACCGGGGTGACGTACCACCTTCACGAGAATCCGGGCACGTCCTCGATCAACAGCGCCACGCCGGGAGAAGCGCTCAAGAGCAACGAAGAGCAGGGCTCCTTCCAGAAATTCAGCCTCACGGCCCAGCCCACGAGCCTGCCCTATACCCCGGCAAGAAAAACACCGAAACCGCGCACCACGGGCCCGCAGACGGCCGTCGTGGTCGGCCCGGCGGGCGAGGAAATCTGGACCGACGAATACGGCCGCATCAAGGTGCAGTTCCACTGGGACCGGCTGGGGGCGATGGACGAGTATTCCAGCTGCTGGGTGCGCGTGGCGACCAGTTGGGCCGGCTCAGGCTTCGGGGCAGTATCCATCCCCCGCATAGGGCACGAAGTGGTGATCGATTTCGTGAACGGCGATCCGGACTATCCGATCGTCATAGGCAGCGTCTACAACGCGGCGAACATGCCACCCTGGGCACTACCGGGCAATGCCACGCAGTCCGGCATCAAGACACGATCGAGCAAGGGCGGCGCGACCGGCGACGGCATGAGGAACGGCGCCGGCGATGCCAACGCGATCCGCTTCGAGGACAGGAAGGGCGCGGAGCAGCTATGGCTGCATGCGCAGAAGGACCAGCTCATCGAGGTCGAGAACGATGAAGCGCACTGGGTCGGCAATGACCGGGCCAAGACGATCGACCGGGACGAGACGAACACCATCCACCGGGACCGCACCGAGACGGTGGACCGCAACGAGAAGATCACGGTACACGGCTGGCGCACCGAGGAAGTGGATGGCGACGAGACCATCGCCATCCACTCCAACCGCACCGAAACGGTGGACCGGGACGAATCCATCACCATCCACCGCAACCGCCGCGAACGGGTCGAACTGGACGAAACGGTATCGATCGGCGTGGACCGCACGGAGGATGTCGGCCGCAACGAGCAGGTCTCCATTGGCGCCAACCGGGCCAAGACCATCGGCAACAACGAGAAAGACCGGATCGGCAGAAACTGGTCCCTGCGCGTGGGCAAGACCAAGACCGAGACCATCGGCCGGATGTCGCTGCAGAACGTGGGCATGGCGCGCCTGGACAACGTCGGCATGGGCTACAGCCTCAACGTGGGCGTGGCGATGAACACGCTGGTCGGCCTGCAGCAGAGCACCCAGGTGGGCAGGACCAAGCGCCTCGACGTGGGTGACACCTACACCCAGGACATCGGCAAGGCCTGGAACCTGCAGGTCGGCCGCACCCAGACAGTGAACGTGGGCGAGCGCCAGGAAACCCGAGCCGGCAAGGTGCTCTTCGCCCAGGCCGGCGAGCACCTGGAACTGGCCTGCGGCGCGGCGAAAATCGTGCTGCGCAGCGACGGTGGCATCTACCTGCAGGGAACGCACATCGAAATGCAGGCCAGCGCCGCGATCAACGCGGACGCCGGGCTCATCGACCTCAACTGCGGCAGCAGCCAGACCGCGCCCGAAACGCCTCCGCCCGCCAGCGACGCGCCCGGCGACGCGGCGCAGCAGGCCGCCGACACCGCGGAGCGCCAGGCGGAGTCCGCCGCGAACGCCGCCATGGGCGGCGGCGCCTCCGGCCTGCAAAGCGCCCTCGGCGCACTCCAGCAGGCCAAGGGACTGCTCGACACCGCCAAGGCCCTGAAGAGCGGCGACCTGGGCGCGATCGCCGGGTTGGCCGGGCTGGCCGGAGGCATCGCCGGCCTGGGCGGGGCGGGTGGCAGTGGCGGCAGTGTGGCCAGCGCCCCTGCCGGTTCCGCCGGCCCTGCGGCCATGGGCAAGACGCCAGGCTGGAGCGCCAAGCCCTGACCGACCCAGCAGCCAGATACCGACAGAAAAAGCGATCGACCCGCCATGGCCCAACCCGCTGCCCGCATGCACGACGACGTCGCCCACCGGCGCGGCGCCGGGCCCATCCTGGAAGGCGCCCCCACCGTCCGCATCGGGGGGCAACCCGCCGCCCGCATGGGCGACCGGGTGCGCCACAACAAGGGCATCGAACCCATCACCGAAGGCGAGCCCTCCGTGCGGCTGGCCGGGCGCCCCGCCGCCCGCGTCGGCGATGAAGTCGCCTGCCACGGCGTGATCGCCCAGGGCTGCCCCACGGTGCGCATCGGCCGCGACAAGGACGAAGCCTGCATGCAGGCCGCCGCCGACGAGGGCGCAGCCTTCGTCGTGCCGGCGCATCGACCGTGACGTGAGGCCCTCGCACCACCCGAGCCCGCCCGTCCCCACTCCATCGACACCGAAAGACCCCGAACCCCATGGCCCTCAAGGAAGAAGACCTTCCCGACTACGACAAGGACGCCCTCTCGCGCGAACGTGCGCTGCGCAAGACGGCCGAGGAATGCCGCCAGGAACAGGAGAAGGCCAAGGCGGAATTGCCCGGGTTAAAAAAGGAACGACAGAAACTGGACCGCAAGGCGGAGGGGTATGCGGAAGAGGCGCGGAGGCTAGATCAATTGATCAAACAGACAGAGGGGAAAATGCGAAAAAACTGCCCAAAAGGGAATTTCTCATGTCTGCCTGCAGAAAAAACTATGCAGGGCACTCTAAATCCGGAGATTGGGAAAATGATCAACGAGGCGCAAAAAACCAACCTGGATTTCGCTCAGATCGCAAAATGGGAAGGGGTATATCTCCAGTCCTATGTTCCATGGTGGCCAATCCAGCAACCAGATGGCAAACCTCTGCTGAAAAACAGAAATGGGGAGACCAGACTCCAGGGAAAACTTAATGATGGCAGAGAAAACAACTCGGGAGTCACCATCGCAAAGGGAATAGACTTCGGCCAACAAGGTCATGCCGCATACAAACGCGGGTTGGAAAAATACAATCAGAGAAACAAAATTCTTTCAGAAGAAGAACTAGAAAAACTCGTGGAGAAAATTAAACCATATTTCGGAAAAATTGGGGGAGAAGCATGCGATTTCGCAAGAAAAAACCCCCTAACAATAAGCCAAAGAGAAGCAGATTTATTGAATTTAAGAGCAGGCGAAGAAACGGCCACTAGGGCTCAAACCCTTTATGAGGAAGGAAATCCCCAAGGTTCAAAAACATTTAAGGAGCTTACTAGAGAGCAACAAACATCAATCCTCTCAAACGTTTACCAAAGCTGGAACCTTAATCCTGATCTGAAAGCAGCCATTCTAAACGAAGATCGTGAAAAAATCCCCCGCAAACTCCGCGAATGGGATTACCTATACACTTCAATGCCAGAAAAAAAGAAAGAGTAAAAATCATGAGGTATCGGATATTTTTAAATATTTCCATCATTTTTCTTGCCTCTTCATTAGCAACTCTTGCCAAACCCTCAACCGACCCCTCAATTAACAAAAAACCATCCATGACAAGATATAAAAATCCGGCAAGAGAAATCGAAGGCTGGTGGCAAGTGGTCAGGCACGAGGCTGCATCAGGCCGTGCGCTACCTCAAGATTGGCCAGAGGGCTTTAGAGATAACAAAGCATATCTTCCTGTCGGAAAAATTATCCACATAAAAAGCACAGGCATCACAGCAATGAATCTCAAATCCTCCGATGGACAACCGTCTGGAAGAGCTGGTGATGGCTTCACGTATACGATATTTCCGCCTTTTGGCCAAGACTTCTGTCCGCATGACGAATGGGGAGATGGATGGAAAGAGGCCTGCGATTTATATGAGAAAAGTGATGCCCCTTTTCAGCAACAGATGCTCATCCTCAACATCTTCCCTGCCGAAGATTTCGCTATCACATGGCCAAAATTGGAGCCGTATTATTTTGACGTTGTCCCTATAACCATCATGCCATCCGCGCTCAACTTCATATCGATATCGAAAACCAAACAGGAAATCTACCTGATGTTCAACCGACCGGACAACTTAAAGCCTCAAAACCAGAAAAAGTACTCCAGCTTCAGCTACGCCACAGTTTTAAAAAAAGCCACTCAACCGCGAGGTTTGAAAGCACCAGACTAACCAATCAATATCAATCATGTTCTTAGCATTCAGAGATGGCTTTGCGGCTTCATACGCAAAAGTAATACTTCCAATCCTATTCACAGGAATGCAAACCGCTCATGCCGAGCCCAGCCAGCCAAAAACAACCCAAGAACCAAGACAAGTCACGTCCTGCGGCATCAGCTTCAAACTTCCGCGCCATCTGAAAATCACAGCGCCCCAAAGAACCGTCAACACGGATGGAGTGGAAGAATGTGAATTTCAAATCGAATATGCCAAACGCCGTGTCTTCGAGGGGACTTGCAGAGAGGGGGATATCCGCTATCCGGATTCGGAGAAAAATGAGTGCGAGTGGCGCCCCATGGACGGACCGGCCAGCCAAATTCTGGTTGCCAAGACAAACTTCGATAAAGACAAAAAGACGGTAGGGGGCTTCACTTACAAAGAAAACAAGTGGGAAAACACCGAAGGCGCTCGCACTACCTCAGAGGAAGTGCAGTTGGGTAATCATTATGGTCATATGTCTCTTGCCACCATGGTGAGCCATGGAACCTCTTGGCAAAGATGGGGCGAATCCGTGGGGTATCAGATCACTGAATACTGCTGCACCGTCAGCAAGGAAGTTGTGTTGATCCAGGTCTCCAGCGACATCGCCGTGTACATGGCGCCTCCGCCCCGCGACACGGAAAACGGCGATGAATGCGAAATCTTCTGCCGCAGCGTACGTCCGGCAGAGCCCCGGCAGCGCGCTGCTGTCCGCTGACCGAAACACCCCAGCCATGGCCTCTCCCAGTCTCCCGCGCTTCATCGCCCACCTGCGCAGCGACGCCGCCAACCTTTACGCCCTGATCGACTCCGCCCGCGACCATTCCCTGGTGCCGCAGATGCGGCAGGCGAACATCGAACACCACTGCCTGTTTTCCGGCGTGAAGGCGCTCACGCTCGCGCGCGTGGCGCCCTATCTGGTGCCGATGGCCGCGCTGGCGCCGCACCTGGAGCGGCTAGTGCCGTATGCCTGGGGCGGGGCCTGGAGCATGGTCGTGCGCGGCACGGGCGGCGCGGAGGCCACGCGCATCCAGCTCAAGAAAAGCAGCCTGGTGCGGCTGCCGGACGGTCGATCGGCGTATTTCCGCTTCTATGACGCGCGGGTGTTCGACCGCTTCATGCGCATCGGCACCGAGGGGCAGCTGCGCTGGATGCTGGGCGACCGGCTGGACGGGCTGACCTGGGTGAGCGGCGGGGACGCGGCACGCACGCGCACCGTCCGCCATGGCCCCGCGCGCAAGGGGCTGTGGGGCCTGGTGCCGGCCACGATCCCTCTGCGTGTGACGGAGCACCATTGGGCCGAAACGGCCGGCACGCAGGAAGGAGCCCGCCCATGACGGTGATGGCATTCACCCCGGAGCAGATGGAGCATGCCAGCCTGGAAGAGGCGCAGCGCTGGATCGTGCAGGTGGCGCGGCGCTGGTTCCGGCTGGAGGCGCAGGAGTTTCCGGACGAGGAAGCCCTCACGCCCGAGCAGGTCACCGCCTGTCTCTACATGGTGCACCGGGCCGGGCGGCTGGCCGGACTGGAGGACGGCGCAGCCCTGATCCTGACCGGGTTCGACGCGCTGCGCGCCATGCACTGCGGCATCGACGGCAACCTGGGCGAGATGATCGACTTCTGCGTGCGCATGGCTCGCGGAGGCAACATGGCCCTGGCGCATGCCAGCGTCGAACGCGCACTGGCCCTGGCCAGGCCGGTGCCGCCGTAAAGCCACGCTCGCCCGGGCGCCGGTCAATCCATCCCCGCCGGCAGCGCCGCCTCCTCGTACCATGCCACCGGCTGGCCCGGCGCCGGCGCCGGCCGGCCGGCGCGCAGCAGGAAGCCCGTCCACGGCAGCCGGGTGACTTCCTCCTCGGGGCGGCCCTTGCGGGCCGAGGTGGCGAACAGCTCGCGCCCGCCCACCCCGCCCAGGCAGGGCATGGTGGGGCACACCACCGGCACCGGTACCTCGGCCACGATCTCGCCCGACGGTGCCAGCCGCAGCAGCCGGCCGCCCTCGTACATGGCGGTCCAGTAGTGGCCTTCGGCGTCCACCACGGCCCCGTCGGGCCGGCCGGCGTAGCCGGGATCGCCGGGGCGCCACTGCGCCGGCTTGGGCGGGAAGGAATGGAACACGCGCGGGCTGCCCTGGGGTTCGCCGTGCGCGTCGCACTCCCAGGCGCTCACCGTGTGGGCCGGGGTATCGGCCCAGTAGAGCCGCCGGCCGTCCGGCGACCAGGCCAGGCCGTTGGCGGTCATCACGCCATCCAGCATGCGGCGCACCGCGGGCGCGCTGGCGCTGCCGCGGCCGTCGATGCAGTAGAGCGCGCCCACCGCCTCCCGCGGCTGCCCGGCCGGCGGCTCGTGCAGCGTGCCCACCCAGAAGCGGCCCAGGGCGTCGCACTTGCCGTCGTTGGCGCGCTGCGTGGCCGGGTCGTAGGGCAGCGTGGCCACCGGCACCAGGGCACCGCCCCATTCGCGCGCCCGGTAGATGCCATCGCGCAGCGCGATCACCAGGCCGCTGGCCACCCCCGCGGTGCGCGCGGGGGCGATGCAGCCCGGCTCGCAGGGCATGGCCCACCGGTCGATGCGGCCGGTGTCGGGCTCCCAGCGGGCCAGCGCGCAGCCGGCGATATCGACCCAGTAGAGGCGGGTTTCCAGCGGATGCCAGAACGGCGACTCGCCGAGCGCGTCGGGCTCCAGGCTGCCCGTGCGCCAGTCCATGTCCAGGTGCATGCGGTGTCCTCTTCGGTGATGGAGCCCTTGGGCGGCGCGACCGCCGCAGCCGCCTTCCCGGGCCCCGGCACCGATTATTCGGCCATGGCGCCGCACGGCCAAAAAAAAAGCCCGCCTTGCGGGCGGGCCGAATGTCCAAAAGGAGCAACTCGATCGTTCGTTGTCGTCCGGCCCGGGTGACGCCACCAGTCGCCGCCCCGGTCCAGATACCTGGCACCGTACCCTTTTTCAGCATCCAAAGGAACGGCGCACAAACCCTGATTCACTCTCCTCGCGGCTTGGTCGGTCAGATGGCCGCTAAGCAGGCCACGCCAGCAGACGCCGTGGAACCGGCTTTGCCGGGCCACCGGCGGCGTCCCCCTGCCCGCCGCGCTCGCGCGGCGAGAGCGGGGGGAGCGGCGCAGCCGCCCAGGGGGGTGTCGCCTGCTCTAGCGGTTGTAGGCCGTTTCGCCGTGCGAAGTGATGTCCAGCCCCTCGCGCTCGGCTTCCTCGCTGACGCGCAGGCCCACCAGCAGATCGGCGATCTTGTAGGAGATGAAGGCCACCACGCCGGACCAGACCAGCGTGATCACCACGCTCTTGACCTGGATCCACACCTGGGCACCCATCGAGAACGTGTCGGGCGTCGGGCCGCCCGTGCCGCCCAGGCCCTGCGAAGCGAACACGCCCGTCAGGATGGCGCCGAGGATGCCGCCCACGCCGTGCACGCCGAACACGTCGAACGCGTCGTCGGCGCCCAGCATCTTCTTGAGCCCGCCCACGCCCCAGAGGCAGACCACGCCGGCGATCAGGCCGAGCACGATGGCGCCCATGGGGCCGACGAAGCCGGCGGCCGGCGTGACGGCCACGAGGCCGGCCACGGCACCCGAGGCGGCGCCCAGCATGGAGGCCTTGCCCTTGTGCAGGGATTCACCGGCCAGCCAGCTCAGCGTGGCGGCGCCCGTGGCGAGCACGGTGTTCACGAAGGCCAGGCCTGCAGCGCCGTTGGCGGCACCGGCGGAACCGGCGTTGAAACCGAACCAGCCCACCCACAGCAGCGATGCACCCACCATGGTCAGCGTCAGGCTGTGGGGCGTGAGCGCCTCCTTGCCGAAGCCGATGCGCTTGCCCACCATGTAGGCGCCCACCAGGCCGGCGATACCGGCGTTGATGTGCACCACGGTGCCGCCGGCGAAGTCCAGCGCGCCGTCCTTGCCCAGCAGGCCGCCGCCCCACACCATGTGGGCCATCGGGATGTAGCTGAACGTGAACCACAGCACCGAGAAGATCAGCACGGCGGCGAACTTGATGCGCTCGGCGAACGAGCCCACGACCAGCGCGACGGTGATCGCCGCGAAGGTGGACTGGAACGACACGAACACGTACTCGGGGATCGTCGGCAGCGCGCCGGAGAGCGTGTCCGGCGCAATGCCCTTGAGGAAGATCTTGTCGAACGTGCCGAAGAACGTGCCTTCGCCGCCGAATGCCAGGCTGTAGCCGTAGATGGCCCAGAGCACGGAGATCAGCGAGAAGATCACGAACACCTGCACCAGCACCGACAGCATGTTCTTGGAGCGGGCCAGGCCGCCGTAGAACAGGGCCAGGCCCGGGATGGTCATGAGGATCACCAGCAGCGTCGAAGTCAGCATCCAGGCGGTATCGCCGGAGTCGAGCTTCGGTGCCGGCGCCGCGGGGGCGGCTTCGGAGGCGGCAGCGGCAGCCGGTGCGGCGGCCGCGGGTGCTGCGGCAGCAGCCGGCGCGGGGGCGGCATCGGGCGCCGACGCGGTGACGGCGGCCGGCTCGGAGGCGGCAGGGGCCTGTGCCAGCGCGGCGGAGCCGGCAGCCAGCAGGCCCATTCCCAGCAGGAAGGAAGCAAGCAGTTTTTTCATGGTTGTATCTCTCGGAATGCGTTGATCCGTTGGCTGTGCGCTCGGGCCGCCGTCAGAGGGCTTCCTTGCCGGTCTCGCCGGTGCGGATGCGGACCACCTGCTCCAGGTGCCCCACGAAGATCTTGCCGTCGCCGATCTTGCCGGTGCGTGCGGCGCCCTCGATCGCCTCGATGACCCGCTCCACGAGGTCGTCCGCGACGGCGGCCTCGATCTTCACCTTGGGCAGGAAGTCCACCACGTACTCGGCGCCGCGGTAGAGCTCGGTGTGGCCCTTCTGCCGCCCGAAGCCCTTGACCTCGGTCACGGTGATGCCCTGCACGCCGATGTCCGAGAGGGCCTCGCGCACCTCGTCGAGCTTGAAGGGTTTGATGATGGCTGTCACCATTTTCATGTTCGGATCTCCGTAGTAGGGGCCTCCGGGCCCCCGTTGTGGATATGGTCGGTCAAAGGGTTTTCGTGAGCGTGACGATGAGCCGGTTCTTGTTCACCGGGCCGAAAAAATTCTTCTTGTTGGCGCCCGCCACCGCGGCCGACAGCGACAGTCCGGCGCCGAAATCGTAGGCGCCGCCCACGCTGTAGTCCACATAGTTGGGCACGCCCAGGTCCTTGATGTCGCTCGCGAAGCGCGTGTAGCCCACTGCGGCCTTGAAGGTGGTGCTCGGTGCGACTTCCTGCGCGAAGGCGACGTTCAGGTAGCCGGTGTTGCGGCCGCGGCTGCTGGAGGACTTGGCGCCCGCCCAGCCGAAATAGTCCTTGGACACCGTGTGCGAGTACTTGGCCGTCACCGGGCCATACGTGGCAGCGCCATACAGCTCGGTCGTGTTGCCGTTGGTGTTGCCGGGATACACATAGGTCAGGGCCCCCACGTCCAGGTCCATGCCCCCGGCCTTGAATTTATAGCCGCCATAAAAATCCATTTCGATGGAATTGCCGGGCAGCCAGTCCACGCTGGAGTTCCAGTTGCCCAGGTAGAAGCCGGTCTCGCCGAAGGTGTAGTCGAAGCCGCCCTGGATGGCGGGTTTGACGGCCTTCACCTTGCTTGCGTCCTGGTCCTGTCCACGGAACTTGTAGTTGGTGGTCAGGCTCACATTGCCAGTCAGCTGGGCGCTGGCCCAGACGGGGGCGGCGGCCAGGAAGGCGATGCTCAGGGACTTCAGGACGCGGTTCATGGGGGCTCCTTCGGAATAAGCCAACGGTGGATAAAGGTTCGCCAGACGCCAAGCATGGACCGTGCCATGTTTTGCCCGCATGGTGCCCCGGGCGCTCCGAATGGGTGCGCCGCACTCTCCTCCCTTGCGAGGATGGTTACAACCCTGACGGTTTTGCAGCACGGCGCACCCGAATGGTGCGTAGCATGCGCCCCCGATGCGCCGACACCTGGCGGCGCACCCAAGTGGGGAGGAAAAAGTTCATGAGTCTTGCCTTGGTGCAGAGCCGCGCGCTGCTGGGCCTGCAGGCCGCGGCCGTCACGGTGGAAGTGCATCTGGCCAATGGCCTGCCGAGCTTCACGCTGGTGGGGCTGGCAGACGTGGAGGTGAAGGA
This sequence comes from Paracidovorax cattleyae, assembly GCF_900104515.1. GTDB lineage: Bacteria > Pseudomonadota > Gammaproteobacteria > Burkholderiales > Burkholderiaceae_C > Paracidovorax > Paracidovorax cattleyae. The sequence continues at coordinate 90,630 of NZ_FNJL01000017.1, forward strand.
GGCGCGCGAGCGCGTGCGTTCGGCGCTGCAGAACGCGGGGCTGGAATTCCCCCACAACAAGAAAATCACCGTCAACCTGGCGCCGGCCGACCTGCCTAAGGACTCCGGCCGCTTCGACCTGCCGATCGCCCTGGGCATCCTGGCCGCCAGCGGCCAGATCGACGGCGCGCAACTGGCTGGCCATGAGTTCGCCGGCGAGCTGTCGCTGTCCGGTGAACTCCGCCCGGTACGCGGCGCACTCGCCACCAGCCTCGCCCTGCGCTCCGCCGATGGCCGTGCCCGCATGGTGCTGCCGCCCGGCAGTGCCGAAGAAGCGGCCCTGGTGCCCGGCACCGAGGTGTACCGGGCCCGGCACCTGCTGGACGTGGTGGCGCGGTTCCTGCCGCCCCAGGCGGCGGCCAGCGCCGGGCCTGGCCCCGAAAGCGGTACCGAAGACGGGTGGTGCCGGGTGGAGGGCATGCCCCCGATGGCCGCAGCACCCGCCGAGGACCTCGCCGACGTGAAGGGCCAGGCCGCCGCCCGGCGCGCGCTGGAGATCGCCGCCGCAGGCGGCCATGGCCTGCTCATGGTGGGCCCGCCGGGCTCGGGCAAGTCGATGCTGGCGCACCGCTTCGCGGGCCTGCTGCCGGCGATGTCGGTGGACGAGGCGCTGGAAAGCGCCGCGGTGGCCAGCCTGGCCGGGCGGTTCACTCCGACCGCATGGGGTGCCAGGCCGACGGCCGCGCCCCACCACTCCTGCAGTGCGGTGGCCCTGGTGGGGGGCGGTGTAATCGAAACCGCTATTTAGGAATATTAGAATTAAATAAGAATTAGCCGGGAAGTGCGACATTAAATAAGAATCAGGCTAGATCTTTCACCAACCCGCCCTCTAATCACCTAAGGCCTCGAGGTTTGTGTGTGGGCTGGCATAAGTGACTCGCGCCCGTTGCATCCACATCACGGCAGGTTTCGCGCTGTCATCCCAGTGCCGAATAGCGACAGGGCTTCGGCTGCCTAGTGAGGCTCCTGAGACTCCCGCAGCACTATCAGCGGTCTCCAGAGCACGCTGCCTACACATCTACTGCGGGCAGGTCAACATCCCAGGCCCCGCGAAAGCAGTTGCTCATCAGGTCGGCAATCGCGTTAAGTGCGGACGATGTGGCCTAATCGGTAAGGAAGTCGCTGAAGATCAAGGCTGGCTTCCGCGGGCACAGCAGCGCAGAACTTGTCTGGCAACCCGCCTAGAGCGTGTTATGAACTTTGTTCCCTGAGCGCGGAGCCGAGGGTAGAGATTGCAGATGCCCCGCAAGCCCTACCCGACGGACGTGAGCGATGAAGAATGGAGCTTCGCTGCGCCGTACCTGACCCTGATTGCAACTGGCTTGGGCCGACCAGGGCTACACGGGTGAAGCGGCATCGAAGGCGGCGCAGGACAGCGGAATTGACCTGCAGATCGTGAAGCTGCCCGAGGCGAAGAAGGGCTTTGTGCTGCTGCCGCGCCGCTGGGTGGTGGAGAGAAGCTTCGGCTGGCTGGCGAGGTTTCGCAGGCTCTCCCGGGACTACGAGCGGCTACCCGAAGTGCTCGGCGGGATGCATTTCCTGGTGTTTGCGGTGCTTATGTTGCCCGCCGCCGCGCGGGTGCTGGCTGCGGCGGGAAGTTCATAACACGCTCTAGCGTCAGGATGTCACCGCACTGCAGGAACAACACCGGCGATTAATTTTTCCACTCCTGATCTTAGCTGATGTAAAGATGCCGTCTTAAGCTCCATGCCGACAAAATCGTTTACCACCTTTTTAACACCTGCGACATGGTCGGCATGATAGTGCAACCGCTTCACCGAGGGTGACACAAACTGGTAGCTATAGAATAACGTTGAAAATAAGCGACGAAGAGAGGACATCTGCTGCCCGCCGACAACGATTTTTGATCGTTTGGATATTGGCCTTGTCAGACTACTGTGAACGCGCGCGTCGTCGTTGGGAAGTGTACTCTTGTGTAGGTAGCACCATGTCAGAACGATCCACCAAAGGCAGCAAGACAACGGTGGATATTTCAACATAAATTCGTTCGTACCATGCTCATTTCTAAATTCTGGAAGAAGTGCGCTGGCTTGGCAGGCGCATACCTGCTCCCCAATACGCTCCAAGACATTTGAGGTCAATACCCTTTCCGCTCCACCGGCGCTCTGCAGCGTCTCGGCCAAGACTTCCTTGACCACTTCCGGGTAGCAAACAACCCCATCATTTATATGTCTGCCCAAAGTAGATATAATTTGACATCCGGAGGATTCAAGAGATTTTACGAGTTCGACCTGCACAGGCAATGCTTTACGAGCCCTCCACTCATAAGCCCACTGCTCAAGCAAAAAACGATTGAGACTAGCATTAAGGTAAAGACGGGTAAATAAGGAATCTTCGGCAGCGAGCCCAATACGAAAGGAATCTCGACCAGATATCTGCGTCGAAATTTTAATATACTGATCCAGTAAATTCGGGTATCTGTGACGATGGGACTCGTCTGAAAGACAATCAACTCTCACAGGCCGGGGACGAATGCTTCGCTTACACTCATAAAAGGCTGACTGGAAACTAGTTGCCACGTTATATGCAGCGGATTCCAGCACTTCCACTCGCGCATCAGCTACCGAATATTTATTCAAAAAATCTTCAAGTTCATCGTGCAGGACCTGCTCCTCGCCAGGAATGCACATGCGTAACAGTTTGCAGAAATAGTTCCGCAGATCGACAATGCGACCCCGCTCTTTCGCTTCATCCAATTCGCTCAGAGTGACGCGGAGTTTAATTTCAGCCTCTCCGGGAATATCATCGCCAATCATCTGCATATATGAAAATGCTACTTGGATTTCTCGCATCCATTTGCGATTATGAAAATTCATCAGGCAGACGATCTGTTCAAGAAGTAGATGCTCCTGTTTAGTTCCGGGAGTTTCCACATTTTCCGGAAGAGATAGAACATCTCGAATGACTTGAATTACCGTTGATTTCTCGATCGCCAACTTCACCTTCTTCTCTTTTCTCCCATCTTTAGCGCTATTTTCCTTTTCTTTGCGCTCAACTCGCTCGAACTCATTTTCGAGCGCACGTTGGGCATCTGTCCAAGTGCGCTTTTGCATATTTATGCCTCCTTCAGACCATATTTTTGTTCAGCCTTAGCGGTGCTTTTTAGGCCCTGTCTTGCAAGTTGCATGGCACGCTCACCACGCTCAGTGCTGCGATATGACTCGACAACTGCGGCAGCAGTTACGATGCCCGCGGCTAAAGTAGAAGCGCAACCCAGTTCTACGTAGGTTTGACCGAGTTTGCTAATGACCCTATCTTCGGGGAAATCCTTCAACATCTGATGCAAGTGATACAACTGTTGTCCCTGGCGGAACACGAGGTTGGCTTCATTAAGGTAGGTAGAAAGAGACATAAAAGCTCCGAAGTTCGACAAGATACCGGAGAAAAGCCGGCGCTATCCCTTCGATGATCGAAAGGAAGGCAGATTTTTTAATACGACTCAGGAATCGCAAAGGCCGAATCTCCCGCGAAACTTTTGCGTTCAGAACGGCTATGATGCAGTTCCAGTGCTGCAGTCCACGAGGCTCACGACCGCCGTAAAGGTGGCATGTAGTCCGTTGAGTACTTCTTAGGTTCGCATGGCCGGCGGGTACTCTCTGAAGCGTCCTGCCTGCTCCATCGCCCGGGCGACGTAGGCACCGACATCGAGAGATCCGCCGCGATGTTGATGCACTCGCCGGTGAAGTCATAGGTGATGGTCAGACATTGGTCAGTGCATCCCTGACGGAATCCAAGCTTCAGATCTGGTTGGCCCACATGGCGGCCACGAGCGGTGTCCACTCGCCCTGCTACTTCCTGGCCTTGTTGCGCTTGCGCACCGCCACACCAAGACTACAACCTCACGATTGGTCGCTACTCCACTGGGATCAGCACCGGACCACAACCTGAACTTGGCACCAGTTCAACATACAAAGACCTTCGCCCGACGATGACAGCGAGCATTGGACGCTTGTCCCGGCGCTGCGCTGACAATCGATTCCATTCTGATCTATCGAGATCAGAGGGATGGGGCTGGTCTTCAGGGTGGGTGTGCCATTCACCCAGATAGCGGACAGTTCCCTGGCTCGCCGTCCAATGCGCCAGGGCAATAGTCTCGTGACCGAACGGCATCCTCTCGAACAGGTGGCGAAATCGCTTATCCCATGCTGTAGGAACCGTTGCTTGCTCAATGAGCAAATGAGCTCCGTGTACAGAACCAAGCAAAAGCCCACCGGCCTCGCAGTCGGCATCACTGCCCTGGACCTGCTGACTGAATGTCTCCAGCGTACCTGTCGAGAAATGCAGTAGCCTGCTTTTATCGCTGGTCGCCCAAGAACTCAGGAATTGCATATGGGGCAGTCTTGATCTTGTAGGGGATCGCAATCCGGCGTGGCGAGCTGATGGGTATGGTCGATCAGCCGGGTCCGCAACGCCGGAGAATGAACACCGTTCATCCAATCAAGCGCCATTTCTGCCCCCAAGCTGGCGGCCTGTACCGACACCGAAGCCGGAAAAGGCACGTACAAGCCCTCGCAGCCATGGCCCGCCAAGATGGTAGGAAGAGGATCGAGGGTCGAGCGAAGCTCGCCCCTGCGGTGGCTATGCCACAGACATCGGTAGCAAGCACCAGATGCGGTCGCTCTCAGGAGCGCACGTACACCCGTTCCCGGCCCTTCGATCCAGACAGAAAGCATGGGCGCGGGGGCCCGGTATTGGCCAGACAGCCAGTGCCCGAGTGACTCTTCGCCGGTGGCATCGATGAGCAGATCCATCTGTCCCAGTTGGGCCTGCCTAACATCCACGGGGAGCGCATAAACCTCGACGCCTGGCGACAAGCGCTTGAGCTCCTTCGCCATGGCCTGCGCCTTGTTCGATAACAGGTCCGGAAATCCAAGGCGATGCCGCCCGATGTTCTGCGGAAGGAGGCAATCAAAATCCACCAGCGTGAGCTTCCCGCCGCGTGTTCCTGCCCCGGCCTTGACTAGCATGTCCGATAGGTACCCGCCAATCGTGCCGCAACCCACAAGTGCGATTCGCTTCCCTGCCAACGTCTTCGAGTTGGGGATGTTGCGCTGGGCCAAATACCGATCATCGATCCGGATCACCGAGACGGGCATCACCTTCAGTCCATAGCTGGAATCTCTGCGATTAGCGAACTTGTTTTTTTGACTCACTTGGTGGTCGAGGAGCACAGCAAAGCCATAGGTCATCAACGGCGATTCGATGATGATCAGGACCCCATTTGCCTTCTTGCTTTCCCCCTCCTTGATCCGTTCGTGAATCTTGCGCCTACATCGAGGGTCCAAGGTGCTTTGCCAAGTCAGGACATCCCCCACGGTTTCGGGTGGCCAGTGGCTCGTCAGCGGTCGGGGTTGTCCAGTGGTCTTGACCCGGTACGTCAGCACCGTTTTATCAGTGACCTGAAGGCCGAGCGAATCCAACTTCCGCTTGGTCCGATCTTCGTTGTCGGTGATGAACCACAACAGATCTTTATTTGTTCGCGCGACGATGCAGTTCTGCCGCCCCAGATCGTCGCCTTGCATGTCCACGAAACAAGGCAAGCCATTCCAGTAGGCAAAGAACTCTTCCGCGAGATCTTCGACCATCTCGCCCTTGAGTATCTGCCCGAGGACCGCGGCCGCACGTTTAAGGCACGCCAAGGACTGACCGACAGGGTCGTAGATGTCCAGAACGACTGTTCCCTTGGCGAGATAGCAAAGACCACCCTCCGCGCCAAGATGAGGAACCGCCTTGGGCAGTTCAGGGGGAAGGTCAAGCAGCCGAATGCGAGGCAGGTCGAAGAACGTGGGGTCGAGCTGAACCTCACACGGAAGCCCCTGGTCCGAGCCGGGGGGAATCAGAAGCCCCCGCAGCTTGAACCAACCGTCTTCCGTCTTGCCGACAAATTCGAAGCCTTGCTGCTTGAAGGCATCGACAACGTCTGCAACTGCAACGACGCTGCTCATCCGGCCTTCGTTCGCCCGACCAGTTCGCTCGGGCCAGCCGTGGCTGGCGCTGAGGCGATAGTGGCGGCGATGGATACCACCTTGACCCGATCCGGCGCATTCGGAAAGCGTGGACCGAACTCGCCTTGCATCCAGACGCAGGCCTGCGAAGGGCTGCCGGCGTCGGTTGCGCCACGCAATACCTTCTCCAATTCTTCGAAAGCCTTCGCCGCTTCTTCGACGCCGTCTCTGCCGAGGCGTACCGTCAGGGACTCCGACTCATCTACTGGGTTGTTCACCCCCGCACGCAGCCGAGCCGGCAATGCCGCGACAACATCCAGCAATGCCAGGTCGTCGCGCCGATCCCGCTTCTCAAAAATCGGAGCCGCCGCGGCCATCAACAGAATCGAAGCGGGCCCGCCGCTAGACCACCTCCAGTCGCGGAACGCCTTCAAGTAGCGAACCACGCGGCGAAACTGTTCGCCCTTGGCCTCCACTTCGCCTAGAAACCAGTCCTTCACGGGCCTGGGATCGGAGGTCATCCAGTTGCACTCGCGGTGAGCCAGGAGCACCTTGTCAGCGGGCAAGGCCGTCCAGGCGTCCCGCTCTGCCTTGTTGACCGCCTCGGTGAGAGAAGCGTATCCGTACCGCTCCATCGAAGCCTTCGCGAGCGTGTCGAACTCCATGTCAGGGATGGCGTACAGCGGGATGTCGACGTGGGCAAAGGCAGCAATCACTATCCGGATGCATGTTGGCTTGTCGGTGACGAGCTTCCAACGCTTTTCCTCGACCAGCGGCTTCAAGGCTTCTTCTGCAGCGGCAAAGAACACCGTTGTTGCCCTGCTGGGACGCTTCGTTTGCGAGACGAAACTCAATGGCAGATAGCAACCATCATCGACATCCGCCTGCTGGGGCCGTTGTGCCGGAGCGTTCAACGTCTTGTAAGCCCAGGACCCTTGCGTAAAGAAGCGCGGCTGCGGTACGTCATCCGTGTACCCCCGGTCGCGTAGGACGCGCGGAATTCCGGTGCGCAGGCAGGTCCTGATATCGTTGCGGGCGCTGGCGATCCAGGCGCGTTGTTCTGGTGACAGATCCAGCTCTTCGTGCATGCAGGATTCGTCATCAACGGCAGTGAAGAAAAGCGGGCTCAGGTTCAGCATGCGGCCTCCGGAACGTTCTTATTGGGACCGTGATAGAAGATGGGGGCGCCGGCCTGGTGCGCTCGAAACGGTTGGAAATGAGGGTCGCCGAGCGCGCGCTGCGCTGCGTGGTTGCCGCGGTCCTTCAGCGTATTGGTGGCGCCGATGGAAACCCGGTCTAGCGCTTTCACGTCCTTGCTTTGATCAGGCGTAGCCTTGTCGTCGATCTGAAAATAGTTGCTCCCCAATGACTGGCGCAGCATGTAGTCCACCGACGACTCCTGGGCAGAGATCACGAGATCAAACAGCCCCCCGCGCCACTTGCCGAAGCCGCGGTCGAGGCTGGCATCGCCGCGAACCGTCGCGCCGATCGTCATCGTGCCGATCGACAGCACCCGAACCAGCGCGTTCTGTTTTGGCGCGAGGAACGTATTGACTTCGTGCAATCCAAAAAGTCCAGGCGCGTTGCCGACCAATCCACCATCAGCAAAGACTCCCCGGTCGTTGCGCGCCAGCGGAAAGTACACGGGTGCGGCGGCTGTCGCCAACGCCACGTCGACGATCTTCATGCGGTGGTCCATCTCAAAGGAGGGATGGTGAGGCGTTTTGAAGAACTGGCCACGCCCTGTGGAATAGTTGACGGCCGGCACGAGTACACGGTGCTTCAAGTCACCGATCGTGATGTGCTGGAAGCGCTCGGCCAAGACGGTCTGCAACCCTGATGAGCCGTGCTTCGCGGTCAACCAGAAGCCCAGCAGGCGCCTTGCAAGACTGCGGCAACCAAAGATACGGGACCCATGCTTTTCGAACAGTGCCTTGAGTTCAATGGCTGGGATTTCCGCGGCCAGCCCCAAGGCAAGCATGCCGCCTGCGGATGTGCCGCAGATCAGATCGAAATGCGAAGCGATGGGGCGGCCCAGCGCGGCTTCAAGCTCGGCCAGAACCGTCGCCGTGTACAGGCCGCGATAGCCGCCCCCAGACAGGGCGAGCACATGGTAGGTGGGCACGCCTGTCATGACACTCAGCCTTTCGGCGGGAAAGAGTCGTTGCCGTGGCTGTCCTTGTCACGGATGCGGCCATCCGGACGGTGGATCACCAGTTCGGACTGCTGATTGCGAGCGATATCCCGCCCCGCGTCAATGGCCTGCTGCTGCGTGTCATGCACGGAGGTTGCTCGCTGATTGCCGGCACCCTTGACGGCCCAACCGTCCTGGTGAGGAACTACATGCTGATTTTTGCCTGTCATGGCTAATTTCCTAAAGTTAAACCATCGAAAGCTCGGCCAGCCAGCCGAGTTGCCAATGACCACCCGCTATAGCAAAATATGTTGCTCTCACAGACAACGGATGAGTCAAGCCAAATCAACCGATTGCAGTCTTGAAATTCGCATCTGTTGTCTAGCTGGACAACAATGTATCAGAGTCGGTGCCAGGCTGCAAATCGGCTTGGAACCAAAGAACGCAACTGCTGCGAGGGCGGGCGCATATCTACGCTCGTCAGCAGCCGCAAGGAACGGAACGGATGTCACAAACAGGCCTGGGCGTCGCCCTCAAGACGCTGCGCGAGCGCAGAACCCTCTCGTTGCGAGAAATCGGTCAGCTCTCTTCGGTAGACCACGCCTACGTCCATCGGCTGGAGTCTGGCGAGAAGACAAACCCGTCACCGGACTTGGTCGAGAAGCTGCTGAGGGTCCTCAAACCTGGCGAGAGAGATTGCGCGCTGTTGATGTGGCTCGTCGACCATGCGGAGGCCGATCCCCGCCTTGTCGAGTTCGTGCTAAACGATCCTTCCATCAGCATCGACATCTTTTCGGCGGCAGCCGGGGTAAGGCATCGTGGCAATGTCAGACCCGACCCCGCGACGCTGATCGCCCGGATACGGAGAGCGTTCGAGGACGAGGACGAGGACGACTGAGCATGGATGAAGCGGATGTCAGGCAGAAAGCACGCGCCTTTGTGGCAAAGGTCGATGTGTCCGGCATCCGAGAGGACCTCACACCCTATGTGATCGCGGCCAACGCCAAGGTCAAGAAGGATGAGCTTTGCGAGGGCGAGTCAGGCTACACGATCACCAAGCCGAACGGCAAACATGTCATCACAGTGAATTCGTTGGAGACAGAAGAACGCCAGCGCTTCACCATTTGCCACGAAATCGCACATATCGTCTTGGCCCTGGAGTCGAGCCACGATGAGGTTCCGTCCTGGTCCTATGCTAAGCGACACCCGAACGAAATCGCCTGTGACACCTTCGCTGCTGAACTGCTAATGCCGTATCAGCAATGGCTATCGCTTGTGCCCAAAGAAGAGCCCTCGTTGGAACTGATCCAGCGCATGGCAGACTTGTTCAACACGTCATTCCCCGCCGCAGCGTCACGGTTTGCGTCCCTCAGCGACATCCCGTGCGCCTTTGTCACCATGGAACGCGGTGTCGTGCGCTATGCAGCACGGTCCACCAGTTTGCGAAACGCTGGGGCTTGGATATCTCCCAGATCTGCTATCCCTGTCGGCTCTGTGGCTCACCGCCTCCGTTCTTCGGGCAACAGTGCTGCCGACACGGATGAAGTTGCACAAGATATCTGGTTCGAAAATTGGGAAAAGGGGCTCGACCTATGGGAGCTCTCCAGGCACTACGCACGTACGGATACCACGACGTCGCTGTTGTGGTTCGACATTGAAGACTTGCCTGAGGTCGAGGTGAACCGCTTCGGTGTTCGCGTCGAGGACGATGGCGGCTTGGCGGAACTTACGGGGCAATTAGCTTGGCCAAGGCGAAGCAAGCGTCGTTAGTAGAACTGGCGTCCCTAGAGCGTGTTATGAACTTTGTTCCTCGGCGAGGAAGTCAAAGGTAGAGTCTGCGGATGCCCCGCAAGCCCTACCCGACGGATGTCAGCGATGAAGAATGGAGCTTCGCTGCGCCCTACTTGAGTCTGATGAACCAGCGCGCCCCCCAGCGCGAGCACGATCTGCGCGAAGTCTTCGACGCGCTGCGCTGGCTGGTGCGCGCAGGCGCGCCTTGGCGGATGCTGCCCAACGATCTACCTCCTTGGGAGGCGGTTTACCAGCAAACCCGACGCGGGCTGGAAGCGGGCTGCTTCGAGGCGATGGTGTCAGATCTGCGCTCGATCATCCGCGTGGCGCAAGGGCGCCAGGGACAGCCCAGCGCCATGGTGATGGATGGGCGGACATTGCAGTCGAGCTGCGAGAGCGGACCGCGTGCGGGTTACGACGGCTACAAGCGCAAGCGGGGCAGCAAGGTTCACATGGCCGTGGATACCCTGGGGCACCTGCTGGCGGTGCATATCACGCCAGCCAACGAACAGGAAAGAGCGCAGGTGCAGCGTCTGTGCGAAGACGTACAGCAGGCCACAGGCCACTCGGTGAAGCTGGGCTGGGCGGACCAGGGCTACACGGGCGAGGTGGCAGCAGAGGCTGCAAGGGACAACGGCATCGATCTGCAGATCGTGAAGCTGCCTGAAGCGAAAAAGGGCTTCGTGCTGCTGCCCCGGCGCTGGGTGGTGGAGCGCAGCTTCGGCTGGCTGGCGAGATTTCGCAGACTCACTCGGGACTATGAGCGATTACCCGAAGTGCTCTGCGGGCTGCATTTCATGGTCTTTGCCGTGCTCATGTTGCCCGCAGCCGCACGGGTGCTGGCTGCGGCGGGAAGTTCATAACACGCTCTAATACTTGCTACTGTTTACTCGGCTCGCCGCAGATTACCGCATAGGCCTTCTAGAGCATATCGCGCAAAAGCGTGGCGCTTGTACCAAACATTAGGCCACAGGCAGCTTCCCTTCGGCATGCACAATTTTTTAAGCACAGTTGTAGTACATGCATTTGACACATTTTCATTGATCATCTGAAGTCATGGCTTGCAGAAGATCTCCCAATCTTTCTCGCTGCACCGCCTCAGTCACCTGTTCCGATGAAAATACTTCTTCAATAGCAATTTTGGCACGCGCAGCGCCGCCCGCCGTCTTAGTCCACATTGTTTTGCGCAGGTGCTCTTTCGACTCATCCCTCAGATTAGCTGAAGTCCCATCGTAAAGACGTAGCACGGCGAGTTCTGGAATACGCCCTCCAATCGGTGGATCCAGACATGCCAGACCAAAAACCGGGCCATCGCCTCCACCAGGCCGACGCAGGAATGCTAAGCACAGGCCATAGGAAGAAATTGCCTTTGTGGGCAGTGCGTCAGTTTCCGAGTAGCTCGCAATATGTCCGCCATCGAAGCGGACTGAAACCCACCCGTCCATATACAATTTGCAAATGAGGCACCCTAGGATAGGAGGTAGTTCGGCGAGCACTCTTTCCCAATCGACTACTACCTCTACTCCCGGGGCAGGTGCACCTTGTACACCTCCCAGGGAGGCGGCCTCGGGCAATTCTGAAGCCGCCGCGGCCGTAATAGAGGACGGGCGTTCGGCGCCTCGGAGCAATCTTTTATTGAGGAGATCAGGAAAAGCGGGCATTCGCTGGTAATGTCCAGTCTCCACACGTAGTTGCTTACCCCGTTCTATTGGCCGCGTTGCCAATGTCAGGGGATTTTTCGACTTCGCCCTTGCGGCAACATTAATCTTGCGTGCCGAGGTTGCAGACGCTCCATTGAGGTCTTCTCGCTCATTACGGTAATGTATGAAAAGCGTGTGATAGGGGAAGGGGTAGGAGCATGACTCCAACTCTTGCACAAAAAAGGTTCTCTCCTCCCCTTGCTCACTCCACCACCCCCGAGCATGGAGGTTCGTAGTCCCAGCGATGGGAAATCCCATTTTTGGATACCATGCAATATTGTTTTGACACGCCAGTGTGCCTGAAACAATAAGCTGATTGAGAGCATGAGTTGCCGCCGGATCAAATGCGATCCGAGCAATAATTGGCGCGGCTTCTCGCGGAAAGCCTTTCGGCATTTCGACATTCGCAACACCGGTGTCAGATCGAATATTGCAGCCCGCCACAAGCTCTCGCCGAGCCAGCGCTCCCGAGAAAATTTGCTTTAACAATGCTCCCGACGTACCGAAGTAGAAGCGAACGATTTCAGTCGATGGCACCAACAGATACGTCCGCTCCCGTACCTTGACCCGCACAACAAATGATTTAGTGTGCTGCTTGTAGCCGTCAAATTGGGAGAAGGGAATGGCGAACTTTGCCAGCTCATGCGGGTTGGTCGCCAGGTTTCTGCCAACGGCAAACAGCTCGGTCGTCGTGTTGTCAACGCGAAGGTTGATGAAGGCCTCAGTAGTTACCTGTTCCGGTTGCTCACGAACGCCTTCAACCCAGAGATCGCCCACACGCAATTCTGACAAGTAAGCCACTGGAAGCTCTACCATCCGCTGCTCGGATTTTCCACCAAACCGCTTGGCCAAGTTCCAGTCAGAGACGGCGACGCGTATGCGCCGCTCTTGGTCTCCTACGATGTCACCTAGCCAGTCGATGTGGCTTCGTACACCTGGGCCACGATCAAGCTTCAGTAACTTGATCGGCTGTGGGAAGTACTCCTCACGCTCGCTCATCGCAGATCTCCTGTAATGCAATCGCAGGTCTTCTGCGCAAGGCATCTACGCTTGATATCGCAGCCGTAAGGTAGGCTGCGCGCACAGCGCTGGCAAACCGATTTCCAAATGAGGTGTCACCCATTGGCCTACCTGTGTGGCAAGACAGGAAGAGCCGGGAGCAGTGACTGGCCCCGGGTATGCGAGGCCGCACCTTTTCAACGTGCCACCAAAGATGATCACTGATCTGATCCTCGGCCGTAGGAACAGGTTGATGACCGGGATGCTTCAGAACATCTGGTCGGGGGAGCCGGTCTGCAGCCTGGTCCAGGGTCATGGCGGCGAGTTCGACCATGCTCATGCCCAACACTCGCACCATGGAGATGGCGAGCTTGTCCTGCAGCAGCGCGAGACGAGTCTTGGGATCGGCCGTGCTGCCAACCGCGTGATCGAGCGATATCAGCAGACTTTCGTATGCTTCGTTGCTCACTTGGCTACGGTAAAAGCTTGAACTTGTGCCCTTGGGGATATTTGCTCCGAAGTGCTCTTTGGCCAAGGCAAGCGAGACCTTCCCGACCTTCACGTCCAGTGCCCTAGCGATCCCGGCAAGTTCCTCGTGGGTGTGATGCCTCGTTCGCTGCATGCGAAGGTCGCAGAACATGGTCTCCAACCACAGCGGCCTTTGCATGCCTCCCCTGGTTCCTACGACCTGCGTGAAGTTCAGTCCTCGTTCTCGCGTGTACCGCAGCGGGTTCGACAGCATTGTCGAGAGTTCATCCATCGCACTCCGCCGCACGGCGATACGCAATTCGTCCACATCACCAGACAGACGCAGGACTTGGCTGACGATGCATTCGGTGAGAGGTCGCAGGCCATCGAAGAACAATACCGAGTGAAGGTCACGAATGCCGGCCCACGCGAGGTGGCCCAGTTGCGCCGCGTCGAGCAGCGTCGATGTCCAAGCGACCAGGGCTGCCTTAGCCTTCTGTGGCACATGTTTGCGCATGTCGTAACCGCATGCCGAGCACAGGGCCAGCAGGCCGCGTCGCGGTGCATACCCGTCGCGGCCCACGTCGATTCGGTGAGGCATGAAAGCTGCAGAACATCGAGGGCAAGCATCAATAAGCTCGCACTGATGAACAGAGCAAACTGTGATGAATGACAGCCTCCACGCACGCCTGTAATAGGGCTCACGATCGCTTGACAAGCACAGGGAGCAACATGCAAGTCCAGCACGTCGGCGTACGCGGTGAAACACGCCCAAATGCGTGAGCCACCTTGAATTCCCGTTGAGCGTGACTTTTCCACTCACATAGCCTTCGTAGGCATGCAGTGTTGCCGCAGAGATCTGCGGGTCAGAGGCCGCCGTGGCTTCGCGCAGCGAGCGTCGGAGTTCCTCGCCAGCCCACCTGTCGACGTCGCGGTTCCAAAGCGGTTTGTCGCGACCAACAAACATGAGGCTGAGTTGCTCTGCCTTGTAGCCATGGGCGTGGGCCAGCCGAAGCATCCAGCTACCGAGCAGTTCATCGGGCAGCGGCTTGAAATGATTGGGCCATAGCCTGAGCGGTTTAGAGTCGAGCACCGGCCTCCTCGACGCGTTCGCGCTGTTGCTGCATGCCTTCCACAATCTCGAGCGTGATCGCCTCCTCTCCCATTTGCAGAGCCTTAATCGCCGCGTCGCGAACAACTCGTGCGATGCCGCCAATCGTCTGCTCTGACATGCCAAGAATCGCTCGAGCCATCGCCTTTCCGGCGAGCGTTGACTTCTCTCGCAAGGGAAGCAGCATTTCGAACTGGGTCAATAACAGCCTGAAGTCATCGTCCATATCCCATCGTGTCAGAGGACGCACTTCGAAGCGGCTCTTCATCTCCGAGGCCGCAAGAAGGATGTCCCGGGCCACGGCCGTCCCTGCTGCAACGATAGACACACTGGACTCGTTCGACAGGTACTTGAACGTGTTCAACACAGCTTCTCTGCGATGAATAGGCCCTGCGAGGATTGAATGAATCTCATCGATGAGAAGAATCCGGGTTCCGCATGCTTTCAATTGGTCAAGAACAAGCTGTAGCTTACGGCTGTCCGTCGCTGAGCGCTGAGGCTGAATGTTGAAAGCGTGTAGTGTCCTATCGAGAAACAGCCGGTTGTCAGGCGTAGGCGGCGCTTGTATGAACACGACGGGCGCGAAAGTCGTGTCGCCCGTCGGCCGCTCGTCCGAGAGGTGACGCAGCCGGAACTCCTTCAGGATGTGCGTCTTGCCATTATTAGAGCGCCCAACGATCAGCAGATTGGGAGGCCGAGTGGTTTTCGGGAGTACCAGCAGTTCCTCCATTTCTTGGAGCAGGGAATCTGCGCTCGGGTAGGGCACGAACACGTTCTTTTTTATGTGTTCGATCCGTGCCTCAACACTGCTTTCGAGAAGCTCCTTCGCCTTTAGTGACAGTACCCGCTCAGTGCTCATGAAGCCTCCCGTACTCCGATTAAAAGGTCGATGCTTGGCACCGGCAGATTCTCGTCGTCTTCAGTATCCGTGACAGGTGTGACCTTCTTCGGCCTTCGCGTCTCGCCCACTTTCGCCCACTCTCGGCGCTTCTGGGCCTTCCTGTTTGCCGCCTTCTTGAGGGCCGACTCATCCGCGATGATCTTTCTCGCGAGGTCAATGCTGTTGAAGATCAGCACTTCGTTGTTCGTCGGGCTGCCTTGATCCTTCAGCATCTTCTTCGCCCACGACACCTCCCACAGGCTCACAGGGGCGCGGGAGGCGACGCGATACGGCAACGTGATGTACTCACGCGCACGATCGTCGTAGAACCAGATCTGGTGCAAATCACGTGGGTCGTACCGGCAGACGAAGGTACGGCCTTTTCCATCTGGCGTCTTCTCGGCAATGAACCGTTGAATGCGGGGCGAGTACCAATCGATGCTCCAGCTCCTCACGCCATACTGCTGGACCGTCGCTTCGAAGAATGGCAAGAAGTCGATACGGAGACGCTCTGCTTTCTCTGGCGACAGATAGGGAGGAAGCCCTAAGGGCAGTGCTCCGTCGAGGCCCTCCAAGTGAGCTTTGGTCCAGACATCAAGTGGGGCCATCCCATCATTGCCCGCATGTGGAGTCAGGTGGTATCGGCCCAGAAGGTAGATGGCGAACCACTTTTCGAGCCCAGCCCGGGTCAGTACCGCTTTGCCTTCGGAATCGTAGTCCGCTCGCTCCTGGACGTTGGAAAAGGTAGTGCCTGGCAGTTCCTCATGGACTTCCTGCATGAACGTCCTGAACGCCCGCTCCACATGCCCCCCATACCGCGGCTGCCCTTTAACTCGCCTCTCGGGAATGATCGAGTATTCGGCACAAGCCTTTCGCAGCATCTCGCCTCGGAATTCCTTCGCGTTGTCCGTATGGATCGTGCGCATGAAGCCATAGCACGGCCAGGTGAGGTGCTTCTCCAGCCCACGTTCCCGGAGCCATTCGTCCTTCGGCAAGATCGACATGCTGATGCACAGTCCCGTCGCCAGCGCGCCGGGGTGATCGATGGACAAAACGAACCCGGTCACCATCTTGCTTCTCACGTCCAGGGCGATGGTCAGGAAAGCACGGCCGATTGGCTTTCGATGAACGTCATCGACGATGATCACGTCCATCGGCGTGTGGTCGATTTGAATGACGGCGTAGGGAAACTGAGCGTTAGGAAAGGAGCCCAGAAGCGGCGCATGGGTTTCTTCCGAGCGCTTCCGGGAGTACCGGCGAGCCTCGACCGTGGCGCCATCGAGCCGGTGGATGATGCTCCGCACCGTAGTCTGCGTCGGCGTACCTAGATTGGCAGCCTTGCAAGCTCGATCGATCTCCTTCCAAACACTGGCCACAGACTTTCTGTTCTGGCTCAGATAGTGCTTTTCGATGCCTTCATTCACGATGGACATCACCTGCGCAGACAAGCGAGGCACGCCGACGTCGCTGCGGCGCTTTCTCAGCAACGATGAAATGCGACCACTCGCCTTGTAGGCAGCGAGCAGGCGGTACACCGAAGAAGAACTTAGGCCGAGCACGCTTGCTACCTTTTTGATCTCTGCCACGGTGCGGTCAGCGGGCTTCAACTGCAGAAGCACATGGAGATTTCTATAGATTTCGAACGCTCTGTTCCAGGCTTCGTCTTCGATGCAGTCGAGGTCTTCTACGCGAACTGGATCGTTAGCCTGAACGGTGCTTTGAAGATCCGAGACGTTGCAGACAAGGTGCTTTCCTTCGTTGTCTGTGACGACGACGCTGGTGAGATCCACAAAGTCCAAAACGGTGTAGGCAATGCCGCTCTTGACGACGGCGCTACCTGCTCGGATGTGTGGCGCGACCCTGCTCACGAGACGCGGCCTTCCGTAGAGAAGATGGTGGAATGCGTGACCGGTGACGAGTCATCAAAGACGATGCGCTGGCGGGCGACTAACGACCAAAACGTCCAGATCGTTTGGGCACGTCGTTCCATCGACCACGTTGCCGCCACCATGTCGATGAGCTGCCCATGGGTGCTCTCGCCTCGATCTTCGAGCGCTCGAAGCAACTGCGCGGCCAAATCTGCCGGATAGTCAGCATTGCGATATCGCCACAGGAACTGGATGTTCTCCAACCTTGTGGTGCGAATATCGCTTTCATCAAGGACCGCAAAACGCCACCCTCGCTCTTCGCAGTACCCCTGGGCCGCTCGGAATTTATGCCTCAGCTCCTGCCAGTTCTTGGCAAGTTCGCGTCGGTACTTGACCTCGCATAGCAGCGGCGTCGGATGGTTGCCGGCTTGCTTTTTGAACACCACCAAAACGTCAGGCGTGTAGCGCCTGGCTTGCCCTGGTGAGACCTCATACTCGATGGTCACGGGCTGAGCCGCGTACCAATCGATCTCGTCGTGGTCCCATGCAAGCTGCATGAACAGATCTCTCTCCAGCGCAGATTCGAACTCCTGATCGCCGAGCCGGCCGGTGATGCTTCGTGTTGAGATCGGAATGCGGCGGACGGATTGCGGGCGGAGCACGGGAATGAGCCAGGCAGAAGGATTGACCTTAGTTTTCTCGATAAGGCACGTAAAAGCAAAGACTTTTGCCGAGCACATTCTCACCGACAAAACCAGGCCTCCGCCCTTGAACAATCACACAAAGAACTATCGCGATGAAGGGCCGATACAAAGTAACGAATCGGCAGCGCCGTTGCTTAGGACATCAGGGTCTTAGCGAAAAACGCGAGGTTCTGGTGACTGGATCACAACACGAATTTATCTCTAGTGAAATACCAAAACCACCGTGGCAGAGATCAGCAAGACCACACAGTCATGTATGAATTAGTGCACCTTGATCTTGGGTGATCAAGGTGCTGATCACCGGTTCACGCGGCCACGCGAGACTGAGGTAGCAGCTCGCACTCTGGAGGCCGCTACTTGGCTCTGGGGGGGAGCCAGCAGATCTCTCACGTCGATCGGAAAGGCGCCAGCGATCTGATGAAGCATCGTCAGCGTGGGGTTGGCCTGGCCAGATTCGATCCTGCTCATGTATGTCCGGAAGAGGCCGCTTCGGTCGGACAACTCTTCCTGCGTGAGCCCATGTTCGACACGTAATTCCTTGATCCGCAGGCCCAAGCTCTTACGTGGATCGAGTTCGACCTTTTTCTTCTTGGCAACGGTGGACGGGCTCTGCGGCGGCACGTCCAAGACTCTCCGCTAGGTATACTCTTTCATACACACACTAATTCGTACATTCAACATACAACAGGGAAAACAATGCAGCTAAAACAGTGGCAGCAGAGAGTGGTTCGCGACGAGTTGGTCGAATTTGGTCCCAGCAGGCAGGAAGCCAACGCTACCCAATTCAGTTACTTGGAATTCCGCAGCGAAGGGAGGGTCCGGAACGTCACGGTCTTCGATGACATGCTCTCAAAGTTGAGAGAAACACAGAATGTCGGTGACGCCCTGTTCTACTTGCTGGAAGGTCAGAATGTGCGAACAGCTGACGCCTCGACCGCATTGATCGCCGTCGGCCGCGAAGGAGGGCCAACGTTCGGTATTGATCTGAAAAGCCGAGGCTCGGATAGCACGATGGCAGACACAGATCGGGCCCGCAGAACAGGCAAACTGCTCCAGTGGGCAGGCGCCGCGCTCGTGCTGCTTGGGATTCCGCTTGTGCTGGTGTTCATCGGCATCTTGATGATCGGTGGTGGCATAGTGCTTTGGCGAACCGGCAAGAAGATCGCGACCGGCATGGAGTACCAGATGGAAATGCTTGAACAGTGCTCCGCGATGTTGGCCCGCATTCCTGGCGTCCGCCTCATCTAGAGCGAGGCGTTGCAGCTTGACCCCCCTCTAGACGTCGCGCCTCGCGCTCGCTACTCTCTGCCTGCAACTGAGCACATGTGATGTCCTTCTCGTCTTCCTTTCTCATACGCCGCTCCATCGCGATTCGTGATGTGCTGATGCGCGCGTGAGAAATTGGTTGGCCTCACCCTCGTCAGCACCTTCCCACGGTGCTGGCGGTGTCCGTAGACAGGACATGGCGGCGCCTTCGACCAAGGACTTGGCTCAATGCTTCTCACCGCCAACATCTCATTCGACTTTGCCTCGCCTGGCAAGCTCAGCACCTATCTCGCGGCACATCCGCCTTGCGTGATCGCGTCCGTACTTGGCGAGGCGATGGAGGCCGTGCATGCAAAGCGATGACGCACTGGTCTCCTTTGATGAAGTAATGAAGGATCCAGGTTACGAGCGCGCCTTTGCGCTCTTCAGCGGGACGCTGAATTGCCAAGAGCGACCTCGACCCGACATCCATGCCGCGATGCTGCGTCTCGTGGATCAGGCACTGATTTCCCAGATAAGCCAAGCTGTATCAACGGCATGGAGGGCCGGAAGAAAGATCTGGCTGACTGCAGATCTGCACCTCGGTCACAAGAACGTGCTGTCCTACTGCGCTCGGCCTTTTTTGAACGTGCAGGACATGGATGAAGCCCTGTCCTGGCAGCTCGGCAAGGTCGGCTCGGATGACTGGTTGGTAATCGTGGGAGACGTGGCCATGGGCGATCACACCTTGTGCTTTCCGGTACTTCGCCGAGTGCCGGGTAGAAAGGTGCTGGTCGTCGGCAACCATGACATCACTCGTGCCGGCCTGTGCCACTACAAGGATGCACGACACGACGATGGTTCGCATCTGTTTGAAGCTGTAGTGCCCTTCCTCTACTGGTCCGGCCATTGTGGCCAGCCAGTCGTGGTCAGCCACTATCCCCTCAAGCCGATGGATGCGCCTGAGGGCGTCACTGGCGATGGGCATGAGCCAGAGCTTCCGCTCTTGAACTACCACGGGCATCTCCACCGGGATCTTCTTCCTCACGGCCCGTCTGTTCAATACATCAACGTTGGCTGGGACGTGACTCAGGGACTGGTGTGCCTGTAAGAGGCACTTCCGCAAGACAGACCAGGCGCGGCGCACAGGAGGTGAACTGTATGAGCGAGAACACTGCAAGACGCGACAACCTGCTCGATAGTTTGAGCTGGCTTACTAGTTCAGAAGGACGTAAAGCTTTCGCCGATCGATTACGGGGGACTTTCCGGGTCAACTTCGACCATGAGGACCCTAGCCGAGCATGGATAACGCTGCCGGACGAAACGGTGGTCCATGGCCGGCTGTTGGAGGACGGGCAACTCGTGCCTGACAAGGCTGAGGACGCCGGTAAGATCGCGTCTTTAAATAGGCCTCTGAAATCTATGAAGAGTTTGAAAAGCTTACTTGCCGAGCAGGAGGCGCTGGACGCCGAAATTGCGAGGCAGAAGAAACGTGCTGCCGCCGACGCATTGGCCCAAATCCACGGCTTGATCGCAGAGTTCGGTTTCACCGCTCAGCAGGTGTTCCCCTGGCGGCCTGCCGTAAAGAAGGTCACTGCCAAATACCTGAATCCGAATACAGGTGCTACCTGGACCGGCAGAGGTAAGCCACCGGCTTGGATTGCCGGAAAGGATCGTGAGCAGTTTTTGGTGGAGAAACCCGTTACCGAAACACCTCAACAAGGTCCGTTCCTTGCTGAGATGGCCGCCGCGGCAGCACGTCGAGAGAACCGATGACCGGGTAAATTGAGGGGTGGAGGATGATGGTCCAATTTGCAAGAAAACGGCGTATTAAAGCTCGGACAAGCGCATCGATTTTTGCAGAGCCCGCCGACGCGCTTAGCATTCTGGACTAGACCATCACAACGCGAAGGAAGCAAAAGCCTTCCGTCAATGTTGAACTGTTGGCTTTGAAAGCGGAGGGCCTTGACTCCAGCCTCTACCTAGATTTACTTTCGATTCTTTCTGAAGCTTCGACAAGAGCTCATCCTTCGCTTGGCGACGCTTAGCCTCCAACTTTTGGTGACTTCGGAACGCACGAATTTGAAAGTCCCAATGATTTGATAGCATGTACGCATAAAGAGCGCCTGCGGCTGCGCCTGCGCTGCAGAGGACCATCCAGTGCCATACGGGGCCAATAAGCTGATTCGACACTGCGGGCATTGAGCCGAGTAGGGCCATCACAGCACACCAAGCAGCCCACATGGTTGATTTGCTCCGATGTTTGGTCACTAGGGCTTCAAAGGCTTGATAAGCCTGAGCAGACATTTGCTCCGTCTCGACCGCCTCATCCAGGCGGTCACGCATAGCCCAGACAGCTGTGGCGCAAATCATGCAAAAAGGCGTCATCATTCCAGACAGCCAAGCCAGGATTTTTACACTATCGATGAGACTCCATGCCAATTGCCCTCCACCAACACCGATGCAGAGCAACGTGGGAAGTGTGACGACGCGGGGGACTGCTAGCCAAGCAATCAGCCGGCTGGTAGCTCGTCTGTTGTGACCTTGCTGAGCAGCCATTGCCGCATTCCTTCATAGACCTCGGATGGACTGAACTGCCCATCATAGGCCGTGAGCGAGATTTTACCGTCAAGTTTCAGGTCACCCCCACGGATCGTACCCCCATCTTTGAGGTGGATTCGTGTGTCAAGATCGTCCGTGTTCCTAAGGGCAACTCCCAAGGTGTCCATGAGTGCTTGTCCATCCTCCGTGGTGTTCCGCTTGTAGCGCAACGTCACGCTCATCTGGATGTTAGATCCAGCCAGCTTGGCGAAATCGATACGTGCGGCCTGACTGGGGCTGAAGAGCTTTTTAAGCGCTGCCAAAACGCCGAAGTCATCATCATCAACAGTTGACGTGACCAACGAAATTTGGTCTACGCGCTGTGTGGGGGCAACAGCTACTGCCGGGCCCACTGGTGGCTGGTCTCCTGGTGCTGCTCTCGCTACCGCACTGGGAGGCAGGACTTCGCCGTCTAACTTGATCGCCCGCACCCCTTTACCGGCTTCCATCCTTTGCCTGACAGTAGTCGAAGGCGTATCAATCAACTGGAATGTATTAGTACCCGCAAGTACTTCGGCACCATGAAGAAGCCATCGAAGGTATGACTCCAATTGAGGCGACTTCAAAGCTTGCGACTGCATAAGAACCATGTGATTATCGACGATCCCGAAATACATCATCGACTCCAAAAACTCCCTTCTTTTACCATCTTCGGTCGAGGGGACAGCCAGTTTTTCAATTTGAACATCAAAGGCTTGGTCATCATCAATAACGCAGAGTGAATCAGTACCCGGCGTATAAGTCATCAACGCGCCAAAGACAAAACCATCAGTCTCGCATACAGCCGATCCAATCGCATGAAAAACGGGATTATCAGCATCCGCCACGTTCATGCGCCGACCACCCCAGGTGGACCTTCTTTGCAGAGCCGCCTCAACTAAGGTCTTCAAATTTTGCCCGGGAATGGGCACGTGAAACTTCACGCGTTTATAGAGAACCGCTTTTTGAATGCTTTTTGCTTTACTCACAACTCCTCCATTCTTTCCAGAATAATTTCCGAATCCCTCTCATCAACCATAGCCCTCTCCTCATTCCAATGCATCAACGAAGCTCCTGTTTTTGAAAGATCTTTGAAAATCTTTGATACAAATTTTTATTCAGAAAGCTTTTCAACTCTTCCTTACAACTCTATCATCGCGCCCGTTTCGACTCAACCAAGCGGCCGCCGAGGGGGCAGCCGCCATCTAAAAAATGACACGCCGCGTCACCATCCGGACGCCCCTGGGAGAGCAACTGCATTTGCGGCAGTTGCGGGGCAGCGAGGAGCTGAGCCAGCTTTTCTCCTTCGACATCGATCTGCTCTCCGAGAGTCGCGACATCGATCCCAAGGCGCTGCTGGGCAAGGCGGCGACGGTGGAGATCGAGACGGAGGGCGGCGGCAAGCGGTACCTGGACGGCCTGGTCACGCGCTTCGGCATGCAGGGGCAGGACCATCGCCTCTACTCCTACCACCTGCGCCTGCAGCCCTGGCTGTGGGTGGCCACGCGGCGGCAGGACTTCCGCATCTTCCAGTTCAAGACCGTCCCGCAGATCGTGCAGGAGGTGCTGGGCCGCTACGGCTACCCGCTGCAACTGAAGCTCACGCGCGCCTACCGGGCCTGGGACTACTGCGTGCAGTACGGCGAGAGCGACTTCGACTTCGTCTCGCGGCTGCTGGAGCATGAAGGGGCG
>NZ_FNJL01000038.1 GCF_900104515.1 Paracidovorax cattleyae
TGCGGGGTCAGCGCTTTACCCCGAAGCCCACCTTCAACGCTTCGATGTGCAGGTGGGCCTCAGCCAGCAGCTTCTTGAGCTTGGCGTTCTCGCCCTCGATCTCGCGTAGTCGTGTGGCCTCACTGGCTTGCATGCCGCCGAACTTGGCGCGCCACTTGTAGAAGGTCGCGTCGCTGAAGCCGCCCAGGCGGCACAGTTCCTTGACCGGCATGCCGCCTTCAGCCTGCTTGAGGAACCCGATGATCTGCTCGTCGGTGAATCTGCTCTTCTTCATGTCCGTTCTTCCTCTGAAAACGGACTCTACTAACCTTCTATTGGTACGCCCTATGGGGAGCAGGTCAATCGGCCGCTCCGTGGGGATGAGGCCCACCTCTCCTGGCGGCCTCTCCCGCGCCGCTTTCAACCCCATGCGACCCAGCAAGCCAAATACTCGCCAATCACGATGTGGGCGTAGTTCCCGTGGCCTTGGCCAACCAAATAGCGATAGCGCCCCTCCTGCACATCCAGCCAGCCGTCGGGCATCTGACCTCTTAAAGGCAACGCCCTGAGGAAAGCGCGGGACCCCAGCTCTGGCCAGACCGCCATGGGCCCCGGCTCAGGGCACTCGAAGAATTCGCGGCTCTCGGCCGTCAAGACCGAAAGCGGTGCGATCTCAAAGACATCGGGATCGTCCCGCTCCTGAACGCTGAGCTCGAAATGCAGATGGCCGCGCGCGAGCTTCAGGACCACATTGCGCACGCGATCCATGTCCGGGTGCCAAGTCTTGCCCCCATTTTCGTCGACGGTAACGGTGGACTGAATTTCCGCGGCCAACCTCGGCGTCTTTGAGAGGATCCTTTTGATGTTCTCGCGACGCAGCTCCTTCGGCTCGGTCGACCCGCACATGACGCACTCCAAAAAGCACGCTAGGTATTGCTCGTCCAGCGAAAAGGACTTGTTGCATGCTAAGCAGGCCTCAACCACTGGCAGATTGGGCGGATAGGGCTCGTCCAGCAGAACCTTCGAGGGGCAATGATCCCTCGTATCAGGCATCGTCCCGCAGTAAACGCAAATCCCCGTCAACCGCTCGTCGACGAAAAGCTTTCCTGGGTCTTCCATCATTCCCTCCTTGTGCGCGTCCCGGCCAATCACCGCGGCCTCATTCCCTGCCTCAGGCTTGCGGCGAATTCCCCCGCTCGTACCCGGCGCGCCCACCGCTTTATTCGGTGTGAATCCGGGCATCTACGCCCTGCTGTCCGGTAGATTTGTAACCGCAACAAGACAAACTGGCCGCATCGGCCCCTTGGGAAAACGAGTGCTTGGCAAAGACCAGCGCCTCACCAAGGAGGATGACGACGCGGTCGCCAATCATTTCGCGCTGTGCCTCGCCGATCGGCACTTCTTGGTACGTCATGCGCAATCGACGCCGTCCAACATTCAAGGAATCTCGCGTCCCGGCTCAATCCATGTGTATGTGCCGCGACAGTTTCAGTTGCTTAGCCTCGAAACGAAGATGTCGCGACATGGCTGACATGGCTTGCTGTGATCGGCGGCGTAAGCTGATGCCGGCCAAGTAAAGCTGCAGTGTGCTCGCATCGCCGATGCACTGGTGAATGCGAGCGAGCAGCGCCTCGAAATGCGTCTACCCCTGGCAGTTGAGCGTGGCGGTCTTGCGATGCTGCTGATTGGCAGCATCACACGGAACTCCTGTCGTTCCGCCGTCGGAGCCAAGCGTCAGGCAACCGCAGTTCCTTCGTGCTTGACCTTGAGCTTGGATTTGCTGGCAGAACGAGCTGCCGACTTGCGAGCCACACCGGACGCGCGCGCGCGATGTGGTGTCGATGACTTGGCCAGGGAGCTCAGGCTATCAAGCATGATCACGGTCCCCGCGCCCGTTCTGACAGCCACGGCCAGTTCTCCGCCCATGGCTTCCACGTACTTGCGCAGCGTCGAGAGCAGCAGGTCCGAACGCTTCTCCAGCTGAGCCACGGCGTTTTGTTTGACATTGAGCACTCGCGCCACTTCGTCCTGGGTCTTGACCAATGCCGCGCGGACCTCGGCCAGCGAGTCCGCGTGGCGAACCATCTCTTCGGCCAGGACGCTCGCCTTGCTCTGGATGAGCTTCTGATCCTCAGCAGAAAATTCTTCGATGATGCTTTGCAGAGTGGTGCTCATGGTGATGCCTTCTTCGCCTTGGCGAGCTTCTTCAGGTGGGCGTCAAACCGCTTGTCGGCAGTCTTGATCAGGGTCTTGTAAAACGCTGCCTCGTCCTGCCCCTGCTTATCGCCAGCCACCAGCACATAGGCCTTTCGCTGGGGATCGAAGGCGAAAGCCGCCCGCCAGATCTCCGAGCCGTTGTGGGCCTTGAAGCGCAACTCCTTCATGTTGTCGTGCTTCGAGCCATTGAGCGTGTCGACATGAGGCCGTCCTGTCTTCGGTCCTGCCAGCTCAATGGCCTTGGCAGCAGCAGCCAGTTCGCGGCGTACGTCCAAGTCAAACGCGCGGAACTCCAGCAGGAACTCATCGTGAAAGATGACTTCCCACTTCTCCGAGGGTGCCGGTACAGCAGGTTCGGACGCCGACGACGATTTCTTGGATCTTCCCGCCATAATAATTTTAACGTGATATCACTTTAAAATTATCCCACAAGCAGAGCATGGCTGTCAGAGATCGCGCTGTCAAGACAGGCCCTGCCCGCAGCCTGCTCGACTCAGGACAGAGGATCCCCACCTCGAAGCGACATATTGATGGCAGCAGTCAAAGGCGACATGCATTCCGCATGACGTATTGAGGCAGTGCCTGCGGGCAATGCCTGAGTGAGTCGATCTGCTTAGACGCAGCAAAGACCCGTCGAAGTCTGGCAGTCCGATGAGGCCACCAAAGCACAGGACAACCGTCAGCGATTCCCGCTTCGCCCCTGGCATGCCCCTGAAACGAAACAAGGACCCGAAGGTCCTTGTTTTTACTAGCATTTTTTGGGGTGGCTGATGGGACTCGAACCCACGACGACAGGAATCACAATCCTGGACTCTACCAACTGAGCTACAGCCACCGTAGCCTTGAATTATAGCCGGATAAAACCTCCTCCGGCCATGTTCACTGCATCAATTTTCCGCGGCAGGGGTGCCGTCGCCCGTCGGGCGGGTCACCTTGAACTGGACCTTGAAGCGGTCCTTCAGCAGTTCGTAGTAGGCCATGGCCTCGGCCTGAGCCTCGGCTTCGCCGTACTGCTGTTGCTGCTGGCGCGCCACGACCGGGTCCGAGGGGTCGCGCGGCACGATGCGGTCCACCTTGATGACGGCGTAGCCCTGGGCGCCCAGCGCGGTGCCGGCGAAGGCGGGCAGCGTATCGGCATTCACCTGCAGGGCGGCATCCACCACGGGGCGGGGCTGGCCTTCGGGCTTGTCGCGCGAGACGGTCACGGGGGCGCCCAGGCCGGTGGCGCTGGCCGGAGCGGCCTTCCATGCGGCCAGCCTGGCCTCGCCTTCCTTGCGCGCCAGCTCGGCGGAGCGCCCGGCCACGAAGAGTTCGCGCACGCGGGCCTTCACCTGGTCGAAGGCCGGGGTGGAAGCCGGCGTGTAGGTGGCGATGCGGCCGGCCACCAGGGTGCTGGGCGCGGTCTCGATGGCTTCGGTGTTGCGCTTGTTCTGCACCGAGTCGGAGGCGAACAGCGCTTCCAGGAAGCGGCCGTTGGCCAGCGGGCCCTGGGCGCCGGGGCGCGGCGTGCGCGTCACGTCGCTGGCGGTCTGCACCTTGAGCTTGAGCTTGTCGGCCACGGGCTGCAGGCTGTCGGCCTGCTCGTACACCGTGTTGGAGAACACTTCGGCCAGCTCGGCGTACTTGCGCTGCGCCTGCTGCTGTTTGGCTTCCGTCTCGAGCTTGGCGCGCGATTCCTCGAAGGTCGGCTGCTTCGGCGTCTTGACGTCGTTGAGCTGGATGATGTGGTAGCCGTATTCGCTCTCCACCAGGTCGCTGATGTCGCCCTTCTTCATCGAGAAAGCGGCGTCCTCGAACGGCTTGACCATGTCGCCGCGCTTGAAGAAGCCGAGGTCGCCGCCGGAGGGCGCGGAGCCGGTGTCCTGCGAATTCTTGCGGGCCACCTCGGCGAAGGTGCCGGGCGCCTTGCGCACCTGCTCCAGCAGCGCCTGCGCGCGGGCCCTGGCCTTCTCGCGGTCGGCGGCGGGGGCGTCCTTGGGCGCGTTGATCAGGATGTGGCTGGCGCGGCGCTCCTCCTTGCCGGAGAGGCGCTCCAGGTTTTCCTTGTAGTAGCTGCGCAGGTCGTCCTCGCTCAGCGTGATGCTGGCGCGCACGGCATCCAGATCGAGCACCACGTACTGCACGTCGGCGTGCTCGGGCTGGCTGAATTGCGCCTCGTGGGCCTTGTAGTGGGCCTGGAGTTCGTCGTCGGTCGGCGTGACCTTGGCGGCGAAGTCCTTGGCGTCGAAGCGGGCCATCCGGATTTCGCGGCGCTGGTAGAGCGCGTCCAGCGCGAGGCGCGCCGGCTCCTGGGCCGCGAAGGCGGAGCCCATCACGCCGCCCATTACCTGGCTGAGCGACAGCTCGCGGCGCACATTGTTTTCGAAGCCCTCGGGCGTGAGGCCCTGGGAGCCCACCAGCGCGCGGTAGGCCTCGGCGTCCAGAGAGCCATCGGGGCGCTTGAGCGCGGCGATCGCGGGAATGCCCTGCAGCGTGCGGGCCAGTTGGGCGTCGCTCGTGACCAGGTGCATCTTGACGGCGGCGGCCTGCATCACGCGGTCGCGCACCAGGCGCTCCAGGGTGGCGTAGCGCGCACGGGGCGAATCGAGCAGCCTGGCATCGACCGAGGGCGACTGCGCGCGGATGCGGTCGGTTTCCATCCGGTGCGCGTTGTCCCAGTCGTCCTGGGTGATGTCATGGCCATCCACGCGCGCCACCACGGTGCTCTTGCTGGTGAAGTAGTTCCGGTCGATGCCCACGAGCACAAACGACGGAATGATCAGCAAGAACAGCACGATCATGACGACCTTGGAGTGCTTGCGGATGGATTCGAACATGGTTTCGATCTTTCAATGGCGACAAAAGAAAAGGCGAACTCTCGTTCGCCTTTTGATCGGTGGTGGGTGCTGACGGGGTCGAACCGCCGACCTACGCCTTGTAAGGGCGCCGCTCTACCAACTGAGCTAAGCACCCCACCTTGAACCTTGAGCCTCAGTTGAGGGCATCCTTCAATGCCTTGCCGGGGCGGAACTTCGGAACTTTAGCAGCCTTGATTTTAATCGTATCGCCCGTACGGGGATTGCGGCCCGTGCGCGCAGCGCGCTTGCCCACCGCGAAGGTACCGAAACCGACCAGAGACACCGTGCCGCCCTTCTTCAGGGTCTTCTTGACCGACTCGATCATGGATTCCAGGGCGCGCGCAGCGGCGGCCTTGGAGATGTCGGCGTTGTTAGCAATTTGCTCAATCAGTTCGGACTTGTTCACAAGAAGCCTCTCGGGAAAGGGTGTGGAGGGAATGTCTGGCGCGAATCTGGCCTTCACACGCGCCGGAACAGCCGCTGCAGTGCGGGGTTCGTACGGGGCGAGGGAGGGGCTGGCATGGGGCAGATGCCGCTGTGCCAGATTAAAGCCATCGACTTTCCGAGTGTCAATACAACGGGCCGTTTTGCGACGGCGCAAGCGGTGGATTTTAGCGGCAATTCCAGGGCTGCCAGGCGATGCACTGAGTTTGTGACACGGGCGCCGCACTCGCTATCGCAAGCCCCCATTGACATGAGGCAGGGCCGCCCGGGTCAGCGCTCGACGCGCGCGCGGATCTCCGGCAAAGCCTTCTGCAGGTAATAGACCATGGACCACACGGTGAGCACCGCGGCGAGCCAGATCAGCCACGTGCCCCAGACGCCCGTGTCGATGCCGGCGATGCGCGCGTCGTAGAGCAGGAACGGGATGGCGACCATCTGCACCGTGGTCTTCACCTTGCCCAGCATGTGCACCGCCACGCTGCGGGAGGCGCCGATCTGCGCCATCCACTCGCGCAGGGCGGAGATCGCGATCTCCCGACCGATGATGATGAGCGCCACGAACACGTCGGCGCGCTGCAGGTGCACCAGCACGAGCAGCGATGCACAGACCAGGAACTTGTCCGCCACCGGGTCGAGGAAGGCACCGAAGGACGAGGTCTGGTTGAGCTTGCGCGCCAGGTAGCCGTCGAGCCAGTCGGTAGCGGCGAAGACCACGAACATCACCGTGGCGATGAGGTTGCGCGTGGCCGGCTCCAGCGGCGCGTAGAACACGCCCACGATCAAGGGTATCGCGACGATGCGCGTCCAGGTCATGATGGTGGGGATGGTCAGGAACATGGGTCGATTGTGTCATGCCACCATGACCGCCGCCTGCTCAGCGCAGCGCCCGGTAGATCTCCTGCGCGAGCTCCAGCGAGATGCCGTCCACCGTGGCCAGATCCTCCACGCTGGCCGCCGCCACGCCCCTCACCCCGCCGAAGCGCTGCAGCAGGCGCGCGCGCTTCTTGGGGCCCACGCCGGCGATCTCCTCCAGTTGCCCGCCGCCCACGCGCACCTTGGCGCGCGCGGCGCGCATGCCGGTGATGGCGAAGCGGTGGGCCTCGTCGCGGATCTGCGCGACGAGCATCAGCGCGGCGGAATCGCGGCCGAGGTAGATCTTCTCACGGCCGTCGGCGAAGACGAGTTCCTCCAGCCCGACCTTGCGGCCCTCGCCTTTTTCCACGCCGACGATGCGGGTGAGGTCCAGGCCCAGTTCGGTGAACACCTCGCGCGCCATGCTGACCTGCCCCTTGCCGCCGTCGATCAGCACCAGGTCCGGCAGGCGCGCCTGCCCCGGCGCGGGATCGGCACCGCCGGCCTCGCGCTGCGCCTCCACGACCTTGCTGTAGCGGCGCGTGAGCACCTGCCGCATGGCGGCGTAGTCGTCGCCGCCGGTGATGCCCTCGATCCTGTAGCGCCGGTACTCGCTGCTCTGCATGCGGTGGTGGTGGAACACCACGCACGAGGCCTGCGTGGCCTCGCCCGCGGTGTGCGAGATGTCGAAGCACTCGATGGTGAGCGTCTCCAGATCCTCCATGGGCAGATCCAGCGCCTCGGCCAGCGCGCGCGTGCGTGCCTGCTGGGAGCCCTCTTCCGAGAGCAGCCGCGCGAGCTGGATGTCGGCATTCTTCTGCGCCATCTCCAGCCAGGCGCGGCGCTGCTCGCGCGGCTGGTGCACCGCGCCCACGCGGACGCCCGCCTGCTGCGAGAGCGCCTCCAGCAGCGCGCGGTCCACCGGCTCGCTGGTGACGAGCACGGGGGGCACGGGCACGCCGATGTAGTGCTGGGCGATGAAGGCCTCCAGCACCTGCACCTCCAGCGATCGCTGCGGGGCACGGGGTGCGGCGGGGGACGCCTCCGCTGCGCCTTCCGCTTCGGCCGCGCCATCGGGACCATCGCCATCTTCCAGCTGATACACCGCGGCCGCGTCTTCCACGTGGACGGGAAAGTACGGCCGGTCGCCCAGGTGGCGGCCGCCGCGCACCATGGCGAGGTTGACGCAGGCGCGACCGCCCAGCACCTTCACGGCCAGGATGTCCACGTCCTTGTCCGAGACCGTCTCGATGGCCTGCTGGTGCAGCACGCGCGAAAGCGCCGTGATCTGGTTGCGGATGTCCGCTGCCTGCTCGAACTCCAGCTGCGCGGAATGCTCCATCATGCGCGCCTCCAGGGCCTCCAGCAGTTCCCTGGTCTCGCCGCGCAGCATGGCGTCGGCATTGCACACGTCCAGCGCATACGCTTCGGGAGAGATCAGGTCCACGCAGGGGCCCGAGCAGCGCTTGATCTGGTAGAGCAGGCAGGGGCGCGTGCGGTTGGCGAAGACGGTGTCCTCGCAGGTGCGCAGCCGGAAGACCTTCTGCAGCAGCAGGATGGTTTCCTTCACCGCCCAGGCGCCGGGATAGGGACCGAAGTACCGGTGCCGCTTGTCCACGGACCCGCGGTAGTAGGCCACGCGCGGAAAGCGCTGGCCGGGCTGCTCGCCGGTGCCGTCGCGCGCGGCCACGCCCGTGATCTTCAGGTAGGGATAGCTCTTGTCGTCGCGGAACAGGATGTTGTAGCGCGGATTCAGCGACTTGATGAGGTTGTTTTCCAGCAGCAGCGCCTCGGCCTCGGAGCGCACCACGGTGGTCTCCAGCCGCGCGATCTTGCCAACCATGTGGCCGATGCGCGTGCCGCCATGGGTCTTGGTGAAGTAGCTGGAGACGCGCTTCTTGAGGTTGCGGGCCTTGCCCACGTAGAGCAGCCCGCCCTGGGCGTCGAAATAGCGGTACACGCCCGGCAGGGGCGGCAGCGAGGCCACCTGCGCGAGCAGTTCATCGGAGTGCACATCGGACATGGTGCGTATTGTGGCCGGCACGCACGGCCGCGCCGGGCAGGGCCGTCCGATGGCCCGTGCCGGCGGGGGCTTTGTCCGTCAGCGGCCGCCGTAGGCGCGGCTCACCAGGGCCGCCGCGAGGATCTCGGACGGATCCACCATTGTCCAGCCGGCGGCCTCCGGCGCATCGGGAAGCGCCAGGGGGATCTCCGTGCAGGCCATCACCAGCGGAACGTCGCCGTGCTGCGCGCGCACCGCCTGCCCCACCTTGGCGAACCGGCGACGTGCCAGGGCCATGTCGCCGGCCTTCACGCCGTCGTAGATGCCCTCCATCAGCCATTCCTTCGCCTCGGCGGAAGGCAGCACGCATTCCACGCCGTGCGTGGCGAAGGCCTCGTCGTACAGGCCCATGCCGTAGGTGCCCTGCGTGGCCAGCAGCGCCGCGCGACGGATGCCGCGGCGCTGCAGTTCGGCGGCGGTCTCGCGCGCGATGTGCAGCAGCTCCACGCCGGGCACGCGCTCCTGCAGCGCCGCATGCCAGGCATGCGCGGTATTGCACGACATCGCTGCCGCTCGGGCCCCCACCGCGACCAGCCGCTCCAGCGCCGACACCAGCCCCTCGAGCGGCTGGGGCGCCGCCGGATCGCGCAGTGCCTGCGTGCGGTCCGCCACCGGCACCTGGGCGATCCAGTGCTCGGGAAACGCCTGGTCGCGCACCGGCTGGCCGTGTGCGCGCAGCCATTGCTCCGACGCGCGCACGAACAGGCGCGCGAAATCCACGCCCGCGGCAGGGCCCATGCCGGCCACGATGCCGACGGTCATCGCAGGCACGACGCCAGCGGACGGATTTGCAGTTTCAGTCATCTCGTCATCCCAACAATCACTCGCATAGTGCGCAATCCATGCAACAGGCCCAGCGTCACCCATCAGAAAGAAGGCCGCGGAGCAGGCCACACCAGCAGACGCCGTGGAACCGGCTTCGCCGGGCCACTGGCGTCGTCCCCCTGCCCG
The DNA here is from genome assembly GCF_900104515.1 of Paracidovorax cattleyae. Classification (GTDB taxonomy): domain Bacteria; phylum Pseudomonadota; class Gammaproteobacteria; order Burkholderiales; family Burkholderiaceae_C; genus Paracidovorax; species Paracidovorax cattleyae. The sequence continues at coordinate 9,343 of NZ_FNJL01000038.1, forward strand.
CCGTGCACAGCACGGCCAGAAAGGGGCTGAGGCCGTGGCTCCGAGCCTGCCTGCGCAGGCCTGGACGTGCCCGAAGGGCTGCCGCCTCTGGCGGCTGCATGGAAGGCGCGCAGCGCCTCAGGGGGTGTACTCGTCCTCATCTCAACATGCTCGACATGGCCGAAAGGCAGTTGATGATCCGCACGGCCGATTCGGTATCGGGCGCGGTGAACCGCACCGTGTCGGGCGCCGTGCGCTCCAGCGTGGGCCACTGGCAGAACAGGTCGGCCAGCGCCACCGACTGCGCCTCCAGATCCACCGTGACCGGGCCGTCGATGCGGAACGGCCGGGCCTGTCCGGCCCGGGCCGTTGCCCGGGACACGCCTTCCCGGATGGCCGTGCAGGCGCGTTCGGGCGACAGGCTGATGCCGCTGTTGGCGCCCGTGGCGCGCTTGGTCTGCACGAACTGCGCGTGCGGGAACAGGTCCCGCGTCTCCGCGATGAAGGCATCGTCGCCGGACGCGGCGATGACCGGCACACCATAGGCCCCCGCCAGCGCGCCGTAGATGCCGGCCTCGCCCAGCTCGCGCCCGTTGAGCGCGATGCGGGCGAACGCGAAGCTGTTGATGGTGTGGGCCAGGATGCCGTGGGCCCGCGATCTGGCGTGGTAGCCGATGAAGCACACGCCATCCAGGTCCAGTTCCACGCCGGCCACCATGCTCAGGTAGCGCGGCTTGCCCTGGATGGCCTGGGCGCGCGGATCGAGAAGGTCGGGCGGCATGTTGCGGAATCCCCCGTGCGAATCGTTGACGAACACCTCGGCGGCGCCGCCGTCGAACGCTCCGGCGATGGCGGCATTCGCCTCCGCGGCCATGAGACGCCGGGCGCGCTCGTATTCCGGGTTGCCGGCGCGCACCTGCTCGGGGTGGTAGACGCCGGCCACGCCTTCGATATCGACGGAGATGAGGATTTTCATGGGGAACGCTGCACTGGGCGGAAAAGGAAAGGAAAGGAAGGGCGCGGCGGGCTGAGGACGGATGGGTTCAGCCGGCCCGGGCGAGCAGGTCGCGCAGCGCGCGGCGGCGGTGCCCGTCCCTGCCGGTGACGGTTTCCGCATGCCAGAGCGCATGGACGATGGCCTGCTCCACGCTGTCGGCCGCGGCCTGGAACAGCCCGTCGAGCAGGCCCTCGTGCACCATCGCCACGGCCGGCATGGGCTCGTGCGACAGGTGCGGCAGGGTGTAGGCGGTCGAGAACGCCAGGGCGATGTCGCCGCTGCCGTGGCCATAGACCGAGCCCGTGCGCGCCAGGCCCGCAGCGGCCCGCCAGGCCAGGCGGCGCAGCTGGCGCGCGTCCAGCGGCGCATCGGTGGCGAGCACCATGATGATGGAGCCCTTCTCCACGGCACGGGCAGCCACCTGCTCCTCGGCATGGAGCGCGGTGGCCAGCGCCGCGCCGGCAGGCGTTCCGCCCCAGACCAGGTTCGGCAGCAGGCCGTAGTTGGCGAGCACCAGCGCTCCCACCGTGCAGGTATCGCCGCCGTGCAGGGGCACGCGGCGCGACGCGGTGCCCACGCCGCCCTTGCACTGGAAGCTGGACATGCCCCGCCCCGCGCCCACCGCACCCTGGGCCACCTGCACGCCCGCGCCGTCGCAGGCCGCGCGGTAGTGGCTCTCGCCGACGGCCATGCGCTGGATGTCGTTCAGGTAGCCGTCGTTGCACTCCAGCACCAGCGGATTGACGGTGGGCAGCGCGCGCCCGGTCTCTGGGTTGGCGCGCACGCAGTCGCGGATCTGCGCCTGCGCCAGCGCACCGACGGAGAAGGTATTGGTGAGCGCGATCGGCGTCTCTAGCTGGCCCAGCTCTTCCAGTTGCACCAGGCCCGTGCTCTTGCCGAAGCCGTTGATGACCGCCGCACCGGCCGGCACCTTGTGGCGGTACGGATCCTGCGCGTGGGGATGGATCACCGTCACGCCGGTCTGCACCGGACCATCGTCCAGCGTGGCATGGCCGACGGTGATGCCGGCCACGTCCGTGATCGCGTCCAGGGGGCCGGCATCCAGCAGGCCGATGCGCGGCGGCGCCGTGGCGGTGAGTTCGCGCACGCTCATGTCTGCCGGTCGATCTTGGGGTCCAGCGCGTCGCGCAGGCCGTCGCCCAGCAGGTTGAAGGCCAGCACCGTGAGGAAGATGGCCAGGCTCGGGAACAGCGCCACGTGCGGCGCATTCACCATGTCGGCACGCGCCTCGTTCAGCATGGCGCCCCACTCCGGCGTCGGCGGTTGCGCGCCCATGCCCAGGAACGACAGGCTGGCCGCCGTGATGATCGAGGTGCCCACGCGCATCGTGAAGTACACGACGATCGAGGAGATGGTGCCCGGCAGGATGTGCCGCACGATGATGGTCCAGTCCGAGGCGCCGATGCTGCGCGCGGACTCGATGTAGGTCATCTGCTTGAGCACCAGCGTGTTGCCGCGCACCAGCCGCGCGAAGGCCGGCACGCTGAACACCGCCACGGCCACGACCACGTTGGTCATGCTGCTGCCCAGGATGGCGACCACGCCCAGCGCCAGCAGGATGCCGGGGAAGGCGAACAGCACGTCGGAGATGCGCATCACGATGCGGTCCCACCAGCCTTCGTAATAGCCGGCGAGCAGGCCCAGCGTGGTGCCGATCAGGCAGCCGATCGCCACCGAGAGGAAGCCCGCGGCCAGCGAGATGCGCGCGCCCATCAGGATGCGGCTGAAGATGTCGCGGCCCAGCGGATCGACGCCGAACCAGTGCATGGCCGAGGGGCCGTCGTTGATCCGGTCGTAGTCGAAAAAGTTCTCCGCGTCGAACGGCACGATCACCGGGGCCAGCACGGCCACGGCGACGAGCAGCACGACGAACACCAGCGCGGCCATGGCCACGTGCTGCTTCTTGAACTTGCGCCAGAACTCGCGCCAGGGCGTGCGCACCGTGGAGGCGCCGGCGGCGGGGGCCACCGAGGCCGCCGCGAGCTGGGCGGCGTCGGGCGGCGTGGGAATGGAGGGCGTGGTCATACCGGGTCTTCGTCCGTGGGAGGGTTGCGGTCCGCGCGCTTCACTTGTAGCGGATGGTCGGGTTGATGAAGCCGTAGAGCATGTCCACCACCAGGTTGATGAGGATGAACTCCAGCGAGAAAAGCAGCACCAGCGTCTGGATGACGGGGTAGTCGCGCATGGTCACGGCGTCCACCAGCAGGCGGCCGAGGCCGGGCCAGTTGAAGACGGCTTCCACCACGATGGAGCCGCCCAGCAGGAAGCCGAACTGCAGGCCCATCATGGTGACGACCGGGATGAGCGCATTGCGCAGGCAGTGCTTGAGCACCACGGTGCGCTCGTTGAGGCCCTTGGCGCGCGCGGTGCGCACGAAGTCCTCCTGCACCACCTCGACGAAGGAGGCGCGCGTAAAGCGGGCCATCACCGCGGCCACCGCGGCGCCGAGCGTGATGGAGGGCAGGATGTAGTGCTTCCAGCTGTCGGCGCCCACGGTGGGCAGCCAGCCGAGCTCCACCGAGAACACCTGCATGAGCGTCATGCCGAGCGCGAAGGCGGGAAAGGAGATGCCGGACACCGCGAGCGTCATGCCCAGACGGTCGGGCCAGCGGTTGCGGTACACGGCCGACAGGATGCCGATGCCCATGCCCAGCACCACCGACCAGGCCATGGCGGCGACGGTGAGCAGCAGCGTGGGCATGAAGCGCTCGCCGATCTCGGCGGCCACGGGGCGGCGCGTGCGGATCGAGGTGCCGAAATCCCCCTGCACCATGCGCGAGAAGAAGTGCACGAACTGCTCGGGCAGGGGCTTGTCGAGGCCCAGCTCCTGGCGAACGACCTGCACGGTGGCCTCGTCGGCGTCGGCGCCCGCGGCCAGGCGTGCGGGGTCGCCCGGCAGCATGTGGACGAACAGGAACACCAGTACCGCCACGATCAGCAGCGTGGGAAGCAGCCCCAGCAGTCGTTTGAGGAAATAGTTCAGCATGATGCGGCGCTGCGGTGCGCAGCGAGGGGAAGACGGGAGCGGAGCGGAAACGGGAAAAGGGCCCCCGCGGCGCGCGGGGGGCCGGACACCGGGGCTTACTTCAGCGAGATCTCGTCGCTGTTGATGTTGCCGTCGGGCATCACGTACACGCCGGAGAGGCGCTTGGTGTGGGCGTAGAGGATTTCCTCGGTCACCAGCGGGATGCGCGGCAGGTCCTTGGCGAGCTGCTCCTGCGCGGTCTTGTAGAGCGCGGCGCGCTCGGAACCGTCGGTGGTCACCAGCGCCTTGGCGATGGCGTCGTCGAACACCTGGTTGCTGTAGAAGGCGTAGTTGGCCAGCTTCGGCGCCCACGACTCGGTGGAGAACAGCGGGCGCAGCGCCCAGTCGGCCTCGCCGGTGGAGGAGGACCAGCCCACGTAGTGCATGCGCAGCTTGGAGGTCTTGGGATCCGGCCAGGCATCGACCAGCTCCACGCGCTTGCCGGGCTCCAGCGCCTCCACCGTCACCTTGATGCCCACCTGCTGCAGTTGCTGCTGCAGGAACTGGATCACCTTCTGGCTGGTGGTGTTGTTGTAGTGGCTCCACAGCGTCGATTCGAAGCCGTTGGGGTAGCCGGCTTCTTTCAGCAGTTCTTTGGCCTTGGCCACGTTGTAGGGAATCGGCTGCATCTTCACCGCGTATTCCACGCCCTGGGGCACGAAGCCCTGGGCCGGGAAGGCGTAGCCGTTGAACGCCACCTTGGACAGCGCCTCCTTGTTGATGGCGTAGCCGATGGCCTCGCGCACCTTGACGTTGTCGAAGGGCTTCTGCAGGTTGTTCAGCACCAGGAAGCGCTGGATGATGGACGGGCCGGTCACCACGTCCACCTTGTCGCTCTTCTTCAGCGTGGCGATCTGCTCATACGGCAGCGTGAAGGCGAAATCGGCCTCGCCCGTCTGCAGCATGGCGGCGCGGGTGTTGTTCTCGGTGACGGGCTTCCAGGTGATCTGGTCGATCTTGGGATAGCCCTTCTTCCAGTAGTTGGCGAACTTCTTGCCCACGATGGCTTCGGTCTGCTTCCATTCCACGAACTCGAACGGGCCGGTGCCCACGGGGTGGAAGGCGATATCCTTGCTGCCCCACTTGGCAAGCGCGGCCGGGGAGATCATCGCGGCGGAGGCGTGGCCCAGCGCGTTGATGAAGGGGCCGAAGGGCTCCTTGAGCGTGATGCGCAGGGTCTGCGGGTTCACGGCCTCGACCTTGGCCACGCGGTTGAACTGGTTCGCGCGCAGCAGGCGGTTGGCCGGGTCCATCACGCGGTCCAGGTTGGCCTTGGCGGCGGCGGCGTTGAAGTCGGTGCCGTCGTGGAACTTCACGCCCGAACGCAGCTTGAAGGTGTACACCAGGCCGTCCTTGGAGACTTCGTAGCTCTCGGCCAGCACGTTCTTGAGCTTCATGTCCTTGTCGAAAGCGAACAGGCCTTCGTAGAAGCTCTTGGTGACGGCCGTGGTGATGGTCGTGTTCGTGTTGTAGGGGTCCAGCGTCTCGGGCTGCTGGTAGATGGCCAGCACGGCATTGCCGGCGGCCAGTGCGGAGCCGGTGGCGGACAGGGCGGCCAGGGCCAGCAGGCTGGCGGCGACGCGGCGGGATGCGAGGGTCTTCTTCATGGTGGACTCCGGTTGGGGAAGGAACATCAATACAGGTTGGCGATGGCGTGGCGCGCGACGAAATGGCCCGGCCCCACTTCCACCAGCGGCTGCACCGCGGGCTCGTCGCCGATGGCGCGGATGGGGCTGGGAATGTCGCCGTCCAGCAGCGCCCGCTTGAGATGGCGGCGCGCCGGATCGGCGATGGGCACGGCGGCCATGAGTTTTTTCGTGTAGGCGTGCTGCGGGTTCTCGAAGATCGCGCGGCGCGGGCCGATCTCCACGATCTGGCCGAGGAACATCACCGCCACGCGGTGGCTGATGCGCTCCACCACCGCCATGTCGTGCGAGATGAAGAGGAAGGCCACGCCCAGCTCACGCTGCAGGTCCAGCATCAGGTTGACGATCTGCGCCTGGATGGACACGTCCAGCGCCGAGACGGATTCGTCGGCCACCACCACCTTGGGGTTGAGCGCCAGGGCGCGCGCGATGGCGATGCGCTGGCGCTGGCCTCCGGAGAACTCGTGGGGGTAGCGCTGCGCATGCTCGCGCGGCAGGCCCACCTTCTCCATGAGCCAGTCCACGCGGGCCTGTGCCTCCTCGCGAGTACCGATCTTGTGTACGAGGAGCGGCTCCATGATCGAGAAGCCCACCGTGAGGCGCGGATCGAGCGAGGCGAACGGGTCCTGGAAGATGAACTGGATGTCGCGGCGCAGGGCCTGCACTTCGGACGTGGGCAAATCCAGGATGTTGCGGCCGCTGAATTCGATGGCACCGCCCTGGCTGTTCACCAGGCGCAGCAGCGAGCGCCCGGTCGTGGACTTGCCGCAGCCGGACTCGCCCACCAGGGCCAGCGTCTCGCCGGGATGGAGGTCGAAGCTCACGCGCTCCACCGCGTGCACGCGGCGCTTCACGCGGTTGAGCAGGCCGGCGCGCAGGTCGAAGCGCGTCACCAGGTCCTTCACGCGCAGGATGGGCTGCGCGCCCGCCGGGCGGGTGTCCGCGGACGTGGATTCGAGCACCGGCTGCGCCTGGATCGTGCCATCGGCGCCGAGCAGTTCGAAATGGCGGGGCAGGTCCGCGCCCTGCATGGCGCCCAGCTTGGGCACGGCCGACAGCAGCGCGCGGGTGTAGGCATGCTGCGGCGCGGCGAAGATGCGGTCCGCGGCGCCCTCTTCCACCTTGTCGCCGCGGTACATCACCAGCACGCGGTCGGCCACCTCGGCCACCACGCCCATGTCGTGGGTGATGAAGATCACGCCCATGTGCATCTCGTCCTGCAGTTGCCGGATGAGCTGCAGGATCTGCGCCTGGATGGTCACGTCCAGCGCGGTGGTGGGCTCGTCGGCGATCAGCAGCTGCGGCTTGCACGACAGCGCCATGGCGATCATCACGCGCTGGCGCATGCCGCCCGAGAGCTGGTGCGGGAAGCGGTCCAGCACGTTGCGCGCCTCGGGAATGCGTACCAGTTCCAGCATGCGCAGCGCCTCGGCGCGCGCGGCGGCCCGGTCCTTGCCCTGGTGCACGCGGATGGATTCGGCGATCTGCTCGCCCGCGGTGAACACCGGGTTGAGCGAGGTCATCGGCTCCTGGAAGATCATGGCCACGTCGGCGCCGCGCACGTCGCGCATCACGGCGTTGCCGGCTCGCGCCACGTCCAGCACCTGGCCGTTGCGGCGGCGCAGCGCCACCGAGCCGCCGATGATCTTGCCGCCGCCATGCTCCACGAGCCGCATCAGCGCCAGCGAAGTCACCGACTTGCCCGAGCCCGATTCGCCCACGATGGCCAGGGTCTCGCCACGGTCCACGTGGAAGGACAGGTGGCGCACGGCGTCCACCGTGCGCTCGGAGTTGGCGAAGCGGATGGTCAGGTCGTCCACGGCCAGCACGCGCTGCTCGGGCAGGACGAGGGTCTGGGGAGAAGTCGGGGCGTTGGGTTTCATGGGGGCCGGGAGGAAATGCGGTCGTTGGCGGCGTGCAGGCGGATGCCGGGCGCTCAGCGGTAGATGAAGGTCTCGGGCGATGCGCCCACGCGGGTCAGGCCGCGGTACATGCCCTCGGTGTTGAACGGCAGGCAGACGTTGCCCAGGCGGTCCACGGCGATCAGGCCGCCGGTGCCGCCGATGGCGGCCAGGGCGCCGTGCACCACCGCATCGGCGGCCTGCGCGAGCCCGAGGCCCCCATAGGCCATGCGCGCGCAGACGTCGTGCGCGGCCGCCACGCGGATGAAGCTCTCGCCATGCCCGGTGCAGGAGACGGCCGCCGTGCGGTCGTCGGCATAGGTGCCAGCGCCGATCAGCGGGCTGTCGCCCACGCGGCCGGGGCGCTTGTTGGTCATGCCGCCCGTGGAGGTGGCGGCGGCGAGGTGCCCGTGCGCGTCCAGCGCCACGGCGCCCACCGTGCCCATCTTGCGGTCTTCGTCGAGCGCCCGGCCCGCCAGCGCCGCGGCGCCATCGTGGTCCAGCACGGCGCCGTGCAGGCTGGCGCGCGCGGTCTCCAGCTGCGCGCGGCGCGCATCCGTCGAGAAATGCGATGGCTCCACCATCGCCAGGCCGGCGTCGCGCGCCATGCGCTCGGCGCCCTCCCCGGCCATGAGCACATGCTGGCCGTGCTGCATCACCATGCGGGCGGCCAGCACCGGGTTGCGCACATGCGCCACGCCCGCCACGGCGCCGGCGGCCAGGCTCGCGCCGTCCATCACCGCGGCATCCAGCTCATGGGTGGCATCGGCCGTGAACACCGAGCCGTGGCCGGCGTTGAACAGCGGGCATTCCTCCAGCAGACGCACGGCTTCGCACACCGCATCCACCGCACTGCCGCCCTGCGCCAGCACGGCCTGGCCCGCGCGCAGCACGTCCTGCAGCGCGGCGTGGTAGGCCTGCTCCTGTGCGGGGCTGATGTGCGCGCGGCTGAGCGTGCCTGCACCGCCATGGATGGCGATGACCGGGGCGGGAGTCGAAGGGGATGCGTGGAAAGCGGTCATGCGGACGGGCAATGGATCGGAGGAAGGGCCAGGCGGCGGACGGGGCAACGGCGGGCTGCGGACAGGAAGCGAAAAGGCACTCGGCGCGCGGCCTCAGCGCCCCGGGCCCCGGGGGGCCGACCGGAGCTCCGTCTTGCGGATTCCGGCTTCGGCGGACCGCGGCGAAAGCCGGCTGTGCGCGCTGTCGTGCAGCCACGGCAGCACTGCCTCGGTCATGCGCGCCGCGGTCTTCACGGATTCGCGGGACTGGTGCGCCACGGCGCTGGTGAGCGCCTCGATCAGCGCCAGCGCCGAGGATTCGGAGTTGGCCGCGTACTGGTTCTCGGTCTGCGCGAACAGGCAGACGCGCGCGAACGGCACGAGCGGCGAGCGCGCACCGTCGGTGAGCGCCAGCACGGGCACGCCGCGCTCAAAGGCGCCCTGTGCCAGCACGACGGTATCGGTGAGATAGCGCGGGTAGCTGATCGCGACGAACAGGTCTTCGGCCCCCATGCGCGGCAGCAGGCGAGCGCCGTACGAGGCTCCGCCCACGCCCGAGAGCAGGTGCACGTTGTCGCAGTACGCATCCAGCCCGCGCTGCAGCAGACCGGCCAGCCAGCCGCTCGCGCCGAAGCCCGCCAGGTAGATGCACCGCGCGCCCAGCAGCGCCTGTACCGCGGCCTCGCAGGCAACTGGGTCCAGCGCATCGCGCGTGGCGGCGATATTGCGCTGGCTTTCCTCCAGCGCGGCCGCGAACACGTCGTGGATGGACGTGGGCTTTTCCAGCTTGATGCGCATCTTCTCGATGGGCGCCAGCATGGCCTCGAACCCCTTGACCAGCTCGGCGCGCAGCATCGGATAGCCATCCAGGCCCACGGCCCGCGCGAAGCGGTTGGCCGTGGCGATGGACACCCCCACCGCCGATGCCAGTTCGTCGATCGGCATCGTCGCCGCCTGCAGCGGATGCGCGAGCACGTAGTCCGCCATCTGCTGGTGCGAACGCGTCAGCGTGGGGCGTGCGCGGCCGATGCGGATCGCGATCGACATGGCTTCGCTGGCGGTTTCGGACAGGTCGGACATGGGCTGGATGCCGTGAGAAAAAATTTACAACGTCGTCATATTAAAGAAAAAAATCAATCATTCAAAGCGATTTCGCTACCGCACCCGCATGGTGCGACGGCGCAAGAAAAAGGCCCCCATGCGGTGCATGGAGGCCCTGAAATGCGGCACGCGGCCGCAATGGGGGAAACCCTTAAAAAAGGCGCGCCGGCTTTTATTCCGCCTGGATTTATTCCGCCTGGATATTCGCGGCCTTCACCACCTGCGCCCAGTTGGCGAGGTCGGCCTTCACGCGTGCGCCCAGTTGCTGCGGTCCCTGGTAGTCCGCCGTGGCGCCCTGCTCCTGCGCCTTCTGCTGGAACGCGGGGTTCTGCACCACGGTGCGCACGTCGGCCACCAGCTTGTCCACCACCGCGCGGGGCGTGGCCGCCGGCGCGAACAGCGCGAACCAGGACGTGGCATCCACCTTGGGATAGCCCGCCTCCGCCGTGGTGGGCACGTTGGGCAGGCTGGGCAGCCGCTCCCTGCCCGTGACGGCCAGCACGCGCAGCTTGCCCGACTGGATGTGCGGCATGAAGGGCGGTGCCGTGCCGAAGGTCAGGTCCACCTGCCCGCCCAGCAGGTCCTGCAGCGCGGGGCCGGTGCCCTTGTAGGGCACGTGCACCATCTTCACGCCGCCCTGCTGCTCCAGCATCGCGCCCGTCACGTGCTGCAGCGAGCCGTTGCCCGACGAGGCGTAATTGAGCTTGCCGGGGTTGGCCTTCGCATAGGCGATCAGCTCGCCCAGCGTCTTCACGGGCAGGCCCTCGCGCACCACGATGATCTGCGGCGCGGAGAGCACGTTCGCCACGGGCTGGAAGTCGCCCATGTCCCAGGTCTTCTGCGCCGTGAGCAACGGCGAGATGACGTGGTAGCCCGAATACTGCATGAGCAGCGTATAGCCGTCCGGCTCCGCGCGCTTCACGGCGCCGGCCGCGATGTTGCCGTTGCCGCCGCCCTTGTTGTCCACCACCACCGACTGGCCCAGCACCGGCCCCAGCGCCTGCGCGAGCATGCGCGCCGACAGGTCGGTGGTGCCGCCGGCCGCGGTGGGCACGACGAGGGTGACCGGCTTGGAGGGGTAGTTGCCCTGCGCCGCCGCGGCCAGCGGCAGGGCTGCGCAGGCAGCGCAGGCCGCAGCCGCGAGGGTGGCCAGCACGGGCCGGCGGGGGAAGGAATGTCGCATGTCGTTGTCTCCTGGGTCGTTATCTGTTTCGTTGCCTGCTTCGCGCGCCGCGCCGCGTGGCACCGCGGCGCGGCCGTCAATCCACGGTGGCGCCGGTTTCCTTCACCACGCGGGCCCACTGCGGCAGTTCCGCCTGCACCAGCGCGCCGAGCTGCGCGGAGGTGCCCTTGAACGGCTCGCAGCCCACGCCGGCCAGCTTGTCCACCACGTCCTTCTGGTCCAGCGCGCGGGCCACCTCGGCCTGCAGGCGCGCGACGATGGGCGCCGGTGTACCTGCCGGCGCGAACAGCGCGTACCAGGGCGACTGGCCGAAACCCGGCAGCGTCTGGCCGATGGTCGGCACGCCGGGCAGCGCAGCCACGGGGCGGCTGTTGACCACGCCCAGCACCTTGAGCTTGCCGGCCTTGATGAACGCGATGCAGGAAGGCAGGCTCTGCACCGACAGCGGCACCTGCCCGCCAGCCACGTCCGTCGCGGCGGCGGCCGATCCCTTGTAGGGCACATGCTGCAGCCGGATGCCCGCAGCCTTCTGCAGCATCTCGCCGATCAGGTGGTTGAGCGTGCCGTTGCCCGCCGAGGCGATCGCATATTCCCCGGGCTTCGCCCTGGCGAGCGCGATGAGGCCCGCGATATCGTTCGCGGGGAACGACGGGTGCGCGACCAGCACGTAGCCCGCCGTGGCCACGGGCGCGACGGGCTCGAAATCCTTCACCGGATCGAAGCCGGGATTGCGGTAGAGCGCCGGGCCGATGACATGAGCGCTGTCGGCCGTGAGCAGAAGGGTGTAGCCGTCGTGCTTCGCGCGCGCCGTGGCCGCGGTGGCGAGCGTGCCGCCCGCGCCGGGGCGGTTGTCCACCACCACGCTCTGGCCCATCTGCTCGGACAGGCGCTGCGCCACCACCCGGGCGATCGCGTCGTTGGCGCCGCCGGCGGCCTGGGGCACGATCAGCGTGACGGGTTTGGAGGGGTAGCCGTCCTGCGCCCGGGCGAATGGAGCGGGAGCGCAGAGGGTTGCAGCGAGGGCCTGCAGCGCGCAGCGGCGCGGCAGATGGCCGGAGAGGAAAGGGAGCGTGGGCATGGGTTTTGTCTCCTGTCGTCGTCGTGTTGTTCTGGTCTGCTCTGCCCGGCGTTCGCGCCGCCGCGGCAGTTGTCCCGGCCGGCCTTATCGCGCCATCGCCCGCTCCCGGATGGCACCGAAATCCGCCGGCACCGGGTGCAGGTCCAGGCGCCGGCCGGCCTTGGCGAGCTGGCCGGGAATGTCGTGCCCGATGAGCGCAGGCAGCCGCCGCGCCGCCGCGAGCAGCGCGGGCAGGTCCACGCCCGTGTCATAGCCCATCAGTTCCAGCGCATGCACGACCTCTTCGCTGCAGACATTGCCCGAGGCACCCGGCGCGTACGGGCAGCCGCCCAGCCCGCCCAGCGAGGCGTCGAACCGGTCCGCGCCCGCATCGATCGCCGCAAGGACGTTGGCCAGTCCCATGCCGCGCGTGTTGTGGAAGTGCAGGGTGAACACCATGCCAGGCCAGCGGGCACGCGCGGCGGCCACCAGCGCCGCCACCTGCGCGGGGTACGCCATGCCGGTGGTGTCGCACAGCGTGACGCCGCCCACGCCCAGGTCCGCGAAGCGCTGCACCCACCCGAACACTTCCGCCTCGGCCACGTCGCCCTCCATCGGGCAGCCGAACACGCACGAGAGCGACACGTTCACCGCCACGCCCGCGCCCTGCGCCGTCGCCACCACCTGCGCGAGCGACGCGAAGGACTGCGCGCGCGTCATGCGCAGGTTGGCCAGGTTGTGCGTCTCGCTGGCGGACATCACCAGGTTCAGTTCGTCGGTGCGCGCCTCGATCGCGCGCTCCGCGCCGCGCACGTTCGGCACCAGCGCGGCATAGGCCACGCCGGGGCGGCGCACGATCTCGCGCATCACGATCTCGGCGTCGCGCAGCGCGGGAATCGCCGCGGGCGACACGAAGGCCGTCACCTCGATTTTCGCCAGGCCCGCATCCGACAGGGCGTCCACCAGTGCGATCTTGTCTTCGGTGGGCACGAAGGCCTGCTCCATCTGCAGGCCGTCGCGCGTGCCCACCTCCTGCATGTGGATGCGGCGCCCGGCGCCGTGCCACACGGGTTCGGTCGCGTTGCCGTTCATTGCACCACCCCCTTCTCGCGCAGCAGCGCGATCTGGGCGTCGCTCAGGCCCGCCTCGCGCAGTACCGCGTCGGTGTCGTCGCCCAGGTGCGGGGCGCTGGAGCGGATGGTGCCCGGCGTGGCCGAGAGCTTGGGCACGATGCCCGGCACCTCCACCGTGTAGCCGTCGCGCGTCGCCTGCGGCAGCAGCATGCCGCGCGCCCGGTAGTGCGGGTCTTCCGCGATATCCCGCGCCGTATAGACCTTGCCGGCCGGCACGCGCGCGGCAGCGAGCGTTTCCATCACCTCGGCCACGGTGCGGCGGGCCGTCCAGGCGCCGATCGCGGCGTCGATCTCCTGCACGCGCGCCACGCGGCCGGCATTGCTCGCGAGGTCGGGCGCCGCGGCGAGGTCCGGCCGGCCGATGGACTCCATCAGCCGCCGGAAGATGCTGTCGCCGTTGCCCGCCACCAGCACCCAGCCGTCCGTGCAGGGGTAGGCGTTGGAAGGCGCGATGCCCGGCAGTGCGCTGCCGGCGGCGTCGCGCACCGCGCCGAAGGCGCTGTATTCCGGAATCAGGCTTTCCATCACGTTGAACACCGCCTCGTGCAGCGCCACGTCGATCACCTGCCCCTGTCCGCCGTTCACCTTGCGGTGGTAGAGCGCGGTGAGCACGCCGATGGCGCCATGCAGCGCCGCCAGCGTGTCGCCGATCGACACCCCCACGCGGACCGGCACGCGGCCCGGCTCGCCCGTCAGGTGCCGCAGGCCGCCCATGGCCTCGCCGATCACGCCGAAGCCCGGCAGGTCGCGGTAGGGCCCCGTCTGACCGTAGCCCGAGATGCGCAGGATGACCAGCCCGGGGTTGAGCGCGTGCAGCTCCTCGGGCGACATGCCCCAGCCCTCCAGCGTGCCGGGGCGGAAATTCTCGATCAGCACGTCGGCCTCGGCGATCAGCCGGCGCGCGATGTCCTGACCCTCGGGCAGGCGCAGGTCCAGTGCCACCGAGCGCTTGTTGCGCGACTGCACCTGCCACCAGACCGACGTTCCCTCCTTGAGCATGCGCCAGTTGCGCAGCGGATCGCCCGTGCCGGTGGCCTCGATCTTCACCACCTCGGCGCCGAATTCGCCCAGGGTCTTGCCGCAGAACGGCCCGGCGATCAGTTGTCCCATCTCGATCACCCGCACGCCCGCCAGGGCCGAGGGGGTGGCGTCCTGCGCCGGTGCCTGCGTTGCTTCCATGCGTGTCGTTTCCTGCATGGCGCGGATCATGCCCAGGCCGGCACGGCCCGCAAAACGCCCAATCGAGAAGGTGCCATCGCAAAACGGCATGGCAGACTATCGCCCATGAAACTCGATCCCGTGTCCCTGCGCCTGTTCGTGGCAGTGATGGAGGAAAACGCCATCGCCCGCGCCGCCGCGCGCCAGCACATCGCCGCCTCGGCCGCCAGCCGCCGTCTCGCGGAGCTGGAGGATGCCCTGGGCGTGGACCTGTTCGCGCGCAGCAACCGCGGCAGCGAGCCCACGGCCGCCGCCTATGCGCTGCTGCACATGGCGCGCGGCGTGCTCAACGACCTGGACGGCATCGCCGCGCAGATGGGCGACTTCCGCGCCGGGGTGCGGGGCCAGGTGCGCGTGGTGGCCAACATCTCGGCCATCACCCAGTTCCTGCCCGGAGACCTGCAGCGCTTCATGGCCGCCCATCCCCAGGTGCAGGTGCGCCTGGAGGAGCAGATCAGCAGCGCCATCGCCCGCTCCGTGGCGGAAAACGCGGCCGACATCGGCATCCTCAACCACGGCAACTACGGCGACCGCGTGGCGCTGCTGCCCTACCGGGAGGACGAGCTGGTGCTGGTGGCGCCGCGGGGACATGCCCTGGCGCGGCGCCGTAGCGTGCGCCTGGCCGAGGCGCTGCATTGCGACTTCGTCGGCGTGCACCCGGGCAGCGCCATCAACAACCTGCTCACGCGCGCGGCCGCGGAAGCCGGCCAGCCCCTGCGGCTGCGCATCCAGGTGACCAGCTACGACGCCCTCTGCCTGATGGTGTCCGCCGGCCTGGGCGTGGGCGTGCTGCCGCGCGGCAGTGCCCGGCTCTACCTGGGCACCCTGCCGCTGCGCACCGTGGCGCTGGCCGAGCCCTGGGCACGGCGCCAGCTGTCGCTGTGCGTACGGGCGGGCGACGCGCTCTCCAGCGCGGCACGCCTGCTCGCGGACCACCTGCGCGCGGATCCGACCGCGGAGGCCGCGCCATGACCGCCGCCGCGCCCCTTGCCTGGGACCTCTTCTGCCGCGTCATCGACAACTTCGGCGACATCGGCGTCTGCTGGCGGCTCGCGGCCCAGCTCGGCGCGCTCGGCCACCGCGTGCGGCTGTGGACGGACGACGCCACCGCCCTCGCCTGGATGGCACCGGAGGGCGCACCGGGCGTGCAGGTGCTGCCCTGGCCTGCCGCCGAAACAGTGTCCGCCGGGCCGGGCGACGTGCTCGTTGAGGCCTTCGGCTGCGACGTGCCCGGGGCATTCCTCGCCCGCCTGCCCGCCGCCGGCGGACCGCAGGCCGCACGGCGCCCCGTGTGGATCAACCTGGAGTACCTTTCGGCCGAGGCCTGCGTCGAGCGCAGCCACCGCCTGCCCTCGCCGCTCTTCTCCGGCCCCGGCGCCGGGCGCACCCGCTGGTTCTTCTACCCGGGCTTCACGCAGCGCACGGGCGGCCTGCTGCACGAGCCGGACCTGGCCGCGCGCCAGGCAACCTTCGACCGCACCGCCTGGCGCGCCCGCCATGGCGTGGCCGCGGACGCGCTGGCCGTCTCGCTGTTCTGCTATGAGCCGGCCGGGCTGCCCGCGCTGCTGCGCCACCTCGGCGAAGCGCCGCGCGCCCACCTGCTGGCCACCCCGGGGCGCGCCACCGCCGCCGTGCGCGCCGCGCTGGCGGGCGGCCCGGCCGCGAAGGCCCCGCCCCCCGGCCAGCCGGACATCACCTATCTGCCGCACTGCCCGCAGCCCGCATTCGACGAGATGCTGTGGGCCTGCGACCTGAACGCCGTGCGCGGCGAAGACTCGCTGGTGCGCGCGCTCTGGGCCGGCCAGCCCTTCGTCTGGCACATCTACCCGCAGGACGACGGCGCGCACCATGCCAAGCTCGACGCCTTCCTCGACTGGCTGCTGGCACCGGCCGCCCTGCGGCACTTCCACCACGCCTGGAACGGCATCGCGGATCCGGCCGGCCTGCCCGCTCCGACGGCCTCCCGCCTCGCCGAGTGGCGCGAATGCGTGCAGGCGGCGCGCGGCCGCCTGTTCGCGCAGGACGACCTCGTGACGCAACTGCTCGGGTTCGTCCAGGAAAAAAGCTAAAATCCAGGGTTTTGCGCCCAAAAGGGGCGGCATGCGTATTTCCGCATGCCGGCCGGCGCATCCCCCCGCCGCGGAACCTGCCCGGCGCCCTGCCGCACCGCCGCGCTCGCCGCCGGCCTTCGGGGGGCGCTCCGGTGCGTTGAGCGGCCCCAACCCAGGCAGACCTGCTATGAAAATCGCTCAAGAAATCCGCGCCGGCAACGTGATCATGCACGGCAAGGACCCGATGATCGTCCTCAAGACCGAATACGCACGCGGCGGCCGCGGCGCCGCCACCGTGCGCATGAAGCTCAAGGCCCTGCTGAACAACATGGGCACCGAAGTGGTGTTCAAGGCCGACGACAAGATCGACAACGTGATCCTGGACAAGAAGGAGTGCACCTACTCCTACTTCGCCGACCCGATGTACGTGTGCATGGACTCCGAGTACAACCAGTACGAAGTCGAAGCCGAGAACATGGGCGACGCGCTGAACTACCTGGAAGACGGCATGTCCGTCGAAGTGGTGTTCTACGACGGCAAGGCCATCTCGGTCGAACTGCCCACCAGCGTCGAGCGCGAAATCACCTGGACCGAGCCCGCTGTCAAGGGCGACACGTCCGGCAAGGTGCTCAAGCCCGCCAAGATCGCCACCGGCTTCGAAGTGCCGGTGCCCCTGTTCGTGAACCAGGGCGACAAGATCGAAATCGACACCCGCACGGGCGAGTACCGCAAGCGCGTCTGAGCAGGTTGCGCGCCACACGGCGCGCCCATCCCGTTCACCCTGGAAAAGGCACCCGCCATTCACATGGCCGGTGCCTTTTTCATTGCACGGCCAGGGCAGGCGCGTGAGGGGGCTCAGGGATGCTCGATCAGCAGGACTGCCGTGGTGTGCGGCTCGAGCGCCTCGAACACATGCCTCGCGTCCGCCGCATAACGGGCGTAGTCCCCCGGGGCCAGTTCCACCGGCCGGTCGGCCGGCCCGACACGGGCGCGGCCGCTGCACAGCACGATATGCTCGACCGTACCGGGCAGATGGCTGTCCGACGCCCGGGGTTCTCCAGGCTGCACCACCAGGCGGTAAAGATCGCGCTGCATGCCGGCGGGACACACTGCCAGGAGCGTTGCGGCGTAGTTCGCCTGCTCGGACGCCAGCGCCACGCCTTCGTTCGCCCGGACGACATGCACGTGGGCGGAGGGTTCGGCGATCAGCCGCGTCACCTGCACCCCGAGGGCCGTCGCCAGCGCCCAGAGTGTTTCCAGGCTGGGGTTGCCGCTGCCGGCCTCCAGCTGCGACAGGGTGGATTTGGCGATCCGGGCGCGCTTGGCCAATTCCGACACGGAAAGGCCCAATCGCTCCCGTTCACGCCGGACGGCGGAGGCCAGCAGGTCGATCGGCGATGACAGGGGTACGGGGGCCATGTTTTCATTCAACAAATCAAACAATCGTTCGATTTGACGAACGACCAATGAAAGCCCATCATACCGCTCGATTGTTCTTTTTGACGAACAAGAGAACGAATCCCCCTTCCCCCTTTGGCGCCGATCCCGGTGCGTCCCCTACGGAGTCCGCTCATGAACCCGATAACCGCCGGCATGCTGCAGATGACCACGGCGATGGTTATCGCCGGCACCGTAGGCTGGTGCGTACTGCTGACCGGAATGCCGGCGGCTTCGGTGGTGTTCTGGCGCTGCGCATTCGGGGCTCTGGCACTTGCATGGATCGTCATCGGCAAACATCGGACAAGCCTTCGTGGCATCGGCCTGGGGCAGGCAGGCATGGCAGCGCTCGGTGGCGTGGCGCTCGCCGCCAGCTGGGCTCTGCTCTTCGCAGCCTATTCGCATGCGTCCATCGCCATTGCTACCGTCACCTACCACACCCAGCCTTTCATGCTGGCAGCTCTCGGCGCGCTGTTCTTCGGCGAAAGGATGACACCTTCACAAGGGGGGTGGCTGGGCCTGGCATTCGTCGGGCTGGTGCTCATCGTCATCGGCGCAACGACATCCGGCGTGCCGCCGTCCGCCTACCTGTCCGGGTTCGGGCTCGCGCTGGCAGCCGCATTTTTCTACGCGCTGGCAGCCGCCGTCACCAAAAAACTGCACGATGTGCCGGCCCGCCTGATCGTGCTGATCCAGCTCATCGTGGGCAGCGTGCTTCTGCTGCCGTTCGCCGCCCTGCCCACGGGCGCATCGGCACCGGCAGTCTGGGCCCTGCTGGCAGCTATCGGAGGCGTCCACACGGGCCTCATGTCCACACTGCTCTATAGCGCCATCCAGAAGCTGCCGACGTCCACAGTCGGCGTGCTGTCGTTCATCTATCCCATCGTGGCCATCCTGGTCGATGCCTGGGCGTTCGGGCACTGGCTCGGGCGGGTGCAGATCGGCGGCGCGGTAGCGATCCTGTGGGCCGTGGCGGGGACCCACTTCGGCTGGCGGATCGGCTCCCTGCGCCGCCGAGCGTGGCCCGGAGGCTGCAGCGGGGCCGACAACGCCGTCAGGAAGGAAGAGACTGCAGCGCCGCGTCATGCGCGCGCTGCAGCAGGCGCCGGCGGATCAGGCCGCTCGCCGGCCTGATCAGCAGCCAGTACAGGCGAAAGCGCCGCAGTGCGGCGTCATCGCCGCACCAGACGCGGGTGCGCGTCGTCAGCCGCGTCCCGGCGCCCTCCGGGGCCGCCGTGAAGTTCATCACCAGCTTGGCGATGCCCGCCGCATCCAGGGCATCGAAGGCCGCGGCGTCGCGCATCTCGATCAGTCCATAGTCCGATTGCCAGAAGCGGCCTGCCAGGCCGAACGCGAGTTCACGGTCGCCGTCCCGCCCGAGGGGCGTGAAGTTGGCGACGCTGAACGCGGGACGGTGTTTCAGGCGGGAGGTGAATCCCAGCCGGCCGGCGAGGCGGTCGGGCGTCTCGCGCAACGCGATCAATCCGCGGGCGATCGGGTCGTCCAGCACTTCGGGACGGCCGAGCACATCGAGCACGCGGGCCGGCGAGGCCGGGATATGCCGGCTGTGCTCCTCTGCGAACTGATGGCGCGGCAGGTAGTGGTCGATCAGGCTCATGCGCCCATTATTGGACCGGAAATCTCCCTGGCGAGGCCGCGCCGGCCGTTCAGCGCTTTTCAGAACGATTCAGCCGCCCTTCAGTGCAGGGCGCCGGGCACTGCCAAAAATGGCCACGGAGCTTTTTCTCCAGGGAGAACACACCATGACCACCACCGACCCGACCCCGGCCACGCGCTTTCCCCGCCCCACCCGCGGGCCCACCGCCACGCCCCTGCTCGCCGCGCTGCTTCTTGCCGCAGGCCTGTACACCCAGGGCGCGCAGGCCGAGCCGTGCCGCGCGATCGCATCCGTGCAGCAAAGCGGGGTCTCGGCCAACAACAATGCCGCGGGCGGACACCTCAACCAGCACATCTTCGGCGCCACGCCGCCACAAGGCAGCAGCCAGGCCACCAAGACCCTGTTTTCCAGCGTGGAGGAATACAAGGGTTTCTGGAACAACTATCTCGACCCGAAGAAATACACCGGCAATGCGGTCAATTGTTCCGGAAAAAGCGCGCACCAGAAGGTGACCGTCTACAGCGTGCTCAAGAAGGACCGGATCGGGGGCTTCAACTGCACCGCCGCGGACGGCCAGGGCCAATGCACCGCCAAGACGGCCTCGCAGTACTCGAACGTCCAGCTCGATTTCGAGGTAGTCGGCGGCCAGTGGATCCTCCTCACGGCCTATCCGACCAACTGAGGCCGGGCTATCGGCCGGCCGCCCGGCGGTACAGCCGCAGCGTGGCCAGCAGGCCGCAGACTGCGGCGGCCGTCATCCACCAGCCCGGCGCGGCCTTGTCGCCCGACCATTCGATCAGGCCCGTGGCGACGGCCGGTGTAAAGCCCCCGAACACCGCAGTCGCCAGGCTGTAGGCCAGCGAGAAGCCCACCGTGCGCACGTCCACCGGCATCACCTCGGTCAGCGCGACGACCATCGCGCCGTTGTAGCTCGCGTAGAGGAAGGACAGCCACAGCTCCACCTCCAGCATGCGGGCGAAGTCCGGGGCAGCCACCAGCCACTTCAGTGCCGGATAGGCGGTGAAAATGGTCAGCACGGTGAAGGCCACCAGCAGCGGCTTGCGGCCCACGCGGTCGGACAGCGCACCCATCACCGGCAGCCAGAAGAAGTTGGACAGCGCCACGCACAGCGTCACGATCAGCGCATCCGTGGTGCTCAGGTGCAGCACGTTCTTGCCGAAGGTGGGCGTGTACACGGTGATGAGGTAGAACGACACGGTCGTCATCGACACCATCATCATCCCCGCGATCACCAGGCCCCAGTTGGACATGATCGAGCGGAAGATCTCGCGCGTGGAGGGGCGGTGCTTGCGCGCCTTGAATTCCTCGGTCTCCTGCAGCGAGCGGCGGATGATGAACAGCACCGGCACGATCAGGCAGCCCACGAAGAACGGCACGCGCCAGTAGAAGTCGGCGATCTCCTGCGGCACGAAGGTTACGTTGAGCCAGTAGCCCAGCGCTGCCGCGACGATGATCGCCACCTGCTGGCTGGCCGACTGCCAGCTCACGTAGAAGCCCTTGCGGCCCGGCGTCGCCATCTCCGACAGGTACACGGACACGCCGCCCAGCTCCACGCCGGCCGAGAAGCCCTGCAGCAGGCGCCCGATCAGCACCAGCAGCGGCGCCGCCAGCCCGATGGTGGCGTAGCCCGGCACGCAGGCGATCAGCAGCGTGCCCAGCGCCATCAGCGCCAGCGTTACGATCAGTCCCTTCCGGCGGCCCACCCGGTCCACATAGGCGCCCAGGAAAACCGCGCCCAGCGGACGCATCAGGAAGCCGGCGCCGAAGGTCATGAACGTCAGCATCAGCGACGCGAACTCGTTGCCGGCGGGGAAGAAGGCCTTGGATATCTGCGTGGCGTAGAAGCCGAACAGGAAGAAATCGAACATCTCCATGAAGTTGCCGCCCGTCACCCGCAGGACGGTGGCCAGCTTCGACGAAGCGGGCGCGGAAGGAGCGGCTTCGCTGCCGGAAGCCATGGAGGAATGGTGAGAGGGAGTCATGGGAGGCAGGAGGCAGCGCCATCGACGGAGGCGGCGCGACCGGAAGTGGACACCCTGAAATTAGAGCCCAACCGTACGCGAAAGCATTACGTGGAAATGCGTACGCCGCTCACCCCGCCAGCACGGAACCCATCAGCCATACGTTGGCCACCGAGATCACGCCGAACAGGCCCCAGGCGAGCACGCGCACCGTCCGGCCGCTGGCGAAAGCCCCCATCACCGAGCGGTCGCCCGTGAACCGGATCAATGGCCACATGGCGAACGGCAGCTGGAAGCTCAGCACCACCTGGCTCAGCACCAGCATCTTGCCCACGCCCTCGTCGCCCAGCCACCACACGCCCACCAGGGCCGGCACCAGGGCCAGCACGCGCGTGATGAGGCGGCGCTGCCAGCAGGGGATCTTGAGTTGGAGGAACCCTTCCATCACGATCTGCCCGGCGATCGTGCCCGTGAAGGTGGAACTCTGCCCGGAAGCCAGCAGCGCGATGCCGAACAGCGTGGCGGCGAGCGCGCTGCCCACCAGCGGCTCGATCAGCCGGTAGGCGTCCCCGATGTCGGCCACGTCCCGGTGGCCGCTGCCATGGAAGGCGCTGGCGGCCAGCACCATGATGGCCGCGTTCACCAGCAGCGCGAGCGACAGGGACAGCACCGCGTCCAGCGTGCAGAAGCGGATCGCCTCGCGCCGGCCGGCGTCGCTGTCCTCCACCAGCCGGGTCTGCACCACCGAGGAATGCAGGTACAGGTTGTGCGGCATCACCGTGGCGCCCACGATGCCGATGGCCAGATACAGCGCGCCCGGCTGCTGCAGCCGCTCCAGGCTGGGCGCGAAACCGATGGCCACCTCGGACCAGAGCGGCTGCGCGAATGCCAGCTCCACCGCGAAGCAGGCGGCAATGGTGCCCACCAGCCCCAGGACGATCGCCTCCACCCGCCGGAAGCCCGCGCCCTGCAGGCCCAGCACCAGCACCGTATCGAACGCGGTGATGCCGATGCCCACGGGAATCGACACTCCGAAGAGCAGGTGCAGGGCCAGCGCCCCGCCCAGCACCTCGGCCAGGTCGCAGGCGATGATGGCCAGTTCGGCCCCTGCCCACAGGAAACGGTTGGCAGCGGGCCGGTAGCGCTCCCGGCACAGCTGCGCCAGGTCCTTCTGCGCCACCAGCCCCAGCCGCACGCACAGCGCCTGCAGCAGCATCGCCGCCAGGCTGGCCAGCAGCACGATGAACAGCAGCCCGTAGCCGAACCGCGACCCCGCCTCGATGTCCGTCGCCCAGTTGCCCGGGTCCATGTAGCCCACCGACACCAGCAACCCGGGGCCTGCATAGCGCAGCAGCTTCCGGTGGAACGGCAGCCCCGGATCAATTCGGACGGAGCCCTTCACCTCCGAAGGACAGAACGGTGCGGTGGCGGTGCGCGGCAGCGGGAAGAACATGCCCTGATCTTATGCAAGCGGAGGGCCCGCGGGGGCCACGGGTCGGCTATCGTGCGGATAGGCCCGGACCCCTTGCCACCTGCCCGGCATGCACGATCGCAGACGGGACGGCATGTCTTCCCCCACTTCTTCCGGAGCTTCCATGGCCCGCCCCTTCACCCTTCCGGGAGTCGATGCACAGGGTTCCATCTCGCGTCGGCGGACGCGCCCCTGCAGCCTGCGTTCGCCCCCCTCCTCGCGGACGTCTGCCGCGCACTGGAGACACGCCACCCCGAGGTGGTGAAAATCGATGTGGATATCGGCAGCCGCGCGGAAGCGCTCGACCCCGGCCAGGCAAACCGCTGGGGTTTCTGCTTGCGGCACCACTGCCGGGGCCTGTGGGGCAACGACCTGTCGCGCCGCTTCGGGCCCTTCCGCCCTTCGCGCGGCATCGCGCTGGGGATGAACGGCGACTTCGGGACCGTGCTGGCGGGCTATCTGGCATGCCTCGGCCACGCCGGCACCGTCCGGGAAAGGCACCTCCTGCATCGCGCAAGCTGCTGCGTGCCACCCCGGTGATGCAGGACACAGGTTCCGGAGAATGGCCATGGTCCCTGGACGACCATGCGCAGCTCTTCCTGCGGTACCACCCCGCGGTGCGGGGCGAGACGGCCTTCTTCATGGCCGAATCCCTCGAACCCACGGCCGGTCCCGGCGAATTCACCACGCGGCTGCAGGCCTTCCTGCAATGGATGGCCGTGCGGCACAGGGCGTTCCCGCAGCCACCGCTCCCATCCCGCACCGCGGCCGGCTGACGCCCTGCGCCCCGGGCCGGCCCGTCATACAGGCCGGGCGACCAGATCGTGGCCCTGCACGCCCACGATCTGCGCGCGCGTGAATTCGCCCACTTTGAGCTGCTTGCTGATCTTCTCGGGCGGCAGCAGGTGCACCACGCCGTCGATCTCCGGCGCATCGGCATAGCTGCGGCCCCTGCCGCCCTTGCGGCCCAGCGCCGGGGCGTGGTCCACCAGCACCTGCATGGTCGCGCCCACGCGGCGCTGCAGGCGGGCGATGGAGACCTCCTCGGCCACGGCCATGAAGCGCGAGCGGCGCTCCTCTCGCACTTCCATCGGCAGCATGCCGGGCAGTTCGTTCGCGACGGCGCCGTCCACGTCGCTGTAGGCGAAGCAGCCGGCCCGGTCGATCTGCGCCTCGCGCAGGAAATCCAGCAAATGCTGGAACTCCTCTTCGGTCTCGCCGGGGAAGCCGGCGATGAAGGTGCTGCGGATCACCAGCTCCGGACAGGCCTCGCGCCAGCGCTGGATGCGCTCCAGGTTGCGCTCGCCGCTGGCGGGCCGCTTCATGCGCCGGAGCACGTCCGGGTGGCTGTGCTGGAACGGCACGTCCAGGTAGGGCAGGATCCTGCCCGTGGCCATGAACGGGATCACCTCGTCCACGCTGGGGTACGGGTACACATAGTGCAGGCGCACCCAGGCGCCGTAGGGTTCGGCGATCTCGCCCAGCGCCTGCACCAGCTCCAGCATGCGCGTCTTCACGGGCTTGCCGTCCCAGAAGCCGGTGCGGTACTTCACGTCCACGCCGTAGGCGGAGGTGTCCTGGCTGATCACCAGCAGCTCCTTCACGCCGCCCTCGAACAGCGCCTGGGCCTCCTTCAGCACGTCGCCCACGGGGCGCGAGACCAGGTCGCCGCGCATCGAGGGGATGATGCAGAAGGTGCAGCGGTGGTTGCAGCCCTCGCTGATCTTCAGGTACGCATAGTGCCTGGGCGTGAGCTTCACGCCCGCCAGGCCGAAGCCGCCGGGCACGAGGTCGATGAACGGGTCGTGCGGCTTGGGCAGGTTCTGGTGGACGGCGTCCATCACCTCCTGCGTGGCATGCGGTCCGGTGACGGCCAGCACGCTCGGGTGCATCTCGCGCACCAGGTTGCGGCCGCCCTCGCCCGCGCGCGCGCCCAGGCAGCCGGTGACGATCACCTTGCCGTTCTCCGCCAGGGCCTCGCCGATGGTGTCGAGGCTTTCCTTGACGGCATCGTCGATGAAGCCGCAGGTGTTGACGATAACGAGGTCGGCGCCCTCGAAGGTCTTGGAAGTCTGGTAACCCTCGGCGCTCAATTGCGTGAGGATCAGTTCGGAGTCCGTGAGGGCCTTCGGACACCCAAGGCTTACCATACCTATACGCGGCTGGCGGGCCGCCTGTGCAGTCGTTTCTGTCATGTGGGGTGAACTGTAAATAGTCTTGTCTATAGCTACATGCGCTTTTCCGACCCGAGCCAGGCGGCCGGCCACAGCCGCGAGCGCCAGGAGGCCTAAGCGGCGAAGTGGGCGGCGGAGCACGGTCTGCAGCTGGACAACAAGCTCACGATGCTGGATGAAGGGCTGTCAGCCTATCACCAGCGGCACGTGACGTCAGGGGCGCTTGGAGCGTTTCTGGCGGGGGTACAGGCCGGGCGGATCGAGGCGGGATCGGTGCTGGTCGTCGAAGGACTCGACCGGCTTTCGCGCGCCGAGCCGATCCAGGCACAGGCGCAACTGGCCCAGATTGTAAATGCCGGGATCACGGTAGTCACCGCCAGCGACGGCAAGGTCTGCAGCAGGGAGCGACTGAAGGCGAATCCCATGGACCTCGTCTATAGCCTTTTGCTGATGATCCGCGCCCACGAAGAGAGCGATACCAAGGGCAAGCGGGGCAAGGCTTGCACACGTGGGAGAACGCCGAGTTCGCAGTCAGTTGCCTCTGATGTGGCCACTGACGCTGTGGAGCGGGGCACGCCATGGCGTTGGGCGGCCTCTCCTCTCATCTCCCCGTTTTCAGGCTCTCCTCGGCCTTATTCTTGGGTAGGCGCGAAGCTGGATGACGTCTTTACCTGCCCGCTCTGCAGATGAATCACTGACTGCGCCAATGCTTCTACATCGCTGGGGTCGTGGGTCACGAGCAGGGTCGGCACCTGTACCCGGTCCAGCATCTCAGCCAATTCTCCGCGCAGACGGGTACGCAGCTGGGTGTCCAGCGCCGACAACGGCTCGTCGAGCAGGAGCAGCTTCGGCTCGGGCGCAAGCGCTCGGGCCAGGGCGACGCGCTGCCGCTGACCGCCTGAGAGATGTCGAGGCCACGCGCCACGTAGCGCCTCGAGGTCAAACTGCCGCACGAGTGCGGCAATACGTTCGCGCTCCGGCTCGCTCGGCCTCTTGCCATGCCGGCACAAGCCGAACGCAAGATTCTGTTCGACCGTCATGTGCGGGAACAACGCGTAATCCTGAAACACCAGCCCGATTCGACGATCGCGCGCAGGCAGGTTGACGCCCTGCATCGTGTCCAAAAGCGTTCTTCCGGCCACCCTTACATGTCCACGGGCATGGTGCGCAAGCCCGGCTATGGCCATCAAGACGGTGGACTTTCCCGATCCTGAAGCGCCGATCAATGCAGTGCGCGAAGTGTTGGAGACGAACTTTGCATCGAGCACAAAACTACGGCCAGGCGACTCGAGGGTCGTCTGCACATGGAGATCCAATACCGGCATCATGCTAGTGCTTTGCTTGGAGCATGCGGCTCGAGACCACCAGGACCACGACGCATACGACAGAGATCACCAGGGTGAGCCAGAGCGCCTGCGCGTCGTTGCCTGCTTGGACGGCATCATAGATGGCTATAGAAAGCGTTTGCGTCTTGCCAGGCAGGTTGCCGGCAATCATCAATGTGGCGCCGAATTCGCCCATCGCCCGAGCGAACGCCAGCATCATTCCTGCCGTTATTCCTCTCACAGCCAGTGGAAGTGTCACTCGCAGAAAGATCTCGAACTCACCCGCTCCCAGCGTACGGGCTGCGTGCAAAAAACGGCCATCGACATCTTCAAAGGCTGCTCGCGCCGCCTTGTAGATCAACGGCAGTGATACCAGGGCCGCGGCAATCACCGCACCTTGCCAAGTGAACATCAGGTTGATGCCAAGCCAGCTGTAGAGATACTTTCCGATCACGCCATTGCGACCAATAACGACGATGAGGTAGTAGCCCAATACGGTGGGCGGCAACACCATCGGCAGCATCAGCAGCGCATCCACAGCATTCTTGCCGGCAAAGCGCCGCTGAGACATCCACCAGCCGAGTGCAATGCCCACCACACCTGCCATCAATGTGGCGAGCAGGGCAATCTTGAGCGTTAACCAGAGGGGGGCGAGCAACGACGGACCGCCAGGATCAAGGCTTGGAGAAACCGAATCCGTCGAGGATCTTCTGGCCAGCATCGCTGCGCACGAACGCGATGAATTCCTTGCCCAGGGCTGCATTCTTGCTGGCAGCAATCTGCGCAATGGGGTAGCTCACAGGGGTTACCGTAGGAACGGTCAGCGCGATGCGTGTTTTGTCCTTCTCGATCAAGGCATCGGTACGGTAAACGAAGCCAGCGTCGACTTCTGCACGAGCGACGTAGTTCAGCACCTGGCGCACGCTCTCACCGTAGATCCACTTCGGCTCAAGCGCCGCCGTCAACCCGGCCTCCTGTACGGATGCCATGGTGTAGCGGCCGACGGGAACGGTGCTGGGGCTTCCGGTCGAAACGCGCTTGTAGTTATCGCCTCCAAGATCCGCCAGCTTCTGAGGCACATTGGCTGCGGTGGCCGGGACAATCAGCACCAGTGTGTTGCGAGCGAAATCTGCACGGGTGCCTTCAGCCAGCAGGTTAGCCTTGGCTGCCCGGTCCATGGTCTCTTGATCGGCGGATGCGAACACATCAACGGGTGCGCCCTGCTGGATCTGGGCCAGGAGCGGACCGGACGCTGCGAAGTTGAACGTTACCTTGGTGCCCGGCTTCGACTTCTCGAACGCCTGGCCGATAGACTGAAACGCATTGGTCAGACTGGCCGCCGCGGAGACCACTACCTCCTGGGCGTGCAATGCCACTGATCCCATGGACAGTGCGGTGAGCAGTACTGCTTTTCCAAACCAACGTGTAGAGGTGTTCATTTCCCGTCCTTGAGGTCGCTATTACAGAAGGTAATAGCGGAATCATAGCAACCGTCGCTTGTACTTGGTTGAAGGGTGTCAGCAGTTCAGGAGCGCGATACCGGCGGACACCGCATGGCGTCGGGCCACCATGGACACCGAGTTACCCCGCTCGTAGCTCTCGCGCACCATCTGCAGCTTGTCCTGCAGCGACCAGCGTCGGCGCCGCTCGGGGCCGACCACTTCCGTTGCACTCTCGTTCTTCGTGTTGGTCATAAACACAGTCATATGCCTACCTCTTATCTTAGGTGGGTGACTGTGAGGCGGCTTCAGCCACATCGGATACCAATGCACAATTACCGGCATCCCGATACCCCGTCTGCACCATGAGTTTTGACTCGGCACTTCATCTTGACATGTCAAGCCCGCAAGCCAAGCAGGACGCTTACGCCACGCTGCTCGCGCAGGTGCGTTCCGTCTTCGATGGTGAACGGGACTGGCTCGCCAACCTGTCGCAGTTCTCCGCGCTGATCTACGGCACTGTCCCTGATTTGAACTGGGCCGGCTTCTACTTGGCCCATGGGGAAGAATTGGTGCTTGGCCCTTTCCAGGGCAAGCTGGCCTGCGTTCGCATTCCTTTCAGTCGCGGGGTATGCGGTGCCTGTGCCCGCACGCAACAAGTACAGCTGGTTCGAGACGTGCACGCGTTCCCCGGCCACATCGCATGCGATTCGGCATCACGGTCGGAGCTGGTACTGCCGGTGATGGTGAATGGTCGCCTGCGCGCAGTATTTGACCTCGACAGCCCGTCCCTCGCCCGCTTCGACGCAGAAGACGCGCGCGGCCTGGATGGAGCGCTGGCACTGTTGGTGCGGGCCACCGACTGGCCTTGATGACTGGTTCTTGATATCCGCTCTAGCCATCAGCCTGGTAGTGCCAGCGCGTCTGCCAGAATTCGAGGCTTTGAAAGGACCATCATGAAGATCAGCGCACGCAACTGCCTTTCCGGCACCATCGTTTCCATCGTCCGTGGGCCGGTGACGACGGAAGTCACGCTGGAAATCGCACCTGGTGTGCAAATCGTCTCCACCATCACCAGCAACTCCGCCGAATCGCTCAAGCTCAAGGAAGGCTCCAACGCGTACGGAGTGATCAAGGCATCGAGCGTGATGATCGGCACCGACGACTGATCCGCTGCGGGGCTCAACCCATGCGCCCGTCCGAGCGTATGGCGGGTAACCGGCCGATCTGCTTGGCAAACCAGCCGATGCGCTCGGTATCACGCACATCGAAGCGAGGTACGTAGGGCTTGATGTCTATCACCGGCGTGCCATCCACCATGTCGTTGCCGGTAAAACGCAGCACGCCGCCCGTCTCCACGGCCACCAGCCGCACGATGGACAGGCCGATGCGATTGGGCCGGGCCGGCGCTCGCGTGGCGAACACCCCGTGACTTTCGTCGTCCAGAAAAGGCACGATCTCCAGGCGCTCCTGTGCACGGTGCAGGTGCGTCAACAATATCAGGTACTCGAATCCCTCGATATCGCGCAGGCCTGGGCGAAACTCTTCGAACACTTCCACATGCCCAGGCTCGTCCGGCGAACCCGCCGTCTGGACAGGCATGCCGGCCGTTTCCATGAATGTGCTGCGGGCGATGCCTATCGCACGGCAAATGATCGGGGCGTGGTCGGGCGTGGTCATGGCGCCAGCAGCCGGTTCAAAGCCGCGATTTCAGCCGACGCGGCGGCCCGGGAAGCGGCCTCCATCGCGCGATAGTGCTTGATCAGAAGGATGCCAGTAGGCGATAGATTTGCGCCACCGCCGTGGGAGCCGCCCTTGGCTGTACTGACGGCGGGCTCGATGAGCGCGTTGTTCATCTCGGACACCAGCAACCAGGCCCTGCGATAAGACATGTCGAGTTGGCGGGCTGCGGCCGAGATGCTACCGGTCTGGGCAATCGCCTCCAGCAGTTGCACCTTGCCGGGACCGATGGCGATGCTGTCATCCCGGTAGATGCGCACCCGAAACTGGACTTTGGACTTCATAGCGAGGGCGGGTCAGAAAGAGGCACTGGAGCGTACCCCATGGCCGAACCCGTTCAGGGGCAGCGGCAGCGGGGAGTTCCATCGTCAAACCATGAACACGGGACGCGCAACCCCAGCAGGGAGACCCGCAGAACCCGATATGTTCAATAGAATACAGCGATTGCCCATTCCCACCTGGACTCCCTCGATGCAACTCGAAGAACAGGCGTGGGCGTGGGACTTTTGCTTCGCCACAGAGAAACTCGAGCAGTGCTTCATCCAGTCCAGCGCAGCCTCTGGTCGCTCCGGTGTTGGAGCGCAGATCTGGCGAGATTCATCGGCCTGGCCCCCGGTCCGATAGATCTGCGGTCTCGCCGGCATCCGCGAAATACAGACCCGTGCAGCACACCCAGTTTTTAAACCGAGGCCCACCTTCAGGATCGCCCACTCCATGACAATGACAACCGACACGATTGATGTTCCGGACCGGCGGCAAGCCACGGGCACAAAATTCTCCCTGGCCAGCATGCAGTACGCACGAGATCAGTCCTGGCAGGCCGTCGCCCGGATGGCCGAGGGCATACGCCCCGGCATGACCGAGCAGCAAGCTCAGGAACACGCCAAAGGGGTGCTCCAGCAAATGGGCATGGACCGTATCTGGCATCCCATCATCATCCGCTTTGGAGAAGCAACACTCGCCACATTCAGGGAACGCACGGACCCCACGCGCGTTCTCGGCGATCGAGACATCTTCTTCGTGGACATCGGCCCTGTATGGCAGGCCCATGAGGGCGACGCGGGTGATACCTTCGTCGTGGGCGATGATCCTGAAATGCATGCCTGTGCACAGGCTGCTCGTGCGCTATGGCACGAGGTTGCCGGACACTGGCGGCACCACAAGACGAGCGGCCAAGCCCTGTATGCCTACGCAGCAGAGCGCGCAGAGGCCATGGGCTGGCGTTTGAATCAAGACATCAAGGGCCACCGGGTCTGCGATTTCCCGCATGCCATTTACAAGGCAGGCAACCTGGGGGACTTCGGTCTATGCCCTGCCACCGGACTCTGGATCCTGGAGATCCAGATTGCCCATCCATCACGCCCGTTTGGCGCGTTCTACGAGGACTTGCTTCTGGAGGAAGAGGTGCAATGACATCGCCGAGCGTTCTGGAAATGAATTCCCCTGAAGAAGCTGAGCGCCTGTTCTCCTACGGAACGCTGCAGTTGGAGGCTGTGCAGCTCTCAACCTTTGGACGGCGCCTGGTCGGCCATGCAGATCGGTTGCCGGGCTTCCGGCTGGAGCAATTGGAAATCCGCGACGCTGCCGTGGTCGCTGCCAGTGGAAAGACCCACCACCCCATCCTGGTGCGCACAGATGATCGGACCGTAGCTTTCGTAGAGGGCACGGTTTTTGAGATTTCGCGAAGCGAACTGGCGCAGGCCGATGCCTACGAAGTCTCGGACTACCGGCGTATCCGGGTCACGTTGGCCTCTGGCATGAAGGCCTGGGTCTACGCCGATGCCAGGACTCAGACTTGAACACTGCTGGCCCGTGAACCGGTTTTCGGTGGCAACGAGTTCAGACCACTGCACTGAAATGGTCCGACACGGGCTCTTTCAGTTGCTCAGACACTTGGATCGCGAATATATCGATCGATGGGCATAGGTCGTGTTTCGTGCAGCCGTCGCACGGCTGACAAACCCGACTATCAGGTGCACTTCCAGACCGGTGCATCCAGCAGAACATAGCGAAAGCTGAAACCCATGAAACGGATGACATCGGCCGTCCACGGCATCAGCGGACTGTTGATTTTGGCTCTGGCCGGCTGCGGAGGCAGTGGCGACAACGCGCTTGCTGCCAGCATCGACCTTGCAGGCACGGTATCGGCCCCGTCCGAGCCTCCGCCGAACAACCCGTTCCTGCGGTTGAAGACCAGCAAAGACTGCGATACCCACGGTCAGGCCGCCGGTCCTGATACCGGTGAGCGCGATGCGCCCGGCCCCTGAACGCAGGGCGCACCGTGCCGCGACTCACTTCCAGTTGGCCGCCAGGGTCGTCTCCAGCTGGCTCTGGTAGTTCGCCAGCAGTTGCGTCTGCCCCGCCGCAGGCGGTGAGAACGACG
>NZ_FNJL01000042.1 GCF_900104515.1 Paracidovorax cattleyae
GCAATGATCTTGGCCACGACGCCGGCGCCGACCGTACGGCCGCCTTCGCGGATGGCGAAGCGCAGGCCTTCTTCCATGGCGATGGGGTTGATCAGCTTGACGGTGATCGACACGTTGTCGCCGGGCATGACCATTTCCTTGTCGGCCGGCAGCTCGATGGCGCCGGTCACGTCGGTCGTGCGGAAGTAGAACTGCGGACGGTAGTTGTTGAAGAAGGGCGTGTGGCGGCCGCCTTCGTCCTTCGACAGCACGTACACCTCAGCCGTGAAGTGGGTGTGGGGCTTGATGGAGCCGGGCTTGCACAGCACCTGGCCGCGCTCGACGTCTTCACGCTTGGTGCCGCGCAGCAGCAGGCCGACGTTGTCGCCAGCCTGGCCCTGGTCCAGCAGCTTGCGGAACATTTCCACGCCGGTGCAGGTGGTCTTTTGCGTATCGCGGATACCGACGATTTCGATTTCCTCGCCGACCTTGATGATGCCGCGCTCGACACGGCCCGTCACCACGGTACCGCGACCGGAGATGGAGAACACGTCTTCCACGGGCATCAGGAAGGCACCGTCCACAGCGCGCTCGGGCGTGGGGATGTAGGTGTCCAGGGCTTCGGCCAGCTTGTCGATGGCTTGCTCGCCCAGGGGGCCCTTGTCGCCTTCGAGGGCCAGCTTGGCCGAGCCGCGCACGATGGGGGTGTCGTCGCCAGGGAAGTCGTACTTGTCGAGGAGTTCACGCACTTCCATTTCGACGAGCTCGAGCAGCTCTTCGTCGTCCACCATGTCGCACTTGTTCAGGAAGACGATGATGTAGGGCACGCCCACCTGGCGGGCCAGCAGGATGTGCTCGCGCGTCTGGGGCATCGGGCCGTCGGCGGCCGAGCACACCAGGATGGCGCCGTCCATCTGGGCAGCACCGGTGATCATGTTCTTGACGTAGTCGGCGTGGCCGGGGCAGTCCACGTGGGCGTAGTGGCGGTTGGCCGTCTCGTACTCCACGTGTGCCGTGTTGATGGTGATGCCGCGGGCCTTTTCTTCGGGCGCTGCGTCGATTTCGTCGTACTTCTTGGCTTCGCCGCCGAACTTGGCGGACAGCACCGTGGCGATCGCTGCCGTCAGCGTCGTCTTGCCATGGTCCACGTGGCCGATCGTGCCCACGTTCACGTGGGGCTTGGTACGTTCGAACTTACCTTTTGCCATTTCTCAACTCCAAAAAAAGAGCAATGCCCGTGTGTTGGTTTTACGTCTGCATCGCATTGCTGAATCCTTCGCCACGGGCAACGAAGGGCATGCGATCGCAGACAAAAAGATTTCCCAATGCCACCCCGACCGTCCCGGTCAGAAGGCCGCGGAGCAGGCCAAGCCAGCAGCACGCGCGGGACCGGCTTTGCCGGACCGCTGCGTGCGCCCCCTTGAGGGGGAGGCGCCGCAGGCGACACAGGGGTGGGATTTATTTAGCGCGGGCGGCCATGATGGCCTCGGACACATTGCGCGGAGCTTCGCTGTAGTGCTTGAACTCCATCGTGTACGTGGCGCGGCCTTGCGTCGCGGAGCGCAGCGCGGTCGAGTAGCCGAACATTTCCGACAGGGGCACTTCAGCCTTGATGGCCTTGCCGCCGCCGACCATGTCGTCCATGCCCTGCACCATGCCGCGGCGGGACGAGAGGTCGCCCATCACGGTACCGGCGTAGTCTTCCGGCGTCTCCACTTCCACGGCCATCATGGGTTCCAGGATGACCGGACCGGCCTTCCGGCAGCCTTCCTTGAAACCGAAGATGGCGGCCATCTTGAACGCCAGTTCGTTCGAGTCCACGTCGTGGTACGAACCGAAGTGCAGCGTGACCTTCACGTCCACCACCGGATAGCCGGCCAGCACGCCCTGCGTCACGGCTTCGTTGATGCCCTTTTCCACGGCCGGGATGAATTCACGGGGAACCACACCGCCCTTGATGGCGTCCACGAACTCGATGCCCTTGCCGGCTTCGTTCGGCTCGATCTTGAGCACGACGTGGCCGTACTGGCCCTTGCCGCCGGACTGGCGCACGAACTTGCCTTCGGCCTCTTCCACCGTCTTGCGGATGGTTTCGCGGTAGGCCACCTGGGGCTTGCCCACGTTGGCTTCCACGCCGAACTCGCGCTTCATGCGGTCCACGATGATTTCCAGGTGGAGCTCACCCATGCCGGCGATCAGCGTCTGGCCCGATTCCTCATCGGTCTTCACGCGGAACGACGGATCCTCGGCGGCCAGGCGCTGCAGGGCGATGCCCATCTTTTCCTGGTCGGTCTTGGTCTTGGGTTCGACGGCCTGCGTGATCACGGGCTCGGGGAACACCATGCGCTCCAGCGTCACGATGGCTTCGGGATCGCACAGGGTCTCGCCCGTGGTCACGTCCTTCAGGCCCACGCAGGCAGCGATGTCGCCGGCGCGGATTTCTTCCACTTCCAGACGTTCGTTCGCGTGCATCTGCACGATACGGCCGATGCGCTCCTTGCGGCCCTTCACGGGGTTGTACACGGTGTCGCCCTTGGAGAGCACGCCCGAGTACACACGCACGAAGGTCAGCTGGCCCACGAACGGGTCGGTCATCAGCTTGAATGCGAGGGCAGAGAACTTCTCGCCGTCATCCGCCTTGCGGGTGGTTTCGGCTTCGTCTTCGTCCGTGCCGGCCACGGGCGGGATGTCCACGGGCGAAGGCAGGTAGTCGATCACGGCGTCCAGCATGCGCTGCACACCCTTGTTCTTGAACGCCGTGCCGCACAGCATGGGCTGGATCTCGGTGGCGATCGTGCGCGTGCGCAGGCCGAGCTTGATTTCTTCCTCGGAGAGGTCGCCCTCTTCCAGGTACTTGTTCATCAGCTCTTCGGACGCCTCGGCAGCGGCCTCGACCATCTTCTCGCGCCATTCCTTGGCGGATTCCACCAGTTCGGCCGGGATGTCTTCGTAGTTGAACTTCATGCCCTGGGAGGCTTCGTCCCAGATGATGGCCTTCATCTTGAGCAGGTCGACCACGCCGGTGAAGTTTTCCTCGGCGCCGATCGGGATCACCACGGGCACGGGGTTGGCCTTCAGGCGCAGGCGCATCTGGTCATAGACCTTGAAGAAGTTGGCGCCGGTACGGTCCATCTTGTTGACGAACGCGAGGCGGGGCACCTTGTACTTGTTGGCCTGGCGCCACACGGTTTCCGACTGGGGCTGCACGCCGCCCACGGCGCAATAGACCATGCAGGCACCGTCCAGCACGCGCATGGAACGCTCCACCTCGATGGTGAAGTCCACGTGGCCGGGGGTGTCGATGATGTTGAAGCGGTGCTCGGGATAGGACATGTCCATGCCCTTCCAGAAGCAGGTCGTGGCGGCGGACGTGATCGTGATGCCGCGCTCCTGCTCCTGCTCCATCCAGTCCATGGTCGCAGCGCCGTCGTGCACTTCGCCGATCTTGTGGTTCACACCCGTGTAGAACAGGATACGTTCAGTCGTCGTGGTCTTGCCAGCGTCGATGTGGGCCGAGATACCGATGTTGCGGTAGCGCTCGATGGGAGTCTTGCGTGCCATGATGGTCTTTCGTTAACAGCCAAAGAGCCCGCCCGCCGGTGGGGCGGATCGGGCTCCAGGCCTTCGAGATGAAGGGATGGGCTTAGAAGCGGAAGTGGCTGAACGCCTTGTTGGCTTCTGCCATGCGGTGCACTTCGTCACGGCGCTTCATCGCGCCGCCACGGCCTTCCGTGGCTTCCAGCAGCTCGTTGGCCAGGCGCTGGGCCATGGACTTCTCACCGCGTTTGCGGGCGGCTTCCTTGAGCCAGCGCATCGACAGGGCCAGGCGGCGCACGGGGCGCACTTCGACCGGCACCTGGTAGTTGGCACCACCGACGCGGCGGGACTTCACTTCCACCATGGGCTTCACGTTGTTGATGGCAACGGTGAACGCTTCCAGGGGATCCTTGTCGGGGTGCTTCTTCTGGATGAGTTCCAGGGCGCCATAGATGATGCGCTCTGCAACTGCCTTCTTGCCGCCTTCCATGATCACGTTCATGAATTTGGACAGCTCGACATTGCCGAACTTCGGGTCCGGCAGGATTTCACGTTTGGGGACTTCGCGACGACGTGGCATTTCTCACCTCTATCTTTGCTTCAGTTGGCGCCTTTCCAGGCACCGCGAGAGCCATTCAGGACTCCCACTTACTCGACCCACGCAGAACGCCTGCGCTCGGGGCCACTACGCTGCTTCACCGCGCCACGCGGGAACAGCACCGAAAATTTCTTGAAAACGCAGGGCTTACTTGGCCTTGGGCTTCTTGGCACCGTACTTGGAACGGGCCTGCTTGCGATCCTTGACGCCTTGCAGGTCAAGCGAGCCGCGCACGATGTGGTAACGCACACCGGGCAGATCCTTCACACGGCCGCCGCGGACCAGCACCACGCTGTGTTCCTGCAGGTTGTGGCCTTCGCCGCCGATGTAGGAGATGACCTCGAAGCCGTTGGTCAGGCGCACCTTGGCGACCTTCCGCAGAGCGGAGTTAGGCTTCTTGGGCGTCGTGGTGTACACACGGGTGCACACGCCACGGCGCTGGGGAGAGTTTTGCATCGCAGGGCTCTTGGACTTGGTCGTTTCGACCTCGCGCCCCTGACGAATGAGCTGGTTGATGGTTGGCATGAATCGTCCCTAAACGTGAAAACTTCGCCCGGTGGATTCGAATCGAGCGAAGACGTGATTCCCTTCGGAAATTCCGAAAAGCCTTCTAATGTATCAGTTTGCCCGGCGCGAGGCAAGGACAGGCGCCCCCAGCCTCGGCCTCGCGCAGCGCATCACTTGATCCAGAGCCGGATGGCATCCCAGGCACGCCCGAAGATGCCCGCCTGCTCGACGGTCTCGAGCGCCACCAGCGGCACCTCGGCGATCTGCTGGTCGCCCAGCGAGACCTTGAGCGTGCCGATGGACTGCCCCTTGGTCAGGGGAGCGACCAGGGGGTCCTGGCGGACGATCTGGGTGGCGATCTTGCCGGCCGAGCCTGACGGCACCGTGACGACGATGGCGTCGGGGCGTCCGATCTTGATGGTGTTCTGCGTACCCTTCCACAGCGCCGGGGTGGCGGCCGGCTGGCCGCCGTCGAACAGCTTGACGGCATCGTAGGCGGTATAGCCCCAGTTCAGGAGCTTCTGGCTCTCGTTGGCGCGGGCGCTTTCGCTCGCCGCGCCGAGCACGATGGACAGCAGCCGGCGCTGGCCGACGTTCGGGAAGTCGCGCCGGGACGTGGCGACCAGGCAATAGCCTGCCGCCGCCGTGTGGCCGGTCTTGAGGCCATCGACGGTCGGATCGCGGAACAGCAGCGCATTGCGGTTGGAGCCGTTCGAGGGCGGCGTACCCGGGTAGGCATAGTGCTTGGTGGAGTAATAGTGCATGTACTCCGGGAAATCCTTCATGAGCCGCGTCGCGAGGATGCTGAGGTCGCGTGCCGTGGTCGTGTGGCCGGGCTCCGTCAGGCCTTCGGGGTTCTTGTAGGCCGTATTCTTCATGCCCAGGGCCTTGGCCTGGTCGTTCATGAGCTTGACGAAGTTCTCGGCCGTGCCGCCCACGCCCTCGGCGAGGGCCATGGTGGCGTCGTTGCCCGACTGCACGATCATGCCCTTGACGAGGTCTTCCACCGGCACCTGCATCTTGGGGTCGATGAACATGCGCGAGCCCGGCATCTTCCATGCGCGCTCGCTCACCGGCAGCCTCTGCTCCAGCGTGATCTTCTTGGCGCGCAGCGCGTCGAACACCAGGTAGCCGGTCATGAGCTTGGTCAGGGACGCCTGCTCCACGGGGGCATCGATGTCCTTGGCGGCCAGGACCTGCCCGGCGGTCACGTCCAGCAGCAGGTAGTTGCGCGCGGCGATCTCGGGCGGCTGGGGCGCCTGCACCTGCGCCCAGAGCGCGGCGGGCGCGAGCGCGGCGGCCATGGCGAAGGAGCGCAGCAGGGACAGGAAGGACTTCATGGAGGCATGCATTCGGAACGGTCCGGGAAGAAAGGAAGCGGGAGAAGGGGAAAGAAACAGCGGAAGGCGCAGGCAGCCGGCAGCCTGCGCCTCAGGCCTGGGAAGTGAGGTGCCGCACGACCAGGCTCTTGAGCAGCGGCAATTGTCCGTGAAAGAAATGGCCGCCACCGGGCACGACTGTCACAGGGAGTGTCTGCGGGCGCGCCCAGTCCATCACGGCCGCCAGGGGTACGGTGTCGTCCTGCTCGCCGTGGACCACCAGTGTGCGGCCATGGGCATCGGCCGGCACGGGAGCGACGGTGAAGCGGCTGGCAGCCGTCCCCACGAGCACGGCGCGCTCGATGTCGCGCGCGCCCCAGAGCCGCTCCAGGGCATGGCTGGTCACGAAGGCGCCGAAGGAGAACCCCGCCAGCGCGATCGCACCGGCAGGCGCGGCCTGGTCGATGACCGCGAGCAGGTCGTCCAGCTCTCCGCGCCCTTCGTCGTGGGCGCCGGCACTGCCGCCGACGCCCCGGAAGTTGAAGCGCACGGCCGTCCACCCGCAGGCAACGAAGGCGCGGGCGAGGGTCTGCACGACCTTGTTGTCCATGGTACCGCCGAAGAGCGGATGGGGATGGGCGATCACGGCCACGCCGCGTGGGGCGCCGTCCCCGGCCGCGGCGGCCGGGTCGCGCAGCGCCTCGATGGCACCGGCCGCACCGGAGAAAGTCAGGCGTTCAGTCTGGGCGTTCACTTGTCTGCAATAGGGAAATGGCCACGTGCGCCGCCCCCCGAAAAAGGCAGCCCGCGGCCCGAAATGCGGGAAAGGCCGGGGTCTGAGCCCGGATCAGCGTCCGAGTTCCGGAGGAGTGAGCAGCCGCTCGACCACCTGGCCGTTCTTGAGGTGGGATTCGACGATCTCGTCGATATCGCTGGTGTCCACATAGGTGTACCAGGTGCCCTCGGGATAGACGACCGCGACGGGCCCGCCGGCGCAGCGGTCCAGGCAGCCGGCCTTGTTCACGCGCACCTTGCCGGGACCGGCCAGCTTCTCGGCCTTGACGCGCGCCTTGCAGTGGTCGAACGCCTCCTGCGCGCCATGGTGGGCACAACTGTCCTCGCCATTGATGCGGTCGTTGAGGCAGAAGAAAATGTGGCGGGCATAGTAGCCGCGGGGCGGGGAGGTGTCTTCGGTCATGCCCGGATTCTAGGAGGGAGGTGCCGTGCGCGCCTCAGGCGCCGGCCGGCTGGCGACCTGCAACACCACGTACACCAGCGTCGCGTAGGGCCAGAGCCACCCGAGCCACTGGCCCAGCCCGTAGAAGCGGATGAAACGCCCCTGCTCCCAGGCCAGGAGCGTTTCCGCGAAGTAGGCGCTGGTCGGCGCCTGGTTGAGCAGGTTCAGGTGCCAGACCAGCACGAGCAGCAGCAGCACCCCGGCGGCGCGGCGCGGCAGGGTCACGAGCAGCAGCGCTCCCACCAACCCTGCGACGATGCCCACGCGGGCCGGCAGGCCCAGCCACTCCCAGGCGTGGGCCGGGCCGTAGCTGAGCGCGGCGGACAGCGCGGTCACGGCCACCCCGGCGGACACCATGCCGCAGGCATAGGCCACGCGGCGGCCGACGTGCCGGACGACGCAGTAGCCCAGCAGGCAGGGAACGAGCAGCCCGAGCAGCACAGCGAGCAGTTCAGCTCCGGGCATCAGGGGCTCCAGCGGGGTGTCGCGCACGGGCAGCCATTCGAGGAAGGGAGTGTCGGCCAGCGTTTCGGCCAGCGCGGCTTCCAGGCGTTCCCACATCTGGCCGAGCCCGAACGGCACGGCCGCGGGAAACAGCAGCGCGGCCGGCCAGAGCGCGATGAGCACCAGGGCGCCGCTCGCGTCCGGCACGAACCAGCGCGCGCGGAACCGGCTCCAGCGGGCGATGGCCCCCAGCCGCTCCAGCAATGCGGCCACGAGCGCTCCCAGCAGGGTGCCGGCCGTGTTGAGCAGCAGGTCCATGTTGGACGGCACCCGGCGCGGCAGGTAGATCTGCAGCAGCTCCATGAGCATGGACAGCATGCCGCCGGACAGCACGGCCACCGCCACGGCTGCGCGGGGCCAGCCCGTGCGCAACAGCGCCAGGGCCAGCAGGAAGCCCAGCGGCGCATAGCCCGCGATATTGATGTTGACGTCGAACCAGGTCCAGTACGGCGGCGGAACCCGGGCCGTGAGGAAGACCAGCGGGGAGATGCCCTGCTCGCGCCAGCCCTCGAAGGGGAACAGGCTCGCGAAGACGATGAGCGCGATGTAGGTCAGCGCCAGCGGCCAGGCGGAGGTCTTGTGCACGGCGGCGCGCGCCCGGTTCAGAACGGCTTGACGACCACCAGCACGACCGCCGCGACCAGCAGGAGGACCGGCACCTCGTTGAACCAGCGGTACCAGCGGTGCCCGTGGCTGTTGCGTCCGGCGGCGAACTTGCGCAGCAGCACGCCGCAGGCATGGTGGTAGCCCACGGCCAGCACCACCACGGTGAGCTTGGCGTGCATCCAGCCGTTGCCCGGTCCGCGGCCGATGCCGTAGCCCAGGTAGAGCCACAGGCCCAGGGCCAGGGCAGGTACCGCCAGCAGGGTGGTGAAGCGCAGCAGCTTGCGCGCCATGAGCAGCAGGCGCTCGCGCTCGGCGGTGGAGTCCGGCGGCACCAGGGCGAGGTTCACTAAGATGCGGGGCAGGTAGAACAGGCCCGCGAACCAGCTGGCCACGAAGACGATATGGAAGGCTTTGACCCAGAGCATGGGCGCAGTGTACGTGGCCGCCGCGTGCATGCGCGGCCGGTGCCTCCGGCGAATCCCGTTCGAATGGGAGCACAATTTCGGGATGCATCTCTCCAGCCCCCCGCCCTTTCCCCAGCACCGCCCGCGCCGGCTGCGGCGCGACGTGTTCACCCGCAACCTCGTGCGCGAGCACCGGCTGTCCGCGCACGACTTCATCTACCCGGTGTTCGTGCACGAAGGCACGAGCCACCGGCAGGCCATCCCGTCGATGCCCGGCGTGGACCGGTTGAGCCTGGATCTGCTGCTGCCCGTGGCGGAAGACTGCGTGCGCCTGGGCATCCCGGTGCTGGCGCTGTTTCCGTCCATCGAGCCTTCGCTGAAAGCTCCGGACGGCAAGGAAGCGCTCAACCCCGAGGGGCTGATCCCCCGGGTGGTGCGGGCGCTCAAGAAGGAGTTTCCCGATCTGGGCGTGCTCACCGACGTGGCGCTGGACCCCTACACCAGCCACGGGCAGGACGGCGTGCTGGACGATACCGGCTACATCATGAACG
The DNA here is from genome assembly GCF_900104515.1 of Paracidovorax cattleyae. Taxonomy (GTDB): domain Bacteria; phylum Pseudomonadota; class Gammaproteobacteria; order Burkholderiales; family Burkholderiaceae_C; genus Paracidovorax; species Paracidovorax cattleyae. The sequence continues at coordinate 9,243 of NZ_FNJL01000042.1, forward strand.
ACGAGACGGTGGAAATCCTCGTCGGCCAGGTGCTGACGCATGCCGAGGCGGGGGTGGACATCGTGGCGCCCAGCGACATGATGGACGGCCGCATCGGCGCCATCCGCGAGGCGCTGGAGGCCCAGGGCCACATCCACACCCGCATCATGGCCTACAGCGCGAAGTACGCGAGCGCGTTCTACGGCCCTTTCCGCGATGCCGTGGGCACGCGCGGAGCGCTCGGCAAGGCCGACAAGAACGTCTACCAGATGGACCCGGGCAACACCGACGAGGCGCTGCGCGAGGTGGCGCTGGACATCGCCGAGGGCGCGGACATGGTCATGGTCAAGCCCGGCATGCCGTATCTGGACGTCGTGCGGCGGGTGAAGGACGAGTTCCGCGTGCCGACCTTCGCCTACCAGGTGAGCGGCGAATACGCCATGCTGAAGGCCGCCGCGGCCAACGGCTGGCTCGACCACGACGCCGTGATGATGGAGTCCCTGCTCGCCTTCAAGCGCGCCGGCGCGGACGGCATCCTCACGTATTTCGCCCGCGACGCCGCGCGGCTGCTGTCCCGGTAGGAGCGCCATGGCACCCCATTCCGCATGCCGGGGGCCCGCCCCGTGACGCTGGACGCCTCCGGCGCGATCCGCGTCTTCCATATCGGCCCGCAGGGGGCGAAAGAACTGGATGCGATTCCGCAGCGGATGCCCGCCCAGGGCTTCATCTGGATCGCCGGCACGCGCGCGGTGTTCGGCGAGCGCCTGCCGGCGCTGCAGGCGGCGCTGCAGTCCCTCACCGGCCAGCAGCTCGTCGATCTGCATGTGTCCGACCTGCTGAACGCCCAATTGCCGTCGCACTACGATTACACCTCCCAGTACGACGTCATGGTCTTCCGGCGGCTGAGTGCCACGCAGTGCGATACGGCGGAAGTGCCCAGCCTGGCGAGCCTGACGGGACTCGCCCCGGCCCGGCGCGCCGGACCTCCCGTGCTGCGCCGCATCGACACCAGCCCCGTGGGGTTCGCGATATTCGACCAGGTACTGCTGTCGGTGCACCCGGGCGATTGCACCGTGCGCGACGCGTTCGCCGCCCGCCTGCTCACCGCGACGCAGCCCGCGCCTGCCGCCGAGGGCGGCCCGGCGTCGGAGACCCAGGCCCGGGACATCCGCACCGGCCCGGTTCCCGGTTCGCGCCTGCCGACCAGCCCGGCAGACCTGATGCTGCGCGTGGTGAACCTGATCGTGGACAACTACCTGGACCTGCGCCGCGAACTGTCGCGCCAGCTGGACCACTGGCAGGCCGAACTGCTCAAGCCGCGCGGGCGCTTCGCCAACTGGAGCGCGCTGCTCGATGCGCGGCTCACGCTGCACCAGCTCGACGAGATCTGTGAAGACCAGCGGGCCGCCGTACAGGACTGGGTGGACACGCTCGAGACCTGGGCCCTGCCCGAGAACATCGCCGCGCTGCGCGAGCTGGAACTGCTCAAGGTGCGCAGCCGCGACGTGCTGGAACACATCGAACGCGTGGTGCACCACGTGCGCCGACTGGAGCAGAGCACGGAAACCGCGGTGCAGATGCATTTCAGCGTGCAAAGCAACCGCACCAACGACATCATGCGCACGCTCACGGCGCTCACGGCCGTGTTCCTGCCGCTCAACCTGATCGCGGGCATCTTCGGCATGAATTTCGAGTTCATTCCGCTGATCCACAAGCAGGACGGCTTCTGGTGGGCCATGGCCACGATGACGGCGATCGCCGTCGCCCTGGTGGCGCTGTTCTGGCGCAAGCGCTACCTCGCCCGCACCGGGCAGCATTGACCCCTTCCATCCGATCCATGCCTTCGCCGCCGGCACCGCTGCCCATCGTGATCGCCAGGACCGGCGGCACGTTCCCGGCGCTGCGGACGCGCCTGGGTGACTTCGAGGACTGGGTGCGGGCCGGGCTGGGCGGCACGGCTGCGCCCGTGCTCACCATCGATGCGGCGCGAGGCGACGGCATGCCCGAACCCGCATCCATCGCCGGCGTGGTGGTGACCGGCTCGCACGCCATGGTCACGGACCAGGCGCCCTGGAGCGAGGCGCTGGGCGGCTGGATCGCCCGTGCCGTGGCGTTGCAGACGCCCGTGCTGGGCATCTGCTACGGCCACCAGTTGCTGGCGCACGCGCTCGGTGGAGAAGTGGCGGACCATCCCGGAGGGTGGGAGATCGGCACGGTGGACGTCGGCACGGTTCCGGACGCCACGGGCAGCGACGCGCTCTTCGCCGGGTTGCCTGCGGCCTTCGATGCCCAGGTCGTCCACCGGCAATCGGTGCGCCGCCTGCCCGCCGGGGCGGTGCGGCTCGCAGGCAATGCATTCGAGCCGCACCAGGCCTTCCGGGTGGGCCACTGCGCGTGGGGGGTGCAGTTCCATCCCGAATTCGGGCCGGACGCGATGCGCGGCTACATCGACACGCTCGCTGCCGACCTGCGCCACGCCGGCCGCGACCCTGGCACGCTGCGCGGGCATGTCCGCGCGACCCCGGAAGCGGCCGCGCTGCTGGGCCGTTTCGGCCGGTTCTGCCTGCGCAACCACGGCCCTGCGCCTGCCCCTTCCGGGCCGCCTCCCGCCGTCGGCTGAGGAACGAAGTCTCGCTCCCCCGTGCACACCGGTCGTTCGGACCGCCCCGCAATCAAAGACTTGACATTATTTGTCTAGTCAATTAATGTTACGGCATGCATTCGACCCACGACGCCACGCCTTCCGTCAATCCCCAGTTGATCGAGCAGAGCATCGGTTACCAGATGCGCCGCATCGTCAGCCTGATGAACAACGAGGTGGACCGCCGGGTGGAACCCCTGGGTCTGACCGATGCGCAGTGGCGGCCCCTGCTGCGCATCTTCCTGGCCTCGGGCCAGGAAAGCACGGTCGCCGCTCTGGCGCGCGGCTGCCAGCTGGATGCCGGCGGCATGACGCGGCTGCTGGACCGGCTGGAAGCCAAAGGCCTGTGCCGCCGCGAGCGCTCGCAGGAAGACCGCCGCGTGGTCAACCTCGCGCTGACCGAAGAAGGCCACGCCGCCGCAGCCCAGTTGCCCGACATGCTGCAGGACCTTCAGCGCACGGCCCTGCACGGCTTCAGCGATGCGGAAGCCGCCGCGTTCCGCCGCTATCTCACCCGCATCTACGAGAACCTGGCCACGCGGCTCACGCCGCCGCCGCCGGACGCCCCGTAAGCCGTCCCGCCCCTTTTCCCGAGAGCACGACACAACATGAAAAACCTCCTGGCTCCCTCCACCCCCGCGGCGACGATGCCGCACGTGCAACCGGCCGGCGACACCGCAGGGCCTCGCTGGCAGGCGGTGGCGCTCTATGTCGGCACCCTGGCCTTCGCGCTGCTGGGGCTGACGGCGTGCGCCGACATGTCCGGCATCGCCCCCCAGGCCCGGATGCGCGACGCGGCCTCCCTGGGTCTTGCCGCGCAGGCGCAGGGCACGGCAGATGCCGCGCGGGCCTTCGCGGACCCGGCCGTCGCCTCCGACTGGTGGCGCGGCTTCGGCGATGCACAACTGGATGCGCTCATCGGCCAGGCACTGGCCCAGAGTCCCAACCTGAAGCTCGCAGAGGCACGCATCGCCCGGGCGCAGGCGTTCACCGAAGGCATGCGCGCCGCCGACCGGCCGCAGGTCAACGGCAGCCTGGACGCCACCCGCCAGCACTACAGCGCCAATTCGATCTATCCCCCACCGCTGGGCGGCAGCACGGAAAACAACGCCACGGGCCGCCTCACGGGCAGCTGGGAGCTGGACTTCTTCGGCAGGAACCGCGCGGCCATCGACGCCGCAGTGGGCAGCGCCAACGCAGCCATCGCCGATGCACAGGCCGCACGGGTACTGCTGGCATCCAACGTGGTGCGGCAGTATGTGGAGCTCGCACGGGTGCAGGCACAGCTCGGCGTGGCGCAGCGCACCCTGGAGCAGCGCACCCAGACGCTGTCGCTGGTGCGCGACCGCGTGACGGCCGGCCTGGACACGCGGCTGGAAGAGCGCCAGAGCGAAGGCAGCCTGCCCGAGGCGCGCCAGCAGATCGAGGCGCTGCGCGAGCAGGCGGCCATGGCGCGCAATGCGCTGGACGCGCTGGTGGGGCAGCCCGGGGCCGCGCAGGCCCTGGTACCGCCGCCGCTGTCGTCCCTGCATGCCGTCGCCCTGCCCGCCGCGCTGCCCGCGGACCTGCTGGGCCGGCGTGCGGACATCGCCGCCGCGCGCTGGCGCGTGGAGGCCGCCACGCAGGACGTGACCGTGGCGAAGGCGCAGTTCTATCCCAACGTGAGCCTCACGGCCTTCGTCGGCCTGGCATCGCTGGGGCTGGACAACTTCGTCAAGGGCGGCAGCCGCGAATGGGGCGTGGGCCCGGCCATCCGGCTGCCGATCTTCGAGGCGGGCCGGTTGCGCGCCAACCTGCGCGGCAAGGCCGCCGACGTGGATGCCGCCGTCGAGAGCTACAACGCCACCCTGCTGGATGCGCTGCATGAAGCGGCCGACCAGATCGCCTCGGCACGCTCCATCGACCAGCAGGCCGCAGAGCAGCGCGAAGCGCAGGCGTCCGCCGAGAGCGCTTACGCCATCGCCCAGCAGCGCTACCGGGCCGGCCTGGGCAACTATCTGAACGTGCTCACCGCCGAAACCAGCGTTCTGCAGCAGCGCCGCCAGGCCGTGGACCTCGCCGCCCGCCGCCTGGACAACCAGGCCCGCCTGGCGCGCGCACTGGGCGGCGGCTATGCCGCGCAGGCCCCCGTCCTGGCCGCAGGCCCGGAGACCTCCGCCGCGCCCGGCACCACGCACTGAACTTCCCGCAGACCTCTATCCGCCCTCCCCTTTTTTTCCTTGCCGCGCGGACGATGCCCGTCCCGCGGGGAGACATCACCATGAACGCACCCCAGAACGCTTCCGCCCCCTCCAACGCCCCGGCCACCGCCCAGGACGCCAAGGCCCGCCGCCGCAAGACCCTCGTGGCACTGGCCGCCGTCATCGTCGTGGCCGGCGCGGGATGGGGCCTGTACGACTGGCTCGTCCTTAGCCACTACGAGAACACCGACAACGCCTATGTGCAGGGCAACGTCATCCAGATCACGCCGCAGACGGGTGGCACGGTGATGTCCATCATGGCCGACGACACCGACTTCGTGAAGGCCGGTGCACCGCTGGTGCAACTGGACCCGGCCGATGCGCGCGTGGCGCTCGCGCAGGCCGAAGCAGGGCTGGCCCAGGCCGTCCGGCAGGCGCGCACGGTGTATGTGAACAACGGTTCGCTGAATGCCCAGGTCACGCTGCGCCAGGCGGAAGTGACCAAGGCGCGCTCGGACGTGGCGCGCGCCCAGGAAGACCTGCAGCGCCGCCAATCCCTCTCGGGCAACGGCGCCGTCTCCAAGGAGGAACTGCAGCACGCGCAGAACCAGCTGGACGCCGCCCGCTCGGCCCTGGCCGCCGCGCAGGCAGGGGTGGAGTCCGCCCGCGAGCAGTTGACCAGCAACCAGTCGCTCACCCAGGGCGTGCCGGTGCAGGAGAACCCCAACGTGCTCGCGGCCGCGGCCAAGGTGCGTGAGGCCTACCTCGCGGAGCGCCGCACGGCCCTGCCCGCGCCGGTGGACGGCTACGTCGCCAAGCGCACGGTGCAGCTCGGCCAGCGCGTGGCGCCCGGTGCGCCGCTCATGACCATCGTGCCGCTCAGCCACGTCTGGGTGGATGCGAACTTCAAGGAAAACCAGTTGCGCAACCTGCGTCTGGGCCAGCCTGCCACGCTGACAGCCGACCTCTACGGCAGCAAGATGGAGTACACGGGCAAGGTCGTCGGGCTGGGCGTGGGCACGGGCGCGGCCTTCGCGCTGCTGCCCGCGCAGAACGCCACCGGCAACTGGATCAAGGTGGTGCAGCGCGTGCCGGTGCGCATCGCGCTGGATGCCGAGCAGCTCAAGGACCATCCGCTGCGCGTGGGCCTGTCCATGGACGTCACGGTCAACACCCAGGACCGCGCCGGCGCGCTGCTGGCGGATGCGCCGCGTGCCCAGGCCGTGGCGCAGACGGCCGTGTACGCAGGCCTCGACAAGGGCGCCGATGAAGAGGTGGCCCGCATCATCGCAGCCAACGCAGGCGCGGCGGCCCGCGCCACGGACGCACGGCAGGCGCCCACCCGCGGCGACGCGGACGCCGGCCGTTCAGTGCGCACCGCCGCCGCGCATGCCTCCAGCCGGGCGCAGACCCGCTGAATCCGACGGCGTCCTCCCCTTCCGGAGCCTCCATGTCCTCTCCTAGCCACACACCGCCCCTGGCGCCGCCGCCGCTCGAAGGCAGCGCGCGCATGTGGGGCACGCTGGCCCTTTCCGCGGCCACGTTCATGAACGTGCTGGACACGTCGATCGCCAACGTGTCGCTGCCCGCCATCGCGGGCGACCTGGGCGTGAGCCCCACGCAGGGCACCTGGGTCATCACCAGCTTCGCGGTGGCCAACGCCATCGCGGTGCCGCTCACCGGCTGGCTGTCGCAGCGCTTCGGGCAGGTGCGCCTGTTCGTGGCCAGCGTGACGCTCTTCGTCATCGCGTCGCTGCTGTGCGGCCTCGCGCCCAACATGGCCACGCTCATCGCCTTCCGCGCGCTGCAGGGCTTCGTCGCCGGCCCCATGATCCCGCTGTCGCAATCGCTGCTGCTCTCCAGCTATCCGAAAGCGCTGGCAGGGCTGGCCATGGCGATGTGGTCGATGACCACGCTCATCGCGCCGGTCATGGGGCCGCTGCTGGGCGGCTGGATCACGGACAACATGACCTGGCCGTGGATTTTCTACATCAACGTGCCGGTAGGCATCGTGGCGGTGCTCGTCACCTGGGGCATCTTCCACAAGCGCGAATCCGAGCGGCGCGCGCTGCCGATCGACTCCGTCGGCCTGGCCCTGCTCGTCATCTGGGTGGCGGCGATGCAGGTGATGCTGGACATCGGCAAGGAGCATGACTGGTTTGCCTCGCCCTGGGTGGTGGCCTGCTGCGTCGTGGCCGTGGTGGGTTTCATCACCTTCATGGTCTGGGAGCGCGGCGAGGAACACCCGGTGGTGGACCTGTCGCTCCTCAAGATCCGCAATTTCTGGGCCGGCGCGCTGGCCACCTCGGTAGGCTACGGCCTGTTCTTCGGCAACGTGGTGCTGCTGCCGCTCTGGCTGCAGCAGTACATGGGCTACACGGCCACGCAGGCGGGCCTGGTGATGGCGCCAGTGGGCCTGCTGGCGCTGGTGCTCTCGCCGGTGGTGGGCAAGAACATCGCCAAGGTGGACCCGCGCCGCTTCGCGACCTTCGCCTTCCTCGTGTTCGCGCTGGTGCTGTGGATGCGCTCGCGGTTCAACACGCAGGCGGACCTGACGACCATCATGGTGCCTACCATCATCCAGGGTATCGCCATGGCGTTCTTCTTCATCCCGCTGGTGACGCTCACGCTGTCGGAAATCGCGCCGGCGCGGATTCCCTCGGCTTCGGGTCTGTCGAACTTCATGCGCATCACGGCCGGGGCCATCGGCACATCCGTGTCCACCACACTGTGGGAGCGGCGCGCCACGCTGCACCATGCCCAGTTGACCGAAGGCCTGCAACAGGGCGGGGTGGCCGTCACGCAGACGCTGCAGGGGCTGCAGGCGGGCGGATTGACGGCGGAGCAGGCGCTCGCGCAGGTCGAGCGGCTGGTGAACCAGCAGGCATTCATGCTGGCGGCCAATGACATCTTCTACGCATCCGCCGTGCTGTTCCTGCTGCTGATCCCGCTGGTGTGGCTGGCCCACCCGGTGCGCGCGAGCGCCGGCAGCGCCGATGCGGCCGCGGGCGCGCATTGACGGGAGAACACCCGCTGAACGGCTGCGCCGTTTCCCCCGCGCTCGCCGTGCCCAGCACGGCGGGCAGGGGACCGACGCCAGTGGCCGGGCGAAGCCGATTCTACGGCGTCTGCTGGCTTGGCCTGCTCCGCGGCCATTGGACGGGTGCCGTGGCGGTTTCATGGCCGCGGGCGACACATGGCACGACGGACCACTGAGGCCAATCTGCCAAGCGCCGTCTGCCATGGGGCTACGGCATCCTGGCGCTGCGCGACCCGACGCGACCTGATCCCCCACAGTGCCACCCCCATGAGGCCGACGCCCGCCCACTGGAGGGGCCCGAGGGTCCTGCCATACACCATGCCGTCCAGCAGTACCGCGGTGAGGGGGTACACGTACTGCAGAACCGCGATCCGGCTGAGCGGCAGGCGTGCCATGCCCGCGAAGAGGATCGCGTAAGCCAGGCCCGTGTGCAGCACCCCCAGGCCCGCCAGCCAGCCCCAGGCCGCGGCCTGGCCGGGCCAGCCATACAGGAATGGCGCCCACACGAGCGACACCGCGCCGACAGCGCACTGCCACCACGCCAGCGCAAAGGGACTGACGCCCTGCTGCCGCTGAGCCAGAATGGTCACACCGGCATAGCACAGCGATCCCGCCAGGCACAGCAGAAGCCCCGTCGTGTATTGCGCGCCCCCCTGCCCCGTGCGGGCGGCGTCACCCCACAGCCCCGTCGTGAGGATCAGCCCGCCCAGAGCCACCGCGGTGGCGAACTGCTGCCGGCGCGGAACGGCCTCGCGCAGCGCCACCGCGCTGTAGAGCAGCAGCCACACCGGCTGGATGTGGAACACGATGGTGGCCACACCGATGGACGTGCGCGGAATGGCCGCGAAGAACAGCGCCCAGTTCATTACCATGAAGCCACCCGCTGTCAGGACCACCCACGTGCTGCGGCCCCGGATGCGCAGTTCAGGCACCCGACCCGTCGCCAGTCCCCAAAGCAGCAGGGCGAGCGCACCGAATATGCAGCGGAACCACACGGTCACCAGCGGCGGCTGTCCCGCCTCTTCCACGAACACGCCGACCGTGCCCAGCAACATGCCGCCGACGACGAGCAGCCACGTACCGCCCGCCTCCCGACGGCGTTGCGTACGGACATGGACAGGCGAAGGGAGCGACCGGACCTGGGGCAGGTTTGTTGACTGGGGCATGTCCAGCATGCTCCGCGGCCGAAAGCATCTCGTAAAGCGAATAGTTCTTCGCACTATCATTCGATGATCGAATGACTGGAGAAGACAGCCATGGGTTTTCCGGACCTGCAGATCGACTGGCTGCGTGCCCTGGTGGCGGTGGTGGATGCGGGCTCGCTCTCGGCGGCGGCGCCCGTGGTGCATCGGTCGCAGGCCGCCGTCAGCATGCAGATCAAGAAGCTGGAGGCGGCCCTGGGCAAGCCCGTGCTGCTGCGCGGACCACGCCAGATGCAGGTGACGCCGGCAGGTGCGGAACTGCTCGGCTACGCGCGGCGCGTGCTGGCGCTGCAGGCCGAGGCACAGGCCGCGCTGTGCGGCCCCGACCTCTCCGGGCGCGTGCGGCTGGGCGTGCCGGACGACTATGCGGCCCGCTACCTCACACCCGTGCTGCGCAGCTTCGCGGGACGCCACCACGCGGTAGATATCGAACTGACGTGCGAGCAGTCGACTTCGCTGATTCCCAGGGTGGTCCTGGGCGAGCTGGACCTGGCCCTCATATCGCGCGACAAGCCGCAGCGTGGCCGTTTGCTTTTCCGGGAGCCCCTGGTGTGGGTGGGCTCACCGCAATACGAGGTCTGGCGCAAATCACCGCTGCCCATCGCGGTGTACGAAACCGGCAGCATGGCCCGCACGGCTACCCTCAACGGCCTGGCGCAGCAGCGCCGCCCCTACCGCATCGTGTACCACAGCTCCAGCCTGGCGGGCCAGCTGGCAGCGGTGGAAAGCGGACTGGCCGTGGCAGTGTGCACGCGCTGCAGCGTGCCCGCGCATCTGCAGGTGTTGAGCAACCTGCCGGCGGGCTTCACGCTGCCAGCCCTGGAGGCCATGGAGGTAGCGGCGCTGCGCAGCAAGGCATCGCAGCGCGCGGCCGCCGTGGACGCGATGCATGCGCTGATGCTCCAGACGCTAGCCCGACCCGGGGGCGTTGCCGAGCCATCGCCCTGACGCGCCGGCTGCTCCCGACATCTGCGCGCGCAGTCATTGGCGCGCTGCCGGCCGGCAGCCCTCAGCCCAGGTGCTTCGCGAAGAACGCCAGCGTGCGCTCGCGCGCCAGGTCCGCTGACGGCGCGTCGTAGGAGCCGCGCTGGTCGCAGTTGAATCCGTGGTCGGCCTCGTAGATGCAGGCCTCCACTTCCGGATGCGCCTTGCGGAAGGCCTCCACCCCCTCGAGCGGAATGTAGTGGTCGCGCTTGCCGAAGTGCGCGATCACCGGGCAGCGCGGGGTGCGGGCCACTTCCTGGTCGCCCGTGATGCCGCCACCGTAATAGACGGCCGCGGCCGACAGGCCCCGGAGCTCGCACGCCGCCCGCCAGGACAGCAGGCCGCCCCAGCAGTAGCCCACGATGCCGACCTTGCCGCCGCTTTGCTGCGCCGCATGGTCGATGGCCGCCTGGATGTCGGGCAGCACGCCCGCGCCGGGCAGCGCCTCCGCCTGCTGCTTCAGGCCGGAGCCTTCCTTCATGTCGGCGTCCGTGTAGCCCAGTTCCACGCCGGGCTTCACGCGCGCGAAGGTGGCGGGCGCCACCGCGAGGTAGCCCGCGGCCGCATAGCGGTCGGCCACGGAGCGGATGTGCGAATTGACGCCGAAGATCTCCTGCAGGACCACCACGGCGCCGCGCGCCCGGCCTTCGGGCTGCGCCACCCAGGCAGGCACCTTGAAACCATCGGCCGAGGCCAGATCCACGAAACTGCCCATGTTTTCACTCCTTCGATATGGACGGGTTGAACGCTCCCGCAGAGGGAGCGGCGACAGGTGATCGCAGCCAAGCGCCTCGCGATGGCGAGGCGGTGCTGTAATCGCACCACGGCATTCTTGCAGGAGACGCACCCATGGACAAAAAAGTGGTTTTGGTGACGGGAGGCAGCCGGGGTATCGGCGCCGCCACCGCCCGGCTGGCCGCCCGGCGCGGCTGGGCCGTGGCGGTGAACTATGCGCGCGACGCTGCCGCGGCCGGGCGCGTGGTCGAGGCCATCCGGACGGAGGGCGGCGAAGCCGTGGCATTGCAGGCCGACGTGGCCGACGAGTCGCAGGTCGTGACGCTGTTCGAGGCGGTGGATGCGCAGTGGGGCCGGCTGTCGGCCCTGGTGAACAATGCCGGCGTGGTGGACGTACCTGCACGTGTGTCCGAGATGAGCGGCCAGCGGCTGCGGCGCATGTTCGACATCAACGTGCTGGGCAGCTTCTACTGCGCCCGCGAGGCCGTGCGGCGCATGGGCCTGCAACGCGGCGGCCAGGGCGGCAGCATCGTCAATGTCTCCAGCGCCGCCGCCCGCCTGGGCGCGGCCCACCAGTACGTGGACTATGCGGCAGCCAAGGGGGCCATCGACGTGCTCACCGTGGGCCTCGCACGCGAAGTGGCCGCGGAAGGCATCCGGGTGAACGCAGTACGTCCCGGCCTGATCGATACCGAGATCCACGCGAGCGGCGGCCTGCCCGACCGCGTGCGCGACCTCGCCCACCAGGTGCCCATGGGCCGGGGCGGTACACCCGAGGAAGTGGCCGAATCCATCGTGTGGCTGCTGTCGGATGCCGCGAGCTACACCACCATGAGCCTGCTGGACGTCTCCGGCGGCCGCTGAACCGGACACCGACATCCCATGGATCTCAAGCCCCTCATCACCCTGCTGGCCATCGTGAACCCGCTGGCCATCGTCCCCTTCTTCATCCACTACACCAACGGGTTCTCGCCACGGCAGCGGCAGCGCACCATTCAGGTGGCGGCGTTCAGCGCGTTCTGCGTCATCGCGGCCTGCGCGCTGCTGGGCCTGCAGATCCTGGAGTTCTTCAACATCTCGCTGCAGAGCTTCCAGGTGGGCGGCGGCATGCTGCTGCTCATCAGCGCGATGAACATGCTCAATGCCCAGCCCGCGGAAGCGAAGCCGCACACGCACGAGCTGGAGGAAGGCGCCGAGAAGGCCGCCCAGGGCGACAGCATCGCCGTCGTGCCGCTCACGATACCGCTGCTCACCGGGCCGGCGAGCATGTCCACCGTAGTGATCTACGCCGACCGCGCCCAGACCTTCTGGCAGCACCTTGCGCTCGTGGGCTACGGGGTGGTCATCGCCCTGGCCACGGCGGTGTGCTTCGCGCTCGCCGACCCGATCGCGCGGGTGCTGGGCAAGACCGGCATCAACGTGATGACGCGGCTCATGGGCCTGATCCTGGCCGCGCTGGCCGTAGAGGTGATGGCCGACGGGCTGGGCAAGCTCTTTCCCGTGCTGGTGGCGCGCTGACCATGGCGGCCCGCCTGCTGCTCGTGGAGGACGACCCGGCCATCGCGCGCACCGTGGCCTACGCCATGGAGCGCGATGGTCTGGCGGTGAGCCACAGCCTGCTGCTGGGCGACGCGCGCGGCCTGCTGCGCACCCACCGCTTCGACCTGCTGGTGCTGGACGTGGGCCTGCCGGACGGCAGCGGCCTGGACCTGCTGCGCGAACTGCGCCAGCAGGGCAACGCCCTGCCCGTGCTCATGCTCAGCGCCCACGGGGAAGAGATCGACCGCGTGCTGGGACTGGAACTCGGCGCCGACGACTACCTGCCCAAGCCCTTCAGTCCGCGCGAGCTGGCCGCCCGGGCCAAGGCCCTGCTGCGCCGCACCGCCGTGCCCGCGGCGGCGCCCGCCTCTCCGGCGGCCGGCCCCTTCCACGACGACACCGCCGGCCAGCGCATGCACCTGCACGGACGCGCGCTGGCACTCACGCGCCGGGAATACCGCCTGCTGTCCCAGTTGCTCGCGGGCCCGGGCCGCATCCACACGCGCGAGGCCCTGCTGGCCGGCGCCTGGGGCGGTGACAGCGAGAGCACCGACCGCACCGTGGACACGCACATCAAGACCCTGCGCGCCAAGCTGCGCGAGGCCGACCCATCGCGCGAGTACATCCACACCCACCGGGGTATGGGCTACTCGCTAGAAGTATGAGGCCCCCCCTGAGGCGCTTCGCGCCATCCCCCCGAGGGGGGACGACGCCGGTGGCCCGTCGAAGCCGGTTCCACGGCGTTCGCTGGGGTGGCCTGCTCCGCGGCCTTCTGACTGTTCATGTCTGGGGGACGGCAAGCATCTGCGGGCAGGCCATTGCACTGCCTCGCTTCGTTTGGGCCAGCGCATGGCCGTTGCGGGCAGGAGGTTGACCCATGCGCCTCGGATTGCGGCTGCTCTTCGCATTCTTCCTCATCAATGGCATCGCGGCATTCTTCGTGCTGCGGGTGTTCACGGCAGAGATCAAGCCCAGCGTGCGGGAGGTGATGGAGGACATGATGGTGGACACCGCCAACCTGCTGGCGGAGCTGGCGAGCGACGACCTCGCGAGCGGGCGACTGGCTGCGGTCTCCCAGGGCGCACCCGGAACGCCGGAGAGCGATTTCGCGCGCCACGTGCGGCGCTACGCGAGCCGGCCGGTGGATGCCTCCATCTGGGGGCTGTCCAAGCAGACGCTGGATTTCCGCATCTACGTAACCGATGCGCGCGGGCGTGTGGTCTTCGATACCGAGCGGCGCGCCGTGGGCGATGACTATTCGCAGTGGCGCGACGTGGCCCGCACGCTGCGCGGCGAATACGGCGCCCGCGCCACGCGCGACGTGCAGACCGACGACACCAGCGGCGTGATGTACGTGGCCGCGCCGATCTGGATCGACGGAGCCCCCGGTGGCGAGCGGCGGATCGGTGGCGTGCTCACCGTCGCCAAGCCGACGCGCACGGTGCAGCGCTTCATCGACCGCGCCGAACGCAAGGTGCTGCAGGGCGGATTGCTGCTGCTTGTGCTCTCCGCGGCCGTGGGCGTGGCCGTCACCGTGTGGACCGTATGGCACGTGCGCCGCCTGCGCGACTATGCCCTCAGCGTGCAGGCGCCGGGCGACGGAGCCGGGCCGCCGCCCGCCGTGCCGCGCGTGCCCGGCGAACTCGGCGACCTCGCGCGGGCCATGGACCACATGCGCGAACGCCTCGCGGGCCGCGACTACATCGAAGGCTATGTGCGCGCCCTGACCCACGAGCTCAAGAGCCCCGTGGCCGCCATCCGCGGCGCGGGCGAACTGCTGCAGGACGACCTGCCCGCGCCAGACCGGCGTCAGTTCGCCGCCCAGGTGGTGGACCAGAGCGAGCGCCTGCAGCGCCTCATCGACCGCCTGCTGGAGTTGAGCAAACTGGAGCAACGCCAGCATGCCGAGGCCGGCGCCGCACCGGTGGCCCTGCGCGCGTGCGCCGAGGCCGCCCTGCGCCAGTGCGGGGCGCGGGCCTCACAACGCGGGGTGCGGCTGCAGCTGGAAGGGGACGGAGGAAGCGGCCCATGGGAGGCCGAACTCATCACCCTGGCCCTGGGCAACCTCATCGACAACGCCATCGATTTCTCACCCGGGGGAGGAACCGTGCAAATCGTGCTGGACGGCGTCACCGCATCCGTGCAGGACGAAGGACCGGGCGTGCCGGACTATGCCCTGCCCCGGCTGGGCGAGCGCTTCTTCACCACCGCGCGGCCGGACGGCACGCGCAGCGGCTCGGGACTGGGGCTGGCGATCGTGAAACGGGTCATGGCGCTGCACGGAGGGCGGCTCGACATGGCCAGCACCGCCCGGGGAATGCGGGCGACTCTGGTGCTGGCCGGCTGACGATCACTCCGGGGGGGCACAGGCCCGCGGCACGCGCCGGGCCGGGTGGCGGCGCACGGCACTTCACGCTCGCCTCACAGACCTCATTTCCCCCTCACACCCGGAGCCGAGACTGCCCCTCCATCACCACTCGCCGGAGGAGCACCTCTTGAAACACCCCTTTCTCGCCAAAGCCGCGGCGCTTGTCGCGGTCACCCTGCTGCTGCTCTTCGGGCTCGGCATGATCGAAGACATCGTGCGCGACCGGCAGCACTACCGCAGCGAAGCCACCCGCAGCGTGGCCCAGAGCCTGGCCGGTCCGCAGACGCTGCTGGGACCGATGCTGCACAGCGCCTGCGTGGAGACCTGGGATACCGTCACCGGCAAGGGAGAGGAGCGCCGCACGACCGAGCAGCGGCGCGAATTCCTGCTCACGGCCATGCCCGAATCGCTGCAGGTGCGGTCGGGCGCCGCGATGCAGCAGCTCTCGCGCGGCCTGCACCAGGTCAACGCCTATACCCTCCAGGCCCATGTCACCGCGCGCTGGGCCACGCTCGCGGACCTGCAGCCGCACGCCACCGTGGAGGGATCGCGCATGCAGTGCGGCGCGCCCATCCTCATGCTGGCCGTGGGCGATGCACGCGGCATACGCGCCGCGCGGGTGGAGGTGGACGGGCAACCTCTGGCGCTCAAGCCCGGCACCTTCCACCCCACCTATACGCGCGGCCTGCACACACCGTTGCCGGAAGCGCTCCGCGGGCGCGGCGAGCCCCTGGTCGCCTCCGTGGATCTCGAGCTGGTGGGTACCGAGCGGCTTTCGGTGGTTCCCCTGGGCGGCGCGACCGACGTACAGTTTCAGAGCAGCTGGCCGCATCCTTCGTTCGGTGGCCGCTTTCTGCCCTCGGAGCGCGCGCTCGGCGACGACGGGGTCACTGCACGCTGGCATCTCTCCGCGCTGGCCACCACCGCGCAGCAGGACGTTGCCGCCAGCCGGCGGCTGTGCGACCTTGCCGGCGATCCGGCGCCCTACCAGCCATCGGGAACGGCCGAGGCGGGCTGCGCCGATGTGTTCGGCGTCTCCTTCATCGACCCCGTCAATCCGTATTCGCTCTCCGGCCGCGCCACGAAATACGGCGTGCTGTTCATCGCGCTCACCTTCCTGGCCGTGGGCCTGTTCGAGCTGCTGCAGCGGCTGCGGGTGCATCCGGTGCAATACCTGCTGGCGGGCAGCGCACTGTGCAGTTTCTTCCTGCTGCTGGTAAGTCTGTCCGAGCATCTGCCTTTCGGCACGGCCTACGCAGCAGCGGCTGGCGCGTGCGCGTTGCTGCTGACCTACTACGCCTGCCACATGCTGCGCAGCGTGCGGCGCGGCCTGCCATTCGGCGCGGGCATCGCCGTGCTCTACGGCCTGCTCTACCTGCTGCTGCAACTGGAGCAGACGGCGCTGGTGGTGGGCGCGCTTTCGCTCTTCGCCGTGCTGGCATTCGTGATGGTGGCGACCCGCAAGCTGGACTGGTATGCGCTGTCCAGCAGCCGACGGGGCCCGTCCAACTCGCCACGAACCGAGACCGCAGCATGACGGGGGCGCCTGCGACCGGAACGGCAACCCCATGCGCCGCGACATCCTGGTCGGGCTACCTGTCGGCACGGCAGGACGCGGGCGCGGCAGGCATGGCAACACCGCTCAGCCCGGCGGAAGCGGCCAGGCTCGCCCACTACCGGGACCGGCTGTTGGCGGCGTGGGAAGCCAGGGACCGTCCCGCGCTGAGGATCGCGAAGCAGGCCGTGCTGCAAACCGCCGCCATGCCCCGGGAATCCACACCGGCCTTCGCACGGGCCATGCGCCTGATGGCCTGGCGCATGGCGGCCCTGCGCCTGGACCGGTCCCGGGTAGCGTGAGCATCGCGATGGTCCGCCACGGCAGCCAACGCGCCGGGCGAAGCGGGGTACGCAGTGCTTCAGCCCACGGCCGCCGCCACCCCGGACTTGGCCGCTTCGACGGCCAGGTCTGCGGAACAGGCACCTCCGCAGCCATGGATGGGCGCCGCCGGCAGCGCATCCGGCGCATGTACCCGGCCGCTGACCGGGTCGTAGCCGACGCGGCGCAGGTGCAGGGCCAGTGCCGCGTCCATGGTCTGCGTGTGCTGCGGGAACCAGACGGCGAGCTCGCCTGCCATATGGCGCAGTACCGCGGTATCTCCCGTCTCGGCGCGTGCCGTACCTTCTCCCATCACCTGGAGCACCACCTTGTGCTGCAGGCTGTGGCAGTTGCCCGATGCGAAACGGGTCGCGGCCATCCATGCGTCCTCGCGCGCGAAATGCTCCGTGGTGTGCGCCACCAGGGCATTCCAGGCAGAGAGCAGTTCGCTGTCTGCAGCCGCCTCGACGGCAGCCAGCAGCGCGACGAATTCCTCGTGCGTTTCATCCATGAGGGGCAGGTCCAGTGCGAGACCCTCCGACCATTGCAGTGCGGCCATGCATCTCTCCAATCCTTGGCTTGCGGTGAGCGATGCAGCTTAGGTGCAGCCCCGGCCGGAAGATTTGATGCAGGTCAGCGTTCGGGCCGCCGGCCAGGGCATCCATGCCCCGGTATGGACACAAAAAAGGCCGAAGCCCCCGTCAGGAGACCTCGGCCCACAGAGGGCCATGGCGTGGCGTGCCATGGCTCCCACCAGTACGCTTACTGGTTGTACATGCGCTTGGCGTCTGCAACGCACTTGTCCTTGGCGTCACCGCTCATGGTGTCGCAGCGCTCCTTGGCAGCCTTGTAGTCGGCTTCACGCTTTTCGTGGGCTGCGTCCTTCTTGGCTTCAGCCACCTGTGCGCCCTTCTCGGCAGCGGTGTCGGCGGGCTTGGTTTCAGCGCGGGCCACCTTGGCGTCTTCCTTGGCCTTCACATGGGCTGCCTTGGCATCCTTCTGGCAGACGTTCTTGGCATCGCCCTTCAGGTCGTCGCACTTTTCCTTGGCCACGTCGTAGGCGGCATCGGCGCGCGCCTCGGCCACCTTGTAGGTGTTCTTGTCGCTGGGCTTGTACTGGGCTTCCAGCTCGGCCTTGGCGATCTTCTCGTTGCCCTTGGCTTCCTTCTGGCAGACGTCCTTGGCATTGCCCGTCAGGCCGTCACACTTGGCCTTGGCGGCCTTGTAGTCGGCGGAGATGCGGTCGCCGGCGGCCTTGTGTTCTTCCTTGGTCATGGCCATGCCGGAGGTGGCGAGCAGACCGGCGACGGCCAGGGCGAGCAGATTGCGTGCGTGCTTCATTGTTTTCTCCTCAAGTCAGTGAAGGGGATGGTTTTAGGAAATGTGCTGAGAGAGCAGGAGTCCGAACGGATCACTTGTCGAAACGGAAATCGGGATGGCGGTCCTGCCAGGCCTTGAGTTCCTTCTCGGCGGCATCGCGTGCCAAACCTTGGCGCTCCTGCAGCTTGCCGAGGAACTGGTCGCGCTTGCCGGCGACAACGTCGAGGTCGTCGTCGGTGAGCTTGCCCCACTGTTCCTTGATCTTGCCGGTGAATTGCTTCCAGTTGCCCTTGATGGTGTCTTCGTTCATGGACGTGTCCTCTCTTCTGGGGGTCTCGCTTCCGCCATCCACTCCGATACGGGGTGGAACCCTTGCGGTATGCGATGGAGGCACTGTAAAAGTCGGCCCGGCACGGTCGCGTAGGCACGGGGGGTGAGGCTGCGTCAGCCCAGGACTACTGACCACGTGAGCACCCAGCCATAAAAAAAGGGCATGCAAGCACGCCCTTCGGGATGGAGAGAGGAGAGGCGCCGCGGCCGGCGCACCCGGTCAATGGGCCAGGTGCAGGCCGCACTCGCGGTTGTCTTCGCCCTTGGTCGGGTCCACGTAGTCGAAATTGTTGGGCAGGCCGTGCGCCTGGCAGTACTCGTACAGGTCCTTGGAGCTCCAGTGGAGCAGCGGCGCGACCTTGACGAGGCCGTCGGGGTTGAGGCTCACCGGATCCATCTGCGCCCGTACCGCGGTGTCGGTGGCACGCAGGGCGGTGAACCAGACCTTGGGTGCGGTCTCGCGCAGGGCCCGCGCGAAGGGCTCGAGCTTGACCTCCTGCGTGAACGCGGCGTGGCGGGGGTCGTCCAACCCGGGTGTGGGACCGTCCACCGCCTCGCGGTGGGCCCGCGAGCGCAGCGGAAGGTAGATGCGCAGGTTCAGCCCGAGCTGTCGCGTCACCTCGTCGGCGAACCGGTAGGTGGCTTCGGTGTTGTAGCCGTTGTCCATCCACACGACCGGGATGTCCGGCCGGGTGCGCGTGCACATGTGCAGGATCACGGCCTCGAACGGGCGGAAGTTGGTGGTGACGATGGGGGGCTGGCCCAGGCCGATGGCCCAGTCCACGAGGCCCTGCGCGTTGTGGCCGAGTTCGGCATTGATACGGTCGAGGTCGATGCTGCTCATGGGATGCGTGGCTCCGTTGCCGCGCCGGCAGGAAAGGAAAAGCGCCGGCGGCAGGGCTGGCATTGTGCCCCGCGTCCGGCCGGCCGTCCCGGCGCCAGGGCTCGCCCACGCCAGCGGCAGGGACGCAATACGCGGAATTCTGTTTATCAATGTTAATAATTCGTATTAACTTTTCTATAATCACGGCCGCCATGACATCCATCGCTGCCGATTCCCGCGCCGCCCCCGGCGCCGCCCCCCTGCTGGCGGCGCTCGTACAGCACTACGAGGAACTGGTCGGCGCGCTGCGGCAGCGCTTCGGCGAAGACTGCTTTCCCCGCGAGATCGTGAACGAGGTCTGCGTGCGGTTGCTGGAGCGACCCGTGCCGCAGCATGTGGAGAACCCGGTAGCGTTCCTGCGTGCGGTGTCGCGCGACCTGGCGATCGACCGGCACCGCGCCCGCGCACGCCGGCCCGAGACGGCCGTGGAACCGGATTTGCTGGAAGCGCATGCATCGCCACCGGCACCCGCGCGGCTGTCGCCGCCCGAACTGGCCTGCGCGGCGCAGCAGTGCCGGCAGGCCCTGCTGTCGGCCATCGCAGAGCTTCCCGAGGCCTGTCGCGATGTGTTCGTGATGGCCAAGCTGTACGGGCTGCCCCAGGACGAGGTCGCGCAGCGCCTGGGCATCTCGCGCAGCATGGTGGCACGGCACCTGGCACGTGCCTTGCGCAGCGTGCAGCCGGTCCTGCAGGGAGCCCGCGACCGCAGCAGCCCGCCGGCCGGGGATCCACAGCGCGACCATGAATACTGATCAGGCGCGCAAGCCGCCGCCCGCCCGCCGGCCTGCGCGCTCTCCCCACCTTCCGTTCGACGAAGCGCTGGCGCCCTTCGCCGACGCATTGCGCCAGCACCTGCCCACGCCCGAGGAAATCGAGCGCGCAGCCGCCGCCCGCAAACGGCGCCGTACCGCCCAGGCGGCTGCGGGCACGGCGGCGGCAGCCCTGCTTACCGCCGGAATCTGGTGGGCCGACCCGGCATGGCACCGCGACACCCTCGCCACCGCCCAGGGAGAGCGCCGCAGCGTGCGACTGCCGGACGGCAGCGAGGTGCGGCTGCACGGCCAGTCCCGCGTGGAGGTGGCGCTGCACCTGCGCTCCCGCAGGCTGGCCCTCTCCACGGGCGAGGCGTCGTTCGACGTGGCCCATGCGCCTTGGCACCGCTGGCTGCCATGGCTGCAGCGGCCCTTCGCCGTGCAGGCCGGCGCCGTGCGCGTGCTCGACATCGGTACCGTGTTCCAGATCCGCCGCCGCGGAGCGCCGTTCACCCCGGGTGGAACGGGGCGCACGGACATCGCCGTGCTGCAGGGCCGGGTCAGCGTGCATCCGCTGCACGGGACAGCCCCGGCGGTGCCGCTGGTGGCCGGAGACCTGCTGCGCGTGCCGGACAGCGCTGCGACCGCGGGCGCCATGCCAGGGCTGCCGGCCCCGGAGCGCCCGGGCCCCGCTGCCATGGCCGCGGCCACGGCCTGGCGCGAGGGACGGCTGCTGCTGGAGGCGACGCCGCTGGCCGATGCCGTGGCGGAGATGCAGCGACTGCACGCCGCGCCCATCGTGATCGCGGACGAGCAGGCCGCGGGCCGGCAGATTTCCGGGGTGTTCGACCTCGACCGCATCGACCAGCTCATCGATCTGCTGCCGCGGCTCGCGCCCGTGGCGGTGCACCGGCAGCCCGACGGCAGCGTGGTGATCCGGTCCCGCGCGGGGACGCACTCCGCCTCCTGACGGCCCGGCCGCGGGGAAACGGCCCCCCAACCTGCCTGGCAAATTTTTTCGTGGGAGAGGTGTACAAACCCACGCGCCCGTTCGGCTTGCAGGCAAGCCGGAGCTCTCTCCGGCTATTTCTTCACCGCCTTCCGCCAGGAGTTTCCGTTCCATGCCGACCCCGTTCCGCCCTCCGCGCCACCTTCACCCCCTGCGCCAGCCCCGTTCCTTCGCTCTCCGGGGCGCGGCCCTGGCCGCGGCGCTGTGCATCGCTGCCGCCGCCCATGCCCAGCCCGTGGCCATCGACCTGCCCGAGCAGCCGCTGGCGCAATCGCTGTCCGCGCTCGCCCGCCAGAGCGGAGCGCAGATCGTGTTCGCCACCGAACTGGCGCAGGGTCTGCGCGCGCCCGCGCTGCGCGGCACGCTGGAGGTGCGCGAGGCGCTCGACCGCCTTATGGCCGGCACGGACCTCATCGTGCGAGTGCAGGATGGGCGCACCTTCACCGTCGAACGCGCCCAGGCAGCGCCGGGCCAGGCTGCCGGTGGCGCGCCCGCACTGGGCGAAGTGCGCGTGCGGGCCGCACGCGGCGAGGACACGGCGTACTACGCCCCTTCGTCCGCCAGCGGCACCAAGACCGAAGCCGCACTGCGCGACGTGCCGCAGACCATCGACGTGGTGCCCCAGCAGGTGATCCGCGACCAGGGCGCCACGTCGATCCAGGACACGCTGCGCAACGTGGCGGGCGTGGGCCTGTCCACGGGCGACGGCCAGCGCGACCAGGTGAGCATCCGCGGCTTCACCAGCATCGGGGACCAGTTCGTGGACGGCTTCCGCGACGATGCGCTGTATTTCCGCGACCTGTCGAACATCGAGCGCGTGGAGGTGGTGAAGGGGCCGGCCGCCGTGCTCTACGGGCGAGGATCTTCCGGCGGCCTCGTGAACCGCGTCACGAAGAAGCCGGGCACCAACGTGTCCGATGCGGCCGTGAGCGTGGGCAGTTGGGCGGACAAGCGGGCCGAGTTCGACGTCAGCCGCGCGCCCGCGGACAGCGACTGGTCCTGGCGCGTGACCGGTGCGGCCGAGGACGCCAACAGCTACCGCAGCCAGCAGTTCCTGGAGCGCCAGGCGATCGCGCCGTCGGTGCTGTGGAAGCCCGATGGCGCCACCTCGCTGATGCTGCAGGCGGATTACCTGCGGGACAAGCGCGTGACCGATTTCGGCATTCCGGCGTACCGGGGCCGCCCGGTGGCCGTGGACCCGCGCACCTACTACGGATCGGCCAATGCACGCGATGCGGATACGTCGGAATCTAAAGTGGGCTCCTTCACGGCCACCTTCGAGCACCGCTTCTCCGACACTCTGCGCGTGCGCAATGCCCTGCGCTACTACCACTACGAGCTGGACCGCCAGAACACGCTGCCGTCCGGCGGCGTGAACGAGGCCGCCGGCACCGTGGCGCTCACGCGCTCGGGCATCGACCGCTTCGAGCACGGCGTGTTCAATCAAACCGAGCTGATCCAGAAACTGCGCACCGGCAGCGTGGAGCACGAGGTGCTGTACGGCGTGGAACTGGGCCAGCAGAACAAGGACGCGCTCACGCTGTCGGGCGGCACGCTCGGCACCGTGAACCTGTGGAACCCGGTGCTGCCCGTGGCGCCGCTCAATGGCGGCGGTGCCCTGACGGGCAGCACGCTGAACCGCTACCTGACGCGCGCCGCCTACGTGCAGGACCAGGTCACGTTCACGCCGGAGTGGAAGCTGCTGGCAGGCATGCGCTACGACCGGTTCGGCCAGGAGACCGACAACCGCCTGCCGGGCCAGGCGGACTTCGAGCGCACGGACACCACCTGGAGCCCGCGCCTGGGCCTGGTCTGGCAGCCCGATGCCGTGCAGTCGTACTACGCGTCGGTGAGCCGTTCGTACCAGCCGTCGGCCGAGATGTTCGCGCTGTCGGCATCGAATGCGTCCGTGAAGCCCGAGCGCACCACCAACTATGAAGTGGGCACGAAGTGGGAGCTGCTGGGCGGCCGCGCCACCGCCACGGCCTCGCTCTTCCAGCTGGAACGCACCGACATCAAGACCGCCGATCCGGCGCAGCCCACGGTGCTGATCCCCATCGGTACGCAGCGCACGCGCGGGCTGGAGCTGTCGCTCTCGGGAGAGCTGCGCCCCGGCACGCAGGCCACGTTCAGCTACGCGTTCCTGGATACGCGCGTCACGCGCTCCACGGCCACGGACGCGGGCCAGCTGGTGGAAGGCAAGCGCGCCACCCTCACCCCGCGCAATGCCTTCTCGGCCTGGGTCACCCAGCAGCTCGGCGAGGCCTGGAGCGTGGGCGGCGGCGTGAACTACGTGGGCGACCGCTTCGCCAACCCCGGCAACACCGTGACGCTGCCGTCGTACGTGGTGGTGGACGCCATGGCGCAGTACCGCATCGACCGCTCGACGACGGTGCAACTGAACCTGCGCAACCTGTTCGACCGCAACTACATCGTGTCGGCCCATGGATCGAACGCGAACCTGAACCTCCCGGGTGCGCCGCGCAATGCGACGCTGACGCTGCGGCACAGCTTCTGAAGCGGAGGGCATGGAGGGCCGGACGCGGGCGGGCCAGGTGTCACCGGGGAGTCATGGCCCCTTGTTACAAATGCCGGCCTCCAGTCGCCAGCGCGCGACCGGGGCACGCTCGTACAACGCCCTGCAACATCCGCGTCCCATGCCCACTTCCACGCTCCGCGCACGCCGGCCCGTGCGCCATCCCCTGGCGGCCTCCTCCCTGCTGGTTCTTCTCCTGAGCGCCTGCGGCGGCTCTGGCGGCTCGTCCGACAACTTCGAGAAGGGCCGCTGGACCACCGGCGACCTGCACACGCACACGGTGCAATCCGACGATTCACGCACCACGCAGACCCTGGACTTCCTGCTCGGCAAGGCTTTCGGCAGCTACGGCCTGGACTGGATGGCCGTGACCAACCACCTGCGCTCGTCCAAGTACGACAACGCGGCCAACCTGCTGCCCGCGCCCAGGGCCTTCGCCTACGGCATGGAAAGCTACGAGATGCCGCGCATCCAGGCGCTGCAGGACGCCGGCAACTACCAGGGCAAGCTGATCTATTCCGCGTTCGAGTGGGACATGCCCACGCACGACCACATCGGCGTCGGCATCTTCGAGGGAACCAGCGGCAACTGGAAGACCTCCGCCAGCGCGGCCAAGGAATTCCAGTACCTCTTCACCACCGGCGCCGAGTCGCTGTTCGACCCGGCCGACGTGGCCCGCTGGAAGGCCCGGTACCCGCAGCGCTACAACCAGACCGGCGACGATGCGATCAAGGCCATTGCCTGGCTGAAGGAAAAGTACCCCGACACCAGCTACGCGCTGATCAACCACCCCTCGCGCAACCCCAACAAATACACCATCGCCGACTTCCGCCAGATGAACGACCTGGCGCCCGGGATCGTGTTCGCCATCGAAGGCATGGTGGGCAACCAGCTCGAGCCCGACCGCGGCGGCTACACCTCGGCCTACATCGATGCCAACAAGCCCAACCGCACCTACGGCGGCACCGACTACATCGTGGCGCAGCTGGGCGGCGTGTGGGACGCGCTGCTGGGCGAGGGCCGCCGCATCTGGAACATTGCCGACTCCGACTCGCACTTCGAGATCGACTCCAACAACAACAGCAGCGGCTACTACCCCGGCGAATACGCCAAGACCTACGTCTGGCAGAGCGCCAAGGCGGAAGGCCACATCGACGGGCTGATCGACAGCCTGCGCGCGGGCCGCAGCTTCGGCGTGTTCGGCGACCTGATCAACGCCCTGGACTTCAACGTGTCCGGCACTGCGGGCCGGGCCACCATGGGCCAGGAGATCCAGGCCGCCCCCGGCGAACGCGTGACGGTGCGCATCCGCTTCAAGAGCCCTCCGGTCAACAACTACCAGCGCCCGGTGGCGAGCGGCAACCCGGGCAACATGACGCCCAGGGTGGACCATGTGGATCTCATCGTGGGCGACGTGGGCGCGAAAGCACAACCCGGCACCGACGCCTACCGGCAAGCCACCAACCCGAGCACCCGCGTGCTGCGCCGCTTCACCGCCGCGGACTGGACCACCGACGAGGAAGGCTACAACATGGTGGAGTTCCCGATGACCGTCACGAAGAACCAGTACCTGCGCCTGCGCGGCACCAACCTCGGCGAGAACGTGGCCGGCCTCACGTCCGGGGGCGAGCCGCTGGCGGACCAGCCGGTCACCACGACCGATCCTGCCACCCGCCACGACCAGATCAACGACCGCAACTACGGCAACCTCTGGTTCTACTCGAACCCGGTCTTCGTGTCGCTGCGCTAGCGGC
Source organism: Paracidovorax cattleyae (assembly GCF_900104515.1). Lineage (GTDB taxonomy): Bacteria > Pseudomonadota > Gammaproteobacteria > Burkholderiales > Burkholderiaceae_C > Paracidovorax > Paracidovorax cattleyae. The sequence continues at coordinate 34,371 of NZ_FNJL01000042.1, forward strand.
CTTGCGGCGCCATCGCGCCGCCTTCCTGCTTCACCAACCCCATTTCCACCGCGCTTGTCCAGCGCGCGGTGGAAATGTTCTGCATTGCAGAACGCGCGGTGCAATGGCCATCCGCACACCTCCCGATGCAGGCACATTGGCATCCGTCCAGGGCACGCACCGCCCGGGGGGAAGGCTGCACCGGCCTTCCATTCACATGCACATGGGGAGGAAAGACCGGATGTCGCTTGCCTACTGGTTCCGGGAGGGACCTGCGGAGCCCATCGAAAATGGGTGGATTCAGTATGGACCGGGGAAGGGGTTGCCCAAGCTGGTGTTCGAAGGGCTGGATGACTCGCGGAAATTGGTGCAAAAGATCGCGACCATCGATCCCATCCGCAAAAAAATCATCCTCATCCAGCCTGGAGACAAAGCTCTGTATCTATCGGGGTTGAGAGAACGAGGCGTCGAGGGATATCTTTATCTTTTCGCCCACGCGACCGCACACCGCCTGCAGGGAGTCACGAACATTGAGGAAATCGCCCGGACCATCCGTACCAGCGGCATATGGCACAGACAACCTATTTTGATAGACGCATGCAATGCAGGAGCAGTTCCTGACGGCGTTGCAAGTGCATTGGCCAGAAGCTTGCTCACCCACGTTACTGCGCCCACCACAACCACCTGGAACCAAGCGTTCGGAGGCCCCGCCATTGGCCAAGGCGCCTTCGAGAAGCTACCTGGCGTGCTCGAACGCCTGGCTGTCCCCAACCTTCTGCGCCCGGGACAATGGCGAACCTGGGGCCCGGATGGCGAACCCATCGCTACCACCCGCACGTCACCACGCGATGGCGGCAGCCCCGTCACCGGCCGATCGGCCCGAGAGATGCTGAGGGAACAATGATGCTTCGATGGTGGAGACGCCTTGGATACGGCGCCAAATGGCTTGTGCTCATCTCAATACTGCTGAGTACCTACACCATCTGGTGGTGGGCCGACAGTGCACGGTGTGGCCAGCAGGACGAGTACTCCTATCACGGCATCTGCCTGATGCAGATAAAAGAGAGGGCCGAGCGGGGGGACAACGCTGCGCAATGGGCCTATGGAAGTTATCTCGAAACAGAAAACCAGGAATCGGAAGCTCGCATCTGGCAATTACGTGCAATGCACGGTGCCCGGGACGGCCTGGATCTGCGTGGGGAAATGCTTGGCTATTGCGACCGGATTCCTGGCTTCGACGCACGCACAGTGGAAGCGATCATGCTGCGCATCGCGCAGAGCAGCCCCGATGCCCATCTACGCCTTCTCCAACTTTATATATACCCTGGCTGCGGCGCTTTCAATCTCGAAAAGGCCAGTGCACAGATTCCGTTGTTGACCCAGTGTGCACACCTGACTCTGGTGGATTATCTGAACCGTGCCGAAAGTGCCCACCACCGCGTGTTACAGCCTACTCGCCAAGCCATCCGTTCGAACATGGCCATTTGCGAACGCGAACTGGCCAGCCCCCCACCGCCGGGCAGCACCGTGCGCGAATTCATGCCGGTGCGGAGGGCAAGCCTGGATGCGTTGGCACATGCACTGGCAACGCTGGGCGAATAAATGCAAATGCCGGAAGGCTCTTCGGTACACCAGCATTAAAGGATGCCGCGTCAATACTGGCATGGCAATGCTTTTCGTCGCCTCGCTACTGATCGGCATCTACACCGCATGGTGGTGGATCGACAGCGCGCGCACCTGTGATACCCAGGACGAATACAACCTTCGCGGCATCTGCCTCATGCGGATACAGGAGCGCGCCGAGCAGGGCGACAACGCCGCGCAATGGAGCTATGGCGCCTACCTCGAAACGGAGCGCAGGGAACCGGAAGCACGCCAGTGGCAGCTACGCGCCATGCACGGGGCACAGGTCGGAATGGACCTGCGCAGTGAAATGAAGGTCTTTTGCGACCGCATTCCCGGCTTCGATGCGCGCACCGTCGAAGCCATCATGCTGCGCGTGATGCCGAAAAGCCCCGATGCCCATCTTCGTTTGCTGCAGCTCTACATCCATCCCGGCTGCGGGGCGTTTGATCTCGACAAGGCCAGCGCGCAGATTCCCTGGTTGACGCAATGCGCACACCTCACGCTCGATGACTATCTCGAACGCGCTGAAAGTGCGAACTATCGCGTTCCGGCGGACACGCGAGCAGCGATCCGCACCAATATGGCGCTCTGCGACAAGGAACTGGAAGGGCATCCCCCTCCAGACACGACGGTGCAGGAATTCCTTCCAGTTCGCAGGCAGGACATCGAAGCGCTGCTGCGCCGCCTCGCGGCGCTGGCGCAATGACTTAGCGCCCCATCTGCGCCCCCCACTGCGCCACCTCCTGCGACGCCTGAGCGGCCCCCTCGGCCATGGCGAGCGTGCCGCCGCGAGGGTGTTAGCCGTGGGGACGGGGTGACCTGCCCCCTTCAGCCGTGCCAATGTTGAGTTAGCGAGTCCAAGGGTTTGGAGATTACTTGATCTCCGGTTGTTGCACAGCATCGCCAGTGCGCTGGCGATGCTGTGCGGCGAAACTGGCCGGCGGTATGCGCCCCAGTGAGCTGTGCGGGCGTACTTCGTTGTAGTCCCGCCGCCATCGGGCAATCTCCTGCCTGGCCTGTGGCAGTGACTCGAACCACTGCTCATTGAGGCACTCATCCCTGAACTTGCCGTTGAAGCTCTCAATGTAGGCGTTCTGCGTCGGGCAGCCTGCGTCGTTGAGCAAGTGCCGAACGCCCCGGGCCGCCGCCCAGGCCATGAACGCCCG